>NZ_JAKGCR010000009.1 GCF_022668875.1 Domibacillus sp. PGB-M46 | reverse complement strand
GCAGGACGCCGCCAGGCAAAACAGGAGAACAGCGGAAGCTGTTCTTTTTCTTTCGGAATCATCTTCCATGAGAAAGAGCTTGATTTTTGGAAAACCTATAAGGAAAAGGCAGGGTGCTGCACAGACACCTCCTCTTATATAGATAAACACCGCCTGAATACAATTCAGGCGGTGTTTTTGTATTTAAATTGTGGGACACTCTTGAAATTAACATTAGAACTTATTATTTACGCAACTCACATTGTGCTGATGTCAATCACAAACCGATACTTCACATCTGAAGCTAATACGCGTTTATAGGCTTCGTCAATTTGGTCGGCCGAAATGATTTCAATCTTGGGAACAATATTATGTTTTCCGCAGAATTCCAACATTTCCTGAGTCTCACGGATGCCTCCAATCATTGAACCCGCAAATGAACGACGGTGACCGATGAGAGAGAACACATTTACTGACAATGGCTCTGCAGGCGCACCAACGTTTACTAGAGTACCATCCAGCGTTAACAGTGAGAAGTAAGCATTAATGTCGATTTTTGCACTTACCGTGTTAATAATTAAGTCAAAGGTTCCGGCAAGTTTTACGAATGTTTCTGGGTCGCTTGTGGCATAGTAATTTTCAGCACCAAATTGTAATCCATCTTCTTTTTTACTTAAGGTTTGTGACAGAACAGTGACTTCCGCACCCATCGCATGTGCAATCTTAACGGCCATGTGACCAAGACCGCCCATACCAACAACCGCTACTTTTTTGCCCGGGCCAGCTCCCCAATGGTTTAGTGGCGAATATGTTGTAATGCCTGCACAAAGTAATGGTGCTGCGACGTCAAGCTCAATGCTATCAGGAATTCTGACTACGAAATCCTCCGTTACGACAATGTGGGTAGAATAACCGCCTTGAGTAGGCTCGCCGTATTTGTCAACACCAGCGTAGGTAGGAACATTTCCTTTAAGACAGTATTGTTCTTCTCCTTTACGGCAGTTCTCACATTCGCCGCAGGAGTCAACCATACACCCGACTCCTACCCGGTCACCGACCTTGTACTTTGTGACCTCGGCTCCTATATCTGTGACAATTCCCGCAATCTCGTGTCCAGGTACGAGAGGATAGTTCACGGGACCCCATTCGCCATGAGCAGTATGGATATCAGAGTGGCATATGCCTGCATACTTAATTTCAATCAAAACATCATGCAAATCCAAATCACGTCGTTTAATTTCGGCTGCTCGAAACGGTTTGTCTGGACCGTCAACAGCTCGTGCTTTAGCAGTTACCATAAAAAATCCTCCTATAATGTATATTTTTCAAGAGAATGCGCCTGTACCAGGTATAAATGAATAAATCAGGTTAAAAATATTTTCATTCATTTCCATCTCTGCTTTTTTCTCTTGCAAAACAATGTTAATCCCTATAGTTAACTCTAGGTCAAGTGGATAGCTTATATTTTTTAAAAGATTCCCGCCCATACAGATTTCATATCATACTATCAGTATAGCCCTATAGCTAGCTGCCTTCTTTTTTAGTAAGCATATCCCCGTTAAGCAGAGTCCATTTCTACTTTCCCTATAAGTGATTTTGACACTCAGCAAATACCGTGGTAAAATTTCTGAAAAACATGGAGTTAACTCGAACTTTAGATATTTGAAAAGAGGAGACAATGATGAGAACATATTCTATCAGCGAGGCTGCAAAAAAATTGAATCTTACGGTGTATACCTTGCGTTACTACGACAAGGAAGGACTTATGCCTTTTGTAGAACGGACACCGAGCGGAACACGATTGTTTAAAGAATCAGATATCGGCGCTTTAAAAATAATTGAATGTTTAAAAGCCACCGGGATGCCTATTAAGGAAATTAAAAGTTTCATTGATTGGTGTTCTGAAGGGGATTCCACCTTGCAGCAAAGATATGACATGTTTATGGAACGAAAAGCTAGTGTAGAAGCACAGATGGAAGAACTAAGAAAAACAATGGAAGTCATTGAACATAAATGTATGTATTATAAGACTGCATTGGATGCAGGAACGGAAGATATCCATAAAAACGATAAGGTAGGGAGTTCCATTACTAATTAACAGAAAACCACCTATATTTTATAGACACTATTATAAAATATAGGTGGTTTTTGTTTGTATCATTTACTGCCGATTACGTAATTAGTTATTTGTTTCATAGGCCGAGTTATGATTTTACCTGCCACAACATTTTCAGGGATACTAATGGCTGAGCTACTGCATCTGCAATGTCACTTGACTATCAGTGTCAGCAGGAATATTCTCTACCATCCCAGTGAACCTCTTCAACAAATCTGCAGCTCCTGTTTTCCCCGATGATTTACTTATCACAGCCTGTAACATAGGAACTTGTTTTTCTTCTTAATTCGATAGTTAAAATTTGACACCGTACAAGGCACATACGTTACACTTATATTCGGATGAAATAACTCGAAATTTCTGATCATTTATCAATCTATTTTTATCAGATGGGTTGATTGTGTCATAAAGCCAGGAGGGACGGAACGGATGAACCAGCTACATCCTGAGATTGATAAAATTCTTCAAAATATTGAACAAGTGATAGCGGGCAAACAGGAGGTGGCAAAACTAACACTGGTGGCGCTTCTCGCCGAAGGCCATGTGCTGCTTGAGGATGTGCCCGGTGTCGGAAAAACCACGATGGTCAGGGCAATGGCAAAGTCCATTAGCGCAGAGCTGCGAAGAATCCAGTTTACACCGGATTTACTTCCATCCGATATTATGGGTGTATCGATTTATAACCCGCGCGATATGGACTTTCAATTTTACCCGGGTCCGATTATGGGGAATATTATCCTCGCCGATGAAATTAACCGGACGTCGCCTAAAACCCAGTCTGCGCTTCTCGAAAGCATGGAGGAAAACAGCATTACAGTGGATGGTACAACGCACGTGCTTGAAAAGCCGTTTTTTGTCATGGCTACACAAAATCCGGTCGAATATGAAGGCACTTATCCTCTGCCGGAAGCCCAGCTTGACCGATTTTTATTAAAAATGAAAATGGGCTATCCTACTTTAGAGGAAGAAATAGACGTTTTAAAGAGAGCTCAAAATGTGCCGCCTATTGAAGATCTTCAGCCGGTTGTCAGCCTTCCGGAACTCCGGCAGCTGCAGCTCGATATTAAAGGTGTTTATGTAGATGAATCCGTCAGAAGGTATATTGCTGAACTTTCTGCGGCCACCCGTTCTCACAAAAGTGTTTTCCTAGGCGTCAGCCCCCGCGGTTCCATTGCTCTCATGAAAGCCTCACAAGCGCTGGCTTTTATGCATAACAGAGACTATGTGCTTCCTGACGATATACAGTATCTCGCTCCGTTTGTTTTTACCCACCGGATTATTTTAAAACCAGAATCCCGTTTTGAAGGGGTAGATGTCGAAAATGTAATTGAGCAATTGTTGAGCCTGGTTTCAGTGCCGGTTCAAAGGCACGTGGCCGAATGAGCAGGGCATTCTCGAAAACAAAAGAATTCCGCCGATTCCTAATTTTAATGGGGCTGACTGTTCTTGCTTTTTCGTATGCAATGTTTCAAGGAGGATTTGTCAGCTGGTTCTTATTTTACAGCTTTCTTCCCATCGTTTTTTATGCGTTCATGTTATTTTTCTATCCTTTTTCCTTTAAAGGTGAAAGAACATTTTCTAAACAAGAGTTTCTTTTCCAAGAGCAGGTCCGCGTTCAAATCACACTTTCAAGGAAAAACCGATTCCCACTTTTTTATATCATTGCAGAAGAAATGATCAGCAGCTCCTCCTTACTCTCTGGACAGCAGATAAAGAAGGTCATAGTTCCTGGGTTTAAAAAAAAGCTGGCGTTGGGCTATGAGATCAGCCGGATGCCGAGAGGAGAACACCACTTCACGGGAATTCGTGTAAAAACAGGCGATTTATTCGGCCTTATTGGAAAAGAAAAACAGATTCCAACCGAAAATAAAATAGTAGTGTATCCTTCTTTCGAAGAGCTTCAATACCGCCCGATTTCTGGTTCGGCTGGTCAAGGCTCTGCGATGACAGCAAGGGTGTATCAAAACCAGGACACTTCTATGTCTGTCGGCATCCGCAGCTATCAGCCGGGTGACCGATTATCCTTGATCAACTGGAAAGCCACGGCGAAACGTAACAGCTTAATGACGAAGGAGTTCGAACAGTACCGGTCTCACGATGTCATGATTGTGATGGATTGCACGCCTTCAGCGCAGTTTGAAACAGTTGTTTCGTTTACGGCTTCTGCTATTAAGGGCATCATCCGGTCAGGTGCACAAGTCGGGCTGCTGACAGCAAGCGATAACGGCCGCAGTTTTGCGATTCGCGGCGGCGAGGGACAGGAGCAGCAGCTTTTTTACCACCTGGCGACCATTAAAGAGGCAGTTATTGTTTCTTTTGCAAAAGTCCTGGAAAATGAAACAGCGTTTATCCAGCAGAGCCGTACTCTTTTGCTTGTGACTGCGCAGCTGACTGAGAAAGTGATCGAACGAGCCCGCTATTATGCAAGTCAGGGCCAGTTCGTAATCGTCTTTTTGGCTGCCGGCAGCCAGATTGCTTCGGAACACAGGCTGGTTCAGCAGGAACGCGGGATTAAAGTGTGTATGGTACATAAAGGTCAATTTGCGAAGGCCTTTTCGGAGGTGAGCAGGGCATGAATCAACAGCGTACAAAGTGGACGATTGATTCTTTTCTTTTGCATGTTCTCAGCTTTCTGCTTCTATGGGAGTGGCTGCGTCCGGTCGAACAGTTAACCGGTACAAACCCGATCGGCTTTTTTGTTGGCTTTATTGCGGGATCACTGCTACTGGCTTTTTTAGGAGTGCCCCGCCTAGTCTCTGCTGTTTTAAAAATGGTCTATATACTGTTTTGTATTCAATTTATTCATTATGGCAGCTTCGGCGTGATGATGAATTTGTTTTTTGACGATGTGATTCAGAATACCGGATTGATATTAAAAGGCCGGTGGACGGAGCTGTCCGATCCAATCCGGACGCTGCTGTTTTTTTCTCTTTTGTTGATTACTGTGTATTTAATTCATTATTGGCTGATAATTCGAAGTAATATTCTGTTCTTTTTTTTCGCTACAATTGTGTTTATTACGGTTTTAGATACGTTTTCTCCCTATTCGGCACAAACAGCGATCATCCGGTCCGTTTTGGTTGGTTTTGTCCTGATGGGAATATTGGCTTTCCGGCGGCTGACAGACTCTGAAACGATTTCCAGACAAAGGATGATGAAGCTGAAATGGATGGTTTCGGTGGCCGTCTTCGTTGTCGGGAGTGCAGCTATTGCCTTTGCTGCTCCTAAAGCAGACCCTGTCTGGCCTAATCCCGTTCCCTTCGTGAAGTCACTGGGCGGTTCAGGCAATACGTCGACAGACGAAACAGGGGGAGGTGGATTTCGTTCCGATGATTCTGAGCTTGGCGGTCCGTTTCTGCCTAGTAGTGAAGTGGTCTTTACAGCCGAAGTAGAAGAAGAGCATTATTGGAAGGTCGATACGAGAGATGAATACACCGGCAAAGGGTGGATTTCCTCCAATCCAGACGAGCAGCCGCTCACTTTCAGGCGAAGGGTACCGCCTTCCCTTTTCTCTTTTACAGAGGAAGTCCCTTCAGAGGAAAGGACAAGCATTGTCTATAACGAAGAAGATTATGGCTATATCCCATATCCGCACGGCCTGGAGAGAATTGAAGCAGCGTCCTCCTACCGATACGAGCTGAATGAGGGGAACGGTAAAATCACAGCAATCAACGGGGATGAACAAGAAGCGCCTGCATCATATTCCGTTCAGTATAAACATGCTTCTTTCCGGGCAGAAGAACTTCAAAACAGTTCGTTAGAGGAAGCCGACTCTTCTTTTCAAGCCATTGCCGACAGGTACACACAGCTTCCCGAAAATATACCGCCACAGATAAGAGAATTGGCGCTGGGTATCACAGAAGAGCATGAAACATGGTTTGAGAAAGCAAAAGCGATTGAAGCCTATTTCAGCTCCAGCGGCTTTACGTATGAGCAGGTGGATGTGCCTGTTCCGTCACAAGGTGAAGATTACGTGGCCCAGTTTTTATTTGACACGAGACGCGGCTACTGTGACAATTTCTCAACCTCGATGGCTGTTATGCTAAGAACGATTGACATCCCTGCCCGCTGGGTAAAGGGCTACACAGAAGGAACTTACCTGGAAACGACAGAATCCGGAAATCAGCTGTATCAGGTAACAGGTGAAAATGCGCATTCATGGGTTGAAGTGTTCTTTCCGGGTATCGGCTGGGTGCCTTTTGAACCGACACAGGGGTTTACGAATGCAGCGGTTCCAGAATTAGAGGAAATACCTCAAACACCTGTAAACGAAGAAACATCGACTGAAACACCGGCCGAAACGCCAGAACAGCCTGCAGTGGAAGAACCGACACAGGCAGAAGAGGATCTTGGTGAAGATTCTGGAGAAGCGTCGGAGGCAACTATAGAATCATTTCTGAAAACGAATTGGAAAACCACTGCTTTTCTGGCTGGAGCGGCGCTTATTCTTGCTGCACTATGCTACCGGTACCGGAGAAAATGGCTGCCTTTCTATTACATTTTCATGTTTAAACAAAAGAAAGAGGATCAATATTTCCCACAAGCATATCTTGTTCTTCTTGCCCAGCTGGACCGCTCTGGACTGAAGAGAAAAAAAGGCCAGACGCTGAGCGGCTATGCGAAGGAAATCGACACTCATTTTTCCAGCAGCACAATGAGCGGTCTTACCGCCCATTATGAGCAATATTTATACAGAGACCGCCTTCCGAATGGCACATGGAACCATGCAAGAAATGAATGGGAAAGCCTTATGAAGAAAACCAGTTCTTAAATGGGTTACGAAGCTTTTTCTAAAAAAGCTGTCAGGTTCTACAGGCTATTTACACCCCCGCAGATGGTCGGCCGTTTTCGTAATTATCCGCCTAGATAGGGGGAGAGGTTGCTAGTTCAACCCCGTTAGGAATCAGAAAGCTAGCGTCCTTTGTATCTTTTTAAAAAGCTTGCTGTTATTGGAACTTTGCTCGTTTGTACAAATGCCCACAGGGCAGGCAGCGCTTTTAGACATAAAGGAAGAATTAAACTTCTTGAAAAAGCTACTAAAATACGATAAAATTATCCGCATAAAATAGTTTGTATAAAGGGCTTGAGCAGGTGTTTGTCACGGTTGAGGCGTGATAGACGGTTACGGATGGTTAGCCCCATCCTGTAACATGCTGGGGCTCTTTTTGTTTTTCCGGTCATTTAATTACCGCAATTATACAGTTTATTTCGAGAGTTAATAATAAAAATTTTCAGGGAGTTCGTGTTATGGATAAAGAAATCGTGAAAGCCTATACGACAACTGAAGTGGCTGCGATATTAGGTATCTCCCAGAGTACTGTGCGAAATTATAGTATCGCACTTGAGAAACATGGATACGTAATCGCGAAACCAAAGAGATCTCGTGTGTTTGTTGAGCAGGATGTTGCAATTTTAACACAAATGAAAGAATTGAGAGCCTCATCTAAATTACCCATTAACGATATAGCGGGTATGCTGGGCGCTGCACCTATTGTGCTTCCAAACGAAACGGCTGAAATTGAAGTGCAAAACAACGCCGCGTCGAATGAAATATTGACTGCTATAATGGAAGAATTTACTGCTATCAAAAAAGAGAATGCAGAATTAAAAAAAGAACTTAAGCGTAATATGGATCATATTAATGTAGTCATATACGAAGTCCGAAGAACAAGCAGTCTGCTGTTTAAAGCCTTATCTGACCAGCCAGAACAAAAAAGAAGAGGGCTTTTTGGGAAAATAAAGTGATATTGCTGAATTCCTTTCATACCTTTTAAAACTCTCATTGGAGAGGGGGGTTAACGGAAAAGATTATCTCTTTAGAGATGGTCTTTTTTGTAGGGAATTTTTTGTTGAAAGAGAACAGTGTGTATAACAGAATTTTCCATAATCGGTAGTCTGATTTAATGGATTAATTTTGAAAGCGTTAAACAAATTCTTTTCGCTGAATCAATCTTATAACGGACTAGGAAAAACAAAAAGCTAGCACATGACTATAAAAATTTTACTTAAAACCCACTTCAAGTATTGAAGAAATAAGCGAGAGGGATTATGATTTATTAAAGCGCTTTCATTTTGTGCTTTATTGAATAAAAAGTGACCTATTTGACTACATAAGCAGTTTATCGTGCATCAAAATAAAAACTTAAATCTAGAACAATCAAGGGGGCTAAACATGTTGCAAGTAAATATGCATTATGTCAAAGCAGCGGCTCATCATGCAAATGAATTGAAAAAAGTTTTAGATATCCATGGCTCATATGAAAGAAGGCACAGAGAAATAAAGTCTGTTGCTCATTATATTTATTTGTTAAAAAACAGACTGGACCAGGAAGAAGACAATGCTGGGCTCCTGTCAGATTGGGAAAATGCTGAAAAAAGAGCGCGCCGATCCCAAAGATTAATTAACTGGGATGCATCTGAAGTGGCGATAAAAAGTGAAGTTGGATGGCTAACTCTTATGATTGAACGAATGGAGCTTGCTCTTAGTGGAACTAAGCCGGTATTAACGAATGATGAAAAGCAACAGTTCGAGCTAGAAATGATTCCTAAAAAACAAACTGTTTAAAAGCAGCTGATCGTTCTTTATTTAAATTGGATAGAGAATATGGATTCCGGTTGTCTTGCAGCATTAAGAACATTAATGGAAAAAGGACAGGAACTGAAAGGAAGTATATAAAAAGGCGTAAAGGGGATCTTTACGCTTTTTTAAATTTCCCGTGCTGGTACAGCTGAACCATTTTTTTGAGTTCAGGTGTAAATGTTCCACGGATTGACCAACAGACAATGGAGGTGAACTATATCATAAGTAACGGAGAAAACTAGAGGGCAGCCGTTCACTGGTAATGACAAAGCAAATCCTTAACTCCTTGAGGAATGTAGCTTAAGGATTTGTTTTTTGCGTTTTTAAGGTATTGTGGATGGACCTCTCACTTCTTATCAGCTTTTAAATAGCTTATAACTAGGATAATAATAGTAAATAAATATTTTAATCTACAAACAATAGTGTTATACTATTTTATATTTATCATTTAATAGAGTTATACTAATTAGGGTGATGATTGAATAGTGATATTCTATTTTTGCTTGTAATGGATCTGGAAAAGAAGGATGACTAGGCTGTGCTCTGGCTTGCTGTGGCGTCTAAGCAGGAGCGCCTGCATCATTTCTACAAATCTTAGGGGATAAGGAAGGGTATAATGAGCAGCAGACAGAAAAAAACAGACGTTATCTTAATTGGTGCTGGAATCATGAGTGCAACTTTGGGAACAATTCTGAAAGAATTAGTACCGGACTGGAACATCAAAGTATTTGAGAAGCTTTCAAAAGCAGGAGAGGAAAGTTCTAACGAATGGAACAATGCGGGAACGGGGCACGCGGCACTGTGTGAGCTGAACTACACGGTCGAAAAACCGGACGGCTCTGTAGACATCAGCAAAGCCATCAACATTAATGAACAATTTCAAGTGTCCATGCAGTTTTGGTCTTACCTTGTAAAGAGCGGGCTGTTACATAATCCAGAGGACTTTATTATGCCATTGCCCCACATGAGCTTAGTGCAGGGAGAAGAAAATGTAACGTTTCTAAAAAAGCGTTTTAAAGAGCTATCAAATAACCCGCTGTTCCAGGGGATGGAGTTTTCCGAGGATCCTAAAAAACTGATGGAATGGATTCCGCTTATTATGCAGAACCGCGCAGCGGATGAACCGATAGCGGCAACTAAAATTGACTCTGGTACAGATGTCAACTTTGGCGCTTTAACACGCCTGCTGTTTGATCACTTGAAAAGCAAAAACGTTGATTTACACTACAACCATAGTGTGAATGATCTTAAACGTACGAGCGACGGCTCGTGGGAATTGAAAGTGCGGAACCTTGACAGCGGTACGGTTGAATCCCATACGGCGAAATTCGTCTTTATCGGAGGCGGGGGAGGAAGCATACATTTACTGCAGAAATCCGGTATTCCGGAAGGGAAACATATTGGGGGGTTCCCGGTAAGTGGAATCTTTATGGTGTGCAATAATCCGGACGTTGTAGCGCAGCATCATGCAAAGGTATACGGCAAAGCGAAAGTTGGTGCTCCTCCAATGTCTGTGCCGCATCTTGACACACGATTTATCGACAATCAAAAATCACTGCTGTTCGGGCCGTTTGCCGGCTTTTCACCGAAGTTTTTAAAAACTGGTTCAATGCTTGATTTAGTCACTTCCGTAAAACCGGATAATCTCTTAACCATGCTGTCGGCGGGGGCTAAAAATATGTCATTAACAAACTACCTAGTCCAACAAGTGATGCTGTCAAAAGAAAAACGGATGGAAGAGCTGCGTGAGTTTATCCCGAATGCCAAAAGCGAGGATTGGGATTTAGTCGTAGCGGGACAGCGGGTACAGGTGATCAAAGATACGGAGGCCGGTGGCAAAGGAACACTGCAATTTGGTACGGAAGTCGTGAGTGCAGCTGATGGGTCGATCGCTGCATTGCTTGGCGCTTCTCCGGGTGCTTCTACAGCCGTTCACGTTATGCTTGAAGTAATCACAAAATGCTTCCCTGAACAGATGAAAGAATGGGAACCGAAAATTAAAGATATGATTCCTTCTTATGGCGTGTCGCTAATGGAAAACCCGGAGCTGCTGCATGAAATTCACACTTCGACAGCACAGGTGCTTGGCTTGAGTGAAAAACAGCCATCCTTTAGTTAATCCTATATATGTAGAAACAAAAAAGCGGATAATGCAGATCAGCAGGATAAAGCTGCAAAGAAATCAATCGGTCTCGTAGTAAATGCGTACAGGAAAGGAAAGAAAGTATATCTTTACTGCAGGAAGCAGCCGTACAGGCAGTCCACCCAGGAATCCAGGTAAAAACGGTATTGAAAGATATATTAACCTCGCTATATCTGGACGCGTAGTGTAAAGGAAAAGGACAAATTTATAAAGAAACAATAGGATGTTGAAAAGTGTATTGTTAAATCAGCTAAAACCGCCTTAAGGCGGTTTTTTTATGGTTGGGCATACAGCTTTGTCATCATCAAGTTTACCTATACTTTGTTTTTGGGGAAAACAGAGTTTATATTTTCTTTGTACCTTCTTCCTGGCATTCAAGTTTTAGGTTAGGTTTACCTATAGCCTCAAACTTATGTTCAAATGTAGATTAGGATACAGGTGTAGATGCATCTACAGACTCAGATATAAGTTTAGACACAGGCTTTATAGCATTAAACAAAGAATATTCTTTTTAACAAAATTCCAAAAAAGAGAGATACATGTTCAGAGATAAGAGACCCAAACACCTGCAAACAAGATGGCAAGTGTTTGGGTCTCTTATTCATATATGTATTCCTATAAAAAGGGAAGCTGTTTACACAGTTTTTGTAGAAGAAAGCCCAAAAAGTACAGCGTCATAAAAACTCTAGCATTATTATGAGGCTTTTATATTCACGTATGTGTGTGTATAAAAGCCTTTTTTGGGCGGATTTTCGCGTTATTATATCTATTTTTAAAAATAGGGTGGCATGCAGAAAAACAGAAGTCTTACTAAATAGGATTCTCTGTATGGGAAATACAGTTTAGTCAGTTTTTCTTAATACGTTATGTGAACAACAAAATAATAGGCACGAAAGTCAAAAAGGGATAGTGAGTTCAAGTTTATATTTTTTACTGAATACTTTTCTATAGATACGACAATAATGAAAGTTAATATAAGCGTAAAAATTGAAAGGATGATTGGATGAAAAGCACGGGCAGAAATGATGGTAATGAATTTCTTAACAACCTGAAAGTAATGGACGCCAGACCTGACTATGAGCCGATAAGACTTGTTGAACACGTATATCAAGCACAGGGGCCTGATATCACCTTAAAATCTTGTGATTACTGCAATAAAGAAAAGAATGTGGTGTTTTATAAGCCGGATGTGATGAATATTAATGGAAAACATATTATCAGCCTCAAAAGCAGAAAAGCGTGGACCTGCTTAGAATGCTATAGTAAGGATTTAGAGGCACTGAAGAAGCAATACGGTTGAGTTAAGGGCGCGGTGAAAAGAGGATATGGTAGCGGCTCAGTGTAAATAATTTTAATTGTTTATAAATGATTACTGCTTACAGACTTTCTGAGCAGCAAAGCACATTCCTTCAGGAGCGGGCTGGAAACGAGATCAAGCCTTTGGCGTGTCTTCAGAGACATCAAAGGCTCGATTTTTTCTGTTTAAAATACTTTTTCTGCAGATTTAAATGAGGTATTTAAAACACGATACGCCTTTTTATCATGTTTTTCGGTTAAACATTTGTGTAAAAAATATAACAATTCTATTACAAGCAATGAAAAATAATTTTTCACCTTAAAATTGATATGACTGTAGCACCAAGCTACGCTTAAGTTTGAAGACTTGTTTAAAAATGGAAAGAATTTTTGTGGAATTCTAGTTAAAATTGGAGGTTTAAAACCTATTGCGGAACAATCTCTTTTCTTGCATTATTAGTGGCAGAGACCGGGCAACAGGGTCACGACAAACAACTAGGAATTGCAGGAGGGAATTAACTTGAAAAAGAAATTACGTATGATCGCTACAGCTGGTGCTCTTTCATTGGGACTACTTTCAGCAGGACAAGCACATGCAGCTACACCGACTGTTCAAACCATTCAATATAAGGTAATCATTAAATATATTGATGGCAAACAAACTGTTTCGTTTGTTAAACAACCGGCACAGACAACACCAGGAACAACAACAGTAAAGGCACCAACAACTACTACTCAAGAGCCAGTAAAGGCACCAACGACGACTACTCAAGAGCCAGCAAAAGCGCCGACAACAAATGCTCCAGCTCCGGCACCAGCTCAAACACCAGCAGCAACTACTGGTTCTGTTAACGAGTTTGAGAAGGAAGTATTTGAACTTGTAAATCAAGAGCGTGCAAAAGCTGGCTTGAAAGCTCTTCAACTAGATACAAAACTAAGCGAAGTTGCTCGTGCAAAATCAGCAGACATGAAAAATAAAGGATATTTCTCTCACCAGTCACCTACGTATGGTTCACCGTTTGATATGATGAAGCAATTCGGTATTACGTATAAAACGGCTGGTGAAAACATCGCAAAAGGTCAAAAAACACCTGAAGAAGTAATGAAGGCGTGGATGAACAGCGATGGACACCGTAAAAATATTTTAAGTGCTGACTTCACTCATATTGGTGTGGGTTATGTAGATGGACACTGGACACAAATGTTTATCGGAAAGTAAACGAATGCAGAAAAAACCGCTAGATTTTATCTGGCGGTTTTTTTACATTTACATTAACTGTTGGCTTTTATAAAAGAAATATCATAAACAGTTATTTCTTTTGCTGTACCGGCACCCCTGTACATAATAATGCCCTTATTTCCTTGAGGTCCAGATCCTTATTTACATGATTCGCAGAATAATACTTTCTTATACTGCTTGTTATTCATGCTGAGAGCCTTGAAACCAGTTCGTTAAATAAAAGCATTTTTTGATCATTCATAAGCTGTTAAAGAAGAAAAACATGGTTTATATATCTTTTTCTTCTCTGCGAGAGGGAGTTTTTTCTCCTAAAGCAAATAAGACTATAGTTCCAATAAGCGATGTAATGAAGATGACTGTTCCCATTGGTATGGCCGATCCTTCTATTATTCCGGCAAGCGGGGACATAATAGAACCGATTAGAAGAGGCAGCATTCCAAGCAAAGCACTTGCGCTTCCCGCCCGATGCCCCTGCTTGGCAATGGCGACTGTGAAAGAACTGGTAAGTACGATTCCCATACCTGTCATATACACATAAATCGGAATAACGATAAGGGCAAGCGGCCCTTCTATGATGGTCATAATGAATAAAAATAAAGCTGCTAAAGTGGAGAGAATGACGCCGCCCTGTAATAATCGTTTCTCCTCTATTATTCCTGCTAAACGTCCAACCATAAAGCTTCCTGAAATGATCGCAATCCCGTTAATACCAAACAGTACGCTAAACATTTGCGGGGATACACCGTAAATATCCTGATACACAAATGGCGTGCCGGATACATAAGCAAAACTGCCCCCATGTACAAAACCTAGTGCAAGGGCATAGCCGATAAATGAACGATCTTTGAATAAGTCACCCATTGTACGAACGGAATGGCTGAGAGAGCTTGGCATTCTATTTTCAATAGAAAGAGTTTCCTGCAGTCGGAAGTAAAGCAGGATCACGATAAATATCCCTACAAGTGCCAAAAAAAGAAATATCGTTTTCCAGGTTGCAAAAGAGAACCATAGAATCCCGCCACCCGCGATTGGTGCCGCTAAGGGTGCAACCGCATTGATAACCATCAGAAGCGAAAAAAACTTTGTTAATTCCTTTCCACTGAAAATGTCACGGACGATTGCCCGCGATATGACAATTCCAGCGGAAGCGGTAAGTCCTTGCAGTAAGCGGCCAGCAATTAAAATTTCAATGGATGGAGCGAGGGCACATAATAACGTGGCTATTACAAATAGTGTAACTGAGATAAGAAGCGGCTTTCTGCGGCCTTGGGCATCACTGATTGGCCCGATGATAAGTTGGCCGACAGCCAGTCCGACTAAGCACGCCGTAAGGCTCATTTGAACAAGAGAAGCGTGTGCCTCTAAGTCTCCTGCAATATCAGGGAATGCAGGCAAGTACATATCAATGTTCAGCGGGCCCAGAGCACCCAGCATACTAAGCATAATCGCCAGTTCCATCCGTTTTTTAAATGAGTTTTTTTGCATGTTCACAAACCTTTCTTTCATTGATTCAGCGTTTTATATTCCTTTGCAAGTATACTGAATCATGAGAAGAAGAAGCAATTAGCTTGATCTAATGATTTGCATGTACACTAAGTTGAGCGATTGAATTGATCCGGGGGATAGGCGATTTCCGCAAACCACCTGGTATGATTACAGCCCTTTTTAATCTGGTGGTTGTATTTTTCGTTTATCGTTTCTGGACTGGCAGCATAAAGAAGCTTCAACAGCAGGAAAGGGAAAATAAGGCCTTTTAAATGCCCGAGAAAATAGGAGAGACAAAGCAGTTGCAGGAAGAAGGGGAATTGCTTTTCATGTAGGAGCATCTATTGGATGTGACTATCACAAAGAGCGGAAAGAGATTTTCCGCCTGGTAATGATAGCTTTATATGTTAACTTATTTGTTAACTTATTTGTAATGGTTACATCCATTATGTCTGTATTTTAATGAACAGGGAGCTCTTTTTTATTGTCATTGTAAAACCAAGCAGAAGAGCTCAGTCTATTGTTGTGCTGGGCAAGACTTCTTTATAACAGCAACCCTCATCATCCCACTTATAAGGGCCTTCTTGTATAAGAATCTGCTTAGGATAGGGGGTTATGAACCGCTCGGATACATCACCTATATAGGAAAACAATTTAGAAGCACCGTCCAAGAATCCTAGCAGCTCATCAAGAGAAACCAAGCGAAAAATCATATCCATTTTTATCTCATCTTCGCTGTCTATTTCATCATACATTTCCATTACAGCCTGACGAAACGCACGATCATGCTTTACCAATTTTGCAACATCCTTCACAGTTGGAACACCGAAAATGAAATTCAGCTCATCAGAAGGTTCTCTAAGGGCTTTTTCTCCAATTAAGTTTACATGGCGATTGATGGGATTCGTTACATAATAAAGTCGCTCAAATTCCATAAACACATTTTGATCAGGATTCGTTTGTTTAACTGCTGGATCCGTTACCAGGTACAAAGCTGAGTGATTCACTTATAAAACTCCTTAGTTTTTGTTTTTATTATACCAATTGAAAAGCAGCAAAGGAAAAAAGGAGAATATTGAGCCCTAGGGCAAAATAGAAATTAATGCTTTTTTGTATGTTCATCCATTTATTGTTCTAGTATACTGGTCTTTAGGATAAAGATTTAAAGAAAGGTATAGAAGACCTTTCTCCGAAACGTCTTAGTAGAGAAGAGAGCGGCTTTGTTCAACGACTCTTTTTTACCTTCTTTTTCAACTATGCGCAAAATATCAATTGATACATACCGACAGAACAAGTATTTTTCAGTACAAAGACAAAAAAGGGCAAGCTAATTAGCTTGCCCTTTTTTCTTATTTCTGGATAAATTGCTGTGTCCAGTAATTTCCGCTTGGCTCGTAGCCTACACCAATTTGAGTGAAGTTACTGTTTAAGATATTTGCTCTATGACCAGGCGAATTCATCCAAGCTTTCATGACTGCTGCAGGTGTGGTCTGCCCCTTGGCGATATTTTCTCCTGCCGATTTATATGTAATACCGAAATTTTTCATCATGTTAAATGGAGTACCATATGTAGGTGAATTATGGGCGAAATAATTATTTTTCATCATGTCTTGAGATTTGATTCGAGCGACACGAGAAAGCTCCCAGTTTTGTGTTAGCGGCTTAAGGCCTGCGTTTTGACGTTCAATATTCACTAAACGGATGACTTCTGCTTCCGAATTTGTTACGTTTGTGGAAACCGTCGGAATGGTTAACGTTTGGCCCGGATAAATCATGTTTGGGTTCTTTACCGATGGATTTGCTGTAATAATTTCTGAGGTTCCAACCTTATATTTACTGGCAATCTTCCACATTGTATCTCCAGATTGAACCGTATACGTGGTGGCTGCTGAGGCAAGAGATGGCATTAGAGAGACGGTAAGCAGTGTTGCGGCAATAATTTTCTTCATGTTTCCTCCTAAAATTCCTGATTGACTGAATAAGACTTTTCCATTTAAACACAAATCTAGAAGTCAACCAACAATCAATTTATCCCATTAAAATAAGAATGATGCAATGCTGTTATTTATCTACTTAGTTGGGTTAACTATTTTTAACAAGCCGGTATATAAGGTCGTCATGACCAGCAAACGTTGAAGATCTTATTGAAGAATAGCTATTAACTAAAAATCAGTTATAGAGGAAATTTGAAGCTGTTGCGGAAGCAGCTAAAGGACTGACATTCTTAACAAATAGCCGAGTGATTGAGCGAGAGTTAAAAAATACAAACTACAGGTGTTTTATTGAATAAAACAGAGGAGTTTAAAACGGTCCTCTGTTTCTTTTTATAAAATGTGAATTTCACCGTTTAACACATAGGAACTTAAATTTCACTAAACAGATCGTCTATACATTAAGCTTCACTGATGATGATTAGACACTAATTTACGGCACAGAGCGAGCCAAATAAAGGTACCTTTAAGTTGAAAAGCAGGTATGTAATTACCTGAAAAACCAACTTGGAGGTATTTTTCTATTCGCGCCAGTTAAGCGATGTGGCCAATGTAAATACAGGCAGCCCCGTATTTATAAGCTTTCATTTTTTTGAAAATAATTTTAAAAATCCTTGTTGACAACCCTGTATATACAAGATAAAATGAAAGCGTAAACAGATGCTTGTATATACAGGGGAAGGGTTAGTTTGAAAGCGTCAACATCTTCTATATACAAAGGTTTGATTATTATACAATTAAGAAGGGATTGGAGTTACTCCAATTCATCAGGGGGATAAGGGAATGAGTAAGTATACAGATCCAGCGAAACAACTGCTGGAACGCATTGGAGGAAAAGAGAACGTCGCTGCTGTTACACATTGCGCAACGAGAATGCGTTTCGTTCTAAAAGATCCAAAACAAGCAAATGTGAAAGAAATAGAGGCGATTAAGCTTGTAAAGGGCACCTTTACACAAGCGGGCCAGTTCCAGGTTATCATTGGAAACGAGGTTTCTTCCTTCTTTAATGAGTTTGTTAAATATGCCGATATAGACAGCGCTTCCAAAGAAGAAGCAAAAGTGGCTGCGAAGCAAAATATGAATTTTCTTCAGCGAATGATCGCTCACCTTGCCGACATCTTTACGCCGCTGATTCCGGCACTTGTAGTCGGCGGTTTGATTTTAGGTTTCAGAAATGTAATCGGTGACATAAAAATGCTCGAAGACGGAACAAAGTCACTGATAGAGGTTTCTCAGTTTTGGGCTGGTGTACATGCGTTTTTATGGTTAATTGGTGAAGCGGTATTCCACTTCCTGCCTGTAGGGATCACATGGGCGATTACAAAGAAAATGGGAACGTCACAAATTCTCGGTATCGTTCTCGGTATTACCCTTGTTTCTCCTCAGCTTCTTAACGCATATGGAGTAGCAGGCGCCAAAGCCGGCGATATACCTGTATGGGATTTTGGCTTCGCGCAGATTGAAATGATCGGTTACCAGGCACAAGTGATTCCTGCGATTCTTGCCGGTCTTGTGTTGGCGTTCTTAGAGCGTAAATTACGTGATATCGTTCCAAATGCTATTTCGATGATTGTCGTACCGTTTTTCGCTTTACTTCCAACCGTTTTAATTGCGCACACAGTGCTGGGTCCTATCGGATGGAGCATTGGCTCATTTGTTTCTGACGTTGTGTATTCAGGTTTAACTTCATCATTTGGCTGGTTGTTTGCGGCTATCTTTGGGTTTGCTTATGCACCGCTCGTCATTACCGGATTGCACCACATGACAAATGCAATTGACCTTCAGCTTATGAGTGAACTTGGCGGCACAAACCTATGGCCGATGATTGCTTTGTCTAATATTGCACAGGGTTCTGCTGTTTTGGCTATGATTTATATTAATAGAAAAAATGAAGAAGAAAAGCAGGTATCGATTCCAGCGGCTATTTCCTGCTACCTAGGGGTAACAGAACCGGCTATCTTCGGTATTAACCTTAAATACGGCTTCCCATTCCTAGCAGCCATGATTGGATCTTTGACTGCTGCGATTATCTCTGTAGGAAGCGGTGTAATGGCAAACTCCATCGGGGTAGGCGGCCTGCCTGGTATTCTGTCGATCCAGCCCCAGCACATGATCATGTTTGCAGTGGCGATGGCTGTAGCGATTGTGGTACCGCTCATCTTAACCATTATTTTTGCGAAAACGAAAGTATCAAAAATGACGTTTACTAAAAAAGCAGCTTAAGCAGCAAAGAGGGAGAGGTATTCTCCCTCTTTTTTGTTTGTCTTACGTGACAGGCTTTGACGTTTTATTTATCAAAACGAGTGACTCGATGATCAAAATAGTTATACATCATGCACTACGGCCAGCACTTGCAGTACGAGTGTGTATTAGGATAAAGACGGGGACCTCCTATATTACGGAATCCTTGTCCATTATTGTTATTTGTTCTTTCATTTTCTTTCGTTAAGCTGGCTTCAAACATATCAATGATGTGTAAAAATCTTTCCGCCTCACGAACAACATGGTCGGCCAGGAGCGGATGGGAGAGCATTATCAAAGAAAAGCTTCCAAAATATATGAAGGCTTAAACATGGACCCATCTTCGCCTAAGCATGATGTATTTCAAACCATTGCGGACCCTGCTCGTCGCAATCTGTTACAATTACTTGCTGACAAGGAAATGTCTATTGCTGCTATAACAGAACATTTCCCTATAAGCCGTACTGCTGTGAACAAGTATCTGCAAGTGCTTGCCGATGCCAACCTTGTGATCAGTCAAAAGATCGGGCGGGAAACCCGGTACAGGCTTCACTCAGAACCGATGATTGAATTAAAAGAAGGGCTTTCCTTTTTTGAGCAATATTGGGATGAAAAGCTGTCCGCCTTAAAACAATTCGTAGAGAGTAATAATGATTAGCAGGTGTAAGGGCTATGTTACTTAAAGATGTAGCTGTCTTGTTTATGGAATGGTTTATTAAAGAAGAGAAAATAGTTACCGGAAGACGGAACGAGATTAGTGTAGAGCTGATGATCCTATAAAGAAACTCGATAAAAAGAGTAGACTTTCTGTTAAAATAAACAATATCTTTGAGAGAACTAGCAGAGAGGACGTATCATGTATGGCTATTACATATCCCCATATTGAGGATTCAAATTTAACATCCTATATTCCGCCAAAAGGGGAATACAAGGTGTTTGAGAATGAAGAGGACTATGCGAAAAAGGTAAGAGAGTGGGGGCTTTCTTCCGCAAAAGAAGCGAAAAAAGAATTTTGGTACAAAGGTAAAACGTATAAGCGGCTCGTGACAATAAAAGGCTATGAGGAGTATGGCACCGAGAACGCCGTTAACATTCTGGTCATTGAATTTCAAGACGGCCATTTAAGTTGTATTTATCCAGACTATTTAAAGGATATGCAGTCTTCTAATTTCGGGAAAGAAAGCAGAGTGAGCGTGGCAGAAGGAGGAGAACCTCCTGCTGATGCTGCACCTCCTGCCAAAAAAGAAAGAGCGAAAAGTGCAGAAGGAGGCAATCCGCAGCCAGCAGCATCTAAAGCCAAAAAGACGAAGCAGCCTGCTCTTGAACTGCCGGCAGAGAAAGTGCATTTTACCGCCACAGTGAAGCAGTTTGCCCTAAGCTGGAACCATTTCAGCGAGGAAAATGATGAAGTAGTCGTACTGGAAAATGTTCGGATTGTACAGGGGCAGGAAGAACCCGTGAATGTTGGCTTTGCATGGTGCAGTCACAGCAAGACGCTTAAAAAGCTGGAACTGCAGCCGGGAGAAAATCTTCAGTTTGACGGGAAGATTGTCAAAAAGAGTTTCCCAAAAGGAAAAGACGTTGAAGAAAAGTTTATGGTAGATGTTCCGGTGCCGTATAAAATCAACAATCCTTCTAAACTAGTAAAAGAGCAGCCGTCTCTTGAGCTTTAAGCACAACCTATGGAGAGCAAGTCACGCTTTTGTAAATAAACGCCCGCTGTTCTCGCTGGGCATGGTAAACAGAAGCCGAAATACAAAAAGTATTTCGGCTTTTTAATGATGCTCTGACGGAAGCAGCTGTGCTGAACAAGAAGCGAAGGAGAGTTATATATGTACACCCATTTTGTTCGCTTCTTCTATTATCTCTTTCATGAATGCTTTAACGGTTTGATTTTTAGCCAATCTCGGACTCTGGCCAGACCAAATGGACATAAAGTCTTGATTGTTTTGTGCACTGCTCGTTTTTCTAATCATTTGCGTGAGTTGATTTTGAACGGGAAAATCGGGTACAAGTAATTCGTGCTCCTGCATATCCAGGATAAATTTGTTTTTAATGCCTCTTGCCCATTTGCCAGAGAAAGCACGGGTAAAAGTCATCTGGTCTTCAGCCGCATTTAAAATAGCTTCTTTATGTACCTTGTGTGCGCCGCTTTCTACACAGGTCAGGAAAGCTGTCCCCATTTGTACACCCTGTGCTCCTAAACAAAGTGATGCCATTAATCCTCTTCCATCCATAATACCTCCGGCAGCAATAACAGGAATGTTTACATGGTCCACAGCCTGTGGAATCAGTGACATTAAGCCAACTAAACTTTCCTGATGTCCATCGATAAAGTTTCCGCGGTGCCCGCCCGCCTCACTGCCCTGCACGACCACCATATCCATTCCCAATTTTTCATTTTCAATAGCTTCTCTAACCGTGGTAGCTGTTCCGATAAGGATGATGTTATGCTGCTTTAATTCAGCTATTACTTCCTTGGAAGGAATACCAAATGTAAAGGAACAAACAGGGACCTTTTCTTCAATAATCACGCTGATTTGTTCCATAAAGCTTTCGAAAATACTGCTGAATTCCGGAATATCAGGGTGATCGGCTGGCCCAATATTCAATTGCGCACAAACCGGGTGTAAAAGCTCGTTAGCTGACTGCACTTGGTCTTCTGTCACGTGAAATTCATTGGGTACAAATAAGTTGACGCCAAAAGGATTGGGGGTTAACTGTTTAGTTTCCCTGATCTGTTCCCTTGTTTGAACAGGAGTCATATAACCTGCGCCAATCATTCCTAAACCGCCAGTATTAGAAACCTCAGCCACTAATTTTGAAGTCGTGATTCCGCCAGCCATAGGGGCTTGTATAATTGGATACTGAATGTTGAAACGTTTTGTCATTTCATTCTGTAACATAAGTTCCACCTCATGGTTTTTATTTGTCCATCTATTATATTTCAAGCATACCTTTATTTTGATATATAGCATAATATATAAAAGTGATTATAGATATCAATAAAATATATATGTAGAAGAGTACCTTGAAAGAAGAGGATCTATGAATCTGTATACATCATAAAATTTCTGAACGGCTGCTTCTTTAAACGGCTTGTCTCCAGTTAAGCCCGATTGAATTTTGAGCATGCTCTTATTTTGCTATATAATATAATGTATATAAAAGTTATTTGTTATCAATAAGATATATAGATAGAAGGGCGAATCTGGAGGAGAGATTTTATGGATTTGCATGCGTTAAAAATTTTCCAGACTGTCGCAAAGTCAGGTAGTATTTCTCAGGCAGCAAGGGAACTCGAATATGCACAGCCTAATATCACCATGAAAATTCAGCAGCTGGAAACGGATCTTCAAACAACTTTATTTTATAGACATAATCGCGGCACGACCTTGACGGCTAAAGGAAGTACATTATTAGTGTATACAGAAAAAATATTTAATCTCATAGAAGAAACAAAAAGTGTAATCAATGATGATCACATACCAAAGGGTCCTTTAGTTATCGGCTCGATGGAAACAACGGCTGCTGTCCGATTACCAGCCCTTATTTCAAAATACCATAAAGACTACCCAGACGTGGATTTCACTTTAAAAACAGGGTCTACCGACCAACATATTCAAGGAGTTCTTCAGTATAAACTGGATGGAGCGTTTGTAGCTGAACCCGTTGAGCATCCTGATCTTATTCAAAGAGAAGTGATTGAAGAAGAATTGGTGCTCATTACAGATTCACATCATCCTCCTTTATCTTCTATTAAAGATATTCAAACTAAGACGCTGCTTGTATTTCGTTCTGGATGTTCGTATCGGGCAAAGCTTGAACAGCTGTTGCACCGGGAAGGAATAGTGCCCAATAAGACGATGGAATTTGGCACTATTGATGCAATCGTCGGCTGTGTGGCTGCTGGTCTGGGCGCAAGTATGCTTCCACGTAGTGTCGTTTCTAAGTATGTACAAGATGGCACTCTTAGACAGCATCCAATTCCGGATCCATATGGAAAAGTCAAAACCGTATTCATTCATCGAAGAGGTAAGTATGTACCTGCGTCTTTAAAAAAATTTATAAATATGTTAAGTGATGAAAAGGGCTTGCTAAACAGCAAGAGTTAGGTTTGGGAGTTACATTTATATACTAATCACTTTTGGAAAAAACGAACCTTTAACATATTTAAATGTATGCTAAAGGTCCGGCCTCGCTTGCATCCTATACTATGAAAGAGCAGACTTTCCGTTTGGAAAGTGTGTAATTTAGGTCTACAAGCCAAAGCTGCGGGTCATTTGGTTTGTTTTGTACCCGCCATTAATCCTTCATTGTTACCGTCTCCATATATAACGGTAGTGCTCTATCCTACATTCGAGCTCATCTAGATACGCACAATAATTCTGCCGCGGATTTTCCCTTGTAAAATAGTAGGTAGATACTCAGGCAATTGCTCCATTGAAATTTCTTGTTGGATAAAATTCAATAGTTTGTCGGTCTTTAAGTCTGCAGCCATGCGATCCCAAACTTTTCTTCTAATATCCATTGGACAATACACCGAATCAATACCAAGCAGGTTCACCCCGCGAAGAATAAAAGGAAATACACTTGTCGGTACGCTGCCTCCGCCCGTTAATCCGCTTACAGCTGCAGAACCACCGTAATGAATCTGGCTTAAGATGGCGGCCAGTGAAGGTCCTCCAACCGGATCAATTGCACCTGCCCATTTTTGTTTAGCTAACGGCTTAATTTCTCCGTTATATACGTCTTCCCGGGAGATCACTTCCTTAGCGCCGAGCTCGTATAAATAGTCGTATTCTGAAGATTTCCCGGTGCTCGCTGTCACCTCGTATCCTTTTGCAGCGAGCATGGAAACAGCGAGGCTTCCTACTCCACCAGTAGCACCGGTTACAAGTATTTTTCCTTTATCCGGCGAAACCCCGTTTTCCTCCAGTCTTTGTATCGATAATGCTGCTGTAAAGCCTGCTGTTCCTAATACGATCGCTTCTTTTAATGTTAAATTTTGGGGGAGGGGTAAAATCCAATCTCCAGGAATTCGGGCATATTCACTGTAACCGCCAAAGTGAGAAACACCTATTTCATAGCTTGTTGCAATGACTTCATCCCCCGCTTGAAAGCGAGGATCTTCGGAAGAAACCACTGTTCCCACCAAGTCAATGCCCGGTACAAACGGATAATTTTTTACAATTTTTCCGTCAGGCGCAGCCGCTAATCCATCTTTGTAATTGATGCCCGAGTAATGGACCTTAATCAAAACACCGCTTTCAGGTAAAGCCTCTAAAGAAATGTCTTTTATTCCGACTGAAAATTGATCATCTTGCTTATCTACTACTAAAGCCTTAAATACATTTTTCATTGAGCGAGCCTCCTTTAATTCGTATCGTTTCCATTATACAAAATTATTCTGGGCAATAGGCAGTCATAGGAGAGTTGTATACTGGCTCATATGATTCATAATAAATCCAATTATTTATATAACCGTGCTAAACTTTTTTAAATAAATATTTCTTCCGCTTCAGGAAATAATACCGTTAAAAAGGGGGAGAATTGTTGGGCGCTACGGAAACAATCATTAGAACATTAGTGGCATTTCTTACTTTATCCATTCTCATGAGGGTGATGGAAAGAAAAGAACTTTCAGAGATAACCTTTTTTAATTTTGCTTCTGCCGTTGCGATGGGCTCTGTAGCGGGGAATCTTGCTTTCAATAAGAATCTAACTATTTTGAACGGTGTTATTTCCTTGATTGGATGGAGTGTATTGACGCTTTTGTTGGGATGGATCGTGTTGAAATCGAAAAAAGCGAGAAAACTTATGAATGGCGAACCCCTTATTCTGATCAAGAACGGCAAGATTATGGAAAAGCCGCTTCGCAAGGTGAGTTTAGATATAGATGCGCTGCATGCATTACTGAGGCAAAAAAATATTTTTTCCATTACAGAAGTGGAGTATGCCATTTTTGAAACGACAGGCAAGCTTTCTGTAATGAAAAAAGACAGCAAACAACCCGTGACAAAAGGTGATATAAATCTGATTAATCCGGAAAAGAAACTGCTGCCTACTATAACGGAAGTTGTATCAGACGGCGCTGTAAATACAACTAATTTAGAAAAGTTAAATCTTAATAAGGAATGGCTTCATAAACAATTAACACAAGCCGGAATTGCCTCTCTTTCAGATGTCTTATATGCTGAAGTGCAGCCAGACCAAACGCTGTATATAGACCGAAAAAACGATAAACAGCATGAAAGTTAGAATAAAAAGACTGCCGGGATTTTCTCGACAGTCTGGACTTATAAAAACAGTTAAGGCACTGTGCATTCAACTGTTTTTCTTTCTTCATTTTTCTGCAGATATTTTCTTATTTGTCGGATAAGTACTTGGTCAGCTCAAGTGAATCCCGCCAGTGAGGATAGTAAGGGTGATCCACAAAAAGGTGAACAGGCTCACCACGGCCGTTATGAGCAGCCGCACCTTGATAGATGGTAACAATCACACCGGATTCACGAAGAACGCCCATCGTATTTCGAAACGTTTTATCTGAAATGTGATTCCTACTTAAAAAGTCTTTTCTCTTCATATAGAAAAAACCGCGGTCAGCTGAAGTCATACAAACTCTTTCTATCATTTTACGCGTGCCCTCTTTTAACCGGCCAAACTTATCTTCTCCAAAAGCTTTGATCGATGCATGTAAAAATTCTTTTTTTAATTGATTTAGCTGCTTCGGGTCTTGTGTATATGCAGGGTAATGGACCATTCGTTCAAATTCGGACAGACTTAGTTTTTTATATCGGCTCAAGATCTTGCCTCCTCAATTAAGCACTACCTCTTCGATTGTCGGAGTTTCGCTGCTTTATCCAGCTTCCGCCTTTATGGTTATTCACCTTTAAGTTCCATTTTCCTCTTTTTTTCGTTCATCCATAACACGAGGCTTTTGGCGGGGAAGAGAAAGTTTTCTCATTTCTATCAAAAGCCCATTCTGCATTAAAGTCAAATGAAACGGCTGCTGTCTGCTCCCTAGTAGAGGAGGGGGGTACAGAGCTAAACGCGGTAAAAGGTCTGTCTTGCCCATGCAGATAAGTGGAAGCTCAAAAAGAAATTCGGCATTTTAGATTGCAGCTTTACTATTATGCATGGGGAATAGATTATAGTATTCTTTCCGAGAAAGCAGGACCGCGCGAAAAATCTTTTTCTAAAGGGCAAATTTTAATGCGTGGTTATCACCGGACGGATGAAATCATCATTGTCATTAAGGAAATGACAGAGGATGCGGCAATGCACCTGCGCCAGCATGCGTGTCGGCAGCAAGGATTGCATTTGGCATTTCCTGCACACGGGATATTGAAGACCATGGTTTCAGGCACCAGGTGCTGCTGCCGGGAAGCACGAATCAAACAGCAGAGCTGTCCAGTTATTTTGTGCGGCTGTTTTGCTTAAAAAGCATTAGCCCGGGCAGCCGGTGACCTAGGTTCATATCGTGTGCAGCCGGCTGGGGGCGGCAGGATACGAGCAGCTCGAATTATTTACACCGGTGAAGCTGGACAAAAGGCGGCATATTTTAGATGAATCAATTGACCAGCTGAGTGATCGTTTTCGGAAAAAAGCGATTTTTTATGCGTACAGCTTGATGAGGGCAGGGACGTATCTGCAGCAGGCCAGGTATGAAGGAGGACATAAGGGAATGTATTAATCTGTGCAGCTGCTTACTTTGAGCGGGCTGCTGCAGCAGGCTCTTATTTCTTTTGTATGGGAGTATCCGGGTTTTATCTGTGTTTTGTTTAAATAAAAAACACCTTTAAGTGTCTACGGATCATTGATAGGGACTGACGGGACTGACCCCATATCCGTTTGCAGCTTAAAGGCGTTTTTATTTTTCTATTGTATAGAACAAGTACCGGCGAGATGAAATCTGCCTGTCTCGTGAAGGATCTAACATCTGCTTTTTCTGCAGAACTGTTGATTAGGCTTGATCACTGCCGAAGAAATTACGGAATGACTGGAATGTTGCTTCCCGGTTTAAGGCGGCAATCGATGTTGTTAACGGAATGCCTTTCGGGCAAGACTGCACGCAGTTTTGGGAATTCCCGCAGTTTGTCAGTCCGCCATCGCCCATGATGGCGTCAAGACGCTCTGCTTTATGCATTGCTCCTGTTGGATGGGCATTAAATAAACGCACCTGGGAGAGAGGGGCTGGGCCAATAAAATCAGATTTGCTGTTTACATTTGGGCAGGCCTCCAAACAAACGCCGCAGGTCATGCATTTGGATAATTCATAAGCCCACTGGCGTTTTCTCTCAGGCATACGCGGCCCCGGGCCAAGATCGTATGTGCCGTCGATTGGGACCCAGGCTTTTACCCGTTTGAGTGAATCAAACATACGGTTCCGGTTAACCTGAAGGTCGCGGACAACCGGGAAGGTACTCATCGGTGCCAGGCGAATCGGCTGCTCAAGCTTATCCACAAGCGCTGTGCAGGACTGTCGCGGCTTGCCATTAATATACATGGAACAAGCCCCGCACACTTCTTCTAAACAGTTCATATCCCATGCAATGGGTGTTGTTTTTTCCCCTTTTTTATTGACAGGATTCCGCCGGATTTCCATCAAGGCGGAAATTACGTTCATATTTGGGCGGTACGGAACTTCAAATTCTTCTTCATAGGGAGTGGAATCAGCGGTATCTTGACGTGTAATAATAAAAGAAATCATTTTGTGCTCGCTCATGCCTTCTCCTCCTTTTTCTTCGAGTAATCGCGTTTGCGGGGAGCAATTAATGATACATCCACATCTTCATAATGGAAGGCTGGCGCCGTTTTTTCACCGGTAAAGGCCGCCATGGTTGTTTTCAAAAATTCCTCATCGTTTCTTTCTGGGAACTCAGGTTTGTAGTGAGCGCCGCGGCTTTCATTCCGGTTGAGTGCACCGATCGTCATTACGCGGGCCAAGTGCAGCATGTTTTTAAGCTGGCGGGTAAAGGCCGCTCCCTGGTTGCTCCATTTGGCTGTATCATTAATATCGATGTGTTGATAACGTTCTAGAAGCTCTACAATTTTATTGTCTGTTTCTTTTAATTTATCGTTATAACGGACAACCGTTACATTGGCTGTCATCCACTCGCCAAGCTCTTTGTGCAGAATATAGGCGTTTTCTGTTCCTTTACCCATAGCTAAAATATCGTTCCATTTTGCTTGTTCCTGTTTCACATGCTGATCGAAAACAGTGGAAGAAACCGCATCGGCACTTTTCTCGAGACCGTTAATATAGCGGACTGCATTCGGGCCGGCTACCATGCCGCCATAAATAGCGGAAAGAAGGGAATTGGCCCCGAGGCGGTTGGCCCCGTGCTGTGAGTATTCGCATTCCCCGGCCGCAAAAAGACCTGGAATATTGGTTTGCTGGTCGTAATCCACCCACAATCCGCCCATAGAGTAATGAACGGCAGGGAAGATTTTCATCGGCACTTTACGAGGGTCATCACCCATGAATTTTTCATAAATTTCAATGATACCGCCAAGCTTTATATCCAATTCATGCGGGTCTTTATGAGAGAGATCTAAATACACCATGTTTTCGCCGTTAATGCCCAGCTTCTGGCTGACACATACATCGAAAATTTCACGAGTGGCAATATCCCGCGGTACCAGGTTTCCATAGGCCGGATACTTTTCTTCAAGGAAATACCATGGCTTTCCGTCTTTGTATGTCCAAACACGTCCGCCTTCGCCGCGCGCCGATTCACTCATTAAGCGAAGTTTGTCATCTCCCGGAATCGCCGTCGGATGAATTTGAATAAACTCACCGTTCGCATAATGAACGCCCTGTTGATAAACGATTGACGCTGCCGAGCCTGTGTTGATAATCGAGTTCGTAGATTTACCAAAGATAATACCGGGACCGCCTGTTGCCATAATCACCGCATCACCCGGGAAAGCTTGAATATCCATACTTATTAAGTTTTGAGCGACAATTCCCCGGCAGATTTGTTCTTCGTCTACAACTGCACCAAGGAATTCCCAGCCTTCAAATTTGGTGACAAGCCCTTGTACTTCAAAACGGCGCACCTGCTCATCGAGTGCATAAAGCAGCTGCTGGCCGGTAGTCGCACCGGCAAAAGCGGTACGGTGGTGCTGGGTGCCGCCGAAACGGCGGAAATCCAGCAGCCCTTCCGGTGTACGGTTAAACATAACACCCATCCGGTCCAGCAGGTGGATAATACCTGGTGCTGCTTCAGTCATCGCTTTGACCGGAGGCTGGTTGGCAAGAAAGTCCCCGCCGTACACTGTATCGTCAAAATGCTCCCAGGGAGAATCTCCTTCTCCTTTTGTATTGACTGCTCCATTAATGCCGCCCTGGGCACAAACAGAATGAGAGCGCTTTACCGGAACGAGTGAAAATAAGTCTACTTGTTTTCCTGCTTCTGCAATTTTAATGGTCGCCATTAATCCGGCTAAACCGCCGCCCACAACGATAATTTTTCCTTTATTCATCTAAACCCCACCTTATTTAACACGTTCAAATTAAACAAAAGCGAAAATGGTACGAATGCTAATCAATGATAATGCGATAAAAATGCCCAATGTGACATATGTTGAAATTCTTTGAGAACGAGGAGTAACAGTCAAGCCCCAGCTTACGCCGAATGTCCACAAGCCATTTGCGAAATGAAAGACTGTGGAAAGAACTCCGACAATATAGAATGCAAGCATAGCCGGATGATCTAAAATATTGGCCATCATGTCATAGTTTACTTCTGCCCCAAAGAAAGCTTGAATTCTTGTTTCCCATACATGCCAGGCGATAAAAACGAGAGTGACAACGCCTGATACACGCTGAAGCGTAAACATCCAGTTCCGGAAGTAACCGTACCGGTTTACATTGTTCTTCGCTGTAAAAGCAATATACAGTCCATAAATCGCATGAAATAAAATAGGAAGAAAAATAATAAATACTTCAAGCGCGTAACGGAATGGCAGGTTCTCCATAAAATGCGACGCCTGATTAAATGCTTCCGGTCCCTTTGTCGCAAAGTGATTGACCACCAAATGCTGAATTAAAAAAACCCCGACCGGAATGACGCCCAACAATGAATGCAGCCGCCGGTAGAAAAATTCCTTGCTTGTTGCCATGCATGATCCCCCTCAAATAAAATACCTCATGAATTGAGCAAAATAGAAAACCTTTTCTTTGTTTAAACGGTCTCTATAGGTTTTATGATATGACTGATGAATAATAATGTCTAATTTATTAATTGCATGTTATTCATGCAAAAAAGGTATATACTATTGTTACTCTAATAAAGAGGTGAGACATGGATGGAATGGCAGCAAATTGAATATTTTCGGGTTGTCGCACGCTTGCAGCACATCACTAATGCAGCCGAGGTTTTATCTCTTTCTCAGCCTGCTCTAAGCCGGTCCATGGCGAAGCTTGAGGAGGAGCTCGGTGTTCCGTTATTTGAGCGGCAGGGACGCACTATTAAGCTAAATCAGTATGGGCAGCTGTTTCTGGATCGGGCAGACCGGATTATGAAGGAATTTCAAGAGGTAAAGCAGGAGATTCAGGACTTGCTTGACCCGGACTTTGGAGAAATATCGTTAGGCTTCATGCCTACCCTGGGCACGTATCTGATTCCAAGCTTAGTCAGGTCTTTTCAAACGGAATACCCGAATGTTAAATTCCGCTTTAAACAAAATGGAAACGACTCGCTTCTAAAACAGCTGGAAGCAGGAGAAATTGATTTTTGTCTTGTATCCTCAACACCGGACACTAAACAAATCCATTGGACCGAATTGTGGAAGGAAGAATTGTTTTTGATTGTACCCGCGGATCACCGCCTGGCCCAGTACGAAAGCGTAACGTTACGGGAGCTTGCTGATGAAACGTTTGTGCTTTTAGAAAAAGGAAACGGCATTCGGGGAATTACAGACAGATTGTTTCAAGAAGCGGGGATAAGTCCGGAAATCACTTTTGAAGGCGAAGAGGTGCACACGATCGTGGCGTTTGTGACAGCTGGATTGGGTGTTACGCTTATCCCAGATTTTAAAGGAATCGACTGGAGCCGGGTTTCAAGAATACGTATACGCTCATCTAATTCTTATCGGGTGATAGGGCTCGCCCGGGTTGAGGGCAGATATATATCACCAGCAGCCAAGCGATTTTATCAATTTATTAAAGATTATTTTATGAACTGAGTCAGAGGGCGTTCTGTCTTTAAATATTCACAGTTTTGGGTTCAACCTGTACAGCCTCAGCTTCCTGATCCAACAGGTCTATATGAAGGTTCATTAAGCTAGATACCAGTTTGTTTAGGGAAATGAAATTAAAAGGTTTTATGAGCATGAAAAATTTCAAAATAGGCTGATAGAAGATACAACAATAGTTATGTAAAAGATTTCGGACCGAAAGTTAATGAATAACCGCTTCATGACGCTGGATAAGCGATGAACGCCGTTAAAGTAAAGAGGTTGCCGAAAACGTCTGACATGGAAACCTTGAACGTCTGACACATTTAACACAGTAAATCTTCACCAGTATAGGTCTTAACTTTCAAGCGTCAGACGTAAGTAGCTTTTTGCATGTCAACAGAATTGGTGTCCGATGCTTCATTTTCGATCCTTTGTTCTTTCAGCCGCGAAGAGGCCTATAACGTCATGAAAGAAGATGAGTGTGATGCAGGAAAAAGTAGAAGGCTTAAAGGAATTGCTCAGAAACATGGTGATCCTAAAAAGCGATGTAATAAGAAGAATTTATGAAACTCTCCCAAACAGCCGGTCAGGTCCGTTTATCCAAGTGCAAAGATGTAGTCACGGCTGTCTTAGCCTTTCAGTTGGCATACGAGAGAGCAATGCCGTTTTATCGGCAGGGTGGAGAGTACAAAGCTGTGGTACCAATTATTCGTTATTTTTAAAGACAAGATTATATATGATCTTGGCAATCGTAGCCGTAAGTCTTTACAGGATGCCAGCTGGCGGGATCTGGATGTAAGGGAGGACGGTTTTCACAATCTGTAGGGAATCATGTGCAGATGTATATTTTAAATCGGAAAAATTTAGCGGATTTTCATGCGGCTCACCATCATTACGAAATCATGAAGCCGGATTATTCATTAAAAAGAGCTGTTTTTAAAAAGAATGGATACCGGAAACAATAGAGAGATAAAGAGGAGGAAGCTAATCAAATTCCTGATGAAATGAGAGAAGAGTACCGACAGGTTTGGAGATGAAAACGGGTAAGGATTGCGATGTAGATCAAGCCAGATTCAGGGTAAGAACAGAGGGGGGAAAAGAGTCAGTCAGATCTTACTTGCCCATTCTTACCCGAAAAAACCTTTGTATGCCTCTGTAGCATAGAAGTTCAAAAAGAAGGGTCGAACAGGCCAAGATCTTACCCGAAAAAGAACAGGAAGTAGTAGGTACAATCGCATTTTAAACTCCGGCTGCCGTATTGGCGCAAAAGAAGAGGTCTAGTTGAACCAATTCGGAAGTATGGAGAATTGTTCAACTAGACAATCCCGGTACACTACAAAAAAGGGGAAAGAGAATGAAAGAAAAGCAGTTGGTGAAAAGTGTGCAGCCGCGGGTTATAGAAATGCTATACATGCTCTGTAAATATTGCATGCTAAGTAACCCAGCAGCTAATGCACCACTTTCAAATTTCTTCCTATTCCATACGAAATGCATCATATACTAGAACATGCCATACGCGTACTCGTTTAGCCGAGCATTTAATAATAGATGGGAAGAAGTCCAACAACTGTACGAATAATAATTTGAGAATGTTGGAATGCTGTGAACAAATCTCTGCTTAGAATGAAGGAAGACTTTGGCGGGGGGAGGGGGCTTTTTTTCATGGAAAGAGCGAAAATCAGCAGTATTCAATTTTTTCTCTTACTTTTTATGTTTGAAATGGGAACTGCGGTAGTGGTAGGACATATGATAGCAGCAAAAAAGGATGCCTGGCTCTCCCTTCTTTTGGGCATGTGTGGAGGACTGGTTTTATTTTTAGTTTCCTATGCGCTGTTCCGCTATTACCCCTCCTTACCGCTTACAACATACGCCAGAAAAATATTGGGCCCATATATAGGATGGGTTGTTGGGTTGCTGTATACAATCTTTTTCTTATATGTTTCTGCCAGAAATGTGCGTGAATTCAGTGAAGTATTGATTACGGCAACGATGCCGGAGATTCCTTTACTTGTTGTGGCCATGCTTTTTGTGTTTACCATATGTTATGTGCTTTACCTCGGAATTGAAGTTTTTGCAAGGACAGCTGAAATACTAGGAGTCTTTTTGATTTTTATCGGAATCATCGGAAATCTTTTCGTTTATGTAACCGGCACTGTAGATCCTAACAACTTGAAGCCTGTTTTAGAATATGGATGGAAGCCTATATTGGAAACGGCTTTTTATTCTCCGGCGTTTTTAATTTTTCCGTTCGGAGAAGCATTCGTTTTCGCCATGCTTTTTCCTTATTTGAATCGTGCAGATGCAGTAAAAAAAATTGGAGTGGCTTCATTAATCGTCAGCGGCCTTATTTTAAGTTATAACGCCGCTTTAAACGTTGCGGTACTGGGTGTCAGTGAGGTACTAAGATCTCCTTTTCCTTTACTCGCTACAGTAGGAAAGATTAACTTTTTAGAATTTATCCAGCGTTTGGATGCACTTGTAGTCATCACGTTATTAATTACCGTTTTTTTTAAAGCAGGCATTTACTTATACTGTTCGGTCATGGGAATGGTGGATTTGTTTCATTTAAAAACCCATCGGCAAATGATTTTTCCAGCAGGCCTTATTCTCGCTTTTCTTTCTGTAATGATGGCAGAGGATATGGCTGAGCACACAGAAGAGGGTGCTACGGTATATATCATATATGCTGCAATCCCGCTCCTTATTATTTTGCCTGTCGTCATGCTGCTGATTGCTTTTATCCGTCACCGATTGAATAAATAACATGCCGTTTGCCCATTCTTTTGGCAATAGGAGCTGAAAAAGCATTCTTTTTAATACTGGATTTACAGCAAAAAGAAGCTGATCTTCCCAAATCAACTCCTTTTTGCTAAGAGTATTATTGTAAATTAGTTGATTCCTACTTTAGTTTCTCTCTCGCTGATATACTTCCTCAAGGATCTCCGCGGAAATATTCTGCATGCTTTTACTTTTTCACAGCCCATCTTCAATATTCACGGGCAGGGAAACCGACAGCATCTCTTCTTCGAATTCAATATTCTCTCGAAACCAATTCCAGACTGTTCAAATGGACTCTGTAGTGGATATTATTTTCATTTTATTTTTCACCTTGAAGAGTCAAATTTTCATGATTTTCATTGTTTACAGCGGCTTAGTTTAGCAGCCGCAGCCAAAAAAACAGCCACACTAATGCAGTGAAAAACTAAACAACAAATTCATTTCTGTAAATATCATGTAGTTTAGTGAGCACCAATTCTTCATGCTCTGAAAACTTTATTTTCGTTTTTTTGCCCTTGTTTATAAAAATCCCAGTTGTTTCATCTCCAAAGCTAAAGGCAGCATCGTATAAGCGGGAAGCCCCTTTGCTGGCAGGCGCAAAAATCAAATTCCGGACGGGCTTCATAAAGATGGGCAGCCCTTTAGCTTTAGTCAATTTTGTTCTGCTTGGACCAGGGCACACACTGCGAATCTTTATTCCTTCCATCCATAGATCTGAAGCAATTCTCTTTGTCCAAAGAGAGAGAGCCAGCTTACTGTGTGCGTAAGGACCTAGAACTTTTCTAAAACGAGTTGTCCCAGGTTTCATTAATGTATCTAAGTTCAATTTCTTTACAACCAGTAAAGTGTTTGAAGAAGTATTGACCACCGTTTTTATCTTGCCTTTTAATAAAAGTTCTTTAAGTTCCATCAATATAATATAAGGCACCAATGTATTCATTTCGAAATGCATCTCACGTGCTTGTTTGGAGTATTTGTATTCATCGAAATAAACCCCTGCATTGTTGAAAAGTAAATCGATATGGGATTCATGGGTCTTGATGTGGCCAAGTGCGTCCCTAAGGCTGGAAAAGTCGGCTAAATCAGCTTTATATATTCTTAAATGCCGCGTTTTAAGCGCTTGTAGGATAAGTGGATCATGGCTAGGAAAGTCAGATCGAATCAAGGCAGCTACTTCCCAGCCCTTTGATAATATTTTTTTTGCCAGTTCCAATCCAACGCCGGAGTTAGCCCCTGTTATCAGTGCCACTTTATTATCTTCAATCATCTAGTTTCTCCTCTCAATGTTATAGTTCATAAATTCCTGATGTGACTGGGTGTAAACATAAAAACAGAGAGTTCAACTTCTTTCTCGCAGATACACTTTTCTAAAAATCTCAAAGATTACGTCCTGGATACTTTTCCTGTCTGTTCGCCTTTTTTTCGCAGCCAGTCCTTTATATCGACTGAGAGGGAAACCGAAGCAGCTCTTTAAGAGTATGATCGGTTCCTGGCACTATAAAGTACCATTCCCTTAAACCTTTACGTATAAGCCGCGTTTCTAGAATGGAGGGGGAGAAAAGCGCTGGCACCAGCTTCTTTGGCTTTTTATTCTGGGAAATTATTTGCTCTTTTACTTGGCCTGGTGAGGCTGGAAGCAGCTTTCTTTTAACCAAAATCCGCCAGTAACACCTATTTATAACTTAAGAGTGGTGAAGCCGTTCCGTGTTCACCTAACGATGTAGTATTGTTAAGAAAGGATTGAAGGAGGGGGGAGGGAATGAGTTTAGCCAGTTATATAGGCTGTAATAACGAAATACCCGTTAACAACGAATATACAGATGATTTAATGTATATTGGTGATTGTTTTGCAGATGTCGGTAACCTCGAACATGTAGTAAATTATCAATTCACTACGCCGTACGTTTATGAAATATCTAGTCACGGGGGCATTAAGATCTCTGAATATACAACTCCAGAAATTTGTGCCGAGTCGAAAAAAAAAGCTAACCTTGCCTTGTGAGATGATGGATGGTTACCTTGAAAAAGGTGAGTTTTTTGAACTGAATAGTTGTTGGGTGGGAGAAGAAACGGACAGGCGAGAAGGTGAGTTTACTCTTTAAATCAACAATTTTGACGTTGACCAAATTGAAATACCTGAAAAAACGTTAGTGAGACGTGAAAAATAAAGCTTAATTCTTTAAGTAACGGGGTGCTTGGTGAAAGGAGAAGGTTGAAAGTCTATTTCTGCAGGAAGAACTGCTGCCTGAATCATCTATAAGACAATGGGCTGCTCCAATGGTGATTATCTCTTGTTGGTAACCTATTTATTGTATGGTGTATTCAGGCTAAACGAAAAGAAAAAAATGCAAGGGTATAAAAAAGAATAGCCATTAATGGCTATTCTTTTTTATTTGGTTCTGCTGAATGTTATTGTTGATTTTTTCTATAAAAATATTGCCGTTTTTGTTTAATGGATATCGTTCTTTTTGAAATTGCCGCCTTTCACTTCTGCTACGTCATACACAGTTACAAAAGCTCCTGGGTCAATTTCATTGATGATTTCCTTTAGTTTGGTTTCTTCTAAGCGGTTAATGACACATGTGATTTCTTTAAATTTTTCATGGGAAAAACCGCCATATGCTTCTTTATACGTGGCACTGCGGCCTAAGCGGTCACGTATGGTCTCTACCAATAATTCAGATTCAGTAGTGATAATTTGGAAGGTTTTGGAGCCGCTTAAGCCCTCTTCCACAATATGTATGACTTTAGAAGCAATAAAGTAAGCAATGGCCGAAAGAATAGCTCCTTGCAGGCCGAACACAGTGGAAACGATAATAAACACGAAGATGTTTAAGAAAAGGATAAGATCACTGGTCCCAAATGGTAATCTCCGGGAAAGCAGTACGGCAAGCATATCAATTCCATCCAATGCGCCGCCATTACGCAAGGCCAACCCCATCCCAAAACCAAGGATAATACCACCGACCACTGTCACTAATAATGTATCGCCTTCAATAATAGCAGGGGTATGGTGCATAAGGATTGTGCCAATCGCGAGTGAAGCGATTCCGATAACCGAAAAAATGGCGAAGCTTTTTCCAATTTGTTTATATCCTAACCAGATAAAAGGAAGGTTCAGAACCGCAATAAGTGCGCCTAGGGGCAAGCCAAATAATTGTGAGCTGACGATACTAAGACCTGTCACGCCTCCATCTGATACGTTGTTTGGGATCAATACAGTTTCTAGTCCGTATGCAGCGATAAATCCCCCGAGGATGACTAATAATCCTCGCATCAGCATTTTAAGTTTACTGGGCTTATGCTTTTTGATTTTACTCATATAATTCCTCTCTTCAAATATTTTGTCTTATTCAAGCTTACCATAAATAGCGAATATCATTAGTGACTAAGCATTATAAATGTGATTTTTACACAATGAAATACAGAAGAAGGGGAGGTTATGTCCTCCTTTCTATATTTAATACGAAGGAACGTAAAATAAACGGCACTGTTAGTCTAACGAGAATGAACATTCTCATTTAACAGAGCCGTTTATTTAAAAGGAAAGTCATACGGTTAATTGACAGTATTTTCGTTTAAACGAAAACAAAACGAACAGCAGCTCTCCTTGAGATTCAATGCTGAGCGTGTCCTATTCTGAAACATGTCACCCGCGCGCCGAGTATTTGATGCAGCCCGCTAATTCAGCCGACACACCATTTAATCAGGCATTAAACGGTCCATCGGTTTTTAGCAGGAAAGGAATAGGGAACTTTAAATCAAGCTTTAACAATTATAAATCCGTTCCGGACAGGTATAGATGTTTAAGGATTGGCTGCGGATAAAACCAACCGTTGTGATATGCAGTTCCTCTGCAAGGTTTAGAGCTAATTCTGTTGGAGCCGATTTAGTGAGTACTACTTCACAGCCGATTTTAGCTGCTTTTAGTAATATTTCTGATGAAAGGCGGCCACTGAAAACAAGAATTTTATCAAGCACCGTAATTCGGTTTTTTAAACAATGCCCATAAATTTTATCAAGCGCATTATGACGCCCAATGTCCATTCTACTTAATATGATCCCGTTACGGTCGCAGAGCGCTGCGTTATGGACGCCGCCAGTCTGCTGGAACGTGTGGGCAGAGCTTTGCATTTCGTTCATTAAGCGGAAACAATCTTCCACTGATATTGTAACGTTCCTATTCTCCATCTTCTTTGCGGTGAACTTATCATTTACAAAAACAAAGCCCTGTCTGCTTGCTCCGCAGCAGGAGGTAATATAGCGCTTATTGTGAAACTGCTGGTAGTAAGAATTGAGTCTGGCCGTTTTTACATGAACGTATCCCTCTTCTTTCTGCAGCCACATATCTTGAATATCCTCGTACTTGCGGATAACCCCTTCAGAAGCTAAATAGCCTACGACCATATCTTCTATATACTCTGGCGTACAGACCATTGTAACAAATTCTTCATTATTAATTTTTACAGTTATGGGGTATTCAGTGACAATTCGATCCTCTTTATACTCGGCTTCTCCGTTGCTGAATCGGAGAATTTTCCGGTTTGTTTTTGCTGGCGTCACGGTCATTCCATTCCTTTATGTATAATGTGTGCGAACCTTTCCAACATTCTGCTGGATTTATAGCTATTACATATACAGGAGGGAAGGGGAATAGGCCCCTTCCCTGTCCTTCCCTGTATACGGTTATTCTTTTATTCCTTTTCCTAGACCTTTTAAAAAGTGAAGGCCAAAATTCATCGCCCGGTTTACGTCCGGGTCTTTCAATGCCTTCATTAAATCAAACAGGCGGATTTTTTGATTGCTGTTTTCTTTTGCTTCTTCCAGCCCGATGGCAACGCCCGCTAATAATTTTTTCGTTTGTTCCGGATCAATAGCGGTTAAAATGCCGGCTGCAGCCATCACATTGTTGATGAGAGAGGTAACTTCTTTTCGGCTTACCTGACCTAAGGCCACCTCTGCAATATTTTCCTTCGCTTTCAGCATGGATTCTGCCGCTTCAAGAATGCCGCTGTCGTGCAGCTCGCGGACAACAGCCATTGTTTTCTGAAGCGCTTCTTCGTTTTCTGTTAAACTGTCTGTCAGCTTATGAAGTGACTGCTGCTTTTTTTCTTCTTCACTCCACTCACGCTTTTTAAGTGTGCGGATTGGGCTTGCCATTCTTTTGCCTCCTTCAATTAGTCAACCAGTGAAACATATCCTGGCCGTTTCCATTTGCGTTCAACTTCCACTCCATTTTGAGGGTGGCGTTCCTTGGTTCTTGGACTTGTTTTTGGCAGCGGATTTTCTCCGCTGACGCTCAGTACTTCCATCCGCACCTTTGTTTGTTTATAAGCCGGTGTATGAGTAATAATATCAAACCCATTTCCGGTCAGAAGGTTTACCGCATTTTCATGGCTCGTCGAGTGCATAGGCACATACACTTCCATGCCTTGAACACGGTCGGTTACGAGGGCATTCAGCTTAATGGAACCATATGGTGATACAAGGCGGACGAGTGAGCCGCTTTCTACACCGCGCCCTTTTGCGAGTTCCGGTGAAACTTCGACGAAAACGGTTGGCAGCTTTTTGTTCATGCCGTTTGATTTGTTAGTCATATTTCCTTCATGAAACTGTTCCAGCAGCCGGCCGTTGTTAAGTGTTAAATCAAACTCTGCCGGATATTCTACTGGCGGTACGTAATCAAATAGGGCAAAACGCGCTTTCTTGTCCGGGAAATTAAAGCCGTCTAAGAAGAGAACCGGCGTATCTGTTCCGTCTGGAGAACCCCAGCTAAAGCTGTTCCAGCCTTCCAATACATCATAATTACACTCGCTGAAAAATGGTGTTAAGCCTGCCATTTCCGCGAAAATTTCACTCGGGTGAGAATAGTTCCATTCATATCCGAACCGCTTTGCCATCTGCATAAAAATCCACCAGTCCGGCTTGCTGTCTCCAAGCGGCTCCAGTGATTGGTACAGGCGCTGAACGCGGCGTTCTGTATTTGTAAAGGTTCCGTCTTTTTCTAAGGATGGCGCGCCTGGCAAAATCACATCCGCAAATTGAGCCGTTGTCGTGAAGAAAATCTCCTGTACAACGAGAAAATCTAACTTTGCCAGCATCTCCTGTGTATGGTTGGAGTCCGCATCTACCCATGCCATGTCTTCGCCTGCAATATACATGCCTTTTAAATCGCCTTTATCAATTGCGGCAAGCATTTCAATGTTATCAAGGCCTGGTTTTGGGGAAATGGCAACACCATATGCTTTTTCAAATTTAGCGCGGATCTCATCGTTTGTCACAGACTGGTAGCCAGGGAAGATGTTTGGCATTGTACCCATATCCGCTGCACCCTGGACATTATTATGACCGCGAAGCGGGTATGCGCCTGCACCTGAACGCGCCATATTGCCGGTAACAAGAAGCAGGTTTGCAATAGCGGCGGATGTATAGGAGCCCGCCACATTCTGCGTGACACCCATTCCCCAGCAAATAGCCGTTCCGTCTGCATCACGGATCATTTCTGCGATTTGAATCAATGTTTCTTTCGGGATGTTTGTTTCTTTTTCGGCAAATTCAAGCGTAAAGCGCTCCAGCCCTTTAACGTAATCATCAAAGAAGTTTACTTTTTCGTCCACAAACGCCTGGTCATGCCAGCCCTGATCGATCATAAATTTCGCCACAGCGGCAAGCCATACATAATCTGTTCCTTGTTTCGGACGGACAAACAGATCCGCACGATCCGCCATTTCGTGTCTGCGCAGGTCGACCGTAATTAACTTTTGCCCATGCAATTTGTGCGCGCGTTTAATGCGTGTCGCCAGCACCGGATGACCTTCAGCAGGCGCACAGCCGACTAAAATAACAAGGCCTGCAGACGCAATATCCTTAATGGTGCCTGAGTCACCGCCAATGCCTCCCGTTTGCTGCAATCCCCAGGAAGCAGGAGACTGGCAGTAGCGTGAGCAGTTATCGACGTTATTTGTTTCAAATACTTGGCGGGCCATTTTTTGCATCAAGTAGTTTTCTTCATTGGTCATTTTAGAAGAAGAGATAAAGCCGAGAGCATGGCTGCCGTACTGCTCTTTAATGCCTCCGAGCTTGCTTGCAACAAGATCCAGTGCTTCTTCCCATGTTGCTTCTACAAATTCGTCACCTTGGCGGATTAAAGGAGTAGTAATCCGTTCGTCGCTGTTCACAAAATCCCAGCCGAATTTGCCTTTTACACAAGTTGAAATGGCATTAACAGGTGCTTTGGACGTTGGCTGTACTTTAAGGATTTTCCGGCCTTTTGTCCATACTTCAAAGGAGCAGCCCACACCGCAAAAGGTGCATACGGTTTTTGTTTTTTTCGTTCTCGTTTCACGCATTGCCGCTTCAATTTCAGAAACAGCAAAAATGCCGCTGTATCCAGGCTCCACATCTTTGACAAGATCAATCATCGGATTTAGCAAATTAGGTTCCATTTTGGTCATAAATCCAGCTTCACCGAGCATTGATTTTTCCATTAACGCATTACAAGGGCAGACCGTGACACATTGGCCGCAGCCTACACAGGAAGAATCATTAATAGTCGTCCCCTTTTTATCCCACAGCACGCGTGGACGTTCTGCTTCCCAGTCAATCGAGAGAGTTTCATTGACTTGAAGGTTTTGACAAACTTCCACGCACTGGCCGCAGGCAATACACTGGTTTGGATCATAGCGGTAAAAAGGGTGGGTCATATCTACTTCCGTTGGATCTGCTTTTGGTGTAAATGGATATTTTTGATGCTCAATGCCCATCATTTCGACCGTATTATGAAGTGTGCAGTTTCCATTATTGTTATCACACACTGTACAGTACAGCATATGGTTTTCAAGCAGCCGGTCCATTCCTTCTGTCTGGGCAGCCTTCGCCCGGTCAGACGAGAGCGAGATAGTCATCCCATGAGATACAGGTGTTGCGCAAGAACGCACCAATTTTCCGTCCGCTTCGACAATACATGTGTCACAGGTTTGGATAGGATCCACTTCCGGCACGTAACACACTTGCGGAAGGGCAAGGCCAGCCTGGTTAACGGCTTCTAAAATACTTGTGCCAGGCTGTACGTGGTGCTCTTGATGATCCAAATAAATTTTTATGTATTCCTGATTCATTGCAGTGCTCTCCTTTTTATCAGGGAATAAAAAAATCCAGCACAGCAAACACCTCTAAGGTGTTTATTGTGCTGGATTAACCAATTAGCATATGCCTACTAATGTGCCATTCCACCATAAAATTATGTAATAGAGCCTTAACAAAATATTATTAAGAATTCCATTTATATCTTGATTATTTCAAAAATAATTATACGCCTCTTGCTTGAAAAGACAAGATGGAAAGGAAATTATTTTTCGTTTTTTTGTTTTTCACCGTATAATAGTTGTATAGAAGGGATGAGAGACGATGAAGAAAGAAGCCGCTTTCAATGAGATTATTCGAAAAGTAAGAAAAGATTTATTCGGAAAAGGGCCAGAAAAAATTTATACCTATTTCGTTGAAAATATGGCTGTCACCAAAATGCATGGAAATTTGACCGTATCGGAAAAATTCATTTCAAAGACAGCAGAAGGGCAGCAAATGATCCATAATGCGCGAACGGTTATGATACAAGAATTATACAATGAAAATATGCCGGAAGGTTTAGAGGAACTGGTTGGATCTAAATTACTGCATTTATTTAATGATATTAAAATAGAAGAGGATCTGGCAATCTCTGTTTTTATTTTCGAAAAGCCAATTAAATAATCAGTTATCGATGTTTATCTCTTAAAAATACTTTACCGTAAAGAAAAGTTTAACCGGTGATGGTCAACTATCAAATGGCCTTACGATTTTACATAATAAGCTTGGGAGTATTCATGGCATAAAAAAGATTGGCAAAATACGGTTGATCTCTAGTTTCTGTGATTAAATTCCTGTGTTAAAATTAAACGTATTATGATTCCAGAAACTTCAGGGGGAAAACTGATTGTATCAAAGACTCGTTTGCCTTTTTATCAGCCTTACTGCACTTTTTTTAATCGGCTGCTCCAATGAAGCACCAAAAGATTTTGATTTGGGCCAGCTGACCAGAGTAGATGTGCGGGAAACAATCGCGCAGCCAGAGAATGAATTTGTGATTGCGGAGAGAAAAGATTTAGATACCATAAGAGAAGCATTTAATGCAGTCCGATGGGAGCCGGGTGCAATGGCAGACATTCAACCGGATAGAAAGGCAGAAGCTACATTTTTCTACACCTATGATGAGAATATGCCTGAACGGTTGTTTGAGTACGAAGTCTATCTGAAAGATGGCAGCATCTCTTTTCAGAGCGAGGAGGAAGAAGAGGGCTTCGGAACGCTAAGCAAAGAACAGAGTGAAAAATTAAAAAAACTGCTTTTTAAAAATGAAGGTGTACAGGTACCAGAAAGCTATGTGGCAGAAGGCTATATCGTGAAAAAAACCGAGGATGAAATAAGGGTAATTACTGAAATAAAGAAAGAAGAAATAATGGGGAACCAGGAACAAATAGATTTTCTTATAAAAGAAAAATATGAGGGTAAAGGCTATGTATTTAACTTAAATAAAATCGATGAAAAAGCAAAATCATCCCTAAACGTCGGGCAAAGAGTTATGGTTGAATACGATGAAGCCAACTTCTCTGCACCTGTAAATGCAAATGCATTAAAAGCAAGAACCGTACAAGAGTAACAAAAAAGAGAGCTAAGGATTAAATATATGTAAGGGGAATTAGCTACAGATAGACAAAGTCTGCATCAACGGTTACCAAGTAATCATTGATACAGGCTTTTTTTGGAAAATCCTTCTTAAACCAATACACTCGTTCCTTTCAGGACCCGCCTTTACTAAAGTTATCCCAGTGTTTTGGTCATGATGAAATCAATTTGTTCTTCATCACCCATATAAAAAGAGTGGGCTCCAGTTTGAACAAAGCCCATTTTCTTATAGAAGGCAATGGCATTTTCATTTTTTTCCCATACGCCCAGCCAGACTTTCTTTTTATTATGTTCCATCGCAATTTCCATCGCTTTGTTTAGCAGATGCTTACCAAGCCCATGTTTTTGAAATTTGTTTATTATATAAATCCTCTCGACCTCAAGTGCTTCATCGCCCATTTCTTCAGACTGAGCATCATCCGTATTAACCTTTAGATATCCAGCGGCTTCATTATTAAAATAAATAAAAAAGAATTGGGAAGAAATATTGGATAATTCTTTTTCTAATTGTTTTAAGTTAAATGCCCTTTTCAAATAGGCATTCATATTTTCAGGTGAATTCTGATGCTGAAATGTCTCATTAAAGGTTTCATAACTAATTTCTTGAAGTTTGTGTGAATCTTTAAGGGTACACTTTTTTATATTTACAGTCATTTTAATATGTCGCTCCTTTATATAAGCAATAATTTCTCTTTTTCTATTGGAAAGAGTTTTTTTGTTTTTTGTTATGTTCATCATCTTTCATTAAAACAAAACCGTTAATTTCAAGTTTCTTATAGCATGAGCAGCTGTTGTTCGGCCTGCTTTTATCATTTCAGCTAGCTTTCTTGAATGATTCCGGGGTTTTTATGTATTCGCACAAGGTACAAACACTGCCCTTTTGTAAGGTCATTCCAATTCGAGAAGAATTTTCTCCTTAGCACATATTTTCTGTTGCAAATGCAATAAAAATGCTATATATCAAATTTAACCTAACTTTGTTGCATTTGCAACAAAAATGTTGAAAAGGCGGAGGAAAGTGAAATATCCTTTTTTATGTATAAGGAATTTTAATATGAACTGCCGGTATTTCTTTCACTATACAATCAGACATCAGAACTTCACCTTTGGTGTTGAAAAGCAGAAAATCCGGACGCATGGTTACTCCTGCTGTTGTCCATAATACAGAAAAGGTCTGAAAAACAGCAGGATAAACAGTTCGTTTTTTCTTCATTGGTGAATGACTTTCATTGTTCGACTGCTTGTATTTTTTCGTGCAAGGCAAAAACAACAAGATGGAGACTCAACATGACAAGTATTTTAGTGGGTATCGTCGGAATCATTCTTACGTTTGGTACAGCTTACTTGTTATCAAACGATAAGAAGAATATCAATTATCGTGCAATCGGAATTCTGTTTGTACTTCAGTTGGCCGTTGCAGCATTTATGCTTAATACGAACATCGGCGGACAAATCCTTAAAGCCGTTGCGGCAGGTTTTGCAAAAATAATGATGTTTGGTAATGAAGGAATTAACTTTGTCCTTGGCGGGTTAGTTCCTGAAGGTCAGACTGTATTCTTTATCAATGTACTGCTGCTGATCGTTTTCACATCAACCTTGCTGTCGATCTTAAACTACATCCGTATTTTGCCTTTGATCATTAAGTACCTGGGTGGGGCAATTGCAAAACTAACAGGCCTTCCACGCATTCAGTCCTTCTCTGTTGTCACATCTTCAATCTTTGGAGATACCGGCGCGATTGTGGCGATTAAAAACCAACTTCCTAGTTTTAACTTAAACCAGTTATTTGTTGCGACGACAGCCTCGATGACTTCTGTGTCTGCTTCCATTGTCGCTGCTTATATGACAATGATCCCGGCAGAGTACGTGTTAGTTGCGCTTCCGCTTAACATTATGAGCGGTTTGATTTTAGCAACAATCGTGGCACCAGTGAAAGAAGAGAATGTAGATGTTAATATTAGTGAAATGGTCAGAGAGCAGTCTCTGTTCGAGGCAATTGGAAATGGTGCAGTGGACGGCATTAAAGTAGCTGGGATCGTTGCCGCAATGCTGATCGCTTACGTATCATTGCTTGCAATGATTAACTATGGCATTGAAGGGGTCACAGGCATGAAGCTTGAAACCATCCTTGGTTATGTGTTGTCACCGGTTGCCATCGTAATGGGGGTTCCAATCGCGGAATCTGTTCAAGCAGGAGCAGTTATGGCAACGAAAATATTGGCAAACGAATTCGTTGCCATGCTGGGCTTTGCTCCATTACTGGACACCTTAACTGCCAAAACAGTCGGTATCGTATCAGTATTCCTGATTAGTTTTGCAAACTTCGCATCGATTGGAATCATCCAGGGAACCGTGCAAAGCTTTAGCCAGGAGCAAGGAGCAAGAGTGGCCGGTTTTGGTTTGAAAATGCTTTTGGTGGCCACGATGGCTTCTGTTCTTTCTGCAACAATTGTCGGTCTGTTTCTTTAAGATTACAGGAAAGAAAACGAAAGGCAAAGGCTGCAGGAACTTGATATCCGTGCTACATATAACAACAGTGTCAGGGCCATTGTAAGTGGCCACGATGTTATCGTATCCCTGTCTCCGGCTCAAACTATTCATAAAGAAGATCTACTAGTGGTAATGGGGGGAAGGGGAAAGTCTAGCCAGGTTTTAAAGTATTCAATGACCGATATCCAGTGTTTTAAACGGATTAAAATAAAGTTAAACGGATTATAAAAAAGAAAAACTGAAATCTCTGTTGTACAATATAGGGAATTCAGTTTTTCTTTTTGCACTGATCACTAAACTGTTTGAGGAAAACGCGTTTTGAGCCGAGCAGAGGCAGAAAAAAGAAGTTCTGGTTAGAAACTGTTTTAAACTTCCTTAACTATTTGTTCAGACATACCGAACACACGGAGGAAGAGTGTAAAAAGTGCAGCCAAGGATAATAAGATAAAGATATTGAGAGTTAGAAAGAATAAATAAACAGGGATCAGGAGAATATTATGATTAGAATACTTGCTGTGGACAAAGAAAAGCAGCTGCTCATTAACCCAGCATTGGATACTCTCGTTAAAATGGATTGGTATTGGGTAGACTTTAATATGCCGACTAAAGAGGAGATTCTCTTACTTAGCAGTCATTTTCAGTTTCATCCACTCGCGATTGAAGACTGCGCACATTTTCTTCAGCGTCCCAAGCTGGAGTACTATGAAAACCTTAGCTTTCTTGTTATTCATGCGCTGAATAAAAAAACACTAGAAGCACATGAGGTAGACCTGTTTATGGGAGAGAACTTCATCGTCTCTTTTCATTTTCAAGACCTGAAAGAAATGAATGCTGTATGGGAAATGTTTGAGAAGGCTACCGATGTTAATCGTTTTAGACCTGTTGAAATAGGCTACAAAATTATGGATAAAATTGTAGACAGTTTTTTTCCGATGGTTCAGGAATTGGAGGATTATCTGCTATCTGTCGAAAACTATTACGGATCAAAAAAAGCGACGGATACGCTCATTAACAAAGTATTTGGAGTTCGAAAAGATTTGCTGAAGCTAAGGCGAACCATCGTGCCAATGAGAGAGTTAATATATAGGATACTAGAATCAAAAAGGTTTATTATTCAGGAGCAAAAGCGGGCTTATTTCCAGGATATATACGATCATCTCCTCAAGCTGAGTGAAATGATTGAATCAAACCGGGAGCTGACCTCGGATATAAGAGACAATTACATATCGTTAAACTCTTTTCGGATGAACAATATTATGAAAACCCTAACCGTGATTACGACAATTTTTATGCCTTTAACTTTTATAGCCGGGATTTATGGAATGAATTTTGAACATATGCCCGAATTAAAATGGCACTTTGGATACTATATAATCTTAGGCATGATGTTCTTTATTGGGTTCGGAATGTTTATTTGGTTTAAGTCTAAAGGCTGGTTTGACAGCGAATAAAAAAGTTTGGATCTTGATTGTAAAATCATTTGACGCAAAGTGGCTGGTTGCATATAGTATTAATAGTTCAATACGTCTTCTGTTAGGTGAGGCTCCTGTATAGAGATACGCTGCTGCCCAAAAATGTCGAAAGACGCCAATGGGTCAACAGGAAAGATCGGATTAAGGTTTTTCTTAATGCAGCTGGTTCATGCCTATGCTATACAGTGCTAAAACTCAACAAGGGGGGACATGTAAAACGTAAATAGACTTTTTACGGCCCCTTTCTGTTGGTAAGGGGCCTTTTATTTGTCTTGGAGGTGAGGAAAAAATGGGCACTGACGACCCGCATTCGATAAGCCATTTTAAGAACAGCATCAAAGTGAGGCATCCAAGGTGTTTCTATTCCTCATATACCATCCAAGAGGAATCCAGCAGCTTTTAAATGCCTCGGATAAATTAAACGAGGTGAATGATCAATGATTAAAACATATCTTTATCGAAATGATAAACAAGAAATGGTCTCCAATATCAACTTATCGGATGTTCATAAGCATTTAAGCTATGCCGATAGTTTATTATGGATTGATATCTATGATGTACAAAGCCGTGAATTATATGAAATAGCCAAGATTTTTGACTTTCATCCTTTGGCCATTGAGGACTGCCTTCATGACAGCCCGCGGGCGAAGATGGATAACTACGAGGACTATCAGTTTTTCGTTCTCCATGCCCTGCGGTATAACGAGGAAAGTGATAATGAAATTACAACTCTTGAGCTTAACGTTTTCGTTGGCCCGAATTACGTGGTAACCATTCATAAGCACAAGCTAAGATGGCTTGGACAAATGGATGCAATCTGTTCTAGAAGTACGAAATATATGGATAAAGGGGCAGACTTTCTTTTATACGCTTTAATTGATGGGATTACAGATGAATATTTCCCTATTCTAGACCGAATTAGTATTCGTATCGATGAGTTAGAAAACGAGATCTATGATGAATCCATCAGGGGTGTCACGGAAGAGTTTTTAGCCCTAAAACGTACAATTATATTGATCCGGCGGGTGATCTTACCGCAGCGCAGGATATTTTTAACAGTTAATGGTAAATGGAAGTTCGGTATTAGAGAAGAAAATGTTCCATTTTATACGGATTTGCTTGATCACCTAGAGCGGATTGTCGATGCGACTGAAACATTCAGGGATCTGGTTAACAGCGCATTGGACACGTATTATTCCATCATCAATGCAAAATCCTCCGAAAAATTAAATGTTCTTACATTGATTTCAACCATTATGCTGCCTTTAACCTTTGTAACAGGATTTTTCGGGATGAATGTGCCTCTCCCTTATCAGGATTCTCCTTTCGCCACTGTTATTATCTTTTTGGCGCTCATCCTTTTGACGTTTGGAATGTGGAGATATTTTAAAAAGAAGCAGCTTTTGTAACAAATCAAGACATGTAAGAAGAAAAAGGCTCATGATTACTTCGTGCGTAATCATGAGCCTTTTTCATTTTTAAGTATTCATAACTGTCATCTGAATGGAAATAACTTATTTTGCATTAGGGAATGATTATGAGGCCATCCTTACAACACTTCAAGAAAATGGCAAGCGGGGCGTAGAAGATCTTACGCCCCGCTTTAACAGTTTTTGTATGTTCTTTTTGCTTATAAGTTGTGAAAAGCTAATTTATAACCGTTTTGCCCCGATGTATCTTTTTTTCCAATAGCTGTTACTTAAAGTAGTAATGGACACACCCTTCGAAGAAGAAGCGTGAATAAATTCATTATTGCCTAGATAAATTCCCATGTGAGAGGGGCCTTTTTTATAGGTTTGAAAGTATACCAAATCTCCTTTTTGAAGGTTAGATTTGGATACAGACTTTCCTTTTTTATATATTTCAGCAGTTGTTCTAGGTAACGTTTTGCCTGCTTTCTTAAATGAATATCCAACGAAGCCAGAGCAGTCAAAACCTTTTGTTGTTGTTCCACCCCATTTATATGGCGTGCCAAGTACTTTTTTACCCTCGCTAATTGCTTTTTGTTTATAATTTGAAGCGGCTTCTACCGCGTGTGGCTGAGAAACGAATGATGTTGTCATGCTGCCAAACAAAAGTGTGATTGCTGTCATAGAACTTACAATTACTTTCTTCAAAATGAAACCTCCATATATTAACTAGATAACTAAATATTTAACTGAGTAACTAAGTTTGTATTTGATAGATATATTTTACTTGGAAATGATGAAAAGAAAATCACAGGCATATTAATTTGGTATTACAGAAAAGTTACAATTGAATGTTCAATACAAAAAGGGGAAAAATAATAATTTACTATGAAGAGAAATATCTATGAGCCACAAGGCGGCTGGATTAAGAGATAAGAGACGGCGTATGTATTGCTCCAGTAAAATTATTGATAATGTGTGAATTTACGATAAAAAAGTTATTTGAACAAATGAAAAAGAGAAACAATAGATAGCATAGAAAAGGTGAGACTGGATCCAAGATCGGGTTCAGTTTTTTGTTTTCAGGCCACAGTTCATTGCTATGTCTAGGTACCCAATCATAAAGTTCTCACGCGCCTATATCCAGAGAGATTTAGAGCATTCTTAGGTTTTATAAAGATATCAGCAGTTTGCAAAAAACTAATAATCTAAAACAAAACTTGGCTATACTCTTTATTTTCACAAATATTTTAAAGTGGAACAGAATATACTTGGAATACTTCATTTTTAAGTACTTTTTATATAGGGCGGGAGAAGCGGCCATCTTGGTGAAAAGGATATCTAAATAAAAGGGGAGATAACCAATGAAAGAAAGACAAGATGCCTGGTCAGAAGAAAATGATTGGCTGCTTGCTGAAACAGTATTACGACATGTACGTGAGGGAAGTACCCAGCTGAAAGCGTTTGAAGAAGCAGGAGACAGGTTGAACAGAACGGCCGCAGCCTGCGGGTTCCGATGGAATGCAGTCGTTAGACAACAGTATGTAAGGGAAATGGGCACAGCTAAAAAACAAAGAAAAGATTATTTCCACATGCTCGCTAGAAGAGAGAAAAATATTGAAGTGGCAGACCATACAGTTGAGACACTAGCAGGGGATTCCAAAAATCTCGGTATTTCTTTAGCTCAGGTGATCTCTTTTCTAACTAATTTAGAGAGTAAAGCGGCCCCCGCAGCAGAAGTTGAACAGCTTCGAAAAGAGCTGGCAACAATAAAAGAAGAAAAAGCTGAATTGCAGCAAAAATTGGAACAAACTCAGCAGGAAAACATTACGATGCAGGAAGACTATGAAACCTTAATGCGGATTATGAATCGTGCCAGACAAACGGTACTATTAGCTGATAATGACCCGACTCCTGCTTCTAAAATGGAGAAAAACGGTAATCTGGAAAAGATCGCGGAATAATTATTCATTTAGGCTTAAAGCGCGGGGCATATGTCCAGGCGGTTTAAATTTTAACAAAACAGAAAGTTATCTGCGCCGCATTATAGTAGAGTTTCTTGCATCTTTTTTAAACAAAAAATAGCGCTGCGTGAACTCGTTTATGACTTTTATGATAAAAAACCACCACGGCTTTAAAAAAACGGGGTGGTTTTTGCTGTTTGTTTTTTAGGATAATTAGAAGTAGAGGTATCTATCTAACTTCAACCCAGCCATTTTTTATGGCTTTGACAACAGCCTGTGTGCGGTCATTGACATCCATTTTTCGAAGAATGCTATAAACATGGCCTTTGACTGTTTTTTCGCTAATATAAAGCGTTTCTGCAAGACTCCGGTTACTTTTTCCGTCTGCTAACAACTGTAACACTTCACTTTCACGGCGGGAGAGCAAATGCAGAGGCAGACGGACTGGTGGCTGTTGAAACTCTTTTTTACGAGCTGCCGCACTTGATAAACGGCGGTAAGCAGTAATTAGCTTGTGTGTGACACGTGGATGCAGGTACGATTCGCCTTTTGCAACAGCTTTTACCGCTTCTATTAAATTTTCTGTGTCCATTTCTTTCAGTAAATAGCCAAAAGCACCTGATTGGAGCGCGCCTATAATATAAGTTTCCTCATCATGGACTGACAAAATAATAACCTTTATATTCGGGTATTTACTGATTAAGTTACGAGTTGCTTCAACACCGTTTGTCTTTGGCATATTGATATCCATGATTACAACATCTGGTTTATAACGATCTGCTAGTTCAATTGCTTCAACGCCATCTCTTCCTTCAGCAAGTACTTCAAAGGTTTCTTCACAATTAAGAATGCGCTTTATCCCTTCTCGAAATAGTTGTTGATCGTCAATAAGAACGATTTTAGTCTTTGATTCATTAGATATAGACCGCACGTTAAATCCCTTCCTTTATTAAAGAATAGTCCAAACAAGGAAGGAATCCCTATTTGGCAGCCCGGCTGTCATGATTCAAAAGAATGATAGACCCGTGGCTTTGCGTCCTTACCTTTCGATAAGTTTGCCTTTATCATTTTTCATTATAATGGAAAAAAGATAAAAAATAAAAGTGTCGAATTTTGTCGGGAGGTTTTTGGAGCTCACAAATGGAGCTGTTATGGGGCAAGCCAAAGGAGACAGATGGAGTTTAAGGCATATAAAACAGCATTATACTCATTCCTAAGCTATTTTTATTAATGAGGAATGTATAAAAAAGAAAGAGATTTTTAGCAAAGAAAAGCACTAAGTGGAGGGTAAGATAATGAAAGAAGCATGATCATCAAGAGACCGCCGATCTCTGCATACTTTCTTACGGCTATACACCCTCTTAAATTGAGCCTCCTGGCAATGAGCTCTACATTCAGCTGTACAGGAGAGGTAATTGAAATTTTGTAGTAGAGCGCTGCCGTTGATTAAGAGGCCTCTTCAAAATCTCTTAATTTATCTTCGGCAGGTTTATTAAGTACAGAAATTGTTCGTTTAGAAAGGTTGGTCTTTTGTTTCGTGTTGTATTTGCTGGCAAATATTGAGTAAAAGAGTGGGCAGCCTTGAGATTTTCAGAGAGAGAGAGTAGGTCATTTTCAATGTTGAAGGTGAGCCAACTTTCCGGGATTTCCTGCTTCGAAGAAAGCTTCTAGAGCAGAGGAGCGGGCAAGAAGCAGCGGTAATAGAATATAAAGAGGGGGAGTGAAGGCGGAAGCGCTGACCTTAAGTTTAAAGGAACAGCAGTGAAAATTCGCAAGGTGAAAGAATAGAATTTTAAGGAGCATGAATAGATGAAAAAAGTAACTATTCCAACCGAGAATAGTTATTTCAAAAGTTTCTAGATAGGTGCAAAAAGGTATCTGGGTAAATGTATTATATGTTGCAACGATAGAGGAAGTGAAATGTAGTTTTGAATAATGAAGTTGCATGTTTTATTCATGTCTCACTTTTTCAGTTAAGACAAATATAATAGAGTCCAAAATTTTGCATGTATTATAGGGAAATCTATGAATTTACCGCCTTTTTACCCCCTAATGTAGTTTGTATTTTTGCTTATTAAAAAAGGGGGAAACAGCCTTGGAGATCGGAGAGTGGAAAAAAGCCAAAATTGGGGACCTTACAGTCATCGGTTATGTCAGCAGGACTGGTTGTTACCACAGTCAGATTGAGCTAGCGATAGTAGGAAGAATCATAAAAGACGAATTGATATGGGGAACGCCAACGAAGTTACTATTTGAGGAGCATCGTCTAAAACCCATTGGCACACTACTGGATGATATTCAGGATAAAACAGCGCTCATTGATCTAGCCCTTATGACGAAAGACAAAGAATGGTTTGAGGAATTGACGGGAGGATTAAAAAGTGGCGTATCATGGAGCAGTCATTGAGCAGGATGATACTCTTTGTTTTTCAAAAAACAAATGATTTATATCTGACGAGACCAAACAAGGAGCAATACGAGCGTTACTTGAAGCAAGGTTTAGCCGGTGAGAACTATTCACCGCAATCCGCATTTGTCAACAGGGTGGATGCAAGAGGCGGAGCACGGACTTAAGCTGGTCAAATTAAATGATCTTTTCAAAACTTTCTTCCTTTCATTTTGTCACAAATAATTGAATCATAAGCAAGATCTAGAAACAGAAAAAAGAGCCAGGTGTGAGGAACCTGGCTGAAGGAATGGTTGCTTTCATGGGAATGGGGTTTGGAATTAACAGCAACTATTATGGACTGCTCAATAAAAATTTATACAAAAAGCCAAGGAGCTTTTCAAGCTCCCAGGCTATAGGGAGCATCAAAAGCGCTAATTAGAGGGGATCTCCTTAACTCCTTGATACTGGTTATTTCCCGCATTTAAAGAAAAATATGCAAAAAAAGCCAGAGGAGGCTCTGGCCGCATAGTGTTATGGGTTATCGGATGAGAAAATGGGGGGTATTCTCATACCATTTATTATGGGTAAGTTTAAAAATTTTCATACAGACAAAATAAAAAAGCCGAGATAAACTCGGCTAAAAGAGAGAATGGGCAAGTTCAAGTGAGTGGTTAATGAACATGTACCCATTTTCAGAAGTAGTAAACAAAAAGCCCCGGGGTCTTTAAATAGTATTCGCATTTCTATTTTAACAGACTGGGGGCTTCTCGACTATAAAAGATATTGTAATTGTTCCTTCCACAATGAAGCTGGAATTGGATTTAATGGAAATACGGAATACATGTGTGACGGTGGTCTGTGAGGGTAAGGTGAAGGTCGGGGAGAGGCTCACTCCGAAGGGAAGCCTAAAAGGAGCAGAGTGCAGCATCTTGAAAGTTTAAAGGATATTTAAAAAAACTCACCAATTCGATCTTTACACAGAAGTTTATATCATCCTGATTAGTTATGTTCATTACAATCCGCAAACTAGACACTCGTGTAGATCAGCTAAAGATAGTAAAGCATTCGATTTCAATATGTATGAATATAACGAAGCTTTAGACATCCGTATCAGAAAGTATATTTTCGACTTCACTTAAGCGTTATAAGGAATATGGCTGTTTATTTTCGGTTAAAGAGTTCATGCATGCCGATTTCCGCAAAGTGTATGAAGATTGGCGGTTTATTATAAGTAGAGTTGTTTGAACTACCACCCACTTACCTGACGGTTGAAGTGGGAATGTTCTCGCCAAAGTTGATAAACAGCACCCAAACCGGTGCTATTTTTTATGGCCAAATATAGAGAGTGCCTAATATATAGAATTAACCAGGGGATCACTTCCGTTTGTCGAAATTTGATGAACGATTTTTATAGGATTTTATTGCTTCCTCTTGCAATATATAGGAGGGAGGAAGTAGTAAGATGAGTGAAAAACAAATAGAATTGAAAAAATACGTTGAACAGATAGAAGAATTGAGCAGCATATCCCCGCATATTATGGCCGTGTCTAACTTACTTAGTGAAAAAAACATCGTAACGGAAGAAGAATTTTACAAGGAAATAAAAAAATTTGTAAAGGAACAAAGAGAAACAGTTGCTTCTAAATAAATGGTACTTTATAGAAAGAGGAAAATGAAAAGTGAGTTACAAAAAAACATTTATTGACCTCAGCAAAAAAGCCTTCAAAAATGAATTGGAAGAGAAGTTTTCTAAAGAAAGCGCCTATAACCTAATTTCCAATTATTTTAATGATATTTCAGCCTCCTTGAAGGATGAGGCGGAGGTTGCTGGAAAGACATTAAAAATAAAAATAGAAGAGAAATGCTGGAGTATTCAGCTTAACCAACAGTCGGAACTCTCTATCCGTTTTTACAAGGATAAAATTACCGTAAAGGTAAAGCCAGGATTTCAATGGCGTGAGGAAACTTTAAAGTATGAGCAGGGAAGATTTTATGACCGTTCTAAAGATATGGGATTAAGCGAAGAATTGTTAGACATATATTTAAAAGAAGCATTCGAGTCTACCATCAACCAGCTTGCAAGGTAACTGTTTACCAAAGTGTCTGCAAGGGTGTTTTTTTCTTATTTTATAATGAATCTCCTTTGCTTTCTGTTGTACTGTATGATGCATCAATTAATGAGAAAATTTGTAAGACCGAGGGCGGAATATTAATGAAAAAGGTACCTCGTATTATAGCTGTTGCTGCACTTGCGGGAATGGTACTTGCTTCAACTAATCCTTCAGCGGAGGCGGCAGACTTCATGCCGATTTATGCTAAACCTACATCTGAATTCCCGTTTACGGATGTTCCTCAAGAACGAATGGACTTAGTTTCAGCTCTTTATCATAACAAGTATCTAAATGGTGTCAGTGCAGATAAATTTGGATGGGATCTATCGATCAAGCGCGTGGATGCCGCCATGATTGCTGCACATGGTATGGGTTTTAGAAAAGAATACTTTCCTACACCTATAAGTACTTTAACATTTAAGGACATTCCAGAACGGGCAAAAAGTGCGATTTCCTATCTTCAATATTACCAAGTGGTAAATGGAAAAACGGAAACCTTTTTCGGATCTAACGATACAATCACAAGAGGAGAAGCTGCCATCATTCTCGCAAGAGCATATAGAGGTGTGCTGATAACACCTAACGAGCCAGTGCATCATTTTACAGATGCAACAGGACGGTACGCGGAGGCTATCAACAAACTGGTTGCTACAGGCATTGTAAATGGAATAACGCCTGAACGGTTTGGTACAAATAACCCCATAAAACGAGGCGAATTTGCGATGATGGTAGCCCGGCTGAGTGATCCAGCTTTGTCTCCTCCATCTTCTTATGGCGAACTGCCTTCTTCCCAAGGCGGACTAACCATGACGGCGGGGAAGGAAAGCTATAAATTATCGTCTGATACATCTGTAAGTGTGACACTTGTTAATAAAGCAGATTTCGCTTATATATACAGTCGTATATATAAGTTGGAGAAAAAACAAGGAGATAAGTGGGTCTCAATAAAATACAATCCTTACCTAATGTTTCCGACTGATATGCCCGGCATAGAAGCTGACGAAACTCAAAAAAAGGGTTTTTGGTTTGGTGACTTTAAAACATTGATCACAGCGGGAGAATACAGAGTCAGTCATACATTTTATCCATCGATGAATGAAGGAGAAAAGGTGTCTTTAGCGGCATATTTCACAATTACTGAATGAGTTTTTAATTTATAAGCTTCTTTATAAATATCCTAAAAAAGAAAGGTGCACTCACTGATGCCAGTGGGTGTACCTTTCTTACGGTTACTATTTTTTAATTGAGCTCTTAAAATGAGCATTGCCGTAGTTACCACAATGGCCGCTTTTAGTATCAGGTTATTCACGGATATTGTACGTGATACTTAAATCAATTTCTTACTCTGTTTCCACGTTGCACACTCTTCGCTTTGAAGTCAATTAAACAGGATAACAGATTTTATGTCGAATGAGGAGCAGGAAATTTAAACCCTTTGTCAAAATATAAGGTAAAAGGGGAGTGAAAAAGTGCAATTTAAATATCAAATAAACTTTAATGATCAGGAAGTATTTTTACAAGAACTCAGAAGAAAATTTGAAGAGTTTCACCTGGAGTCAAAGAACTTTTCATTTGAAAAAAAAGAAAATAAAACCTGGGTTTTTCTGATGGATGTACAGTTTAAAGAGTATGCAAAAGAATTAGAGAAGACGACCGGTATTCATAAAAATGTTATACCGATTATGCAAGAACTTGAAGATGAGGGCGTAGTATTAGCACAAAAGCTTTTATTAAACTAAGTCGCCCAAGCGAAAAAGGGAAAAGAAAAAAGAAACAGTTGCACCCGTATAACGGGTGCTTTTTTCTTTGCTTAAAAACAATCTCGGAGGTGGTGGTGATGTGAAGTGGCGAATTGGGGTTATATCGGATCAGAATGGGAAAGAACCAAGACAATGCTTGCTGCATTAGCAAAAAAGCATGATGTAAAATTCGGCACCTTAAAAAGCTGAAAAAGCCGCGAAGGATGGTCGAGAGATCGAACGAAAAAGGATGCAATCAAAAGTGAGAAGGTTACAGCTATCAACAGAAGGGTGTAACCAGGAAAAAGCATGGTGGACAACTGGGCAACAGGGGAAATCCAAGCCTTCTACAAAATTTCTGAAACGCAACAAAGCCGCTCTATAGTACGGAGAAGCTCAGGTAAGGGTTGAATGACCTTATCGAAATAAAAAAATTTACCTGTGAGAAAAGATTGGTCATGCCAATCAGGAGGCGGATCGTAAATTTTATTGAGTCGTTGACCAATACTGTCAGTTAAATTATATAGGTTGCTATCATTAATAAATTGAAGAAAGTTTATATATTAATCGAACAATCCTTAAATAACATTTCTAACTCTTTGTGTTACAACAGTTTCCGTTAATAATGAATGCTGTTTAAAGGTTTAGGATTGAAGGGTTTCGATGTATTGATCCATTAATTTTAATCCTTCTTCCTCTGCCTTTTCTTCATCAATTTTTACGTCATTTAACCATTGTCTATAATGAATGATCTCATGAGCAATGGAATCTAGTATTTCATATAATGCATTCTTTTTCCCGTACTCGACAATTAATTTTTCATAGCTGCCCGTCGCAATACGAATATAAGGCTCTTCCTCCTTATCATAAGGTGCAAAAAAGGTAGCAGCAGCCATTTCATTCGTTGTTCGATTTTTTATTAAAGTATCTTGTTTTAGATAAATAACCACACGTACATCAAATGTCATTTGCCATTGCAGCCAATTGCAAAATTTAGTACATTCTGCTTTTACTTCGGGATGTACACCTTTTTCGCTTTTTATTTTCAACCCTGTTCTTGGATAACGTTTCATCTTCTTCACTACTTTCATAAAAAAAATACATTGTAACAATTTTACTCTTCTTTAGAAGAGCTTTTTGAATAATAACTGCATCCTCACTAATCAACCGTACGTTAGACTGTGAAGCAAAGGGCTTCGGTTTTTTTGAAAGCTGATGCCCCTTCAAATACAACAAAATTGCATTTTTTTGCATTCGATTTTACTGGTCAAAAGTAGACCAAAACTGTTGAGCGGGATTAGAAATAGTATAAAGATTTTCTAAAAAGAAAAAGAGAGATATTTTATCAAGCCTTGAGTTCAAAATTACCAAAAATACATACTCATTAAACTGAATAAAATAGCAAATAAAATAGTAAGACCTATCCCAATCAACTCTTTTTTGGATGCCCTTCTTTTTAAATATCTTTCAAAAACTTTTAAATATAATGCAGTGGTTATAAGCATATAAGCGATGCTTCTATAATTGTTATGAATACCGAAATACCACGGAGAAATTAAAAGGATAGTTCCTGCTGTTATCCAAAGGATTAGTGCAGGAATAAATAAAAACTTTATCCTGTTCTTAAAAATCTTCACTCTATTGCTCTCTTTTGTTAATTAATTTCTCTTGCAAAGCAGAGTTATAAAGAAATCATCTTTTATGGTTTGATTCCTAATTATACTAAAGAAAACTACTTCTTCGCACAGCTAATTAAATTAACCAGCAATAGATTGTTATTCAACAGTTCGTCCAAAAAATAAAGCAATTTATGGTTTGCAAGTATGGGTATTTTTTTAAAACACTTTAAGGAATGAAGAAATACTTTCACCTTTAGTACATCTATATCGTTCAAAATTGTCAAAAACACTCCCTGAAGAAATAAAACTACTACTTCCTTTAAGCAGGGCGATAGTGCCAGTTTGTGCTTAAGCAATTCCTAAGCAGTTAAATACACAAGCAGATTGCATGCCAGTTAAAAACGTCAAGAAAAGAGTCATTGTTCTCTTCATTTTCATAAATATTTTAAAGTTCACCAGAATATAAATGGAATACATAATTTTTAAGTGCATTTGTATAAGAGGAGGTAGAAGCGGCCATCTTGTTGAAAGGACAATTCGAACAAAAGGGGAGATAACCAATGAAAATGAGACAAGATGCCTGGTCGGAAGAAAATGATTTGCTCCTTGCAGAAACGGTATTGCGCCATGTGCGCGAGGGAAGTACTCAGCTGAAAGCGTTTGAAGAAGTAGGAGATACACTGAACAGAACGGCAGCAGCCTGCGGGTTCCGCTGGAATGCTGTGATTCGGAAGCAATACGAAAAAGCTTTGGGCCTTGCGCGCAAACAAAGGAAACAATATTTTCGTAGCCTTCAAAAAAAAGAACGGGCTTCAAGCATGCAAGTCATTTCGGGAGACCGCTTTGCAGGTGAAAACACAAATGCAGCTATAGGTTCTCCAGCCCTTACGATGAGAGAGATTATTGCTTTCCTGCAAAACATAAATGCATCTGAAGCAGATTGCGAAATCCTTCAAAGAGAACTTGAAATGATCAAACGTGAGAAAGCGGCGATAGAAACAAAATATGAGGAGCTTGAAAAAAGAGCCCTCATGATGCAGCAAGACTATGAAGAATTAGTTAAAATCATGGACCGCGCGAGAAAAATGGTCGTGTTAGGTGATGAATCAGCCCAGAAATCCACCCTGCAGCTTGAAAATAATGATCATTTAGAGAAAATTGCAGAATAAAAAGTGCAGTGCATTCTGCGCTTTTTATTTTGCGGGTAGGATTAGTATGAGTATCAGCTGTTATACTTTCTCTGGTTCTATCTGCCCCACTATAGAGACATTTTCTACATCCTATCTCCGCCATCATAAAGAAATCAAAAATACTTCCTGCTTTTCTTTTAAAGATAGTTTACTTTACAATAATGCCAAAAAGACTGAAGGCCGAAAAGGAGGAATATGCATGAGATGTGGATCAAAATGCTTCCTTGTTGAAATGGAAATAAAGGGAGAAAAGCAAATCAAGCCTGTCACTGCAAGAACATCCGCGAATGCGAGAAAAACCATTCGGTTAGAATACGGAGCAGAAGCTCAGGTTTTATCGGTTATAGAAGAAAAAAAGAAGCCATCATCCTGAATGATTTATAGCTCGTTATAAAGCGAATATTTTTAAAAGCACAGCAGAAGCTGTGCTTTTTTGAACGTACCTTTGTAAGTAAATAGAAGTGATCTAGTTTCTGCTTTCTTTTAGGCGTTTACTTTTTGAAAGAATTGCGGAAGGTGCTCTTTGTGTGCTTCGAGCATTTCATCTACAATTTCTTTGGCAATGGTATCGGTAGGGGTTAGTGGATTAATTGCAAGCGCTAATATGGCTTTTTCGTAATCGCCTGTTACAGCAGCTTCTGCTGCTACACGTTCAAACGATTTAATTTGCTGCACCAAGCCGCGTACCGCAACTGGCAGTTCTCCCATGACGATCGGTCTTGGTCCGTTTTTCGTAATCACGCAGCTTACTTCAACAGCCGAATCGTCTGGAATACCGGCAATGGCGCCGTTGTTGCGCGTATTCACCGGCTGGATGTCTCCTTTATCCGTGTAAATAGAGGTAATCAAACGAACCGCTGCATCGGAATAGTACGCACCGCCGCGTTTTTCAAGCTGTGGCGGCTTGATATCGAGCTGTGGATCTTGATAAAGCTCAAATAATTCCTGTTCCAGTTTCTGCACAACTTCTGCCCGTGTACCTTCTTCTTGTGCGTTCTTTGCATCTTTTTCCAGCATGTCTTTCGTTTTGTAGTAATACATGTGGTAAGGGCATGTTAAGACATTCAATGATCGGATAAATTCTGGCTCCCAGCCAAGGCCTTCGATATTTTTCACAAAACTGCTGTTATTCGGGTCTGTTAAGAGCTCAATGACTTTGTCTTTCACACTTTTTCCGTCTACAAACACATCAAGCCCATATACCATATGGTTTAAACCGGCAAAATCAATCCGAATACGCGAGTGGTCCACATCAAGCAGTTTGGCAATGCCCATTTCCATGCCGATCGGCACGTTGCATAACCCGACCACCTTTTGGATATTGGAATAACGCAGAACGGCTTCAGTTACCATGCCGGCTGGATTGGTAAAGTTAATAAGCCAGGCATTCGGGCAAAGCTCTTCCATGTCTTTGCAAATATCCAAAATAATTGGGATCGTACGCAGTCCTTTGAATAAGCCGCCCGGTCCATTTGTTTCCTGCCCAAGCACGCCATATTTTAAAGGGATGCGTTCATCCTTTGCCCGTGCATCAAGAAGGCCGACACGGAACTGTGTTGTAACAAAGTCAGCATTTTTTAAAGCAGCCCGGCGATCGAGTGTTAAATGAACGTCAATGGGCAGCCCGGCTTTTTCGATCATTCGTTTGGCAAGAGTGCCGACGATTTCAAGCTTTTCTTTTCCGGCTTCAATATCCACAAGCCAGAGTTCGCGTACAGGCAGTTCCTCATACCGCTTAATAAATCCTTCAACCAGTTCAGGGGTGTAGCTCGATCCGCCGCCAATAGTGGCAATTTTAATTCCTTTTGTCATCTCTTGCACCTCCACTTTTGATATATTTATGGTAACGTGATTAAGATAAGGAGGGAAGGTGTTCGGGCTATTGCGTTTTTTATTCCAGCAGAAGATGACTGTTACAATTTAGTAACAACGTGTTACACGCAATGCAAAAGCTAGTGAAAGGCCGCCATTGAAGGCTTCATCCTTTTTCGAAGTAAAGAATAATCAAACAAGGAAGAGCAGCAGCCTTATCCGTGTTATAATTTTTTTAAGATTGTGCGGTGGAGGGATCTGATTGTTTACTTATGAACACATTTTATCGTTTAATGAATTGGAAACGATTTTATACCAATATATTGCCTCTAATCGAGAGAAAGTCATCCATATGCGTGCCCGTGATCTGGCGGATGCCACGCATGTTTCACCTTCGACTATTTCACGTTTCTGCCGGAAAGTAGATTGCGAAGGCTTCGCAGAATTAAAAGCGAAATTAAAAATAGACCTGGAAATGGATAAGAAAAAGAACATTAAAAGTTCGCATTATACCTTTGCGGAATTTGCAGAAAAAGCGTTTGAGGGGCGGTTTGAAGCGGACATTCAAGAAATCTCCAGGCTGGCTGCTGCCTCCAAAAGCGTGATTTTTGCAGGCAGCGGCAGCTCCGGTATTCTTGCTCAATATGGATCCCATTATTTTTCTGGGTTAGGAAAATTCTCCACGTATATGAGCGATCCTTTTTTTCCGGTCTACGATGATTTGCGGGAGACGACAACGCTTGCCCTGTCGATCAGCGGTGAACACAAGCACACGGTAGATTTAGCTGGAAAACTTAAAAAAGAGGGCAGCCGCATCGTCAGTATCACCAATAACAAAGACTGTGCGCTTGCTAAAATGTCTGAAATTAATATCGCTTATTATATTACGGAAGAACGTCATCATTATACAAACATTACCACACAGCTGCCTGTGCTTTATTTAATTGAATCTATTGCGAGGAACATGCATGCTCTTTTGCATTCCCGTTAAATGCGGGTCATTTTTTTACCGCTGCCCATACAGAAATCTATCTAACAAAATTAAAGGCACATAGCTGCCTGAAAAAGCACAGCTTATAAGCTAGTTGTGCTTTTTACCCTTCCTATAAGGGAGTTTTTGTATAATCTGATCCTTCTTCATTCCTATGATACTGCTCACTGTGGCATGGCCCATTTCCACTGCAACAGAGGAGGCTGCTCCGGACTTTCGCTGGATTATCTATCCTCTCTCCATGGAAGTATTAAGCACTTGTAAGCAAATATTCAACTTTATGCATAATTAAACTAATCTCTGAGAGAGATAGGAATCAAAAAAAGTGTTTGAAAAAGTCAGAAGTAAAATTTAGTTGCATTATAAGAGAAGAAAGAGTAGACTTTGAACCAAATAAAACCGTCGGGAGTCTGTGGAATCAGGCTGAGAGTACAACTAATCTGTTGTAGACCGTAATAACCTGTTGGGTAATGCCAGCGTAGGGAAAGTGGGAAGAATAATACCTATCGACACTTTGCCTGCGCAAAGTGTTTTTTATTTTATATTTATACAAAAAGGGTGAATGAAAGAATATGGACCAACAGCAAAACATGATAAAACATGTAATGGAATTTATGCAGGAAGAGCCGTCCGCAGAGCAGGATTTTAATGAACTGGCGCTCCGTCTCTATACCTATCAATATCAAAACAATCTTCCATACCAGTCATTTTGCAGACAAAAAGGGAAAACACCACGAATGGTCAAGTCGTGGAAGGACATACCAGCTGTACCCATTACAGCGTTTAAAAACATTACGCTGAGCTGTATCGATCCTGAAAAAGCGGAAGCCGTTTTTATGACGAGCGGAACGACACAGGGTGTAAAAGGGAAGCACTTCCATCCGGATCTGCGTATTTACGATCAATCGATGACATTAAACTTTAAAAACCGCTTTATGCAGGGGGTAGACCGCATCCGTATGGGGATTCTTTTTCCGACGGAAGAGGAAATGCCCAATTCCTCGCTTGCTCATTATTTGGCATTGGCAGTCCAGGAATTCGGCACAGCCGAAAGCCATTATCTTTTGACGCAACAAGGAATTGATATAGACCGCCTTTTAAATGAGCTGAACCGTGCTGAGGAAACGGGAGAGCCCTATGCCCTTTTGGGCGCAAGCTACAGTTTTGTGCATCTTCTTGAAGAATTGACACGCCGAGGCAAAACTTTCTCTCTTCCTACAGGAAGCAGGGTGCTTGATACAGGCGGGTTTAAAAATCAATCCAAAGAAATGGAGCTGTCAGAGTTTTATCGCCTGCTGTCAGCTGCTCTTGGAATTGAACGCTCAGCCTGTATCAATATGTACGGTATGACAGAACTCAGCACGCAGTTTTATGACAGCGGGAATGAAACCATACCTTCCGTCAAATCTGGCCCTCACTGGATCCGCACAAGAGTGATCAATCCTTTAACAGGTGAAGAAGTCCCTAAAGGAGAACAGGGCGTTCTCGTCCACTGTGATTTGGGCAATTTCAATTCGGTTACGACCATTCTGACGGAAGATATGGGGCTGGAAACAGAGAACGGCTTTTTGTTTTTGGGCCGCGTTCAAGGCACGGAAGCAAAGGGATGCTCCATTGCAGCAGAAGAATTTATCAAAACGGCTTCAAAAGGTGCATTAGAATGAGGGAAATTGCAGGATACCTGCCGGATATAGGCGAGACCACATTGGAAATGAAAGTGTTGACGTTCTCTAAAAAAGGAGAGACGGTTGAAGCGGAGATTCCTTTATTAACAAAGGAACAAATAAATAAAGTGATTGAGAAAGTGAAAAAAGCAAGCGAGGAAGTGCTGAAAAGCTTTTCTGTTTCAGATATGATCTGCATTATTGACAGGGCCATTGAGCAGCTGCTGGACCGCCAGTCACCTTACCGGCAAAAAGCAGAAAAATTGCTGCCTATTGTAACGGGCTATGATGAAGAAATTATCCGGCTTGGCCTGACATCTTATTTAAAAACATTCCGAAAAAAAGAGCTGCAGCGTTTTCTGGCTGAAGATTTCGGCAATCCGTTGTTATTGGATGATTTCCAGCCTCGAATCAAAGGAGGTTTTTCCAAAGCCATAGGCCCGAACTTGATCACTCATATTTGGGCGGGTAATGTTCCGGCTCTGCCTTTGTGGAGTTTTATTTCAGGACTGCTTGTGAAAGCAGGACTGGTCGGTAAAGTGTCTAGTGCAGAACCGTTCTTTTCTGGATGGTTTGCTCATTTGCTGGTGGAAATTGAACCCCGGCTTGCAGACTGTTTCGCGGTTGTGTGGTGGAAAGGCGGCGACGAAGAAAGGGAGCAGCGGCTCTTTGAGCAGTCAGAGGTAGTTATAGGCTATGGAGGCAACCAATCACTGCAATCGTTGCAAAAACGGATGCCGGTGACAACGCGCTTTTTACCTTTTGGCCATAAAATCAGTTTTGGGGCTGTATCAAAATCAAGCCTTGATTCAAGAAAAGGGTGGACCACGGTCCATCAGGCAGCGCTTGATGTGATCCGGTATGATCAGCAGGGCTGCTACTCTCCTCACCTTTTTTATGTTCAAGAAGGAGGACATGTTTCGCCGCGTGATTTCGCGCGCTTTTTGGCAAATGAACTGGAGAACTTTCAAACAAGATATCCACGGCGGGAGCTGTCGATGGAGGAATCCGCAGCGGCGGCAGCGTGGCGCCAAAGGGAGGAAATAGCGCTTTTTTCAAAACCTGGCCATGAAGTGCTGGGTAATGGAGCGAATGACTGGACAGTGGTTTATGAAGAAAACGCCTCTTCTTTTCTGCCAAGTGCGCTAAACCGGGTGGTAAAAGTCATTGCTTTCCGTGACATTGAAGACATTCTTCCAGTCATTGTGCCCCATCGTTCTTTTCTTCAGACGGTGGGAGTGGCTGCCAGTCCTGCTGAACTGTTTCGATGGGCTGAACAGCTTGCAAAAATCGGGGTTACACGTATTGCCGCTCTCGGATCTATGACATCACCGGAAGCTGGCTGGCACCACGATGGCCGGTTTAATCTATTGGATTTAGTGTATATGGTCGACATAGAAGCAGCGGCAGAGGCATCAAGCGAGCAATTTGCCCCTTACGTCGACTAGGTGAGGAGAACAAAAATGGGATTTTTAACGATAAAAAATGCAGACTTTACGTATCAAGGAAAGCAGGCTGTTATTTCGGACGTAAATTTGGATATTAAAAAAGGGGAATTTCATTGTCTGCTGGGAAAAAGCGGCTGCGGGAAAACAACGCTGTTAAAGCTGGCTTCAGGACTGCTTCAGCCTGATAAAGGGATCATTCAGCTGAATGGAAAAGAACTTGACGGACCTTATCAGGAATGTGGCTTTATGTTCCAATCTCCTACTTTACTTGAATGGAAAACGGTCATGAATAATGTTCTCCTTCCTATTTTCTTGAGGCGGAAGGTGACTGAAGAAGATCGGGAGCACGCAGCCGGTTTGCTGGATATGGTGGGCTTGTCTGAGCATCACAATCGCTACCCGGCACAGCTTTCGGGAGGACAGCAGAGCCGCGTATCCCTTGCGCGGGCACTGATTCAACATCCGTCCATGCTGTTTTTAGATGAGCCGTTCGCAGCACTTGATGCGATCACTAGAGAGGAATTACAAGAAGACTTGCTGAAAATTTGTCAGCTTCACCAAACGACAGTTTTGTTCATTACCCACGATATTTCCGAGGCGGTCTATTTGTCTGACCGTATTTCTGTTATGGACAGGGGACGCATTATCTATGAAGAGAAGGTCCTTTTAAAAAAGCCGCGGCTTATCAATATGCGATATGAACCGTATTTTAATCGTCTTTGTTTAACGCTGCGGCAAAAAATGAGCGAGGGGCGCCCATGAAATATACTCAATTGTACTCACTGCTCCTGTTTCTGATTTTAATCGTTGTATGGCAGCTGGCCGCAGGCAGTATGTCAGAACTGGTTCTGCCGGCTCCTTCTATTATTCTTCGTACGTTAGTAGAAGGGCTTTTAAGCGGGTATTTCACAGGCCATATTATCCAAACGATGCTGGAAATTTTGCTAGGCCTGCTCTTAGGCGGCTTTTTAGGATTTACAGCCGGCATTTTAATGGGGGAAAGCAAATTTTTGTACAAACTTTTTGCCCCGTATGTAATCGCCAGCCAGGCTGTACCGAAGCTGGCCCTTGCACCCCTGTTTATTTTGTGGTTCGGCTTTGGGATGACGTCTAAAGTGATTATTACTGCCCTTATCTGCTTTTTTCCGCTATTGGAAAACACTGTGTCAGCTATTCAATATACAGATAAGCAGAAACTTGAATTATTCCGCATGCTGAAAGCCAGCCGGTGGCAGACATTGATTTACTTGAAAATTCCATCAGGTCTTCCGGGTATTTTGGCCGGACTGCGTGTTGCGGTTATTCTCGCTGTGGTTGGCGCTGTTGTAGGCGAATTTATCGGAGGAAGCGAAGGGCTTGGAGCGCTGATTATTGCCTCACAGGGCATGATGGATACACCCTTAATGTTTGCATCCCTAATCATTCTGACTGTTATCGGCATGGTTTTATATCAGCTCGTATACCTGGCTGAAAAGCGATGGTCAAAATCATCTATGAAGGAGAACAAAAAATGAAAATGAAAAAACGATCCGCTTTATTTTTATCCGCGGCTTTATTCTTGGCGGCCTGCGGAGCAGAAGAAACGAAAAAAGAAACGGCTGCGGAGCCAGAAAAAGTTGCTGATATCAAGGTTGCAAGCTGGAGCCAGCCGATCACTGAACAGACCAACCTGCTTGTGGATGAGAAAAAAGGATTTTTTAAAGATAATGGTCTGAATGTAGAAGTGATTCCAGGGGCCGGCGGGGGAGATGCCATTAAAAATATCCTTTCTGGACAAGCGGACATTGCTTTTACTGATCCGGGCTCTCTTTACTTTGCTCTCGACAAAGGGGAAAAATTAAAAGTTTTGTATAATGTCTATCCGCAGAACGTTTTTAATATTGTGTCGCTAAAAGAAAAAAACATTACCAAGCCCGAAGATTTAAAAGGCAAAACCATTGGCGTTTACAGCCTGTCAAGCGGAACTCGTCAGAATCTGCTTGTTATGCTGAACCAGGTAGGTCTTTCTGAAAAAGATGTAAACATTGTTGAAACAGGCCTTTTAAACTTTGCTCCTCTTATGCAGGGACAAGTGGATGCAACGGCAGCCACTGATACAGGACTTGTTATCGGCAAGCAAAAAGGGCTTGGTGATGTGAATGTTCTTGAAGTAAAAGACTATTTAAACGTTCCAAGCGACGTTTTTGTTGTAACAGAAAAAACATATGAAGAAAAACAGGATGAGCTGAAGAATTTCTTGAAGGCCTACCAGGCGAGTGCCCAGTGGATGATCGACAATCCGGAAGAAGCCGCTTCATTAGCAGTTGACTATGCAATCGACGGAAAAAATGAAGAGCAAAATCTTAATATTATTAAGCTCCGCAACGCCTCAGCTGTTTCCAGCCTGACTGAAGAGAAAGGTCTCGGCGCTCTTGATACGGATATCCTGCAGCAGGGCGCTGATACGTATAAAGAATTAGGACTGGTAAAAAACAAGCTTAATATGGAAGATGCAGTAGAAGAAGAAATGGTACCGGCCAAATAATGGAGGGGACAATGAAAAAATTTCAAGGAAAAGTGGTGCTTGTAACGGGGGCCAGCCGAGGAATCGGTTCCTCGATTGCCCGTGCCTTCGCTTCTGAGGGAGCCTTTGTCATTGTTAATTACCTGCAGAACAAAGAAGCTGCCGAACAGGTTGCGGCTTCCTGCCAGGAGTTAGGAGGTGATGGATGGGCTATCCAGGCAGATGTGACCTCGCAAAACGCTGTACAGGAAATGGTCGGGCAGATCGTGCTGGAAGCAGGAAAAATAGACGTGGTCGTCAACAACGCCTTTGCGCCATACGCGTTTAACCCCGAAGAACGAAAATTAGCATGGGAGCTGTCATGGGAAGATTACCAGCAGCAAATAGACGGCTCTCTCCGCGCTGCTCATTATATGTGCCAGGCCGTACTGCCTTTGATGAAAAAGCAGTCCGGAGGCAGTATTATTAATATGATTAGCAATTTGGTGGAAAGGCCTATTATTCCTTATCATGAATACAATACAGCCAAATCCGCCCTGCAGGGATATACTCGCAATTTAGCAGCCGAACTTGGCCCGTTCGGTATCCGGATCAACTGTGTAGCACCCGGCCTTGTATATCCCACAAGCTCCAGCAGGCATACAAAAGAAGAAGTCAAGAACATGATTATTGCCCAAACACCCCTTCGCAGGATCGCTCTTCCTGATGACATTGCCGGTCCGGTCCTCTTTCTTGCTTCTGATTGGAGCCGATTTATGACCGGGCAGACATTATTTGTAGATGGCGGCTTCGTTAGTTGAAAAAACATATATCAATGAGCCTGTAAACCGGTTTGAACAGAGCGGTGCTCACAGGATCAGCCGGCTGTTTATGGACTAATCAAGGTCTAGAATGCGGACAGCATTCAAAACCCTTTTTAAAGACAAGCGCTACCCCCTGGTATGTAAGGGATGGCGCTTGTTTTATTTTAGCTTTCTCTTTATCAGTACAGCATATCTAATTAGTTTTGAGGAGCAACTGTCTTGCTGCTTCCAGAACATAAACTGAACGAGAACCATACTTGTTTGTGAAGCCATTGTTTGTTTTAAACGGCAAAAAGAGTTACATTCACATAATAGTTATGCAGGACTGGAAACAGTGAAAGGAATAAGCATTTAGGATTTCTTCAGCGAATAAACACATAAGTTGTTACAGCTGTACCCAACAAAATTTTGTGAAGTACGTCGTTCCCGCTTGCTTTTCTCGTAACCATATAGTTCCACAACCTATCTTTCTGTGATTTGTTGACTCGAAAATCACGAACATGATTTAATTAATGTCTAATTTAAAACCTGCCGCCCTCTTATCTGATAGTTGAAGTGAGGATGTTCTCGCTGAAAATGATAAAATGTAAGAGTACAAAAATATGGATGTGCGGATAAACAAGATCGGCCAGAGCGTGACAGCATGATTCGTCTAGTAACGGCTCTATAAAAAACAGCGAACCAGGCAATACGTTCATATAACTGAATTTGAAACACTTTACTTTATAGGAGATAGGACATTCGTACGGGTGAACGTGTTGAAAGGAGTATCCGGGTGAACAAAGAATTCAATAATGATTTCATCGATGCTTTAATCGTTTCTCTTCAAGACGAAAGAATCATCGAAAGAATAAAAGAAATTACTGAAGCAGACGCGTCTGGTCCGATGGAGGAGTCAGAGGAGCTGCTAAAAGAAAAGGAAAAAGAAATTGCCAGGCTTCGGCAGGAAATTGAGTTCAAAAAACAGGAAATTCAAGAGTACCAGGTGAAAATCCATGATTTAAAGCAGAAAACGGATGCCTACTTGGATGAATTGCAAAAAAGAAGAGCGGATTATCGGGAGGCAGAAGAGCTTTATAGGGCTGTTCAGCAGTTATCCGAAACCACAAAGGAGTCTTTAAAAGGAATTTTTAAAGGGCAAACCGTACAGGAATTTATCATCTGTGGCGTACAGTATGAAAATATCTCCTCATTATGGGATTTTATCAAAAATGAGCTGATGGAGGGGCGGGAGCAGGAAAGAGACGTTTTGCTCGCTCTGTTTCAGTTTTTCTTTCGAGAATACAGCAAAACATATGATACCCCTTTATATAAACTGCAGGAAGTAAAAATAAATGAAGTTTTTAGAGAAGACTTGTACATAAGAAGCGTCAACAGCCATATATCCGGGAATATATCAGAAATCCTGCTGCCAGGATATACAAGCATTAATGGTAAAATTATTAAAAAATCAATCGTGAGAGTATAGCAGGCGATTTAACAAAGGAGAAGTAAACATGACATCGATTACGATTCCAGAGCTTGGAGAAGAGATTGAAAAAATCCTTCTGGTACAGTGGTATAAACAGCCCGGTGATTATGTAACGGTGGGCGATACGCTGGCCAAATTCAACAGTGATGGTATTGAATTTGACCTTTTTTCAGAAACAGAAGGTACGCTTAAAGAGTTATTTGTAACGGAAGACACGTTAGTCAAAATTGGTGATGTCATATGTGAGATGGACTCTGGCAGTTCATCGTCAGCAGAGCCGTCTGCAGAAGAGGAAGAACAAGAAGCTGCTGAAGACGAAAAGCCTTCCGAAAGTGTAACAATCCCAGAGCCAAACAGTGTGAAGGACAGCTCGATTCACTTAATAGACAAGAGTGACAAGCCGGTTTTATTTTCACCAGATGTACAAACGATTCCGGTTACGTCCATTTCCATGACATACAAGGAAGTAAAAGCGCTAATCAGCCATTTGTATGAAAGAGCAGAAGCAGACTTTTTCAAGGAGGGAACAGATTTCTTCCAAGATATTAAACAGATGCTTCGTTCCAGATGGGTATTCATGAATAATGTGAATGTTGTATACGATCACAATATTACAGCCCTATTTCCTTACAGAAAACATTATAAACTAGCGGATGAAGATTTTGACTATAAAAAGCATCTGGATGTGTCCGGTTTCGAAGGTGATGCGATGACTCCGGAAGAAACGGTTAAAAGCTTTGATACAACCGATCACCCTGTATTTCAAAAAATAGCCGCTTTGGATGATGGATCTACAAGTAAAAATCCGCCCGTTTCAAGGATATTTGCGAATACGGCCGCACATTCTTCTAAATCCATTGCCTTTAAATTTAATGAGTATGAGATGCAAAGCTTTGATGTAGTCAATCAAAAAACCGATTTGCAGGGGAAAGGCTTTTTCGTGCCGATCTTCCGTTTAAAAGGAGAGAATGCCTTCGGGACCGATGATCGGACCGCTGTTCATTTATGGCTGGAAAATGGATTGGTGCCAAGTGGATTAAGTGCGGAACGCCAGCACGAATATGAGTATTTGCTTGCACTGCATCAATTAAAGGATTTAGACCATGAAAATTTTGAAAAAGAACTGCCGTCTATCGCAATTGATTCCAAGGCGCTGTTTGAGAAGCTGTTAAACTCTGAAAAAGTAAGAGCGGAAGTAGATACATATGATGAAAAGATGCTGACAGATCCGAATCGAGGCCATTGGGACCTGTGGCCGGTCCTAGATGAAGAAAAGCCTTTAACGATAAAACTGAATGCTGAAATCATGGCCCGAAACCCGAAAATGGATATTCGGGAAGACGGCGTAGTGGGAATTGATTTCGGTACGAAAAGCACTGTAGTCGTCCATCAGGAAAAAAGTGACTTTACGCTTCCGATGCGTGTGGGAGTTGGCTACTTTAACACAGAAGTGCAGGACTGGCATTACGAAAATCCAACCGTCATTGAATTTATTGATTTAGAACATTTCCTAGAGCTTTACCGGGAAAAAGAAGGCAGGCCGGATACGAAATGGCAGGATGTAACGGTTTCCCATACGGCTTTTAATAGTTTAATGAACGGAAAGAGCGACCATTACTACTCTATCTTAAATAATCTTAAGCAATGGGCTGGAGAAAAGAAAAAACATCTGCGTCTAAAAGACAAAAGGGGATATGACGTGGTTCTGCGTTCCTTCTCGGATTTAACAGAGCAGGAAATCAATCCGATTGAGTTATATGCGTACTACCTCGGTTTGTATATTAACAACCAGCATAATGGCATTTATCTGGATTACATTTTGTCTTTCCCGGTCACTTACGAAAAAGCGGTTAGAGAAAAAATTCTAAAGAGCTTCCAGCGCGGATTGAAAAAGACCCTTCCTGTTTCAATTCAGCAGGATGAAGAAGTGATGAAAAAATTCCGCGTGACAAGCGGCGCAAGTGAACCAGCCGCCTACGCCATTTGTGCCTTGCAGGAGTATGGGTTTGAACCGGAAGAGGATGAAAAAACGTATTACGGCGTGTTTGATTTTGGCGGAGGTACGACCGACTTTGACTTTGGTATTTGGCGCGAAGCAGGCCCGAAGGAAACAAGATATGACTATGTGATCGAGCATTTTGCAGCGGGCGGGGACCGTTATTTAGGCGGTGAGAACCTGCTGGAGTTTTTAGCCTTCCAAGTGTTTAAAAACAACCAAAAAATGATGCGTGAATTGAATATCTCTTTTATTCTGCCGGCAGAATGTATAAGGTTCCCGGGAAGTGAGACGCTGATTAATGAGTCGCAGGAGTCCTATTTAAACATGAAGCAGCTGGTGGAAAAATTAAGACCTCTGTGGGAAAAACATGACCAGTATGAAGAGAAGTTCGAAAAAGGGATGATCCGGGCGGACCTGTTTGACAAAACCGGCCAGGCAAAATTGAATGTTGAACTTTTGGTTGATCAAAATGAACTCGAACAGCTTATTGAAGAAAGAATTGAAAAAGGCATTAAAAACTTCTTTGAGTCTTTACGGCGCGCTTTTGCCCGTCCGGAAATCGGCAAAGTCGATAAGGTCAACATCCTGCTTGCAGGAAACTCATGTAAATCGCCAGTAGTAATGAATCTGTTCAACAAATGGATGGAAAAGGAACAACAGAACAGTCAAAACTGGGGCGAGACGTCTGATAATTTATTTGAGGTTTTTCCGCCGCTCGGGACAGAGGCAGCTTATGCAAAACAGGAAGAAAAACATAAAGCGGTGAACCGGGATGTGTTAACCGCTCCGACTGGAAAAACAGGCGTGGCCTTTGGGCTTGTTCAAAGCAGAAAAGGCGGAAGCATCAAAGTAATTGACCGCAATATGGTCAATGATGAATCAAAGTTCAAGTACTTTCTTGGCAGAGGAAAAAAAGGAAAGTTCAAAACGGTCATTGATCAAGAAGAAAAGTATAATACGTGGCATTTGTTTATTGATGCGTCAGAAGAAGATTTTGAAATATACTATACAAGCCTGCCGGAAGCCGGCACCAGCCAGCTCGATATTAAGCAGGCTCAGCGTAAAAAGTTTCGTATTGAGCATGTAGATGATTCCGCTTTTGTGTTCATTCGAACCATAAGCCCGACTGTCATTGAATATGTGGTTGCGCATGAAGATGGGATTTTAAATGGCATTTATTTAAGTGACATTACGAGAGTCGAGTTAAGCTGATCAATTGAATCGTAATTAAAATGTAGAAAAAGCGCAGATATCCATCTGCGCTTTTTCTGTTGTTTCGATTTATACGTCCTTTATGTAATAGGCAGACTCTAAAATGCCGTGCATTTTTATGATGCTGCTACAGCTGCGAAGCCCGCCGCCGGTAAAGAAAGCTTGCCAGGCTATGAATTGATATTGATTTTATGGATCCCGTATAACCATGATTAGTACCAATATTAGTATTAATATTTTGATCAAACTAAATAGGATGATTGGTTGCTTTTAAAACGGTGCATAGACAGAAGGAAGCTCAACTGAATAACGGACCGAGTGTAGCTTTCCACCAAACTCCTATGTTACCCTAAATTTGGGAGGTTTTAATCATGAGAAAGAATCAGCTTACAGCTCTTTGTTTGATCATGTCCTTTCTTTTTTTTACAGCCTGTCAGTCCAACAACACTCAAGAAGCCGAAGAGTCAGACGCCCGTCTGACAGAAGAAGCTCCTGTCCAAGAACGTCCCAGTTCGGAAGGCGGTATTACGTTATCAACCGAAAAAGACCGGTATTCTTCATCAGTTGATACCATTGTAGTAGAAATCCGGAATGAGAGTAAGAAAGAATATATGACGGGCGCTCATGTTTTTCTTGAGAAAAAAGTGGAGGGCACGTGGTATAAAGTTCCAATGAAGGCGGACGTTTTTACAGAAGAAGCAATCCATCATCCTCCGGGCAAATCCTCATCCTTGGCCCTTCAAGTCAGTGACTTAAAGTACGAATTCACACCAGGCAAGTATCGGGCAACGATAAGCGGGCTTGCTGCGCCATTTAAAGTTATAGAATAAAGAACCAATATGGTTCTTTTTTACATGCAATGAGAGAAGGGGGCAGCTAAGATGCTGCACATAAAGAATGCAGAACAACTGTTGAGAAAGCAAATTGGTGAACATACAGATCCAGCAAAGGTGTGGGAGATCTTTAAAGAATTTTCACAGCTGGACGCAGAAAATGAATACGAAAAAGCCATTCTATTTCAATGCGGTGTTTTTGATTTTACGGGAGAAGCGCTTTTTTACTGCGGTTTTGTCCGGCAGTTTGCAAGAGAAGAAGGCGGAGAGCTGGAGCAGCTTCATTGTGAATTTGTTTTTGAACCGGTCCAGGAGCTTAAGGACCTCGAAGCTGAAACTTGGTACTTTGACTCAGAAGGAGATATAGAAGACTTTTTTAAGGAAGTGGAAAGCCTAAAAGAGTTTCAAAAGCCGTTCGAGTATAAACCACTTAAAATTAATATTTATCAAAAGCAGACTTAAGGAATAACAAAGCAGATGGGAATAGAAGTACTTTAGGCGTTTCAAGCTGTAAGTATATCAGGACGACGGAGGACACTTATACGAATATGTAAAGAAAACCTATGGATGTCAAAATCCACAGGCTTTTTTGAATAAAATAATAGTCCGCTAGCTGTTTTGCAGCAGTGCCTTAATCCGAAAAGCAAGCCGGAGGCACAGCGTTTGTTCGGGATCCTTTAAGCTGCGGCCAAGCAGCTCCTCGCATTTTTCCAGCCGGTAAATAACTGTGTTGCGGTGGATAAACAAACGCTTCGCGGTTTCGGACAGCTGGCAGTGTGACTCTAAATAAACTGACAATGTCTGCATTAACAGATCATAATCTTTTTTCGGTTCGTCCACGAGTGCCTGGAATGTATTGTGGTAAAACTGCTTCATTTGCTCGTACGGAATCATCCGCAAAATCTCGGATACTTCTTTTGGCTGGTAGGACTCTATAAATCCAGTGCTGCCGAGCATGGCCCCGTAATAAAGCGCATTTACGGCTTCCTTATGGGCTTCCGGAAGCCGCAGCAGCTGTTCGGCATACGTGCTGATACCAAAAGAAATCGTTTTTTGCAGCAGCGTTCCAACCGATGACTGGACTGCTTTTAAAAAAGAAACGAAGCTTTCTTCACAATTCTTCCAGTTTCCTTTCGCCTCCATCAGAATCACAAACTTATCCTCGGAAGCAAACAGCTGCATGTTTTCCCCTGTTCCCTGTATGTCTTCGTCAATCGTATCGTAAATCAGCTCGGATTCCCATTGGTGCTCGGCAAGAGAAAAACTTTTTTCTGATTGATCTATACGGCCGGCTGCACAGAAATAGCGGTTTTCGTTCGAGAGACCAAACTCTTTCGCACGGTTAAGGATTTCTTCAGACGAAGAAAAAGCCCCGTTCATAAAGTTTGTAAAAAATTCATTGCGAAGCCGTTGTGTTTTTTGTTTGAGCGCATTTTCTTTCATAAGCTCAAATGCAATCACGTTGGCAGCTTGCTCCACTGTTAAAACCGCAGAACGGTCTGTCGGCGGGATAAACCGATGAACAGCAAGATAGCTCGGCTGTTTTTTATGCGTGTAGATCGGAAACAGCGTAAAGGTTTTTTGGATGTCGCTGTCTTGAAGCGAAAAAGCGGTTAAACCGGCTTTTGGCAAATGAGCACCCATGCCGGCAAACAACGAGTAAAACGGATCTCCTAAATGGCCTGTGCTGTAAAACGGTCTCAGCTGGTGATTAAGCAGGGTGACCTGGTCCCCGATTAAGCCGGACAGGCTTTGAAGAATTTTATCGAGCCCCTGCCCGTTCAGAATCAAGTTAGTAAATTGCTGGTGTGTTTTCATCGCCTGGCGAAGTTCGGTTGTCCGCATATCCAAAATACAGCTTAAGGATTGATGAACAATATCTCCAAGGGATGTTTCAAAAGGTATATCAACCAGCGGGATCCCGTATTGATCCGCAAGTTCAACCGCTTCTTCTGGGATGTGATGCAAAAAGCGTTTCGTTTTAATGCCAAGGCCGGCACAGCCCTGCTTGTGCATTTCCTCCAGCAGCTCCGACAGGGAAGAAGGGTTGTCTTTTAAATGAAAAGCCGTCGTAACCAGCAGCTCATTAGGTTTTAAATAAGAAATGATATCAGGCGCGTCCATCATGTTAACCGTATTCACTTCACGGTCCAGTCCTTCCCGTCCTCCGGCCACAATCGCGCCGGAGAAGACAGGGAGATTCAGTAAATCTTTCATGAACATGTTCGTTCTCTCCTTGATGTTTGAATAGTTTGATCTTTTAGTTAGATTAAACAATAAAACGAGAGAACTTTCTACATTTTTATGAATGTTTTTCGTTTATCATTCGATTACAATAAAATCACACAAGAAAAGAGCGGGGGGATGGATATGATCAAAACGGATCCGCCTATCGAAATGAAAACGGCCTATGAAATGACGGAATGGCTGGCTCATTACGGGCAGACCGAAAGAGGCGGTGTTACCCGCCTTTTATACGATCAAAAATGGAAGGAAGCCCAACAGGCGCTTCAAAAAGAAATGGAAGCTGCCGGACTTGTTTCTTATTTTGATGATGCCGGAAATCTTTATGGGCGCCTGGAAGGGGCCGAAAAAACGGACGCTGTGATTTTAACCGGTTCTCATATTGATACAGTGGCAGATGGCGGTAAATATGACGGGGCGTACGGCATTGTGGCCGGTATACTGGCATTGAAGTCACTCTTTAAGCAGTACGGGCAGCCGAAGCAAACGATCGAAGTGGTGTCGCTTTGCGAAGAAGAAGGAAGCCGTTTTCCCCTCACATATTGGGGATCGGGAAACATTACAGGACTGCGGAAAGAGGAGCATATCCAGGAACTGAAAGACTCGTCCGGCACAACGTTTACAGAAGCGATGAATGCGGCGGGATTTGGTCTAGGACACTTCCGCAAAGCAAAACGGGATGATTTGGATTGTTTTATTGAACTTCACATTGAGCAGGGAGAAGTACTGGAGCGGGAAGGAAAAGCAGTGGGCGTTGTCAGCCACATTGTCGGGCAGCGCCGCTATAACGTAACGATTACAGGAGAAAGTAATCATGCAGGCACGACGCCGATGCCGTACCGAAAAGACGCGGTTTACACAGCGGCCGTGCTTACTCAAACGCTGATCGAGCAGGCAAAGAAAACTGACCCGGACCTCGTTGCCACGGTTGGCAGGATGGAGATTAAACCAAACATTCCAAACGTTATTGCCCGTGAAGTCGTGTTTTCAGTCGATATTCGCCATAGTGAGGAACCGCTGCTGGAATCGTTTAGCACTGCTATTTTCGAAACCTTTAAGCAAATCTGTCAGGTGCACCAGACAGGTATTCACATTGAAAACTGGATGAATGAAAAACCGGTGCCGATGTGTCAGAAGCTGAGTGCGCTGTCGACTGACATTTTAAAAAGAGAGCAGATTCCTTACAAAGTGATGACAAGCGGTGCAGGACATGATTCTCAAGTGTTTGGCCAGTATGTGCCGACCTCTTTATTGTTTGTGCCGAGCCACCGGGGAATCAGTCATTCACCGGATGAATATACAAAAGCGGATGACTTGGAACAGGGAGTCCAGCTGTTAATAAAGACGTTATATGAGTTAGCTTACTAAGGAGGAAAACAAGATGACGGGATATCGTGAATTAAATACACCATTACGTACAATCATGACACCGGGACCAGTTGAAGCAGATCCACGGGTGCTTCGTGCCATGAGTACACCGATTCTGGGCCAGTTTGATCCGGCTTTTACTCAAATTATGAATGAAACGATGGATATGCTGCGCCAAGTATTTCAGACAAAAAACCAATGGGCGTTTCCGATCGATGGAACATCCCGCTCGGGCCTTGAAGCGGTATTAACGAGTGTGCTGGCACCAGGAGATAAAGTGTTAATTCCGATCTTTGGGCGGTTTGGCCACCTGCTGACGGAAATTGCAGAGCGCAATGGTGCTGAAATTCATAACATTGAAACAGAGTGGGGCCAGGTATTTGACCAAGATGAAATTATTGAAGCGTTAGAGCGGGTAAAACCGAAAGTATTAGCTGTTGTTCACGGGGAAACATCAACAGGATGCATGCAGCCGCTTGATAAAGTCGGGAAAGCCTGCCGCGAAATGGGCATCATCTCTATCGTAGACGCAGTTGCGACCATTGCCGGAACCGAAGTGAAAGTGGATGAATGGCAGCTTGATGCGGTCATTGGCGGCACGCAAAAGTGTTTTTCCGTACCATCCGGTATGGCGCCGATTACGTACAATGAACGGGTCGAGAAAATTCTGGCTTCTCGCAAGAAAGTGGAAAGAGGCGTACGGACAGCGGAAGATGCAGAAAATGTCCTGCATCCTATTCAAAGCAATTATTTCGATTTAAGCCAGCTGCAGGACTACTGGGGACCACGCCGTCTGAACCACCATACGGAAGCGACGTCTATGCTTTATGCACTTCGAGAAGGCGCCCGTGTTGTGCTTGAAGAAGGCCTTGAAGCGCGTTTTGCCCGCCACCGCCTTCATGAAAAGGCGATTATGGAGGGAATTAAAGCCATGGGGCTGACGCTGTTCAACGATGTGCCATGGAAACTGCCAATGGTTACATGTGTGAACATTCCAGAAGGTATTGACGGAGAAGCTGTCCGGTCTATGCTGCTTGAGCAGTTTGGAATTGAAATTGCCAGCTCGTTCGGTCCGCTCCACGGAAAAATCTGGCGCATTGGCGCAATGGGATACAGCTGCCGGAAAGAAAACGTATTTGCTGTATTATCTGGCCTTGAAGCCGCATTGATCCGAAATGGTGCCGTTGTTCAAAGAGGAGAAGCACTGCAGGCTGCGCTAAATGTGTACGAGACAGCGGCTGCTGAAAAAGTTATGATGTAATAGGAAGCCGGCCCGTATCCATAGTTTGTTTATGGTGGAAGCCGGCTTCTTACTCTTTTGCTTGGAAAAGAAGGTGAAGATATGCGGGAATGGATGAAGGTAAAACATTGGACTGCAGGGATGCAATGGCTGTTTTTTCTTTTTACAAATACAGTCGTCATCCCGATTACGATTGGAAGTGCATTTGAGCTGGGGCAGGGGAAAATAGTAGCGCTCCTTCAGCTTTCTTTTATTTTCACAGGACTCGCTTGTATTGTACAAGCCCTGTTTGGCCATCGCCGTTCGATTATGGAAGGGCAGTCAGGTCTTTGGTGGGGCGTTATTTTAAGTATGTGCTACATAGCACCCGCACAAGGGATTCCTCTCTCAGTGCTGGGAGGCAGTATTTCAGCCGGCATTGTTTTATCTGGTCTGATCACGGTGCTGGTCGGCTTATCCGGCTTATCCGCTCATATCGCCAAATGGTTCAATGCCGGTGTCATGGCCGTCTTTACGTTTTTGCTGGCCGTCCGGCTGAATACTATTTTTTTGAAAGGGATGCTCGGGCTCCCCTTTAGCACTGGCGAAGCTGCGCCGCAGATTGATGTTCCTGTTTTTTTACTGTCATGCGCCATCGTCCTGTTTACGATTTTGCTTAGTGTAAAAGGACATTCCAGCATCAGTCGCTATTCACTTCTGATCAGCATTATCGCCGGCTGGATTGTATATGAAGCACTGTTTTCAGCTTCAGGAGAAACTGCCGGTATGAGCAGCGATCCTGCTTTTGGCTTGTTTCTTCTTGGGGATCTGTCTTTTGATGCGGGTATTATCATGACAGCTGTCATTGCTGGTATGCTGAATCTATCGAATACATTCGGTGCCTTAAAAGGAACCGACTTGATGTATCAGGATGAAACAGGGAACCGGCAGTACCGCCGTTCTTTCACGATTTCAGGTGTGTTTACTATGGTCTCCGGTGTCTTCGGCATGGTGCCATACGCTCCATACGTGTCGTCCATTGGTTTTTTGCATCAAACGCGCATTTTAGAGAGGCTGCCGTTTATTCTTGGAGGTATCTTCTTTATCATCATGGGGATCATTCCGGCGGTGGGCCATTTAATGGCACAAATGCCTTTAAGCGTTGGCAGTGCCGCGCTGCTTGTTGCGTATATGCGCTTGCTGCAAACCGCGCTCGGTTACTTTGCTCAAATCGAGATGACACCGGCCAACCTGTACCGGGTGGCTGCGCCACTGTTTATCGGTATTATTTTTCTATTTTTCCCTACGGAATATTTTCTTTCATTTCCGGCTTTTATACGGCCGCTCGTCAGCAATGGTCTGCTGATCGGGATTTTACTGTCGCTTGTGCTGGAGAACAGCCGCTTTAAGGAACGCAAGCGGAAACAAAGCAGACGTTTCAAACTTATTAAAGGGGAGGCGTATCAAAATGAATGATCAATGGAATGCGTTTGTCGACCAAGAAATCAAGCTTGTACCGACTGGAAAAGGAGCATTGGATGGACGTACCTTTGCGGTCAAAGATGTGTTTTCCATCAAAGGATATACAAGCAGTGCAGGCAATCCAGACTGGCTCCGGACGCACGAGCCGGCGGAGGAAACAGCAGATTCGATTCGAAAGCTGCTTGATGCAGGGGCGGCCCTTACAGGCACTCTTCAGACGGATGAGCTGATGTACAGCTTGAACGGTGAAAATGCGCATTATGGAACGCCGGTGAACCCGAAAGCGCCGGACCGCATTCCAGGCGGCTCATCAAGCGGCTCTGCTGCTGCCGCGGCGGCCGGGCTTGTTGATTTTGCCATTGGAACTGATACAGGAGGCTCGGTCCGCATTCCGTCCTCGTATTGCGGCTTGTATGGCATTCGGCCGACACATGGCGCTGTCGATATAAGCGGCGTGATTCCGCTGGCCAAAAGCTTTGATACAGTCGGCTGGATGGCACAGGATCTAAATTTGCTTGCTCAAGCAGGCGATGTCCTGCTTCCTGCTTCTGATAAAAAGAATCCATTCCAACGTATTTTAATAGAAGAAGAGGCGTGGGCACTGCCGGATATTGAAACGAAAGCGGCATTGCGACGTCTGCTGCCGGCAGCCGAAAAACAAACGGCACATGTGGAGCATGTACGGGTTGCAGAAGAAGGGCTAGCGGCCTGGACGGAAGTGTTCCGGACGATTCAAGCGCTGGAAATTTGGGAAGAACACGGTTCATGGATTACGAAAGAGCAGCCAGTATTCGGGCCGGGTATTGCGGAGCGGTTTCAAATGGCCGGCACCCTAAAGAAAGCGGAGTGCCAAAGCCAGCTCCATAAGCGTAAGGACATTCAGCAGCATATGGACGAACTGTTAAAAGATGATGCGCTTTTAATCATTCCAACGGCGCCAGGTCCTGCCCCGCTTTTGAATTTACATGGGGAAGCTGCGGAACAGTACCGTGCTAAGACCATGCAGCTAACCTGTATCGCGGGTCTTGCCGGCCTGCCTCAGATAACGCTGCCTCTGACAGAAGCCGGCGGCCTGCCAGTTGGATTATCCGTGATCGCTGGAAGACATCAAGACAGGCGGCTGATCCAATGGGCTTCTGCCTTTATCCAAGCATGCAGCGGGGAGGAAAACAAAAGATGAAACTTGCTGCGATTTACAATGAAGGCCACGAAAAAGCAGTACTGATTGAGCAGGAAACGGTGTATTTGATGAGCCATATAAACGAAGCTGCGGGAAAACAGTGGAGTGAAGACCTTCTTCTTCTTCTGCAAAAAGGGGAACTGGATGAGGTAAGGAACTGGTACCAGCAAGAAGGCCGTACTTGGCTTCAAACGCTAAACGGCTTTGCACTGGATGCTGTGTCATTTGCTCCGTTATTCCGCCATCCGGAAAAAGTATTCGGGGTCGGCATGAATTACATGGAAAAAGCATTAGAGTTATCGGGCAAGCCGCCGGAAGAAGAGCCGGTTATTTTTATGAAGCCAAATTCTAGTTTAATTGGTCCAGGTGAAGCGATTCAAATTCCGCCGCAGTCGCCCAATGTATCAGGAGAAGCAGAACTGGCTATCGTGATAGGCAAAACATGCGAAAATGTAGAAGAAGCTGATTTTTGGGATGTAATTGCGGGCTTTACCGCCAGTCTGGATATGACTGCAAAAGATATTCAAAATCAAAATCCCCGTTTTCTTCAGCGGGCAAAAAGCTTTAATACATTTTGCAGCTTTGGCCCGTATTTGATAACTTCGGATGAAGTGCCGGATCTGGCTTCAATCAAAGTTGAAACCGTATTAAATGGTTCTGTCTGCCATGAAAATGTGATTGCCAATATGATGTACTCTCCGGCTTTTATTGTATCGTTTTTCTCAAAAATCATGACGCTTCAGCCAGGGGATACGATTTTAACCGGAACACCAGGGTCGGCTATTATCCGTGAAGGGGATATGATCGAGTGCCGGATCACCGGGTTCCCCCATTTAACAAATCCAGTCAAAAAGCGTAAATAAGAAAATAAAAAAATAAGAAGCTGTTTCAGAAACCGGCGGAAGGGCCGTTTCTGGAACAGCTTTTTTCATTTGACCTGTCAAGAGACATGCCAGGTTCGACCACGCTCCCAACACATCACTTAAGAAGCGGGCTTTCCAGCTTGGAAAGTCTGTAAAGGTGGGGGTTCGTTTCTTATGAAGGGATGGGATCCTGGAGTAAAAGAAAGACGGGCAAGGTTAGGCCTGTTTAAATAAGCAGGGAGAATTCCCTCCTAACAGTTGACCGGGACAGCAGTGGGCATTATTGCTTTCCCGATCCATTCTGTTGATTAGTTTGATCTTTTGGTTCAGGTTTATTAAGTTTGCTGTTGGGGCTGAAGCCTTGGTAAAGAAGCCAGGCTATAACAACAAAAGATACGATAAAAAACATGAGAAAAAAGGTTGTTTGAGTAAAAATGATAACCCCTCCTAAAATTTTCTTTATTAGAATGGTTGCCAATTTAGGGGTGTTTATTCGTAAAAACGTAAAAAAGTCTTTTGCATGTCGGAGGAGGGTACTGACATCAATGAACTGACGCATTCGGACTGCCAGCCGAATTGTGTTTTTTTATTTCAGTAATCATTAGAAGGGAATTAACCTTTTTTAAAATTTTGTATAGATTTACTGGGAAATTAGTCAAGAGGAATATCAAAGACGCGTTGAACGAGAGGATTCGGAAAAAGGACAGTCACTGAGTGGTTTCAATTTCTATAGCGAACCGCCAAGAGTAGAAGTATAGGTTGAGATTCATCAGCCAGTGGCTGAAATAAAAGAAAAAAACTCTGACATTTCTAGAGATGTATAAAAAGGCTATTCATCTACTAGTTTAACGATGATACATGAAGTTTCTCCTCCATCTTCATCATCTTCAATCGTTTCATTTTGGGGGAATGCTGCTTTTCGTATTTCGGTGTTTTATTACACCGCTAATTTTTAGTAAAGCCTGTTCATCCTTGCTGAATGGAAGAGTAGTTTCAACATCTTTATATTAACACAGAGTTTGTTCTACATTCTAAATTCCAATTAAAGGGAAGTCAAAAAGTTTCCGGCACTTTTATATTTTAACTTTAATATAGCGTGTACTTTATTTTCTTCTCGACAGTCTATAGGAAAGTGATGAAACTTCTGGTGATAGTTGGGGATTGGATCATTTGATATTGGTGGCGAGGCAGCTTCACGGGATTTCTCGTTCCGGAGAAATCCTTTAGAGCAGGGGATCGGGCAGTAAGCTGCGGTAATAGAATATAAACAAGAGGAGTGGAGGTGGAAGCGGCGATCTTATGTTTGCAGGAACCATAGTAAAATTTGCGGGTTTTATGGGGAAATCCATGAAATGACCACCTTTTCACCCCTCATCTACTTTATGTTTTTCTTATTCAAAAAGGGGGAGACAGCCTTGGAGATTGGAGAGTGGAAAAAAGTCAAAATCGGTCATGTTACGGTCGTTGGATATGTCAGTCGCATTGGTTATTACCATAGTCAAATTGAGCTAGTAATCGTCGGCAGAATCAAAAACGGCATTATGCAATGGGGAATGCCGACCAGGTTACTATTTGGGGAGCATCGATTAGAACCGGTGGGCACACTGCTGGATGATTTACAGGATAAAACCACACTCATTGATATAGCCCTTATGACGAAAGACAAGGAATGGTTTGAAGAATTGACAGAAGGCTTAAAAAATGGCATATCGAAGAGCAATAATTGAGCAGAAGTGAGCCTGGAAGAATAAAAGTCTGCTGCGCTGAAAAGTTTGAATTAAAGTGGTCGGCCCACATGAAGATACAATTGCAGTGAAACAAGCTGATTATGCATACTATATCTCTTATGAAACCTATCAAACTGAGTATAGGTATTCTGTCAATAACATTATTGACATTTGCCATTTTGGGTACCTTCACTGGAAATTCCGTTTTTAGTGTCTTAGTGAGTAAAAGCAGCTTAGAGAAAAACTATTTAGTAGACAATGAATTTTATGCCCAAAAGCTGGCTGCTACAACAGATTCTCTTTTTAAAAGCATGTTACAAAATCTCCGTATAGAGTCACAAGAAGAGGAACTCCTGACGAAAAATACGCAAACGATCCAACATACACTAAACACCATATTAAATGCTACTCGTTTTTTTAACACAGTTTGGTTTATAGATGAAACAGGTCATGTTGTTGCAACAGCACCGCATATGGATTTGGAAGGCCAAAAGGCGAACAGAGCCGGCGCAAGGGAAGCGCTCAAAAAAAGAGTTCCTTTAATATCTGAACTTTATGCGGGTCTTAATGGTCATCTCATTATGCTCGTTTCTTTTCTGGTTTACGGTGAGAATGGAGTTTATACAGGGTTTCTTGTTGGATCAATCAATTTAGATGAGAATAACAGTCTATCTGATATACTTGGCGAATATCCACAGCATGAAAGCGGTTCATATATGTAGTTGATTCTAAGGGCAACATTATCTATCACTCGGGTCTCAGCAGAATTAGAGAGAGCGTAAAGGATAATGCAGTTATCAAGAAAGTGTTGAAGGGGAAAGGTCGAAGCCGGGAGGTTGTTAACTCAAAAGGTATAACGATGTTAGCTGGCTATACCTCCTCCAATTCATCAGCAGGGCATTGGGGAATTGTATCTCAAACGCCTAAAGAAGCTATTTTGGAACAAATTACTGAGCTGGAAAAAAGTGAGTTTGGTTACTTTTCCGTTTATTGTCTTGGTGTTAACCTACATCTTATTACAGAAACTTGTGAAGCCGCCTCTCTTTAAAGTTACTTCAAAATAAACGATAAACGAGCCGGAGCAGGATCAACATTCTGTTCCGGCCTGTTTTATAGGGATATTTGTTACTTTGCGAATCGCCGAGCGGCTGCTATGCAAAGCGCAACGGCAATATTCACTGCTACAAGTGCCCAGCCAACTTTCTCATGCAGAATGATAGAGGCAAGCAGCAGTCCAAAAAAAGGTTGGAGAAGCTGCAGCTGTCCAACTGCTGCTATGCCTCCCTGCGCAAGGCCTCGATACCAGAAGACGAAGCCGATAAGCATGCTGAATAAAGACACGTAAGCAAGGCTGAAGAGAGCAGGTTGACCGATGCCCGCCCATGAGTCGGGTGTTAAGTAAAATGATAACGGCAACATAAGGGGAAGCGATAGAACGAGCGCCCAGGAGATCACCTGCCAATTCCCCAGCCTGCGCGAGAGCCTGGCTCCCTCTGCATAACCGAGACCGCATACGATAATAGAAGCAAGCATAAAAGCGTCGCCGATCGGTGATGATTCCCCATCTTGAATGAGAGCAAATCCTGCAACCAGAAAGCTGCCTGCTGCGGAAAAGATCCAGAAGGCGGGTCGAGGCCGTTCACCACCCCGAATAACCCCGAAGATTGCTGTTGAGAGCGGAAGAAGCCCAACAAAGACAATGGCATGCGCGGACGTGACATATTGAAGGGCTAACGCAGTGAGAAGCGGAAAACCAACTACCACGCCAAACGCTACCATCACCAGTGGACCTATGTCGATGCTGGCAGGCCGCTGCTGCCGGAAGATGAGAAGGAGAACGCCTGCCAGCACGCCTGCTATTGCGGCGCGGCAGACAGTGAGGAACAACGGATCAAAATCCGCTACAGCTAAGCGTGTCGCAGGCAGCGAGCCACTGAAGATCAGTACGCCCAAAAAACCATTCATCCAGCCATTTGTTGCTTTGTTCATTGCCATTCACTCCAAATCATGTTTCTTCTTGATAGAATTCCTTTAAAGGACTAAACCATTTTTTATAGGTTGTCTTACCAAACCTTTCTTCATGGATTACAATAACTATAAACTGGAATTGACCTTTCATAAATAGCCAGTTTCCTTAAATAAAACCGTGCCAGTAAGGAGGAACTATATAAATGGATATCACGTTTTTTTTAAATCGAAATCTAGATATTCCGCTTTATCAGCAGCTCTATCGGCTTTTAAAAGAAAATATGCACGAGGGACATATTCAAAAAGGAATAAAACTCCCTTCAAAAAGGCTGCTCGCGTCACAGCTTTCTGTTAGTCAAACGACTGTAGAACGGGCTTACGAACAGCTTGCTGCCGAAGGCTATATTGTGAGCAAACCAAGAAGTGGCTGGTTTGCTGATTATGATGGTTCTGATTTTATTCATATTAAAATGCCAAGCACATCATCTATGAAGCCAAAAGCACAAGAAAATGAACAAATGATTGATTTTCACTATGGGAATGTGGATTCCGCTCACTTCCCACTTTCTGCCTGGCGAAAAAGTATGGTCAATAGTTTAGATCAATATGGGCATGTGCTCTATCGTCCGGGAGATGTTTTAGGAGAGCTTGAGTTAAGAACACTCATTGCAGAGCACCTGTATCAATCGCGCGGGGTCCGCTGTCTGCCTGAACAAGTCATCATAGGGGCCGGCAGCCCTGTTTTGATGCATTTCTTGTGCCAAGTCTTCGGCCCGAATAGTACCATAGGGTATGAGGATCCGGGTTCTTCGAGATCGAGAAAGATTTTTGAAGTCAATCATATGAAGATTCTTCCTATACCAGTTGATCATGAAGGACTCTGTATAGAGGAAATCCAAAAAGAGCGGCCAAGCCTTTTATATATAACGCCTTCTCATCAGTTTCCGCTCGGAACAATTATGACGATTAACAGAAGAATTGAACTGCTTAAATGGGCAGCCCAAAACCAAACATTTATTATTGAAGACGATTATGATGGGGAATTTAGATACAGCGGACAGCCGATCCCGTCCTTGCAAGGGCTTGATCAGCATAACCGTGTCATTTACATGGGCACTTTCTCTAAATCCCTTCTTCCTTCACTGCGTATCAGTTATATGATTCTTCCTGCACCTCTTTTGGAAAAAGGCAGTGAAATCACCTCTTTGTATAAGCAAACGGTGTCCTGCCACAGTCAACTGACACTGGCTGAATTTATAAAAAATGGCGGATGGCAAAAACACATCAACAGAATGAGAAAGCTGTACCAAAAAAAAAGGGCCATTTTATTAGAGGCCTTACAAAGCGAATTAGGAAGACACGTAAAGATTCGAGGAGAAAACTCGGGATTGCACATCTTGCTTGACGTAGACTCGCCATTTAGTGAAAAAGAGCTCATAGAGAAAGCAAGAGAGCATGGCGTGAAAATTTATCCTGCATCCGTTTTTTATAAAAAACAACCTCCGACAACTACAGTATTAATTGGATTCGCCGGGGTTTCTAAAGACAACATACGAGAAGGGATAAAAAAACTGAAAGCTGCCTGGGAAATATAAGGGGGCTTTCCGTTTTGATGGTCGTATAACACTGCTACAAAATAAACAAAGTAATAAAAGAATGGTTCTTCCTAATCAACAGTCCGTCTATATTGAATACATTTACTAACCCGGGCTAACATGAAAAGTAATCTTTTCTTAAAAGGGGGGGGTTTTTAGTACAGGCATGTAAAATAGCGTTTAGAATGTGTGCAAATTACCTCCCAAAATAACATCCTCTTTGACCACACTGCGACCACAAAGCATATGACTTCTTATTGTCTCATTTTCACTTTTTTATTTTAGGGATAATGCAGACAGCTTCGTTATTACCGTAGATGCTCATCCTCATTGGTACGAATAGATAGCTTTATTGGAGAATGTGTACAAATCACAGAAAAAAAAACACATATTTACTGATGAATTAAGAGTTTGAATATTGTAAAATCAAACTAAATATCATTGTGTCACAAAAAGTGACATGAGCGAAAGAAGGGACGGTAGATCGTCCGCTGTAAAAGACGAGCATTGAAATAAAGCTGGAGAGCCAGAGATAGGGGAGTGAGCAATGAAACAATTTGATACAATCATTCAAAATGGAAACGTGGTTTTCTCGAATGAGGTGAAAAAAACAAACATTGCGATTAAAGAGGGGAAGATTGCCGCGATCGGCGATACGCTTTCCGGCGAAGCGGAGTACATGATCGATGCAGAAGGCCAATACGTGCTGCCCGGTATGATTGATGTCCATGTCCATTTTAGTGACCCGGGCCGTGAATATTGGGAAGGATTCCATACAGGTTCTCAAATGATGGCTGCAGGAGGCTGCACGACCTATTTTGATATGCCGCTTAATGGGATTCCTTCTACAATTGACAAAGCCGCTCTCTTTGAAAAAGCGGAAAAAGGTAACCAGACGTCCTGGACCGACTTTGCTTTATGGGGTGGACTAGTGCCAGGCAACGAACCACATTTAGCCGAACTTGCAGAAGAAGGTGTGATTGGATTCAAAGCCTTCCTGTCTACAACAGGAAATAAGGAATTTGAAAACGTAGATGACGTAACACTCTTAAGAGGAATGAAAATCATCGCGGGGCTGGGCAAGGTGCTGGCTCTTCATTCTGAAAGCGGACCGATTACCGACTGGCTCAAAGAAGAAAAAGAACGGGCCGGAAAGGTATCAGCAGATGATTACCTGGAAACACGGCCAATAGCGGCTGAAGCAGAAGCGGTACAGCGTGCTCTTTATTATGCAGAAGTAACGGGATGCCCGCTTCATTTCGTTCATATCAGCTCCGCAGAAGCCATTGAGAAAATTGAAGAAGCAAAACGTAAAGGCATGAGTGTAACCGTTGAAACGTGCCCTCACTATTTAATGTTTAATCATCATGCTCTCCAGGAAAAAGGGGCTATTGCGAAATGTGCACCGCCGCTTCGCCTGCCAGAAGAGCAGAAAAAGCTGATTGAGCTTTTGATTGCTGGAAAGTTTGATATGATTTCTTCTGATCATTCACCATGTACAAGTGATTTAAAAGATCCAGCCACGTACAATCTGTTTCAAGCATGGGGCGGTATCAGCGGTGGCCAGTTTTCTTTGCTTTCCATGATGGAGCTTGCCCTGAAGTATAAGATTCCATTTGAACATGTGGCACAGTGGACGGCATCAAATCCGGCAAAACGGTTCGGCCTTTCTTCAAAAGGGGAAATTGCAGAAGGGTATGACGCCGATTTTGTGTTACTGTCTGCCGATGAGCCGTTTACAGTGACAGAAGAGAACTTTCTCGCCAAAAACAAAATCAGCTTGTATATTGGCCACACTTTCCCGTGTACGATCAAGAAAACGATTAACCGCGGACACGTTGTGTATGACCAAGGTACGATCGCGTCAAAGCAGCCAAGCGGGCAATGGATTAAGCCAACACAAGCCGAAGAAAAAGCAGCCAGCTCAGTTAACTGAGCCGGCTGTTTCTTTGTTCTGTTTATATTTATTTTAAAAACGGAGCTATATATCTTCCTCTTTTTACATAATGAAAAAGAAAGTAAGGGGGAAGAGAATTACTACTTCGGGAAAAATTTCTCAGCGGAGAAGTTTACTTTATTTTTGGTAAAAAGCCTACGCGGCAAAGGGATCTTTTGGTATAATGAGATCTTGAGTGTAAGAGAGAAAGAAGGAAGAATGGTCGTGGGGTATACGTATAAAAAACAGCTCTACCGGTTAGAGCGTTCCTATTTAGATTACGTGATGAGTGAAGGGTTTATTCGGTTGACATCGGAAGATGAACAAAACGGACCTGAGTTTCATATTGATCTGCCGAACTCTTTTAAAAGAAAAAAAGCAGGCTTGGAGAAGAAACATATACCTCCTCATATGCGTGTCACAGTCCAAACACTGATTGATACAACGGCTCTCCCGGCGGAAGAAGCCAGCCGCTGAGGGAATTAAAGCGGCAGCGCCAAACAAGCACACGATTCGAATAGCGGATCATGTGCTTGTTTTCGTTTCAAGGAAAATAGTGATCTGTTTCTTTATTCCGCTACCTTTTCAAGATTACCATTTCGCTCCATTTTAAACTTAACAGAAGGAGGAGACTCTTCGGAAAATACGACAAGCTTGCGAGCGCGCTCCATAATCTGCATAAGAGATTCATAATCTTCCTGCATAGAATTATACACTTCTTTCAGCTGATCGAGCTCCTTTGTGACGCTTTCAAGTTCAAGCTGGAGCCGCTTGTTTTCTTCCTGAAGGGAGGCAGTATTTTCTTCAGGTGTCATCGATGACAAATATTGAATGACATCAGCCATCGTCATATAGCTGTCTGAACTGCCGGAAGGAAGAGCTGCGTTTTCTGATTTCATATCTGCCCGCTGTTTGCTTTGAGCGCGCAGCCGCTGCTTTCTTTCTTTTTTGGCTGTTTCCATCGCTTGAATATAATGCTGGCGTACAACGGCATTCCAGCGAAATCCACATGCTGCTCCTGTGCGGTTTAATACTTCTCCTACTTCTTCAAAAGCTTTCAGTTGCGTACTTCCTTCCCGTACATGCTTTAACACCGTATTGGCTAGGAAAAGATCATTGTCTTTTGACCAGGCATCCTGACGAATATTCAATGTAAGTCACTCCATTTCGTTTTCATAGTTATAGTAAAATCTAACTGACTGGCGATAGATATGAAGAGTCTTTCCACTTTGGTGTTAGTTTATTCATAAAAAGGGCAAATTATTCTTCGTACATAAAATATACATAGGAAGAAGCAAAAGAAATGCCTTCGGATGGCGGCTGTTTTTCTAAGAGAAAGAGGCATTATGATGCGTGAAGGCAAGTTTAATGTAAAGCGGATATACATAGGGCTCTTTAGGCTCGGCAATCTCTTTCCATGAAGTGATGTTGACGACAGGGATGGAAATTCCTTTATAGGAGGTGACAGCTAAGGTTCCTTCTATTTCAATCCACATATCCTGTTTCAAGTGCACAGCTCTATCGAATTCTGCTAGAAAGCCGATCAGGCTGGCATCCGCTACGCAGTGTGTAATCAAAAAGCGCGATAAAATAAGCTGATTGGTTTGAAGGCTCTTTTCTTTGAAAACAAAGCCCGTCATTTTGAGCGTACGACCATTGTACTTTTGGGGATCTGCATTTATTTGCCCATAGTAAGGCTCAAACACCCCGTCGGTCAGGTGAATCACACGGCTGCGTTCAAGAGCATTGATCCTTTGGTCGAATTCTGCCTGCTGTACTTCTCTTCGGGCCACGGCTATTTCTTCGTGTTCCGACGGAAGGCTTTTATTTTCTGTTTGCAAAAGCAAACCGGCTCCTTTTTGGGCCGCGATTGTTGCATTCAATGTTTGGGGCGGCAATAGAAAGCCTGTCACCAAGGGAAAAGTTAAAACAGAATAAGAGATATATTTCCGCCTGGAATGATGATGGCAGTCATGCTGGCAGGACGGGCTGTGCTTATTTTTAGGGCTCCACAGGCGAAAAAATTGAATGAAAACAAGAAAGAAAAAAAGATAAGCGGCACATAAACTAAGCCACGCATAGTCAGGATTTACATATTTTGAGATGGTTCCGCTTGTGTGAAGATTCAGGAAAAAAAGAGAGAAAGCCGTTAAAGCGAGAGCCTTGAATACTTGATGGGGTTGAAATACCATAAAAGCCGCCTCCTTTATAGAAAAGGTAAAAAGTTTGTACAGAAAAAAACAATGACCGTGATCAAAACGAGTAAACTAAGAACAAAGGTGATCCGAAATACACTGAGAAGCATGAAGGTATTTTTTAAATCGATCATGGGGCCATAAATTAAAAAAGCCAAAATAGAAGAGGGAGGAAACAAATGGCGAAAAGAAGCGCCAATGAATGCATCTGCTTCTGAGCAAAGGGAAAGAACATAAGCAAGCCCCATCATCACAAGAGCGGCGGGGATTTTTTCGCCTCCCGTCTGGAGGAGAGACTGCGCTGAGACATACGTTTGAACAAACGCGGCAAGAAAAGCTCCAATCACAAGGTATTTCCCCATGTCGAAAAACTCATCAATTGAATGAGTCAGCATGCCCCATAAGCGCACACCAAAGGCGATTTTAGACGGTATGGCTGAAGCTTCTTGTTCTACAGGCTGCTCCTTCAGCTGATTGTGCTTGAAAAAAAGGCCGATCAGCAAAGAAATGAGAACTGCTGCGATAAAGCCCACTCCCATTCGCAGGCCAGCCATCTTCATATCCTGCCCGAAAGCCATATAAGTTGAAAAAAGAACGATCGGATTAATGAGCGGTCCCGTCAGGAGAAACCCCACTCCAGCGTGTATGGGCACTCCTTTGGCCACCAGCCTCCGGACGATCGGTACGATGCCGCATTCACAAGCTGGAAAGCAGGCACCGATAAGGCAGCTGGCCAAAACGGCTGTAAACCGGTTTTTCGGCATCCACTTTTTGATTTGTTCTTCACGAATAAATATCTGTATAAAACCAGCAATGAACACACCTATTAAAACAAACGGAATCGCTTCTATCAGGATACTTAAAAAAATCGTATTCAGCTGTAGAAGTGAAGAAGGAAAAGACGAAGAGAGATCTTCTTTTTTGAAGAAAGGCTGAAAGAATACAAATAATGCCGTACAAAGAAGGGTGAAAGACAGTGTGATCGTGAATGGATGAAGACGAATGGATGGAATCATAACTTTCTCCTTTTTCAGTTGAAAATAAAGGCGCTCTGTCCATCGTATATGTATGTATGGCGAAAAGAATTAGTACAGCCCCGTTGTTTTTAAAGAAGGGAAATAACAGTATCATACAGAAACTCAAGAACCGTAAAAAGATATACCGGGGTATAAAGCGGTATCTCTTTTATAAGCTCGAAATAGGGCAGAACAACTTTGTTAGCACTGTATGGAAGAACGAAAGAGGTAATCTTTCATTTCTTTCATTCTTCTTTTGTCGGCAGGGCTTCCTGGCTTTTTAAATAAAACGATGTTCCGTTCTGATTAGATTGAAGGCCGTAATCAAGATGAAGCAGCCGGGCAAATGCTTGATAACTTTTGTTTTGTGCTTTTGTGTACTTTAAATACTTATTTTCCTCTGTGTAAGCGGATAAAAGGAAGACAGGTGTTTGTTTCGGAGGGGGAGGGCCGCTGCTTTTTGGTGATGCCTGTTGCAATCATTTTTACCATTCGATCATTACCTCGGGAAATACCCCTTCTCCAATTTCATTTTTATGAAGGCGCAGCTTGAGTATGGACTGGACAAACAGCTGCTTGATTTTTTGAAAGAAAAACAACAGCAATACTAGCTTAAAATAGCATAAATGTACAAGGAGAAACTATCTTAAAAGATTAAAGATTTTGCTGTTTTTTGGGGGGGATTTGGATAAAATATATTTATAAATAATTAAAGGCAAACTAATCGAAAGGTTAGGACGCAAAGCTACGGATCTAAAATTCAACAGAATCATGATAGCCGGGCTGCAGAAATGGACGGTACCATCGCCATGAGTACAAACAGCGATTGGTTCATGTTTATTCAAGAAATGTCTCGCTTAACGAGCGATTATGAACGCTGTCAGGATAAACGAATAAAAGAACAAATAGTAAGCGATATTACGCTGTTAAAAGAAGCCATTGCGCTGCTTTCTTATCCAAAGAGATAAGTAACCTTGTTTTCTAGAAAAAATAGGCTCTGAGATTAGAGATGGAAGCATAAATATGAGTCAAAGAGGTACAATAGCGCTGATCGGCGGAACTGGAATAGTAAGCGGCATATAGCAGGTGAGGCTGTGAGACATGGCTACAGCGTCCGTATACTTGTGAGAAATCCCCGGAAAACAAATGAGCAAAACAGTAGTATCGACGTATTGGAAGGAACCGTGGAAAAAAAGGGATATAATCAAAACGCTGTTAAAAGACTGTCAGGCAGTCATCAGTACATTTGGTCAGCCGCCGAAGGCAGTATCGTTGTACAGCAATTTAACAAAACAAATTCTTCCGATCATGAGTAAGCTTCAAATCAATCGGTACATAGGCGTAACAGGCGGTTCGCTAACATTAAGAAATGACAAAAAAGCCTGCTCAATAAAGCTGGCGCTAAACTGTTTAAGGCAGTGTATGCTGAGATGCTCCAAGATAAGGAAAAAGGGGCAGATCGGCTTTTCCTAACGAAAGAGCTCCATTGGATACTTGTCCGGCTTCCATTTGTGAAAGAGCGTGAGAATTGTCAGCCAGCTGGAAGGGGAGCGGTATATCCATGAAGCTCCTTTTATTTCTAATTAGTTTAAAGCTGCCTCACTTACTTTAGAATTTCTCTTTAATTTAACACCAGGTGCTATAATTAGGTGTTATAATAGGCGTATATAAAAGTAAACGAGGTGCAAAAAGATGAATGGATCTAAAGCACGTATAACGGCCCTCGGTGTGTATGTCCCTGAGGAAAAATTAACCAATGATGATCTTGAAAAAATGGTGGAGACGAGTGATGAATGGATTTTTCAGCGGACCGGAATAAAAGAAAGACGAATAGCTGGAAAAGACGAATATGCTTCCCACCTTGCTTTTCGTGCTGTTGAAAACCTCGTAGAAAGATACAAAAAAGAGCTGCATGACATTGACGGTATTATTGTAGCAACTTCAACTGCGGATCACGCTTTTCCAAGTGTTGCCTCCCAGGTGCAGCACCACTTTCACATTCCGGCAACGGGTGCTTTTGATATTAATGCCGTTTGTGCCGGTTTTACTTATGCCCTGCATTTAGCTAATACAATGGTTACATCCGGCGTGCATAAAAAAATATTGGTTATAGCGACGGAAACATTGTCCAAAGTAACAGACTTCACCGATAGAACGACCTGTATACTGTTTGGAGACGGGGCCAGTGCTTTACTTGTAGAGTATGATCCGGATCAGCCAAGCTTTTGGGGTGTGCACATGGGTACAATGGGAGAAGGCGGCGGCCATTTGTACCGGACTGCGCTCGCAGGTTCTATCCATGGAAAAGCGCTGAATACAACCGGCAAAATGGTTCAAAACGGCCGGGAAGTGTACAAGTGGGCTACCCGCACGCTTCCCGAAGGCATGGAAGAACTGCTAAGAAAATCAAATGTCCGTGCAGAGGATATCGACTGGTTTATCCCGCACAGTGCGAATATGCGCATGATAGAATCGATTTGCCAAAAATCAGGATTTCCGCTCGGAAAAACATTAACGAGCATGAAACTCTTTGGGAATACATCGGCTGCATCTATCCCGCTCGCTTTAAACGAGGGAGTGGAAGAAGCAAAAGTGAAAGCTGGAGACACATTGCTGCTCTATGGATTTGGAGGAGGGCTTACTCATCTAGGCCTTATTGTGAAATGGAACGTAGAAGAGCCTGCTTACTAAGCAGGCTTTTCCTTTTACAAAGGAGAACTGGTTGTCATAATTGGATGAAGTTTTCCATCCACGGCGAACGATACCTTGCCTGTTTCCTCAGACACCACAAGTACAAGTGCGTCGCATCTTTCTGTTAGTCCAATCGCTGCACGGTGCCGCGTGCCTAACTTTTTACCGGACCAGTTTTGCGCGGATAGGGGCAGGGTATTCGCCGCTGAAAAAATTTGATTCTCACGAATCACCACCGCTCCATCATGAAGTGGGTTGCCAGGATAGAAAATAGATTCAAGCAATGAATGAGTCAGGGCTGCCTGCATGAGCGTTCCGGTGTGAATAAAAGGGTCCACCGCGTCTTTACGCTCAATCACGATTAGCGCTCCATGCCGCTGATTAGACAGGTGCTGAATGCAGGTGGAGATATCCAGATACTTATCTGTAAAAGGAGACAGGTAACAATTTAAATAAAAAGAAGCTGCCATTCTCTCTACCGTTTCAAATTGGTCTTTAATGGCTTCAAGTTTGCTTAAAGCACACCCATCGTCCGCTTTTAAGGTCTCGATACCTTCCTTCATATGAAAAACAATTTCTTCAAGCTGCTGGATTAAATTCAATTTTAATGGAGAAAAGTCACAATCGCTTTTTTTCATGGTCATCCACCTCATTTCAAGTCGTCGGACGTGCCAGCGGGTGCAAAGAGTATGTATAAAGAACGGGTTTTTTATTTATTCTGCGGGTTTATGTGAAAGTTATGTAACCATTTTCGTTTTTCTTAAATGGAATGAGCGGGTTTTTAACGAAAAGAACGGATTTCGCTTTAAACAGCTGTAAGCATTCAAATTGTTTAATGATGCCTGGAATGATATAATCTTACCCATTCAAATAGTGGAAAAGATCAGTATTTTGGGGAAAGGTAAGTCTATTCTTATTTATTTTCTTGATAAATGTAAGCGTAAACAAAAAGGGGCGGTACGTTAAAACTGTTATTAGTATGATATGTCGAAAAGTATGCTGACATAGCAGGTTAGCCAAGAAGTGCTGCCGAAAATGTTAACGTTAACATTTGGGTGAAGGATTGTAAAACGAAAGCTGAGATAGTAACGAAAAAGGAGAGTTTATCTATGGAAAAATCCGTCAGTCCGTATTCCTTTACAAATATGCTTATTTTTTTTATTCCGCTCGGTTTTTCGGCCAGCTTAACGGCTATTACCCATTTGATCATTAATGGGACATTAAGCAGGGCAGATCACGCCGAAGTGGTTATTGCCAGCTATGCCATCGCTCTTTCATTATTTGGAATTATAGAACGGCCTGTCCTGGTATTTCGCCAGACCTGTTCTGCTCTTGTGAAGAATGAAGCTTCTTTCCGGCTTTTAAGCAGCGTGTTTGTACAAGTTTCGCTTTTGATTTTTGTCGTGTGCGCTTTGATTGGCTACACGCCGCTCGGCCATTTTACATTTATTCATTTGTTTAATACGGATGAAACGATGCTGGCATCTGTCACGTCTACATTCAGGGTCATTACCTTTGTGATTTTCTTTTCCGGCCTCCGCTGTTTGTATCAAGGAATTATCATTAATCATTTCGAAACAAAATGGGTGACAATTGGCGTCGTGGTCCGGCTTTTTGGCATGTTTTTAGTGGCTTATTACTTTGTTTGGTCCGGCCATGTGAACCACAGCATTGTAGGAGCCATTATTTTTTTAACCGGTATGGCGATTGAGTGCATCATTAGCGTTTGGCGGGGCCATCGAATTGTCAAAAAAGAAATGAAAAGGAAGGAGCCGGCTGTAGAAAAACGAGACATTTACGCATTTTACACGCCGCTTGTTTTTTACTTGTCTTTTCAAACAGTGATCATTCCGGTTATTTATGCTTTTCTTGGTAATATTAAAGATGCCCAGACAGGCATGGCTTCTTTTGCGATGGCTCTCAGTATTACAAATTTAGTGCTTAGTTTTTTTATGTATACCCACCAAATCGTCTTGCAGTTTTTCAAAGAAAACAGGCGGTCTGTTATCCAATGTGTCATTGTGTTCAGCATTGTGCCTTCTTTGCTTCTGGCTTTCCTTTGCTACAGTCCGGCAGGCATCTGGTTTATGATGAATGTGATGGGCACAAACCTGGCCCTGGCGGAGTCTTCTCTGGCGGTCCTGCAATTTTTTATTTTAAAAACATTCCTTTTTCCCTGGGTGGATTTTTTTGGGGGCATTCTTATGCTGCATAAAAACACAAAAAGTATGGTCGCCCCACAGGTGTATAATTTAGCCGCTGTAACCGTCAGCAGCTTTTTACTCGTTCAGTTTGTGCCGCATTTAAACGGCAGTGCCGGTGCGATTGCTGCTTCACTCGGTGAATTGGTCGGGCTGCTTGTTGTAATGAGAGTGGTTTTTCATTTGCGGAAAAGAAAGAGCGGACATCCAGAGACCGCAGTTTAACCTTTAAAAGTAAAGGCTAAAGGTCTATAACGGCCGGAATATCGGCTGTCTTTATCTTAACTTAAACACGTTGTGAGGTGATTGGCACAAAACAAAACGGTAAACAGCGGACAAAACGCTAATTTTGTCGATTGTGTGACGACAAAGGTAGTTTTCTTCTTTATTGAATGAAGAAAAAACGTACTTTAAGATGGAAGTATGTTATTAACATTTGAAAGGAAGAAAAATAAATGGCTCAATCTAATATAAAAGTCGCTGTTCAAAAGTTCGGTAACTTTTTAAGTTCAATGGTTATGCCGAACATTTCTGCTTTTATTGCCTGGGGCTTGATCACGGCGCTTTTTATTCCTAGCGGGTTCTTTCCAAATGAAAGCCTTGCCAAAATGGTCAGCCCGATGGTTACGTATCTCCTCCCGCTTTTAATCGGGTATACAGGAGGGAAGCTTGTTCATGACCAGCGCGGGGCGGTTGTCGGCGCTATTGCGACCATGGGGGTTATTGTCGGTACAGACATTCCGATGTTCCTCGGTGCGATGGCAATGGGTCCGCTTGGCGGATATGTGATTAAGAAATTTGACCAATGGATTGAAGGAAAAGTAAAATCTGGTTTTGAAATGCTTGTAAACAACTTCTCTGCCGGAATTTTAGGCGGCCTGCTCGCGATTTTAGCTTTCCTGGCCGTTGGTCCAGCGGTAAAAGCTTTAACAGGCTGGCTGGTAGACGGTGTAGATTGGCTGGTTGCAACAGGATTGCTTCCTTTAACAAGTATCCTGATTGAACCTGCAAAAGTGTTGTTTTTAAACAACGCCATCAACCACGGTGTATTATCACCAATTGGGGTTGAACAAGTAAAACAAGCAGGCCAGTCGGCTTTGTTCTTGCTTGAATCCAATCCTGGACCAGGACTTGGCGTTCTGCTTGCATACTGTATTTTCGGAAAAGGCACTGCAAAAAAATCAGCTCCGGGAGCAGCAATTATTCATTTCCTCGGAGGTATTCATGAAATTTACTTCCCGTACATCTTAATGCGTCCATTGCTGTTTTTAGCCGTTATTCTTGGAGGCATGAGTGGTGTGTTCACGCTGGTTCTTTTAGGCGGCGGTTTGTTTGCGCCGGCTTCACCGGGCAGTATCCTTGCGATTGCAGCTGTAACGCCGCATAATGCAGGTGCGTTTATTGCAAACTTTGCCGCTGTGCTTGTCGCAGCATTAGTGTCCTTTGTCGTTGCTTCGTTTGTGTTAAAAACGAGCAAGCAGACAGAAGAAAACATTGAAGATGCAGCCAAAAAAATGCAAGAAATGAAAGGGAAGAAAAGCTCTGTTGCCGATGTATTTGCTTCAAATCCTGGAGAATTCCCGCAAGATGTAAACAAAATTGTTTTTGCTTGTGATGCAGGAATGGGTTCAAGTGCGATGGGTGCTTCGCTTCTTCGTAAAAAAGTAAAAGAAGCAGGCTTAAGTGTTTCAGTAACAAATACATCGATCAGCAACCTGCCAGCGGATGCACAAATTGTCATTACACAGGAAGAGTTAACGCCGCGGGCGCAAAACAAACTTCCGAATGCATACCATGTATCTGTTGACAACTTTCTGTCCAGCCCAGAGTATGAAAAATTAATTGACCGTCTCCAAAACGGCGGACATGACCCTATAGAAGAAATTGTGGAAGATGCGGAAGATAACGTTCCACAAAATGAGGATGGGCGAACAGAAGACGGTTTATTGTTAGAAGAAAATGTGTTCTTAAATCAATCTTTTGCTACAAAAGATGAAGCGATTCGTTTTGCGGGTAATGCTTTGTTTAAAGCAGGGTATGTAAAAGAAAACTACATTGAAGCCATGATTGAACGTGACCAAATCACATCTACTTATATGGGCAATGATGTAGCAATCCCTCATGGAACAGAAGAAGCGAAAAAAGAAGTGTTAAAATCTGGATTCACGGTTATTCAGGTTCCTCAAGGCGTTGATTTTGACGGCAACCTGGTCCGCTTGATTTTTGGTATTGCGGGCAAGGATGGAACACATTTAGAAATTCTGTCCGGCATTGCCGTAACATGCTCGGAAATGGAGAATATCGAAAAACTGGTGAACGCTCAAACAGCGAAGGAAATCATCGCTATTCTCAACGGTTCAAAAGAATAAGCTTTTTATTCAGTAGAAAAGTGCTTCGTGCGCTTTTCTACTTCCTGTTTTCTCAAGAAATAAGACAAAGGGGGTGGCAGCATGTTTATTACTTCGAGGGAAAAAGCCATCATTGAGCTTATCATTAAAACATCAGGGAAGCATACCGCTTTTTCCATTGCCTCTTCTTTAAATGTAAGTGTGAGAACCATTCAGCGCGATTTAAAATCGGTTGAAAAAATTCTAGAGCACTTTGATCTCCACCTGCAAAGAGATACAAATGAAGGATTGATCATTGAAGGCAGGAATGAACAGATTTTTCGGCTCATTCAGCACTTAACAGGCAGCCACCCAGTGGATCAAACACCGAAGGAAAGAAAGCTGCTGCTGCTCCTAGTCTTGCTTGAGGAAGCAGAATCTTTTAAGATTCAAGCTCTGGCATCTGATTTAGGTGTCAGTATCACCACACTATCCGTTTACCTGGATGAACTGACCGAGTGGCTCCAGCCGTTTCACATCCAACTGAGCCGGAAACGAGGCGTCGGGGTGGAACTGAAAGGAAGCGAAGAAAGCAAGCGTAAAGCGTTAGCCTATTGTTTTCTCATGGATTTTAATGAAGAAATGATTGAAAGCCTCTTTTTACTGGAAAAGGGAAAATACGAGCAGGAAAAAGTCCTCTATTATTTCCGTCCGCATTATATTCGTGCGATTGACCGGCTGGTGAATGAAACGATGAATAACCGGTATTCCCGCCTGGCGGACAGTGACTATATCGGGCTTATTGTTCATATTGGCATTACGATGCAAAGAACAGAAGCGGGCTTTTACCTGGAAGAGGAGCCGCTTTTGAGTGAAGAAACAGATGAACACAGCCAGGTAGTAGAGATATGTGCACAGCTTCAAGAATTCTTCTCTGTTTCATTTACGAAAGAAGATGTGGAGTATTTAACCACTGTTTTAAAGGGATCCAAGCTGCAGGAAGCGGCAGCTGTTCCTTATGACAGTGTGGTTTTGGGCCAAATAATCAAGCGTGTGATTCAAGATGTATCCGCTCAGCTCCACGTTGATTTAGCTCATGATTTTTCCTTGTTTCAAGGCCTTCTTGCCCATATGGAACCCGCTTTGTTTCGGCTTAAACAGCAAATGGGGCTTTTTAATCCATTAACAGAGGAAATCAAACGGAAATATCCGGTTTTATTTTTGGCGGTAAAAAACAGTGTAGAAAAAGAGTTCAAGGAAATTGAACCGTTTCCTGATGATGAAATCGCATTTATTGTCCTTCACTTCGGTTCGGCGCTGGTCATGCAGGAAGAAAACATTGCCCTAAAAGCGCTCGTCGTTTGCCCAACAGGGATTGGTGCATCGAGAATGCTGGCAAGCCGAATCAAAAAAGAAATTATCGAGATTGATTCAGTGGAAATCAAATCACTGAAAGAAATCGGGCAGCAGAACGTACATACATTTGATGTTATTATTTCCACCGTCCGCCTGCCGCTTATAAATACGGAATATATATTGGTGAATCCGCTGTTGAGCACGGAAGACATCACGGCAATTAAGAGCTTTTTGCAGAAAAATGTTGAAAAATTAACCAAAAATAAAAAATATAAAAAATCACTGCCGAAAGAGGCCGCTTCACCTGTAAAAGAAGAACAGCCTTTAACAGAATTGCTTAAGGAACTTAAAGATACGCAGCAAAGTATTGAAGCACTGATTGGACATTTCCGTGTATACCCTATCGCTCAGGCACAGGACTATGACCAAACAATTAAAGAAATGTTAGAAAAAGCAGAGCAGGATAAGCTCTTATCTAATGCACCGGTTGTATTCCAGGCGTTAAAGGATCGTGAAAGAAAAGGCGGTCTTGGTATTCCTAACACAGGAATGGGCCTCTTTCACTGCAGGAACGAACATATACACGGACTTATTTTTCAAATTGCGCATTTACATCATCCTTGTTTAATCAAAGGAATGGATGGAAATGAGATGTATATGAAAAGTTTGCTGCTGATGCTGGCCCCGGAACAATTAAGTGCAAAAGAGCAGGAAATCATCAGTTTACTGAGTACCAGCTTGATTGAAAGCAACGAGGCAATTATGATTTTTTCCTCTTCGAATGAAGAAATGATCCGTACAAAGATGGAATCGATTTTTTTAGATTATCTTCACACTAATTTGATAAAGGAATGATAAATATGAAAACAGCTGTACATTTTGGCGCAGGGAATATTGGGCGTGGATTTATCGGAGCACTTTTCTCCGATTCCGGCTACCATGTGACGTTTGTTGATATTGCCGATCAAACAATTGATCAGCTGAACAAAGATCAACAATATAGGGTAAAGCTGGCAACAGACCAGCAGGATGAAATGATCATTACGAACGTATCCGGCTTAAATAACATGAAGCAGGAAGAGGAAGTCATGGCTGCCATCCAGCATGCTGCCTTTTTAACAACGGCGATTGGACCGACGATTCTTCCTCGTATTGCGCCGTTAATTGCAAAGGCACTTACAGAAAGAGTGAAGACAAGCGATGAAAAGCTGTATGTTATCGCCTGCGAAAACCAAATTTCTGCAACGGACTTATTAAAAGGCTATATACTGGAAAATATGGACGAAGATACAAAAAGCCGTTTAGAAGGCAGAGTGTTCTTCTTCAATTCTGCTGTTGACCGTATTGTACCGATTCAAAACAACCAAGGGTCACTGGACGTTCTTGTAGAACCATATCATGAGTGGGTAGTGGAAACAACAGATGATATTCCTGCAATCGAAGGCATGAAGATCGTGGCAGACCTTGCGCCTTTTATTGAAAGAAAGCTGTTTACTGTAAATACAGGACACGCAGTAATTGCATATCTTGGTTACCTTGAAAACAAATCAACGATCGATCAAACACTCGCAGATGAAGCCATTGAAAAGCAGGTACAGGCGACGTTGAATGAAACCGGCGCTTACTTAATCAAGCAATACGGCTTAAATGAAGAAGAGCACCAGCAATATATCCAGAAGATCATTGACCGTTTTAAAAATGCTTATTTAAATGATGGTGTAACAAGAGTAGGGCGTTCTCCAATTCGCAAGCTTGGTCCAGATGATCGCCTTGTCCGCCCGGCTGTTGAAGCTCAAAAAGCAGGTCTTTCCTATACAAACTTAGCGAAAGCCATTGCAGCAGCTCTGCTGTTTGACTATAAGGAAGACGAAGAAGCAGTAAAACTGCAGGAAATGATTCAAGAGAACGGGGTAGCTTCAGTACTTAAAGAGGTAAGCGGACTGGATGAAAACAGTGAGATTACCCAGGAAGTGCTGCGTCAGTATGAACTGCTTCAAAAATAAATAACCGTTTTTTAAAAGCAACGTTTAAAAGCCCGGAAGAATACTCTTCCGGGCTTTTAAATTATAAATAGATCTTTTTTCTAATGATTTTATTGTGTTAAAAGAAAGGGCTTCTTAACTGAAACAAACACTTGAAAAAACAGCTGTTTTTGGAAAATGAGAAGTGCTTTTTTGTTGACAAAATGTCAACACTTTAATATAGTCCAGTAGTGTTTTATTTTAAAAGACCGAGTATTTTAAAGTCTGAAGGGGGAGCTTAAAGTGGGAAATGAGTTAAAAACGAATGAACTTGGTGTGCTATTAAAACAGCTATTAAAAGAACATTCTTTATCGATGAGAAAACTCAGTGAGATTACCGGCATAGATACTGCAACCATTTCACGCATCATTAGCGGTAAAAGGAGAGCAACACCCGAACACTTACAAACATTATCTGATTGTCTAGGTATTCCAAGTGCTGACTTATTTACCGCTGCTGGTTATACCATTAATAAAGCAAAAAAAGACCACCAGTCAGACATTCACGCTTCTCTCGACAGTATTCAAAGCATCCTTGCCACCTCTAATCTCTATGATGGGACATTTACGATTGAAAGTGTAGAACAGCAATTAAAACAATATGAACAGGAGCTGCAGAGTGAAGAAGCCAGAAATACTATTCTTAAGAGCTTTAAAGAAAAAATAAAGAAAGTCGGCAGTGGCGGCCCCTTTATCGGAGAGTTAGAGCAAATGTTTAAACATTATAGACTGAAAAAAGGGACACCTGCAGACCTTGCTGTTATGGGCAGTGTACTAATGTATTTTATTGTCTCTTTGGATGTAATCCCTGATTATATTTTTCCAATTGGATATTTAGATGATGCCATCTCAGTAAAACTTGCGTTAAGCCTCTTATCAGCAAAGACAGGGAGCTAAACCAAAGAAAATAAATATAGGTGATTTAAGAAATGGAGAAAAGAGAAATAGCTATTAGAAAAAGAAAACGGATCAGAAACCTTTTACTGCTTATTTTTTTGTTATTGGCGCTTGTCATGGATTATTGTATTTACCAATACCAGAAAGGGTTATCTGAGGCAGAGGATGGCAGCTACAAAGAAGATCAAAAAACATTTGATGAGTTCGAGGGCAGCGAACCGCAATTTGGTGAGATGAATATTTTACTGATTGGAAGTGATTCGAGGGGTGAAGAGCATTCACGCGCTGATACTTTAATGATCGCCCACTATAACCAAAATACTCATAATATGAAGATTGCTTCCATTATGAGAGACACATATGTAGATATTCCCGGCCATGGGATGCAGAAAATAAATGCTGCTTACGCGTTTGGAGGTCCGGAATTAATCAGAAAAACAATCGCAAAAAATTTTGAGGTAGATGTTCATTACTATGCTGTTATTGATTTCAAAGGGTTTTCAAAACTAGCAGATATAATGGCGCCTAATGGAGTCGAAGTAGATATACCATATAAAATGTCTTATGGAATTGGAACAACACTTCAGCCCGGCAAGCAAGTGCTGTATGGCGATGATTTATTGGCCTATGTGCGCTTTCGCCATGATCGTTTAAGTGACTTTGGAAGGGTGGAAAGGCAGCAGGAAGTGATGTTTAAGCTAAAAGAACAGGCAGTGAGCATACATAACTTAGCGAATATCCCAAAGTTGCTTGGAGCAGCGGATCCGTATATTGATACAAACGTAGACACACGTGCCCTGTTATCAATCGGCAAAGGGTTGGTTGCAGGGAAATCAAAGGAAATGGAGAGCATTCGGATACCTCTTCAAGGTTCATATGAGAATGAAAGCGTAAGTGTCGGGGAGGTACTTAAAATTGATTTAAGTCAAAATAAGCAGAGTTTACAAGATTTTTTATCGTTAAACCATAGCTAATTAAAAGCGAATAGGGTTATATGATCGGAGAGAAAACTAAACTTTTGACAGAGCCAGAACCAGTTTAGTCAAATTAATGTTGTAAACATCACTCTTTGAGGCATGCTTTCGGAATAAGACTTTAAATGAGCACTTAAATGTATAAGGAGATTTTATGAATTACAATCTATTTCAATTAATAAATCAGTTCGCCGGACGCTTTCCTGTATTAGACGGATTGATGGTGGTTATATCACAAGTATCTTTGCATATATATGCATTAATATTAATAATTATGTGGTTTTATAGGAAAGAAAACTATAAGCACACAGTCGTTTTTGCAACAATGACTGGAATCGCAGGGTTGGTTACAAACTTTATCATCAGCCACATTTATTTCGAACCCCGCCCTTTTGTCACACATGATGATGTTCAGTTACTCTTCTATCATGCTGCTGATGCTTCTTTCCCAAGTGATCATACAACAGGCGCTTTTGCATTATCGCTATTTGTTTATTTATGTCACCGTAAGATTGGCTCCGCAATGATCATATTAGCGGTATTTACTGGGATATCCCGCATTTATGTCGGGCATCATTATCCATATGATGTTTTGGGGAGCATAATGATAGCTTTGACAGCAAGCTTATTTATTTTTAAGATTCGTAAATATTTGAGCTCTATACCTAAGACTTTGATTTTTATGTTCAATCGAATCCCCTTTGTGGCTGAGCGTTCTCAAGGCGAAAAGAAAGAGTAATGAAACATTTAAAGTAAACGACTTTTAACAAATATGAAAAATAACGATGACCAGACAGAAAACAGAATTTCTAAGTGTAATGTGAGGAAATTTGATAGAGGGAGTTAAGAAAACATTAAGTAGGCGTGGGTCGTTTAGAGATTTTACTGAAGATAATTAAAGGAGAATGGATATTGGACAACCTTAAGATGACTATACAAAATTTTTTTATTGAAATGCTTAGTTCCCTCCCGCCAGAAATAATGGTCATGATGATTTCGGCTATACCAGTTATAGAGGTGAAGGGAGGCTTGCCGATAGGGAGTCTTCTAGGATTATCATTTAATTCTTCACTTTTTTATAGTGTTATCGGAAACCTGCTTCCTGTTCTCCCGATTTTATTGCTGTTTAGGCCAATGAGTCACTGGATGATGAGAATAAATGTATATCAATACTTTTATAACTGGCTGTCCAAAAGGACGGAAAAGAAGGGAGATAAAGTAAGAAAATATGGAGCGTTAGGGCTGGTCTTATTTACCGCTGTACCACTGCCTACAACGGGGGCTTACAGCGCCTGTTTAATATCATTGTTATTTGCAGTTCCAACTAGGAGGGCGTTTGTGTCCATTAGTTTAGGCGTGATTATAGCTTCGGTTTTAATTGGAGTAGTCAGCTATCCTTTATTTTAAAACGTTGTATCCTTACATTTACATATTAGTATGAGAGTCATCTGTAAAATGAATGTAGTGATGGAGAATAAAAAAGGCTTTAATGACCGTTTACACAAAAGGGAAGTCATTCTCCACATGGTCATGTTTACCCCTGGTGTGTTACCGAGTTCAAATATCTATTTTCACCGGACAAGCTTTTTGGCTATGGTGCATTGTAACATTTTTAGCAATGAAGATAGACACTTTAAGAAATAAAGGATAGCAATAAGGATGAAAGGAGCGGCGGCAGAAAAGTAGACCGCCTGGCAATGAATGAAGATTAATTTTTATCGTACTAGCTTCGCTTTGTTATCAGTATTCATCTTGTCTTTATGTATATTAAGTGCATATAATGACAAATTGCCTTTAACAATAGATCAACTAAAAAAGGACTTAATCGGTGAAAGCATCTATATTAATGATGATTTTATAGAAATAACAGAGGATAACCTTGCCTATCTTTCAATAAAAGAAATCAAAACGAAGAGTAACAGCAGCCGTGTATTAGCAGACATTTGGCTTGAAGAACTAGGTGAAGAAGCTGGAGAACGAAATAAGCAAAAGCGAAAAAACCATATTCATCGTGTATATAAAGGAGAGTTAAGGATCGATTATGAGCGATTTGAAAAATATGCGCCCTGGATGATCATGCCACCAGTACCTAAAAGCGCTTTTTCTTATGAGGAAACAGAAGTACCGAACTTTATTGATCCTGTTCCCCCCTTAGAAAAATCAGAAGAAGGCATTTTACACGATCTTCAAACTCAGTATACAGGAAGTGTAATGGTTAAAGGCAGCGGGCCATTCGGCCATTTAGCGCAATATGTTTCATTTGACAGGACGAATTCGGAAAGAACAAGCATTGCTCCTGTAAAGAAAGTTCATTCGTTTAGTTCGGGTATAGCGGGAGAAGGCAGCTTTTCTTTAGAACGTATCATGCCAATTGAATTATCGTTTGACTTTGATGTAGAAAACGCTTCTGATATGTATGAGCAAAACGGCTCTTATCGGATCTCTGGCAGCATGAATGTTATTTACACACTGCTTGAAGACGACGAAGCGGGAGGAACGAGCTGGATGATCACGGATGTAGACACAGAAAATGCAAATTTCACAATTGAGAAACTCTAGTCTCAAATAAGAGACCGTATTATGAGTACGAATAGTTTGAGCAACTTTAACGTGTAACCTCCTATTCAGTTTATGCAAGCGTATAAAAGCAGCTAAGAAACATAGAATACAGCTTTGAGAAGATGTTGAAAAAGCATATTAGAAAAAATATGTGCAACCAAAAAAGAATATACGCTATACCATTGAACACTTATGAAAAGCTGCATTCAGATGAAGGTTTGGGAACTGCTCTGTCCAAAGCTTAAAAGCCCGGAAGAAAGATTCTTCCGGGCTTTTTGTTATTTGTATGAAACGGCTCATTAATGAACCAGGCTGTACAACGCTTTAATGTGTGACAAGTAACGGACATTACTTGCTTCTTTCATAAGCGTTGCCGGCAATCCTTTAAGTGCTGTGTTGTTCGCACCAATTGTGGCAACAGCATCTTTACGGCCAAGGCTGGCAAGCGTACCAGAATTCACTGGCTCGAATGTATCCATTTTCTTGTCTGTCAGGTAAGCGAACAAGTTGTAGCCAACAAGTTCACCCATTTGCCAAGCGTTTTGTGCAGTCGGCGCATAAGGGCGTCCACCGTCAGCAGGGAAAGCTACCGCGCTGTCGCCTGCTACAAATACGTCTGCATGTGATTTAGATTGAAGGAATTCATTAACCGTTGCTTTGCCGCGGTCCACTTCAAGGCCAGATTCACCCACGATTGGAAGTGCTGCAACGCCGCCAGTCCAAACGAACGTATTCGCTGTAATGCTTGAGCCGTCTTTTAGCTCAATTTTATTTCCTTCTACTTTTGTAACAGGAAGACCTGTCAAGAATTCAACACCGCGCTTTTGAAGGCTTTCCGTTGCACGGTCAATCAGAGCGTCCGGCAGTACTGGAAGAATCTTCGGGCCCGCTTCTACAAGCTTGATTTTCAAGTCGTTGAAATCAACACCATATTGTTTGGCGATTTTCGGGAAGTTGTCAACAATTTCCCCAACAAGCTCGACGCCTGTTAAGCCGCCGCCGCCAATAACGATTGTAGCATCTGCTTCGCTTTTCGTTTCGGCATATGCACGAATACGCTCTTCGATATGGTTGAAAATTTTGTTCGCATCTTCTACAGATTTTAATACCATGCTGTTTTCTTCAAGACCTGGAATGCCGAAGAAACCGGTCTGGCTTCCAAGGCTCACTACAAGCGCATCATACGATAGAGAAGAGCCGTCTGCTAATTTAACTTCTTTATTATCTACTGAGAAAGATTCTACTTTCGCAATTTTAAGTTCAATATCTTTTCCTTTGAAAAGCTTTTTCAATGGAATCGCAATAGCTTGCTCTTTCAGTGTTCCTCCGGCTAGACGGTGCAGCTCCGTAATGATTTGATGAGTAGGGAACTGGTTCACTACTGTTACTTGTGCTTCATTTTTGCTTAAATATTTACGAACAGTCAGGGCAGAAAGCACGCCGCCATAACCTGCACCTAAAATCACAATATGTTTTGACATCGTTTATTCTCCATTCTTACTCATTAAGTGGTAAAAGGCTTATTTTTGATTTGCGCGCTCGTTGCTCACTTGAAGGAACGCATTTGCAAAACGGAATAGTTTTTGGGCCTGCGGGTCTTTCAGCATTTTCATTAAACCAAACAAGCCAATTACTTCATTGCTTTCATCTGCACGGTCTTTTGCTTCAATAGCAGTAGCCGCAAGGTTTTTTACAGTATGTGTAACCGGTTCTGCAAGTTCTGTAACCGCACTAACCGTATCATTTTTTAACACTTCGTCTGTTGCAACAGATTGCGCAAAATCATATGTTTTTGTTAGAATCGTCGTCAATTCTGTTAATTTAGGAAGGTGTTCAACTAAAGCTGTTAATGATTCTTGTACTTCAGGCTTTAAGAGCTGATCAAGTACGTCTAATTGTTCCTGGCTCACAGTCAATGTTTCAGACTTTGGTTGAGTCATTGTTTCTGGCATAACCCATTCTCCTTTGCCATAGCTGTTTGCTATGTATGTATTCTCCAAATCTCTAAAAGTTTGTGAAGTTTTGCACAAACGATTCCGTGCGAAATCTCTTTTAACACTATCAGTTAAACTTCACTCCCTTATTATAGCGCTTTATCGTTCCAAAATTCCAGTTTAATTTTCATTTATTCTAAAAAAATTGCTGATAATTCTATGGTGAATATCGACCAAGTCAGTGAGGCCAATTGCGGCAAAGGGCTTAAAGATCAAGTTACTGCAGACAATGAAGTGGAGACACTATGCTGTAGTCCTAGTACTGCTTAAATTCATTTTATGCCTCCTGGCCGTTTATATGATGAAGCCAGCGAAGATCATTAGAAAAACAATGGAGGATGAGAAAATGAAAGACACATGGCAGGGCAAGCAAGCAGAAATCATTAATAAAGAAAAAGGCATCAGCGAGTACGATGTGTTTATTGATGTGAAAAGGTCAAGTCATGAAAATAGCTAAGCGGAGCGATGAGATCGAAATGCAAACAATGTGAAGCAAAAGCAGCCTGAAGAAAGAATGATTGCAGCCCAGTGTATAAATCAGAATGCTGCCGCATATGAAAAGCGTAAGCAGGAAGAAAGAACAGCGGGAAGCTTTCCAATATGCCATTTTAAGGGGGAAGGATCATGAGAGAAGGGGATTGGGTTTGTGTCCGCTTTGATTTTCACACATATTTTGGCTACGCAAACAAATTGTACGATGGCCAAGATGCATTTCAAATGTGCATTTTAAAACGGGTTGATAAAAAGGGTAGTCAGCATTTCCATCTAGGAAAATACAAAATGCTATATCAATCGCAAGCTGAACTGATCGAAGTTGAGCATTCAGCAGATGATTATGCCACTTTGATCGATCTTGCTTTAATGAATCGTGATCGGGAATGGTTTAATGAATTAGTTGGGAGGGCTTCTTTAAAGACAGAAGAGCCTCTTGATAAGCAAGAGCATGATTGGATCCTCCAAGGTATGAAAAAAATAAACAAGATAATAGCTGCTGGCTTTGCGGCTCTTGGACAAGCCTTGAGAAATGCTTTTAGTTTTATCAGGGAGAGGTTCACAGGAGTAGTTGATGTGATAAAGCTTTATAAAGATAAATGCCTAGAACGTATCAAGCAACTAATTGAATTACGCAAGGACTGGTGGATCAAAGTGGATACAAGGGAACACAATCAGGTACTGGCGGGGTAACAAGCAAAAATTCGTAACGAGCAGGTGTGGACGGAATGAATGCGATCAAGCTGATGAAAGAAATGACGTTTTCATCGAGACAACTAAATACAATTTGTGCATAATTCAAATTAAATACAATACAGGGCATTGACTAGACTATGCATGCATCATAGCAATAACCAAGCGGAAGCAGCGCTGGCGTTTAGAAACCCATCCAGTGCTGTTAATTCGTATGTTTTATTCTGTGCATGTATTATTTTTATGACTGGCATTCTTATCTGTAAGACGAGGCACTCGTTTAGGCGGGTGTCTTTTATTATTTGAAAGTGTATAACAACAAATGCCTTATTTTTAATAAACTGTTAACCTCTTTAAGTTACTTGAATACTTTTAAGTGTAATGGGGAATGTATTCAGAACTAACATTATTATGTTGTATTCAGTAATTGGAGGGGTTCAACAAATGGAATGGTTAAGGCAAGTTGATTGGCGTACAATCACAACTTACACAAATAGTATTTTTATCATTAATAAAGATAAACCCGAGGAATATGTAGTATTGCTGCATCACAACAAACAAGGTTTTGAGGATATTCAAGTATATGTAGATTATGATCAGGATTCAGAGACAGTAGCTTATTACAGAATAATTGAAAGAGTAGCAGATAAAAAAGGAAATCTCATTTTACTTGCTGAAAAAGAAGAGTAAAAAAGCAATTTGGAAAAGAATATTCTAAAAAAGAAGGCGGATGCAGATGCTCATTACATAACCTCAACCACATTTTTTATTAGGAGATGCTGGTACGTTTCCCCCATTTTATCTACTTAACCGGTTCAATGGTCGTTATATAAACCGCAGGTGGCCTGGTCTTCTAAGATTACTAAGCCCTAATCATTTAAAAAGGAAAGAAGTTATGTGTGAAGGTGAAAAGTAACGATTAAAGACTTCCTGCGGGATATTTTTCTTTACTCAAAAAAACCTATTAATCGAAATTAATAGGTTCTTCAGTAACATTTAAAGTAGCTTTTACAATGGTAACGTCTTGAAAATTAACTTGAGAATTCAATGTAAAGTCATCTGGCAGGGCAGATATGTATTTTAAGAATTCAGCAGCATGTGCAGGGGATTTAAAATGGGTACAGTCCAATATATCACTCGTCGTATGAACAGATCTGCTTCCTTCGAAGGGGGGAATCATTAAATATACGTCTTCGGATTTTAATACATGAGTTACTTTGCCCACTAGTTGATCCTCCTTTATTCTAAAATCTTTTAATACCCGTAATAGGCTGTGAAAAAACCTTTTTTCACAAATATAATGTATATGTGAAAGAGTAAAAAATAGAACCCTGCAAAGAGACAGGGCTGGATAATTTTCTTTATACCGCAATGGAGGTATTCCCGGATGTTATCGCCGATGCTTAAATCAATCTCTTGCTTTATATCCATGCTGCGCACCCTTTGAAGGCGCTGGAACCTTCTAATACAGAGCAAGGCGGTACGAGGTAGAGAGAAATGAATTCCACTCGTCGTTAGCAGGAAATGAATTCCGGATATAAACGAATCCCTGGCCATTATGCTTTATATATTTGCTTATTTTTCTAATGGTGAGCAGGGAAATTTGGTTAAACAAGGTGTGAAGAGGCATATTGAATTACCCCTAGTTACTCACCACGTTCGTTGAACGTTGTTCTATGAAAAAGAGAAAGGCACTGAACGGAAAGACTTGTGCCTGACTTGCTGCGGCAAATTATTATAAGACGAAACAGCATTAACTTATCATCAATGGTACAAAAAGTATTACTGTGAGGAATGGACAAGCGAACATGCTCTGGATGATAACTTCCGAAGCTAGTATGAAGCGTATTGCAAAGATGAACGGGGACAAATGGGAACTTAATGTTTATTTAAAACTTGCAGATGATATAAGAAAAGAGAACCATATCCTAGGTTCTCAATAAGAAAGTTCTTAACTTTATTTTAAGATAATCGCCAAGCGGGGATTAATGAGTGAAAGCTAAAAAAGTAGCTCATTATAACGTGAAACACTGAGTAGAGAGCTAATGTTATCAAGTATGTGAAAAACCAAATATGTAAGGGTTTATGTAAAAATAAGAAAAGTAAAAGCATACCAACCGGAAATGGTACTAAAACAATTAACCAAATTGGGGCTCCAAGTGCTTCAGTTAAAGCACCCAAAGAAACAACAGAAAGACCGATTATAAGAGCCTGCCAAATAGCCATACCGCTACTAATTATGCGACTGCCAATAAAATAGGACAAAGCTGTTAGTAAGATAGCTAAAAGAAAATGAACAAAATAAATCATGATAACTACACCCCTTCCTTAAACTTAGTCAAACTATTTTACCGTAAATAGGGGATTCAGTTTGTAAAATATATGTAAATAAATATAAAAACAGGAAATAAACCCATAAGTCTTGATCATCCGGACTTATCTTAAAAAAGGAAGATTCAACAATAGTAGCAAGACAGCCGGTGGTGATCGGCGGCGTATATAAACGTTTTGGTAGTGGTGGCTATATCGTTCAAACAGTTGCAATAAACCTGGCTAAAAAGTAAATTGAGTTGTATTGCAAACATGAGAAAGCCGGACTTATTGGTGAGTGGACGTTAGATGAATTTTTCGGAATGGTTGAAATGGAGTTCACAATGCTACACCGTTCCGCCTTCTTGAAACGAAGCAGGGGAACAAAATTTTTATGGAACGGCGGGCTCATTAAAAATAAAACTTAAAGTGCTAAAAGAATTTTTATTAATAAAAGGCAACAATAGGTCAATTTCTGCGTTCCAGGCTTACTACATGTGGGATTTGTTTGTATTCTTAAATTAAAAAAGAGTAATTCACACATCGTGAAATACTTTATAGTTAAAAAGGCACCTGGAGGAGAACTTTTTAAATGGTTCCAACAGCCAGTTTATGTTTATTGTATTGAATAGTAACAATAAACGGACTCATCTCAACAGCATTTAAGATTAGACCACGGTCAGTATGTTGTCGAATAAATAAAGGAGAAGGAGCTGTTTAGCTTCCTTCTCCTAATGGGCCTGATTTACATTATTTTGCTCTTTCACCATTGACTTATACCTTTTGAAAATCATCTTCTGATTAAAGAATGAACAGAACGGACGAAGGATTTAAAGTGTTATCGGGTGAGGGATAGTGGTGGCTAGCCTATAAATCCTTGGATGACTTCAGCGGCTTTATCTACATCATTATAAAATTCTGTCTTGTTAGTCTGGGACCAGGTTACTTGGATTTTCTGGGTTTCTTCTGCAAATTGAACGTGCAATAAAGGTTCTTCATTCCTGCTGAATGTATGAGTAATATCAATATCCTTAAAAAAACATATTGTCTCCAAGGTTTCTTTAATATGATCGAAAGATATTTTATGCTGCCTCCTTTCTTAATTAAAGGAAAGTGACTGATAAAAGTAAAAAAAAACCAGTAAAGTACGCTTATTACAATAACATAGATTCAATCCTGTTGCTTAATTAAGGGTCCAACAAAGATAAAATATTGGTCACGTGTATAGGAAGTTAAACTGAAAAACAGAGGTGTAAGTATTACACCATAATATTTATGCTTATGTGCAATATAAAAAACAGCCAGGCAGGACCTGACTGTAGACATGAAGGCGATTCTTAGCAGTATGAAGTTGAAAGGAATAATACCAGTATAAACCGTTTGAGAAATACTTATACAAAAAACACGGAAGTAACAACATGACTTATCGCAATGTCAGACATGGCCGAAAGAAAAAATGGACGCTTATTGGGCAGAGCATCTCACGTTCAAATGTCCTGGCTACCTTAAAAAAGCAGAAGAAAAGGATACCGAACGTTTTAATAAAGCTAAAAACAAAACAGTGAGCCCGTAGTTGCTGATAAGACCAAATAAAGGACAAATCGAGGCTCTTATGAAACAAGGACTGACAGATCAGCATATTATTAAACGCTATCCCCATTTGCCGGCAGAAAAGTATTGGGGGACGAATGAAAGGTGTGAAGCCGAAAAGCCCGCTGCCAAATAAAAAAACAAAATTCGTTATCCGTTGATAAGGCCTTAAAATCTTGCTTTTTCGTCTTCAAGATAAACGATAGCCACTCTTTTTCTTAGTATTCCCCTATTAAAAGCAGTACAGGACAGAAGAACGTTTATTCATAAGCCGTCATTTTTCACTTTGATTTAAAAACCATTCCCCTTTTGCGATATGGGCTACCTGGCCGCCTACTTGAATGTCTATAGTGGTACGATGTCTTCTTGCTTTTAAAAATAGTAAAGAAGGCCTTTTTATTTCATATCCCTGCTCTACGCGGATATCAATTTTCTCATTGTCAAAATAACGGTATTGAACTAAGTAGGCTGCTAAACATCCGTTTGCACTTCCTGTAGCAGCATCCTCTGGGATACCGTAATAAGGGGCAAAGTCACGAACGTTTAAATGATTTTCTGCGTTGTATGTTTCCGGGGAAAATGCCAAAATAGCTTTTGCTTCGGTTTGTTCAATCAGCTGATAGTATTTTTCTTGATTCACGTGTATGTTTTTTATGGCATGCAAGGAGGTGACAGGCACAATAATAACCGGCAGGCCGGTAGATACCTCTTGAACAGGAAATCTGACATTAATGTATACTGGGTCTATATTTAAAATATCTGCTATTTGATCAGCATCGATTATTTTTCCGAAAGAAGGTTTATTTTGTTTCATCCATACAATCTCTTTTTCATGATCAAATGTAACGGGTATTTGACCGCTTTTGTATTGCAAGACAATAGAATCTGCCGGTTCTTTGACCATTTCTTTGTTAATCACAAAAGCTGTGCCGAGCGTTGGATGTCCGGCAAAAGGAATTTCTTCGTTTGGAGTGAAAATTCTAACGCTGTAGCCATCCGTCGTTTCTGTATTTGATAAAATAAACGTTGTTTCTGAAAAATTGATTTCTTTGGCAATTTTCTGCATTTCATCAGTGGAAACACGTTCTGCTTCTTTAAAAACAGCCAATTGATTTCCTGTATATTTGCCTTGAGAAAAAACATCGACGATAGAATAAGGAATCGTTTTCATTGGTCCCTCCAGTATGATATGTATTTTTAAAGATTATCATATATATTCCATCATTATGTTACTGTACCATGAATTTTTTACGCTATTAAAAATGCTTCATTGACCAGGAAGGCTTAAGAAAAGGTTGCCGGCAAGCCTCAATATTCGTTAATATTGCTCCATTTTTACAAAACCTTTCAAAATATGGCTTTTTATGTGATTTTTCGCCGTGAAGACTTCATAAAACCCGTACAAAATAAAACAAAAACCTTATATTGTTTCCGCTTCCTTATCAGATTATAATGACAGAAAGTAGATAATTTTTTAATAACAGGGAGCGTATTCAATAATAAATTGGAGAAGAGAAATGGAGACTAACTTTATTACCAATCTAGCAGGAATGCATAAGAATCATGCCTTTCTTCAATCGATGTTCGAAGAGTTAAGATTATCCATTTGGTATAGGGGCGTAGAGGATGCTTCTTTTTGGGTTTCCAGTGAGGCTGCCCGTATTTATGGATACCCGCAAAAAGAGTTAGAAAACAGGCCTTCGCTGTGCCAGGAATTCGTGTTTTCAGAAGACCGCCATATCGTTGAATGTCACAGAGAACAGTTGTTATTAGGCAGTCCGTCTACGATTGAATACAGAATTACCCAATCTGATGGGACAGTAAGATGGGTGCAGGAAGAAGCAAATAGCTTAAAAGATGAGCATGGAAAAGTAGTGTTATATACAGGTATTGTTCTCGATATTACAAAGCAAAAAACGGCAGTCCATCAGCTGGCCGAATGGGAAGAGCAGTATCGTCAATTTATTGAGCTGTCTTCCAGTTCAATTTTTTTATGCCAGGCAGAAACCGTTGTATATGTAAATAACTCAGCTTTAAAAGCGATGGAAGTTTCTTGTGAAAAAGAGCTGATAGGAAAATCACTTGAAGACCTCTTTATGCCGCAAGGAGCAGGCGCTTTGAAAAATCAGCTGGATAAAGTTATAAGGGGGAAGGAGCCCTCCGTTCGCAACATGGAAGTGAGAATGCATAACGGAAAACTGATGTACGTTGAGCTAGGTACAGTCCCTGCTTTATTTGATGGAAAATTAACGGTAATGTTAGTCGGAAAAGAGGAACCGGAAGAGAATGGGCGGCATGATACTTGCGCTCAAATGGGCATCCACATGCAATCTACAGAAAAGGGGCTGCTGGAAGAGTCCGGCCTATTCTTTTCTGAGAAAATCCCTTCACCTGTCCATCACTCCATTGAACTGGTGCAAAGCAGGGGAAAAGGCCAAGTAATAGAAGCCGAAAAGTCTATTAAATATGAAGATTTTTATGATTATTTAACAGGTTTGCCGAACCGAAGCGGACTGCATGCACGTCTTTCTGATGAAATTTTGAGAGCGTCTTCACTAAACAAAAGCTTTGCGGTTCTTCTTTTAAATCTTGATCGGTTCAAGGTAGTTAATGACACACTGGACCATACAGCAGGAGATCTTCTCCTAAAAGAAGTCACCATCCGCTTAAAATCCTCCATTTACGATAATGATATGATATTCCGCCAAAGCGGTGATGAATTTCTTATTGTGCTGCGAGATGCGGACCGGGCGGTTGCTTCCAATGTGGCAAAGCGTATTTTGGATGCTCTTTCAGCCCCCTTTACCATTAAAAACCACCGTATTCTTACATCTGCCAGCATCGGCATCAGCTTATTTAAAGAAGATGGAGAAACGGCTGAAGACTTAATTAAGCATGCTGATTCGGCGATGTGCCAAGCAAAGAAAGCAGGGAAAAATACCTACAAGTTTTACTTTTCAAAGGGCGGCGGCTTTAAATTAAATCCATTAAAAATGGAGATAGATCTTTATAAAGCGATTGAACGTGATGAATTGTCCCTGCACTATCAGCCAAAGGTCAACTTGAAAACGGGGAATATTGTAGGGTTTGAAGGGCTTCTTCGCTGGAATCATCCGGATTGGGGATTGCTGCCGCCCGCTTCCTTCATTCCTTTCGCTGAGGAAACCGGATTAATTATTCCCATTGGAAAATGGGCTTTATACCATGCATGCAAACAAAATAAACAGTGGCACCAAAAAGGCTATTTAACAGTGATAGCTGTTAATTTATCCGTGAGACAGCTGAGACAGCCGGATATCGTTGCTACTGTGGCAGACGTTCTGCAGAAAACAGAGCTTGATCCCCGTTACTTGGAGCTTGAAATTATCGGAAGTATCGCAGAAGACACTGACCGCATTCTGTCAGCATTAAAGCAGCTTAAAAATTTAGGCGTGCAGATCAGCATGGATGACTTTGGGACAGAATTCAGCTCACTTCATTATTTAAAGCAGTTTCCGGTTGATACGTTAAAGATTGACCAGTCGTTTATTAGGGAACTTCGGCATAACCCTGATGAAGAAGCTATCGTAAAAAATATTATTTTAATGGCCCATAATTTAAAATTAAATGTAATCGCCGAGGGAATTGAGACAGAGGAACAGCTGCTGTTCTTACAGCAGCATTTATGCGATGAGGGCCAGGGGTATTTCTTCAGCCCGCCTCTGCCAGCTGATGAAATAGAAAATACCTTTTCAAAAGTCCAGCAGTTGATGAAAAAGCACGGGCTTCCTGATGATGTAAATGAACGTATGTGGGTCCGGGAGTTATTAGACAGGGCAAAGCAGGAAATGCAGGAGACCATTCGTCTTCAGCAAGGAATGACTTTTAAATTTAAAAAAATTCATGACCAGTTTATTCATACATTATGTGATGGAGAACTGCTGTACCGGATGGGGTTGACGCCTTCTCAAGTAGTTGGAAAGGTATTGTATGATTTTATGCCTCCTAAGGCTGCGGCTGACAAAGAAAAATCATACCGACGGGCCTGGGAGGAAGAAGAGGTTGTTACGTATGAAAGCACGATCAATGGGATTGATTACCTCAGTGTTTTATGCCCCGTCAAGAAAGGCGGAAAAGTCGTCGAGGTCATTGGTTCAGCGGTCGATATCACTGACCGAAAACAAGTTGAAGAGGCACTGCAGGAAAGCGAAGAAAAATACCGGCTGATCGCCGATAACATGACCGATCTGATTTGTCTGTTAGACAGCAGTGGTCACGTTGTATACACTTCTCCTTCGCATGCAACGGTTCTAGGTTATCCTCAGGAAGAACTAGGCGGAGACAAAACCATCGCAAAAATGCATCCTGAAGACGTTGAGTTTTTTCAGGAGGAGGTAAAGCAGATTATTGAAACGAACCATTCTTCACAAGTAGAATTTCGTTTTTTACACGCTGATGGGCGCTGGCTGTTAATAGAATGTGTCGGCACGCCCGTTTTAGGAGAAAATGGAGCAGTTGAACACGTCGTTATGGTAGGAAGAGATATCACCGAAAAAAGAAAAGCAGAAGAACTGCTGTTAAAGTCAGAAAAATTAACCGTAGTAGGCGAGCTTGCTGCTGGTGTTGCCCATGAAATAAGAAACCCCCTTACGTCGATTAAAGGGTTCGTTCAACTGCTGCAGCAGGGCATGATTAAAGAAGAATTTTTCGAAGTGATTATGGCGGAGTTTGACCGGGTGGAGTGTATTATTAAAGAATTTCTTACACTTGCGAAGCCGCAGGAAATCCAATTAAGAAAGATCAATATTAACAAGGTGCTGGAAGACGTTGAGACGCTGCTGCGATCTGAGGCCCATTTGCAAAATGTACAGATTCTGCATGAAACAAAGCAGTTTATTCCTTCATTTATGTGTGATCCCAACCAGATCAAGCAAGTATTTATTAACTTACTTAAAAACAGCATTGAAGCAATGCCGGACGGCGGGATTGTCCATATTCAATCCTCTATAGAAGGGCCAAATGTATTGATCACCATCACAGATAACGGAATGGGAATTAAAGAAGAACGCATTCAAAAATTAGGAGAGCCTTTTTACAGCAATAAAGAAAAAGGAACCGGATTAGGTTTAATGCTGTGCTTCCGGATTATCCGACAGCACAAAGGCACGATTGTCTTTAAAAGCAAAGAAAATGAAGGTACCACTGTAGAAGTAAGGCTTCCGCTTTTTGATCGAGCTTCAAGTTAAAAAAGAGTAAGGGTATCAGATAAACAAGGGTGGAGAACATAATGCTTAAGGCCGGGCACGGCAGTGGCCGGTTTAATCTTATGTCAGGTTTGTTTATAGAATGGAAGGAGTACAAAAACCCTGATGATTAAAAGGGCAGGAGAGATGGAATCATGAAGATTGGAGATATACTTGCGATGACTAAAAAGGTGCCGCTCGAGGAAATCGCAAAGCAATATTTAACAATTGGCAAAACTGCGGCAAGACAAGCCCTTAAAAATGCCGGTTGCTACTGCAAAAAGGGAACCCGGGGCTGGCACCACGATAATCTCCCTCAAGTGGCAGAGCGGTCAATTTATGAGTTTATAGAAACGCGAAAAGCAAAACCGATGTTGGATAATCAAACAGCAATCAAAGCATTGATGGCCAGGGCTGATGCCCAGATCAAAGCGGAAGCCGCGGAGACAGACAAAGAAGAATATTATCAGCTTGACGCCATTGACCGTATTTTGTTTCGTGAGCAGCTGGAAAGAGACTCCAAAACGTATAAGGGCTTTTATTGGGATGCAGATATCATCGAATTCATCAACACGGTCGAGGAGAAAGACCAAAGTGAACTGATGAATGAAATCGTTCGCAGTGTATTGGTCAAAAAAGGATTTTTGTAAACGGATTCTAGCAAGAGAGGCAAAATCGCTCCTTTTATATGCCCGGACTGTTTGAAACAGCCGGGCTTTTTAGGGCTGGCTGGTCCAAAAGGAAGATAGGGGAGTTTCCCCCTCAAGATGGAGAGATGCCCGATACGAAAAACACTTCCTGACTCTTATTATCAAAGTCAGGAAGTGTTTTTTTATTTGTAGTTGTTTTTTGCTCGTTAAAGCTCAGCTGCTAAGACAATATTTCCAAGCGGCTACGCGCTGTCTGATGTCGGTTCAAGGGTGATGGCGATCATTTTCCAGTCGCCATTTTTTGCTTCAGTCATAGCATGGGAAACAGCGCCGTTTCCATTTTCATTAGGGGGGGAACGTACCGGCCCTCACTTTATTGCCGCCTTCATCAATTAGCCAGACCTGATACACTTCTGTTCCCAAAAGGCTTTTCAGTTGTTCTGCTTGAAGAATAACTGAATCAGCTTGATTCTCACTGATCATAGCCGCTTTAGCAGATCCATTAATCCTTCTGTAGCAGCAAGCTGAATATCCCTTGTCAGACTGGCCGTTGTTCAGCAGGAAGTCAATAACGCCGGTTGGTTTGAGCCTAGTATTAAACCGGGGAATGTCGGCAATGCCGTTTTAGCCGGTTATGTCGACAGTAAAACGGATCCGGCCGTTTTTTTAAATCTTAAAAAGCTTAAAAAGGCGATATGGCGTTTTTTGGATTGGGTTAACAAAGTGCCGAGATCCCATTTCGCCAGGCTTTTCTCGTTTTTTGATAGGCTCTTTGTTTATCAAGAAGAGCGGAATTATACTGCTGGCGGCAGAGGCTGATCCATGAGCGAAGGGTGCTTTTTTGATCTTTTATTGTAAAAATTTGGAATATAAAATTCAGTATCATTTCAGATAAATGCCATTATTTAACAAATACAGTATACCATAAAGGGAACGTATGTTTCTGAAACTAATTAACAAAAAAAGCGGTCATTCATCTCCCGCTAATTGCGGAGCAATTTAAAGGAGTCTTCTGGCTTGTCATGCGGTAAATATACCATGGGAATAAATAATCGCATAGATGAAATTTTCCGTTTTAAGGAGAAAGCAGAAAGGCAGTTTGCGTAAAGCAGAGGCTTAATTTAAAAAAAGAAAGCGGCGGACCATATATAAGCGTCCCTCTTAACGAAGGGACGCTTAACAGCGAGAAGTGGAAAAGTCTGAATAAAGAGATAACTCGGTGCGAAAAATGAACAAAAGCGATGGGCTTAATAAAAATGCTAAATCAAGTGTTATGTATAAGAGGATAGGCAGCCGTTGGTCGGAAAATTATGGTAATTATGAGAATGATGCTTATTTTTCACTTGCTGCGCGCCGGCTGCTCAAGTTCCCATTTCGTTTTGATAAACGCAACAAACTGGCGGATTTCTTCCTCTGAAAGAACCCGGCCATCAACAGACAGCGTATAATTCGTCAGATGATTTAAGTCAATCATTTTTTCAGCCTGGGAGTTAGGCGGCTCTGTATAAGTACCGGGCTCATCTACGCGGCCTAAAATATAATCCACGGATGTATGAAACAAATCAGCCATAGCCGCAATGGCTTCGAGTGAAGGCCGGCGATAGCCCGATTCATAACCTGCATATGTGCTTTTGGCCATGCCAAGTTGATCGGATACATACTGCAGCGACCAGTTTCTTTCTTTCCGCAGGGCCATTAACCTGTTTAAATTCATCATCACCGCTCCTTTATCTTTCCGTTTATTATATCACGTTCATAAAATAAAAAGTACGCGAATTGAGAACTTTTTAGTCTTGATTTCTTCGATATTACCCCATATAATACAAATGTGTACGCGGAACGAGAACATTTTTAAAAAGAATACGCTTACAAAAAAGTGGTTTTTCTCTCATTAAATAACATGAATTAGTGTATGAAGGGCGTGACTTGTATTGAAACGACTACTATTACTTACGACAGGCGGGACCATTGCTTCTTCGGAAGGAAAAAATGGCTTAGAGCCGGGAATGAATTCAGAAGATTTTTTAAACCACGTACCGGGACTGGAGATTCCGTATGAGCTCCACACGAAAGAGCTGCTAAATATAGACAGCACAAATATGCAGCCGGAAAACTGGGTACAGATCGCCGAGGCTGTGAATGAAACATATGATCAGTACGATGGCTTTGTGATTACGCATGGGACAGATACTATGGCGTATACATCCGCTGCGCTGTCTTATATGCTCCAAGGCTCTGCCAAGCCGATCGTACTGACAGGATCTCAAATCCCGATTGCTTTCGAAAAAACAGACGCGAAGCGCAATATTGGAGATGCCATTCGCTTTGCCTGTGAGGAAATCGGCGGAGTGTACATTGTGTTTGACGGCCGTGTGATTCAAGGAACACGGGCGATCAAACTGCGGACCAAAAGCTACGATTCGTTTGAAAGCATTAATTTCCCTTATGTGGCCTCTGTTTCTCAGGAAGGTGTGGAATATAACCAGAATCCTAGGCCAACACTAGAGCAGGCATTAACATTGGATACGTCTCTTTGTACGGCAGTAGGTGTTATTAAATTATATCCAGGCATTGAGCCCGGCCTTTTCGATGCGCTGAAAGGCCTTTATAAAGGAATTATTATAGAAGGGTACGGAAGCGGCGGTGTACCGTTCCAGGGGCGAAATATTTTAGAAAAGGTCAATGAGCTGGCCCATCAAGGAACAGCGGTTGTCATTACCACCCAGTGTCTTGAAGAAGGAGAAGACATTGATGTATATGAAGTCGGCCGGAATATCGATCAAAGTGTTGTGATCCGGGCAGGAAATATGAATACTGAGGCGCTTGTACCAAAATTGATGTGGACGCTTGGTAAAACAAATGATATTAAGCAAGTGAAAAAGTGGATGGAAACACCGATTGCTAACGATTTAATGGTTTAAAATTAAGAATGAAAGCGGGAACTAATGTGGAAAAAGAAAATGCGTATCGTATAGAAAGGGATTTCCTCGGTGAAAAAGCGCTGCCGGCCAATGTATATTATGGCATTCAAACACTGCGGGCGGTTGAGAATTTTCCGATCACCGGCTATAAAATCCACGAAGAAATGATTCGGGCACTGACGATGATTAAGAAAGCAGCCGCAGCTGCCAATATGGATGCAGGGCGCCTGCATAAAGAAAAAGGCGCTGCTATTATCGAAGCGGCCGAAGAAATTCTTGCCGGCCAATGGCATGACTATTTTATTGTCGATCCAATTCAAGGCGGCGCAGGTACGTCCATGAATATGAATACGAACGAAGTCATCGCCAACCGGGCTTTAGAACTTATGGGGCATCCCAAAGGAGCCTATCACGAGTTAAGCCCGAATAGTCATGTGAATATGTCACAGTCAACAAATGATGTATTTCCAACAGCTATTCATATCTCAACCTTGAATTTATTGGAAAAGCTTCTTGTGACAATGGAGCGGATGCTGGCTGCCTTCCACAGTAAGGCAGAACAGTTTGACCATGTGATTAAAATGGGACGCACGCACCTCCAGGATGCTGTGCCAATCCGTCTCGGACAGGAATTTGAAGCGTACAGCCGTGTCATTGGACGTGATATTAAGCGGATTGCCCAGGCTCGTCAGCATCTTTACGAAGTGAATATGGGAGCAACTGCTGTCGGCACTGGCTTAAATGCAGACCCTTGCTATATTGAAAATGTGGTCAAGCACCTGGCGGAGATCAGCGGCCTTCCTCTTGTAAGTGCTGAACACCTGGTGGATGCAACACAAAATACAGATGCATACACAGAAGTATCAGCAGCTTTAAAAGTATGCATGATGAATATGTCCAAAATCGCAAACGATTTGCGGATTATGGCTTCTGGCCCGCGCGCTGGGCTGGGTGAAATCATGCTGCCGGCCCGTCAGCCAGGCTCATCCATCATGCCGGGTAAAGTCAATCCGGTTATGGCCGAGCTGATTAATCAGATTGCTTTCCAAGTAATCGGAAATGATCATACCATTTGTCTTGCTTCAGAAGCAGGCCAGCTTGAGCTAAATGTTATGGAGCCGGTGCTCGTTTTCAACCTCCTGCAATCCATCAGCATTATGAACAATGGATTCCAAAGCTTTACAAGCTACTGTGTAGAGGGAATTGAAGCGAATGAACAGCACTTAAGAGAATATGTCGAGCAAAGTGTAGGAGTCATTACCGCCATCAACCCTCATCTGGGCTATGAAACAACGTCTCAGATCGCACGGGAAGCTGTACTGAGCGGAAAATCCGTACGTGAGCTTTGTCTCCAGAAAGGACTGCTGACAGAACGGGAGCTGGATCTTATTTTAAATCCGTACGAAATGACAAAACCAGGTATTGCCGGAAGTGAATTGATCGCACAAAAGTAAGTGAAAGTGCATACAAGCCGGTAAAAGGGGACAGGAGAACAAGATGAAGACAATTAGACTGCCGTTTATGTGGGAAATCATTGTAACACTTGGATTGTTTCTAGCCATTGTTTTTTCTTTTACAGCATTATATGATCTGCCGATTCAATTAGCTTTATTTATTTCATGGTTTTTAGTGATGGTGCTTGGCACGAGACTGGGACATCGCTACCAGGAGTTGCAGGGAGCGATTACAAAAGGGATCTCCAACGGACTGGAAGCTGTTTTGATTTTAATCGCGGTAGGTGCACTGATCGGTACGTGGATTGCCGGCGGAGTCGTTCCTACACTGATCTACTATGGTCTCGAAATGATTCACCCGAGCATCTTTTTGCTGGCAACGCTTCTGATTTGTTCAGTCACGTCGTTAGCGACCGGTACATCATGGGGAACGGTAGGAACAGCTGGTATTGCGATGATGGCCATTGGTGAAGGGCTTGGCATGCCGCTTCCACTTGTAGCCGGTGCAGTGCTTTCAGGTGCGTATTTTGGAGACAAGCTTTCACCGCTGTCAGACAGTACAATTCTCGCTGCCTCTATGTCAAAAGTAGAGGTCATGGCCCATGTGCGTGCCATGCTGTATCTAGATATACCGGCGTACCTGATTACCGCTGCTCTTTTTACAGGGGCTGGATTTATCTATAGCGGCAAAAATACAGACCTTGAAAAAGTCGAGTTTTTAAAAAATGCGCTTCTTCAAGAGTTCGATATCCATATCTGGATGCTCGCGCCGGCTTTGTTCGTTATTTTAATGCTTGCCTTTAAAAAGCCGTCTTTGCCTACTATTGCAGCGGGATCGCTCCTGGGGGCAGTCTGGGCTGCCGTTTTCCAGGGTATGTCTTTTATAGATGCGGTAGCGACAGCGTACAGCGGCTTTAGTATCAGCACGGGCATTGAATTTACCGATCAGCTGTTAAACCGCGGCGGCATCGAAGGGATGCTCAGCTCTGTCGCTGTGATTATTTTAGGTCTTGGATTTGGCGGACTGCTTGAGCATTTAGGAATCTTGAAAGTCATCGTTTCCTCTTTTGAACGCTTACTAACATCGGCAGGAAATGTAACACTTTCCACGTTGATAGTAGCGTTCCTGGCAAATGTCTTCGGATGTGCCATGTATGTATCGCTTATTTTAACACCAAAAATCATGGCGGACAGCTACGATAAACTGCATATTGACCGAAGAGTACTGGCGAGAAATTCTGAAGTCGGCGGAACGCTAACCTCTGGAATGGTGCCATGGTCAGACAACGGTATTTTCATGGCCGGCATACTAGGTGTGTCGACATTCGCTTATGTACCATTTATGTGGCTGAGCTTTGTATCCATCCTGCTCGCTATTATTTACGGTTATACAGGTAAATACATCTGGTATGTAAAAGATCCAAAGGCGAAGGTACAGCCGATCGATCAAACTTCTTCAATGTCATAAATAGAGAAGAAAAAGTAAGGAAAAAATGTATCATATGACCTGCAGTCTGATTTTGTTTTGTTCAAAGTCAGACTGCTTTGTCGTGTAAAAACAATTTGAAAATTTTTAATTGAAACCACTCATAAAGAAATAAATGTTCTCAATAATTGGAGGTAATTATACGCATGGCATATAACAAATTAATTCGCACACTGATGATTGAAATTCCATCTGTTCCAGGCAGCCTTGGAAAAGTAGCCACGGCAATCGGTTTAAATGGCGGGGATATTGGGGAAGTAGAAACGATTAAGGTAGGCCCGGCTTACACACATCGGGACATCACGGTACAAATTGAGCGGGAAGAGCAATTAAAAGAAATTATCGAAAGCATCAATGAACTGGAAGGATTCCGCGTGCAGGCGGTATCGGACGAAGTGCTTCGCGCCCACGAAGGCGGCAAAGTGCAGATGAAAAGCCGGGTGCCAATCCAGACACTCGCAGACTTGAGCCGCGTATACACACCAGGGGTTGCGGATGTATGCAAAGTGATTCAGGCAGAGCCGGAAAAAGCAAAAATCTATACAAACATCGGCAACAGTGTGGCCGTTGTCACAGACGGAACGGCCATTTTAGGGCTGGGTGATATCGGCCCGGTTGCCGGCATGCCGGTGATGGAAGGGAAAGCAGCGCTGTTTGATCAATTAGTGGATATTAACGCGATTCCGATCCTGCTCGATACGAAAAACCCGGATGAAATTGTCCAAACAGTGAAGCATATCGCACCTGGCTTCAGCGGCATCCTGCTGGAAGATATCGGTTCGCCGCACTGCTTTGAAGTAGAAGAGCGGCTGAAAGCGGAACTCGATATCCCGGTTATGCATGATGACCAGCACGGCACAGCGGTTGTGACACTGGCAGCTGTCATCTCTGCCTGCAAAAGTGCCGGCGTAGACTTGAA
>NZ_JAKGCR010000099.1 GCF_022668875.1 Domibacillus sp. PGB-M46 | reverse complement strand
GCACCATCTTCTTTAACAACCATATCAGCTAAATGACCTAAACTATGATCAATTTCATCTTGTAAATCTTGATCAGTTAATTCAGAATCTTGTTTTTCAATTTCAAGACCTTTATAATCTCCTAATTTAACTTCAGGTTCAACAGTCACTGTTGCTTCAAATTCGAAATCTTTACCTTTTTCAATTTGAGTTACATTAATTTCAGGTTGAGCGACTGGATTGATTTTAGTTTCTTCAATGGCTTCACCATAAGCTTCAGGTAAAAGAA
>NZ_JAKGCR010000098.1 GCF_022668875.1 Domibacillus sp. PGB-M46 | reverse complement strand
GTGGTGAGAAGAGAATTCAGATAATCCACGATGAAGTGATGAACCAACAGGAGCACTAGCACTACGCTAGTAATGAGGCTGACGGCAGGTACGTGATTCAGCAGCATGATGTGTTCTTCCTGCGTTGAGACATGAGGTCGAGACGCAGCGGGTTTTTAATACAAAGGTGAAGTATGGAATCTAAGCTAACCACAGCCGAACTAACAAATTTGATTCACATGCGTAGTCGGCAGATGATGCCGTTGGTGACGGACGTAGAGCCTATTCAGAAC
>NZ_JAKGCR010000097.1 GCF_022668875.1 Domibacillus sp. PGB-M46 | reverse complement strand
TGCGCCTGTAGCTCAATTGGATAGAGTACTTGACTACGAATCAAGCGGTTAGAGGTTCGAGTCCTCTCAGGCGCGTTATTGTATATATGAAACAGAGTTCTTGAAAAAATCTTTTTAAAGATCGATGTCCTTTTTTAAAGGAGCTTCTGCTAAGAGCCGGCACGTCCTGTGCCAAAACGCAGAAGCCAGAACGTTCTGTTCAAGTCCGGGAAGTAGCTCAGCTTGGTAGAGCACTTGGTTTGGGACCAAGGGGTCGCAGGTTCGAATCCTGT
>NZ_JAKGCR010000096.1 GCF_022668875.1 Domibacillus sp. PGB-M46 | reverse complement strand
ATGGCGTCTTTTAACAGCCAGCCGCCGTTCGGGTCCAGGGTAATGCGCGCTTCCGGGAACCGCTCTGCCAGTGCTGTAACGGCTTCGATCTCTTCTTCGCCGCGCAGCACGCCGCCTTTTAATTTAAAGTCGTTAAAGCCATAGCGGGTGTGAGCCGCTTCTGCGAGGCGGACAACGGCTTCAGGAGTTAACGCTTCTTCATGGCGGAGGCGGGACCAGTCATCCTCTGCATCTGCTTCGCTTCGGTACTCCAGGTCCGTTTTGTTCCGGTC
>NZ_JAKGCR010000095.1 GCF_022668875.1 Domibacillus sp. PGB-M46 | reverse complement strand
CCGGCAATGTTGCCAAATGTGTTGAAAAGGCCGCCGCTCACACCGGACATTTCTTTTGGCGATGTATCTGCGACCACTGCCCAGCCGAGTGCGCCAAATCCTTTTCCAAAGAAGGCAAGCGCCATCACAAAGATGACAATCCATTGTGTATCCACATAATTTGCGGCAACGAGCGTCATAGACAATAACATACCGGCGACAATCGGTGTTTTCCGGGCAACCGTTAAAGAGAAGCCTTTACGAAGCAGGAAGTCAGAGAACGTTCCGCCTAAA
>NZ_JAKGCR010000094.1 GCF_022668875.1 Domibacillus sp. PGB-M46 | reverse complement strand
CAGCGCTGTTTGATCAATTAGTGGATATTAACGCGATTCCGATCCTGCTCGATACGAAAAACCCGGATGAAATTGTCGAAACAGTGAAGCATATCGCACCTGGCTTCAGCGGCATCCTGCTGGAAGATATTGGCTCTCCACACTGCTTTGAAGTAGAAGAGCGGCTGAAAGCGGAACTCGATATCCCGGTTATGCACGATGACCAGCACGGCACAGCGGTTGTGACACTGGCAGCTGTCATCTCTGCCTGCAAAAGTGCCGGCGTAGACTTGAA
>NZ_JAKGCR010000093.1 GCF_022668875.1 Domibacillus sp. PGB-M46 | reverse complement strand
AAATGGTGACCCCTACGGGATTCGAACCCGTGTTACCGCCGTGAAAGGGCGGTGTCTTAACCGCTTGACCAAGGGGCCTGTCTATTAAACTTTATAAGTGGCTTACAGAAGTAAGCTTCCAACCGGGCTCGAACCGGTGACCTCTTCCTTACCATGGAAGCACTCTACCTGCTGAGCTATGGAAGCAAAGCAATAAAGCAATGGCTCCGCAGGCAAGACTCGAACTTGCGACCGATCGGTTAACAGCCGATTGCTCTACCACTGAGCTACTGCGGA
>NZ_JAKGCR010000092.1 GCF_022668875.1 Domibacillus sp. PGB-M46 | reverse complement strand
GAACACGGCCGTTAAGCTCTTCAGCGCCGATGGTAGTTGGGGGTTTCCCCCTGCGAGAGCAGGACGCCGCCTGGCAAAAGAATTACATATGCTGCTCTTTTTATGGTTGTAAATACATAAAAAGAAATATTAATTCTTAAAAAGTTATTGACTAATTAACAAAAAAATGATACTATATAATAGTTGTCGTTAAAATATTTGCATTCCGCAGTAGCTCAGTGGTAGAGCAATCGGCTGTTAACCGATCGGTCGCAAGTTCGAGTCTTGCCTGCGGAGCC
>NZ_JAKGCR010000091.1 GCF_022668875.1 Domibacillus sp. PGB-M46 | reverse complement strand
AAACCTTTACCACCGGTTCGAGTCCGGTTGCCGCCTCCATATTATTCGCTTTGATGACTTTCGTCATTCCATTTAGTGAATGGAGGATTTGTGAAACTGATTTACATCTTCATCATTTTAAAGGAATAACATTTTTTCTTTTAAAGTGTTGACGCGTGAATGAGGATATGGTATGATTATTTAGCTGTCGGATATGGCGGTAAAGAGAATTGATCTTTGAAAACTGAACAAAATAAACGTCAACGTTTTAAATTTTTATCTTCTATTAAAAACACCCC
>NZ_JAKGCR010000090.1 GCF_022668875.1 Domibacillus sp. PGB-M46 | reverse complement strand
AATCGGGAAGACAGGATTCGAACCTGCGACCCCTTGGTCCCAAACCAAGTGCTCTACCAAGCTGAGCTACTTCCCGGGCTTGAACAGGACGTTCTGGCTTCTTCGTTTGGCACAGGACGTGCCGGCTCTTAGCAGAAGCTCCTTTAAAAAAGGACATCGATCTTTAAAAAGAATTTTCCAAGAACTCTGTTTCAATTATACAACAATGAGCCATGAAGGACTCGAACCTTCGACCCTCTGATTAAAAGTCAGATGCTCTACCGACTGAGCTAATGGCTCGGTA
>NZ_JAKGCR010000008.1 GCF_022668875.1 Domibacillus sp. PGB-M46 | reverse complement strand
ACCAGCCGCCGGTCAAGTATCGGCAGCTGGCTGCTTAAAGGTGTTTTGATCCCTGTCTCAAAAACGGGGTCAGTCCCAACCCCGTTGCTTAAGTGAGCAGCGTTTTTTTATGTTAAACAAAGTGAGGAGCCATAAATGAAGCGATTAATGGATATAGCTGTATCCCTTACACTGCTGGCCGCGTGTTCACCGGTTATGCTGGCGACAGCTGCTGTTATAAAGACAAAAATGGGCTCTCCTGTTTTATTTAAACAGCAGCGCCCGGGCCTGCACGGCAAACCCTTTTACGTGTATAAATTCCGGACTATGACCCAGATGACCAATGGAGAGGGAAAGCTTCACTCAGATCAGATGCGGTTAACGGAAACCGGAAAGGTATTAAGGAAGCTGAGCCTGGATGAGCTGCCGCAGCTCATAAACGTACTCAAAGGTGAAATGAGCCTGGTCGGTCCGAGGCCATTACTAATGGAGTACCTTCCTCTTTACACAAAAGAACAATCGATGCGCCATGAAGTAAGGCCGGGTATTACAGGCTGGGCCCAGGTCAATGGACGAAATGCGATTTCGTGGGAAGAAAAATTTGCGTTAGATACGTGGTATGTGAAAAACCAATCGATGCTGCTTGATTTAAAAATTTTATTTTTAACGGTACGGAAAGTGATGAAAAAAGAAGGAATCGCCCATCAAGGACACGCCACAATGGAAAAATTCAAAGGCTGAAAGAAGGGAAGGCTCTTGGATATTATCGTTTTGGGAAACGGCGGACACAGCAAAGTGATCCAGGACACAATTTCTACTTTGAAGGACTATACGTTAAGAGCAGTTTTGGATGATAAGTACTCAGAGGAAGCGGAGGAAGGAGGGATTTTATACGGTCCTTTTTCTTCTCTCACAAGCCTTTTGAACGAACAGACAAAGGTAGTAATGGCAATAGGAAACAATAGTGTCAGAAAAAATCTGGCGGATTCAATGCCGCTGAGACTGAACCAATATGCCTCTATTGTTCATCCTACGGCAGTAGTTAGCCCATCTGCAGCAATTGGAGCGGGAACTGTTGTGATGGCAAACGCGGTTATTAATGCAGGGGCCAGCATGGGAAGGCACTGCATTATTAACACGGGAGCAATTATTGAGCATGAAAACAAACTCGGTGATTACGTACATATTTCACCGGGTGCTGTGCTGACAGGAAATGTTTTAGTGGAGGAAGGTGCACATGTTGGAGCATCAGCCGCTGTTATTCCCGGAATGGACATTGGCAGCTGGTCTGTTGTAGGAGCTGGTTCCACCGTCATTACACCTATTCCCTCTTACTGCACAGCCGTCGGTACACCAGCAAGAGTGATCGAGAAAACACTGACAACCGGAAGAAAAAGTTCTTGAAAAGGAGATGATAATGTGACAGAGCCGAGAATCTTCCTGTCACCGCCGCATATGAGCGGAAAGGAAAACGACTATATTGATGAAGCCTTTAAAACAAACTGGATCGCTCCCCTGGGTCCTAACCTGGATGCATTTGAAAAAGAAACAAGGGCTGTAACCGGGGCAAAAGAAGCGGTGGCTGTCAGTTCTGGTACCGCCGCTATTCACCTCGCTCTTTCTCTGTTGAATGTGACAAAAGGAGACACCGTCTTTTGTTCCAGCCTTACCTTTATCGCCAGCGCCAATCCAATTATCTACCAGGGAGCAGAGCCTATTTTTATTGATTCTGAGCCGGATTCGTGGAACATGTCACCGCAGGCGCTTGAACGGGCGCTGCAGGATGCATTTCGGGAAGGCAGGCCCCCCAAAGCCGTCATTATCGTTCACCTTTACGGCCAGATGGCGAAAATGGATGAACTTCTCACACTTTGCGATCAATACAATGTGCCTGTAATTGAAGATGCAGCCGAGTCTCTTGGCTCTACATACAAAGGAAAAGCAAGCGGTACACTTGGGAAGTTCGGTATTTACTCCTTTAACGGCAATAAAATTATTACCACATCCGGCGGGGGAATGATCGTATCCGACGATACAGAAGCGCTGCAAAGGGCCCGTTTTTTAGCGACACAGGCACGTGACACGGCGCCTCATTATCAGCACAGCAGCCTCGGCTACAACTACCGGATGAGCAATATTCTGGCGGGTGTAGGCATTGCCCAAATGCAGGTGCTGAACGAGCGGGTAGAAGCAAGGCGAAAGGTATTTGCACGGTATGAAAAGGAGTTGGGTCATCTTCCAGGCTTCATATTTATGCCGGAACTGGATGATACCCGAACAAACCGCTGGCTGACAGCTTTAACGATTCATGAAAGGCAGGCTGGTATAACAACAGCACAGCTTGTTCAGGCGTTAGCCCAGCGGAATATTGAAGCGCGCCCAGTGTGGAAGCCGCTTCATTTGCAGCCGCTTTTCCAGGGAACCAGATACTATCCGCACGATAAAGAGAATCATATTGCTGAACAGCTTTTTCAAACAGGCATTTGTCTTCCGTCGGGATCAAATTTATCAGAAGCTGAACAGCAGCGCGTCATTGACTGCATAAAAGAAGCGCAGGTCCGGACCAGCTTAACAAAAGGGGTTATCTAGTCGCAGAAAACGAGGGGAAAAAATGATAGGGGAAACAATTCAAAAAATACGAAAATCAAAAGGCATCACATTGTCCGAGCTGGCAAGCCGCGCCAACATGTCGAAATCTTATTTAAGCAATATCGAACGCAATGTCAACCAAAATCCTTCCATTCATTTGTTGGAAAGAATTGCTTCTGTCTTAGACGTAAATCTTCATACCCTTCTCGGGAATGATACGGAGCCTCAAGATCCTTCTGAAAGTGAATGGAAGGATTTTATTTACGAACTAAAACAAGCCGGCATTGAAAAAGAACAGCTGGATCAATACAAAACGGTATTTGAGTTTATAAAATGGCAAAATCAAAAAGCAGGCGAAAAAAGCAAATAAACAGCTTGCATAAAGGACGAGAATAATGGATAAATCAAAGCCGATCAAAGTTCTTCATGTAGTTGGAGCGATGAATAGAGCGGGAACAGAAACAATGCTGATGAATATTTACCGAAATATCAACCATGAGAAAATACAATTCGATTTTATTTCCTATAGTCCGCAAGACGCCCATTATGACGGAGAAATAAAGAAATTAGGCGGCCGAGTCATAAAATTAAGAAAAACAAATTCTATAAAGGAGCTCTACGATGCTATAAAAAAATATGGTCCTTATGAAGCAATTCATTCCCATACGCTTTTTCATTGTGGAATTGCCAATATGGCTGGTTTATTGGCAGGTGTAAAGGTCAGAATTTCTCATGCGCACACCACACTTGATAATAGTGAAAGCATCGCACGAAAAGCTTATATTAATGTAATGAGGGTATTCATTAATACTTTTTCAACACATCTGCTGGCCTGCAGTAAAGGGGCAGGAAGATACTTATTTGGAGAAAAAAACCTAAAGAAAAAAATGTACTCTTATTTTCCTAACGCTGTTGATTACAATGCTTTTCTTCAAGAACCATATAAAGAAGTCGCAGAATTTAAAAAAAGAGAGGGCTTGGAGAACAGCATCGTAATTGGCCATGTTGGACGATTTATGGAAGCGAAAAACCATGTTTTTCTACTGGAAGTGATGAAAAGCGTTTTAAAAAAAGATCCCTCAACAAAGCTGCTGCTTGTTGGCGAGGGCCATTTAAAAGCGAAGATAGAAAAAGAAGCGATACAAGCCGGGATAGAAAAAAACATTCGATTTGTTGGCGTTAGAGAGGATATTCCAACAATGATGCACAGCATGGATGTGTTTGTTTTCCCCTCTATTTATGAAGGGCTAGGTTTAGTGTTACTTGAAGCGCAGGCGAGCGGGATACCTTGCATCGTATCCGAGGCGATCCAGCCCGAGGCGGATATAGGAGCAGGGCTTGTTTCAACACTTTTATTAGCGGACGGACCTGAAAAGTGGGCGGATAAAATTATTGAACAGGCCGGTAGAAAAAAGAAAGACTCTCATCATATCACCGAATGTCTTGAAGCAAGCGGCTATTCGCTTCACTCAAGTATTTCAAGGCTGATAAGTATTTACGGATCAGCAGAAGGAGAAGCGTATGAAGAATATACTAGTCGCCTCCTTTGATATGGAGGTAGGAGGAGTCGAAAGAAGCCTCATCAGCATGCTGAATAATTTTGATTATAGCCGTTATGCCGTTGATTTAATGCTGTACAGCCACACAGGTGAATTTATGGACTTGCTGCCGGCGCAGCCAAACTTACTCGAGGAATCAAAAGCTTATCGGACATTTCGGATGTCGATTGGGGAAACAATAAAAGCCGGAAAGATACCCCTTGGTGCAGCAAGAATTCTCGCAAAGTATCGGGCCAGCTTACATCGCTCTGAAGAAAATGGCTATAAACAAATGCAGTATATGTGGAAGTATTCCCTGCCTTTTTTGCCGAGCTTGAATAAACAGTACGATGTAGCGATCAGCTACTTGTGGCCACATTATTTTGTTGCAGAAAAAGTAAAAGCCAAAACGAAAATAGCCTGGATTCACACCGACTTTTCAACCGTCCACACAAATATTAAGATGGACATACAAATGTGGAACCAATACGACTACATTATTGCGGTATCAGCCGAATGCAAAAATGCTTTCATTAAAAAATATCCGCTTTTGGAAAGCAAGGTTATCGTAATCGAGAACATTATGTCACCAGAATTTGTACAAGCATTGTCAGAGGAAACGGTTGAAAATAGTATGCTGAATGATACAAGATTTAAAATTGTTACAGTGGCTAGGCTGTCTCATGCAAAAGGAATCGACAACGCTATCAAGTCATTAAAGGTTTTGAAAGACCGTGGTTATCATAACATAGCCTGGTATGTAGTTGGTTATGGCGGAGACGAAAATATGCTGAAAGAATTGATCAAGCAAAATGGAGTGGAAGATCGATTCATCTTATTAGGGAAAAAGATAAATCCTTACCCTTATATGAAGGAAGCTGATTTGTATGTCCAGCCATCCAGATATGAGGGAAAAGCAGTCACTGTAGGAGAAGCACAAATCCTTTCAAAGCCAGTGATGATTACAAACTATGCAACTGCAAAAAGCCAGGTTCAAGATCAAGTAAATGGGTTTATTTGTGAGCTGTCAGTTGAAGGAATAGCAGAAGGGATTGAAAGGCTATATAAGGATGCTGAGTTGAGAAATTTATTGGTACAAAACTGTCAAAGGGAAGATTACTGCAATAGTGAGGAATTAGAGAAGCTGTACAATCTGGTTTAGGAGGAGCAATAAATGTTAGAAAGGGAAAAAGTCAGCGTTGTTGTTCCTATATACAAAGTGGAAAAATACATCCATCGCTGTGTAGACAGTATTTTGAATCAAACATACACCAACTTAGAAGTGATTCTTGTAGACGACGGCTCACCCGATGAGTGTGGCAGGATAGCAGATGATTATAAAAAAAGAGACAGCCGGGTAAAGGTTCTGCATAAAACAAATGGCGGATTATCAGATGCCAGAAATGCAGGTATGAAGCAGGTGACCGGAGAATTTACTGTCTTTGTGGACAGTGATGACTGGATAGAGCCAAACATGATAGAAACAATGGTATATAGCAGCTTAACCCACAAAGCCGATGTTGTACAAACGGCTTTTTATTATGCCTACGAGGATAAATTTCTTTTTGATAACCGGTATTATTCAGACAATGATCCTCCTGTTATCGTCGATAAAGCAAGAGTAATGTACGAACTAGTCGTAAACGAAAAAGTGAAAAATTTCGCATGGGGGAAATTATATAAAACAGAGCTGATTAAAGGCCTCCCTTTCGAAAAAGGTGTTTTATTTGAAGATGTATTCTGGGCCCATAAAGTAATGCATCAAGTAAATATATTTCTTTTAATTCCTCAGCCTATGTATAACTACTATCAGCGAAACGATAGCATTATCGCTACTTATACAACGAGAAACCTGGACATACTTAAAGGATTAAAGGAAAGGCATGCTTATCTTGAAACATTTCATAGGGATCTTTTAGATGAATCCTATAAAAATATTTTAAAGATGAGTTTAATTCATTATAATCTCCTGTTTATGAATCGAAAAAAAGACAGACAGCGCATTTACCGCCGGGAAATTCAATCATATATAAGAGAGTATTATGAACCATTGAACAAAGCGGCTAAACATGATAAACAGCTTGCCCGTCAATTACAACTTTTTATGATTCATCCATTATTTAATATTTTTTTTCTTGGTACACAAAAAGTATGTAGAAAATTAAACCTTCTAAATAAGCCAGCCGGCTTAGTAGAGGTAAGGAAGAGTAAGGAGGTGTTTTCGTGAGCAGCCGTATGAAAAAGCTTGTTTCCCTTCTTCTTATTTATGTTTTTAACTGCTTTCCAATTAAAAATAATAAGATTTTTTTGTTTAGTTATTATGGAAGCCAGTATGGGTGTAACCCAAAATATATAACCGATTATATTGTACGCCATTATCCTAAAAATCAATTTGACCTTGTCTGGTCATTTAATGATATCGATACAAAAAAAGAACTATATGGCTTTAGAAAAGTGAAAACAATGTCTCTTCGGTATTTTTATGAATTGTGTACAGCAAAAGTAGTCATCACGAATTTTCGAACAACAGATTTGTATGTAAAGCGCAAAAATCAATATTACATACAAACCTGGCACAGTTCGCTTCGTTTAAAACAAATAGAAAAAGACGCGGAAACGTCATTGCCAGCTCACTATGTAAAGATGGCGAAAGAAGATTCAAAAAAGTGCGATTTACTGCTTTCTGGCTGTAAATACAGTACAGATATTTTCAAAAAATCTTTCTGGTATGACGGGGAAATTTTTGAATATGGGAGTCCGAGGAATGACCTTTTATTTCAAAATAATAAGAATAAAAGAGCGGAAGTGTTAAAAAAGCTGCATGTTCCCCCGGGGAAAAAAATTGTCTTGTATGCTCCAACGTTTAGAAAAAATAACAGTACCGATGTATATGATTTAAATTACGCTGAAATAAACGAAAAGCTGAAAAATAAATTTGGCGGTGAGTGGGTGGTTTTTGTAAAACTGCATCCGCACTTAATCAATCAAACAAATGAGTTTACGCATGGAGAGCATGTCCTAGATGTTACAAAGTACGATGATATACAGGAGTTGCTGCTGGTTGCCGATATTCTTATTTCTGATTATTCATCGCTCATGTTTGATTTTTCCATTACAAAACGTCCCTGCTTTTTATATGTACCGGATGTAAAAGAATACGTGAAACAGGACCGGGCTTTATATTTTGACTTAATGGAACTTCCGTTTAGTAAATCCATGAGCAAAGAAGGTCTATTAGAAGAAATAGACAAGTTCCATTATGAGACGTATAAACAACAGTTGCTTCGTTTCTCCACACGCATTGGCTCTTTTGAAGAAGGAAAAGCATGTGAGTATTTAGTGAATCGAATTAATCAAGTTTGTTTCAGTAAAAAAAGGAGTGAAATCAATGAAGCGGTATAGCGTTGGATACACAACAGGTGTTTTTGATTTGTTTCATGTCGGTCACTTAAATATTTTAAAACAGGCAAAGCAGCAGTGTGATTTCCTTATTGTAGGTGTTAGCACAGATGAACTGGTAATGGATTATAAAAACAAACGGCCTGTCATCGCACACGCTGATCGGATGGCTATTGTAGAAGGTATTAAGTATGTCGATCAAGTTGTTCCACAGACTACTAGAGATAAATTTGCTGCTTGGGAAACGGTAAACTTTGACGTTATGTTTGTTGGAGATGATTGGAAGGGCAATGAACTCTTTAAGCAAGTTGAAAGCCAGTTTAAAAAAGTGGGAGTAGATATCGTTTATTTTCCTTACACAAAAGGGGTTTCTTCTACTTTAGTTAAAGAAAAAATTAAATTATGAGTCACTGGAAGGATACCTATATGAGACCAGAAATCAGTATTATTGTACCGATTCATAATACAGAACCTTATCTTCGTGATTGTTTAAACAGTATTATCAATCAAACGTTTTCAAACATAGAAGTGATTTTGGTAAACGACGGATCAACAGATCAGAGTGGATTAATTTGTGATGAATTTGCCAAGGAAGATAAAAGGATAAAGGTCATTCACAAGAAATATGAGGGGGTAAGTGCGGCCCGAAATATTGGAATAAAAACAGCGCAAGGTAAGTTTATCGGTTTTGTAGACGGTGACGATCGAATTGATAACAAAATGTACGAAAAGCTTTATCAGTTATGTGTGGAAACGGATAGTGAGATAGCCATCTGCGCTCTTGGAAGAGAAGTGAATGGGAAATTAATTAATGAAAGAAATACAGGTGAACAATTTATAAAAGTAATGGACAATGTGGAAGCATTACGGCAGATGTTTAAAGGCATACTGTATAGATTTTCATTATGCAACAAGCTATTTAAAAGAAAGTGCTTTGATAATGTACAGTTTCCAGAAGGGCGAATACATGAGGATTTATCCACCACATACAAATTATTTGCTAATGCTAAGAAATCTGTGTTTACAAATTATATAGGCTATATTTATGTAAAAAGGCAAGAAAGTATTTTAACTTCTAGATTTTCAGAAAAAAGGTTAGACGCTTTTATCGGATGGAAGGAAATTTTGTTATTTGTAACTTCTGAATACCCAGATTTAATTGGTGAGGTAACTGCTTGCTTTACTTATAGTTGTGTCGATAACATTTATTATATTCTTAATCAGGTTGAGGAAACAAAAGAAAGAACCAGCTATCTACGCGTCATTCAAAAATTGGTAAGAAAGTTCTACAAGAATATAATTATTAGCAAGGGAATAGCTTTTAATTATAAATGTTTATTAACCCTACTCTTCTGCAATATTAATTTTTTTATAATCTCAAACTATATAAAAAACAATTTGGTAAGTTGGTGTCCAGTAAAAACTTAAAAAGCGAAGTGATCTTGTCATGCTGATACAGGCTTTTAAGAAAGAATATTATCAATGGAGATATTATTGTTATGTAACGAAGGAAATGAAAAAAACAAAGAAAAGTGAAAGAACAAAACTTCCGTACTTAGGAAAACCAGGTGTTATTTTCTCTTTTGATGACAGCTTCAGGGTGCATGACTGGTATGAATATGGAAAAACGTTATTTGGTTTTTATGATGTTAAAGTAACCTTTAACATTAATGCATATCATCATTTTGAGGGAAAGAGAGAACATTCACAAGAAGAAATAGACATGCTTTTAGAATTGCAATCAAATGGTCACGAAATAGCTCATCACGGATTCAAACATATAAGAGCATCGAAATATTCAAAAGAAACAGGCATTAAAAATTGGGTGGACGAAGATATAATACCTTTATTTAAGTGGATGAGAGAACAATCGCATTCTCAAAAACAATTAAAGTTTAAGCAACCTGTTTCGTACGCGTTTCCACATTTTAATTATGACAACAAAACATTGGATGAACTGGTTCCGAAATTTTTTAAGATTGCTAGAGGTCATTTGAGCGGAGATAATTTGGTTCTTGCAGGCCATACTGGACTGATGCCGTCTATATGTATAGATAGCAAGTTTTTTTCAAATGTAAAATATATAAAGAAAATTTTAAGAGCGGCTAAAAAAACCGGTAAAAATGTTGTTTTGACTTGTCATTCCATTTTACCGTCAGAAGTAAAGTGGGAAGATTTCGGTTGGGAAGGTGAAGCTGCTAAAAAAGCTGGGCAGTGGAGAACTTCTCCTGATACGATCAAAGAGCTTATATATGAAGCTAAAAAACAAGGTTTTGAATTTTATACAACATCAGAAATTGCAGACGTAGCTACTTTCCTTGACCCAAATCTAGAAAAAGCAATCAGAAGACATATTTCTAATTTAGATGGGCAATGGATCTCTATATCAGAAATGTATGCTATAAAGGATCTAGACTTAAGTAACAGTAACATTAAGAATCTTGATGGTATTCAGTACTTGTTAAATGTAGAAAGGATTAGTTTAAAAGGTAATTTAGTAACGGATTTTAGATTGTTGGAGAAGCTTCCAAATTTAAAAGAGATAATAAAATAAAAATCAAAAACAGTTTAACCTAGTTATAGTGGAGAAACTATTTAGGTTTCTTTCGTTATGTAAAAAAAACAGAATCTAATGGGTTTCAAAATAAGAAGGTAGGTGAAACATAGCAAAATGAAAAAAAATATATTGTTTGTTATAGATTCCCTGGATGTGGCAGGTGCAGAAAAAAGTTTGGTGACCTTGCTTTCTATGTTGGATTTTGAGAAATATGCAGTCGATTTGATGCTTTTTGGGCACGGCGGACCCCTGGAAAAAGTCGTGCCCGAGCAGGTTAAAATTTTAAAGCCTCTAAAGTATACAAGTTATGCAGCATTGACTGTAAAAGAATCTTTACGTTATTCAATTAAAAAAAATGAGTATAAAATGTTTTTCTCAAGAATGAAGTACTCGGCTAAAATAAGACAAAGAAATTATAGCAACCCACAAAAAGCGAGGATTTTTTGGGAAAGTGTTGCAAATGTAATTGAATATAACCCTAAAACATATGACGTTGCGATTAGCTATGCACAAGGAGTTCCCACTTTTTATGTAGCTGAAAAAGTAAAAGCGAAAAAAAAGTTTGCGTGGGTAAACGTAAGTTATCGCTTGGATGAAAACGAGAAAAAATTTCATAGCCGATTTTACAATCAATATGAAAAAATCATTGCTGTCTCAGATTCCACAAAAGACATTTTTTTAGAAAGCTTTCCCTGTTATTCTGATAAAATGAAGGTTATTTATGATATCAATAACCCGGAATTTATCGAAAAAATGTCTTTTATTGGAAATTCTTATGATGATCAGTTTAATGGTATTAAACTGTTAACCATTGGGAGATTGGCGCACCAAAAAGGGTATGACATCGCATTAGAAGCTTGTAAAAAGTTAAAGAAAAATGGAGTTAACTTTCGATGGTATGTGTTAGGGAAGGGCCCACTTAAAGGAGAAATAGAACAATTTATCAAGGAACATAAATTAGAGGATTGTTTTATCTTGCTGGGTGTTCACGCCAATCCATATCCATTTATTAAAGATGCTGATATATATGTTCAAACATCCAGATTTGAAGGCTTTGGACTTGCCATTGCAGAAGCGAGAATGCTGAATGTGCCTGTTGTTACAACAAGATTTGATGCTGTGTACAACCAAATGATTGAAGGGGCAAACGGTCTCGTTGTTGATATGAATGCGGAGGCAGTGTACAGAGGGATAACAGAAATAATTAACAATGAAGAGTTAAGGGATAATATTATTGATTATTTGAAAATCGAAAAGAAAGGCAATGTGGAGGAAATAGAAAAAGTACTTCAGCTAATTCAGTGAAAGTGGGAGGCATATGAAGAAAAAAATTGTCTTTATGGTAATTAATATGAATGTAGGCGGAACCGAAAAAGCTCTATTAAATATGATCGCCGAGATGCCAAAAGATCAATATGATATCACTATTTTAATGTTAGAGAAATACGGTGGCTTCTTAAAAGATATTCCGGATTATGTTCGTATTGAGTATGTAAAAGGATTTGGGCAGATAAAAGAAATAATAAACAACCCTCCTCACTTCACTGTTCTAGACCTTCTAAAGAAAGGTTGTCTAATGAAAGCAATTACTATCTTGTCGATTTATGTAACGACAAAGATTACAAACGATAAAAGCCTTTTTTACAATTACCTTTTAAAGGATGCATCAAAGCTTGTGGGAGAATATGATGTAGCTGTAGCTTATGCTGGTCCAATGGATCTCATAAGCTTTTTTGTTGCCAAGAAAATAAAAGCTAAACAGAAAATTCAATGGGTTCATTTTGATGTTACAAAAATAGGATTTAGCAATAAGTTCGCTTCCAAAATCTATAAAGAATTTGACAAAGTATTTGTTGTTTCTGAAGAAGCGAGAAAAAAACTGTTAAGAGCGGTACCAACTATAAAAAAGAAAACAGAGGTATTTTTGAATATAACATCTCCAACTAAAATTCAAAGTCAATCAAAAAAAGGAAAAGGATTCGATGATAATTTTGATGGATTAAGAATTTTGACAGTAGGCAGATTAGCAGCCGAAAAGGGTCAAGACTTAGCAATAGATGTGTTAAATAAGCTTATAAAAAAAGGACACAATGTAAGATGGTATTGTATTGGAGATGGAAGCTCAAGGTTAAAATATGAAGAAAAGATAAAGCAAAACAATCTAGAGGGGAATTTTATTTTACTAGGATCACACACGAATCCTTACCCTTACATGGATCAATGTGATATATATGTCCAGCCATCGAGGTATGAAGGTTACTGTATTACTTTGAGTGAAGCCAGATGTTTAAGCAAAGCGATTGTAACTACAAATGTTAATGGAGCAAAGGAACAAATCACGAGCGGAAAAAACGGATTAATTACAGATATAAGCGTAGCAGGTATTTTCAAAGCAGTGGAAGAACTCGTAAAGGACGAGGCTATGCGTGTTAAGTTTGAAGATTCATTATCAAAAGAGATTATTAATTATGAAACAGAAATGAAGAAATTCTTAAGTATTATTTAAAACCGAGTTTAATTAAGAAACTTTTAAGCTTTAGGAGGAAGAGGTTATGCCAAAAATCAGCATAATTGTCCCAATCTATAATGTTGAACAATATTTAAAAAAGTGTGTGGACTCAATATTAGCACAAACATTTCAAGATTACGAAATCATCTTGGTGAATGATGGGTCAACGGATGCTTGTGGGGAAATTTGTGATGATTATATTAATAAAGATTCTAGGATAAGAGTTATTCACAAAAAAAACGGTGGGCTTGCGGATGCAAGAAATACGGGAATCAATGCTGCAAATGGAGATTATTTAGGATTCGTTGATAGTGACGACTGGTTAGAACCAACTATGTATGAAACTTTGTATAATGTCTGTTTTTCAGAAAATGCAGATATTAGTACATGTTTAATTGAAACTCAAAGAAAAAACAAAAATCAAAAAACAAAAGTAAATAAAAAAGAAATAAAAGTTTTTACTTCTTTTGAAGCTATATCTAGTCTTTATGAGGGAAAGCTATCTGGCTTTTCAGCTTGTAACAAGTTATATAAAAAATCTCTTTTTGAAAATGTGGAATTTCCTAAGGGTAGAGTTTATGAAGATGCTGCAATTATGTATAAGTTATTTAGTTATGCTTCGAAAATTGCATTTGTTAATCTTCCTTTGTATAAATACAATTATCGAGATCACAGTATTACACGTAGCAATTTTTCAGAAAAAAGATTTGATGTAGTAGCTAATTATTTTGAAACCTATAGTTTTATGGAAAATAACTATCCTGAAATGTGTGAGAAAATAAATTTTGTGTACTATGTAACTTTACGCACCATGATAGCAGATATTGTATGCGAAAAAAGTATTGTACAAAACTCGGAATATATTAAAAGGATAAGTAAGCATGTGCGAGAAGTAAATAAAGCAATTTTAAAAAATAATACTATAACTATCAAGCATAAGCTGTTAGCTCAAGTCTTAGCATGGTGTCCTGGTTTAGCCGTTTTTTTCTATAAGTTTTTCTTGAAAACTAATTAAAAGGAATAATAAAAATCTGGATTATGAAGGTGTGAAGAAATGAAAGAAAATGTAAATAAGCTGTTGAAACTTTTTGATAAAAAGGAAAAGAAAAAATTGTTGATTTTATTTTTCCTAATGGTAATATCAGCTGTATTTGAAACTTTAGGAATAGGATTGATTGTTCCTTTCATTGGCATTATAACTAATCCAGATGTTATTCAAGAACAAAAGATTCTTTCACAAATCTATAATTATTTTCAATTTGAATCATATTTCGCGTTTGTTTTATTTGCTGTAGTATCTTTGCTTGGAGTTTTCTTGCTTAAAAACAGCTATCTTCTTTTTTACAATTATATGCAAATTAAAGTTGTCTTAAACCAGCAGGTAAAGCTGTCTGGTCGTTTATTTAAAGAATATTTAACAAAACCCTATACTTTTCACTTACAAAGAAATACAGCGGATCTGTTACGAAATGTGAACGATGAAGTAGCAAAAGTATTTCAGGGTATTATAATGGCGGCCTTTCAATTGCTGACTGAAATTTTGGTTACGGTTTGTATAGTTGGGCTCTTGTTGGCCACCGCTCCATTGGCAACTTTAGTAGCTGCTATTTCTTTAGGTGGCAGCATTCTTTTATTCTTTAAAGTATTCCGCAGAAAGATTACTCATTTAGGAAAAGAACAGCAAAAGGTAACAGGGAAAATGATTAAATGGGTAAATCAGGGGTTGGGCGCAAGTAAAGAAGTTAAAGTCTTAGGAAAAGAAGCTTTCTTTATAGACGCTTATATGAATCAAAGCCAAATTAGGGCTAACAACAGTTCCTATATGAAAATTTTAGAACAAGTACCAAGACTTTTTATAGAAACTTTAATGGTTGCGATCGTTCTTATAACCATGCTAATTATTGTTATTCAAGGTACAAATACGGCTCAATTAATATCGACAATGGCATTGTTTGCTATGGCTGCTTTTCGATTACTGCCATCAATTACACGTATTGTTGCACTAATAACTTCAATCAAATATAATCAGCCGGCTTTAGCTGTAGTATACGAAGACTTAATTAAAACTTTAGAGGCATCAAATAAAGCGCTTGCTATGAACGACGAACCTGATGAAATCAAAGAAAGCAAAAAGGCATTTAACAAGGAAATAGAATTGCAAAACATTTCCTTTCGCTATCCTGACCAAAAAGGTTATTCCTTAAAAGACGTCTCCTTAACTATACCAATAGGACAATCAGTAGCTTTTATTGGAGAGTCAGGAGCAGGAAAAACGACAATTGTAGATATTATTTTAGGGTTGCTACAACCTGAAAAAGGCAACATTTTAGTTGATGGTAAAAACTTGGAAAAACAAAAAGTATTGTGGCAAAGGAAAATTGGATATATTCCACAATCTATCTTTTTAACAGATGATACAATTCGAGGAAATGTTGCATTTGGAATAGAACAGGAACAGATTAATGATGAAGATGTTTGGAGAGCACTGGAGCAAGCTCATTTAAAGGAATTTGTCGAATCACTTCCAAATAAACTAGAGACACAAGTAGGTGAGCGAGGAGCAAGGCTTTCCGGGGGACAACGACAACGTATTGGAATTGCAAGATCCTTATATCACAATCCGGAAATATTATTTATGGATGAAGCTACTTCAGCACTTGACAATGAAACAGAAAAAGAGATTATGAAGGCAATCGATGGATTAAAAGGAAAGAAGACTTTAATTATTATTGCACATAGACTAAGTACAATAGAAAATTGTGATACAGTTTTTAAAATAAACAAGGGTAGATTAGTTGAGGCGGAAAATAAAGCCAAAAGGATTGTGATCTAAACTTAGTTTATTACGTAAAAAAGTAAGGATTTGTAATCTCTTTATTTAAGATTCAATTCTATATATTAAATCATTTTTAGGGGTGAGTTTTGTGGAATTTAAAATACCTAAGATTATTCACTATTGTTGGTTTGGAAAAGGACAAAAACCAAAAGCTGTTATTGAATGTATCAATAGTTGGAAAAAACAGCTTCCAGATTATCGAATCATAGAGTGGAATGAAAATAATTTTGATATAAATTCAAATAAATATGTTCAAAAAGCATATCTTTCGAAAAAATATGCTTTTGTGAGTGATTATGTTAGGTTACATGCTCTTTATCATCACGGCGGAATTTACATGGATACAGATGTAGAAGTTATAAAAAACTTGGATGCCTTCCTTAATCAAGAAGCTTTTTCTGGTTTTGAAAGTAACAACTATATATCAGCGGGAATTTTAGGGTCTATCAGGAATCATCCTTGGATAAAAAGATTGCTTTTTTATTATGAAAATGTTTCTTTTGAGCGAGAGGATGGTTCATTAGATACAACAACTAATACAATGACTATTACTGCTATTACCAATTCAGAATATGGGTTAAAATTCGGCAATTACAAGCAGATTTTAAATATAGAAGGGAACAAAGTAAATATTTATCCTAGCGATTATTTTTGTGCCAAAGACTGGAAAACAAAAATTTTAAATGTTACTGAAAACACATATACAATTCATCATTTTGCTGGGTCTTGGCTTCCTAAAAAGACATATTATGAAAAAATGCGCGCGGAATTTAAAACTTTTTCAATTAACGCTTTTAAAAATATATTAGGAGAAAAAACTTACATTAGATTTAAAAAAGTATTTCAAATTTTCTAGCCCTGTACAAATTTATTAATACAGAATTAATGTTTTAAAACTTTGAATTGAATAATTTTGAAATGAGGTGACGATATTGACTGAAGTTAGTATAGTAGTACCTATCTTTAATGCCGGGCAAAAACTGAATAAGTGTATTAGATCTATTCTTAACCAAAGTTTCAAGGATATTGAAGTAATATTAGTAAATGATGGTTCAACTGATTGTAGTCTGTCCATTTGTAATAAATATAAGAATTTAGATGAAAGAATAGTTATTATAAATGAGAAAAATGAAGGAAGTATTGCTGCAAGAAGAAAAGGTATCGAAGCTTCCACATCACCATATGTCATGTTTGTAGATGCAGATGACTGGGTTCATAAGGACATAGTTAAACTTCTATATACGGAAACGAAAAGTAATGATTTAGATGTATCAATTTGTAACATGTATAAAGTGGTAGGCGGTTTATCTTTTATTAAAAAAGAAAACAATAAGAAGTATTTTCTTAATTCAAAGGTTTATGTTGATTCTGAAATTTTGAATGAATTAGTTGTAGCTTATTTTCATGGTCACCCTTTTCCATCATCTTTATGTGCAAAGCTCTACAAAAGAGAAGTGTTAAAAACAAAAGGAGCCTTTCTCGAGAAGATAACATTTCTAGGAGATGACCTCTTTTACAATTTAGAAATTTTTCTGAAATCTAAAAGGGTTAAACTAATCAATCAACCTTTATATTTTTATAGAGCAGGAGGTTTTACAAGCAAATATATGCCGAATTTATTCAGTGATATGGTAAATGGATATCAAATACAAAGAGAAATAATTGATAATTACTATAAAGATTCAAGGGAGAGACACTGTAATGGAATTAGTATAATGTTGCTCAATACTTTTAAGACATGCTTATTTAATTTGTTTAACAGCAGCATAAGAACTGAAGAGAAAAAAGATATGCTAAGGGGATACGTCAATAACGATATTTTAAGAAAATGTATTAAAAACAAAGGATCATTAGCCTATTTTCCAAAAGAATATTTACAAGCAATTGAAAATAAGAATATTGATTATCTTTATGATTTAGGTAGGGCTATGCATAAAAAGAAGAAGCCAAAGATGGCGTTATTAAAATTGGCTGCTAAAGCTCATTTATTATAAGAGACTTTTCAAAAAGAAGTCTTTGAGAAAAACGATTTATTGGGCGTAACTTGATTTTAGAATTCATTGTACGTTCTTTATTATAAACTAAAATAAATTTTTCAAATAAACGAGTCATGTTTTAAAAATCTATGCATATGAATATTTACGAAGTTAACAGGCAATGAGTCTTTAATTGCTTGTTGACAGCTATCTCTCAGGATGATATGTTCTTTATTAAGAACAAAAAGCTCTGAATTAAGATATAATTATATGGAAAAGGTATTTTTTGTTTTTTTTAAAGAACTACAATAACCCTAGAATTTAAACATGAAAGCAAGATACATCTTTATTTAATCACCAGGTGGAGGGAAACAATGAGCGCAATTGCAGGCGTCTATCATTCCGATGGTAGACCTATACATAATGAGCAAATTCATGGGCTGATGGGCGGCCTGCAGAAATATCCTGCTGATGATGTTCAAGTATGGCAGAAAGAAAATGTATTTCTTGGATGCCATGCTCAATGGATCACTCCAGAATCGGTTGGAGAGCAGCAGCCCTATTACGATTACGAAAGACAGCTGGTGATCACAGCGGATGCCATTATCGATAACCGGGGTGAACTGTTTGATAAATTGAACATTGAACGGTCGCAAAGAAAAACAATGCCGGACAGCCAATTAATTTTACATGCGTATTCTAAGTGGGGAGAAGAATCTCCAAAGCATTTAATCGGTGATTTTGTTTTTATGATCTGGGATCAGAAAAATCAACTGCTTTTTGGAGCCAGAGATTTTTCTGGAGCTCGCACTCTTTATTACCACCAGGGCAATGAGCAGTTTGCATTTTGTACAACAATTGAGCCATTGCTTTCCTTATCCTCGGTTACAAAGCGGCTAAACGAACAATGGCTTGCTGAATATTTAACGGTTGCGGGAATGATTGATTCAGCCGACGCTTCCATCACGCCTTACAGAGACATTTTGCAAGTTCCTCCTTCTCACAGCATAACGGCAACAAGGGAGGGCATAAAGCTTAAAAGGTACTGTGTGATAAGGCCGGAGAAAAGGCTGAAGTTTAAATCAAATGAAGAGTATGTGGAGGCTTTCCAAGATGTTTTTCAACAAGCGGTTAACAGCAGGCTGCGCACTCATAAGCATATAGGCTCACACTTGAGCGGGGGTCTTGATTCAGGGGCGGTTGTGAGCTTTGCGGCAAAAGGCATGCGTGAAAAAAAACAACACATACATACATTTAGTTATATTCCCCCAAATGATTTTATTGATTTTACCCCTAAGCAGCTGCTGGCAGACGAACGGCCTTTTATTCGTTCAACTGTCCAGTATGTAGGAGGAATTAAAGATCATTATTTAGATTTTTCTGGAAGAAGCTCCTATTCAGAAATTGACAGCTTGTTAGAAATGATCGAAACACCGTATAAATTTTTTGAAAACTCTTTTTGGCTAAAGGGAGTGTTTGAAAAAGCCCATGAAGAAGACGTGGGAATTTTGTTAAGTGGAGACAGAGGAAACTTTACTGTTTCCTGGGGATTGGCCATGAACTACTACGCAGCTCTTCTAAAAAAGGCAAAATGGCTGCGACTTGTTCAAGAATTAAACCAGTATAGCCAAAAAGCCGGGGGAGCGAGATTAGGAAGAATTCCGTACATTGCAAGAATAGGATTTCCTTTTATTGATCAGTTACTATCCAATAAGAAAAATCAGCAACGCCCTAAATTGATTAATCAAGATTTTGCCGAAAGCACAGATGTATTTAACCAATTGAAAAAGCACGGCATTGATCAAACAGGCTGGTTTCCTAGCAAAGATATATACGAAGAAAGAAAAAAGCATTTTGAGCACGTATTTTTGTGGAATGCAGGAAATAGCTTTGCTGCAAAAATGTCTTTGCGCTATGCAGTATGGAAGAGGGATCCTACGAATGACTTGCGTGTTGTGCGCTTTTGTTTAGCAGTACCAGAAGAACAATACGTTCAAAAAGGAGTAGATCGGGCATTGATCCGAAGAGCCACAGCTAACCTGCTCCCTGATGAAGTAAGGCTAAACCAGCGTATTAGAGGAGTACAGGGAGCTGATTGGGTGCATCGTATGGCTCCGCAGTGGGACTGCTTTATCAATGAACTAGAAGAGGTTAGCAAAGACCAGAGAACGACACAATTTATAAACAGCAATGTAATAAAAGAAGCACTGTTGCAGGTGAAAGAAGGCGCATTACCCAAACAAGCTACAAACTATTATTACAAGATGGCGATGAGAAGTATCATTATTCACCGTTATCTAAAAAAACTTACTTGAAAGGAGGTGAAAAATATGAAAAGAGAGTGGGCAAAACCTGAACTTGAAATTTTAGACGTAAAAATGACAATGCTTGGCGAAGACGGCGATTTTACAGATGCTGCTTTTCCAGAAAACACACCTAAAAAGGATCTAACTTTTAGTTAAGAAAAATGGTAGTCTATAAAATCTGTCGGGATTCATACATATGAAATCTTGCAGATCGTCTCGTTTGGGCAGCCTTTAGTCATTATTTACTGTTATATAAAATTTAATTGAAAGCAGGGAATGAAATGAAAAAAGAATGGTCAAAACCTGAACTGGAAGTACTAGATGTGAAAATGACAATGCTTGGCGAAGACGGCGATTATACAGATGCTGCTTTTCCGGAAAACACACCTAAAAAGGATCTAACTTTTAGTTAAGAACATAAAATTCGAATAAATTGCATAAATCACAAAACTTTAAATTTTTTGAGTGCATAATGATTTGTAGATAAAAGTGTATTAACTAAAAATCCCCTATATCTTTTTAAAAGTATAGGGGATTTTTTTAGCATTATAGGAACGGTACTTATGTTATGAATTTTTAGGATTTATAAAATTTATTTTAAGTGATGGATAACTAGAACCGAGTAATTAAGAAAGCTTTTATTTAGAAAGCAAGCAGCACTAAAATGACTGGCTACTTAGGGGCGTGAATTGCGGCTATGATATTTACTAAGGAACAATATATTTATAAAGCTTTTGGGCTAAAGATTTTTAGCGAAATTCCTTTGCCAGAGTTGGATCAGGTGATAACTGCTGATGGCCAGGCAGATATATGGGTTAGAAAAGCTGATTTAACTGCTCAATGGGCTAAGGAGCGCTCTGCTGAAGATATAGTGACTGTGAAAGAAAATTTTATTATGTTTGAGATTCCTGGAACAGCGATTTTTTTAATTAAAAATGGAAACCAGATTTTCATCTCACCAGTGGCTGGATCATGCGAGGATGCTATTCGGCTTTATGTGCTGGGAACGTGTATGGGAGCCATATTATTACAAAGAAAAGTACTTCCTCTGCACGGAAGTGTTATTGCGATAGAGGGAAAAGCTTATGCCATTGTGGGTGATTCCGGTGCAGGTAAATCTACGCTTGCGGCTTCTCTTTTAAAAAAAGGGTACAAGCTGTTAAGTGATGATATTATTCCCGTTTCTTTTTCAGAAGAAAATAACCCGCTGGTCCTGCCAACATATCCACAGCAAAAACTATGGCAGGAAAGCTTGAACCAGTTTGGAGTGGAATCAAGTCAGTATAAGGCTATTACGGAAAGAGAAACGAAGTTTACTATTCCTGTTGCAGACCATTTTATTAATGAGCCGATGCCTCTCGAAGCTGTATTTGAATTAGTCAAATCAAAAAATCAAGAAACACAGCTTCTGCGTATTGAAAACATGAAACGTTTTTTTACGTTATTTAATCATACGTTTCGCAATTCTTTTGTTCGGAGATCGGGGTTAATGGAGTGGCATTTCGCGGCTTCAGCTAAACTAGTGAATAAAGTAGATCTTTATCAACTAAGTCGACCTGTTTCACGGTTTACAGCTTTTGAATTAACCGATTTACTATTAAATGCAGTAAAGAAGGGAGAAAAGGTTTGTGAGTAACAAACAAGCAATTTCATTAAAATTAATCGTTAGCCAGAGTGCTGGAAACCTTGTAAGTGATATGGACGGAGAAAAAGTAATGTTAAATATTGACAAAGGGAAATACTATAATCTGGGGCAGCTAGGCGGTGTCATTTGGGAGTTGGTAGAACAGCCTATGGCGGTGCAGGAGTTAGTTTCAACCTTATGTTCTCTTTATCAGGTGGAACAATCAGAATGTGAAAACCAGGTTATTGAATTTTTAGAAAAATTAATGCAGGAAGGGTTAATTCAAGTAAAAAATTTCAGCAGCTAAAAGGATTATCTTCTGAGTTGAGGAGGGCCCCATGAAGTTTTTGAGAAAAATCATCACTTTTTATAGATTAAGTATATCAATGAAACTTCTTTTTATAGAAGCTTTTGTTTATTTAGGCTGGGCACGCTGCCTTAAATTAAAATCATTTTCCAAAGTTGCGCCTTCTCTTGGGAAACAAATGGAAGAAACTGATTATGAAAAAAACATACAGAATAAAAAAGAATTACAAAATGTCTCTGCTGCTCTTCATATTATGAGTCATTATACTTTCTGGGAAAGTGAGTGCCTTGTAAAAGCAATAGCTGCCATGAAAATGCTTGAAAAAAGACAAATTAACAGCACTTTATATTTGGGTACCGCGAGAGATAAAACGGGTGAATTGGTTGCACACGCTTGGCTCCGCAGCGGTCCTTATTATATTACAGGCGCAGAAGGAATGGAGAAGTATACAGTAGTAGGGAAGTTTGCCAAAGACGTTACATCACAAGGTAAAAGGAGAAACCAATGAGCAAAGATCTTACTCTTAATTTGACAGGCATACCGAAAGAGCTGCGTCTTATCCTTGACTTATTAAACCGCAAAAAACAAGAGCAGGCGCAAAGAAACCGTCCAATAAGTTTTACAGGCATTGACTGGGCACTTTTTATCGAGCAGGCAAAACATCATCGGGTATACCCTTTGCTCTTTCATACACTAAAGAAATTTGACAGTGCAGTTATCCCTGAAAGTGTCCAACAAGAGATTCATCAAGATTATCAATTCAATACTTTCAGGATGCTGTATTTAAGCGCAGAAATGGACACGGTATGCAAGGAGTTTGAGAAAGCTGGAATACAGCTCCTATGTTTGAAGGGCCCAGTAGTAGCTCAAGACCTTTACGGAGAGTTATCACTTCGAACATCAAATGATGCGGATGTTCTTGTTCCAATTAAAGATATTGAAAAAGCTGAAGAGCTGATGAAAAATATGGGGTACGAAAAAGATTATGATTTTAAGTCGGTGCTTAACGATTGGAAATGGAGACATCGGCACGTTACATATGTTCATCCGCAAAAAAAAGTTAAGGTTGAAATTCACTGGCGTTTGCATGAAGGCCCTGCAAAAGAACAATCATTTCAAGAATTATGGGAGCGAAGAAGACAAAGCCCTCTAGGAGAATCTGTTTATATTTTATCAAAAGAGGATCTTTTCTTTTTTCTTGTTTCGCATGGTGCCCGGCACGGGTGGTCAAGGCTTCGCTGGCTCATTGACATTCACCAGCTGCTTCAGCAGGAATTAGAATGGGATCGGGTCTACAGCTTGCTAAAAAAGTATCAGTATCTCCAAGTCGGAGGCCAGGCAATCCTTTTATCCATGGAATTGCTCGGCACAACACGAAAGCAGCAGTTTGCACCGTTTCTAGACCAGAAATCTTCTAAGAAACTGGCTCAAGAAGCTATCTTTTATTATCAATCTATGATCAACTTACATGCAGATGACCTTCCTGCACACGTAGACCGGTACCACCGGCGTCACCTATTTTCTTTAAAATCAAAGAGAAGAAAGTTCATATTCATTTTAAGTTTTCTTCACCCTTATCCAGAAGATGCTGAAGTATTACCTTTACCCAGTCACCTTCATTTTTTATATTTCCCTTTGCGGCCTTTTTTGTGGGTCTGGAGAAAAACAAGGAAACCCGCCTTGTCTTAGGAGGATTTACTAATGAAAGACATGTTTTATTTTTTGAGACAGATTCATTCATATGCAGGAAAAATGCTTTATATAAATCTCCTAATGATGACATTTATCGGTTTGTTTGAAAGCATAGGTCTTCTATTACTGATACCGATGCTCAGCATGACTGGTTTAGTAAGCTTAGATGCAGGTAAAACGCCAATCTCTCCTCTGTTCGCTTTTTTGAAAGATTTTCCGGCTTCAGTTGGCTTGCCTCTTATATTAGGGACTTATGTTTTCTTGGTAATCGGTCAAAATTTACTTCAGCGACATATTACTATACAAAACGCAACTATCCAAAATGGCTTTTTGAAACACCTGCGTGTAGAAACGTACCGCACTTTACTGCATGCCAACTGGAATTTCTTTATAAAGAAAAGAAAATCAGATCTAATTAATTTAATGTTAACAGAAGTTACTCGTACGAGCGGCGCGACAAATGCCTTTCTACAGTTTATCGCTTCTCTTGTTTTTACCTTCATTCAAATTATTCTCGCTTTTTGTCTGTCTCCTGCTATTACTGCTTTTGTTCTTGTATCTGGCCTTATGATCGTTCTTTTAAATAGAAAATTTCTAAAAAAATCTCTAGAGCTAGGAAGCAGAAATGTGGAGTTAGGAAAAAGCTTTCTTTCAGGAATGACTGACCAGATTAATGGGATCAAAGATATTAAAAGCAACACCTTAGAAGAATCAAGAATGAATTGGTTTCACTCTATAACTGAAAAATTATATATAGAACAAGTAGATTATATCAAGTTAAAAACGACTTCACAGGTACATTACAAAATAGCTTCTTCTATTTTGATGGCAGCTTTCATTTTCATGGTGATAGAACTTTTTAATGCCCAGGCAGCTCAGCTTATGTTAATCATCCTCATTTTCTCAAGGCTATGGCCAAAAGTAGCAGGTATTCAATCTTCCCTTGAACAAATTGCCTCAACTATTCCTTCCTTTAAAGCTGTGAAAGCATTACAGCATGAATGCAGAAAAGCAAAAGAATATGAAGGTACTATGGAAGCAATTGAACCAATCCCTGTTCTGCAAGGAATAGAATGTCGATATGTGAATTTTCGTTATACAGCAAAGGAAGCAGTTCCAACGTTAAAAGATATTTCTATTTTTCTTCCCGCCAATCAAATGACTGCTGTAGTCGGCCGCTCTGGTGCCGGGAAAAGTACTTTAATTGATTTGTTAATGGGCTTGAACAAGCCGGAGTCCGGTCAGGTGCTCGTTGACGGCATTCCGCTTTCGGCAGAAAATGTGCTTTCTTTAAGAAAGTCCGTCAGTTATGTGGCACAGGACCCGTTTCTGTTTAATACGAGTATTCGGGAGAACCTGCAGCTCGTTGTACCGGAAGCAGGGGAGGAGCAAATGTGGGAAGCACTGGTGTTTGCATCTGCAGCGGATTTTGTCCGGAATCTTCCGCAAGGACTTGATACGATCATTGGTGACCGGGGGATTAAGCTTTCAGGCGGAGAGCGGCAGCGAATTGTGCTGGCACGGGCGATTTTACGTAAGCCATCTATTCTGGTGCTGGATGAAGCCACGAGTGCGCTGGACACGGAAAATGAAGCGAGAATCCAGGAAGCGATTGAGCGGCTAAAAGGAAAAATGACGATCATTGTCATTGCCCATCGGCTGTCAACGATACGGAATGCTGATCAAGTGATCGTGCTGGAAAAAGGCGAGGTTGTCCAGCAGGGGGCATTCAGCCAGCTTTCACAGGAAAAAAATAAAGTCTTCAGCAAGCTGTTAAGCAGCCAGGCAGCGGTGATCAAGCAAGGATAAAATGTTCTTTAAAAAGAACTAATTATCGATTATAATAATATTATTATTAAGAGATCTACCAAATTTCTTTGCATATAGGATAAGTATGTTCTTTTCGTTCTTTAAAAAGAACGATATGGTTGGGAAGGAGGTGAACAAATGAAAAAGGGATACAACGCACCCCATGTGCTTTCTCATCTAGCCGTTCAATTTGAAACCGCTCAAAGCTGGAATCCGGGGAAAGGAAATTTAAAACATCCGGGTACAGGAAATGATGGAGTAAACTGGCCGCCGAATAATCCAAACCCGACGCCAGGCGGGGCGGGTGAACCAGGAAAAGGAAATAAGTAAAATTACTAACAAAAACAAGCAAGTAATGGTGATCTTCCATTACTTGCTTGTTCCAAGCATTGAAGAAGGAGAATAGCCGTGAATATCTTTCAAACCAAAATTGGCGATCATCACATTCAGATTAACAGCTGCTCCAGCCAAGTCCTGGCTGCTTTGTCAAAAGATTTTCCCTCCTTTCATCCAAGCCAACAACCAGATATTGAAATGACAATTAAGGACGGCTATGGAGTCCCATTTCAAGATTACGAAGTAAACGTGAAAGAAAGCGAAGCGTTTATTTCCTTCACGCGAGCGGATTACCAGCTTCAAGTGCAGCCTGATTTCAAGCGGGCAGCCCTTTTTGTGCATGATGAGCTTGCTTTAAAACATGCATTGATGAATTTTTACAGCTCTTATATCGTTCATCACAATTGGGGGCTGCTCATTCATTCGTCTTGTGTGGTCGACGGGCAAAGAGCCCACCTTTTTTCAGGCCGTTCCGGGGCCGGGAAATCAACCGCGGCCCAATTATCCTGTCCGCGCACCCTTCTTTCTGATGAAGCAACCATTGTTAAAATTACGAAGGACAGTGTGATCGTATATGACTCTCCTTTTCGCAGTGAATTGCGGGCAAGCGGGACAGAAGAAATGGTACCTCTTGAAAGTATTCATCTGCTGCATCAATCGTTAACGAATAAAAGAGTGGAAGTGAAAAAATCAGACGCTCTTTTGCAGCTGATGGACAAAGTTTTCTACTGGCCTCACAAAAAGGAAGAAGCGGCATCAATTCTTTTTTTATTAAAACGATTAGTAGAGCACAGTGCGGTATATGATTTGTATTTTCAAAAAAATAATACCTTTTGGGAGCTGATTTCGTCATGACAACGTATGTGCGTAAAAGTGAAGCAGATGCAGTTGAGCTTGATGGTGAATGGATTATTTTAAATATGGAGCAATATACGGTTACGACTATTAATGAAGTGGGCGGGTTTTGCTGGGAATTGCTGCGTGACAAACAAACACCCGAATCGATTGCACAGGCTGTTATGAAGGAATACGATACGCAGGGAAGGGCTGTCGAAGCGGATATTGAGGAGTTTCTGGCACACTTGAGCCGCTGTGAGCTGGTTGATTATGAGAGGGAATGAGCATGCCGTTTATGCAGTGAAAAAATCCATTCAAAAAAACGGCTGGATCGATCTGCCGGCAGATGGCACCAGCATGTTTCCGCTTATTAAAAAGGGAAACATATGCCGATTTGTGGTATGTGAAACATCGGAACTGGAAAAAGGAGACGTTGTTTTATTTCAAGCAGCAGATCATCGATTAGTCGCTCATCGATTTTTAGGAGTAAAAAAGAACAGCCGGTATATACGTTATCTTTTTAAAGGAGACACCAATTTAGGTGCAGATACTCCTGTTACAGATGATCACATTATCGGCAGGCTTCTTTTTATACGAAAAGGAAACCGGACGATGCATACAGCCGGGCTGCTTTTTTTCATTTGGCGCAGCATAATCCTTGCTTTCCCCCCTATTTCTTCCTTTTTAAGAGCTTTTTTAAACTACAAAGAAGCCGGAAAATAACCAGAGGTGCAGGAGCATGAAACTCAAAACCATTATAAATAAGCAAAGCCTGCAGCAATATTTTTCATTTAAAGAGATAGAGCATATCTTTATTTTGCTTGCACCTTATATGAAGAGGCATAAAGGAGTGTATGCCGGGCTGTTTTTGCTTCTATTCGTTGAAATGGCCCTTACCCTGTCATCGGCCTGGTTTATCGGCACGATTATGGATGCAGCGGTTCAGCGTAACTTTAGCCAGTTAAACTGGCTTGTTATGGCTGGGGTTGGCTTGTCCTTTCTACATATTACAACAAATTTTGTTTATACGTATTTGGATACCGTTGCGATGAATGCAGTGGAGAAAGACTTGAAATTGGACTTATATAAACATATTTTGCTTATGTCAGGAAAAAGCTTTTCCTCGATTCACTCAGGAGAGCTGCTTTCCCATTTTACAAATGATATCAGCCATGTTCATGGAGTGGCTGGCAGCGGATTATTAAATCTTGTTCGTTTGCCGATTATGTCGATCGGTGCTTTTATTTATTTGGTTCAAATCAACTGGACATTATCCTTTTTTGTGCTATCGGTCGCGCCCCTGGCAGTTGCAGGAGGGGCTGTATTCGGCTTGCTGCTCCGGAACAACAGCCGGGTTATTCATGACCTGCACAGCAGTATAACAAAGAGCCTGGCTGAAACCTTTCAGGGCTTCACCGTAATCCGTTCATTTACGCTTGAGGGGCTGTTTTTCAAAAAATACGCCCAAAAAAATGAAAAGCTGTATAAGCTGGAATTAAAAGATGCCAAGCTGAGAGGGTGGTTCGGCGCAGGAGGACAAGCTGTTGCAACGGCCTCTTTTTTAACGAGCCTGCTTATCGGAACATATTTAGTCACTGATGATGTTTTAACGATCGGTGCTTTAGTCACATTCATCAACCTTGTGAATCATCTTATTTCTCCTCTCACCGGCCTTGCCGGGCAATGGGCAGGCTATCAGCATTCTATATCCGCTTTGGAAAGAATCGTACATGTGTTTAAGCAGCCCGCAGAAGCAGAGGAACTGCCGTCTTACTTTTCATCAGGACAAGCCAGCAGGGAGATCCGCTTTCAAAACCTCACATTTAGCTATGATGGAATCCATTCCGTATTTCAAAACCTTGAGCTGCAAATTCCAGCCGGCCAGACAGCGGCCATCGTTGGTCCGAGCGGGGCAGGGAAATCAACACTTTTTAATTTGCTCCAATCCTTTTACCGGCCGGATGCGGGAACCATTTTGATTGATGGCGTTTCTGCTGATGAGCTGCCCGTATCACAGCTGCGAAATATGATCGCCTGTGTCCCGCAGGAAACGTTTCTGTTTAGCGGAACCATTCGGGAAAATCTGCTGCTGGCACGGCCTGGAATCACGGAGGAGGAGATGATTCAGGGAGCGGTGGACGCCAATATCCATAATTTTATTGCGTCACTGCCTGCAGGCTATGATACGGAAATCGGTGAAAGAGGCATCAGGCTTTCCGGGGGGCAGAAGCAAAGGATCGCGATCGCAAGAGCTTTACTAAAAGATGCGCCCATTCTGCTGTTAGATGAGGCCACCTCTGCTTTAGACAGCGAATCGGAATATTTAGTGAAAGAAGCGCTGGAGCGGCTGATGAAAGGAAGAACCACATTAATCATTGCGCATCGTTTATCGACTATCCAGCACGCTGACCGAATTGTTGTCATGAATAACGGAGAAATTGTGCAAATGGGCCGCCATGAGGATTTAATACGTGAAGAAGGTCTTTATCAAACATTGATTAATAAACAATTTTTTCAAAAGCCAGCCGAGCCACAGCCTTTATTTTACTAATGAAAGAAGTGTGTTATATGATCCATCAGCTGATTGCCTCTCTTTACAATCCCAAGGTTACGATGCCCTCTGATGAGCGCTTTTACACTGAAGTGCTAAAGGACATAAACAATGATTCGGTCTTTTCTCAGCTTTATTTTTTGATGAAACAGCGGGACGTTCTGGAACAAACACCGCTGTTTTTCCAAAAAAAGCTGAAAATGCATTATCAGACTGCTTTATATCAAAACATCTTTATCAAAAAGCAGATGGAGCTGCTTTTCGATTTATTTGAAGAGGCCCGTATCGAAACCATTCCGCTGAAAGGCGTGTATTTTGCTGAAGAGTATTTTGGGCATATCGGTGCGCGTGCGACAACAGATATTGATCTTTTGATTCGAAAAAAAGATATTCAGCAGGCAGTACACGCGGTAAAAAAGCTCGGCTTTGATCTGGAAGAGGAGCCGATCCCGTCTCATTTCCATGTCAGCTTCAGTAAAATGATCCCCGGCTCGCCATACCCGCTGACAGTAGAAATTCATTGGGATATTTTAAGAGAAACAACAGCGGATCTTCAAATAGAGGAATTCTGGAAAGAAGCACGCCCTGTAAGGGCGTACCGAAAAGTAAAGGCTTTATCCGGTTATCATACCTTTTATATGATCTGCCTGCATGGCTGGCGGCACAATTTAGATTCCCCCAAGTATTATCTCGATATCATTCAAATGATCAATGTTTTGGAAGGTAAACTGCCATACGAGCGGTTATTTCAAGATGCGAAAAGGCATCAGACGGTAAAACGGATGGGCCGTACATTGTCGCTGGTGTATGAAAAATATCCGATGTTAACAGACATAGCGCCTTTAGGGGCGTATATAGCCCCAAAAAAGAAGCAGGGACAAAAAAAAGGAAGCCGCTTTGCCTCATATGCCCAATTTATCGGCTATCAATTTTTCAGCTATGATACCATTCGGCACAGCTCGGTCGAATTAAAGCTCTGGCTTCTTCCAACGAGAAGAGACCTGCTTTCTCAAGTTAATCAAGATCCAAAGCGGTTCTCTTATCTTTCACTTTTGTCCCGCTTGTATAAAAAGCGATGCTTGAATGCTGTTAAAGCGCTGATATCTATTTTTTAAAACTAACGCTGCACGGAGGTGGATACAGATGAAGCAGTTGATGAAAAAAGGGATAACAGGGCTGATCCTTCTCTGTATCATCCTTGTTTGTTACACAATTTGGGACAACCATCGCTTCATTATGGTAGAGCAGGAAATTAAGATCGACGATTTGCCTGAAGAATTTGAAGGATTCACGATCCTGCAGATAAGCGACCTGCATGAAAAAGTATTTGGCACCGGGCAGGAAAAACTGATTCAAGCTGTTAATACTATCGATTATGATGCCATTATTTTTACAGGGGATATGCAAAACGGCAGCACCCATTACGGACCGTTTTATTCCTTGATCGAGGGGATTGAAAACAAAAAGCATGCCCTGTACATAAAAGGAAATGCCGATCCGGAAAATTATCAGTCCGATATGCAAAAGCCATTTGTAAAAAGTGAATTTATTAAGGGGATGGAAAGGAGAGGCGTTCAACTTTTAGAGTCCAATTACACGATTAAGCGTGGCTCTGAAGGAATTCATTTTATTGATTTTGAGTTATCGGCTAAAGCGGATATCGAGGGACAAATCGACATGCTTAATAACCGGTCTATACCTAAAAATGCTGTGTATAGAGATCATTTGAATGCTCTTTTTGATCATCAAACAAAGCTATTGAAAGACATCTCTTTTTTAGACAAAGCTGACCAGTCCGAAGTGTTCATTGCACTGAACCACTACCCGGTAGTGGATAAGCGGATCGATCAGCTGAACAGCACACCTGGATCTGTTTTCCGGCCTTTTGACCTTATTGTAGCCGGCCATTATCATGGCGGCCAAATTCGGCTTCCTTTTTTAGGCGCCCTTTTTGTGCCGGAAGCATGGTATGAACGAAATGGCTTTCTGCCTCCGCAGGATCGGGTAAAAGGATTATGGACTTACAAAGGAACCAGGCAGTATGTAAGCGCTGGTCTCGGCAGCAGTGACTTTGTTCCTTTTTTAAATTTCCGGTTCCTTAATCCGCCCGAAATCAATGTATTGACGCTGACCGGGAAACACAGGGAATAGCAGTACGGAGAAAAGGCAGGCAAGCTTCCTGTCTTTTTTTGCATCGTCTAAAGTCCAGCTCTCTGACATACGAATGAGGAAGGAACGTAAACGGTAAACGTCAGAGAGGAGCGCCCTAATGGACGAAAAACAAGTTATTCAAGTGCACCATGGAGATGTCACGGGAGACCGCGTACCAGATATTGTGTACGTAACAGCCGTTCAAACGGCGGGCAGTTCATTTTTGCAGCAGATCACACTCGTTGTTCAAGACAGGCGGACAGGCGGTTCGTTCCGGCTTTTGCTGCCTGAAAATACGGGCTACAATCCAACGGTATTTCTCGGCGATTTTACCGGCAATGGGGTAAAAGATATTCTGGTGGTGACCGATACAGGCGGGAGCGGCGGCACTGTTTACGCTTATGTGTATTCTTATGATGGCGGGCGTTTTTATTTGATTTTTGACACAGCCCTGTTTAATAAGCAAACACAATACAGTGTCCGGTACCAAAATGATTACAAAGCAGAAGTGACAAGCAGGCAGCCTGCTAAACGGTATGTATTGGACCTGACAACGAAAGGGCCTGATTACTTGAACGAAATCTACAGCCCGGACGGCACATTAAAGCAGCCGGTCGAAGGATGGGTCTCACCGCTTTCGGGGCTTTACCCGGTTGATTTTGACCGTAACGGCGTGTATGAGTTAAATGCATGGCAGGGTATTGCCGGACGATTCAACGCAGATCGTCTTGGCTATGTGCAAAGCGTGTTAAAATGGAACGAGCGTGCATTTCAAATAGATCAGCAGTATGTATCAATTTGGGGAGAAGAGAAAGAATAAGTACGCATGCCCCTGAAAATAAAGCGTCAAAAACCAAACTGGTTTTCCGTTTCAATTTTACAGGATGCATGCGTAGGAAAAATTAGCCTTGAAGCTCTTGCTGAGCAAGGCGGACTAGACGTTTCGTGATTTCGCCGCCTGTTGAGCCGTTTGCCCGCGAAGTAGTATCTGCTCCAAGCGTGATACCAAATTCGCTGGCAATTTCGTATTTAAATTGTTCCAAAACTTGTTCTGCCCCAGGGACAAGAAGCTGCTGCCGGTTATTGTTTGCCATGTTTTTTCACCACCTCTTTTGTTTGCTTATACTATTTGTTTTGCGGGGGAGAAACATGCAGAAAAAGCGGTAGCAAATGATATCGCTTTTGGAAGGATTCCACTTAGGTGGCACAGGTGTTTTAGTGGATGAAGATAAGGGTAAAGCCAATGAGCAGACCATCTAGTCAAAGGAGTGATTACATGCATCATGGATATCCAAAAGTAGGAGACTCCCTTCAGGCATTTGTGAATGTATGCGGCCAGCCGTCGCCCGAATCAACCAATGAAATGATCTTATTTGACGTTCCCGGCATCAATGCCAGGTTAACGTGCTGGATCGACGAAGAAAAAAACGTACATAAGCTGTCGAGTTCGATCCCGATGGGTCCGCAGGCAGCGGTAGAGCTGGCGAAGCGATTTCTGCCAATGGATGCAAAGCCTGCCGATACAAGCCTTGATACCGATTCAGCCAAGCTGAACGCGTTAATTCAAACGTACCGCGTAGATTATAAAGGAAAACAAAAACAAGCGGTCATTACTGCTGAAGAAACAGGCGCTTTTACAGTTGCCATTGAAGATTAACAGCTCCGGGCCCCGGCTCCCGGAGTTTATTTCGTTTTGATTCATATGTATAGGAGGGAAATCATGCACACAATTGCAGAGATTGAAGCCAACTGGCAGGCACATACGTCAAACCGTCAAACCGCCACATTTGGCATGGGCTGTTTTTGGAGCCCGGATGCTCGTTTTGGTGCCCTGCCCGGTGTGATTCGGACAAGAACAGGCTTTGCGGGCGGTACAACAAGCAATCCGGTCTACCGGCAAATGGGAGACCACACGGAGACGGTACAGATTGAATTTGATCCGGATATCCTTTCTTTTGAAGAAATTCTTCATATCTTTTGGGCGAATCATACGTCAACAAACCGGACAGAATACAAAGACCGCCAGTACATGTCGCTTCTTTTTTATCACAATGATGAGCAGAGACAGACTATTGAGCAGGTCAAGCGTGAGCTTGAAAGAAAAAGAAATGAACAGATTGAAACAGAGATTCAGCCGTTTTCCGTCTTTACGCCTGCGGAAGAGCGGCATCAAAAGTATCATTTAAAACGGTTTAAGCGGGCAGCGGAAAAACTGGCCTCCGTGTTTACCACACCTGCTTCTTTTACCGATTCAACTTTGACCGCCCGCCTCAATGGATTTGTAAAAGAATACACGACTCTGTCCCAAATTGAAGAAGAAATCCGTTTATGGGCCATTTCTGATTCAGATAAGGAGGAGCTCTCCGCTTTTGTCCGCGGGCTCCGCTGGTAAAGAGAAAAATGAGCCAGGTGGTTAGGGCAGGTTGATACTCACATAAAAAAACACGTCCCGCTACGAAACGGGGCGTATTTCTGTTTGTTCAAGTGCAGCTCCGATGGCTTTAATGGCCTCATATTCATCGATTCCTTTAGCTGTGAGCGTCATTTCTCCATTAGGTGAACCAAGTGCCAGCACCCCCATAATCGATTTCACATTAACGTGCCGGTTTTGATAATGCAGATAAATATCGGATACGAACTGGCTGGCTAAGTGAACAAGCGGAACAGCGGTTTGCGGGGTAAAGCTTCTTATGTAAACAGTTTTGACAAACATGCTTATCAAACCTTTCTTCGTAGAATAAAAGTATTTTCAGTATACCCGCTCCAATAAAAAATAGAACCTCTTTCGGAAAGATGAAGCTGCCAAAAAGAAACAGGCCTATTTCGCCTCTCCTTCGGGTAAAGAACACCGTACTTTTGAAGAGAAAAGAGGCTGGAAAAATGAAGAAGTTGCTGCTGTTAGCGGCCGGGCTGTCGATTTGCCTGAATCCTTTTACGGCTCAGGCAAAAACAGGGACCCAATCAAAAGACCAGGATGTCATCGTGATTTCTTTTGATGGCATGCGTCAGGATTTAACGGAAAAATACATAAAAGCGGGCGACCTGCCAAATATGGAGGCGCTGATCGAAAAAGGAGTGTGGGCAAAGAAGCCGGAAACCATTGTGCCGTCCTTAACAGCCCCGTCTCATGCCGCCCTCTCAACGGGTGCCACTCCAGATAAAACAGGCATTGTCAGCAATGAGTTCCACGATCCGGAAAAAAACTTTAATAATAAAGACGATGCTTTTCATACAACCCTTCATGTAGCCCCGATTTGGAGCGAAGCAAGCCGGCAGGGGAAAACAACGGCAACCGTCGCATTTCCAGGAGCCAATCCAGAAACGAAAAACCAGACGGCGGATTACTCTGTTTTTTATGGAGACACGTGGGCGAAAGCCAGCTTAAACGAGCTTTCGTTCAAGGAGGCATCGGGCTGGAAAGGGGCACCAAAAAGTTTTAGCCCGCCGCAGGAGGCTTCCCTGCCGCTGAAGCTGAAAAGGGCTAAAAACCGAACATTGTTTGTTCTCGCGACTGATACAACGGACGACGGGCGGGTAAACTACGGTCAGTTTACCGTTTCTGAGGACAAGCAGATACACGCAGAAGACGGACGTGCAAAGCGCGATGAATGGGGCACAGTCCCGCTGACAATGGACAAAGGGGAGCATGCCGGCTTTACCTTCAAGGTAAAAGGAGAAACAACAGATTTAACGGAGCCGGTACCCTTTTTTAAAACGGCTGTTACATCCGGATTGTTCAGCGGGCCGGAGGGCTTTGAAGCGGGCATTACAGAGCAATTCGGCTTTTTCCCCGTTGAATCTGAGGATGATGCGCTGAAGAAAAAATGGATTACCCGCGAAGAATATGAGCAAATCAGTGCCCGGTTTGATACGTGGATCACTGATGTGTCTCTTTATATAAAGAACACGTATAAGCCTGATGCACTGTTTTTTTATGGTCCCCAGATTGATCATGAAGAGCACAAATATACGCTGACAGATCCGCGCCAGCCGGGCTATACGAAGAAAAAAGCAGAACGTTATGAAGCGTATATCAAATGGGCGTATCAGCTGGCAGATGATACAGTCGGCAAAACTGTGGAAGCCATGGATGACAATGACCATTTATTTGTCGTATCAGATCATGGAATGGAAGCGGCACATACGATGCTTGAGCCGAATGCCGTACTGAAGAAAGCGGGCCTTCTAAAAATAAATAAAGACGGCACGATTGATTACTCCAAAACGAAAGCATATGCCGTACCAAGCGGCTCAGCCGCCCATGTATATATTAATGCCAAAGCAACCGGGAAAAAAGGCATTGTCGGGAAAGATGAATTTGACGATGTGAAGCGCCAGGCCATCGACGCATTCAAGAAAGCAGAAATAGGGCAGAAAAACCGAAATGATATGCTGGAGCTCGGCATTGAAGCTGTTCTTTCCGGCAAAGAAAAAGAAGAGCTGTCAAAGCTGCCAGAAGCAAGTATGAAAGGAATATGGGAAGCGGGTTTAAAAGAAACGATTCATCCATATGAAACGATTCTGTCGTCCGGGGATGCCGAAAAAAAACCGCTTGGGCATGCGCATGCCGGAGACATTTTGTTGATTGGTGCACCTGGATATATGATGGCAAACGGTACGAGCCGTTTCAGCAAGCCCTCAGTTGAATTAGGCACTCACGGTGGAGACTCGGCCAAACAGGATCTGCGCCCCGTCTTTATGGCAACAGGACCTTCATTTAAAGAAGGAAGCACGATCGGGGAAGTATCCACACTTGATCTGGCTCCGAATGTATATAACCTGCTCGGCATTAAAGCTCCTTCTTTTGTGGAAGGAGAAGTGAAATCTGCCCTGTGGAGGAAAAAAGAGGAATAAATTCTTGGATGTATATATATTAACGAGTTAATTGTTCAAAACAACCTGAATAGTACCCGGCTTGTCAGTGCGATGGAAGATGTGAATCAATCAAACGGACAGTCGCAGCTGAAACTGCAGCAAGTAAAGGGCGGCCTGGCAACGGTTAAAATGGAAGTGGAAAGCTGCTTAACGATGTTTGGCCGCAATAAAGAAGACCTGGATCAAATGGTTCTTTCTATACAGGAAATCAGCCAGACAGCCGAGAGCTTGGCAAAGCTGACTACTAATCCATTAGAAAAAGCAGAACAGACGATGTAAGAAAAAAGCTGTCTTTATACGAGACAGCTTCATACTGTAGGCAGATAATATTGATAACTATGCACATGAATGGGATGGGCCTGCGGCGTCCGGGCAGCTCCGCTTTCCATGGGGCAGGCGCTGAGCCCGGCTTCGTCTGGCGGCTTCACCGGTCTCAGCTTCCAGCTAGTCCCATAGGAGTCTGCGCCGCCCTCCCGCCGCCAAGTGGCTTGCGACCAGATAGTATAGTACTAATAAGGTCGTATCTTTCTGTTTAAAAAAAGAGAAAATGTCTATTCAATCCTTGCTTATTATTGTTCAATAACACCTAGTGAACCTGCCGGACGAAGACTCCTGCGGGAAGTACAGTGAGCCGGGAGACCCCGCAGGCGCGGCCGAGGGAGCTCCCGCACTGCCTTAGGATGCGCGAAGTCCGGCAGGCTTCACTTATCGGCTCTTTTTTAAAAACGAAAGACTTTGTCTACACACTGTAGCTGTCAATATACGAGACAGCTTCTTTCTCTTAATTGGAAAAACGTGTATAAAAGCTTATAATGTAGAACAAGAAAAGATGGCGGAGGCGGGAGGGAAGGCTTTTAACATGGTTACATATCGACTGAATACGGGCATTGCGGCTGCTCAGCTGGCGGAGGTGTTTCAATCCTCCGGTATTCGCCGCCCGGCAGACGATCTGCTTCGTCTGCAGAAAATGATTGACCATGCGGATCTGATAGCCGAAGCATGGCAGGAGCAGGAACTGATTGGAATCGCGCGCGTACTCACGGACTTTTCATACTGTGCTTATATTTCCGATTTGGCTGTTAAAAAAGAGCATCAAGGACAGGGAATCGGTGCGGCGCTTTTAAAGCACGTAAAAGCGGAGCTGAGCGATGAAGTGGCGCTTGTGCTTCTATCCGCGCCGGAAGCAATCGATTTTTATCCAAAACAGGGCTATGAACGGGTGGATAAAGCTTTTCTCATACCGCGTAAAAAGTAGAACAGCAGCAAAAAGGAGACATGGACATGGATCATTTTTTATTTAACCAGTTAGCATTTGTTCGCAAGCTGACACTTAAAGAAACAGAAGGAATTGATGAAGAAACCTCGCATCTTGTGCCAGCTGGATTCAATAACAATATTAAGTGGAATCTCGGACATATTTATTTGGTCCAAGAGCGGTTCGGCTTCCATTTTACCGGTGATAAAATGGTGATGCCGGACGAGTTTAACAGCTGGTTTGGACGCGGTACAAAGCCAGCTGACTGGCAGGGCGGAGTGCCGAAAATGGATGAACTGCGTGTGCTTTTAAAAGACCAGACAGAACGGATTAAGCGGCAGACAGCACACCGCCTGCCGCACCCGCTTGCCGAGCCATTTACCACCTCAGCCGGCTTAACGCTTTCATCGGTTGAAGAAATGCTGACATACAGCCTTCACCATGAGGGGCTTCACGCTGAAACAATTAAGTCAATTAAGCGTGTATTGTAGGTGAAAGGGCGGGTTTTGCCGGGAAGCCCGCTTTTTTAATTCTCTTCATTTGGGTTTAAACATCCATTCTGTGATTGGGATACTTAGATGATGCAGCGGACGGAGGCATTAAATGATTAAACTTGCGCATTTTACACGGGAAGATTTCGGCACGCTGATGCAATGGATTTCAAGTGAGGCTTTTATGATTCAGTGGGCGGGTTCTTCTTTTGAATTTCCGCTTCACGTTTATCAGCTTGAACAATACATAAAAGGAGCCAATCAGCCATCTTCAGATACCTTTGTTTTCAAAGCCATTGAGCAGGAAACCGGGAAAATGATTGGACATCTTTCATTAAAACTCGACCGGCGCAATGACTCTGCACGGATTGGAAAAGTCCTGATCGGTGACGAATCTATGCGCGGCCGTGGCCTCGGTGCCTGCTTGATTGAAGCAGCAGCCGAGCTCGCTTTTTGCACCTTTAAAATGCACCGTGTCAGTCTTGGGGTCTTTGATTTTAATCATGCAGCGATTGCCTGCTATGAAAAAGTGGGCTTTCAAAAAGAAGGGCTGCTTCGCGATGTACGCAAGTGCGGGCAGGAGTATTGGAGTCTTTGGGAAATGAGCCTGCTGGAGGAAGAATGGAAGGGGAGAGACGAACGTGAAGCGGCGAAATAGCAAGCGTCTTATTCTTTTGTTTCTTTTTCTCTTCCTCCTGGGGCTGTTTTTCTACATACAAAATAATGTCTTAACTGTTACAGCACTACAAGTACAATCGGAAAAAATTCCAGCTGCCTTTAATGGATACCGGATTGTACAGTTATCAGACCTGCACAGCGAATCATTTGGGGAACATCAGCAAGTACTTGCCGAAAAGGTGAAACGGGAAAAACCGGATATAATTGTATATACAGGCGACTTAATTGATCTTAGGCAGGGCGGTGAAGCAGCGGGCTATGATTTAATGAGGAAAATGGTCAACATTGCACCCGTTTATTTTGTTACCGGTAATCATGAGGAAGGGGACTTTGCAGCAAAAAAAGATCGGCTTCAAAAAATGGGGGTTCATGTGCTTCAAAATGAAAGTATGGTTCTTCAGCGGGATGGAGAAGCGATCAATCTCATGGGGATTGATGATCCGACTAGGATTGAAACGGGTGAAGCCATACAGCAAGCAAAACAGAGCATTAAACAGCGGGATCGGTATACGGTTTTGCTTTCCCATCGTCCTGAGCTTTTTTCCCTTTATGCTGAGGCTCAAATGGACTTGATTTTTACAGGGCATGCGCACGGCGGCCAGGTACGGCTGCCTTTTGCAGGCGGCTTATTTGCCCCGGGGCAGGGTTTTTTTCCTCCTTATACGGCCGGCGCCCATATGCTTGGGTCTTCTACAATGGTGGTCAATCGCGGGCTGGGCAACAGCCTGGCTCCACAGCGTATCTTTAACCGTCCGGAAATCGTCGTTGTAAACCTCAAACAAGCGAAATAAAAAGCGGCCTGCCGAAGCAGCCGCCTTTTTTATTTATTGCGAAAAGCCATTCTGCCGTTCAGCATTTGATTTGCGCTTTTCAGCTGAAATGTGTTGGCTTCCTGAGAAAAATCAATTTTAACCGCTTCGTCGTAAAAAACCATCTTCGGCTTTTCCACTAAAATCGGCATCGCATTTGTTTGAAGCAGCACGTCGTGGTCCGGATCAGCTTCATCCACATACCAAAGCGTTGGAATGCCGTTTAGCACGCATCCGTTTCCTTCTGTATCCCATTTTAGCTTTAATATACCGTTCTCCCGGTTTTTTAGTGCATGTATTTTTTCGGCCGCTGCCGGTGTAATTGTGATTTCCATGTTCATCCGCCCCTCTTGTTTCAGTATAGCATATGAGCATCCGCATCCGTCTTTTTTTGACTTGGTTTTATCGTTTCTTTGGTGGGGAAAGCGGTATAATAAATAGGAAGAAAGAACATGGCGATGGAGGAAAAAGAATTGGAGAAAAAAGACCAGGCTCTTTATGAAGCAATCCGTTTGAATGCGGCTGATATAAGCAAAAAATGGTTTGAAGCGAGAAAAAAAACAGGCAGGTCTGTTTACGCAAAAAATGCCGGCTCTGTAATTCAAAAAGAATTAAAAGAACAGCATCTTTTTACTATTCATACGATCGCAAGCGGTTTTTTGCCGGATCAAACATTATTTGAACAAAACTTGAAGGAATGGACCGAGATTGTGGTAAATACCCGCCTGGAATGGGATACACCCATTTATGAAGTCATTGCGGCACTTAACAAAACAAGAAACCTGATGTGGGACTTTATCACAGAATACAGTTTAGAGAAAGAAGACATCGGTAAAAAAGATATTTTAAACTGGAGTGCCGTATACCATTCCATTTTAGATACGCTGGCCATTGAGTTTTCTACCCGTTACTATTATTTAACCCGCAGCCGTCTGCAGGGACAGGAGCAGCTGATTGAGGAAATTGATGCGCCGGTAATCCCGATTTCCAAAAGAATCGCCATTTTGCCTTTGATCGGTGCGATGGATGAAAAAAGAGCTCAGTCTTTGCTTGAATCCATCCCAGTAAAATGTGCCAAACAGCAAGTAGGTCATTTGGTGATAGACTTTTCCGGCATGAAAGTGATTGACACCTTTGTGGCCAACCAGTTATTTAGCTTAACGCAGTCGCTGCAGCTCCTTGGCATTCAAACGGTCGTATCCGGCATGCGGCCGGAAACAGCACAGACAGCAATTCAGTTAGGGCTGGATTTCAGCCGGCTTGAAACATTTCACGGTCTTCCGCAGGCACTTACGTATCTTGGAGTTGGAAAATAAGCAAAACGGGCAGCTGCAATGGCTGCCTGTTTTTTTACGTTGAAATGAAACCATTTAAAATAACATACGTATAGCATTGGATGACCCGTTTATTTTCAAAAAAGTTCCAAACACGCAGCCAAGCCCGGACCAGATAAAAGTCCGGGCTTTTATTTACATTAATTGCTTTCTTCTTCATCTTCCATTTCTGTTTCCTCTGTTTCCATTTCCCCGGTATCTGTATCCGTGTCCGTTTCTTCCTCAGAACCGCCGCAGCCTGCTAAAGCGCCAATCGTTAAAAACATAGTGATTCCGCCGGCCGCAAACTTCTTTTTCAGTATAGAATCCATACCGGACGCCTCCTTGAAAAAAGATAGAATGAAAAACAGTCATCTACTTCCCAGATGCAAGAAGGAATAAACAGGGTGGGAAGAACTTTACAAAGTTTTTACATTTTATTAAAAAAGAACAAAAAAGGGGGCGGTCCAGATGGGCATTCGGACCGCCAAACAATGCACAATGAATCGGTGGGGTAAAGCTAAATTGATAATGATTATCATTACCGGTTACAAGTATTATCTTAACCGGTGTTTCCAAATCTGTCAACTCATAATGAAAAATGATTTTCATGTAAAAAAGTCCCCCGGTTTTTTAAACAATTTCATCTGCTTTTTAGCTGTTAAGGATTTAATAAACAACTTATACTGGGGGAGGATTTTGAAAACGCTTGCAAAAGAGGATGGTGGAAAAGTTCATGTATATTAAATCGAAAATGATCGCCCCTATTGCAGCGCTTCCGCTGCTTTTATCTTCATGGACAGGGGCGGCTCATGCGGCAGGCGAAGAAACAGCACAGCCTCCCGCAGCTATACAGCTCGAAGCACTGGATAGAGGGCTGCAGGCTGTTCCAACATCAAGTGGTGTCTTTCTCAGCTGGCGGCTCCTCGGAAACGAAGTGGATGGGTACGCCGAAACAGGCATGACAGGTGTAGACTTTCATGTCTATAAGAATGGACAAAAAATCGCAGCTGTTCATGACAGTACTAATTTTGTTGATCCAGCCGGTACAGCGAATGCTTCCTATTTTGTCCGCGCAGTTAAAAACGGCAAAGAATTAAATCAAAGTGATACCGTACAGCCATGGAAGCAGCAATATCATGATTTAAAGCTGCAAAAGCCTGCAGACGGTGTTACACCAGCCGGAGAACGGTATACGTATTCAGCGAACGACATGAGTGTCGGTGATGTAGATGGAGACGGCCGCTATGAATTTTTCGTCAAATGGGACCCGTCTAATTCAAAAGATGTGTCGCAGATTGGCTACACAGGCAATACCTATATTGACTGTTATACGTTTGAAGGCAAGCTTTTATACCGGATTGACCTCGGCGCCAATATTCGCTCGGGTGCACACTATACCCAATTTCTTGTGTACGACTTTGACGGGGACGGCAAAGCGGAGTCAATGTTTAAAACGGCACCAGGCACCAAAATTATTCATTATAACGACAATGGGGATGTGATATCCCAAAAATATATTACGATGCCAAAGGAAGATATAGAAGCAGGTTATGCTCATACTGATGACTACCGAATGAGCAAAGAAGATTACTACAATCACGTTGTCGAGATGTTTATGAATTGGCATAAGCATGAAGAAGTTGTAAGTGGCAGCTGGCCGAAAACATTGGAAGAAAGCTTTGGCATTGAGCCGAAATATACGTATCCGTTGTCTCGAGAAGACGCTCAAAAATTAGCTGACTACTTTATGGATGTATATGCTCCGGCAAGAAGTGCACGTAACAATTTACGAAATTTCGAAGGCTTTATTGTAAGCGGCCCTGAATATATAACGGTATTTAACGGGGAGACCGGTGCGGAGATGGAAACCATCCCTTATGGAGTCAGCCGTCATGACGATGGATTAATGTGGGGAGATTATGCCATGAGCCGGATTGAACCGGGCAATCGGGTCGACCGGTTTCTTGCAGGAGTCGCATACTTGAATGGCAAAACACCATCCGCCGTTTTTGCACGCGGCTACTATACACGTGCAGCTCTTGTTTCCTATGATTGGGACGGAGAAAAGCTGCGCGAAGTATGGACAGCAGACAGCGGCTGGACACCGATGAAAAATCCTTTTAACGATAGTCCGCACGGAACAAGCGGTGAAGATCCGGCCCTCGGGGCACTTGCTAACCAGGGTGCCCATTTCTTAAGTACAGCAGATGTAGACAGAGATGGGAAGCAGGAAATCGTATACGGATCGGCAACGGTTGATCATGACGGCAGTCTGCTTTACAGTTCCACAGATACAATGCCGGCACAAAGCGCTGCGCCGGGAACAACCGCGAAGCTTGGCCATGGTGATGCCATTCACGTAACGGATATAGATCCGGACCGGGAAGGACTCGAAATCTTCATGGTACATGAAGGCGCCGCTTATGCTCCGTACGGTTATGCGATGCGCGATGCGAAAACCGGCCGGGTCATTTACGGGGCTTATACCGGCAAAGACACGGGACGAGGCATGGTGGGAGACATTGATCCATCCAAAAGAGGGCTGGAAACATGGGCAATAGACCTGCGGACCGCCCAGGGCGAAGCAATCGGAACGAAAATTCCCGGCACGAATATGAACATTAAATGGGCGCCCGATATGACGACGCAAATTATAAATGGATCAGGGGAAGGCACGCCAAGCATCAATGACTGGCTGGAAGGAAGAAAGCTGCTAGCGGAAAATACGCGTACAAACAACGGTACAAAAGGAAATCCGTCTCTTGTAGCGGATGTATTTGGCGACTGGCGTGAGGAACTGATGCTGCGGACCGCGGACAGCAGTGCAATCCGCATATTCACAAGCACCGGGCAAACAGAACGGAAAATGTATACGCTGATGCATGATACGCAGTACAGAACGGGTATTGCTGGACAAAACACCGCCTACAATCAGCCGGCGTACACAAGCTTTTACTTTGCATCGGATACGGATTGGTCTTCTGTACCACAGCCCGAGTATCAAACGCCTGGAACAGCTCGTTCACTTCAAGCTTTAGTAGACAAATATTTGGAGGCCGGAGAGATCTCCCATTCAATCGGCAAAAAGCTGGACAACGCATTAAAACAAGCATTACACCAGTATAAAAAAGGCGAAACAAGTCAAGCTGTTTTCTTCTTGGATAAATTTGTTTCTTATACAGACAAGGCAGAAAGCGGCCGGGCACAGTTGAATTTATCCAGCCATGCCGAACAGCTGAAAAAAGAATGGCTGAAAAAAGAATGATTTGATCCATTTCTTGAAACAAAACACCCGATCATTCGTATAAAAGGAAGAACGGGGGTGGTCAGTAAATGGAAACAAACATTAAAGCACCAAGCAAAAGCATTTCACCGCAGGCAGTGAAAATGTGGCGGCTGAGCAGGGCGATTGGCCATGCAGCCGCCTTTTTCCTGATTTCTGCACTGCTGGCAATGGATGCAGCCTGGGGCTGGTGGAGCTGGATTGGCTGGCTGCTGTATGGATCAGCAGGCTTCACGCTGCTGTCAGCTGTTTTTACGATTGGCATTGAGCCATCTATTCTGCAGCGAACATGGCGGTATGAGGTAAGCGAAGAATATGTCCAGTTAAAGCACGGAGCGCTGACGCGGGTTCATGTACTCGTGCCTATGGCGAAAGTGGAATATGTCACGACGAATCAAGGGCCTGTTATGCGTAAATATGGCTTGTATAACGTGGTAATTGGGACAATGGCCTCCTCACATAATATTCCGGCTGTTCCGGAAAAAGAAGCTTTTGCGCTGCGGGAACAAATTGCCGAGCTTGCACAGGTGAAAGACAATGGGTAGGCAGCAAAAGCATCTTCATCCCGCCCATATGCTGCTGTCTATTGTTCATACAGTTCGTAATGCTTTTTTTCCCGCACTATTTCTTTTTGTTTTTCACCAAGCCGGGGAAGGCAGTTGGATTTATTGGGGCCGCTTTGGTTTTTTCGCTTTTATAGCGGTCAGCATTATATGGGCTGTACTGAAGTGGTGGATGTTCCGCTATGAATTTCGTGCACACGCGCTCTACGTGTATGACGGTTTGTTTATAAAGTCAGAACGTCATGTCCCGTTAGACCGTATTCAAAATGTGCAGCGGAATACGTCTTTTCTTCACAGGGTGCTCGGCCTAACCGCGCTTTCGCTGGAAACGGGTGGAGAAGAAGCCTCTTTAAAGCTGGTGGCTGTGACGAAGCGGGAAGCAGACCGAATTGAAATGATCGTAAGAGGAGAAGAAGAGCCGGATGAGCGAAGGCTGCACTTTCAAGCAACAAATCGCGAACTGTTAAAAGCATCTTTTACATCGTTTAGTTTTTTTGTTATTATTCCCCTGCTCACCTCGCTGTATTTTACCATTGATGATTTTCTCAGTCTCGGTGGATTTACAAAAAAAGCAGTCGATTATGTGGCTGGTTCGCTTTGGCTGCTTGTTCCCATCCTTGCCGGATTTGTCATATTGGGTATAGCAGCAGGGATTATCATTACGTATTTGCAATACGGCAATTCGGCTATTATGTCAGATGAAAAGCGAATTTATTTAAAAAAAGGACTGCTAAATGAAACGTTTTTCACGATTACAAGGGAGAAAGTACAGGCGGTTAAATGGAAGCAGTCTTTTGTGAAAAAATGGTTTGGACTGGTCGAAGTAGAGTTGATCAGCGCCGGTGATACGGGAGAAGACGAGCTTGAAACCAACTCGCTGTACCCATTTTTGCCGGAAAAAGAAGCACAGAACATGATAAAGGAGCTTCTGCCGCAGTATGAGCTGGAAAATGAGTTGCAGAAACTGCCCCGGGCTGCGTTATGGATGAAGCTTCTGCGCCCAAGCTATGTATGGACCTTAGTGACGGCGGCTTTGTTCTGGCAGCTTCCTGCTTACTGGTATGCTTCACTGGTTCTGCTTTTGGTGATCCTGCTGCTTAGGCGGCTTGAATGGAAGCAGGCACGCTATGCAATCAACGGAGAGTTTATCCAGCTCAAAACAGGCGCTTTGTTTACAGAGGTGCTGCTGACAACGCGTGGAAAAGTACAGGAAGTAGAAGTCAAGGAAGGGGTTCTGCAGCGCCAGTGGAAGCTGGCGACGATTCGTACTGCCAACCGGGCAAACCCGGTTCACTACACGGAGCTCAGGGATGTGCCTGTCCAAACTGCCCGTGAATTTTATTACTGGTATGCAGACCGCTCGTAACGGCTCGGCTTCTTCACCTGTACAAGCCAGAAAAAAGTACAGCCGGCTGTCTCGTTGCGTATATAATAGACGAGAGGTGAGAGAAGCATTGAAATATAAACAAATTAAACCGAAAAAAATATATGAAGAAGTGGCAGATACGCTGCTTGAATTGATACGTTCAGGAGATTTGAAGCCGGGTGAAAAGCTTGACTCTGTCCAGCAGCTGGCTGAAAGCTTTCAAGTCGGCAGATCTGCTATTAGAGAAGCACTCACATCTCTTCGTGCGATGGGGCTTATTGAAATGCGGCAGGGAGAAGGCACATATGTGAAAGCATTTGAACCGGGAGATATTGCTTTTCCTCTGCAAAGCGCCCTGCTGATGAATAAAGAAGACCTGCAGCAGTTAATGGAAGTGCGTAAGATTTTGGAAACTGGCATTGCCGCCTCTGCAGCGGCCCGGCGTACTCAGGCAGACATAGAAGAGATGCAGCGGGCTCTTTCTGATATGGTTACTTATTCTGGAGACGCTGGGCGAGGAGAAGAAGCAGACCTTGCTTTTCACTTAGCTGTTGCGAAAGCGGCCGGCAATGATCTTTTGTTAAACTTAATGAATCACGTTTCGGACATGACAGCCGAATCGATGCGGGAAACGCGCCGTATTTGTTTATATGAAGCGAGTGCCACCGTTGAGCAGCTGAATCAGCAGCATGAAGCGATTTTAAAAGCCATTCAAGTCCAAAAAGCAGAAGAAGCGAGAAAAGCAATGGCTGTCCATCTTGATTACGTAGCGTCGGTCCTGCGCAAGCACCTGGAAATAGGATAAAAAAATAGGCTTTTGATAGAGGAAAAGCCGTCTCTTGCCGGCTTTCTCTCTGTTAAAGAAAGTCTTGGAAAATGAAAGCGCTTATAGTATTATTAAAAGAAATCATATTAAACAGGTCATCTGATGACCTTACTTTTGAGGTGAAGTAACGTGAAGGTTACACTTTTTATTACGTGTATCGTTGACATGTTCCAGGCAGATGTAGGCAAAGCAACGGTAGAAGTGCTGGAACGCCTTGGCTGCGACATTAAATTTCCGATGGGGCAGGTATGCTGCGGGCAGCCGGCTTACAACTCGGGATATGTAGAAGAGTCAAAAGATGCCATGAAAAAAATGATTACGACATTTGAGAACGCGGAGATCATCGTAACCCCGTCCGGATCCTGTGCCACGATGTTTAAAGAATACCAGCGTATTTTTCATAATGATCCCGTCTGGCGTCCGCGCGCAGAACGATTAGCCGTAAAAACCTATGAGCTGACCGAATTTATCGTTCATGTATTAGGAGTGGAAAACATAGGTGCAAAGCTAAACGGGGTGGCGACTTATCACCCGTCCTGCCATATGACACGGCTTCTTGGTGTAAAAGATGCGCCGATGACTCTGCTTCAAAATGTGGAAGGGCTTCGCTTTGAACCGCTGCCAAACGCGCATAACTGCTGCGGCTTCGGCGGCACGTTTTCCGTGAAGATGGGCAATATTTCGGAGCAGATGGTTGATGAAAAAGTCGACTCGGCCGAGCAGACAGGAGCCGACTTTTTAATTGGAGCTGATGGCGGCTGCCTGATGAATATTGGCGGGCGTATAGAACGAAGAGGAAAACCAATCCGCGTGATGCATATCGCGGAAGTGTTAAACAGCCGGTGAGGGGGGAAATAACATGGCAATGAAAATCGGAGAAGGCAAATTTAAAGAAAACGTCAACAAAAACATGGAAGATACCTTTATGCGAGGTGCGGTAGCAGGCGCACAGGAACGGCTCCGCACACGCCGGCTTGATGCGGCAGAAGAGCTTGGAAACTGGGAAGAGTGGCGGTCACACGGAGAGGAAATTCGCAAGCATGTCTTAGATAACCTCGACTACTATTTGCATGAGCTGGCTGAAAACCTCCAAAAACGCGGCGGACATGTGTTTTTCGCCGAAACGGCAGACGAAGCGACCGGATATATCCGAGAAGTTGTAAATGCGAATGGCGGCAAAAAAATTCTGAAGGCTAAATCAATGGTCACAGAAGAGATTAGTTTAAATCAAGTGTTGGAACAGGAAGGCTGCAAAGTGATTGAGACAGATCTTGGCGAGTATATCCTGCAGCTGGATGAACATGATCCGCCTTCTCACATCGTGGCGCCGGCCCTCCATAAAAACAAAGAGCAGATTCGGGATGTGTTTTCTGACAAGCTAGATTACAAGATGACTTCCAAACCGGAAGAACTGGCCCTGCATGCGCGTGAAACGCTGCGCCAGGAGTTTTTAACAGCCGACATCGGCATTACCGGCTGCAACTTCGCCATTGCAGAATCCGGATCGGTAGGTCTTGTGACGAACGAAGGAAACGCCGGGCTTGTGTCGGACCTGCCCAAAACGCAAATTGCTGTGATGGGCATGGAGCGGATTGTACCAACGTTTGAAGAATTTGAAGTGCTAGTGGGCCTCTTGACGCGCAGTGCGGTCGGACAGAAATTAACGAGCTATATTACAGCGCTTACCGGTCCCCGCGAAGAAGGGGACGCGGATGGACCAGAAGAATTTCACCTTGTGATCGTGGATAACGGGCGTTCTAAGATTTTAGGCACGGAATTTCAGTCCGTTCTGCAGTGTATCCGCTGTGCGGCCTGCATTAACGTCTGTCCGGTATACCGCCATATTGGCGGCCACTCCTACAATTCAATTTATCCGGGGCCCATTGGAGCCGTTCTCACACCGCTTCTTGGCGGTTATGATGACTTTAAAGACCTTCCTTATGCTTCGACGCTTTGTGCCGCCTGCACGGACGCCTGCCCGGTGAAAATTCCGCTGCATGAACTGCTGCACAAGCATCGGCAGGTAATTGTAGAAAGAGAAGGACGCGCACCTATTTCTGAAAAGCTTGCGATGAAAGCGTTTGGGCTTGGAGCAGCTTCAAATCCTATGTATGCAGCAGGCTCGAAAATGGCCGCGGCGATGATGAAGCCGTTTACGAAAAATGACCGCATTTCAAGCGGGCCGGGACCATTAAAAGCATGGACAGAAATCCGGGAATTTCCGGCGCCAAATAAGGAGCGCTTCCGTGACTGGTTTAAACAGCATGAAAAAGGAGGCGGTGAACAGTGATCTACCAGCGTGAATCTTTTTTAAACAATGTAGCCAGGCAGCTTGGCCGCAGCCGTAATATAAGTGTTAGGCCGGAGCGAAACTGGCAGTTTCGTCCGCAGGATAAAACGCTCACAGATAAAACGCCGGATGAATTAATGAATGTGCTGCGTGACCAGTGCCGGCTGATTCATACTGAATTGATTGAAACGACCAGCAGCAGGCTGGCGGAAATACTGGAGGCAACTGTTCATTTATACGGCGGCGGACCGATATCCCTTTGGAAGGATCCGCGCTTTACCGAGTTTGGCCTCGATGGGCTGCTGAAAGAAACGTGGCCATTGCATAATGTGGAAGTAAACGAATGGGATCCTTCCTGCGGCCGGGAAAATATCACCCAGGCAGAGCGGGCGAACATTGGTATTACTTTCAGTGATATCACCCTGGCTGAATCCGGTACGGTCGTCCTGTTTTCCGGTGCTGGAAAAGGGCGCACGGTCAGCCTTCTTCCGCGCAGCTATATTGCCCTCGTGCCGAAAAGCACCATTGTACCGCGTATGACGCAGGCAGCGCAGGAAATTTCCCGGCGCGTGCAGGCGGGTGAAACGATTTCGTCATGCATCAATTTTATTACCGGTCCAAGCAACTCTGCTGATATTGAAATGAACCTCGTTGTGGGTGTGCATGGTCCTGTTAAAGCCGCGTATATTGTGATTGAAGACCGGTAATGCGGGAGCTGCACAGCGGCTGATGGGCCAGACTGCCCGTTTCAGCATTGGAATTTTGCAATTTCCCGCAGAGTACGTTTATAAAACGTATGAAATGGGCAAATCGTTAACAAAAGGTTCTGGCAGTGATGCCGCGCGCAAAGGAGAGTAACCATGATTAAACATGTACTTTTTGATGGAAAAGAAGCCATCCAAGCATCCAACGATTACCTTCAACTTCTTATGATCCCGTCCTTTGGGAGCAATGTGATTTCATTAATCGATAAGAAAACGGGAAAAGAATTGCTCGTGAAGCCGGATTCGTTCGCGGCATTAACTGAAAATCCGATGCTCAATGGCATCCCGGTTTTGTTTCCGCCGAACCGGATTGAAAACGGTACGTTTATATTTAATGGCACTGCGCACCATTTTCCAATCAACGAAATTGACAAGCATCACATTCATGGTTTTGTATACGACCAGCCTTGGCAGGTCACGAATGAAAAAGAAGAACAAGGTGTCGTAACCATCCAGACGTTGATTCAGCTTGACCAGCCTGCGATTTATAAAGGGGCGTCTATCCAATTAACATACGAGCTTGACGGAGCGATTTTACGCCAAACAGCGACCGTTAAAAACGGCGGTGACGAACCATTCCCATGGGGAATCGGCTACCACACTTCTTTTTTATTTGATGAAAAGCATTCTTCTTTTTCCTTAACGAAAAAAAGCCAGTGGCTGTTAACGGATGAAGCGATTCCAACAGGAGAGCAGGTGCCGGGGGAACCGATGAAGGAAATCAGTTTGCAGGCCATGCCGCTTGATGATGCATATGCAGCTTTTGGCGAAGGAAACGAGGCTGTTATGCATAACAGGGAAACAGGCTGTACGGTTACATATCGGACCGACTCATCCTTTAAACACTGGGTCATCTACAATGGAAATGGAAAGGAAGGATTTGTCTGTCCAGAGCCTTACACATGCATCACCAATGCGTTTAATATGAACCTTTCACCTGAAGAAACGGGATTGCGCATCCTGATGCCGGGCGAGGAAGATACAGTAAGAACAGAAATTGAAGTCAGCTCTTTATCTACTCCGCAGTGATGCCACTGCGGATTTTTTGGTATAATGAGGAAAAGAGCCGAAAGAAGAGGACAATATGAAAAAATCACTCATCGAAACGCTTTTAACAGAAATGCCGCCGGATGATTATCTGCGAAGAGAAGCGGATGAGCTGAAGGGGAGGAAGAAAAAGATAGATTTTGCCCCTCTGAAGCCGGCATCAAAAGGGCCTGCGCCGGAGTTTACTTTTCTCGCCATGATGGCTGGCTTTGCAGGCATTATGGCCGGTGCCGCGTACCTGCTGATTTTTTAAGGAGAAAAAAATGAAACGAAACTATTCTTTTATGCTGGCGACCGTGTTCGTCGGCTTTCTTATTTTTGGTTTTTCAGAAAATGTAAAAGGGCCGGCCATGCCGCGTATCCAGGCGGATTTCGATCTGGATGCTTTTCAAGTCGGTACACTGCTGGCTTTTAATTCCATTGCCTATTTGCTGGCCTGCACGTTTACCGCGCAGTTAACGAGAAAATGGGGCATCAAGACTATGAGTGCTTTGTCGTTTGGCTCTATGGCTCTTTCCGGTGTATATATTTATTTGTCTTCCACCTACACAGGCCTGGCAGGAGCCTATTTTTTTATGTACGTTGGAAACGGCATGCTGGAAATTGTCCTGGCTATTTTAAGCGCGCGCTTGTTTGTAAAAAATACAGGAATGATGATGAACTTAGCTCATTTTTTCTACGGGCTTAGTTCAATCGTGGCCCCTATGCTTGCTTCAGGTTTAATGAAGCTGGCCATTGGCGGAACGGAGCTGGATTGGCGCGGAATGTATCTTGTGATCATGCTGCTTTCCCTTATTCCGATGATTCCAGCTCTGGCAAGCCGGTTTCCGCAGGAAGATGTACAGCCCGAACATCGGATTCCGGTTCGGACGCTTGCACGTGACCCGGTTCTGTGGCTTATTGTGATGGTTCTTTCATTTGGAGTGGTAGCTGAAATGTCTGTCGGCGGCTGGCTCGTCAACTTTTTGGAAAAGGCATATGATTGGACAAATGCGGATGCCTCTCAGATGCTGTCGATTTTCTTTTTATTCTTTACTTTTTCCCGTTTGTTTCTTGGACCGGTAACGGACCGAATCGGTTTTACTGTATCGCTTATCTTATTTGGCGCCCTTTCAGCCGCTTTTACTTTCATTGGCATTGCAGCGGGTGAGCCCGGTGCCTTATTACTAGCTGCAGCCGGCATCGGCATTGCACCCGTTTATCCGACCGTCATGGCGATGATCGCCCGCCGCTATCGGGAAAATAGTGATACGGCCATTACGTTTGTGGTCACGATTATGGGCATTTTCACCGTTTCCGGAAATGTCATCATTGGCGCTATTATCACCGCTGTAACAGAATACGCGGGTGCCGGTATGGGGATTGTACGCGGTATGCAGGCAGGCTATTTGTTTATTGGTGCCTGTGCGCTCTTGAGTGCCCTGTTTAGCTTCTTTTTGTATGTTTATTTACGACGTCAAAAGGAAGTTATATAGAAACGGATTTTTGCAGTAAAGGAGAGGGAGCGGTTGAAAGAATCCATTATATCTTTAACGAGAAAGCTGATTGAATTCCGCACCGTGGAGAAAGAACGGATTAACGAAGCAGCTGAGTATTGCGCCGAATGGCTGGCTGCGAACGGCGTTCATGCCAGGGTGATTAATAATGAAGGCTTAAAAAGCGTCGTGTCTGTGATTGGTGAGGAAGGACCGACTGTGATTTTAAATGGCCATCTCGATGTGGTGCCAGCCGGTCCCGATCAATTTATTCCTTATGTGGCAGAAGGAAAGCTTTACGGGCGCGGCAGCTTTGATATGCTTGGCTCGGTTGCAGTCATGATGCATGTAATGGCAGAGCTTGGGCAGGAAGAGCTGCCATGCAAGGTCATGCTTGCGCTCGTGCCGGATGAGGAAAAAGGCGGGCAAAAGGGAACTAAATATTTAGTTGAACATGGCCTGCTTGGAGACGTTGTGATTTGCGGAGAAACCACAAACCTTGATATTGCTGTACAGGCAAAGGGGGTCCTGCAGGTGGAAATCCAAATTGAAGGGGTTTCCGCTCACGGCAGCCGGCCCTGGCTTGGTGATAATGCAATTTTAAATGCGGTTGAAACGTACAAACGAATTGAAGAACTGCCGATTTTCAGCGTAAGTACGCCGTATTTTGAGCATCCATCGCTTAATCTTGCCCGGATTGAAGCCGGACAGGCGATTAACCAAGTACCGGACTGCTGTATTATGGATCTCGATATTCGGTATCTGCCCGGTCAGGACCCGGCAGTGCTGCTTAAAGAAATAAAAGGGGTTGTCAACGGCACTGTTCGTGTATTAAGCGAGGGAGAACCTGTACAGACGAATCCAAATCATCCATTAATTAAGCGTCTTCAGCAGGCAGCGGAGCATATATCCGGACGGAATATTCAAATGTTTGGCCAGCATGGAGCGGCTGACACGCGTTTTTATGCTGCCCGGGGCATTCCCGCAGTAGAGTTTGGGCCATGCGGTGCGAATCACCACGGTAAAAACGAATATGTCGATACTGACTCCCTTGTGACATTTAAAGAAATTTTAACCGACTACATTTTCCGGTTTTAGCGAAAATCGGCTGCCTTTTATCCGGCAGCCGATTTTTTATAAAATAGGAGACAGCAGACGGGCCAGTGATTCTCCAATCCGCTTAAAGAAGGTCCGGTGCTCAAAGCGTTCGCGCGTAACGGGTACAGAATCAGCAAAATCATGGAGAAAATCAATTTCAATTTTCTCTACAGCCGGGGTCCGGTTATATATAAACGTCATAAGTTCATGATTTAATCGAAAGCTCCGAACGTCAAAATTTGCTGTTCCTACAATTGCATGCACATTGTCAATCAGCAGTACTTTTGCATGCGTAAACGAGTCATCCCGGTAAGCAAACACTTTTACGCCGGCGCTAAGCAAATCTTTAAAATAAGAATTCGTTCCATAAAATGAAATCGCCCTGTCGCCTTTTCCCGGCACAATAACGCGCACGTCTTTTCCGCTTCTGGCTGCTACACGGATAGCCGCCAGCGCTTCATCATCCGGCACAAAGTATGGAGTGGTGAGCCAAATTGATTTTTCAGCGGATTGAATCATTTCCAGCATCGCATCCCGGACATCACGTTCTTCATTGTAGGGGCCGCCGTAAACCGTTTGCACCATTTGGTCGGCTTCATCCACTTTTGCGGGAAAATACGCTTCAAATCGAAACGGTACTTTCAGTTCGTCAAGCAAGGATGATTTTGCTCCTGTTGCGTGGATCCAGTCTGTTATAAATGCTTCCTGAAGCTGGTGAACAGCCGGTCCATGAATACGGATATGGGTGTCCCGCCACTTTTTAAATTGGGGGGCGTTGCTGCAGTATTCTTCACCGACATTCAGTCCGCCTGTAAAGCCGGTATGCCCATCCACAACGACCATTTTACGATGATTTCGCAAGTTAGCAGTACGCGTGAGCCATGGGGATATAATCGAATCAAATGCATAAGCTTCAATACCTGCATCACGCATCGGCTTTAAAAAAGATTTTGGCAGGCTTGAACAGCCAAGACCATCAAAAAGAAAACGGATATGAACGTTCGCTTTTGCCCGTTCAATAAGTGCATCGCGAATTTGGATAGAAATATTATCGTCCCGGAAAATATAATATTGAATATGAATGTGGTGTTCCGCGTGCCGAATCGCATCTAAAATTGCTGGAAACGTTTCATCACCGTTCGTTAAAACATCTACTTTATTGCCAGACATCGCCTCGAAGCCGGTCATATTTCGAATATTTTTCGCCTCTGGAAGCTGGTCAGATATATCCCATTCTTTTCCTAGATGACGCATGGTGGTGATAAATTTAACGGTTTCCGCGACAACCTGCTTCGGCAGCAACCGTCTTCTTGGATCCCGGCCAAATACGGCATACAAGACAGCGCCGGCAAGCGGAAATGCAAGGACAATGGCACTCCATGCCACCTTTGAGTTGGTCCCGCGCGAATCAAATAGAAGTAGATTTATGACAACTAAAACGGAAACCCCAACAGCTAAATACGTAAAGGCCACCGATAACTCATTGGAATAAAAACGAATTGAAAAATAAATTAAACCCATACAGATGATCAGTACAAACAGTTGTACAATCTTTTCTCTCATGACTGTCCCATCCTTTTACAATGCTTGTCCCTGACGGATTTACCCCAAAAAAAAGCACTTTATCAATGTTTCCATTAGTTTACCCAAAAATTTCATTGATGCGACCGTTGAAATTTAAAAAAGGGTGCGTTATAGTTTAAATTAAGACAAATGAATGAGTATTCATTCAAAAAGGGGGCTCGTTTGTGATTCAGCTTATTCGTAAAGCGGCTGTGATCGGATCAGGAGTCATGGGTTCAGGTATTGCTGCCCATTTAGCCAATGCAGGTATTCCCGTTTTGCTTCTTGACCGGGTATTAGAAGGTGAAAAGAACCGCAGCTCTCTTTCCGAAAAAGCAATTCGGGAGCTGCCTGGACAAAAACCGGCTCCGCTTGCTTTAAAAGATTATGCTGCCCTGATTAAAGCAGGTAACCTTGAAGACGACGCAGACAAATTAGCGGATGCAGACTGGATCATTGAAGTGGTTGTTGAGCGGCTTGATGTAAAAAAAGATATTTTAGCGCTTGTAGATGTCCACCGCAAAACCGGAAGTATCGTTTCTTCCAATACATCCGGCATTTCGATTGAAGCGATGACTGAAGGACGCAGCGAGGATTTTAAAAAACATTTTCTTGGTACACACTTTTTTAATCCGCCCAGATATTTAAAGCTGCTTGAACTGATTCCCACACCTTATACCGACCCGGATGTGACCGATTTTATGAAATCAGTTGGGGAGAACATCCTTGGCAAAGGAGTGGTGATGGCAAAAGATACACCTAACTTTATTGCCAACCGGATCGGCACGTACGGCTTATTAAAAACAATGCACGTCATGGAGGAAATGAATCTCTCATTCGGAGAAGCAGATTCGGTTACAGGACCGCTCATTGGAAGACCGAAAAGCGCAACTTTTCGTACGCTTGATGTAGTGGGGATCGATACATTTATTCATGTAGCGAAAAATGTATATGAACAGGCGGATGGAGAGGAAAAAGTCGTATTTACAGTGCCAAAGCTGCTTGTGCAAATGCAGAAAAACGGCTGGATTGGGGCAAAAGCAGGGCAGGGTTTTTTTAAGAAAGAAGAACAAACGATTTTAGAGCTGAATGCCAAAACGATGGAATACGGTCCACGCAAAAAGTTGAAAGCGGATTCAGTAGAACGTGCCAAGCAGCAAAAAGGATCGGCCAAATGGAAAACACTCCTGTACGCCAAAGACGAGGCGGGCACTTTTCTTTGGCGGGTGCTTGCTCCGACTCTTCTTTACTCGGCAGCGCTTACCGGAAAAATCGCCGACGATATTGTTGCGATTGACCGGGCAATGAAGTGGGGGTTCGGCTGGAAGGAAGGCCCATTTGAAATCTGGGACCAAATCGGCCGAAACGAATCCATTGCCAGGATGGAAGCGGAAGGGCTGAAGGTACCGGCCTGGGTAAAAGAAATGAAAGATTCCTTTTATAAATATGATTGTTATTATGATCCTCTGACCAAATCCTATAAGCCTGTGCCTCAGGACAAAAAAGTGATTTATTTGCCAAAAGGAACGGCTGTGATCAAGGAAAATAGTGGAGCACGGCTTCATGATATGGGCGACGGGGCAGCGCTGCTTGAATTTACTTCGCCCAACAACGCGATTGGTCTCGATATTATTCAAATGATCAACCTCTCGATAGAAGAAGTGGAGAAAAACTATCAGGCTCTCGTGATCGGCAACCGGGGCAAAAACTTTTGTGTCGGTGCAAATCTGGCGCTTATTTTGATGGCGGCGCAGGATGGGGACCTTTGGGAAATTGAAGCAACCGTTAAACAGTTTCAGAAGGCGATGATGAATATTAAATACAGTCCAAAACCTGTTGTAGCCGCACCGTTTGGTATGACGCTCGGCGGCGGAGCGGAAGTGTGCCTGCCGGCCGCCCACATCCAGGCCGCCCACGAAACGTATATAGGTCTTGTTGAAGCTGGCGTTGGCCTGATTCCCGGAGGAGGAGGCAATAAAGAACTTTACATCCGCTGCTTGAACCAAATGCCAGGGGAAGATCTTCAGGCGGCTGCAAACAAAGCGTTTGAAACGATTGCCCTGGCAAACGTATCTACTTCAGCAGCAGAAGCACGCAAAAGCGGGTTTCTTTATCGGTCTGACGGAATCAGTTTAAACGGCGACCATGTGCTTTATGAGGCAAAAAAAGCTGCACTTCACTTAGCAGATACAGGCTATAGAGCGCCGATTCGAAAAAAAATTCCGGTCACCGGAGAAACGGGTTATGCCACGATGCTGATGGGAGCCCGGTCCATGCACACAGCAGGTTTTATTTCCGACCATGATTTTGAAATTGCCCAAAAACTCGCCTGGGTCATTGCCGGAGGACGAGTGCCGTTTGGGACGGAAGTAGAGGAAGAGTATTTGCTGGAGCTTGAGCGGGTGGCGTTTTTACAGCTGGCCGCCTTGCCGAAAACACAGCAGCGCATGCAGCATATGCTCCTGAAAGGAAAGCCACTTCGCAACTAAAAGGGGGATTCCAATGAAAGAAGCGGTGATTGTAGCAGGGGCGCGGACACCGGTCGGCCGGGCTAAAAAAGGAACACTCCGCCATACGCGTCCGGACGATCTCGGTGCACTTGTTGTGCGGGAAACAGTAAAACGGGCAGGGGAATACAGCGGAGACATTGATGACTTGATTATCGGCTGCGCGATGCCTGAGGCCGAACAGGGATTAAATGTAGCCCGGAATATTGGGGCGCTTGCCGGTCTGCCGCATGACGTGCCGGCCGTAACCATTAACCGGTACTGTTCATCCGGCCTTCAATCCATTGCGTATGCGGCAGAGCGGATTATGCTCGGCCATGCCCGAACGATTATCGCTGGCGGAGTGGAATCAATGAGCCTTGTCCCGATGATGGGGCATGTAGCTCGTCTTAATGTAAAAATCGCCGAAGAAATGCCCCAGTACTATATGTCCATGGGCCATACTGCAGAAGAAGTCGCCAAAAAGTATGGCGTTTCCCGGCAAGATCAGGATGCCTTTGCTGTTGAGAGCCATAAAAAAGCCGGCCGCGCCATTGCCGAAGGAAAATTCAACGACGAAATTGTACCGGTGGGCGTTACATTCCGGCACATAGGAGAGGGTTTGCGCATACAGGAAGAGCAAGTTACTTTTTCAATGGATGAAGGTGTGCGCCGCGAAACATCTATGGAAGCACTCGCCAAGCTTCGTCCTGCTTTTTCTGCCGCCGGATCCGTCACAGCAGGGAACGCGTCCCAGACATCTGACGGAGCCGCGGCGGTCATGGTCATGGAGCGGGAGCAGGCGGATGCCCTTGGCTTAAAACCACTTGCCAAGTTTCGTTCCTTTGCGGTCGCAGGTGTACCGCCGGAAGTGATGGGCATCGGCCCGGTAGCCGCTATACCAAAAGCCTTGAAAATGGCAGGACTTCATCTTAAAGATATTGACTTGTTTGAATTAAATGAAGCCTTTGCTTCCCAGACGCTTGGCGTCATAAAGACGCTTGGCCTTGATATGGATAAAGTGAATGTAAACGGGGGCGCGATTGCCCTTGGCCACCCGCTTGGCTGTACAGGCACGAAGCTGACATTAACGCTTATCCATGAATTAGCACGGCGCGGCGGGCAGTTCGGCATAGTCACAATGTGTATTGGCGGTGGCATGGGGGCCGCTGGTGTATTTGAACGGATTACGTAAAAGGGGGAAGAGGGATGGCAGCAAAAGGTGGTTCCTTTTTAATCGAAGACGTTCCATGCAGCGCAGTATTTACCCCGGAAGAATTTTCAGACGAACAGAAAATGATTGCTAAAACAACAGAAGAATTTGTGCTGAACAGCGTCATGCCGCAGGTGCCCTTTCTGGAAAATCATGAATTTGACCGGTCGGTAAAACTGCTGCAGGAAGCAGGGGAGCTTGGGCTCCTTGCCGCAGATGTACCGGAAGAGTACGGAGGCTTAAGTCTTGATAAAATAAGCTCAGCGTTAATCGCAGAAAAACTGGCCGCTGCCGGCGGATTTTCGATCTCACACGGGGCGCATGTCGGTATCGGCTCGCTGCCGATCGTGTTGTTTGGCAATGAAGATCAAAAAAAAGCGTATCTCCCGGACCTGGCTGCCGGCGCCCGCTTTGCCGCCTATGCGCTTACTGAACCCGGATCTGGATCAGATGCTCTTGGGGCGAAAGCGACTGCCCGGCTGAATGAAGCCGGAACTCACTATATTTTAAATGGCGAGAAGCAGTGGATTACCAATTCTGCTTTTGCAGACGTATTTATTGTGTATGCAAAAATTGATGGCGAACACTTTTCAGCCTTTATCGTTGAAAAGCAATATCCAGGTGTATCGACCGGAGCGGAAGAAGATAAAATGGGCATTAAAAGCTCTTCAACGAGAACCCTTATTTTGTCAGATGCACAGGTGCCGGTCCAAAACCTGCTCGGTGAAGCAGGACGCGGGCATGTCATTGCTTTTAATATTTTAAACATTGGCCGTTATAAGCTTGGTGTCGGCGCCGTTGGAAGCGCCAAGCGGGCACTTGATATTTCTTTGAAATATGCCGCGGAACGAAAACAATTTAAAACGCCTATTGCCCAGTTTCCTCTCATGAAAGAAAAGTTCGGTACGATGGCTGCTAAACTGTATGCAGCGGAAAGTGCCATTTACCGGACGGTTGGTCTTTTTGAAGAGCGGATGAGCGGCTTAACGGCTGAGGAACAAAAGAACGGAAAAGCAGTCGCTTCCTCTATCGCTGAATACGCGGTCGAATGCTCTCTTGGCAAGGTTTTCGGCTCAGAGGTGCTGGATTACATGGTGGACGAAGGTGTGCAGATTCACGGAGGATACGGATTTATGGAGGAATATGAAATTGCCCGCATGTACCGGGACTCCCGCATTAACCGGATTTTTGAAGGGACCAATGAAATTAACCGGCTGCTTGTGCCGGGCACACTGGTTAAAAGAGCGATAAAAGGGGAACTACCGCTTTTTGAACGGGCCAGAGAGCTGCAGGACGAAATCATGATGCTACTGCCGGAAGAACCGGGAGATGAGGTGCTCGACCAACAAAAAATGCTTGTGAAAAGGGCTAAAAAAATAACGCTGCTCGCTGCCGGGCTTGCAGCTAAAACGTATGGTACATCGCTCGAATCTGAGCAGGAAGTGCTCGCCAACATTGCAGATCTGACAAATCTGGTGTATGCGATGGAATCGGCCGTGCTGCGGACAGAAAAAGCGATCAGTGTATCCGGCGAAGAAAAAAACAGCCAAAAAGTACTTTATACCGAAATTTTCTGCCAGGAAGCATTCAATGAAATAGAAGCCCATGCCAAAGAAACGCTCACTGCTGTCGAGTCCGGAGACGCTTTACGCATGATGCTGTCTGCCCTGCGCAAGCTCAGCCGCCATACCCCCGTCAATGTAATTGCCAAAAAGCGTGAAGCTGCCGACAGGCTGAATTTATCCCTAAAATATACAGTGTAACAAATGCGGCCGCCTCCTTTTAAAAAGAGGCGGCTTTTTGCCGCCGCAGACTGTAGACAAATGATATGGAGGATCGTGCACATGGATGGGATGATCGGCGTCCAGACAGCGCCGCTTTCAATGGGGCAGGCGCTGAGCCCGGCTTCGCCTGGCGGCTCCAGCGGTCTGCGCTGCTCTTCCGTCGCCAAGGGGCTCACAACAAAATCGTATAGAGCTGATAAGGACGTATCTTTCTGTTTGAAAAAGAAAATGTCTATTCATTCTTTGCTTATTGATCTGCAACACCACTTATCGGCTCTTTTTTAAAAGCGAAAAACTTTGTCTGCATCTGAGGCAGCTTTTTACAGCCGTCCGCCGGAATCCCTTTTTTTGAAAAAGGATTTTGGGCGCTTATGTCGAAATGGATGTGATGAGGTGATAGGAAATGAAGTTTTACTGGTATCCAAAATGCGGTACATGCCGTAATGCAAAAAAGTGGCTGGACGCGCATAATATTTCATATGAAGCCATTCATATTGTGGAGTCGCCGCCGTCAAAAGCAGAATTAAAAGATGCGTACGAAAAAAGCGGCCTTCCACTGAAAAAGTTTTTTAATACAAGCGGCCAAAAATACCGTGAGCTTGGTTTAAAAGAAAAAGTCGCAACAGCAGATGATGATGAGCTGCTTGATTTGCTTGCTTCCGATGGCATGCTCATTAAGCGCCCGCTTGCTATAAACAATGATAAGGTAACAGTAGGTTTTAAAGAAGAGGACTATGCACAAAAATGGCAGTGATTTCTTGCTTTCCATCTTCATAATCAGTAAAGTGTAAAGTGAAATTATTCTTATCTGGAGGTACATACTCATGAGCTTACCTAAAGAGCTGCGTTATTCTGAAGAACATGAATGGGTAAAACAAGAAGGCGGGAAAGTGCGGGTCGGTATCACTCATTTTGCTCAAGCAGAACTTGGTGATATTGTTTTTGTTGAGCTTCCGTCTGTTGGCGATACAGTAACTGTTAACGAACCATTCGGCAGTGTAGAATCTGTTAAAACGGTTTCCGAGTTGTATGCACCTGTCAGCGGTACAGTGGTAGAAATTAACGAAGAGCTTGATGATAATCCTGAATTTGTGAATGAATCACCATATGAAAAAGCATGGATGATTGTTGTCGAACCTTCTGATGCTTCTCAAATTGATGCTTTAATGACAGCAGAGCAGTACGCAGAAATGACAAAAGAAGACTAAACATGGGGACCGGCACCGTGCCGGTCTTTTTGCTTTTGGCTGGCACCAGGCAATACGAGGGGCTTATACGCCACGGGAAATAAAAGCACAAGTGGAAAGATGTCGCTTTTATTCCATATTATTAGCCGCAGGGCCTCCTTCTTTTTTGCATTTTGAGCGAAAACGCGCCACAATAGAAGTATAATGTGCAGCGGGGTGATTGGTGATGATGGTAGAAAAAACGATTATCGTCGAAGGGTCATCTGATCGTAAACGGGTGGCTGAAATTGTAAAAGAACCGGTAGATATTATTTGCACCAATGGAACAATCGGTGTCGCGCGTCTTGATGAATTGGTAGAGCAATTATTCGAGCGGGACGTATACATTTTAGTCGATGCCGATGCATCAGGAGAAAAGCTGCGCCAGCAGTTTAAGCGTGAGCTTCCTCATGCCCGGCACCTATACATTGACCGCGGGTACAAAGAAGTGGCTGCGGCACCGCACCGTTATTTGGCTACTCTCCTAATGGGGGCTGATATTGACGTGCGCGGTGAGTATTTACAGCAGGAAGGAACACATCATTAATATGAAAACAGCTGAATCAATCCTGGAATATACAGCCAAGCCTAAATCGGCTCTTTATGTGTATACATCGATGTGCGGTACATGCCAGGTAGCAGGGAAAATGCTTGATGTTGTTGAAGCGATGAATACAGATGTGCCACTCCAACGCATCAATATAAACTATTACGAAGAAATCGCTCATCGTTTTGAGATCGAGAGCGTTCCGTGTCTTCTTTTATTTGAGCAGGGTGTATTAAAAAAGAAAATTTATGCTTTTCAGTCAGTTCCATATATATATGAAGAAATACGGTCACTTTAACAGGCCGTCGAATATTGTCGGAATTGCAGAATGTTTTGTTGACATATGTATTCAGACGGTGGTAAAATCCATTCATAAATTAAAACGACTCTTATCAAGAGTGGCTGAGGGAATGTGCCCGATGACGCCCGGCAACCGTCTTTACAGGAAAAGGTGCCAAATCACACGAAGCAGTATGTTTCGGGAGATGAGAGAAAGGAAACGTCAAAAACGCCTTTCTGTCATTATGACAGTCGGGCTTTTTTTGTGGAAAGGAAGTGATCCCGTGATTTTTATTGAGCAGGCAAAAAAAATATTTCAAACGAAGAATGGTCCGGTTAAAGCGGTCGATAATATAAATTTATCCATCCAGGAAGGCGAAATTTTTGGCATGATTGGCTACAGTGGCGCTGGTAAAAGTACACTGATCCGCATGTTGAACGGGCTTGAAACACCGACGGAAGGATCCGTAACCGTAGCGGGGCGGAAGATCTCAACGATCAAAGGATCTGAACTTCGGAAAGCACGCCAGGAAATCGGCATGATCTTTCAGCATTTCAACTTGCTTTGGTCACGCACCGTACGGGAGAATATTGCATTTCCTCTTGAAATTGCGGGCGTTAGCAAAGCAGAACGCACTAAGCGTGTGGATGAATTAATTGAGCTCGTTGGCCTTCAAGGCCGTGGCGACTCATACCCGTCACAGCTCTCCGGCGGTCAAAAACAGCGGGTCGGCATTGCCCGGGCACTTGCGAACAATCCAAAAGTGCTTCTTTGCGACGAAGCAACATCAGCTCTCGATCCACAGACAACCGACTCTATTTTGGAGCTTCTTGTCGATATCAACCAGCGTCTTGGATTAACGATTGTGCTTATCACGCACGAAATGCACGTTATTCGAAAAATCTGCCACCGGGTAGCCGTAATGGAAAATGGTAACATCGTAGAACTTGGTCCGGTACTCGATGTGTTCCGTCGTCCGGAGCAGCCAATTACGAAGCGGTTCGTTCAGCAGATCACCGAGCCAGAGGAATCAAAAGAAACAATTCAGCACCTCCTTACCGAGCATCCGGAAGGAAAAATCGTCAAGCTGACATTTGTAGGCGTTTCGGCGGAACAGCCGGTTGTGACTGAATTGATTCGTTCGTTTAATGTCGGGGTAAACATTTTGCAGGGGAAAATTTCTCAAACACAAAACGGCGCGTATGGCACGCTGTTTGTTCAAATTACAGGCGATTCGTCTGAAGTGGACAAGGCAGTCGCCTTTTTGGATGCCCAGCAAGTTGATTCGGAGGTGATTGAGTATGATTGAACAATGGTTTCCGAATGTTGACTGGGAAAAAATGTGGGAAGCAACCTATGAAACACTTTATATGACCAGTATTTCTGTTGTGATTACCTTTGTTTTAGGGATACTGCTTGGACTGCTGTTGTTTTTAACATCAAAAGGACAGCTCTGGCAGAACAAAGCAGTGTATAGCATCACCGCCGTCATTGTCAATGTGTTCCGTTCGATTCCATTTATTATTTTGATCGTGCTGCTGATTCCATTTACAAAAGCCTTATTAGGAACGATCATTGGTGAAAACGCGGCACTGCCTGCTTTAATTATTGGAGCAGCACCGTTTTACGCTCGTATGGTTGAGATTGCCCTTCGCGAAATTGACCGCGGCGTTATTGAAGCAGCCCGCGCAATGGGAGCTTCCACTTGGACGATCATCCGCAAAGTGCTGATCCCAGAATCACTGCCGGCTCTTATATCTGGCTTAACGGTCACCGCCATCGCTCTTGTCGGCTATACGGCAATGGCAGGTGTGATTGGGGCAGGCGGCTTGGGGAACCTTGCTTTCTTGGATGGTTTCCAGCGCAGCCGCAGTGATGTGACTTTAATGGCAACGATTGTGATTTTAGTTATCGTGTTTATTATCCAGTTTATCGGCGATACGGCTGTCCGTAAGCTTGATAAACGCTAATAAAATATATTTATTCTTTAGGAGGAATGTAACCATGAATAAAAAATGGCTTCTAAGCTTGTTAACAGCTGCCATTATGCTTGTGCTTGCAGCTTGCGGCGGCGGGGACAAAGCGGAAGATAAGGAATCAGCTTCGGGCGGTTCATCTGAAGAGGATAAAACAATTGTTGTCGGAGCATCTAACACACCGCACGCAGTTATTTTGGAGCAGGCAAAGCCAATCTTAAAAGAACAAGGCTACGACCTGCAAATTGAAACGTTCCAGGACTATGTACTTCCAAACACAGCGCTTGAAGAAGGCGATTTAGATGCAAACTACTTCCAACACGTCCCATATCTTGAGCTTCAAGAAAAGGAACAAGGGTATGACTTTGCAAATGCTGGCGCTATTCACCTTGAGCCAATGGCTGTTTACTCAAAAAAATATAAAAGCCTGAAAGACCTTCCAAAAGGCGCTACGATCATCCTAAGTAATTCAGTTGCTGAGCATGGCCGTGTATTGATGCTTTTAGAAAAAGAAGGTTTAATCAAAATCAAAGATGGCATCGATAAGACTCAAGCTTCACTTGAGGATATTGCTGAAAATCCAAAAGATCTTAAGTTTGACTACGATTACGAGCCAGCGCTTCTTCCGCAAATTTACAACAACGAAGAAGGCGATGCAGTTGTAATTAACTCAAACTATGCTATTGATGCCGGCATCAGCCCGACAAAAGATTCTGTTGCGATTGAAAGCACAGATTCACCATATGCAAACTTAATTGTTACACGTACGGGTGATGAAAATTCAGAAAAAATCAAAGCATTGGTTGAAGTATTGAAATCAAAAGAAATTCAAGACTTCATTACAAAAGAATGGAACGGAGCAGTCGTTCCGGTTACAGAATAATGAAAAAGCGCCTGGTATGCAGCCAGGCGCTTTTTTTTACTTGTTTTATTTTCTGGCAATTTAGAATTTGGGCGTAAAAGGTTTATATTCGGAGAGAGCGGTTATATAAAGAAGTGTAACGAAGCTCACCTAGTGTGAGAAGGCTGGAAGAAGCTATATGGCTTTTGTGCCTCCTGGCAAGACTCTGGTAGGATAGAGAACGAAAGCTAGGTCTTCAAAAAAAAACGAAAAGGATTGATTCCCCATTAGTAACTCACTTGATATGAAGTACACAGAAGGTATGGAAAAAGCCATGCATGCATCGCATGGTGTCGGCTATGCAGAGTACAATCAGAAGCATGAAGTGAGAATGGATATTGAGCAGAACCGAGAGGAAGACTATCAACAGTCAAGACGCATGGTTGCTGACTTTAACCGTAAATTTACCAATCACCTTTCTTAACGAATAAGCAGAAAAACCGGTTGTAAAACCGGTTTTTCTGCTTTTATTTGAGAATACTTTATTTAATCGTTTTCCTAAGTTGAATATAAATTTCATTTGTTATAAGATTGTAATGAGAATAAATTGAGAATAGACACAATCGGTTTTCTCGGCCGATGAATACGGAGGGTAAAAGATGTCACAATCAACGTTAGCAATCAAAAATCTTCACGTCTCAATCGACGGAAAGGAAATTTTAAAAGGGGTCAACCTTGAAATCAAAGGCGGCGAGTTCCATGCAATCATGGGGCCGAACGGAACAGGTAAATCCACTCTTTCGTCTGCAATTATGGGCCACCCTAAATATGAAGTAACAGAAGGTTCGATCACGTTTGATGGTGAAGACGTGCTTGAGATGGAAGTAGATGAGCGCGCACGTGCAGGTCTTTTCCTTGCGATGCAGTACCCAAGTGAAATTACAGGTGTTACAAACGCTGAGTTTCTTCGTTCAGCTGTAAACGCACGCCGTGAAGAAGGCGATGAAATTTCCCTGATGAAATTTATCCGCCAAATGGATGCAAACATGGACGTTCTTGACATGGACCAGGATATGGCACAGCGTTACTTAAACGAAGGATTCTCCGGCGGTGAGAAAAAGCGCAACGAAATTCTTCAGTTAATGACAATTCAGCCGAAAATTGCGATCCTTGACGAAATCGACTCCGGTCTTGATATCGATGCATTAAAAGTGGTTTCAAAAGGAATCAATAAAATGCGCAGCGAGGATTTTGGCTGCCTTATGATTACGCACTACCAGCGTCTTCTGAACTACATTACACCTGATTATGTTCATGTTATGATGCAGGGTAAAATCGTGAAATCCGGTGGAGCGGAACTAGCGGAACGCCTTGAAGCAGAAGGATATGACTGGATCAAGCAGGAACTTGGCATCGAAGACGAAACGGTACAGTAATCGTATAGGAGGAGCAAACATGACAGAAACAAAATGGTCAGTTGATGAATCAGCAATCCGCGATTTTTCAGCTGCAAACAACGAACCAGAATGGCTGTTGAACCTTCGTCTGGATGCGTTTAACAAGGCGGCAGATCTTCCGCTTCCGAAGCCGGATAAAACAAAAATCGATAAATGGAACTTTACCGAATTTGGCGCACACAGCGTACAGAGTGCAGCATATACCCAGCTTACCCAGCTGCCACAGGCTGCACAAGCGGTTATTGGTGAAGAAACAGCTTCACAAAACATTTATGTACAGCGCAACAATACGCCGTCTATTTTAAATGTATCAGCTGAATTAAAAGAAGCAGGTGTCATTTTTACTGATTTTTCAACAGCCGCAAGAGAACACAGCGAAGTTTTCCAAAAGTTCTTTATGCAGCAGGTGGTCAAAGCAGATGAGCATAAATTAACCGCTCTTCATGCAGCGCTTGTAAACGGCGGTGTATTCTTATACGTGCCTAAAAATGTTGAAATTCAAGAGCCTATTCAAGCGGTTTTCATTCATGACGATGCGCAGGCTGCGCTGTTCAACCATGTTATTGTGGCAGCAGATGCGAACAGTAAGGTGACGTATGTAGAAAACTACATTTCTACAGTGAAAACAGAGCAAGGCGTAGCGAATATCGTGACAGAAGTGATCGCTGGCGATAACGCACAAATTTCATACGGCGCCGTTGACACATTAGCAGAAAATATGACAACATACGTGAACCGCCGCGGTATTACATCGCCAAATGCGCGTATTGACTGGTCACTCGGTATCATGAATGATGGCAATACCGTTTCAGAAAATGTGACAAACTTGATTGGCGATGGTTCCTTTGCTGATACAAAAACAGTAGTGGTCGGCCGCGGCAAGCAGTCAATGAACTTTACAACAAAGGTTGTTCATTTCGGCAAGCATACAGAAGGCTACATCTTAAAGCACGGTGTAATGAAAGATGAAGCAAAATCAATCTTTAATGGCATCGGCAAAATCGAGCATGGTGCTTCAAAATCAAACGCTGAGCAGGAATCACGCGTACTTATGTTGAGTGAAAAAGCTCGCGGTGACGCGAACCCAATCCTTTTGATTGATGAAGATGATGTTACAGCAGGACATGCTGCTTCTGTTGGCCGTGTTGATCCGCTTCAGCTTTACTACTTAATGAGCCGCGGTATTACGAAACAAGAAGCAGAACGCCTTGTGATTCACGGCTTCCTGGCACCAGTCGTAAACAACCTGCCAATCGAAAATGTGAAAAAGCAATTGACAGGGGTTATTGAAAGGAAAGTTCGCCAATGAATGCGAAAGAACTGAAAAAGTACTTTCCCATTCTTGATCAGGAAGTGAACGGTCATCCACTCGTTTATCTTGACAGCGCGGCCACTTCCCAAAAGCCCGTTCAAGTGATTGAAGCGCTTGATCATTATTACCGTTATGCTAATTCGAATGTGCACCGCGGCGTGCATACGCTCGGCAACCGGGCGACGGATTTGTATGAAGGCGCACGTGAAAAAGCACGCAAGTTTATTAATGCGGCTTCTACAAAAGAAATTGTTTTTCTGCGTGGAACAACGACAGCATTGAATCTTGTCGCTCAAAGCTACGGGCGTGCGAACGTAAAAGAAGGCGACGAAATCGTCATCACGATGATGGAGCATCACTCCAATATCATTCCGTGGCAGCAGGTTGCCAAAGCAACAGGAGCTACTTTAAAGTACATTCCTTTGCAGGAAGACGGAACCATTTCTTTAGAGGATGTCCGAAAAACCGTCACGCCTAACACAAAAATTGTATCGGTGATGATGGTATCAAATGTGCTGGGTACCATTAACCCGATTGCAGAAATTACGAAAATTGCTCACGAAAACGGAGCCGTTATGGTAGTGGATGCAGCTCAGGCGGCTCCGCATATGAAAGTTGATGTCGCACAGCTTGACTGTGATTTCCTTGCTTTTTCCGGCCATAAAATGTGCGGTCCAACCGGCATTGGGGTGTTGTATGGAAAACAAGCGCTTTTAGAGGAAATGGAACCAATTGAATTCGGCGGAGAAATGATTGACTTTGTCGGCTTATACGAATCAACATGGAAAGAACTTCCGTGGAAATTTGAAGGCGGCACACCGATTATTGCCGGAGCCATCGGGCTTGGCGCAGCCATCGACTTCTTAACAGAAATCGGCATGGATGCAATCGAGCAGCATGAGCATAAGCTTGCTGCGTACGCCATGGATAAAGTAACAGAGATTCCGGGAATTTCTGTTTTCGGTCCGAAAAGAGGAAAAGACCGCGCAAGTGTGGTAACATTTAATTTAGATGATGTTCATCCGCATGATGTGGCGACGGTTCTTGACGCGGAAGGCATCGCTGTCCGTGCAGGGCATCACTGTGCACAAACGCTAATGAAATGGTGCAAAGTATCTGCCACAGCACGTGCAAGCTTTTACTTGTATAATACGGAAGAAGATATCGACAGACTTGCCGCCAGTTTGTTAAAAACGAAGGAGTATTTCTCAGATGTCTTTTAATAATTTAGATCAGTTATACCGTCAGGTGATTATGGACCATTATAAAAATCCGCGCAACAAAGGGGCCATTGAAGACGGCAGTGTGACCGTTGATATGAATAACCCAACGTGCGGAGACCGGATTCATTTGACGATGAATGTAGAAAACGGGGTTGTCACGGACGCGAAATTTGAAGGTGAAGGCTGCTCGATTTCCATGGCCTCTGCTTCCATGATGACACAGGCGATCAAGGGGAAAAACATCGAGGATGCCGTCAAGCTGTCTCAAGTTTTTTCTGACATGATGCTCGGCAATGACTATCCGGACGATGTAGACCTTGATGATATTGAAGCGCTGCAGGGAGTGGCAAAATTCCCGGCCCGCATCAAATGTGCGACACTATCGTGGAAAGCAATGGAAAAAGGACTCCAGAACCAAAAGTAAACGATAAATAACGAATAAATAAAAAAGCAGGCTGAGGGTTCACGCCGCGGACACCAGGTACCCCTGAAAGCGAGCGTTTATCGTCAGCCTGCCATAACAACAGGAGGAATGCAGCATGGCTAAAAAAGCCCCTGAAATTGGCGATTACAAATATGGCTTCCATGATCGCGACGTATCCATTTTCCGTTCGGAACGTGGATTAACGCCTGAAATCGTAAAAGAAATTTCAAAAATGAAAGATGAACCACAATGGATGCTCGATTTCCGTTTGAAATCATTAGAGTATTTCTATAATATGCCGATGCCTCAATGGGGAGGCGATATGGCGTCTCTTAACTTTGATGAAATTACGTATTATGTTAAGCCTTCTGAACGCTCAGAGAAATCATGGGATGAAGTACCGGACGAAATCAAGCAAACGTTTGACAAGCTTGGAATTCCGGAAGCGGAACAAAAATATCTTGCAGGGGTTTCAGCACAGTATGAATCCGAAGTTGTCTACCACAACATGAAAGAAGATTTGGAAGAGCTTGGTATTGTCTTTAAAGATACGGATTCTGCTTTGAAAGAGAACGAAGACATCTTCCGCAAGTACTGGGCGAAAATCATTCCGCCGACAGACAACAAATTTGCTGCACTAAATTCGGCTGTTTGGTCAGGCGGCTCATTCATCTATGTTCCGCCGGGCGTGAAAGTGGATACGCCGCTTCAGGCGTACTTCCGTATCAACTCAGAAAATATGGGCCAGTTTGAGCGTACATTAATCATCGTTGATAAAGATGCAAGTGTACATTACGTTGAAGGCTGTACCGCTCCTGTTTACACAACAAACTCGCTTCACTCAGCGGTTGTAGAAATTGCGATTGAGGCGGGAGGATACTGCCGCTATACAACGATTCAAAACTGGGCGAATAACGTATTCAACCTGGTAACGAAGCGGGCCGTTTGTGAAGCAAACGCAACGATGGAATGGGTAGATGGAAATATCGGCTCTAAACTGACAATGAAATATCCAGCTGTTATCCTGAAAGGCGAAGGCGCGCGCGGTATGACGCTTTCGATCGCCCTTGCCGGTAAAGGGCAGCATCAGGATGCAGGGGCAAAAATGATTCACCTTGCACCAAATACATCATCCACAATCGTATCAAAATCAATCTCAAAACAAGGCGGAAAAGTAACATACCGTGGTATCGTTCACTTTGGCCGTAAAGCAGAAGGCGCCCGCTCAAATATCGAGTGCGATACACTTATTATGGATAACAAATCAACGTCGGATACAATTCCATACAATGAAATTTTAAACGACAACATTTCTCTTGAGCACGAAGCGAAAGTATCAAAAGTGTCTGAAGAGCAATTGTTCTACTTGATGAGCCGCGGTATTTCTGAAGAAGAAGCAACAGAAATGATCGTTATGGGCTTCATCGAGCCGTTCACAAAAGAATTGCCAATGGAATATGCCGTTGAAATGAACCGCCTCATTAAATTTGAGATGGAAGGTTCTATCGGTTAATACCGAAAAACCCTTATTCATAAGGCTTTTAATAGAAGGCGAACTGTGATAAATCAGCCGCATACCAAGAATGTACCAAGTTCAATTGGGTTTCATTCTGAAAGGTGTTCAGCGGACTTATCCAGTTCGTCTTTTTTATTTTTTTGCAGGATTGAAGGTAAGTATTCGATCTTTTCTTGAAGGTCTTATGCTCCAGGCGATTTAAGGTATATTTAAGGCTTTTCCCTGTTTTAAGCAATAGAACCACGTCTCCATATTTAAATCATGAGTGCTTTCGCTATATTCAATGCCGGCTTTTTTGAGATAATCTTGCATTGTTTTGCGAATAAGAAAAGCTGTTGGATCACGATAATTTCAGGAAATGATACCGTCTTCAGTTTAAGTCACGTCCATTCACGTACTAAACCAGGGGCTGTTTTGTTTGAGCAATAAAAAGAATTTTTTAACGTTGTCACGATGACAGTATTGTAATCATCCTTTCTTATTTGTTTATCGACTATGATTTTATCAGTCCCTATACAGGCAGTCATTTTTCATCAAGAAAGCTGCGATCTTAATAAAACCAAAATAACAGGCAGTGACTAATGGAGTTCTATCTAACCGGTCACTTTGGTTCGCATCTGCAATATGGAACAGAAGGAAAGACTTTGATTATAGAAAGATTTGATATAAACTTTTCAACAGAGATCTAACAAATGATCATACATAATGGAGGGAATACAAGTGCCGCACTTAGTGATTCGAGGGGTATCGATTGAGGGGATGAAAAGAATCAGCAAGCCATTAGTAGAAGAGCTTGCAGAAATTTGTGAATGCGGGACGGATAATTTTACGTTCGAAGTGCCTCATTCCACGTTTGTGTTTGATGGGGAAGAGATTCCGGCTTTCCCGCTTATTGAAGTAAAATGGTTTGAACGCGGGCAAGAAGCTCGCGATCGATTCGCCCAGTCCGTTACCAGACACATTATGTCAACAGGTGCTGATGAAATAGAAGTCGTGTTTATTCCTTTCTCCGAGCCTGCTTATTATATTAATGGCGAAAGAGTCGGGGACTAAAGGAAACATGTATGGAAAGACAAAGGGGAACCTTTGCTGCCCCTTATTGAAGTGAATAGCATCTAATAAGGAATGAGGAATAAAGAGGCTGGGATATAGGTTGATTTTTTAGTTGTTGAATCCGAGTGATTGCCAGGACTTGGTACGATTTTACATTCATCCGGTTAAACAGTGTATCACAGTTGTTCCAAGACCAAACCACCTCCGTGGTTTGGTCTTTTTGATTGCCAGGGTAAAATGAAAGTAATTACAAATATTGAAAAAGTAATGAGGAGTCAATGAGAAAGAGGAAGGGTAATAAGAAATCATACTGCAAGCCGCTTTTTTGAAGAAGAAAAGAGACGCTGGATTTACGAAGTGCATCTTTGGGGAATGCCATCGCCTTTTTGAGAAAGAAAAGTAAAATAAAGAGCTGATATTTGGGATGCTTGAAATTCACAGCCCTTCCTACTTATGCTACACTCTTACTACGAGGTGATACGAGATGATTTATACAGGGGTAACCGGCTGGGGAGATCATGACACACTTTACACGCAAGGAGTCGCTTCCCGAGATAAATTAACCGAGTACGCAGCGCATTTCCCGACCGTTGAACTTGACTCCAGCTTTTATGCTGTGCAGCCGGAGCGCAACATGCGGAAATGGACAGAAGACACGCCGGACGGCTTTCGATTTATAGTTAAAGCATACCAGGGAATGACTGGCCATGAACGGGGCGAAATTCCGTTTGACTCGAAAGAAGAGATGTTTCATGCATTTAACTTATCGCTCACACCAATGATCGAAACAGGAAAGCTCGCCATGGTGTTGTTTCAGTTTCCACCCTGGTTCGACTGCACACGTGAAAACGTGATGTATATTCGGTATTGCCGGGAAAAAATGGGGAACGTGCCGCTTGCCATTGAATTTCGGAATCAAACCTGGTATGAAGCCAAGTATTTTGATAAAACGATTTCTTTTTTAGAACAGGAAAACTGGATTCATACGGTATGCGATGAGCCGCAGGCCGGTGAAGGCTCAATTCCCATTGTGCTTCAAGCAACGAACAAGGAAAAAACGCTGGTCCGCCTGCATGGACGCAACCGGGCAGGCTGGCGGAAAAACGGTCAGAAAAATTGGCGCAAGGTGCGCTATCTGTATCGCTACAATGAGCATGAACTGCGGCAGTGGGTTGATTTTACGAATGAACTCCATAAACAGTCAAAAGATGTCTTCGTGCTGTTTAACAATAATTCTGGCGGTGATGCCGCGGATAATGCGAAGCAATTCTTACATTTAGCGGATATTCAATATGACAATCTAGCTTCGCGCCAGCTCGATTTGTTTTAGGAGGCTAGTGTGTAGAATGGAATGGATTCTTTTACTCGGCATCGGTCTGCTCGCGGCGGCAATCGGCGCCCTCGTCGGACTTGGAGGCGGGATTATCATTGTGCCGGCACTGCTTTTTTTAGGCGGAACGGCACTGCTCGACCCTGTTTCCCCACAAGCAGCAGTGGGTACGTCGTCGGTTATCTTAATTATTACCGGCTTGTCTTCAACCCTTGCTTACATGAAACAGAAAAAAGTGGATTATAAATTGGGCTGTCTTTTATTTATTGGCAGCGCGCCGGGAAGCCTGCTTGGGGCTTGGGCCAATAAAGGGCTGAACACGGAGCAGTTCAGCTTGTTTTTTGGCTTATTTATGGTGTTTATGTCATTTGTACTTATGTTGAAAAATCGGGCAAAGCCGCTGTTTGCCTCGCGCGGCCTGACCCGGACATTTACCGATAACGAAGGAACTCATACATATTCCATTGAGCCGATTACCGGAACGATCGCTTCATTTGTGGTCGGCTTTTTAGGCGGTTTATTCGGCATCGGCGGCGGCTCACTGATGGTGCCCGCCATGATTATGCTGTTTGCGGTTCCCCCGCATGTAGCCGTTGCTACATCGATGCTGCTTATTTTTTTATCAGCAGGCGTATCGAGTGTGACACACGTATTTCTTGGGAATGTAAACTGGCTTTATGCAGCAGCGCTCGTGCCCGGAGCCTGGTTTGGGGCACAAATCGGTGCCTGGCTGAATGCCCGCCTGGCGTCAAAAACCGTTGTGATGATGCTTCGTCTCGTTTTGATTTTGGTTGGTGTCCGCTTGATTTGGCGGGGCATTTATTAAAGGTGGAATGAACATGGAAAAAACGATACATATTTATCATACAAATGATTTACACAGCCATTTTGAAAATTGGCCGAGAATTGCCCGCTTTTTAAAGGAAAAGCGGGAACTGCACGAATCGGCCGGAGAGTTTGTTTTCGCTTTTGATATTGGCGATCACGTGGACCGGGCCCATCCGTTAACAGAAGGAACGCTCGGCACCTTCAACATTGAGCTGCTGAATTCATCTCGGTTTGATGCGGCTGCGATCGGTAACAATGAAGGGATTACGATGCCAAGAGAAGCATTGAATGCACTGTACGAGCAGGCTCGCTTTCCGGTTGTTTGCGCCAACTTGTTTGAAAAAAACGGAGAGAGGCGGCCGGACTGGGTTGTACCGCATACTTTTTTTCAAGCAGGCAGCACCACGATTGCCGTTACCTCTGCGACTGCACAGTACACCGCTTTTTATGAACTTCTGGACTGGTGCGTCACTCTTCCTATTGATGAGCTGAAAAAGCAAATTGCGATGCTGAAAAAGAGGGCAGATATTGTAATCGTGCTTTCTCATCTTGGGATGTATGATGATGAAAAGCTGGCGGAAGAAACAGAAGCGGATATTATTCTAGGCGGGCATACCCACCATACGTTTCATGAAGGAAAAGAAGTAAATGGAACATTGATGGCGGCAGCCGGCAAATACGGCTATTTTACCGGCCACGTGGAAGTGGATATCGATAAAGCCGGCCGCATAGCCGCTAAACGGGCCCGTGTATATGAAACAAACCGGTTGCTTACGCCTCCGCCAGACGAAAAGAAGCAGCAGGCGCTCTTTGAAGAGAAGGGGCAACAAACCCTGTCTGTGCCGGTTGTACGGCTTCAAAAAGAGCTTTGGAGTGATTGGTTTAACCCGTCTCCGCTGCCTCAAATGCTGACCGAAGCACTTACAGAATGGTGCGGAGCTGACTGCTCTTTTTTAAATGCAGGCGTCGTATTGGGGAATTTGCCGGCAGGGGATATCACAAAATACGACCTGCATAAACTGCTGCCTCATCCTATAAACCCTTGTTTAATCGAATTGACAGGGGCGGAGCTGGCAGAAGTCATCCGGCAGACATGTGATGAAAAATGGCCTCATCTCCAAATTAAAGGGCTCGGTTTTCGCGGAAGTGTCATGGGCCGATTTGTGTATGATGGAATCGAGATCGATAAGCCGAATATTTTCATTAACGGTGAGCCGATCGACATAAAGCGGACGTATAAGGTTGCGACTCTTGATATGTTTACGTATGGCCATTACTTTGTTGAACTGCATCGTGCTTCATCAAAACGGTATTTCATGCCCGAATTTTTGCGCGATATTATGGAATGGAAGCTTCTGCAACTATAAGCCTTCTTTCCCGCATACAATGCGGAAAAGGGGGTTTTTTTATGCGCAGGCGCAGAAAATGGAAAAGCCGTGCTTCATCATCAGGCCGCCGCCGCTTTTTAACTGTTGTTATTTTTTTTATAGCCGGCATTATTTTTGTTCTTTGGCTGATCAACCGGAATATTCAGCCAGTCATTTTAAACTTCGCTGAGGCGCAGACGAACAAAATTGCTTCAATGGTTCTGCAAAAAGCGATCAGTGAGGAAATTACCGAAAATCTTAATATAAAAGATATCATGACAACTGAAAAAGGCGATGGAGGATCGACGACATTTAACGCGGAAGTGATCAACAGGGTGCTTGCCGAAGTGACTGATCTTGCCGAAGAAAACCTGGATAAAGCGGAAGCGGGTAATTTAACGGAACTTGAAGAGATCTCAGGTGTCGAGATTGATACGGAAGAAACAGCGCGGGCGCAGGGGATTGCTTACACAATCCCGCTCGGACAAATTACAAACAACGCTATTCTTGGCAATCTCGGACCGCGTATTCCGATTCGCTTTCATGCCATCGGGGACGTTACATCGAATGTTAAAACAAAAGTGGAGCCGTTCGGTATTAACTCTGCTTATGTAGAAGTATATATTGAACTTGAAGTCAGCGTAGAAGTTATCGTTCCATTTGCAGTTGATACAACAGTCGTGAAACAAACACTTCCTGTAGCGATGGGGCTTGTTCATGGGACGGTGCCAAACTACTATAATCCGGATGCCATTAATGTACCGTCAAAATAAACAAGTATAGAAAAGGTCTACGTTTTTTAATACGATGTTATCGGAATAAACTATAAAGGCAATGCAGCCAATAAGCCATTGCTTTTTTTTATTGCGCAAAATGGAGGAGAAATACTTTTGGAAAACACAATTTTTTCACTTTTGCCGCCGGTCCTGGCCATTGTAATGGTGATCTTAACACGCCGTGTGCTTTTATCGCTTGGCGTTGGGATTCTGGCAGCAGCTTTTTTGCTTGCTGATTTTAAAATTAGGAAAACATTCTCAATCACTTGGGAAGCACTATCTGGTAATATGTACACAAGAACAGATGGGGCATTTGAATGGAGTGAATGGAATTTATATATTATTTTCTTTTTGCTTATTTTAGGTATTGTTACAGCGTTTACTACCATTTCCGGCGGCAGCCGTGCTTTTGGAGAATGGGCCGTTACGCGCGTTAAGTCACGCACCGGTGCTCAGATAATGGCCGCTTTACTTGGTATTTTGATTTTTATCGATGATTACTTTAATGCACTGGCGGTAGGCCAGGTATCACGGCCTATTACCGGCCGCCATCGTATTTCACGCGCCAAGCTTGCTTATATCATTGACTCGACGTCTGCTCCAGTTTGTGTAGTAGCGCCGGTCTCAAGCTGGGGTGCTTACATTATAGGATGAATCGGCACCATTTTAACTGCTCATCAAGTAACGGATCTTACAGCTTTCTCGGCGTTTATGCAAATAATTCCCATGAATTATTACGTTTGGGCGGCACTTGGAATGGTTTTTCTTGTAGCGGTATTAAACCGGGATTTTGGTCCAATGAAAAAGCATGAAAATCGCGCTGTTCAAACAGGAGAAGTAGTATTCAGCGGCCGTGAAATTCCTAGTGAGCTAAAAGAAGATTTGCCGGTGAGTGACCGCGGTACGATCGGCGGACTTGTCTGGCCGATAGTAGCATTGATTATCGGTACGGTCGCGGCTATGCTTTTTACGGGCTCCAGAGCGGCAGGTGAAGGCGCAGACATTTTTGCTATTTTTGAAAACACAGATGTAGCAAAATCATTGTTTATTGGCGGAGTCATTGGGCTTATTACAGCATTGGTGGTTTTTGCACGACAGGCCGCCGTGTTCCCAGAGGGAGCCGGCGCTGTATTAGGAAAAGGGATAGTCGAAGGCATTAAATCCATGCTTCCCGCAGTGTATATTTTATTTTTAGCGTGGACGATCGTAGCGCTGATTGGTGAGCTTGGAACAGGTACATATTTAGCCGGCCTTGTAGAAAAATCCGGCTTGAACATTGGCTTTTTGCCGATGATTTTGTTTGTGACAGCCGGTATTATGGCTTTTGCAGCCGGAACAAGCTGGGGATCGTTTGGGATTCTTCTTCCGATTGCCGGTGAAATTGCAGCAGCAACAGATATTTCGCTTTTATTACCGGCTTTGGCAGCTGTTTTAGCGGGTGCTGTATTTGGAGACCACTGCTCGCCGATTTCAGATACAACGATTCTCTCATCAACCGGGGCAGGGAGCAATCACATAGATCACGTGATGACACAAATTCCTTATGCGCTCGTATCTGCTTTAGCGGCGGCAGCAGGTTATATTGTGCTCGGTTTTACGGAAAATATGTTTCTTGGGCTTGCCGTGACGATTCTTTTACTAGTTATGTTTGCATTTATTTTAAAAAGAACAAAGTAGAATTTTTCAGAAAAAATACCTGCATATGGAAATATAAAGGTATTTTTTGTTAGGTGAGCGGACCTATAGTAAATTAACTGAATTATTCTAAAAAAATAATAAAAAAAATATTTACGAATATTTTAAAGAAGATTATAATAAAGAAGGTCTTCAGAAATTATCTGAAAATAAAAAATTTTGAACATTCAAGGAGGTCCATATATATGGAACAAAATCGTCCACAATGGGGGTCCCGCGCTGGATTTATTATGGCAGCGGTTGGCTCGGCAGTCGGGCTCGGAAACATTTGGCGTTTCCCCGCAGTAGCGTATGAAAATGGCGGAGGTGCTTTTTTCCTTCCCTATTTGTTTGCTTTATTAACAGCCGGAATCCCACTGCTTATTATGGAATTTACAATGGGTCACAAGTATCGTGGTTCCGCACCGCTGACAATGACAAGAATTAATAGAAAGTCAGAGTGGCTTGGCTGGTGGCAGCTAGCAATTTCTTTTTTCATTGCAACGTATTATTCTGTTATTATTGCATGGGCTACATCGTATTCATTTTTCTCATTTACAAAATCATGGGGTGACGCCCCGCAGGACTTTTTGCTGGGAGAATATTTACAAGTAGGTGAACCGGGCCAGCTTGGCGGGTTTGCAGGTGGTGTTCTTCTTCCGTTATTACTTGTGTGGATTGTAACATTGGGCATTATGTTTTCAGGAGTTAAAAAAGGAATTGAAGCAGCTACGAAATTTATGCTTCCACTTCTTGTTATTTTATTCTTTATTGTCGTAGTACGTGCGTTGACTTTGCCAGGAGCTGTTGAAGGCTTAAATGCCTTTTTCCAGCCGGATTGGTCTAAAATTTTAGATGGTAAAGTATGGATTGCAGCTTATGGCCAAATTTTCTTTAGTTTGTCAGTCGGGTTTGCTATCATGATTACCTACTCTAGCTATCTGCCAAAAAAAGCAGATATTACGAATAATGCTTTTATTACAGCTTTTGCAAATTCCTCATTTGAGTTGCTTGCTGGCTTTGGTGTTTTTGCCGCTCTTGGGTTTATGGCACAGCAACAGGGTGTAGCGGTAGAAGAAGTTGTGTCAAGCGGAATCATTTTAGCTTTTGCCGTTTTCCCGCAGATTATTAATGAGTTTCCAGTAGCAAGTGGATTTTTTGGATTCTTATTTTTTATCTCACTTACGCTTGCAGGGTTAACATCGCTTATCTCGATTATTGAAACGTTTGTGGCAGGACTGCAGGAGAAATTTAATATTTCCCGAACAGTATCCGTAGCAGTAGGGGGAGGCCTTTCAGCGTTAATTTCACTTCTATATGCAACAAAAGGCGGACTTTTCTTCTTAGACACGGTAGATCATTTTATTAACTTGTATGGAATTGTTTTCGCTGGATTCGTTGAAGTTATTCTTGTTGCTTGGGTATTTAAAGAATTGGATTCGTTGAAACAGCATGCGGATGCCGTTTCTGACATAAAGCTGGGTGCATGGTGGAAATTCTGCTTAATGATTTTAACGCCTATCGTGCTGGCCTATATGATGTTTGATAACATTCGTCAAGACCTGTCTGCTCCATATGAGGATTATCCACTTTCATTCCTGATTACTTATGGCTGGGGTACAGCAGCACTTGCCATTATCATTGGTGTAGTCTTTATGTTTATTAAGCCTTTAAGCCGGAACAGCAAGGAGGGGCTATAATGGATACGGGTGCAATTGTGATGATGGTCATTGGCGTTGTGATCATTTGGGGAGGCCTTGGTGCCAGCATTGGTCACGCAGTAAAAAAAGCAAAAGAAAACAAACATTCATAATAGCAAAAAAGCGAATTTAAACGCTGCTCTGCTGAATAATTTGCAAAATCAAAGCCGGATTACCGATAAAGTAATCCGGCTTTTTATATTATTGACAGTAAACAGCGAGCCAGTCCTATTTTTATGCGGAAGGATTTACTTTTTACGCCAGATAAAATCAAAAGTCAGGATGTTTTTGGGGCGGGGAACGGTATACAGCCAGCCAATGGTTCTTGTGGACATCCATTGACAAATAAGGGCTTGGACGACAATTTCCCAAGCGATGGCATAAGCTGTGATCAGGAAAATAAAACCATTAATCCAAAAAAGCGGTTTACTGGGATTCACATGCCTGTACTTGGCAATAATTAAAGCGATGACGCCAACGCCTCCGTTTGATACTCCCTGTCTTAATAAAATGGATACGCCTGTACCAAAAAAGAGGGAACCAAAAAAAAGATCAATCCATACATTTGAAAATGGTGATTCTAGGTAAACGTTAAAAATGTTGACCGAAATAGAGGTAATCGTAATGCCAAGCAGTGTACCTAAAGCACTCATGCCCCCTAAATAGTGAACAGCGAATAAAAGCATGGAAGAATTAACAAGCCACAGCGCAATGCTTATTGGAATATCCAGCCAGTAATTCAGCAGTACAGTCAGCCCGGCACCGCCGCCGGAAGGAATAAAGTTAGGGAATAAAAACACGCCCATAGCGAAGCCCTGCATAACCGCTCCCACACTGACTAAAAAATACTTTCTGACTAAAGCGCGGAAGGTCAATGGAGCATAACTTTTATTGTTGGTTTTCAGAAAAAATCATCCCCAATTACGTATAAAATGGCGTGCTCGTCCTCCTTTTTAAAGTGTATGCGGCACTGCATAAAAAGAATACGCAAGGAGACCATACATTTAATGAGTTGTCACAAAAACATTAAACGGGGTGTGCATGTGGGGAAACAGGCTGAGAAAGTAAGTATATGGTGTGTTGTAAGTATGGCTTCCATTCCGCTCGTCATGACATTAGGGAATTCCATGCTGATTCCCGTTCTGCCGATATTGGAAAAAAAGGTGGGTATTTCCTCTTTTCAATCCAGTATGATTATTACAAGTTATTCGGTTGCCGCTGTTTTCTTAATTCCGCTGGCGGGATATTTATCGGACCGGATTGGACGAAAAAAAGTTATTTTGCCCAGCTTGGTTCTTGCCCTGATCGGAGGACTTATTGCCGGGTTTGCCTCTTGGAAAATGGCGGATCCCTACACCTGGATTATTATCGGCCGAATTCTGCAGGGGATTGGTTCAGCGGGAGCTATGCCTATTATCCTGCCGCTGGTGGGAGATCTTTACAAGGACAATGCGGAAAAAACAAGTGCCTGTTTAGGAACCATTGAAACGTCGAATACATTTGGAAAAGTGTTAAGTCCGATCCTGGGATCTATACTGGCTGCCTTTTTGTGGTTTTTACCCTTCTTTGCGATTTCTGCTTTTAGTTTAATCTCAATCGCATTAATTTTTTTCTTTGTGAAAGTGCCAAAAGGAAAGCAGGAAAAGCCAAAAAAATTCAAGGAATTTGTGAGTAATACGAAAAAGACCCTTAAAAAAGAAGGGAAATGGCTTTTTACCGTTTTTCTTTTAGGGTTCTATGTGTTTTTGGTATTATTCAGTGTGTTATTTTACCTATCGGACATTTTGGAGAAAGTACATCAAATTTTTGACATAAAAAAAGGTTTTATATTAGCGATTCCGCTTTTCCTGCTTTGTATTGTAGCGTTTACAGTTGGGCGCAAAATCAAAGGGAATTTGCCGACTATGAGGAAAATCCTTATTGTTTGTTTGATTCTTACGTCTATTAGTGTGGTGTTTGTTGGCTTTGTCAGCAAGCAGCTGATCCTTCTCTTAGTGGTAACCAGCATCCTGGGAATGGCGATTGGAGCTGTTATGCCTGTACTGGATGCCATCATTACAGAAAACATCAAAAAAGAAGAAAGAGGCACCATTACCTCTTTTTACAGTGCAGCCCGGTTTGCCGGGGTAGCTGCAGGACCGCCTTTGATGTCTATCGTAATGGCAAAATTTTTAAATGGCGGGTATATTACAGCAGGCGTACTAGGGCTGATTATGCTATTTGTTGTCATGAAATTTATTCAGGTAAAGGAAATCGAAAACTGAAAACCTTTCCTGTCTTGTCAGGACCGGACAATCTATATGTGTTCCGGTCCTTTCTTATTTTTATACGATCCGGCTTATTTACCTTTGTTTCCTTCTTTTAGAAAAGCAGGCTTTGCAAGGCCGATCGGCTTAATCAAGCTGATCGACCCAACCGTAGCTGCAAAAACAGAAGCACCCACAATGACGGCATAAAGATCAAAATCCAAAAACAGCTTAACGAGGTTGTAAGAAATAACCAGAGAAAAAAGCGGAGACACGAGCCATACTTTCAGCAGCCTGCTGATAATGCCTTTTTGAAATATTTTTGCGCCTTCTTCCGAGAAGCCAATACCGAGAATACTGCATGTGGTCACCTGGGTTTGTGGAACAGGAATGCCGAATAGAGAAGCAATAATTACGAGTGTCCCGCCGAGACCTGAAACCGCACTTCCTTGAAGCAAGCTCAGGTCGGTCAGCTTTTTTCCATTTGTTTCGATCACTTTTGCGCCGAGAAGCAGCGCGCCCGCTGCGGTAAATAGTCCGCCGATCACAATTCCGTTTTGGATAGAGATCAGCCCGGAAGCAGCGAGGGGGCCGATCGAGTTGGCGACATTGTTCATACCGGCTGAAAAAGCTTCCAAAAATCCTGTGCCGATCACTAATACGGACAAAACTTTGATCCATTTCGGCTTTTTTAAAAACAACAGCCGGGCTTCTGCTTGTTTTACCCCTTTATTTAAAAGCCAGGCGAAAAAAAAGGCCACAATCGGAATAAGAATCCAATACATCATAATCGTCAACAGCGTACTGATAAATACTTGTTTATACGCCACCCCAACGCCAACAATCGCTCCTACCGTCACTTCACTTGTGGAAAGCGGGATACCGGAAATATTGGCGATAAAAAGTGAAATAGCGGCCGAGCAAAGAATGATCAAGGAAATGTGAATGCTGATCAATTCTTGTGGAATAATCCCTGAGCCGAGGGTTTTAGCTACTTCGCCGCCGCCTAAAGCCGCTCCGAGCAGCACGCCGATTCCGCAAATAACCAATGCCATCCGCCTGTTTTTTAACGCTCCAGAACCATAGGCAATACCCATGGAGGCAGCGGCTCCGCTTGCACCGATATTAAGTGCAAAGAAAAGGGCTGCCAGAAAAGCCAATAAGGTAATCATTTCCTGTTCCGCTCCTATCCATTCGGGTAACGCCCGCCTTCTATTTTCTCACTGGACTGGTCTCTTGTACGGGTCATTCCTAAACAAGCAGCTGTGCCTGCAGCTGGCTGCACTCCTTCCTGAAACAAACAAAACCAATCAATAGGTGAATTCCTAAAAGCAGTTTATTCAGCATTTAGAAAAAGAGTTCGAAAGGAAAAAGCAGGCTGAGCATATGCCCAAAGGAGCAAAAAATCAAGAACCATCTGAAAAATAGACGAATAAATTAGCTATATGCTGATAAGGTGAGAGACAAATGAATACTAACGTAAGCGGTTTGTCAGCAGGCAGGGAAAACGTTAAAAGGAGAGGAGCAGATAATGGCAGTCCGAATTTATCAAGGCCACTCTCACCAGCTGAGCTGTGCCGATGTGAATGTTGTGATTGACGTCATTCGTGCGTTCACTTTTGCCCACTACGCGTTTATAAAAGGGGCAGAGGAAATTTTACTGGCAGAAACAATCAATTCTGCACTTCAAACAAAAGAAAAAAATCCCACATACATGCTGGCCGGTGAAGAGAAGGGGCTCTACATCCCTGGATTTGACCTTGATAACTCTCCAGCCAGTCTCCTTGAAGCAAACGTGGAGGGGAAAATTCTTGTTCAAAAAACGACCAATGGAGTAAGAGCAGCGTTACATGCATTAAACGCCAGCCATGTATTTGTAACGGGCTTTTCCAATGCGAAAACAACCGCTCAATACATTCGCCAGCTTGTCGGGAAAAACGCGGACATTAATATAATCGCTTCCCATCCGAGTGGCGATGAGGATCTTGCCTGTGCCGAATACATGAAAGCTATTATTGAAGGAGAGAAAGACTGCTCTGCGTTTGAAACAGTTTCGAGAATTAGAGAAGCAGAGCCGGCACAAAAGTTTTTTGATGATAACCGGCCGGAATTTAAAAGTGCTGATATTGCCCTGTGCGTGAAAGAGCTGGACACTGGTTTTGTGATGGAAGTAAACCAGAAAAATAATTTACCAAGAATTGTGAGGGTGAATGTATGAGGGACACAGGGCTGAACCTGCCGAAAAGAAGCAGTAAACCAAGAGGAAATGGGCTCACCGTTCTGATTGATAACGGGGTTCCATTGCAGCTTTTTCAAGACACGATCAATAGTGCAGAAGCCTATATTGATTTTGTGAAATTTGGCTGGGGAACAGCAGTTGTCACGAAGCACCTGGAAGAGAAAATTGCCTGCCTGCAGGAAAATAAAGTGAACTTCTTTTTTGGCGGCACGTTATTTGAAAAGTTTGTCAGCCAAAAGAAATTGAGTGATTTTGAGAAATTTATTCAAAAACATGGATGCCAGTACCTCGAAATCTCAAACGGCACAATTGACATGGCCAACAGAGAAAAAGCAGCTTATATAAAAGAGTTTGCCAAGGATTTTACTGTGTTTAGTGAAGTAGGGGCCAAAGACAGTGACAAATCTCTGCATCAAAATGCATCTCAATGGGTCGAATGGATTCTTGAAGATATTGAAGCCGGCTCAGCCAAAGTGATCACCGAAGCGCGTGAAAGCGGCACAAGTGGAATTTGCCGGAGTAATGGGGAAATGCGCATGGAAATCGTGGATAAAATACTAGAAACGGGAATGGATCTGCAAAAAATGATTTTTGAAGCACCCTCAAAAAAATTACAGACTGCTTTTATCCAAATTGCTGGTCCGAACGTGAACCTCGCTAATATTCCATTTTCTGATGCAATTCCGCTTGAAACATTACGGCTTGGGCTGCGGTCCGATACATTTTCTTTAAGCGAGCGATGTATAATGACAAAAGAGTATAAAGTAAACAAGGTTTCTGCTGACAGTATTGATTTCTTCATATAAAGAAAAAGCTGCATCCCTGTTAACATAAGGGATGCAGCTTTTTCTTTTTTTATATTTTAACAGCCGCCCGTATTTTCTTCTTCTTTGGAGAAATCACCTTTTGCGGGCACTTGATAATTATGATAAAGTAGCGGTATAGTGTAAGCCGATTGGAGATGGAAAAATGAGTACGAAAGAGGAATACTTGCGTAAACCAGAATGGTTGAAAATAAAGCTGAATACAAACGAGAATTACACAGGATTAAAGAAAATGATGCGCGAAAAGCAGCTTCACACGGTTTGTGAAGAAGCCAAGTGTCCAAACATTCATGAGTGCTGGGCTGTCCGCCGTACAGCGACATTTATGATTCTTGGCAGCGTCTGCACACGCGCCTGCCGTTTCTGTGCTGTAAAAACAGGTCTTCCGACAGAGCTTGACCTGCAGGAGCCGGAACGCGTAGCGGATTCGGTTGTGCAAATGAATTTAAAACACGTCGTTGTTACGGCTGTTGCGCGTGATGATTTAAAAGACGGCGGTGCTTATGTATTTGCTGAAACGGTTCGGGCTATTCGCCGGAAAAATCCATTCACATCGATTGAAGTGCTTCCTTCTGATATGGGCGGGATTGAAGAAAACTTACAAATGCTGATGGATGCCAAGCCTGATATTTTAAATCATAACATCGAAACAGTCCGCCGCTTAACGCCGCGTGTTCGTGCGCGTGCAAAGTATGACCGTTCGCTTGAGTTCTTACGCCGTGCGAAAGAAATGCAGCCGGATATCCCGACAAAATCAAGCTTAATGGTTGGTCTCGGGGAAACAAAAGAAGAGATTATTGAAGTGATGGACGACCTTCGTGCGAACAACGTAGATATTATGACGATTGGGCAATACTTGCAGCCATCGAAAAAACACTTAAAGGTACAAAAATATTACCATCCAGACGAATTCGCCGAGCTGCGTGAAATCGCCATGTCAAAAGGGTTCAGCCACTGCGAAGCGGGTCCAATGGTTCGTTCTTCCTACCATGCGGATGAGCAGGTTAATGCTGCGGCAAAAGCGAAACACGCCGAGGGCGAAGCACAGGCGGCCCAATAAATGATTACGATTCAAAATGAAAGCTATGAAATTGTCGAGGAGCGGACAGAAGGATTTAATGAAGAAGCTTTCCGGGCCCGCTACAGTGATATTTTGGCGAAGTATGATTACATTGTCGGCGACTGGGGATATGGACAGCTTCGGCTCAAAGGATTTTTCGAAGACGACAACAAAAAAGCGTCCTACGACAACAAGTTTTCGACTATACGTGATTATTTGCTGGAATACTGCAACTTCGGATGCGGCTATTTTATTTTAAAAAAGCTGCCTGTTGCGGCAGCACCGAAAAAACCAGCCGAGTCCCAAGGAAAATAACAGGCGGCGTGTTTGCTTATTTGTATGGCGCGATTCAATATGAATCGCGCCATGTTGTTTTAAGCGTTAAATTACTTCATATAAAAATTCTTTTAACTCCGCCGCTTCTTCTTCACCCATATTAAATGCATATTCAATATAGCCCGGCTCTTCCAGGTCATCGCGGCCGATAATGGCATATGTATTTCCCTGCAGGTTTAAAACGACCGACTTGCCGTAATAGCGGTCCGTCTGCATAAGGGCCAGGTCGTATCGGCTGTGTTCGCCGGCAAAGCTGACAAATCGCGTTACCGTCGTATCTTTTTCGTCATAAAGAAAAAAACGTTCACTCATGTGCTGTCCTCCGCTCTACATTTTCAACCATTGTACCACATGATACAATAGAAGCGGAAAGGATGGATGGCCTGTGTATTTTATTGACCGCAAGAAAATAGAAGCAACACTTCGCTTTATGGAGCAGCAGCTCGATTTGTTCCACTCTCAGCCAGTCTGGGGAACAATCATTGAAAGAGCGGCACTTGAGAGAATCGCCCAAACGGTTGTGGAATCGATTATTGATGTTGGCAATGCAATGATCGATGGCTTTATTATGCGTGATCCAGGAAGTTACGATGACATTATTGATATTCTGGACGATGAAAACGTCATTCTGCCAGAACAATCTGCTCCTTTAAAAGATGTAATCGCTCTTCGGAAAATGCTTGTCCGCGAATATATCTCTATTTCGCATGATGAGCTGGCGGCAGTATTTATCGCTAATAAAAAAGAATTGGCCGATTTTCCAAACCGTGTCCGTGCTTATTTGGAACATGAGCTTGGACCTGTTTCTGCATTTTTACCGGAAGAAGGAGAAAAGAAATGACACGTTATAAAGGCTATTTAATCGATTTAGACGGCACAATGTATGCCGGTACACAAATTATTCCGGGAGCAGCGGAGTTTGTTGACCGCCTGAATGCTGCGGGCCTTCCTTATTTGTTTGTGACGAACAACTCATCCCGTACGCCGGAACAGGTGGCAGACAAACTAGTGAAAATGGGTATTCATACACGCCCGGAAAATGTATTTACCACTTCGCGTGCAACGGCGCAATTTATCCACGATGAAAAACCGGGAGCAACGGTGTATGTGATCGGAGAAGATGGCATCCTGCAGGCGCTTGCAGAGCAAGGCCTTGAAGTTGTGACGCATGAACACCCTGATTACGTCGTTACGGGAATTGACCGCGGTATTACATATGAAAAGCTGGCAGGTGCCTGCTTGGCTGTGCGTAACGGCGCCCGCTTTATTTCGACAAACGGCGATATTGCTATTCCATCAGAACGTGGCTTTCTGCCTGGAAACGGCTCGCTGACATCGGTGGTGTCTGTTTCAACTGAAACAGAGCCGGTCTTTATCGGAAAGCCGGAGCCGATTATTATGGAACAGGCTATGGAAGTTCTTGGAACAACAAAAGAAGAAACGATTATGATCGGGGATTATTATGATACAGATATCCTGGCTGGCATTAACATTGGAATTGATACACTGCTTGTACATACGGGTGTAACGCAGCCGGAGTTTTTGGAGCGGTATGATATCCAGCCGACTTACACACGAAAAAATTTAAATGAGTGGGAATTGTAAGAAACAGCACATTGCTGTTTCTTTTTTTGGGGTGAAAATGAGCACATAAGGGTATGGAGTCCATATGACTATTTTTAGGGAGGCTCTTATGAAAATTCCGAAAAAAACCATATCTTACTGGAAAGACCATGAAGCACCACGGTCATTCACTCCACTGCAAACTGATTTAACAGCAGAGGTTATCATTGTCGGTGGTGGGATTACCGGCATTTTAACGGCATGGAAGCTGGCTAGAGAAGGAAAAAAAGCAGTTCTGATTGAGGCAGGGAAATTAACCGACGGGACAACTGGGTTTACAACCGCCAAAATTACCGCTCAGCATAGTCTTATTTATGATAAGCTGATTCGCACCTTCGGAGAAGAAAAAGCGAGACTTTATTATGAAGCAAACGAGGAAGCAATCGCTTTTATAGAGAAGACGGTCAAAGAGCTGGATATTGAGTGCGAGTTTTCAAAACAAGATGCTTACACCTATATTACAACCGATGAAATGCTTCCGGCGCTTGAAAAAGAAGCAGACGCTTACCAAAAGCTCGGCATAAATGGAGGCTTGGCCGGCGTCTCTGCAGGGATGAATCTGCCTTTTCATGTAGAAGAAGCGCTCGTCATGAGAGAGCAGGCACAATTTCATCCTGTGAAGTTTTTGGAAGCGCTTGTGAGGGATATGGCGGGGCAGGTTCACATTTTTGAAGATACACGGGCAGAGTCCATAGACGGACGGACGGTTAAAACAACAGACGGACATTTCATTACCGGGGATCATGTTGTTGTGGCTTCGCATTATCCGTTTAATGACTTTGACGGTGCTTATTTTGCTAAGCTGCATCCGGAACGGTCCTATGCTATTGGGGTAAAAGGGGATCACACGCTCCAGAGCGGCATGTATATCAGCCAGGATCAGCCATCGCGCTCCGTCCGGTATACGCGAATGGAAAATGGAGAGCAGCTGCTTATTATTGGCGGGGAAAATCATCCAGCCGGGCGCAGCAAACAGGAGACGACTCATCATTACGAAGAGCTGGCTGCGTTTGCCAAAAAGCATTTTGGAGCCGAAGAAGTTCTTTATCGTTGGTCCGCGCAAGACTTAATCACACTGGATCAAGTTCCTTATATCGGGCAGATACATGAAAAAATCTATTTGGCAACCGGATACGCCAAGTGGGGAATGACGAGCGGAACAGTGGCCGCCGCGCTGCTAACCGATTTGATTGTACAGGGCAGCAGCCGGTACGCTGACGTTTATGATCCGAAGCGTGCCAAAGTGAAGCCGACCGATATTAAAACATTTATTTCTCAAAACGCAGCCGTTGCAAAAGAACTGATCAGCGGAAAGCTAAAAGGAGCAGACAAAACGGCCGACTCTCTACAGCCTGGCGAAGGAGGCATCATAACCGTAGACGGCGAAAAAATCGGAGCGTACAGGGATGAACAGGGCAGGTGCCATTTTGTCGATATCACGTGTACGCATATGGGATGTGAAACAGCCTGGAATGATGCCGAACGCTCATGGGACTGTCCATGCCATGGCTCTAGATTTTCTTATGACGGCAAAGTGCTGGAAGGGCCGGCTGTTCAGCCATTGAAAAAGAAATAAAAAAGCCGCCTGTAAAAGGCGGCTTATTCGGTATGGGCAGCACGGTGGGCAAGGCGGCTCGCAGCAGCAGCGGCAAGAGCGCCGACAATATCATCTAAAAAAGTGTGTACCTGTCCGGTTGATTTATCATTTAAAAACTCCAGAATACCTGGCTTTTGCTTATCAATATAGCCATAGCTTGTTAAGCCAATTGTTCCATAAACATTAATAATGGCAGTGGCAATTGTTTCATCAAGGCCATACAGTCCTTCGTCCGTTTTAATAATGGATTGAAGCGGTTCCGCCAGCTGGTTTTTCTCCGCCAGCATATCAAGCTGAATGCCGGTCAGAATCGCGTTTTGTACTTCACGCTTACGCAGTACAGCTTCTACATGCTCTGCTGCTTCTTCCAGCTTCAAATTAGGATGGTAAGGTTTTTGTAAATATAAAACAAGCTCCGCAATATCATCTACTTTAACGCCGCGCTCGGCAATCCAGCGGCGGGCCGTTTGTTCAGACATGCTCATGACGCGTTTCTTTTCAATACTCATCTTCCACACACCTTTTTTATCATTATATGTATTACTGCTGTTCCTATACCCGTTTTCATTGTGACATACTCAAGATGAAAATGATACAATAAGACAGAATAATCGGAAATGGGGGACGCTGTGTGAAGCCGTATGTGTACGTAACGAGAAAAGTGCCGGATGAAATAACAGCGAGATTGTCTGCTTCTTACCAGGTGGAAACATGGACAGAGGAGGACAAAGCTGTGCCACGGGAAATTCTGCTCGAAAAAGCAGCTTCCGCTCATGCATTGTTAACCGTAATTTCAGATGCAGTGGATGAGGAATTGCTTTCACAGGCTGAACGATTAAAAGTGGTCGCAAATATGGCCGTTGGCTTTGATAATATTGATTTGGATGCGGCCAGCCGCCATGGTGTGGCTATTTGCAACACGCCGGATGTATTAACGGATACAACGGCAGATTTGACCTTCGCGCTTCTTTTAGCAACAGCACGCCGGGTAACAGAAGCGTCTGAGTTTGTGAAAGAAGGAAAATGGACAAGCTGGGCGCCGATGATGCTGGTTGGAACGGATGTGCATCATAAAAAAATCGGCATTGTTGGAATGGGTAAGATCGGAACCGCTGTAGCCAAAAGAGCAGCCGGCTTTGATATGGATATTTTATATCACAACCGCAGCCGCCATGAAGTAGCAGAAGAAATGCTGGGTGCCCAGTACCGCAGCTTGGACGAGCTTCTAGAGGAAGCGGATTTCGTTGTTTGCCTGGCTCCGCTGAACGATGATACACGGGGCATGTTTCAGCGGGAACACTTTCAAAAAATGAAAAAAGATGCGATCTTTATCAATGCAAGCCGGGGACCGATTATTAATGAACAGGCACTAATAGAGGCACTCGAAGCCGGGGACATTGCGGCAGCAGGGCTGGATGTATTCGACAGCGAGCCGATTTCCGCTGATCATCCGTTTTTATCGATGAAAAATGTAGTGGCACTTCCTCATATCGGCAGCGCATCAAAAGAAACAAGGCTGGCTATGATGCAGACATGCTGTGACAATATTGAAGCGGTATTTGATGAACGTCCGCCCAAAACGCTTGTGAACAAAGATGTATTACAATTTTAAAAAAGAGCTGATCTTATAAAGATCAGCTCTCATCATTAAAATACTTGTTCAACTTCTACAACGCCAGGAACTTCTTCGAGCAATGCGCGCTCAATTCCTGCTTTGAGTGTAATAGTAGAACTAGGGCAGCTGCCGCACGCGCCAAGCAGACGAAGTTTTACGATCCCGTCTTCAATATCAACGAGTTCACAGTCGCCGCCGTCGCGAAGCAGGAATGGACGTAATTTATCAAGTACTTCCTGTACTTCACTGAACATTTGTTGTTCTTGTGCTTGCATGAATCATCGGCTCCTTTCGATTCGATACATATATTATAATGATTTTAAATTGAAAATGCAATTTCTCCTTTACGGAAAGGGAAAAAGGATGTTGTATTCTCAGCACTGCTATATAGAATGAAAAAGTGTTTAAAAAAGATCGTCAGGGCAATAGAACACTATGCCTATAAATAAGGAGAGGATTATCTTGAAAGAATGGAAAATGTACATAAACGGTGAATGGGTAGCAGCGGATAAACAAATTCAAGTCGTGAATCCGGCAACAGGCGAAACCTTTGCATCCGTACCAAAAGGCGGAGCTGTAGAGGCGGAGCGGGCTGTAGATGCAGCTTATGAAGCATTTCGCACGTGGTCCCAAAAAACGGCCGGTGAGCGATCCGAATTATTACGAAATTGGCATCGCCTGATTGACGAGCATAAAGAGGAAATTGGCCGGATTATGACGGAGGAGCAGGGGAAGCCGCTTCAGGAAGCCATTGGCGAAGTGAATTATGCGAACAGTTTCATTTTATGGTATGCAGAAGAAGGAAAGCGGGTGTACGGAGAAACAATTCCCGCCTCGGATCCGAAAAAGCGCCTGTTTGTTTCACGCCAGCCAGTAGGCGTTGTCGCGGCCATTACACCATGGAATTTCCCGGCAGCCATGATTACACGCAAAGTCGGACCAGCACTGGCATCCGGCTGTACGGCTGTAGTAAAGCCGGCTTCTTCCACTCCTCTTACAGCGCTGAAGCTTGTTGAACTCGCTCACGAAGCGGGTATTCCAAAAGGGGTGCTGAATGTTGTAACCGGTGATTCAAAATCAGTGGCTGGCTCCTGGATGGAAGACAGCCGTGTGCGCAAAGTGACTTTTACGGGTTCAACCGAAATCGGCAAAGTGCTCATGAAGCAGGCAGCAGATACAATGAAAAAAGTATCGCTTGAGCTTGGCGGCCATGCGCCATTTATTGTTACAGCCAATGCAGATATCCAAAAAGCAGCCAAAGGCTTGATCGGCTCAAAATTTCGTAACGCCGGCCAAACTTGTGTGTGCGCCAACCGGGTTTACGTTCATGAATCCATTGAGCAGGAATTTACGGAGGCGTTCAAGGCAGAAGTGGCGAAATTACGTGTCGGAAACGGAATGGAAGAAGGCATAACGATCGGCCCGCTTATTGATGCGGATGCGGTCGAAAAAGTACAGAACCAGTTAAAAGATGCGAAAGAAAAAGGGGCAGTCGTTGAAATGGGCGGTGAAGCGGACGGAAACTTTATTACGCCTGCTGTTCTAACGAACGTGACAGATGATATGGAATGTATGGTTGAGGAAACATTCGGTCCGCTGGCACCGATTGCCACGTATCGCACAACGGAAGAAGTGATAGAACGCGCGAACAACACACCATTTGGCCTGGCGGCTTATGTGTTCTCGGAAAATATTTCAGAAGCCATTGCAATAAGCGAAGGGCTGGAATATGGCATTGTCGGATTGAATGATGGATTGCCATCTGTGGCCCAGGCACCATTTGGTGGCTTTAAAGAGAGCGGGCTTGGGCGCGAGGGCGGCCATCACGGCATGGAAGAATTTTTAGAAGTTAAATATATTTCGCTTGGATTGTAAAAGCAAAAAAACCGGCTGAAAGGGCCGGTTTTTTTATTATCCGTTATGATATTTGTACATCCATAAAACGCCTGATTTCAAGAAGCGGGCAACACGTCCAGTAATAGCCCGGTCTGCTACAAAACCAAAGCCCTGTTTTTTGCCAAGAGAACCAAGTACACCTTTAAGTTTCATTTCCGGCATTTTTTCCGGAAGCGGTTCATTTCTCCAGCGCTTTTGAAGAACATCGACAATCTGTTCTGCTTGTTCTTCCGCAAGCTGTGCGCTCGGTGCATGAGGAAGGCTTGCGCAGTCCCCAACTACATAAACATGTTCATTGCCGGGCAGATTATGATGAGGTGTCAACACAACGCGGTCAGAGCGGTCTTTTTCCACATTCATCTGCCGGACAACAAGGCTTGGCTGAATGCCTGCGGTCCATACAACAGCGTCCATTTGATATTCGTCTTCACGGTTGTAAATGCGGTCAGGCTCAACACGCGTAATGTTTGCATCTCTCACTACTTCCACGCCGTGGTCGGTAAACCATTTTTCAATATAACGGCTTAAACGCTGGGGGAAGTCTTTTAAGATACGCGGTCCGCGGTCAAACAATTTAATATCAAGATCGGGACGGCTTTCGCGAAGTTCACTCGCCAATTCGATTCCGGAAAGACCTGCACCTACGATACCAACTTTTGAACCAGCCGGCATGTTGTTCAGCTTTTCATACGTGGCACGCGATTTTTGGATGGACTGAATGCTGTATGTATACTCTTCAGCCCCTGGCACGCCGTGATATTTATCCTCACAGCCAAGGCCAACAACAAGGTCGTCGTAAGCGAGAGAACCTTTTGTTTTTAACTCAACTTGTTTTCGATCTAAGTGAATAGCTGTAATTTCATCGTAAATAATATTTAGTTTTTCATGCTCTGGGAAAGATACACGGACCTCATGATCGGAAGCGGTTCCAGCCGCTAGTGCATAATACTCCGTTTTCAAGCAATGATACGGCACTTTATCAACCAGTGTAATCGTTACATCATCCGGCAAATGATTGGGCAACAGCCTGAGCAAAACACGCATATTGCCATATCCGCCTCCAAGCAAAACTAAATGTCTCATATGTATGACCCCTCTGCTTCGTATTCATATGTACAGTATTCATTTATTCATATCCGAGTATAACGAAGATAGCCCTATTATTCAACAGACTTCGCGAAACTTCACGCTTTTTTCTGCACGTAAATGATAGTACAATAAACGGGTGAGGTGAAAGATAAAATGAAGCCAATTATTGAGTTTTGCGTCAGCAACTTAGCAAGCGGTTCCCAGGAAGCATTTGAAAAACTGGAACGGGATCCGAACTTGGATGTGATTGAATATGGCTGTTTAAGCTACTGTACACGCTGCTCGGAATCTCCATTTGCGCTTGTGAATGGAGAAGTTGTCGATGGAGCGACACCTGACGAGCTTGTTTCGAATATATATACACATATAGACCAAACATGGCTGTTTTAAACATTAAGAAACCGGATCCTGTCCAAGGCAGCCGGTTTTTCTTATGTACACTTTAAGTCGTTTTCATTTGCTCACGTAATTCATGCCAGCGGTCACGCGCCATTTCCACGATTTGTTTTTCGTTTGACTGGCGCTGCCATTCAATCACTTTTGAAAAATAGGAAACGGCTTTTTCCATGCGTCCCAGCTTTCGATTCAGTTCACCGAGGAGATAGAGCACTTTAATTTCAGACATTTTCTGTGCTACATCCTCTACAGAAAAAGCTTCCTCATACTCACGGGCAGCGATAGACAAAAATCGCTTTTCTTCTTTTTTGCGGCCCATGTCCCGATAGATCCATGCCGTGCGAAGGGCAAGACCTGCCAGAGTTAAATGCTTTTCTTTCTTCAGTACGCCAGAATAAAGAGCGAGCTTATAGCTTTTAATCGCTTTAGCCGGCGACCGCTCACCGCTGAAATCCTGCTCGACCCAATGATCGGATACCGAAGCCTTTAATACTTCTGCTGTTCCTGGTGCAAAATAAGAAGTAAAATCCTCTGTAAATGAATAGCCGCAATGCATACAAACATGCACATTGTAAAAAAGAGGATTTACCTCTCCCGCTTCATAAAGCGGTTTTAAGTCCGTATCCTGGCCGATGACTTTAACAGCACTTTTACGAACTTTCGTTGTGCTAAAGGACTGCTGGCAATGAGGGCACTTCATCATTTTATAATAGATTAATGGGGCATCAGACATGATAAAACCTCCTTTTTTCTAAAATAAAGGTCTTTTTACTTATTTTATTATACAGGAATTGGAGGTAAAAAGAATTAATTTGGATAAAAAAATCAATGAGCGGTTCAGTTGAGGATTTGTTCTATTCCTCGTATACTAAAAGAAAATGAAAGGAGCGATTCCTTTGGCGGATCAACAAGTTGTTACAATTACGGAAGCTGCGGCTTTTCAAATAAAAGATATGATGAAGCAAAACGAAGAAGAAGGGTCATTTTTGCGGGTAGCCGTTCATGGCGGGGGATGCAGTGGATTATCATACGGGATGGGTTTTACGCCTGAAGCAGAAGAAGGCGATATGGAACTTCTTCAGCACGGTATCCCTATTGTGGTAGCCAAAAAGGATGCCCCGATTTTGAAGGGAACGATAGTGGACTACAAGCAGTCGCTGATGGGCGGCGGATTTACGATCGATAATCCGAATGCCATCGCGTCCTGCGGCTGCGGATCCTCTTTCCGGACAGCAACAGAAACCGGAACACCGGAAAACTGCTAATGTAAAAAGCCTGGCTGTATCTACGGATGCAGCCAGGCTTTTTTATTGGCTTGATTTCTTTTTTCGCGTAAACCAAACCGACACAAGCGGAATGATGACGAAAAACAGAATAAACAAAGCAAAGGTTAATTGTAAAAGCCAATAATCATTATACAAGCTGCTGCCTCCTAAAAGCTTTTTACCTTTAATATGGGACAGCAGGAAGATTCTTATACAAAAAGACTTACATAAAAGGAAATAGCATGAATGAAACAGACAATAATAAGGAGGAAATTATTCCTGTTTTTTCTATTTATTAAAGTTTTTTAAATTATCTGTAAAGTTTATATTTTAAAATAAAAAGTAGATTACAATGAAGGTGATTTCTGTCGAACGTCCATTACATGAGAGAGGAGTTTTTAAATGAGAAAAATTGGACAGGCTTTATTTGCTCTTGTACTCGTCATTGGCACATTACTTCCGTTTCAGGTTCCAGCGAGCGCCGCACCGATCACGGTGGCCGATGCAATTGCTTACAACTCGGGTACAGCCACCGTCGAAGGCTATATCGTTGGCTATGCACTATCAGGAAGCAGTTATACAGCAGATCCTGCACGTTATCAAAATACAAATATTGGTATAGCGGATGAAGCAGGGGAAACAGATCCAGCTAAAATATTACCAGTACAATTAACAGCAAATTTCCGGCAGGGAATTAATTTGAAAGATTATCCGGAAAACCTCGGCAAAAAAGTGCGGGTGACAGGCTCTCTTGAAGCGTATTTTACAGTTCCTGGCTTAAAATCACCAACGTCGATTGAACTTTTGGATAACGGAACCGCAGAACCAGAAGTGCCTGAGGAGCCGTCAAACCTTATAAAAGAACCGATTTCGGACGTGCGCCAAAAAGCAGAAAACACAAAGGTGTGGACGTCTGGTACAGTAACGGCTGTTTTCGGAAGCACGGTATATATTCAGGATGAAACCGCCGGTATTGTTTTATATGGTTCCGGTATGAATGTAAAACTAGGTGATGTTGTAGATGTGAAGGGGAGCATTGATGACTACAATTCTCTTTTAGAGATTAACGTATCATCCGGCAGCGTAACTGTGACCGGCGAGGCTGTTGTGCCGGCACCGTTAACCGTAAGGGCTGATCAATTTACAGAAGAAGTGGAAGGGGAGCTTGTTACAATCAGCGATGTTTCTGTTTCCAGTTTTTCAGGCGGCAATTACACAGCAAAGGATGAAGAAGGAAATAACTTTCAAATCAGGCCGCAGGATGCATCACTTCTTGCAATAAACACCAAATACGATTCGGTAACAGGGGTTGTCGGCTCTTATAACAACGTCTATCAATTAATTCCGCGTCATGCAGCGGATATTGAACCTGACTCTTCTACGGCTGGATCGGTAACGGCCAATCCGGCAGCGGGCGTTGTTAAAGCAGGAACGAGTGTTACACTGTCTTCACCAACAGAGGATGCCGACATTCGTTATACGCTGGATGGCTCTCAGCCGACAAAAGAAAGCGTGCTTTATACAGAACCGATCGTGATTAATGAAAACAAAACGATTCAAGCAGCAGCATTTAAAGAAGGCTTAAATGACAGTGCCGTTTCCTCTTTTTCATACGTTATAGAAAAAGAAAACATTCGCATCTATGATATTCAAGGAGCCGGGCACAGTTCTCCATATAATGGTTTAGCTGTTAAAGATGTAGAAGGAATCGTTACCCATATCGTTGACAGCAGTAACTTTTATATGCAGAGCGTAGAAGCAGATGAGGATGAAAATACGTCAGAAGGTATTCTCGTTTATAAGCGGAGCCACGGGTTGTCGCAAGGAGATCTTGTCTCTGTTGATGGTACGGTAAAAGAATGGGTGCTTGATGGATATGCGGAAAAGCTGCAAACAGATCTTCCCGTAACAGAAATTAGTGCGGGTACTGTCAGTAAAAAAGCATCCGGACAGCCGCTGCCGGCACCGGTTGTGCTGAATAAAGATCGCATGATGCCAATGAAAGTGATTGATAACGACCAATTTGGCCTATTCGATCCACAGCAGGACGGCATTGACTTTTTTGAAAGCATGGAAGGCATGCGCGTTCAAGTGAATAACCCGAAAATCATTGCTCCGCAGAGATACGGAGAAGTAGTGGCTGTGCCGGAAAATATAGAAACCAATACAACAGCGGGTGCTCTTCGGATTGAAGCAGACGACTACAACCCAGAACGTATTCATCTTGATTTGGATAATGAAGACTTTATGGCAAAAACAGGCGACTCATTTGCCGGTCCTGTCACGGGTGTCGTCAGCTACGGCTACAGTAACTTTAAAGTGCTGGCAGACGAAGTGCCTGAAGTGATGGACGGAGGGTTAAAAGCAGAAGAAACAACCCTTACATCAACGGAAGATGGACTAACGACCGCTTCTTACAATCTCGAAAACTTTTCAACGGTTTCAGGCGAAGAGAAAACAAGACGCCTTGCCATGGGAATTGTAAATGGAATGAAGTCGCCGGACATCATCGGTGTAACAGAAGTACAGGACAATGACGGGCCAGCAGATTCTGGCACAACGGACGCATCTCAAAGCGCCGCCGTACTGATTGAAGCTATAAAAGAGCTGGGCGGACCGGCTTATGAGTACACGGATGTGGCGCCGGTCAATAAAGAAGACGGCGGACAGCCGGGCGGTAACATTCGTGTTGGCTTCTTGTACAATCCGGAACGTGTTCGTCTTGCGGAAGGAACAAAAGGAAGCGCGACAGAAGCGGCTGCCTATGTAGATGGGAAATTGACCGCTAATCCTGGGCGGATTGATCCCGAAAACGAAGCGTTTGAAAATAGCCGTAAGCCGCTGGCTGCTCAATTTATATTTAAAGGTGAAAAGGTCATTGTAGTGGCCAATCATTTTAATTCAAAAGGCGGAGATGAGCCGTTATTCGGAAAGAATCAGCCTCCTTATTTAGGAAGTGAAATCCAGCGCAAGCAAATTGCAGCGATTGTAAATGGCTTTGTTGAAGATGTAAAGTCAGCGGATCCAAACGCGAATCTGGTGCTTTTAGGTGATTTTAACGATTTTGAATTTACCGAGGCTCTTTCTATTGTAAAAGGGGAGGAGCTGGCCAACATGATTGAAAGAGTACCGGCAGAAGAGCGGTTCACGTATTCCTATCAAGGAAATGCACAGGTGCTCGACCATATTCTGGTCACAAATAATATGGCCGCTTCTACTGAAGTGGATATTGTTCATACCAATTCACAATTTATGGAGGAGCATGGACGGGCGAGCGACCATGATCCGGTAGTTATCCGGACGACCTTTGCAAAAGATCATCCAGAAGCGGAAATCGTTTATGTGCCGGCGATGGAGAAAAAACAGTTTATAGCTGCACAGCCGGAGATTCATCTGGATTTTGATGAAGGTGCCCGTTTTAGCAAAGGCATTATTGTAAAGCATTCAGCTAAACTGCAAGGAGAAGGATTAAAGTATAATACCGTTATCGTTTCCACGCCGAAAAAAGGGCAGGTTGTTGATTTACGAGATGCAGAAGTGAAAGAAGTTCAAATCGATACAAAGCAGGAAGTGGAGATTATAGGGGCTGACAATGTAAAAAAATGGACAGATTTACGAGAAAAGAAAACAAAAAAACCGGCTGCTTCTTAAGCAGTAAAAACGTCTGCAGCAAAAAAGCCGGCATACCAGGGCATGCCGGCTCTTTTCTATATTAATTATAAGGCTTTTAAGGCTTCGGCAATTGGGACAGTGCCTTCGACAATTTCAAAGATCCGGCCCTCTGTTTGGGGGGCGAGCAGGCTTTGGACAAGTACTTCGGCAACATCAGCCCTTGCAATAGACTTCGTTCGATTCGCAACTTGGGGAGCTGCTTCAATTTTTCCGCTGGCCGCTTCATTTGAAAGGGCACCGGGACGAACGATCGTATAAGTGAGACCGCTCATCATTAAATGAGCGTCTGCTTCATGCTTGGCCCGAAGGTAATGCTGCAGAGCCTCAGGACCTGTATCCGGCCGGTCTGCTCCCATTGAACTGAGCATGACAAAACGCTCAATACCATGTGAAACGGCCAGGTCAATGGCTTTGATTGCTCCGTCACGGTCAATAGCCGTTGTTTTATCGGGGCCGGTTGCTGAACCGGAGCCGGCTGCAAAAATAACCGCGTTCACATCATTCATTGCATAACTGAAGTCCTGCTCCAGGTCGGCCAAAACCGGTCTGGCACCAAGCTGTTCCATGTCTGCCATCTGGTCGGTTTTTCGAACCATTGCTTTCACGTGGTGCTGAATATTTTCAGCCAGACTTTGGACAACGAGGCGGCCGGTTGTACCGGCTGCACCGATCACAAGTACATGCATAGTGAACCACCCTTTTTTTCCGTTTTCTATTCCTTTACCCGACATTAAAGGATTAAAACAAGGATGTGCTGTGCAGCGGCTGGACTTTTGCATCCGGATCAATATAGGATTTTGCATTGTTAACAGCCGTTGGCGCTTCTCCAAATCCAGTGGCAATCAGCTTTACTTTACCTGCGTATGTTGCCACATCACCGGCTGCATACACACCTGGGATATTTGTCTCCATACGTGAATTGACCACGATCGAGTTTTTCTCAATGTTAAGCCCCCAATTTTTCATCGGGCCAAGTGAAGAAATAAACCCGTAGTTCACAAGGAGGTCATCGATCTCTAGAGATTTCTTTTGGTCGCCTTTCACTTCCTCAAGCGCAAGAGTCTGCCCGTCAAAGGATACAGGAACAAATGGCGTCATAACCCGGACATCTGATTTGTGAAGCAGGTCCACACTGTGTTCGTGGGCGCGAAATTTGTCACGCCGGTGAATGATGGTCACTTCTTTTGCAGTTTTTTCAAGCATCATGGCCCAGTCAACCGCAGAATCACCGCCTCCTAGAACCGCGACACGCCGGCCTGAAAAAGAGGAAAGGTCATTGACAAAATAGTGAACGTTCGGCAAAGCATCTGCGCCATCAAGCTCAAGACGCCGCGGCTGAAAAGCACCGTTGCCCGCGGTAATAATCACCGCTTTGGTTTCATGCTTCCCCTTGTCCGTTCCAAGAACAATGCTGCCGTCTGGATTTTTTTCGAGGGACTGAACGGCCTCCTCCAGACAAAGTTCAACTGGAAAACGATTCATTTGTTCGACAAGCCGGTCAACCAGCTCCTGCGCCCGTACTGCCGGAAAAGCAGCTACATCATAAATAAACTTTTCTGGGTAAAGAGCGGATAACTGGCCTCCCGGCTGCGGCAGGCTTTCGATAATTTTAACAGAAGCACCGCGCATTCCTGCGTAAAAGGCGGCAAACAGGCCAGTAGGACCTGCCCCGATAATCGTAATGTCTTTCACTCATAATCCCCCTTTTTAAAAAGCCATAAGATTGATGTATATGCCATCTTTGCTTTATTATGTCTTATTTTACAAAATTCCATAAGGGAAGTCTCATTTCAAATTTCTTGTCCAAATAACTTGAAAAAAGCAGTCAAAGCGTCTATGATAAAACTAGTTATGCACATTGTTAACATTTTGTGACAAAGTAAGAGGTATTTTTTTATACTTATACGTGAAGATTATCACATTCTTCGCGTGAATATTTTTAGTAGAGGTGGATAAAGATGACAGTGAGAAAGCCGAAAATTGTAGTACTAGGCGCCGGCTATGGCGGCCTTATTACTGTAACACGTCTTCAAAAAGCATTATCTGTAGATGAAGCGAATATTGTGCTCATCAACAAAAATGATTACCACTATGAAACAACATGGCTTCATGAGGCATCAGCGGGCACTATGCACCACGATCGTGTGCGCTACGATATCGATGCAGTCATCAACCGCAGCAAAGTAGAATTTATTCGCGCGGAAGTAGAAGATATTAAAACAGATGAAAAGAAAGTCATTTTAGATACAGGCGAAGTAGAGTATGACTACCTTGTGATCGCCCTTGGCGGAGAATCTGAAACATTCGGAATCGAAGGACTAAAAGAACACGCTTTCACCATTTCGAATGTAAACACATCCCGTCAATTGCGTGATCATATTGAATTCCAGTTTGCAACTTATGCAAATGAAGAAGAGAAAAATGATGAGCGTTTAACATTTGTTGTCGGCGGTGCCGGCTTTACGGGTATCGAGTTCCTTGGTGAGCTTGCGAACCGTGTTCCTGAGCTTTGCAAAGAATATGATATTGACTTTTCAAAAGTGCGTATGTACTGCGTAGAAGCAGCACCTATGGTTCTTCCTGGTTTTGACCCTGAGCTTGTTAAATATGCGGTTGCACAGCTTGAGAAAAAAGGTGTTGAGTTCAAAATCGGCACGCCGATCAAAGGTGCAACAGCTGACGGCATTATCGTGGCAAAAGGCGAAAACGAAACAGAGGAAATCAAAGCAGGCACAGTGGTTTGGGCAGCAGGTGTCCGCGGCAGCAGTATCATCGAAAAATCAGGCATTGAAAACATGCGTGCACGCGTAAAAGTAACGCCTGAACTTCGCGCTCCTGGCCATGACGAAATCTTCATTTTAGGTGACTGTTCACTTGTGATCAACGAGGAAATCAACCGTCCGTACCCGCCAACGGCGCAAATCGCAATGCAGCAAGGGGAAACGGTTGCGAAAAACCTTGTGAAGTTAGTGAAAGGCGAAGGGAACCTTGAATCCTTTACACCGAACATTAAAGGTACAGTGTGCTCACTTGGCGATAACGATGCAATCGGTGTCGTGTTCGACAAAAAGCTTAAAGGCACAAAAGCTTCATTCATGAAGAAAATGATTGATAACCGCGCGCTATTTATGGTCGGCGGCCCTTCACTTGTCTTGAAAAAAGGGAAATTTAACGTCCTGTAAAAAGCAAAAGAGCCCTCTTTAAAAGAGGCTCTTTTTTTATGGAAAGAAAGGAAGCGTTTGGATGAAAAGGGGAAAGGTATGGTTGGCGGCAGCGGGTCTGGTTATTGACAGCAGCGGGCGCTGGCTTGTTGTGAAAAAAGCATATGGCGGGCTGAAGGGACAGTGGTCACTGCCGGCCGGATTCGTGGATGCGGGCGAAACAGTAGATGAAGCCGCTGTTCGAGAGGTGCGCGAGGAAACAGGAATTGAAGCATCCGTGTGCGGGGTGGCCGGTATTCGGTCTGGCGTCATTCAACATGATGTCAGTGATACCATGGTTGTTTTTCATATGATGCCGTCAGAAGAAAAAGAGCCGGAAGCATGCGGGAGAGAATTACTCGCTGCGCGCTGGATGGACGTATCGGAACTGCAAGAAAGTTCCGATACGTCCGTGCTTTTGCGCCGCATCATTGAATCATTTGAGGCGCCGGGTTTAACTTCTCTCGATATCTCAGATCCAGGTCCGCAGTTTGGCTATACAGCATACCGCTTTTTTGGGTAAGAGGATGAGGGAATAAAAAGAAGGAAAATGGTTATACTAAACCGGGAAAGTTTATTTCCTTTCCAAAAGGAAATACTTCTATAAAGCACTGGGTACGCGTCCCCCTCGTATCCAGTGCTTTTTTGTGTGGAAGACTACCTGTCTGGCTAAAAGTGCAACATGCCGGGTTTTCTCTGTTTTTCGCTCATTGACCTTTTGAGGGCGGTTCAGTACACTTAAATGTATACAAATAGGGGGAATGGCTCCATGCATATTGCCGTTGTACTTGTATCTGCCTTGCTGTTTTTTGTTCTGTTTTTTGGCATTGGGTTTATTTTAAACATGCTGCTGCGCATGACATGGATTATGGCTTTTATTTATCCGCTTGTGACGATCGCCATTGTGGACAATATCAGCACGCTTGATTACTTGTTTCAGCCGGGAGAATCATTCGGTATTCTCAGCGGGCGGGTGATCGGGCTTCAGCCGGTTGATATTACCATTCTATCATGCGGCTTTTTAGGCGCTATTGGAAGCGGATTCGTCATGCGGCTGCTGCGTGCAAAAGGCTATCAAATGTTTTAAGGAAGCGGCCTCTTTAAGGTCGTTTTTTTGTTTTGCAAAAGCTTGTCCAATACTTCAATTCCTTTAAGCAGGTTTGGCGATGGCCGACAAAAGTATTTTTCTTCCAGAATGAAAACAGGTGTTTCTTCGTACCCAGGCCTTTTTCTAATGATATCGATATTTACTTTGCTGGTCATTACTCCTACCCACGCCAGCAGGATGACATCCGGCTTTTTTTCCAGAACCGTTTCCCAATCGGTTTGTAAGCTTGGCATTAATCTATCTTCAAATACATTGATTCCGCCGCACAGCGTACTGATTTCGGTGAGCCAGTTGGTGCCTCCGGGTGTAAACAATGGCTTCGGCCACCATTCCCAATAAAGACGCACACGGTCTGTCCATTCACGTGACCTGTACGGCTGGAGTGCCCGCATCCACTTGATTCGAGCTTCTCTTCCATCTGTTCCACAGGCTTCGGCAATTTGCTCAATAGAATGCCCGATATCGTCAAGTGAATGGGGATTTGTCACGACATGCGGAATGCCAAGCCGCTCCAGGGCTTCTATATTTTTCTCCATTCCTGGTACACTGAGCGATGCCAGCACCATATCCGGCTGAAGAGCGGACAGCTTCTTCATATCAATTGCTAAATCAGGTCCGAGCCTGGTTCGTTCTAAGTCGGAAAAGTCGTCTACACCGACAATTTTCTCTTCCAGACCAAGATACTGGCACACTTCTGTATTGCTTGGGCAAAGCGATACAATCCTCATTCCAACACTCCTATCCGTTTTCCCCTATAATAGCACGTGAGGTGATGAAAATGTTTGTAATTAAAAACGAACCCTTTTTGGAAACTGAAGCAGATGTACTCCTTATCGGCCTGTTTGATAAGCCATTGAAATTTGAGGGAGTGCTCGAACCGCTCGATCAAGCTTTTTCCGGGCAGCTGACAGAACTAGTGAAAAACGGTGATCTTTCCGCGAAAGAGGAACATACCTCTGTTATTCCAGCTCTTGGCCATATTCCAGCTAAGCGAATGGTCACAGTTGGGCTTGGCAAAGAAAAGGAAGCGGATTTTCATGCCATTCACCGAGCTGTCCAAAAAGCAGCCAAGCAGTCCAAGCCATACGGTCTGGAATCGATTGCTATTGTACTTGATTCCTTTGTCACAGAGAACGTGACAGCCGTTGAAGCGGCAGAGGCTGTAACAGAAGCACTGTTTTTAGCGCGCTTTGAATACACGGGATACCGCACGCCGGGTAACGAGCCGGAAAAGCAGTTAACGACAGTTGCTATATATACAGAGGCAGATCCGGACGAGATCCAGGCGGCATGTAAAGTAGGAAAAACGATGGCAGAGGGCACGAACACAGCGATTCGTTTAACCGCTACTCCGCCGAATATGATGACAGCCGGTGATCTTGCCCTTCACGCAGAGAAATTGGCCGAGCGGTATGGCTTTGAACTGGAAGTGCTGGAACGGGAAGATATGGAGAAAATCGGCATGGGTGCTTTTTTAGCCGTTGCCCAAGGATCGGCTGAACCGCCTAAAATGATTACGCTCAAATACAACCCTGCAGATACGTGGGAGGATGTACTGACATTTGTCGGAAAAGGAGTCACTTTTGATACAGGCGGCTACTCTATCAAGCCGAAAGATGGCATTGTCGGCATGAAAACAGATATGGGCGGCGCAGCGGCTGTGCTTGGTGCGATGGAGATTATTGGAGAGCTGCAGCCGGATCAGCCGGTTATGGCTGTGATTCCCGCGACAGACAATGTGATTAGTGCCAATGCTTTTAAACCAGATGATGTCGTTACTTCTTTGTCAGGAAAAACGATTGAAGTGAAAAATACAGATGCAGAAGGCCGCCTTGTGCTGGCAGATGCGATCACATATGCCAAACAGCAGCGTGCCGGTAAAATTGTGGACGTGGCCACACTGACAGGCGGAGTGATCATTGCGCTTGGAAAAGATAAAACAGGTGCGATCACAAACAATGAACCGTTTTTTGAGCAAGTGCTTGAAGCATCACATGAAGCGGGGGAAATGATCTGGCAGCTTCCGCTGACTGAATACGATAAAAAGAGAATTCGAACAAGCGATGTGGCAGATTTAAATAATTCTCCGGGACGGGAAGGCCATGCCATTATGGGAGGCGGCTTTATCGGCGAGTTTGCAGAAAGTACGCCCTGGGTGCATCTCGATATCGCTGGCAGTGCAGAGCTGACGCCGGGAGCCATGACAAGGACATTGGCGATTTTAGCACTTTCAGATCAGTCTGAATAATTTGTTTATTAACTATATTAGAAAAGTATATTGACAAGCGGGCAGGCAATTTGCTATCTTTAAGCGGTTCTTTAGTAATTTAGCAGATTAAAGTGTTGGAGGTATAAGAAGAGATGAATGCAGTTGTTTTTGCTGTCATTGTAATGCTCATCCTCAGCCTGCTCCGCGTCAATGTTGTATTTTCCCTTATTATGGGTGCTCTTGTCGGCGGGTTAATAGGCGGACTTGGAATGGATGGGACCATTGCAGCGTTTTCTGAAGGAGTCGGGGGCGGTGCCAATGTGGCGCTCAGCTATGCAATGCTTGGCGGATTCGCCGTTGCAGTTTCAAGCACGGGGCTTCCAGAAGCACTTGTGGCGTTTGTATTAAAGTTTATTGGAAATAAAGAGGAAGCACGTTCAAAAAAGCTGCCGAAAGCTCTTATTTTATTTGTGATTTTAATTATGGCCTGCTTTTCACAGAACGTAATTCCTGTTCATATTGCGTTTATTCCGCTTTTGATTCCACCATTATTGAAAATTATGAATGAACTGCGGATTGACCGGCGCCTGGCAGCTTCTGTTCTGACATTTGGGCTTGTAACGCCGTATATGTATCTTCCAGTTGGATTTGGGCAGATATTCCATGAAATTGTTGCGACCAATATGGCGAAAAGCGGCCTGGAAGTTTCAATGGATCAATTGCCGACTGCGATGCTTCTGCCAGCTGTCGGCATGGTTGTCGGCTTGCTTATTGCGCTTTTTGTGTATCGCAAACCGCGTGAATACAAAGAAGCACAGCTGCCAGTTTCTGCTGAAGCACAGGTGCCTGAGACTCAGACTTATACGAAATCGGGCTTGATTGTCGCAGGAATCGCTATCGTGGCTGCATTGGCTGCCCAGCTGCAAACTGATTCGATGGTATTCGGTGCGCTGGCAGGGATCATTGTTTTATATCTTTTCCGTGCCATTCGCTGGAGTGAAGCGGATTTCCTGTTAACGAACGGTATGCGTATGATGGCCTTTATCGGCTTTGTCATGATTGCCGCTTCCGGATTTGCCAGTGTTATGGGAGCTACAGGTGATGTAGAAACATTAGTGCAAAACTCTGCTGCAGCAATCGGCGGAAACAAGGCGCTTGGTGCCCTGCTGATGCTTGTAGTCGGACTACTTGTTACAATGGGTATCGGTTCATCTTTTTCAACGGTTCCGATCATTGCGACCATTTTCGTGCCGCTTGCTTTGGAACTTGGCTTCAGCCCGCTGGCAACGATTGCGCTTGTGGGAACAGCCGGCGCGCTTGGTGACGCTGGTTCACCTGCTTCGGACAGCACGCTTGGTCCAACGTCCGGATTAAACGCAGACGGACAGCACGACCATATTTGGGATACAGTTGTACCGACATTTCTTCACTATAATATCCCTGTTATTATTTTCGGCTGGATTGCAGCCATGACGTTATAATAAAAAGGTGCCTCTTAAAGAGGCACCTTTTTTTGAAGGAGAGGATTTTATGAATATTCAAACCGATCATACACTGCTTGCCGCACTCGGAATGGAAGTGGTAACGATTGAAACGGGCCGTGCAGTGATGACAATGCCTGTGGATGAACGCACGCGCCAGCCGTTCGGATTTCTGCACGGAGGCGCTTCCGTTGCCCTTGCGGAAACAGCGGCAAGTATTGGCGCTGCAGCGATGATTGACCTGGACACGGAGGTCTGCTTTGGCCTTGAAATCAATGCCAACCACATCAAATCGAAAAGAGATGGGATTGTGACGGCTACCGCCTTAAACGTTCACCGGGGAAAGTCAACAATGGTATGGTCTATTGAAATAAAGGACGAAAACGGGGAGCTGATTTGCCTTTCACGCTGTACGATTGCTGTGAAAGCGAAAAAGTGACGTTTGATTTTTTCACAGGGCGGGAACATTTTTGGAAAAGGAGTGGTTTTCATGCCTTGGAATAAAAATGAGTACCCGGCTTCGATGAAAAATCTCCCGGACCATGTACGTGATAAAGCAATCGAAATTGCCAATGCGCTCTTGGATGAAGGGTATGAGGAAGGGCGTTCTATTGCCATTGCCATTGACCGTGCGAGAAGCGCTGAAGGAAAAAAGGATGAAGGACGGCCGCGTTATGAAGTAAAGCATGAGGAAGACCGGTGGGTATTAAAAAAAGAAAAGGGCAAACGGGCCATCCGTTCAGAGGGCACAAAACAAGCGCTTTTAGATGAAGCGAAAGAATATGTGAAACAGCATGAAGGAATTCTTACGATTTATCAGGAAAATGGCGAGAAGACCCAAACGCTGTATGAATGAAAAAAGCTGTCCAGTTGCGGACAGCTTTTTTAGTTCTTTTTTTGTGCCTGTTTATTCTTTAAGTCATCACGCACGCTTTGATCCCACATTTTCACGCCGGAATTGTAGGCGGCACGGCTGATTAGATGGCCTGCAACAGGTGCGGTAATAAAAAAGAAAGCAATACCGAGCAGGAGCCGTGAGCTGAAAAATCCGTCTTTCGCAAAGAAATACACAAACGTTGCCAGCAGAATGCACATCACGCCGAGCGTTGCGCTTTTAGAAGCGGCGTGATTGCGTGTATAAACGTCCGGAAGGCGGATCAGCCCAAATGCTGCGACAAGGGTTAAAAACGCTCCTAGAAGCAATAAAACGGCAATGACAGCTTCACTGATCACGGTCATATTCAATCACCTCGCCTTTTTCTAAAAACTTGGCAAAAGCAACAGTTCCGATAAATGCCAAAATACCAATCAAGAGAATAACATCAAGATAATTATGCGTATCAAGCAGCATAGACAAAACGGCTGTAATCGACACAAGATTGACACCCATTGCATCGAGAGCGACAACACGGTCTGGAACGGTTGGCCCTTTCACAAGCCGGTAAACGAGCCCAATCATAGAAACGGCCAGGAGCAAAAGAGAAATTTGTAAAACAGCCTCCATCATCCGCGGCTCACCTCCATAATGGCTTTTTCAAACGAGTTTTTAATACTATCTACTGCTTCTGACACATCTTCAATATCAATAGCGTGAATATAAAGGGTTTTATTATCATCCGATACATCTACCACAAGTGTGCCGGGAGTCAGCGTAATTAAATTCGACAGGAGGGTTACTTCCCAGTCTGACTTGAGTTCGGTTTCAAGCGCAAAGATACCCGGACGAATGTTCAGTTTAGGACGGAGCACCAACTTTAACACATCAATGTTCGCTTTGATTAACTCTTTTAAAAACAAAAGAAACAAGTAAATCACGGCCCAGACACGATGCAGATAAAAGCGGCTTTTAAAAAAGCGGCGCATTCCAGCCATCACAATCAATCCAAGCAGGTATCCAATAATAAAAGTCCGTGCACTGAAAGACACCTGCAAAAACATCCAAAGAAATGCGAGAAACACATTGAGTAAAATTTGAAAAGCCATACGATCTACTCCTTTAATACGGCGTCAATGTAGATTTCCGGATGGATGAGCGCTTCAACAGCCTGCATCACATAAGGATAAACCGCTTCTGTTCCGACACCGTATAAAACAGAAAGAACAACAAGAGCTGCCGCTGGAAGGAACAAGGAGGATGTTTGTTTTTTTGCATGAAGCTGCGGCAATTTTGGCTTTTTCCAAAAAACCTCCATAAATAACGTAACAACCGAATACAACACAGCCAGACTCGACAGAAGCACAACGATGGCTCCAACATATTCACCCGATTCAAATCCTGCCCGGACAATTAATAATTTGCCGATAAAACCAGACAGCGGCGGAATGCCGGCGAGCGCAAAAGATGCTGTAAGAAAGGTCCAGCCAAGTGCCGGATATTGGCGGATCAGCCCGCCCATCTTATCCATCTTTGACGTACCTGTAATCCAAACCATGATGCCGCCCAGCATAAACAGAGCTGCTTTGATAATCATGTCATGAATAAAATAAAAGAGGGTGCCGGCGATCGATTCCTCCGTCATAATGGCAATGCCGAATAATAGAACGCCAACCGCTATCACGATATTGTAGATCAGAATTTGTTTTACATCCTTGTATGCAAGAGCGCCAACCGAACCTGCAATCATGGTCAAGAGAGCCAGCAGGGATAAAATATCATGTGTAAATGGCTGGTCATGATAGAAAAATAGCGTGTAAGTTCGTAAGATGGCGTATACGCCTACCTTTGTAAGCAGGGCACCGAACAGGGCCAAAACAGGTGCAGGCGGTGCCGCGTACGAACCCGGCAGCCAGAAGTAAAGCGGAAAAATACCGCCTTTTAAACCGAACACAATCAAGAAAAGAAGCGCCAGCACAGTGACAATGGGCTCACCGCCAATGTCAGTAAGGCGGGCGGAAATGTGCGCCATATTCAGCGAGCCGGTAACCGAGTACAAAAATCCAACCGCGATAACAAAAATAGCCGAGGAAATCACGTTAATCAAAATATATTTAATAGATTCCTGCAGCTGTGCTTTTGTTCCGCCGATCACAATCAGCACATATGACGACATTAACATAATTTCAAAGAAAACAAACAGGTTAAAAATATCACCCGTTGTAAACGATCCATTTACGCCAACAAGCAAAAATTGAACAATTGGGTAGTAATAAAATGCTTCCCGGCCGCTGCCAATGGAACGGAATGAATAAATGACCACACAAAGCGTAATGACAGAAGACGTTAAAACGAGCAGGATGCTCAGCATATCTGACACAAGCGTAATGCCAAATGGAGCCGGCCAGCTGCCCATGTCAACCGTTTGAATCCCATCTGTCTTCACTTTCATTAAAACAACAGCCGCGGCAATAACCGTAGCAAAAGAAGCAGCCACAGATACCACTCGCTGGGCATAGACCCGCTTTGATAAAAACAGGAGTAACACAGCGGAAACAAGAGGGATCAGGATTGGCAAAATAGGTAAATTAATCATCTGTTTCCATTCCTCTCATCTGCTCCATATTATCTGTGCCAATCTCCTGGTACGCACGATAAGCGATTACAAGAAACACGGCTGTAACACCAAAACTAATGACAATAGCCGTTAAAATAAGTGCCTGCGGAATCGGGTCTGTATAAGTGGAGGCATGCTCCCCAAGAACCGGGACAGCTCCCGTTTTAAGCCCGCCCATTGTTAAAAGCATTAAATGGGTACCGTGGCTGAGAAGCCCGGTGCCGATAATAATCCGAAGCAGGCTTTTCGAGAGCATCAAATAAACCGCGGCTGCAAAAAGCAGGCCGGCAATGATACACATTAAAATTTCCATTATTCACTCTCTCCAATCGTTTGAATAATGGTCATGGTTACACCAATGACAACGAGATACACGCCTAAATCAAACAACATTGCGGTGTGAAGCGATGTTTTGCCGAACAGCGGCAGTTGAAAGTAATTATAAGCGTGAGTGAAAAACGGTACATTGAAAAGCAGAGATCCGGCAGCCGTCCCGACTGAAAAAAGGAGGCCCAGGCCGATCAGCCATTTGAAGTCAAGCGGAAACCCGTGGCGTACCGTTTTAATATCAAAAGCTAAAAGCAAAAGAACAATCGCGCCGGATGTAAGCAGGCCGCCCACAAAACCGCCGCCCGGATAATAATGTCCGGCAAAAAACAAGTGAACCGCAAAAAAGATAATCATGAAGAAAACGACTTTGGCGACGGTTTGGAAGATCACATCATTTGTTTTCATTCGTTTCGCCGCCTTTCTCAAGCCTTAGTTTAATCAATCCGTAAATGCCAAGTGCCGCAACAGCCAGCACAGTAATCTCAAACAGCGTATCAAAGCCGCGGAAGTCAACGAGGATTACATTGACCATGTTTTCGCCGCCGGCTTTTTTATATGTGTTCTCAACATAATAGTCATTAATAGAAGTGAAAAACTTTGAACTGTGAGCGGATATGCCAAGCAGTGTCACCATGATACCGACACCGGCTGCGACAAGGGCATTACCTGCCTGGAAGCGCCGTTTTTCTTCATGCCGCGATAATTTTGGAAGATGGTAAAAGCAAAGAAGAAACAAGGCTGTTGAGACAGTTTCAATTACAAGCTGCGTCAAAGCCAAATCCGGTGCGCGGAAAATAACAAAAAACAGCGACACGGTATAGCCAACCCCGCCAAGCGCAATAATGGACGTTAAACGTGATTTTGCCAGTAAAATGGTGGCAGTCGCAATAACTAGAACGATGATTAAGCTTACTTCATACAATCCAATCGGCGCAGCAGCAGAAGCATCATAGTGAAACGCTTCTTTCGCCCACATGGTAAAGCCGAGCATTCCGATGAAAAACACAAAAATGTACATGAGATAGCTGCGGATAAAGCCGGTCATATACGAGTTTGTAATCGCATTTGAGCCGCGTTCTGCTGCGTACAAGCTGGCATTGTAAAGTTGATTCAGAGTAACCTTTCCAGGCATATAGTCATACATTTTGATCCATTTTGGCATGAGTTTATAGAGTAGAATGCCAATGACAATTACCCCGATGGTCATAAAGAGCTCAGGCTTAAAGCCATGCCAAAAGGAAATATGGACGTCGAGCTGGCCGCCCGGCGGCAGAATAGATGGCACAATGGCGGCTGCGGCCGGCTGAATCAAGCTGTAGGAAAGCAGATTTGGAAACAAGCCGAATACAACGACAAGCAAGGCTAAAATAATCGGTGAAACAAGCATGCCAATAGGTGCTTCATGCGGTTTTTTCTCCAATTTTTCCGGCTGGAACCGGCCCGTAAAGACTTTAAATATAATCATTATACTGTAAATGAATGTAAATACACTGCCAATCCAGGCCATAACCGGGAAAAGAATCGCCCATGTATCCATCTGGAACAAATCCAGTTCCAGTAAATGAACCATAGAAGCAAAAAACATTTCCTTGCTTAAAAAACCGTTAAATGGCGGCAAGCCGGCCATTGAAAAAGCACCGATGACAGACAGCGTAAAGGTAACCGGCATCAAACTCATTAATCCGCCAAGCTTGCGGATATCCCGCGTCCCTGTTTCATGGTCAATAATGCCGACCGCCATAAATAAACTTCCTTTGAAGGTTGCATGGTTGATTAAATGAAAAACCGCTGCAATAACGGCTGTGATAAACAAGTTATCATCCAGCGATTCAACATGAAGCGATGCAGCACCTACGCCGAGCAGCGACATAATTAATCCAAGCTGGCTGACTGTTGAGAACGCTAAAATTCCTTTTAAGTCGGTTTGTTTCACCGCATTAAAGGAAGCCCATGTCATGGTGAACAATCCGACGGCTCCGACAATCCAGAACCAGTAGCCGGAAAAGGCAAAGATCGGACTGAAACGGGCAACAAGGTAAATCCCCGCTTTCACCATTGTAGCCGAGTGCAGGTACGCACTAACCGGCGTTGGTGCTTCCATCGCATCTGGAAGCCAGATGTAGAATGGGAACTGCGCGGACTTTGTAAAAGCGCCGAGCAGAACAAGGATCATCGCAAGCCCAAAAAGCGGATCTTTGTTCAGCTCAAGGGCCTGAGCCGCTAATTCGCGAATACTGAATGTATCACCCATAAGCGATAAAACGAGGAACCCGCCAAGCATCATCAATCCGCCGAATACGGTAATGAGCATCGACTTTAAAGCCCCGTAGCGGGAGCGTTCGCGGTCATACCAGTACGCGATCAGCAGGAAAGAAGAAATAGACGTAAGTTCCCAAAACATATACAGCGTGATCACATTGTCAGACAGGACAACGCCAAGCATTGCACCCATAAACATGAGCAAGTATACGTAGAAGTGACCTAGTTTTTCCTTTGATTGAGACAAGTAAAAAACAGAATATAATACAACCAGCGAGCCGATTCCGGTAATCAAGAGGGCAAACAGGAGGCTTAAGCCATCTATGTATGCGGTAAAGTTGATTCCAAGTGATGGAATCCAGGAAGCCGTTTCGGTAATAGAGCTGTTTTCTCTTGTGACGGGAAGGTATTGCAGAAACATCCCAAACAAAAGCACGGGCAGAATCAGTACAAACCACCCGGTATGGATGGCCGCTGCTCTTTTATGAATAAGCGGAACGAATACAGCCATCAAAAAAGGAGCGAGAATGGCCCAGTGAAGCAAAGACAAATAAATCCCTCCCATATTTTTATGCGTAATTCAAATTATAGCGTAAAAAAAATGTTCGTGCATTGCCCAAAACGGGAGAACAGTCGAACTGCTCCTTCTCGTAATAAATATGAAGAGTAACGGCATTTTTTGAGCAAAAAAAAATAAAAATTCGACAAAAGAACTATGCGGATTTTGGCAGAAATTGTGGGGTTTTTCCAAAAAAAGATTGGAAATGACTTGTCATAGCCACCAACCTCTTGCATAATGAACAGTGACTGACTGTGACAGGGGAGAATTATGTTGATGAAAAACTCGTATTTAACCGGCTATATGCCGCTCTTATCCATCCTATTATTCAGCTTATCACTTTCGATGTTTGGACAAGCCTTTATTGTAGATATGCTGAAACAAGCAAACTTGTATAATACCATGCTCGATATCTTTACCAAAACAGAAGTAAATCTCGTCGTAATCGGCGGGTTGATGGTTTTATTCACTATGATTTTTGCCACGCTCAAGCTGCTGGCGAATACAGCAAACGAGCTGGCGCTGCTTTTTTTCTCTAAAGATGCAGAAGGAGAGCTGCTGAAAAAAACCCGCTTCGGCGCGGTGATCTATTTTCTGGGCGGACTGGTTTCATTGGTCAGTTTTTCTTCTGCTGTCGGGACGATCATTATTTTTCTTGTGACGTCTGTAGTGTATGTTGTGTACTTTGTTTATAAGCTGAGCCCGCATATTTCAACGCCGCAAATGATTGGAATTATCGTGTTTGAAGCGGTTTTCTGGATTTTCTTCGGCTTATTGCTCGCTCTTATTTTTATGAAGTTATACAATGGCCTGCTGGCTGGTCTACCGCTTTAAAAAAACGAGCTTCGTTTCGAAACGAAGCTCGTTTTTTTTATACAAACAGTGCCGCAATGGCTTCTTTGTTCGGTTTTACAATTCCTTTTTCGGTAATGATCCCTGTAATCAATTCGGCTGGCGCTACGTCAAAAGCCGGGTTGAAAACAGAAATGCCTTCCGGTGCAATGCGCATGCCATTCACTTCGGTAACTTCGGCTGGATCCCTCTCTTCAATAGGAATGGCATCGCCATTTGGTGTATCCAAATCAAAGGTTGACAGGGGAGCAGCAATATAAAACGGAATGCCAAATGATTTGGCTAAAACAGCAAGGCCGAAGGTTCCGATTTTATTAGCAGAGTCCCCGTTCGCTGCTACACGGTCGGCTCCTGTAATCACCGCTGAAATATTTTTCGTTTTCATCGTGTGTGCTGCCATACTGTCCGTAATCAGTGTGACATCTACACCGGCCTGCATAAGCTCCCACGTAGTGAGGCGGGCTCCCTGGAACACAGGGCGTGTTTCACAAGCAAAAACGGACAAGTGGATTCCATGCTCTTTTGAAAGAAAGAAAGGGGCAAGCGCCGTTCCATATTTTGCAGTTGCAATAGAGCCTGCATTACAAATCGTCATGACATGGTCACCGTCGTTGAAAAGAGGAAGAGCGTGTTCGCCAATCGCCCGGCACACATCTTCGTCTTCTTTTTGAATAGCAAGTGCTTCGGCAAGCACGTTTTTGCGCAGTGCGGCGGCTGTCTCAGATTTAACGACCACGTCATTCATCCGATTCAATGCCCAGAATAAATTAACAGCTGTTGGGCGGGACTGTGAAAGATAGCCGCTGTCGATTAATACTTTTTCCCTTAGTTCACCAAGGTCATCAGAGGGGTGACGGAGTGCCGACAATGCGACACCAAAAGCAGCCGCAATTCCAATAGCCGGTGCCCCGCGGACAGCGAGAGACTTGATTGCGTCAAACACAGCCGGAACCGTTTCTAACGTTAAATATTCAGTTACATGAGGCAATTTTCGCTGGTCAAGCAGTTGGATCGCATCGTTCTCCCAGAAGACGGATTGTGGAATATTCATTGAAGTGCCTCCTTTACAGCTGCCACTAACTGATCGGCAGATGAATAGGAAGCCCGCTCTTTAACAAAGTGAGCGCCAAGCGACAGAGAGTGGCGTTTCGCCTGCAGGCGCTGCTGATCATCCACGATGCCATCCAAATCTTTTACGTGGGCAAGTCCAATTGTCCGGCGAATCATTTCAAGTCCCATAAAGCCGGCAGCCTGTTCAAAAATATCCGCCAGCAGCCACTCTAAATAGCCTTCTGTTTTTGCGAATGCTTCCGTATTTTGTTCGTTCCAAAGACGGCTGAACTCATGGTTAAAAACATCCCAAACAGTCACAATATGCTCGTAAAGCGGCTCGCGACGACCCTCTTCGCGGGATAGAACATTCATAAACAGGTTCGCCGTAAAGTGAGCAATATCAAATCCGAATGGCCCATAGAAAGCAAATTCCGGATCGATGATTTTAGTTTCAGCAGGGCTCGCAAAAATGCTTCCCGTGTGCAGGTCCCCGTGCAAAAGCGCATCACCCGCTGTTAAAAACAAGCGCTTCAACTGGGCAGCATGAAGCTTCAATTCATCATCCTGCCAGAGCTTTTCCACATCCGTACGCAAGCTCTCTTCGAAATCATTCGTTCCTGCATCAAAAAACGGATCCGTAAACACAAGTCCTTCTGTAATATCGCACAGCTCAGGATTGCTGAATGTATGCTGCAGCTTCTTTTTCTCCTGCGGACCGAGTGCGAAATCCGAGGTTCCGTACAGCGTGCGTGCAATAAATTCACCGGTATGGCGGGCAATCAGCGGATAATCTTCTCCTTGAATCAGGCCTGTCCGGGCAATGGTTAAATGAGATAAATCTTCCATAATTGTAATCGCTAAATCTTTATCAGAATAGTAGACTTTAGGGGTATAGTCAGGCGCAAATGTTCCTTGCAGGCGCAGAGCACGGTTTTCAATGTCAGCCCGTTCAAGCGTCAGCGGCCAGCTTTCTCCTACTACTTTTGCATAAGGAAGGGCTTGTTTAACAATAAGACTTTTTTCTGTTCCTTTTATATGAAACACGTAATTTAAATTGCCATCTCCGATTTCATTTGCAGAAACGGTATCGGTTTCCGTGAGCAAACCAAGCTTTTTAACGAGGGCAACCGCAGAATCTATCGTTAAGGGTTCATATGAAGACATGGTCATTCCTCCAAATATATTTACAATTTGATCAATAATATATATATTTATGACTGAAATTGCAAGAAAATTTTAAGTAGGTGAACGAATGAAGCAATTTAAACAATCACAGCTGTTATCCGGGCTGCCCGACCAATTTTTTGCGGCGCTTACCAAAAAAGCCGCCCAATATGTCAGCGCCGGACACGATGTTATTAATCTAGGACAAGGCAATCCAGACCAGCCGACTCCGGAGCATATTGTAGCGTCTTTAAAAGAAGCAGCAGAGCGGCCGGATTTTCATAAATACCCGCCGTTTCAAGGACAGAGTTTCTTAAAGGAAGCAGCGGCCGGCTTTTATAAGCGGGAGTATGATGTAGACCTGGACCCGCAGACGGAAATCGCTATTTTATTCGGCGGCAAAGCGGGGCTCGTTGAGCTGCCAATGTGTTTAATGAATCCAGGCGAATATATGCTCGTGCCTGACCCTGGCTATCCGGATTATTGGTCGGGAGCAGCGCTTGCCGGCGTTCAAATGGATTACATGCCGCTTGTGGAAGAAAACCGCTTTTTGCCGGATTACGGGGATATCGGGAAAGCCCGGCTCGAACGAGCAAAAATGCTTTTGCTGAACTATCCAAACAATCCGACTGGTGCACAGGCGACCCGGGCATTTTTTGATGAAACCGTCGCGCTTGCACATGAGCATGATATTTGTGTGGTACACGACTTTGCGTATGGAGGAATTGGCTTTGATGGACAGAAGCCGCCAAGTTTTCTGCAGTCACAAGGCGCGAAAGAAGTTGGCGTAGAGCTGTACACATTGTCGAAGACCTATAATATGGCCGGCTGGCGGGTCGCATTTTTAGCGGGGAATCCAAGTGTGATTTCTGCGGTCAACCTGCTGCAGGATCATATGTATGTAAGTCTTTTCAGTGCCATTCAGCAGGCTGCAGCTGCTGCACTTTCAGGGCCGCAGGATTGTGTGCGGGAATTATCAACCCGGTACGAAAAGCGCCGTAACGCACTTGTTGATGCCTGCCGGTCAATCGGCTGGAATGTGACGGCCCCGGCTGGTTCATTTTTCGCCTGGCTCCCAGTGCCAAAGCCTTACACATCCGTTCAGTTTTCCGATTTACTGCTGGAAAAAGCACATGTTGTCACAGCGCCGGGTATTGGATTTGGTGCCCATGGGGAAGGCTATGTCCGTGTTGGACTGCTGACGGAGGAAGCGCGGCTGCAAGAAGCCATCCGGCGCATTGGCCGCCTTGGCTTGTTTTCCGCTCTTTAATGAAGGTCCGCTCCATTGACAAATTAACTGAAAAATGACACAATCCTAGTAAACTAGTAGGTATTTAGAATGGAGAAAAGCTATATGAACGAAGTGATCGCAACGTACCGCCTGTTTGATCAAAAAGGCGCTTTTGAAAAAAAAGCAGAAGGAATCGCACTTGGTTTAACGATTGGTTCTTGGACCGATTTGCCGCTTCTGGAACAGGAGCAGTTAAAGCAGCATAAAGGGCGTGTTCTGTCTGTTCAGGAAACCGGAGAAGAAACGGTTTATGGGCGCGGGGCAGAAGTGAAAATTGCCTATCCGGCTGCCAACTTCAGCGCGGATTTGCCGGCGATTCTCGTGACGGTGTTTGGCAAACTGTCACTTGACGGTGCGGTCCAGCTGGTCGATTTATCCCTTTCAGATGATCTTGCCCGTCGTTTCCCGGGGCCAAAGTATGGTGTCGAAGGCATTCGCGAACAGACCGGTGCTTACGGGCGTCCGCTTCTTATGAGTATTTTCAAAGGCGTAATTGGCCGCGATATGGCGTATATGGAAGAGCAGCTGCGAGCGCAAATCGCCGGCGGTATTGATATCGTCAAAGATGATGAAATTTTATTTGATAATCCGCTGACACCGTTTGAAGAGCGCGTAAAGCTTGGAAAACGGGTTATCGAGCAAAGCGGCCGAAAAGCGCTGTATGCCGTAAACCTGTCAGGACGTACAAGCGAATTGAAAGAAAAAGCGTATCAGGGCATTGAGCTTGGCGCTTCTGCGTTTTTGTTTAATGTATTTGCTTATGGGCTTGATGTGCTGCAGGAGCTCGCTGAGGATCCAAAGATCAGCGTGCCGATCATGGCGCACCCTGCTGTCTCAGGCGCCTTCACATCTGCACCATATCACGGCTTTTCAACTGAGCTTATGCTTGGCAAGCTCGTGCGAATGGCGGGAGCTGATTTTACACTGTTTCCATCTCCATATGGATCGGTGGCACTTGAGCGATCAGCAGCGCTTAAAACAGCAGAAATGGCGCTCCAGACAAGTGTGCATAAGCCCACTTTTCCGGTTCCATCAGCGGGCATTCATCCAGGGCTTGTTCCTGTTCTGTATGATGACTTTGGAAAAGATTCGATCATTAACGCAGGAGGCGGGGTTCACGGCCACCCGACTGGTGCAGAAGGCGGCGGGCGTGCATTCCGACAGGCCATTGATGCGGTTTTAGCCGGCCGGACTCTTGAGCAGGCAGCAGAAGAAAATGAAGAGCTGCGTGTGGCACTTGATTTATGGGGGAGCAAATAAATGATGCAAAACCCCGTTATTATTTGTGACTTTGATGGCACTATTACAAGGAATGACAATATTATTGCCATCATGAAGAAATTCGCTCCTCCAGAGTGGATTGCGCTGAAAGACGGCGTCCTTTCCCAGAAAATCTCGATTAAGGAAGGCGTCGGCCGAATGTTTTCATTGCTTCCTTCTTCTCAAAGAAGTGAAATTACAGAATTTATTCTGGCAGATGCAAAAATTCGGGAAGGATTTTCTGAGTTTGTCGCGTATACAAAAGAGGCAGGTATTCCGCTTTACGTAGTCAGCGGCGGAATGGACTTTTTTGTGAAACAAATTTTACAGGGCCTTGTGCCGGAAGACCATATTTACTGCAATGAAGCTGATTTCTCAGGCAGCCATATTCATATTAAATGGCCGCATTCCTGTGACGAGCATTGTACAAACGAATGCGGCTGCTGCAAACCGTCGATTGTCCGTCATATTGCACCGGGGCAGGAGATGATTGTGATCGGGGACTCCGTGACCGATCTTGAAGCAGCCAAGCTTGCCAGTTTTGTGATTGCCAGAGATTTGCTGCTGCAAAAAAGCGAAGAGCTGGGCCTTTCTCACAAGCCATTTGAAACGTTTTGGGATGTTATCGACCATGTGAAAGAGGTAGTGAAATGAATGCATTACAGTTAAGATGGAATGATCTGGCGGAAGTTAAAAGAGAGCTTGCTGCCCGTGATTGGTTTCCCGGCACAAGTGGAAATCTATCTATTAAAGTAGACAAAGAGTCTTTTTTAGTAACAGCCAGCGGCAAAGACAAGCGAAAAGAAACGGATGAGGATTTTTTGCTTGTAGACCTTCAAGGTCAAGCGATTGAAGGATTTACCGGTAAGCCGTCCGCTGAAACACTTCTTCACGTAGAAGTGTATGGGAAAACGGCTGCCGGCTGCAGCCTCCACGTACACACAGTGGACAATAATGTCATCTCTGAGCTGTACGCTGAAGAAGGAGCCGTAACATTCAGCGGCCAGGAAATCATTAAAGCATTTGGCATTTGGGAAGAAAATGCATCGATTACGGTACCGATTATTCCGAATCATGCCCATATCCCGGCTCTCGCCAAAGAGTTCGGCCGCTATGTTACACAGGATGCCGGTGCCGTTTTGATCCGTAATCACGGTATTACGGTATGGGGCAAAGATGCATTCGAAGCGAAAAAGTTTTTAGAAGCCTATGAATTTTTGTTTTCATGGCATATTAAATTACAGATGTTGAAAGGAAGATAACAAAATGGCAGTCATTCAATTTCAAGAAACAGGCGAACGTATTACCGATAAAAACGCAATTGATGCATTTTTAGCAGCACAGGAAGTTATTTATGAAAAATGGGATATTTCCAAACTTCCGGAAAACCTTCGTGAAAACTATGCGTTGTCAGATGAAGAAAAGCAGCAAATCCTTGAGGTGTTCGGTGAAGAAATCCGTGATATTTCAGAGCGCCGCGGCTATCAGGCGCACGATGTGATTTCCCTGTCTGACAGCACACCTAATTTAGATGAGCTTTTAACAAACTTTCAAAAAATCCATATCCACACAGATGACGAAGTTCGTTTTATCGTCAGCGGCCATGGAATTTTTGCGATCCAGGCAAAAGACGGCCAGTTCTTTAATGTTGAACTTGAGCCGGGTGATTTGATTTCTGTACCGGTCAACACGCGTCATTACTTTACGTTGATGGACGATCGTAAAGTGGTTGCCGTCCGTATTTTCGTAACAACAGAAGGCTGGGTGCCAATCTACGACGAAACAAACGCATGATGAATCAGAACCGGACCCTGCGTCCGGTTTTTCTTTGCAAAAAAACGCACATCCGGGTTCGGATGTGCGTTTTCATTATCTCATAATGCGTTTCCAGATCAGCTGGTGCGGGGCATAGGATTCCATAAAGCGAATATTATCCCACTTGTTTTCGTATTTGTCTTTCCCCGTCCATACAGCAGCTGTGTAGCCTTCCGTTAAGCCGACAAACCAAAGGTCACGGTAGCTGTTTGTTGTACCGGTTTTCCCACCAATATACGACGTAGCAAAGTTCGCTTTTTTCCCGGTTCCATTTTTTACAACATTGGTCAGCATCGCCCGCATTTTGTAAGAAGTGGCTGTTGACCAGACTCGGACCGGCTCCTCATCCCATGCAAACAGCGTATTGCCGTGAAAGTCCGTAACACGTTTGATCGCATGAGGTTTTGTATACGTGCCGTCAACAAAGGATGTATAGGCGCTTGCCATTTCCAATGTGGTCATCCCGTAATCAAAGCCGCCCAGTGCTGTTGCAGGAGCGTTATGATCAGTTTCTGTTACTTTTTCAAATTCAAACTTATCCAGGTAGCTGTAAGCCCGTTCCATGCCTGTTTTTATTAGAAGGCGCAGAGCGGCTGTATTATGTGACTTGGCCAGCGCTTCTTTGATAGGCACCATTCCATACTCTGTTTTACTGTAATTGGATGGGCAGTAGCCTTGATAGCAGTAATTGTCCGCTGAAACCATCTCATTGATATCCGCTCCATACGTATCCAGATAAGGCGCATAATCAAGCAGCGGCTTAATTGTTGAGCCCGGCTGGCGGTATCCTTGGAAAGCGCGGTTGAAGGCTGTTTTCTGAAAACCTTTACCACCCGACATAGCAACAATATCATGGGATTGATTACCAATAACGGCAGCAGATGCCTGGACTGATGAGCCGGCCAGCACGTTATTGACGGCATTTACTGCTTTTGATTGAATGTCCGGGTCAAGCGCTGTGTGAATGACAATACCGGACGCCAGTACTTCTGCGACGCGGTCGCTCAGCTTTTGCTGGATCGCTTCACGGGCGTCGCCCTCAGCGTTTAAAAGCTGCTGGTCAAAGCCTTCCGACTCCGAAATCAGCTCTCTGAATTCATGCATCACGTAAGTTGAGTAGTCTGGATATTTATCTAAACGATCCCGTACTTTCAACGTGATTTTTTCACTTTTGATTTGTTCCGCTTCCTCAGGAGTAATAAATTCCTCACGGGCCATAATATCAATCAGCCGTTCCTGACGCTTTTTCGTATTTTCAACGTTTCTTTCAGGATCATAAAGAGTTGGGTTGTTTGGGATGGCTGCAATAAAAGCCATCTGTGCTTTGGACAGCTTGTCCACCGGCTTTTGGAAGTAATACTGCGCAGCCGCTTCAACACCATATGTGTTGTGGTTGAAATAAATAACATTTAAATATAAATCTAGTATTTCTTCTTTATCTAGTTTTTTCTCGATCTGATAGGAATACAGCACTTCGGCAATTTTCCGTGCCAGCGTCCGGTCTTGTGTCAGATAAATATTGCGTGCCACCTGCTGGGTAATCGTACTGGCGCCTTGTTCAATTTCGTCTGACTGGGCGTTTACCATGAATGCACGAATCACAGCTGCCGCATCAATACCGGAATGCTCATAGAAATGCTTATCTTCCGACTGAAGAAAGAGTTCTTTTAGAAAAGAAGGGATTTTTTCCCCATCGACTACAATTCGGTTAGGCTGATATAACTCAACGTAAATATCCCCGTTTGTGTCTTTTATCTTGCTTGCCTGAGGCAGATCTACTTCGTTAATGACTATCTTTTCTTCTACGTAATCATCAAAATTTTGCACTTTTCCCGCTTCTGCATCCGCATAATAAAATGTTAAAACAGAGAGGGGGATGAGTAAAATGATGAGTACATATCCTAAAACCGTTCTCATTCACTAACCGCCTTTTTCGAGGTTTAAACGTGCATATGTACCATAATAAAGGAAATAACTTTGGAAATAAAGGGCTCTTCTTCACAAAAGTGGGCTATTTGAACGAAACTTTGTACATAAGTTCATATTCTTTTTTCACAGACTGAAGTGCCTCGAGGCTGCGGGCAGAAAAAGCATTTTCCCGGTCTTTTAATCTTTTTTCAAGCTTATGAACAGCAGCGATGAGAGATTCATTGTAATCCAGGGGAGCTCCTTCGTAAGAGTGGACAGCTGATTCCGGAATGTTCGCCTGTTCGTGATGCGCCAATGCTTTACGCTCATGAAAAAACGGCACATCCGCTTCGTTTGGATTGTGCAGATCTCCCTGGGCAGGATGACGTAAAACAGATGAGATTTTTACTGTATAGATACCGGGGCGGATGCCAGTAATCATTCCAATATATTTGCCTGATTTATAATGGGCTGTTACTAAATCACCAATGTTCATATTTTTCCCTCCTTAATGGATTATTGTATCAATATTCCTGTGTGAATGGAAATAACATTATCGTACAGTTGGATTTATGAAAGTGTCCTGCTATAATAGACGGGAACAACGAATGGAGGCATGGCCTGTGTGGATGAATCTTTTGGTCGGATTTGGTAATTTTTTGTATTTCCCGGAAGACAAAAGCGAGTACATTCCAGCGGCCATCTCAATGAGTGTGTTTGTGCTGATGGCAATCGGCGCGTTTCTTCTAATTAAAAGTATATCAAAAAAAGAAGAAGAGCGGACAAAGCATTTGGAAGAACAAATTCAAAGAGCCAACAAAACGAAGCATAAGCGTTATCAATAAATGAAAGAAGACATTCCGCTCCAGGGCGGGAGAGGTTCGCGAATTCCCTCTATAAAAAACTAAGGAAAAAACCGGCAGATGACGGTTTTTTTCTCGTGTCTTCGCGTTCCATTTCTTTCGAATAAGAAAGAAGGAAGACTATATGTTAAAAAATGAAAAAGCCGTTGTTGTTTTCAGCGGCGGCCAGGACAGTACTACGTGCTTGTTCTGGGCGAAACAAACTTTTAAAGATGTGATTGCGGTAACGTTTAATTACGGACAGCGGCATGATGCTGAGATTGAGGTGGCAAAAGAAATTGCCGCGGATTTAGAGGTGCCGCACCATGTGCTTGATATGGGATTGTTAAACCAGCTGGCACCGAGTGCACTCACTCGTTCTGATATCGATATTGAAATCAAAGAAGGAGAGCTTCCATCTACATTTGTGGAAGGACGCAATCTGCTGTTTCTTTCGTTTGCGGCGATTCTTGGGAAGCAGGCTGGAGCCCGTCACATTGTAACAGGCGTATGCGAAACAGATTTTAGCGGCTACCCGGATTGCCGTGATTCTTTTGTAAAATCATTGAATGTCACGCTTAACTTATCAATGGATCATGATTTTGTGATTCATACCCCGCTTATGTGGCTGGATAAAAAAGAAACATGGAAGCTTGCCGATGAACTGGGCGCTTTTGAATATGTACGGGATCGGACGCTTACCTGCTATAACGGAATAAAGGGATCGGGGTGCGGTGAATGCCCGGCGTGCCAGCTGCGTCAAAACGGCCTTGATCAGTTTATAGAGGAAAAAGGAGGCGGCGTGCAATGATGCAGCAGATTTATCCAGCGCCAGCGCACGATTTCCGCTATGAATTAAACAAAGATTTTCATTTTGCCGCAGCGCACTATGTGCCGCATGAAGAAGCGGGATCCTGCCGGAACATACATGGACATACGTACTTCGTCAACATTACGGTTGCTGGGGACCAGCTGAACGATTCCGGCTTCTTGGTGAATTTTCAGCTGATCAAGTCACTTGTGCATAAACGTTTTGACCATACTCTTTTAAACGAAGATGGGCTTTTTTCTGAAGATCTTTCAGAACGCTTTCCCACAACGGAAGTGGTAGCCCGCACAATTTGGGAAGTGATCCAAAAAGAACTCGATCAAACGGCCAATAAGCCAAAATGTCTTCAAGTGTTTGTGCGTGAAACACCAACAAGCTATGTGGTTTTCCGTCCGAAAAAAGGTGATTTTGCATGATTCCTGTATTAGAGGTTTTTGGTCCGACTGTTCAAGGGGAAGGAGCCGTCATTGGCCGCAAGACAATGTTCGTCCGGACGGCCGGCTGTGATTATCGCTGTTCCTGGTGTGACTCGGCTTTTACGTGGGATGGAAGTGCGAAAGACGAGATTCGCAAAATGACACCGGAAGAAATTTGGACGGAGCTTTGCAGCGTTGGAGGAAATACGTTTGATCATGTAACGATTTCAGGAGGCAACCCTGCGCTTTTGCCGCACATTGATGGGTTACTTGAGCTGTTTAAAGAAAAAGGCATCACATCTGCACTTGAAACGCAGGGAACAAAGTATCAGCCCTGGTTTAAAGACATTGATGAATTGACGATTTCGCCAAAGCCGCCGAGCTCTGGCATGGTGACGGACTTTGATAAACTGGCTCATATTGTCACGCAGACAGCCGGCCAGCCTGTCAGCTTAAAAGTGGTTGTTTTCAATGAAGAAGATTTAGCTTATGCAAAGAGTGTGCATAAGCGGTTTCCGGATGTGCCGTTTTATTTGCAGGTAGGCAACGACAGGCTTGATGAAGAAGATGACAGCCGGCTGCTTGCATATTTAGCAGGCCGGTATGAATGGCTGATTAATCTTGTTATGCCGGATGCTGATTTTAAACGTGTGCGGGTGCTTCCGCAGCTTCATACATTTGTGTGGGGAAACAAAAAGGGTGTATAAAAAAGCCAGGCCGTTCTGCGGCCTGGCTTTTTTCGATTAAAGGGATTCTACGGCTCTTTTCATTCGTTCCATCGTTTCAGCCACAGCAGAGCGCGGGCAGGCGACATTAATCCTCATAAACCCTTCTCCGCCCGGTCCGTATTTAGCACCGTTTCCGAGAGCCACACCATGCTTGAGAAAAAGATCCAGCAGCTCTTTGTCTGAAAGGCCAAGTGTTCGGCAATCTACCCAAACGAGATAGCTTCCTTCCGGCTCCATAATAGAAAGAGCGGGAATATGTTCATCTGCATATTCTTTTACTAGCTGTATATTTCCATGAATATATTCCAACACTTCATCGAGCCAATCATGGCCGTATCGATAAGCCGCTTCCATGCCGACAATGCCCATTTGATTCAGCGTAAACTGACCTTGTTTCGCAAACAGCGTCTGCAGTTTCATACGAATGGTTTTATCCGGCACAATAAGGGCGGAAGCCTGCAGGCCGGCTAAATTAAATGTTTTGCTTGGGGCGATAAGTGTAATCGTAAAAGCTGCATATTTTTCTTTCAGTGATGCAGCGGGGACGTGTTTATGAGGCGTGCGTGTTAAATCAGAATGAATTTCATCAGAAACAAGGATAACGCCATGCTTTTCACACAGGTCCGCTGTTTTTGCCAGCTCTTCCGCTGTCCAGACACGGCCGCCTGGATTATGAGGGGAACAGAGCACCATCATTTTTGCTTTCTCTTGAACCATTTTTTGTTCAAGATCCGCGAAATCCATTTCGTAACGTCCGTCTTGAAGAAGCAGCTCATTGTACACAAGCGTGCGCCCGTTTCGCTGAATCATATCAAAAAATGGATTGTAAACAGGCGGCTGCACAATCACCGCATCTCCCGGCTCGGTCAACGCTTCAACAGCTGCACCAATAGACGGAACCACACCATGATTAAACAGCAGCCATTCTTTTTTTATGGCCCAGCCATGCCGGTCTTGCATCCAGTTGACGATAGCCTCCCGCGTAGAGTCCGGTACAATCGTATAGCCGTACACGCCATGCTCCGCTGATTGTTTAATGGCTTCAATCACAACATCCGGCGCTTTAAAATCCATATCTGCTACCCACATCGGCAAGACATCTTCGCGGCCAAATACGGTTTTTAATCCATCCCATTTTACCGCGTTTGTTCCGCGGCGCTCAATGACTTCATCAAATCTTGACATGCCTTTCACTCTCCTTGACAATAAACATACATCAAGTTGGAAGGTGATACAAATGAATGAAACTGCTCAATTAAACTTTGCGCTTGCAGACGTACTGCAGGCGTTTGACCCTTATAAAGCAGGAGAAGGATTTTACGATACAGAAATGGCGGATGTGATTTATGCGGTTTACCAGGAGGATGATGCTGAAAAGCTGGCGGCAGAGATTCGCCGTATTTATGAGCATTCGTTTGATGCTCCGATGCCGGGAGGGGATCCTATTCATCTCGCAAAAAAACTGCTTTCTATTAAACAAACCATTTCTTGCTCTTTGTGAAAAAACACAAATATAATCGTATTTTTTAGCGAGGTACACAAACCGTTTCGTTTTTTGCTATAATGATCCATGTAGCTTTTGATATCGCTGAGGAGGATTCGTAATGAAGCTGAATGAAAAAGAAGTGGAAATTCTGGAAATTCTGCAAAAAGACGCACGGTTTGAGGCAGTGGACATTGCCAAAATGATCGGTACGTCAGAAACTGAAGTCGCGGAGACGATTCGCCGCCTGGAAGAAGAAAAGGTGATTGTTCACTATGCCACACTCGTTGACTGGGCGAAGATGGACAATTTCACAGGTGTAACGGCGATGATCGACGTGAAAGTCACGCCGAAACGAGGTGTCGGTTTTGACGAAGTGGCAGAACGGATTTACCGCTTCAAAGAAGTCAGCTCTGTTTATTTAATGTCAGGGGTTTATGATTTATCGGTAACCGTTGAAGGGCAGTCCATGAATGAAATTGCCCGCTTTGTTTCCGAAAAATTATCTACGCTTGATTCAGTCGTTTCCACAACTACTCATTTTCAACTGAAAAAATATAAGCATGATGGCAAGATTTATGCATCAAAGCGTGAAGATAACCGAATCGTGGTGTCGCCATAATGACACTCACTAAAAAAAGTTATGTGGCAAAGTCTGTGGAAAAAATGCGCCCGTCCGGTATCCGGAAATTTTTTGACCTGGCTGCGACAATGGAAGGAGTTGTTTCTCTCGGTGTAGGGGAGCCCGACTTCGTCACTACATGGTCTGTACGGGAAGCTGCTATCAATTCATTAGAGCGAGGCTTTACCTCGTATACGGCGAATGCCGGTTTGATAGAACTGCGGACAGAGATCGCCCGTTATATGGCAGACCGGTTTCGAGTAAGTTATTCTCCACAAGAAGAAGTGATTGTTACGGTAGGGGCAAGTCAGGCGCTCGATATTGCGATGCGTGCGATTATTGACCCGGGTGATGAAATCATTGTGGTAGAGCCTTGCTTTGTGTCTTACGCTCCCCTGGTAGAGTTGACAGGCGGTCATGCTGTAACGATTGGCACAACGGGGGAGACCGGTTTTAAACTGCAGCCGGAGCAGCTTGAAGCAGCGATCACCCCGAGAACGAAAGCCGTTTTGCTTTGCTATCCAAATAACCCGACCGGCACCCAGCTGGACCGGGAGGATCTTGAAGCGATCGCTTCGATTGTGAAAAAACACGATTTGCTTGTAATTGCGGATGAAATATACGCAGAGCTGGCATACGACCAATCACACACATCGATCGCATCACTTAGTGGAATGCGGGAGCGGACGATTTTAATTAACGGCTTTTCCAAAGGATTTGCCATGACCGGCTGGCGGCTTGGCTTTACATGCGCGCCCGAAGAAATCTCACGGGCCATGCTGAAAATTCATCAATATACGATGATGTGTGCTTCTACACCTGCACAGTATGCAGCCGTCGAAGCTTTGCAGAACGGAATGGCGGACGTGGAAAGCATGAAAAAAGATTACCGGCAGCGTCGTAATTACATGGTGCAGTCGTTTAAAGAAATCGGTCTTGACTGTCATTTGCCAGGCGGTGCTTTCTATGTGTTTCCATCCATTCAATCAACAGGTTTAACTTCTGAACAGTTTGCCGAAGCGCTGCTGCTTGAAGAAAAAGTCGCTGTAGTGCCGGGCTCCGTGTTCGGTAAGGGAGGGGAAGGGTATATTCGTTGTTCCTATGCATCCTCTATGAGCCAGCTGCAGGAAGCCATCAAACGAATTAGCCGCTTTTTAGAGAAGCAGAAAAGAAGTGCCGTGTAAACGGCACTTCTTTTTTTGTTAAAAAACCGGTAGATAATGTTATGTCAATCAAAAGTGTGATATAATATCGCGACGCATAAAACAAGAAACCACAAAAAAACTGGAGAGATTTGATGGAACCAAAATTTGAACCGGGACAAATTGTGACCGGGAAAATTACCGGCATCCAGCCATATGGTGCATTTGTAGCGCTGGATCATGGCCGTCAGGGACTTGTCCACATTTCGGAAATTACCCATGGATTTGTCCGTGATGTCCATGATTATTTAACGGTGGGCGATGAAATTACGGTAAAAGTGCTATCGGTAAATGAAGACGAAAGCAAGATCAGCTTGTCGATCCGGGCAACAGACGAAGGGGGCCGAAACCATCGGCGCGGTATTCGCATTGATGATGACGGAGACGGTTTCCATCCACTACAGGACAAGCTGCAGGAGTGGATCGAGCAATCAATGAAAGAAGAACGAAAAAAAGGGTGACGGATTGCTTGCGAATCATCCTTGCACCGGCGTAAAATGAAAATGAAAACGGAAGCAAAAAGCAAGATTGAAAAAATGAGAATAAAAGAGGCGAAGGTACATGGCTGAGAACTTAAACTTATTCACATCAACCCAGAATGTCATTAAAGAAGCGCTGACAAAACTCGGTTACACAGAAGAAATGTACGAGCTGTTGAAAGAGCCGCTCCGGATGATGACGGTGCGCATTCCGGTGAAAATGGATGATGGATCGGTTAAAATTTTCACCGGCTACCGGGCGCAGCACAATGACGCACCTGGCCCGACAAAAGGCGGAGTCCGCTTTCACCCTGAAGTTAATGAAGAAGAAGTGAAAGCGCTATCGATGTGGATGACGCTGAAAGCTGGCATTGTAGATCTTCCATATGGCGGCGGAAAAGGCGGCGTTGTATGTGATCCTCGTCAGCTGTCTATGCGTGAAATTGAGAATATCAGCCGTGGCTATGTTCGGGCGATCAGCCAGATTGTCGGCCCGACAAAAGATATTCCAGCTCCGGATGTGTATACGAACTCCCAGATTATGGCCTGGATGATGGATGAATACAGCCGGATTCGTGAATTTGATTCACCTGGATTTATTACCGGAAAGCCGCTCGCACTTGGAGGATCACATGGCCGTGAAAAGGCGACTGCCCAAGGTGTAACGATTTGTATTCACGAAGCTGCTAAAAAGCGAAACATTGATATTAAAGGCGCTCGCGTGATCGTTCAGGGATTTGGAAACGCCGGAAGCTTTTTATCGAAATTTATGCATGATGCCGGAGCGAAAGTCGTTGGTATTTCAGATGCGTATGGCGGACTTTATGATCCGAACGGTCTCGATATTGACTATTTATTAGACCGCCGCGATAGTTTTGGGACGATTACGACACTGTTTGATAATACAATTACAAACCAGCAGCTTTTAGAGATGGATTGTGATATTTTGGTGCCGGCGGCTATCTCAAATCAAATTACCGCTGACAATGCACATAATATTAAAGCATCCATTGTAGTAGAGGCGGCAAATGGACCGACAACGCTTGAAGCAACAAAGATTTTATCAGAACGCGATATTTTGCTTGTTCCGGATGTTCTGGCAAGCTCTGGTGGTGTAACGGTATCTTACTTTGAATGGGTGCAAAACAACCAGGGCTACTATTGGACGGAAGAAGAAGTAAATAAAAAATTGCATGACAACTTAACAAAAGCATTTGATAATATTTATGAAGTGGCGCAAACACGCGGTGTCAATATGCGTCTTGCCGCCTACATGGTCGGAGTACGCCGCGCGGCAGAAGCTTCCAAGTTTAGAGGATGGGTATAAACCGGCTGATGATCAGCCGGTTTTTTTATGCCTCAAGGTCAATCAGTTGAAAAACAAACAGCTTCTTTCGCATAATGAAAAAGAAAAGGAGCTGAAGTAAATGAATCAATTTGTGTATTGGAATCCGGTAAAGTGGATTTTCGGTAAAGATACGGCGATGCAATTACGGGATAATGTTGCTTCGTTTGGTGAAAACATCCTTCTCGTTTATGGAGGCGGCAGCATTAAAAAAAGCGGTCTTTACGATGAAGTCATTGAGCAGCTGGACGGCTTTAATATTACGGAGCTTTCCGGCGTGGAACCGAACCCTCGTCTTTCAACGGTCAAGCGCGGCGCAGAACTGTGCCGGGCAAATGATGTTTCTTTTATTCTTGCGGTTGGAGGCGGCAGTGTGATTGACTGTACCAAAGCGATTGCAGCAGCCGCAAAATTTGAAGGAGATCCATGGGACTTTATTACACGAAAAGCCACTGTGGAAGAAGCGCTCCCATTTGGAACAATTTTAACCCACGCAGCGACTGCTTCTGAAATGAATTCTGGATCCGTTATTACAAACTGGGATACAAATGAAAAACTTGGATGGGGAAGCCCGCACACCTTCCCGAAATTTTCTATTTGTGATCCGAAATGGACATTAACGGTGCCGCGTGATCAAACCGTTTATGGGATCGTAGATATGATGTCACATATGTTGGAACAGTACTTCCACAATGCAGAGGAAACCGATGTGCAGGATCGTTTAATTGAAGGGACAATGAAAACACTGATAGAAAAAGCACCGGCGCTTATGAATAACCTTCAGGATGAAAAGCTGCGTGAAACCGTAATGTTTGCCGGTACGCTTGGATTAAACGGTATGCTGCAAATGGGGTACCGCGGCGACTGGGCAACCCATAACATTGAGCATGCAGTGTCAGCTGTATATGACATACCGCATGGCGGCGGCCTGGCGATTATTTTTCCGAATTGGATGAACCACAATATCGATGTGAAACCGGAACGCTTCAAGCAGCTCGCGGTGCGTGTTTTTGATGTAGACCCAGAAGGGAAATCAGATCGCGAAGCGGGCTTGGAAGGGATTGAAGCACTTCGTACATTCTGGACATCAATCGGGGCTCCGTCACGCCTTGCTGACTACGATATTGATGACAGCCGTCTTGAGGAAATGGCGGGAAAAACGTTATTTAATGGTCCGTTTGGGAATTTTACTAAATTGGATCGGGAAGACGTGGTCGCGATCTTACGTGCGTCACTTTAACCGGGCGGAATTAAGCCCGGTTTTTCCTTGTTTTTTTCCTTGCGAAACCGCGTACAGTCGTATACAGTTAAGTGGAAAAATACCGTTTAGATGGAGGGTAATGAAGAATGACGCATATTAAGTTTGATTACTCAAATGCACTGCCTTTTTTCGGAGAACATGAAATCGATTATTTAAAAGACGCTGTAAAAGTAGCTCACCATTCTTTACATGAAAAAACAGGCCAAGGAAGCGACTATCTTGGGTGGATCGACCTTCCGGTTGATTATGATAAAGAAGAATTCGCCCGTATTCAAAAAGCGGCCGAAAAAATCCGCCAGGACTCTGATGTTTTAGTGGTAATCGGTATTGGCGGCTCTTACCTTGGCGCCCGTGCAGCGATTGACATGCTGAACCACAGCTTCTATAACGTGCTTTCATCTGAAAAGCGCAACGGCCCGCAAGTATTCTTTGCCGGAAATAACATTAGTTCTACATACATGAGTGACCTTATCGAAGTGCTGGAAGGGAAAAACTGGTCAATTAATGTTATTTCTAAATCCGGTACTACAACAGAGCCGGCGCTTGCATTCCGCTTGTTCCGTGACCTGCTTGAAAAACAATACGGAAAAGAAGAAGCGAAGAGCCGTATTTACGCAACGACGGACAAAGCACGCGGCGCTTTAAAAACCGTTGCGGATGAAGAAGGATACGAAACATTCGTTATTCCTGATGATGTCGGCGGCCGTTATTCTGTTTTGACAGCCGTAGGCCTTCTGCCAATTGCAGCAGCAGGGGCGGATATTGAAGCCATGATGCAGGGAGCTCGCGATGCTCGTGAAGCGTACAGCTCGTCTGAACTTCAAGAAAATGAAGCGTACCAGTACGCAGCAGTTCGCAATATTTTGTACAACAAAGGCAAAACAATTGAAATGTTGATTAACTATGAGCCGGGGCTTCAATACTTCTCTGAGTGGTGGAAGCAGTTATTTGGGGAAAGTGAAGGAAAAGACTTTAAAGGTATTTATCCATCGTCTGCCAATTTCTCAACCGATCTTCATTCGTTGGGCCAATATGTTCAGGAAGGGCGCCGCGACTTGTTTGAAACCGTTGTTCGTGTTGAAAACCCGCGCAAGTCCTTAACGATTGAAAAAGCAGAAAATGATCTGGATGGGTTAAATTACCTGGCAGGTGAAACAGTAGACTTCGTGAATAATAAAGCATTTGAAGGAACCCTTCTTGCCCATACGGATGGCGGTGTACCGAACTTAACCGTTTCTATTCCAGCTATGGACGCGTACACATTCGGCTACACAGTTTATTTCTTCGAAAAAGCATGCGCAATCAGCGGCTACCTTCTTGGTGTGAACCCGTTCGACCAGCCGGGCGTAGAAGCATATAAAGTGAATATGTTTGCGCTTCTTGGTAAACCAGGTTTTGAAGAAAAGAAAGCCGAGCTTGAAAAACGACTTCGCGGGGAATAATTCCCCCGAAGTTTTTTAAAAAAGACTTGCATTAGCTGAAAAAATCTTTATAATATAATCTAGACGCTAAGAAATACATATAGCTTAAAAACGGGGGCTTAGCTCAGCTGGGAGAGCGCTTGCATGGCATGCAAGAGGTCGTCGGTTCGATCCCGATAGTCTCCATATATTGATGAATGAAAAGCTGTTCCAATTGGAACAGCTTTTTTATTGTTTAAAAGAAGAAGGAAGTCTGCTTATGTGCTTTCAAGCTCGACAGATTGCACATGGGGAATTTCATATAGGGTATAATAAATTTCTGTAGTTCGTCTTTTGAAATGTACACCTGCGGCAAAAACCAGTGAATGAGTATGGCGCTTTTCATCATATAAAATACGAATTTCTTTAACTGTAATTTTGCCTTTTTTTACGTCTTTTAAAGTTTCTTTAACATAATGGTGCGAGGCAGTTCTTAATTTAATGTGCAGGCCTTTTTCCTGGAGGCGGCTTGGAGCGGCAAACCGAAGAACAACAGGCAGCATTTCTACAGCCAGGATAATAAGGATTATACCTGCAAGTGCCGCCGCATAAAAGCCGGCACCGACAATAATACCAATACCTGCAGCGCCCCAGATCATGGCCGCGGTCGTTAAGCCGGAAATGGTGTCATTTTCCCGGTGCGGGATTACACCTGCACCGGGAAAACCAATGCCCGAAACAATTTGGGCGGATAATCTCAAAGGATCCATGGTCACATTTACACCGGCATCTCCATGATAAAAATAAACAGATTCCACTGAAACAGAGGTTAACAGGCAGCTGATAACGGAGATCACGATGCTTGTTTTTAAGCCGGCCGGCTTGCTTTTTAATTCGCGATCTAACCCTATAATGGCCTCGAGTCCGCCGGATAACCCAGGCTTAAGCAGTAAAGCGAAGTATCATTTTCCATTCCATACAATCTGCCGCCTTCCTATAAAGGAGGGTCTTTAGGTGTTTGTTTCATATTATACAGGATAGATAATTATACGTGAGTTTCTTTTCAGTTTGAGAAAGAAGAAAATATTCTTCTTAAAATGCTTGCATAAAGGTAAAAAGTTATGATATATTATTTTTTGTCGTTAGCAGTAAAAAACAAATTGCTCACAGGTTTCTTTGAAAAATGGATTGCTAAATTTGTTTAATATGTTATAATAATAAATGTCGTAAAAAAGTCAGGCGGCAATAGCGAAGAGGTCACACCCGTTCCCATCCCGAACACGGCCGTTAAGCTCTTCAGCGCCGATGGTAGTTGGGG
>NZ_JAKGCR010000089.1 GCF_022668875.1 Domibacillus sp. PGB-M46 | reverse complement strand
GGGACTGACCCCATGGAGTGAGACAAATAAAAACACCTTTAAGTTGAAAAATGGGTATGTAAGTACCTAAAAAGCCAACTTGGAGGTGTTTTTCATTATGAGGACAAGAGTGAGTTATCCAGCAGAAATAAAAATGAAAGCTGTACAGATGAGACTAGCTGGAGTAGCCGTTAAAGAAGTAATGAAAGAATTAAATATTCGAAACTATACACAGCTTAAAACATGGATGAAATGGTACAAAGCAGGTGAACTTCATCGGTTTGAACAGCCAGTGGGCAAGCAGTATTC
>NZ_JAKGCR010000088.1 GCF_022668875.1 Domibacillus sp. PGB-M46 | reverse complement strand
TTCAGACTCGCTTTCGCTGCGGCTCCGCCTTATCAGCTTAACCTTGCATGAAATCGTAACTCGCCGGTTCATTCTACAAAAGGCACGCTATCACCCGTTAAAGGGCTCTAACTACTTGTAGGCACACGGTTTCAGGATCTCTTTCACTCCCCTTCCGGGGTGCTTTTCACCTTTCCCTCACGGTACTGGTTCACTATCGGTCACTAGGGAGTATTTAGCCTTGGGAGATGGTCCTCCCGGATTCCGACGGAATTCCTCGTGTTCCGCCGTACTCAGGATACACTCAAGAG
>NZ_JAKGCR010000087.1 GCF_022668875.1 Domibacillus sp. PGB-M46 | reverse complement strand
GATTCGAACCCTTGAGACAGCGGTAACCGTCTACACGATTTCCAATCGTGCTCCTTCGACCTCTCGGACAGCTCTCCGTAACTGACTTTGCAGGCAAGACTCGAACCTGCGACCGGACGGCTTATGCTATCCGGCTGCAGTAACTGAGCCGATGTCTTCATGCTCACACATAAGAGTTTTAAATGCATTACTGAATTACACAGTACGCTTATGTCAATAGCGGCGGAGGGGATCGAACCCCCGACCTCACGGGTATGAACCGTACGCTCTAGCCAGCTGAGCTACACCGCCATA
>NZ_JAKGCR010000086.1 GCF_022668875.1 Domibacillus sp. PGB-M46 | reverse complement strand
GATGTTTTAAAGCCGTCAACGGCTTCCGCACCGGTTAATTCGGCAATACGCTGGGCAACCGGGTGGATGCCGCCGCCCGTCACGGATACAACATATTTTTTCTGCTCATCGGGCTGGATGACAAGCGGCCCGCCCCAGCCATTGCTGCCTTTGTTAATTTTCACTGCTTTGTATCTTGTCATTACTGCCTGTTCAGACATTTTCTGTTCCCCCTGTCGGTGTTAGTCCGTTACGGAAATCCCCTGGCGTTTCATCATCGTAATGGTGATGCGCTCTGTGATAATCCCGCGGATTAACA
>NZ_JAKGCR010000085.1 GCF_022668875.1 Domibacillus sp. PGB-M46 | reverse complement strand
GCATACAAAGCGAAGTGGTACGGACGGACGATCATAAAAGTCGATCCGTTCTTCCCATCAAGCCAGCTCTGTTCCGGCTGTGGCCACCAGCATAAGGATGTAAAAAATCTCTCTGTCCGGGTGTGGGAATGCCCGTCCTGCGGTGTGCGTCACGACCGGAACCTGAATGCGAGCCTGAATATTAAAAAAGAAGCCCTTCGGCTTCTTTCACTTCAGTCTATTTAAGCTTAGTCATAAAACCGTTGGAATACGGGGTTAGCCTGATTACTGGGGGTCGGAGATCCTCTTGCCCAGGAATCCCCCACTT
>NZ_JAKGCR010000084.1 GCF_022668875.1 Domibacillus sp. PGB-M46 | reverse complement strand
GAAACTCGGCTGGATTCGTTTCTCCAAGTCCCGAAACATCGAAGGCGACATTAAGCGTGTCACCGTGCGCCGCAGCAGCACCGGCCGGTATTCTATTTCGGTCATTTGCGAAATGCCTTATTCCCCGTACAAACCAAGCACCAACGATGCCGTTGGCATCGATGTCGGGCTGAAAGAATTCGCTGTACTCTCAAACGGCCAAGTCATCTCCAACCCGAAATACTACCAAGAATATGAAAAGCGATTAGCCTTTCTTCAGCGTGCGTTTGCACGTAAAAAAGAAGGTTCGAAATCGCGGGAAAAAAATAAAGC
>NZ_JAKGCR010000083.1 GCF_022668875.1 Domibacillus sp. PGB-M46 | reverse complement strand
ATTCGAACCCCTGCGCGGTTTGACCCGCCTGTCGGTTTTCAAGACCGATCCCTTCAGCCGGACTTGGGTATTCCTCCGAATTAAATAAGAATTCAAGTGGTGGACCTTGCAGGACTCGAACCTGCGACCGGACGGTTATGAGCCGTCTGCTCTAACCAACTGAGCTAAAGGTCCTCTTATTCACCATGTGAAAATCAAAAATGCATCTTTTACAAAAGGCATTCTCATTATTTAAATATATGGTAGCGGCGGAGGGGATCGAACCCCCGACCTCACGGGTATGAACCGTACGCTCTAGCCAGCTGAGCTACACCGCCAT
>NZ_JAKGCR010000082.1 GCF_022668875.1 Domibacillus sp. PGB-M46 | reverse complement strand
ATGATGCCGGTGAACATGTCCATAAAGGTTTCTCCACCTTTTTCGAACATTCCGATAAACCCCTCCGCGAATTTCACCAAGAAATCCATTTTTATTTCCTCCTATTTACTATTCAGAGTGCCGAGGTCTAAACTATTGTTGCCGTGTTTATTTGCTGCTTTGTTTTTTCAAACGCTATGCTAAGCGGATTCTCTCATTTCCTATTGTGTTGGATTGAAATATGTTTACCTATTATATTGTGATACATGTTAAGCGTCATTATGCTTACCCCTTTAACATGCTGATTGAGCAGGGGGCCATGTTTCCATGGGCGTACCCTCCCTGCCCGTT
>NZ_JAKGCR010000081.1 GCF_022668875.1 Domibacillus sp. PGB-M46 | reverse complement strand
ACAAAGCTTAAATAGACTGAAGTGAAAGAAGCCGAAGGGCTTCTTTTTTAATATTCAGGCTCGCATTTAGGTCCCGGCCGTGACGCACGCCGCAGGATGGACACTCCCACACCCGGACAGCGAGATTTTTTGCATCCTTATGCTGATGTCCGCACCATGAGCAGAGCTGGCTTGATGGGAAGAACGGATCGACTTTTATGATCGTCCGTCCGTACCACTTCGCTTTGTAAGCGAGCATTTCGTTAAACCTCGACCATGACGCATCGTGAATCCCCTTGCTTAATTTTTTGTTTTGGACGAGATTCTTCACTGACAAATTCTCCACTGCGATCACTTGGTTTTCATGAACGAGCCTGGTCG
>NZ_JAKGCR010000080.1 GCF_022668875.1 Domibacillus sp. PGB-M46 | reverse complement strand
ATGGAGCGGAAGACGGGATTCGAACCCGCGACCCCCACCTTGGCAAGGTGATGTTCTACCACTGAACTACTTCCGCACTAAACAGGATGTATTGGGTTCTCCATTGTACGCTCTTAGAAGAATTTCCTCTTTCATGCAAGACTTTGTAAGAAGTCTTTTATCAAATATACAGGCTGACGAAAGTATTTACTTTCGTCAGCCTGTAAAAGATGCGGGTGAAGGGACTTGAACCCCCACGCCTCGCGGCGCCAGATCCTAAGTCTGGTGCGTCTGCCAATTCCGCCACACCCGCTAAGTATAAATGGCTGGGCTAGAAGGATTCGAACCTTCGCGTGACGGAGTCAAAGTCCGTTGCCTTACCGCTTGGCTATAGCCC
>NZ_JAKGCR010000007.1 GCF_022668875.1 Domibacillus sp. PGB-M46 | reverse complement strand
CATCAACGGGCACAACAGGCACAGGCGATACATCAACGGGCACAACAGGCACAGGCGATACATCAACGGGCACAACAGGCACAGGCGATACATCAACGGGCACAACAAGCACAGGCAATACATCAACAGGTACAACAGGCACAGGCGATACATCAACAGGTACAACAGGCACGGGCGATACATCAACGGGCACAACAAGCACAGGCGATACATCAACAGGCACGACAAGCACGGGCGATACATCAACAGGTCCAAAAAAAGGACCTAGAAAAGGTCCGCGAAGATAGAAAAAAATTGCTTCTGTTTGATCAATTACTCATTGATCGAACAGAAGCAATTCCTGCTTAAAGAGCAATCTTATCAACTCCAAAAAGAATAGTAAAAGAGGGAATTCATATTAATAAATCGGTAATGATTTTTATCGGCCATGCAAATCTAAAATGCGTTCCGGTGTTATAGAAAGGGGCGAACACTGTGAACCCGATATATGTAAGAAACACTGATAAGTATGGCAGAGGAATTTATGCGGCGCGTGATATTAAAACAGGCGAGCTTTTTGAAGTCTCCCCAGTTTTAATATCGCCTCAAAATGAGTGGGAATATCTAGAAAAGACGGTGCTTGTTGATTACTGCTTCACTTGGGGAAAAAATTATAAGCAAACAGCGATTGCTTTAGGATATGGATCCCTGTTTAATCATTCCTATACGCCAAATGCTGTGTTTGTTTATAATGTAGAAAACTTATCTATAGACTTTTATGCAATAACTAACATTAGCAGGAATGAAGAAATCACAATAAATTACAACTGTGATCCTGAAGATAAATCCGCAGTATGGTTTGAGGTAATTGATTACATAACTTAATGTGGCATTCCAAAAATAATAAAAATTTTTATTGCTCCTTCACTTATATTTAAATATGTTGTCATTAAAAGCTCTTCAGGCCATAGACAAATTCACCTGCATTGAAGCTGCATTTTGTCTTCTTTATCCCCTTATTTTTGGATGAAAGAAGATCTCTTCTTTATACATTTATTTCACTGAGCAGGCGATTACAAGATCTCCGCCAGTGCCCTGTTTCGGTATCACCTTTATATCCGTTTGAATATACTGTATTGATGATTAAAGGGAGTTTTTTTACCAAAAGAAAAGTGGAAGGTAAGTAACATCGACTTTGAAAAAACGTAAAAGATGTATATTAACAGAGGATAGATCAAATAAGAACGCAGATTGGACCAAGAGATCGGCTAAACAAAAAAACCAGGGATACGTTCCTGGGTTTTTTTATAGAAGGGCCTAAATTTCTTGCCCATTTTAAAATCACTTGGTTTATTAGTTGTCCACAAAGGTGCAATGCCAGCGTATCATTTTATCACACATATAGAAAGGAAAAGAAATGATATGTCCTATCTAATTCCGTCTTATTTTTTGATAATCGAAGAAGGGGACCTAGAAGAACTGCGGCGAGATGTGCGGAGCGATACCCCTGTTCCTGCCTATTTACAAATAGAGGGAGCCATTTATGATATCGATATTGCCTATCGGGGTTCTTATACACGAAAATTTCGCAAAAGATCCTACCAAATTGAATTCATCAAGCCGTCAACATGCTCCGGGGCCCGCGTTATTCATCTTAATGCAGAGTACAAGGACCCCTCTCTTATCCGCAATAAACTTTCTTTGGACTTATTCCGCGATCTTAGTGTTCTCTCTCCACACAGCCAGCATATCAATTTAATCCGAAATGAATCTTTTAGAGGTGTCTACTTACAATTAGAATCCGTCGATGATTTGTTCTTGAAAAACAGAGACCTTCCTTTGGGTCCTATTTATTATGCCGTCAACAATAATGCTAATTTCTCCTTAACAAGAGATGAGAAGCAAAAAGAGTCACTTCTTTCGGGATATAAACGAGTGTCTGGAAGCCCGTCAGATGATGATTTTCTTCAAAAATTGATAGAGAAAATCAACCATACCCACCTTTCTCAATTCCCTGATGTAATTCCTCAGTACCTTAATATTGATAAATATTTACGCTGGCTTGCTGGTGCCGTCTGCACAATGAATAATGATGGATTCACTCATAACTACGCACTGTATCGCAACAGTGAGACAGGTTTGTTCGAAATCATTCCCTGGGATTATGACGCAACCTGGGGAAGAAAGGTTGACGGCGGGGTAATGCGTTACGATTACGTTCCGATTGAAGGAAAGAAAAGCAACCATCTTTCCTGCCTGCTTCTGCAAGTACCGGAGTACCGTCAACTTTACCGAAACATATTGGAGGAGACCTTAGAAACTAAGTTTACTGTCGAATACATGGAAAACAAAGTGATGTTGCTGCACCAAGCTTTACGTCCGCATATTCTTCTAGATCCTTATAAAAAGAAAACGATCGACGTATTCGATAGCGAACCGGATTTTATTTTTCAATTCATTCGTGATCGCAGCAACTATTTGAGAAAGCACTTAGCCGATTTGAATTAAAAGAATTCTCCCTTTATGTTTCATGAGGGAATAGAGATAAGACAAAACAAATCAATCACCTTGGAGAACGTGTTTTACAATAAATGAAAGGAAAACAGGACTTGGGACGATCGTTACGTTCAGTATTGCAAATGATACAGGTGAAAAGCCAAAGGGAAAAGGAATATGCTTTTCCCTTATACTTCTAAGTTATTTACCCGATGACTGAAAAGAACCAGATTAAACATGGTGTAACAAGCGCCATTATTCGTATTTTTGAATAACATCGGTATACTTACGCAACCCGCACAATTAAATTCCCTCTGAAGTGTGGATTCACTGTGTTGAGAATCTGCATTCTTAGTGAACACGAGCTTGTTTCCCCAGTCTCGCTTCCGATTCCCATTTCAAAAACGCTATACAATGATTCAGAAGGGGCCAATGAATGAAAACGGGGGGTAAGGTGGAAGAAACAAAAAACCATCCTGTTAACTTTGCACTTATGTTGTAAGCTCTGTGCACTCAAATCGACTCCACTACTAGCTTTGATTGACCCCAAGAGGAATTGCATAACAACAGGAGAGACAGCGGACGAGGCAGAAAAAGATTCTTAATAAATGGAATTCGCCCTCTGGATGGAGATTGCCTCAAATGTGAAAATAAAAATTAAGCAAATGATACAGGAGTATATTCTTTCTTTAGCAGAAGCAATTGAAGTAATAAAAAACAAAGATAAGTAGTTAAATAATTAAGTAGTAGACTTTTAGGCAAGCATTTTTCCCAATGAGATTCACCCATTCTAAGAACAGACCCATATAGCTAAAAGAATAATGCATCTTAGCCATAATGCTAAATAGGTACTGATAAAAGCTGGATAGCCTTTCTTCCATAGTCGGTCGAAGAAAGAAGCCTTTATTGAAGCGAAACGTAAATGTCCAGATTCCCATTTTTTTTAGATCAAGTGTACGCCGCCTTTATTTTGTGTCTGGATAAGTATAGACTACCCAGGATCTTTCATGTCTAGAAGTTTAAGAATTGTTTCGGCATAAGTTTAAAGACTAGGTGGTTGTACAGTTGCTTTTTAATAGAGGTGAATATAAATGTAATAAAACGGAGAAGAAGGGACTCTAATTGACGACTTTTCAAAAAGGGGAAGGGACGAATGAGCTTTGAAATTGGATTGACTATTTTGATCTTTATCATGACAATGCTTGTTATATTTTTGAGGCCAGGCGGGATCAATGAAGCATGGCCGGCGTCGATTGGTGCAGGGATTATTCTGCTGACGGGAATTGTATCGTATGGAGATGTTATAGATATTATCGACAAGATAGGCGGTGCATCTATTACAATTATAGCCACGATCGTCATGGCTGTCGTATTGGAAAGCTTTGGTTTTTTTCACTGGGCAGCTGCGAGGCTTGCAAAGCTAGCTAAAGGCTCGGGCTATCGTCTCTATTGGTACATTCAGCTTTTATGTTTTTTGATGACGCTTTTATTTAACAATGATGGCAGTATCCTAATTACGACACCTATTTTAATTTTACTCCTTCACAACCTTCAGTTGAAACCATCTGAACAGCTTCCGTATCTCTTAAGTGGCGCTCTGATCGCTACCGCTTCTAGTGCACCGATTGGCGTAAGCAATATTGTCAATTTAATTGCACTGGAAATTGTTCATATGACCCTCTACATGCATACTGCCATGATGTTTGTGCCTGGAACACTTGGATTATTGTTCATGTCAACTTTAATGTTTATTGTAGTGAAGAAGAAATTACCCAAAACGCTGCCTGCTTCTTTGCAGGAGGACATAGAAGAAAATTTTTTCTCTAAAAACTTTCACCCGTTAAAAGAGACACTGTCTGTTGCAACAAAACATAAACGCACAAAATTTATGTTAAAGCTTTTACTGTTTGTGTTTGTGGTACGCTGCCTGATTTTTGTGGCGTCCTACCTCTCCATTCCAATTGAGCTGGTGGCGGTGTTTGGCTCCTTCCTATTGCTTGCATGGAGATGGTACCATTTACGAACAAACCCGCTGGATATTTTAAAAAAGACCCCTTGGCACATTTTACTTTTTGCCTTCTCTATGTATGTCATTATTTACGGGCTCCACAATGCAGGATTAACGGCCATGCTTGTAAGGGCATGTGAACCGATTGTTAATCAGGGGCTGTTCCAGGCGAGCCTTATAATGGGCGGACTAGTCTCAGTTTTATCCAATTTTTTCAATAACCATCCTGCCTTAATGATTGGAACGATTACCTTAACAGAAATGGGGATAGACCCTATCACTTTAAAGACGATTTATCTTGCAAATATTATTGGCAGTGATATGGGCTCTTTGTTATTGCCGATCGGAACTCTCGCCTCCCTAATTTGGATGGATATTTTAAGGAAGAATCGGATTCATGTTTCTTGGAAAGAATATTTAAGCGTGTCATTGATTGTTATACCCTTGACAACGATCGTTACATTATTCTTGTTATTCTATTGGGTACAGATGATTTTCACTTAGTTTCTGATCTTCCCGCAGGAAACGGAGCAGAAAATAATTAGAGGTTAAAAATGTATGAAACGAAATCGTATTTGAGATTAAAAATCTAAATACAATATAAGTGTTAGTATATGTATTGGAAAAGGGCCGGATTTTTAGAATCCAAAGCTTTTTTCTACATATACTTTTACTTATATTACCCCCTCCTATAACTCCAGCCACCGCATCCATTAGGTAATAATCAGCTAAGCTTCGTAAAAGCATTAAACTTTGAATTAGGAAATACCTTATAAAGTGAGACAAACAAAAACACCTTTCAGTTGAAAAACAGGTATGTAATGACCTGAAAAGCCAACTTGAAGGTGTTTTTCTACATGGGCACGGGAGTCAGTTGTCCGGCAGAAATAAAATGAAGGCTGTACAGATGAGACTAGTTGAAGTGGCTGTTAAAGAAGTTAGGAAAGAATTAAATACTGAGACCATCACGGTATTCTTTCATCAAGACCGGCACACCGGGGAAGCGTCCCTGAAAATGCCGGGTCGCTTCTTTAAACTTTTTCTTTGAAGGAATGAGAAGAACATCTTTAGAGCCATTAGACACAGGAGATTTTATAATGAAAGGGAGGTGTACACTATATTTTTTAATAGGGTTGTCCTCAGTTTCTTCAATATGAATAAACAGTATAAAAAGAGGAGGCTTGGTTTTCTTTTAGTAATCCCCGAAACCTTGTTTTATCTTCCGTATTAAAAAGGGTCTTTACCGAAAGCCCGGCGAGATTTAATTCCCAGGAAATATCGGCTGCAAGGCTTACCACTGAATCAATAAAATTCATAAAGGCCTTAATTTGTTTTCCCAGCTTTTCAAGCAGGAAATTTCTTTCAGAATCGCTTTTTTGTCCGCTAAGCTGCCCATCTAAATCATTTGATGTACGTCCGTAAATTCTTTCCGTAGCTGCTTGATCCATTTTTCTCTATCCGTCAGTAAAACAGTAAAATCCCCAGACTTTTCGCTGCTTTTAAAGGATCGCGACTGGAACCGGACTTATTACTTCCTAAAAATATAATGGCTGCATACAAACGGATCAGCTCTTTAAACATCATTTATGATATTTCCATCTATCAAATTTCCCTGCTTACTGCTTACATCAATAAAATAGTAGAGCCGTTCTTGATCTCTATCCCATTATTTTATGAAAATGCTAAATTCACTGTATGAGTAAATTTCCTTTATTCCTAAAATATTTAAAAAATATTACTTTATTTTCCACCTAATGAAAGAGTAGAGAGCATAGATTTATTTTTCTTTTTTGCCCAATGCTATTGATAAAGCGTAATGATTACGATATATTAAAACGTAATGATTACGATATATTAAAACGTAATGATTACGAAATAAGGGGGATGTTGGATGCAGACAGTAAAGAGGAGGAGAAAGCGTGTTTTATGGAAAGGCTTGTTGAAGATAGGGATAGCAGCAGCTTGTCTTGGCTTATTGGGAGCCTGCGGACAGTCTTCATCGAGTACGACGGCGTCAACAAGCGAAGACAAGCACATTCATTTTCTTTATAATTTCTCAACCAATTCTTTAGATCCACATGTGGATTCAAGCTACGTTCCGCTGCGGGCCGGCATAACGGAAACACTTGTCCGGCTTGAAGAGAACAAGTTAACAATCGCGCCATGGCTGGCAAAAAGCTGGGAAGGTACAGACGGACAAAACTGGACGATTCACCTGCGCGAAGATGTCACTTTTCAAAACGGAAAGAAAATGGATGCGAAGGCAGTGAAAGCCTCTCTGGAGCGGGCACTGACAGAAAGCACAGCTGTTCAAAATGCATTAAAGATCGACAAAATGGAAGCAGACGGCTATACATTGCGCATTTCAAATACAGAGCCTTTTCCTGAATTTATTTCTGAACTGGTGAATCCAAATGTATCCATCATTGATGTTTCGGAAAAAGACATCGTCAATAGACCGGTCGGCACGGGACCTTTTGCTCTGACGTCCTTTGTTCCGGGAAGCCGGCTTGAGCTTAAGCGCTATGATGGCTACTGGGACGGAGCTGCAAAGCTGGATTCGGTTACATTCTCGTTTAACGAAGATGCCAATGCGCGTTCTATGGCACTGCAATCCGGGCAGGTCGATATTGTCTACCGGCCGGAGGTGGAGAGTCTGGAGACATTAAAAGCACAGCCCGGCATGAAAGTAGAATCGACGGAGACCTTCCGTGTTCATCAAATGACGATGAATATGCAGCGTGAAAGTTTAAAAGATGTCAATGTACGTCGTGCGGTTGATGCATTGATTGACCGCCAGGAAATTGTCGATACGATTTTGTTAGGATACGGGGAAGCGGCAGAAGGGCCATTTTTGCCATCCCTGCCATTTGCGCCAACGTACGAGAAACGCCCGCCATCCGGTCCGAATGCGGCTGTGCAATATTTACAGAAAGCAGGATACATACTGAAGGATGGCAAGATGCAGAAGGATGGGAAGCCGCTTCATTTTGAGCTGCTCACGTACAGCGCCAGGGCTGACCTGCCGCTTATTGCACAGGTGTTTCAATCTGATGCGAAACAAATTGGCATCGACGTAAACATTAAGCAAATTGAAATTCCGGAAGAATACATGGCGTCTAACCGTGACTGGGATTTGGCGACATACAGTAATTTAACAGCACCGCGTGGCGATGCCGGCTATTATTTAAACGCAACGTATCATCCGAAAGGTGCTTTGAATTTCAGCGGTGCAGAAGAACCGGAACTGACAAAAATGATTGATAAGCTTAATCAAACAGTCGGCCAGAAGAACCGTGCAGTGCTGGCAGAGCAGGCGGCGGATTATGTGCATGAGAATGTGATCAACTCTTTTGTGCTGCACCCGTCCACGATTGTCGCGTATAACGATGATAAAGTGAAAAACTGGGTCACAGCCCGGAGCGAGTATTATATGATAACGAACCAATTGGATGTGAAATAAATGCTTCAGATTCTTGTCCGTAAATTTCTTGAAGTAACTCTTTTCCTGCTGTTTATTACTTTTATCAGTTTTCTGTTTGTTCGTCTGGCGCCGGGTGATCCCGTGTTAACGATCTTGAATGTGGATGAGCTTTCTGTAAGCCAGGAACAAGTAGAAGCATTGCGGGAGGAGATGGGGTTTAATAAGCCGCTGCTCGTTCAATACGGGCTTTGGCTTTTTCGTTTTATTCAGCTTGATTTTGGACAGTCTTATGTGACTGGCCAGCCGGTGGCAGACATGGTTGCAATGAGCCTTCCTGCTACTCTTGAGCTGGCAGCCGGATCCATGTTCGTGATGCTGATCGTATCGATTCCGCTTGGCTCCCTGTCAGCTCTTTACCGGGATAGCTGGATCGACCATATAAGCCGGGTTACATCTATTGTTGGGGCGGCGATTCCGAGCTTTTGGCTTGGCTTGATTTTGATCCATTTGTTTGGTGTTCAGTTGAATTGGCTGCCCACGATGGGAAGAGACGGGTTTATGTCATTGGTTTTGCCGTCGATCACACTTGGGCTGGCGATTTCAAGTGTATACGTCCGTCTGCTTCGCTCCAGCCTGCTTGACTCGATTAGTCAGGAATTTATCCGTGCCGCAAGAGCGAGGGGGCTGTCAGAAGGGCGCATTTTCTTCGTTCATGCGCTGCGCCACAGCCTTCCGCCTGTTATTACGGTGTTTGGCGTTAGTTTAGGCAGCTTAATTGGCGGTGTCGTGGTGATTGAAGTGTTGTTTGCGTATCCGGGTGTTGGAAAAATGGTCGTTGATGCGATACGCCAGCGTGATTATCCGCTTATACAAGGATACATTTTGGTCATGGCCGTCATTGTGTTTACGGTGAATACATGCGTGGATGTCTCGTACCGGTATTTGAATCCGGAAATGAAATTAAAAGAAAGGAACACACCATGATGAGATGTTTTTCTATGCAACTGCCAAAAGGAAAAAAGCACAATTGGCAGGGAGCCGCTGCCGTTTTGACCCTGGCTGCTGTGCTGGCGGGTACCCTGTATGCTTTCTTTTATTTACGGCATGACCCAACTTTGACAAATATGAGCGGCCGGCTGCAGGGAATGAGCCTGAAGCATCCGCTCGGCACCGACCATCTTGGCCGCGATGTATTAACAAGGCTTTTTTTGGGAGGGCAGCAAACAATCGGCTCCAGCTTTTTAGCTCTGCTCGCCGCTCTCGCCATCGGGATTCCGTCCGGATTGATTGCGGGCTTCAAGCGGGGATGGGTTGACCGCGTCTTTATGCGGATTGCCGATGGTTTTTTAGCTTTTCCGGACACGATCGTGGCAATCGTGTTGAGCGGGCTGCTTGGACCGGGAATCGGCAATCTTGTGCTCGCGATCGTGATGGTGAAATGGGTCAGCTATGCCCGGCTTGTTCGTAGCACGGTTTTATCGGAATCACAAAAGGAATACGTGCTCATCGCCCGGATTAATGGGCTGTCCGCACGAAAAATTATGTGTAAACATTTGTTTCCGCACATAGCAGGAAACGTGCTTGTACTGGCCAGCCTCGACCTTGGCAAAATCATTTTGCTGATTTCTTCCTTATCTTATATCGGCCTTGGTGCCCAGCCGCCAACACCGGAATGGGGAGCTATGCTGAATGATGCACGCCCGTATTTTCAGTCGATGCCGGCTTTAATGATCTACCCGGGCCTTGCGATTGTCCTTGTCGTACTGCTGGCGAATATGCTGGGTGATTATTTGTATGATCGCTTTGATGTAAAAAGGAGGGGCAGTCATGATTTTATCCGTTGAGCAGGTAACGATTGGCAGCAGGCAGAAAAAGCTCGTTCAAAACGTTTCCCTCGCGATTCAAAAAGGAGAATGGTTTGCTCTTGTTGGGCAGAGCGGCAGCGGAAAAAGCATCCTGTCACAAGCTGTTGGACAAATGCTTGCCCCTGGCTTGAATGTGGAAGGAAACATTTTTTTCAACGGACAAAATGTATTGAAGCTGTCCAAAAAAGAAATGCGGACAGTCCGCGGCCGGAAGCTGTCTTATATTTTTCAAGATTACCAGGGCTCCTTCACACCATTTCGCACGATTGGCCAGCACCTCGATGAATACCAAAAAGCCCATGGGCTTCATTCGCCGCAAGCCCGTATGGCTGGAGTGAGAGAAGCGCTCCAATCCGTCGGTTTAAGTGAGGAGCTGGCCAGCTGTTATCCATTTCAGCTGAGCGGCGGCCAGCTGCAGCGCGTGTCGATTGCGATGGCCCTTTTGCTGGCTCCTGATTTGGTGATTGCTGATGAAATCACCACCGCGCTCGACAGTGTATCCGGGAATCAGATTTTAGAGCTGCTTGCCAGGAGGCAGCAGGAAACCGGCTGCGCTATTTTGTTTATTACACATGACTGGCGCCATGTAAGACGTTATGCGGACCGGATTGCCGTCATGAAAGAAGGCGAAATCATTGAATCAGGAGGAAAGCATCGTATCCTTGATCATCCGCAGCACCCCTATACAAAGCAGTTAATCAAGGCGGCGCCTGTGCTTAAACACGGCCTGCCGTCCGGTTTACAGGAGGAGGGGAAAGCATGAAGCTTCTTGCCGTACAGCAATTGACGAAATCATACAGCGGAGGAAAAGCAGCTGTAAATGACGTGTCTTTTGAACTAGATAAAGGTGAATGTCTTGGGCTTGTAGGGGAAAGCGGCTGTGGCAAAAGTACATTGGCTAGGTGCCTGCTGAGAATAGAGTCGATCGACAGCGGCTCTATTCGTTTTAAAGGTGAAGCGATTGAAAGGCACACCGAACGCCAATTGTATCCTTACCGAAAACAAATGCAAATCGTGTTTCAAAACCCGTCGGCTGCTTTGAATCCAAAGCTGAAAATAAAAGATTCTCTCATTGACCCGTATGAACAGTACAGGAAAGAGCTAAAGCCTGCTCACTTTTCGTATACGTCCAAAACAGCGTTTGTTAAACAGCTTTTAGAGGCAGTTGAATTGCCGGAGGATTTGGCAAACCGGTATCCTCATGAATTAAGCGGCGGACAAAAACAGCGGGTTACAATCGCCCGGGCGATCAGCATTGAACCAGAGCTGATTGTGTTAGACGAGCCTACGGCGAGCCTTGATGTACTTTCCCAGGGAGCTGTTCTTGATTTATTAACAGAGCTGCAGCGCACACTCGGTCTTTCTTATTTATTTATCTCTCATGACCTGGCCGCTGTGCAAAAAATGAGCCAGCGCATCATAGTCATGAAGGAAGGGAAACTGGTCGACCAATTCAGCCGGGAGCAGCTGCGGGCGGAAGAACGCCATTCTTATACAAAAGAGCTGATTTCTATTTTTTAAAAAACGTAATCCAAGGTCCGGCGCAAGTAAACATTACTTGCGCCGGGCTTTTTTATTGCCATCAGCAAAAAAGGGTTAAAAACAGCCGGAGAACAAAGGTTAAGGCGAAGCCGTTTCTTCAAGTATTTTAAGTTGACAATACCGTTGCAGGTGATTATAATTCTTCTTCGTGAGGAAACATTTCGTATACGAAATGTTTCGATAGAAAATAAAAGAGACAAAAGAAAGGAGGAACGGGCATCGTGTTGAACAACGAAATTTTGGCTTCCTTTTGGAGGGTCAATAAAGCGATCAACAAATTAATAAAGCAGGACGCAGATCGGCTTGGCATTACGGTTGTGCAGCTGAAAGCCATTTATATCATTCAATTGAATCCAAGTATAAGCCTGGGAGAATTGGCTGAAAGGCTGATGCTTACAAACAGTACGGTCAGCGGTGTGATTGAGCGGCTTGTTCACAGCGGGCTGGCTGAAAGGATCATTCCGCAGGAGAATCGAAGAAGTGTGTTTATTGATTTAACAGAAGAAGGAAAAGCTGTGTTCGAGCAAATCGTTTCGTCTGAATCGAAGCTCGTCAAAAAATTAAATCACATTCTTGAGCTGCCAGAAGAGGAAATTTCCCATCTTCTGCGCCTGCATCAAATTGTTTTAACAAAGCTCTCATCAGAGGAGGAACAGGAGTCATGAACGCAAAGCGTTTAATTTTAATTAACATTATTATCCTATTGGTTTTAGTAGGCGGCGGCGTAGGCGGCTATGCTTACTACAATAAAGCTGTCAATTACTTAACGACAGACAACGCTCAAATCGCCGGTCAGCAGGTAACCATTTCTGCACCTGCAAACGGAAAATTAACAGAATGGAAAGGCAGTGTCGGTGAAGAGTTCTCTAAAGACGCGAAAGTTGGCACGCTTTCTGTCACAGGTACAGATGGACAAGCATCACAGATGAACATTACACTTCCAGCAGCTGGAACGATTGTTCAAAGCACAGCGGTTCAAAACTCATTTGTTGCTGCTGGAACACCACTTGCGAAAGCGTACGATTTAAACAATTTATGGGTTACGGCGAATATTGAAGAAACAGAAGTGGATCAAGTAGATGCAGGACAGGACGTAGACATCTATGTGGATGCTTTTCCGAATTCAACGCTAAAAGGAAAAGTCACACAAATCGGCTCAGCAACAGCTGGAACATTTTCTTTACTGCCAAGTTCAAATAACACAGGAAACTTCACAAAAGTCACGCAGGTCGTTCCTGTAGAAGTATCGATTGACGACAGCAAGGGCGTAGCCATCGTTCCCGGCATGAACGTAACTGTGCGAATTCATAAGTAGGTGATCACATGTTAATATATGGGGCAGTCTATGTTCTGTTATGCGCGTTAGTGCTGCTGCTCTTTAATTTTAGAGCAGTAAAACGAAGAAAACAGAACATGAATCAACCGGTTGCGATGCGCGAAGAGAGTGAAAAAAGCCCTGCAGAAGTCCGTCTGGACCGGAAAGAAGAGGATGAGGCGGCTTCTCCACGGGATTTATCCGAAGAAACAGCAGAGGTGCTTCAGAATTCCGCTGTATCAGAGCCGGCGTTAGAATATGTAGAAGCAAACGTTCAGCCGAAAGAAGAAGTAATCGAGGAGCCGAAACAAACGGCTCCAGAAGCGCCGAAAAACTTCAACACGGGAAGAATTTTAACGGCTTTAATGCTCGGCGCTTTTGTGGCCATTTTAAACCAGACGCTGCTGAATGTAGCGATTCCGCATATTATGAATGACTTGGGTGTTTCAGCCAACACCGTTCAATGGCTGACGACGGGCTATATGCTCGTGAACGGAATTTTAATCCCGGTTACGGCGTTTCTTATTGACAAGTTCGGGACGAGAAAGCTGTATATTACAGCGATCCTTCTGTTTACGGTCGGTTCACTCATTTGTTCGTTATCGGTAAACTTCACAATGCTGATGATTGGACGGCTAATTCAGGGGAGCGGAGCAGGGATTATTATGCCGCTTCTCATGACGGTATTTTTCGTGCTGTTCCCGCCGGAAAAACGCGGGAAAGCAATGGGGCTTATGGGCGTTGTCATGATTTTTGCGCCTGCAATCGGCCCGACCTTATCCGGATGGCTGATCGGCCATTATTCATGGAGGCTGCTGTTTGACATTGTTATTCCAATTGGGGTGCTTGTATTAGTTTTAAGCTTTTTGTGGATGAGGGATGTCACGAAAGTAACCAATCCGAAATTTGATTTGCCCGGGTTCCTGTTTTCCACAATTGGTTTTGGATTCCTGCTGTATGGCTTTAGTGAAGCCGGAAATAACGGTTGGGAAAGCACAGTTGTTGTTTTTTCGCTTGTGATCGGGATTGTCTCATTGATCGCTTTTGTTTGGCGGGAATTGACTACAGATAAGCCAATGCTTGATTTGCGTGTATTTAAATATGATATTTTTGCACTGACAACGGTCGTCAGCATGATCGTGAATATGGCAATGTTTGGTGCAATGATTCTGCTTCCGATTTATCTGCAGAACATTCGCGGTTTTACCGCGCTCGAATCCGGATTGCTGATGCTTCCGGGTGCGATCGTGATGGGGATTATGTCTCCGATTGCCGGAGCGCTGTTTGATAAAATAGGTGCCAGATGGCTCGGCGTGATCGGCTTAACGATTACCGTTTTAACAACATGGCAGTTCACGATGCTCAGCATGACAACAAGCTACAGTCATCTGCTGGTTTTATATGTACTGCGGATGTTCGGTATGTCCTTTATTATGATGACTATAATGACAGAAGGGCTCAACCAGCTGCCCCGCCATCTTGGTTCGCATGGAACAGCAGCTTCCAATACGGCGAGACAGGTTGCCGGCAGTATTGGAACCGCATTTCTTGTCACGGTAATGACCACAAGGCAAGGGGTGCATTATGGTGCCTATCAAAATACGGTTACAAGCTCTAACTCTTTTCTTTCCAATCAGTTTGAGCAGCTTGGCCAAAGCTTGTCTGCTATGTCCCACTTGCCAGGGGCGGCAGGAAACCAGCTTACAACTCAGCTTCTTTACGCCCAGGCCGTACAGCAATCGACCATTGACGGCATTAATGATGCTTTTATGGTCGCGACAGGGCTTTCTGTGCTCGCCCTCATTCTTGTATTTTTTGTGAAACGGGCACGGATTAAAGAACAATAATCAATTGAACATCCACCCTAAAAGGCAATCCCTTTTAGGGTGGATTTTTTTATGGTTAAAACGGGGCTTTCTTTTTTGAACCAGCTTTATATTTGTACTTTCCGGCCGATATAAAAACAGATGTTCTATTTTGGTGGAAAGGAATTGATTTATGGGTTTCATTGTTTTACTTCTATTAGGCGCGATAATGATATCGGCCGCCAGGTTTTCCGGCAGTTCCAGGCGTAAAAAAGGAGTGCTTGGTGAAAGAACCGTTCAAGAGGAGCTGCACAAGCTCGACCGATCGGTATACACCGTTTTTCACGATCTTTATATTCCAAGAAGCAATGGCTCGACGGCGCAAATTGACCACCTGATTTTGTCAACGCACGGTATTTTCGTAATTGAAACCAAAAACTTCAGCGGGCGGATTTTCGGTGATGAGTCAGAAAAGTATTGGATCCAAAAGACCTTGAAACGAAGAGAGCCCTTTTACAATCCGATTTGGCAAAACGCGGGACATATTCGGGCATTAAAAGAGTTTTTTGGCCATTCGAATGCAATAAAATATTATTCACTCATCGCTTTCACAAGAAAGTCCCAGCTTGAGCTTGAAGAGCCTTTCAAGGAAGCAGGTGTTTTGTATGCAGATCAACTGGTAGAAGCACTCTGTACTCAACGAAAACAGCGCATGAGCGCCGTGCTTGTGCGAGAGCTCGCCGAGAAGCTTGAGCCTTTTAATGAAACGGGAAGGAGAAAAAAACGGGCGATCGAAAAAAAGCACGTACGGGCTATTAAAAGCGGAAAACGGCAAAGGGAACGAAATAAAAGTGAGGGAGTCTGCCCTAGATGCGGCGGGGCATTGGTAAAGCGGACTGGAAGGTATGGAGCCTTCAAGGGCTGCAGCCGTTTTCCGGAGTGCCGGTTTACGAAAGTAATAGAAGACTAGCACTAGCTGGCTTTTCTGCCGAAAAAACGGCAGATGCCGGCCGGCATCTGCTTTTATGATTTGGTTTGATAAAGCAATCCTTTTTTACGGATTTGCTTTTCCAGCTCTTCTGCAAATGGAATTTTGGGATGAATCGTATATCGGGCCGGCTTTGCTGCCAGCTCAGCTGCTTCTTCAGCCGGCCGCGGGTGCCATTCATCGGAGTCGAATCCTTCTGACAAAAGGGCTTTGGCGGTGATCTGGTCAAACTTTTCGACAACATCAGGAGAACAGTCATTTACATAAACAAAATGCTGCATTAAATCGTGCCATTGTTCTTTCGTCGAAACCATTTCCGTCCGGATAATGTGGTGAAAAGCGTGGCATTTTCGGCAAATAAGCTGGATGTCGAGCAGGTGGCACACCTTGTTCGTAAAGTCGTATTTCTCCACTTCATGAAGGTGAAGGTGCCGCATATCCTGCTCCTGCTGGGGTTTCCATCCACAAATGCCGCATTGTTTTCCTTGCTGATCCAGTATAAAAGGGCGCAGCTTCGTCCGCCAAAAGAAAGACGAGACCGTTTGGCGAACCGTATGGCCGTGGAAAAGAGGGGGCTTGGCAGAAGGAAGCAGTTTAAAGGCAGTCAGATCCCCGTTTCCTGCTTCGTTTTGTGCTGATTTCACGTTCGAATTTCCTCACTTTTTTAAGAGATGACATAGCTTCAGTATGCCACCTTCTTTCTCCCTCTTCAACGCACTTTTCATACCCGAGGAAAACAGAGGGCAACTGCTGCGAATGCGCAGAGAAAAGGAGAGCCGCCTGCTTGAGTGGCTCTCCTATTACAGAAGAAACAGTTATCCTTTCGGGGGATAGGGATCATGGCCGTAGCTGTTTGATTCTCCGATTTGTCCATTTTTCTTATGGATTCTATGTTCTGTTTTATCTCTTTTTGCTTTTTCGCGCCCGTTTTTTTCCGCTTCCGTTTTGGTTGAATGATGACTGATCGTTTCCCCTCCCTGTTTGTTATCCCAGCCGCCGTTTGAACTTGGAACAGTATGAACCTCTGGCTCTTTTTTGTCTGCCATAATATGTCACTCCTTTTTGCTGTTATAAACTGCGTTTTTATTCTCCTTCACTGTTTTTCCTTTTTTAAAAAGGAACAAACGTAAGGGGGAGTAGATTAGTATGTTTTTCTCTTCAGTATGTGGATTCAAGATGATCTTTTCCGAAGGACTTCCAGATGAAACCATTGACTCTCTGAAATATGTTGTTATAATTATGAACAAATCTATGTTAGAAAACCTAACAAAGGGTGAGGGACATGAAAAAAATCGAAGCGATTATTCGGCCGGAGAAAATCACGGAAACAATCAAGGGGTTAAAATATATTGGTGTTACGGGTTTTACAGTCTCGCAGGTGGTAGGCAGGGGGAAACAAAAAGATACACAGGGAGTGTATCGGGGGAAAAGCTACAAAGTCACACTGCACCCGAAAGTAAAGCTGGAAATTATTTTATCTGATTATATGGTAGAGCCGACGATCGATACGATCATCAAGTCTGCTCAAACAGGGGAAGACGGAGACGGAAAAATTTATGTGTACCCGATCCTGGAAGCTTATAACATTCGTACAGGCCAGCCGGACGTTGAAATTGATGATGTGAAGCAGGGAGGACGAAGCTGATGGAAGTCATCCATTTGAATACAATCTGGGTCGTCATCGCAGCGGCTATGGTGCTGTTTATGGAAGGCGGCTTTAGTTTACTGGAAGCAGGTTTTGTGCGGACAAAAAACGCGGTCAATGTGACAATGAAAATTTTTGTCGATTTAACAATTGGCGCATTGGCGTTTTGGATGGTCGGATTTGGCATTATGTATGGAAAAGATGCATTTGGTTTGATTGGGACAAGCTTGTTTGGCAGCCCGGAAAATATTGCTCTATCCATCGACCTGCCTAGTGCAGCATTTGTGTTGTTTCAAATGGGCTTCGCGGTTGCCTGCGTATCTATTGTATCCGGCGCAGTAGCAGAACGAATGAGCTTTAAAGCATACATGTTAACAGCAGCGATGATTTGTATACTTGTTTATCCGCTGTCTGGCCACTGGATTTGGAACGGCGACGGCTGGCTGGCACAGCTCGGCATGAAGGACTTTGCCGGTTCTGCAGCCATTCATGCACTTGGCGGCTTTGCGGCATTTGCCATGGCAAAGCGCTTAGGAGCGAGAAAAGGCCGGTTTAATTCAGATGGCAGCGTCAACGTATTTGCGCCAAGCAATATTCCATTAGCATCTGCCGGCGCTTTTATTTTATGGTTCGGCTGGTTTGCGTTTAACGCGGGGAGTACGCTTGATGCAACCAATGCTTCCTTAGCAGCGATTGCCCTGCATACCATGCTGGCGGGAGCGGGTGGCGGAACGACGGCTCTTTTGATGACAATGAGCAAGTTTGGTAAAGCAGATCCGAGTATGACGATGAACGGAGTACTTGCCGGTCTTGTAGCTGTAACGGCCGGCTGTGCATTTGTGGAAAGCTGGAGCGCCATCGTTATTGGGGCGGTCAGCGGCATCATTGTCATTTATGCAACATTGCTTGTCGACCGCTTGAAGGTAGATGATCCTGTTGGAGCAGTAGCTGTCCACGGCTTCAACGGGGTGTTTGGTACAATCGCTGTTGGCTTGTTTGATTCTTCTCAAGGTCTTTTTACAACAGGAGATGCCAGGCTGCTCGGCGTTCAAGTGCTGGGAGCGGCAGTAGTCGTTATCTGGGGTCTGACTGCCGGACATATAATGGCGGTCATTTGTGAAAAAACAGTTGGTTTGCGTGTAAGCGAGCGGGAAGAAGAGGAAGGGCTGGATATGTCTTTTCACGGGATTCCGGCTTACAACGAGTTGGAGCGTTTTACCGATGTGCCAACCAGCTTGTATGATTTTGAAGAAACAACAGGAATTACAGTAGCGCCTATTCATAATAAAAAAGCAGCAGTTAAATAAGCGAAAAAACGATCATCCTTTATTGACGAAAGAGGATGATCGTTTTTTTTCTTTAAAATGAGCAGTTTTCAATGATGAGAATATACATTAAAATAGTAAATATTGGCTGTGAGGAACATTTGCCTCACATAAAAGGATGGAGACTTTTGTTCAACAAACTATGGATGAAGCTTGTGATCGTTTTTGGGGCGGCCGGTCTGCTGATAACAGCCATCACTGCATTCCGCATCTGGTCTTTCGGCAGCCAGGTGGAATACCAAAAGGCAGATGCCGCCATTGTACTCGGTGCTGCGGTCTGGAACGGCCAGCCGTCGCCTGTTTTGCGTGAAAGGGTCGATCATGCCCTTTGGCTGTATAAGAATGGGTATGTAGACAAGTTGATTTTTACGGGCGGAAGAGGCGGTGGAGAAAAAACAGCGGAATCGGAGGCGGCAAGAGACTATGCGATAAAGAAAAACGTACAGGCGGATGACATTTTGATTGAAACAGAATCCGCCATTACGGAAGAAAACCTTCAATATGCTTACGAGCTGGCGAAAGAAAAAAAGCTGAAAACTTTTGCGCTTGTCAGTGATCCGCTGCATATGAAGCGTGCTATGCTTTTGGCGGAAACAATCGGAATAAGTGCTTATTCGTCACCTGCCCAAACCTCCGCTTATCAAACGATCAACAGCCAAATCCCGTTTCTCTGCCGGGAAGTCTTTTTGTACATAGGCTATGTGGTAAGCCGGCCGTTAGAGGATATCAAGAGACGAATGAAGGTTGTGTTTTGATGTAAATAAAGCCGTCCATCCCTTCTGTAAAAGGATGGACGGCTTTTTTAATGAGTAGAGTGGCGTTTTTTCGCATTCATTAAATAATGGACAAATACTTCGTCACGAGCCAGCCAGACGGCTTCCTGCCGTTTTAAAAAACGTTCTCCTTCTTCAAAGCTTGTGAATGTTTCCGGCCGCTGTTCATGATTTTGTTCAATACCCCATTGTTCAGAAGACAGGGGATGCAGTAAAAAGCTATCATCCTGCCTGTTTGTGTACAAGGCGCCAAAAGAATTGTCCGGCAGGTTGTAGCGGTTGCGTTTCGCATCTTCTTTGAGCGGCTCGCGGCCGAATACAGCTGTTACAAACAGCTCAAACGCTTCTGCTGATAAAGAGCAGCCCGAGGCTTTTGCGTGGCCGCCGCCGCCAAAAAGCCCGGCAGTGCGCGAAACATCAACGTCATCATGAATGGTCCGGAGACTGATCCGCCTGCTGCCCACACTGATGATGGCAATATAATCGAGATGGGAAAACTCTTTGCTTAGTTCATTGCCAAGCTCAGAATGGTACGATTCCGCATGGACAACGCCAGCCCATTGGTCGTGGACATAGGCCTGTACAACCTCTCGCTTTTTCCGGCGGATGTATCGCTCTGTTTTTCTTTCTTCCATATCCAGAATTTTCTCTTCAAATTCATTAAAGAAAAAGTGGTCGCCTGTGTTCAGCCGGTTCAGCATTGCTTCTTCAAATTCATCGATAGAGACTAAAAAGAAAAGGGCGTTCAGCCGCTGGGCTTTTCGATTGTTGAGCTTTTCCCAATCCCACGTGTCATATTGCCGGACGAGCTCCACAAATTCAGCCACCGCTGCCGAGTGTGTAAGGTGCTCATATTTCAGCAGATACTCGTAAAACAAAGAAGTCGCTGAAGCCGGACGCCCTTCTTTTTCCTCTATAACGACCTGTCCCCATTTATAGTTGTTCAGGTGCAGCGCCGTTTGATGGTGATCAAGCAGCTGAACTTTTCCGCCGTTTTGATAAAACTGGTTCAGCTTTTCTTCGTTTTCTGCGTTCACGGATAAATCGGTAATAAACAGAAATGTGTCCGGATCTCCGTTTTCTAAAAACCATTCGACTTCCTGGTTTAGTCCGGAAATGGAATTGTAGCGGACACTTACATCAGAGCCAAAGGCAAGCTTTGCTAAAATCCCGCACGAAACACCGTCCAGGTCATTATGAGATAACAGTTTGTACATATTTTTCACCTCAAAACGTAGTATGAGGACAAAGGGCAAAAAATATTGAAAAGTGCTCTTTCTTTCTGACGGGTATGCCGTCTTTTATTTTGGATAAAATAGAAAGAAAAGGGGTGAAAGAATGACGCTGGTCCGTCTCGGTTACGCAGCTATGAGCATGAATGTTCAAAATGGTTCTCCTTCTCAAACAATGACCCATGCCCAGTTTTCAAAAATTGGGGACAGGGAAGCGGCCATTCATAAACTAGAACGTATTGCGATGTCAAATCTCCATAATTGTCTGCGGCTGCTTCGGCACAATGCGGCGCACGATATCCACTTTTTTCGGCTTAGTTCCAAACTGATCCCAATGGCGAATCACCCGGAACTTTCAGATTGGAATTACATAAAGCCGCTTGGAGAAAGCTTGAAGGCAATTCGCTCGTATTTAAAAGAGCATCAGGACATGCGGATTGACTTTCATCCGGATCATTTTGTTGTATTAAACTCACCAAAGCCTGATATTTTAAAAACGGGTGTTCAAACACTCCGTATGCATCGGCTGCTGTTAAAAGGAATGGGGATTGCCCCTGAACACCGATGTGTCGTACACGTAGGCGGCGGCTATCGTGACAAAGAAGCGGCACTCGAGCAGTTCGTGGAAAATTGGGGGCTTCTTCCCGCTCCTTTGCAGCGCATGATAATGCTTGAAAATGATGATAAAACCTTTACGATCAATGAAACGCTGTACCTATGTGAAAAGCTTGGTGTTCCGGCGGTGTTCGATTATCATCACCATGCAGCCAACCATGAAAAGGAAGCAGAATGGGAGGCGGCGTGGGAGCGCGTCACCGCTACATGGCAATCCTCTGCGCTGCCAGTGAAAATGCATATGTCGAGTCCAAAGTCAGAAGAAGATTTCAGGGCTCATGCAGATTTCATTGATGAAAAGGAATTTCTGCATTTTCTTCATCGTGTGAAAGGAAGCGTGCCGCAAATCGATGTCATGATTGAAGCGAAACAAAAAGATAATGCCCTTTTTGCCTTGATGAGGGAATTGAAAAAAGAAGGAATTGAACAAGTGGATGGAGCCAGCTTTTATATACAGGGATAAAGGAAAGAAGAATATGGATAAACGCATATTTGATCTTTAAAACAGGTGCCAAAATATAAAGCCAATCCTTTTTAATAAAGGATTGGCTTTATATAGTTCTGCCTTATTTTCGTTTCAAATTCATCTTCTTACGTTTTCTTGGTACATCTATTACAGTCACCTCACAGCCCGCTTCTGTCCCGTATGGATCGCTTGAGCCTTGATCCGCTTTTCCGGACTGTGATGGCTGCCCTTGTTTATTGCTCGTACCAGCTTGTTGGTTAGAAGAGGCAACAGACATATCAGATCCAGCTTCTGTGCCATACGGATCTGAGACATTCTGTTGGTTTTTCCCGGCTTGTGCGGAGCTGCCCTGTTTGTTGCTCCGTCCCGGTTTTTGATTGCCGAAAGTAAAAGACGTATCCGAGCCAGCTTCTGTACTGTATTGATCCGATGCGTTTTGCTGGTTTTTCCCGGCTTGTGCCGAGCCGCCCTGCTTGTTGCTCCGTCCCGGTTTTTGATTGCCAAAAGTAAAGGATGTATCCGAACCGGCTTCCGTACCATACTGACCGGTTGAATTCTGCTGGTTTTTCTCAGATTGTGCAGAGCCGCCCTGCTTGTTGTTTTGCCCGGCTTTTTTATTGCCGGAAGTAACGGACATATCGGAACCGGCTTCTGTGCCATACTGATCAGACGAATTCTGCTGGTTTTTCCCGGATTGTGCTGACACGCCCTTCTTGCTGTTCTTCCCGGTTTTTTGAATACGGGAAGCGAAGGACATATCTAAGCCGGCTTCTGTCCCGTATTGGCTGGTTGAGTCTTTTTGTTTTTTCTCAGACTTTGCCGCTTCGCCTTGTTTATTCTTTTTATTTTGCTCGCCAGCCGGTTTTACAGAGATATCGGAGCCGGCTTCGGTTTGGTATCGGTCCACTGACATGGTTTTCTTTTTTTGATCTTGGATGACGGCGCCTTGTTGATCAATAGCGGCTTTGTTGATATTCGGACGAACTGCCATATCGGAGCCGGCTTCGGTTTGATATTTGAAAGTGGATACAGCCTGGCTGGCGTTTTTGCCAGCATTTTGGCCGCCGGCCTTTTTCTTGTTTTGCTGAGATTGTCCAGCGGGTCCCTGCTTTAGCATATACATATGGAAAAAATACTCGCCAATCGCAATGACAACGGCGCATAAAAGAGCGGCTGCCCATAATGAAATACGCGGTTCAAATAAAAGGGCCCCCAGCAGCCAGACACCAATAAGTGTTAAGCCAAAATCAGCAGCAGCTGCTGTAGGATTTCCGAATCTCGGTAAAATAAATAAATCACCGATCAGAAAGCCGGCGGCAGTGAGCAGAACGCTGATTGTGAAGATGTCACCCAAGGAAATATTAAAGAATCCGCCTAGAATAATCCAAAGAACGAGCGTTACCATGACAAATTTTATTAGCAATGCCGATACATATTTCATCGTGTTCGTTCCTCCTCCATCTTTAAAATCGTGGCCGTTATGCTTTTCTGCATACAATAAGAGCGCAATACCGGGTAAACAATGTGCGGACGGACCATCGCCGATTGGTCATGCCTTTACGTAGGATGTGGAGTTGGCGGCGAAAATATTTAAAATTATTTTATTTTTTGCTTTTTAAGGATTCAGGAGTTTGGGCAATAAAAAAAGACCGGCCCTTTGTTTGAAAGGGCCGGTCTTTTTTTATCAATGAGTCAGTATAAAACGGATCCGGAAAAGAAAAATAAAGAAAAGAATGCAGCTGTTGTATTAATGGGATGAAGAAACAATTAAATAAATGGAATCCAAGGGAATTACACGTTGCTTTTTTGGGGCTGTGACGATCGTAACTGTTTCTTCATCCACTTCATGAATATGGCCGGATATGGCTTTTTTGGCTAATACAATCTTTACCTTTTTGTCGATATAACCTAATAAGAAAATAGGAAGTGTCATTTTAAAGAAAAGGTGAACCAACTCAGGAGAAGAAGCAACCGTCTCCCCGAATTTAAACATAAGTGCACGTCGAAGTGCAGGGTCAATGTCAAGCAAAGCCGGCCCTTTGTCGAGTCCGGGATGACGTGTAAAGGACTTGATTGATTGTATTTTCGAAAATGGAATAATGACTTCCTGTTCTTTTTTCTTTAAGAGCACAAAATTACGCCCAGCCAGCTGAACGCGCCCGGATTGCTTGTAAGGAAGCACGCTGCTTTTGGGTAATATGGTTTGCGGCAGCTTTTTTTTGCCGGCATGCGCTTTCGGCCGGACAGCCCGTCTTCTTCTGCGCTTTCTCGCTTCCAGCTTTTTCTTAAATAAACTTTCTTTACTGTTTTTTATTTTTGTTCGATTACCTTTTTTAACAGCCGGCAGGCCTGCTTCTCCTTCACGCGTAAGCACAACTTCTGCCCACTGGCCGACTAATCCTTCGAATGATACTCTTCGTCCCTCCTCTGACTGTTCGTTCGACAAAGCAAGATTAAGCAGTAATGCGTTCGTTTCATCAATTTTGGCTTCGAGCTCCTCCTGCTGTCTCTCAGGAAGACAGGAAGGAGGGGATGGAAAAGCCGGCCTGTTTTCGTTCTTTGAACAGTTCTCTTTATGGCTAAAAGAATCATCAAAATGTGAATGTTCCTGCATGGAATCACTTCCTTTTTGCTCAAGCTTTCCTTTTTATCACGCGTAAAGAAACAACGATCCTCTTTCTTCATATCGTATGTGATCATTTTTCGCTGGTGACTTGGAAAAACAATTCTATTTTTTTCTAAAAAAGGGGACGCTAGCTTATTCGGGTTTGCTAGTTAAGCATAGTATGATAGTAGGCTGTGAGAAGCAGATGAAAGCAGCAAAACGGTTTACAGCCTATGCTTTTCTCAGTCTAAATACTTCACTGTAATGGGAAAGGAGGAAAACTATGAGTATGCTAAACTGTAATTGCCACGACTTTGGAAAACACCATCATCATTCCTGCGGCTGCAGCAAAGGCCATTCTTTCGGCCAGTTTCATTCGCACAGCCACCATCTGCATCACGATTTCCATCATCACGGTTCATGCAGCCGCTGCGGACATGGGCATGGGAACCATCATTTTATGGATAGATGTTTGTGCGATGATCGTTTCCGCATCCGCTTAAGCGGGTTAAGAAGCAGCATGGCGTTTCGTTTGCGTCAGCTGATCGGTGAGCGTGTTAAGGTTGCCCTTGAAGAAGAAAAGATTGTTCAAGGGAGAATTACTTTCGTAGGCAATGATTTTATTGAGATTGTTGTGAAAGTGAAAAAAGAGAATCATAATCATGGATTCAAGAAAAAAGTGTTCCTTGTCCAATTTGATCAAATCAAATGGGTAGAACGGCTTGATAAATTTTGCTGACAAGCCCTATGAAAAAAGCGGTATTCCTTATGGAACACCGCTTTTCCATGTGAAAAGGAAACAAATCGTTTAATCTTACCGATGTCAATGAGATAAAGGCGGCAAATGGGGCTGTACTTTGCTGTGAACCCGCATAATTCCCCACATCCCCTGTTCGATATCCCAGCGAATGTTGCCGGCCCGGTACATATAATCCCCCGGGTAGTTATACGTTCCTCCGGCTCCGCCAATTAAAAGCAGATCTTCTGTAACGCCGGCAACCATGTGGCCTGTGTATGAATCAATACGGGATTCAATATCTCTCGGGTCAAATTTCCAATTATGGCCGTGAAGGTGGAAGGTGTGCGCTCTTCGGCGTTCTGAGGGTGTCGTAAGCCGAATAACCACCGGATCACCAGGATACGCTTCAAAAACAGGCGTGGCCGGATCACCGTGAACCTCTGAACTAAATAAGTCACCTAAAACTGGGTGTTTTCTAAAACGGTTAATGAGCCGTTCCGTCCGGTAGTTGAAGCCGCGTGACCCGAAATCATAGGTGTCTACTTCATCGTCTTCAGGGTCAGGTTCCGGAATGACGCCATCAATCGGATCGATAATGACTTTGCCGTGCTTATCTTCTAAACGAACACCGTCATGCATAATTAAAACAAATTCTCTATAGAGACTGCCAAACGGGTTGTTGAGAATGACATTTGTACCGGTCCGGACAGGTTCCAGCGTGTAAGGATCATGGTACGTGGTAAACCGTGGCTCCGCTATAAAAGCACCGAACGTGCCAAAAGAACGGTGATTGCGCAGATCGGCCAGATCCCACATGGCGCAGGTGCCCATGGCATCCTGTACATGCCAGCGGTATGTGATCGTTTCGCCAGGCCCGACCGTTTGATCGGGATTAAAACCGACAGTGCTGCCACTCGAAGTGGTCACATCATAATCAAGCATGTTGACGAACAGGGAAATCCGCAGAGACGGCGGATAAAAGGCCTGCTCTTTTACCGGCGGATAAGGATGAATGCCATCCGGGAACGGGAATAACTCAAACTTGAGCCGGCTGGTCAAGGTAACTTCGACTAAATCACCAGAATTACCCCTTAGTACAAGCGGCTCCGGATTTTTTTTGCCGTATAGAATGTCCTCTACATCTTCTTCTAAAGCAAATACGATGCCAAATGGGTCATGGTCTCCAAACGAGTTGTATAAAATTGGCGTTTGAAAAGCAACAACACTGTATCGGCGGATCGGCGCATTATGCGCTGCTTCAGGCGGCAGGGTAGACTGCGGATCGGCAGGGGCTGGCGGTTTTCCTGTTACTTCAGGCAGCGGACGTGTTCTTGGCGCGGGCAAAGGCCGGTCAGACAGCGGGATTAAATCCTCTACTTCCTGATCATACGCACGAATCAGTCCCCACGTGCCGTTCCACACATCTTCTTCCGTTTCAAAAGCCCACAAATAATCTCCGGCTCTTGGAATATCTATTTCAAACGTAAAAGACTCTGAAATGCCGATATGCTGCTGCGACCGGATCTGGGAATCATTGCTCGGCCGCTCTGATCTCCACCTCAAACCGTGCACATTAAAGCTGTGCGATTCCTCATGGGCACCCTGCAGAAGCCGAATGCGGATAGAATCTCCTTCATAAGCCTGGAAAACAGGCGTGATGGGATCTCCATTTACATAAGAGCTGAACGAGTACGCAGGATCACAGTCTTTCCCAAGCCGGAACTGCAGCGGTTCATTTTTGTAATTGACCGCAAAAATACCAGGATCATCGGGTGAGCCAGGGAACTGGGGCGGCTGAATCGGACAGCCGTCTTTATCAAATAAAAAAGCAAAATCCTGAACAAACAGTGCAAAGTCACGATAATCCGGGATCAGCGGATTGTGAACCGTAATTTCGGCTCCCTTATCTGTTTCTTCACCTGTTTTAGAATCCAAAAATTGAGAGAAGCGCGGCTGCACGACAATGGTTCCAAAAATGCCATGCTGCTGATGGGAAACGGGAAACAAATGATCATGAACGAAAAAGGCTTTTAGTTCTGTTTCGGCAAAGTACTCATATCGAATTGTTTCATTCGGTAAAACGGAGCTGTCATAATTCCAGCCTACGTTAGCGCCGTCTGCTACGAGAACATCAAATTTGACGAAATGAATATGGAAAGCAGTCTCATACGTTCGGGTCACCAGCTGAAAAGCGTCACCATCGAGAATATGAGGGAGCCGGTTGGTAAAGTTAACCCGAATACACGTATTGGCTGCTACATGCAGGACAAGCGGTTCCGGTTCTTTTTTTCCGGACAGCACATCATCCAAGTCTTCATCCCGCACATAAATTCTTCCTTTTGGATCATACCAGCCTTGTTTGTTATAAACAATCGGCAGCTCGATCACTGATATATTGAACTCTTCAACGACCGAATTATTCATGCACGGATCTGTAAAAACAGCCCCCGGTCTGGCATTCGGGACAGCGACATTTTTCTCAAGCTCTGTCATGTCCCGGCCGCCGACAATACCGAGAGGCGGCCTCGGTGCTTTGCAGCCGACTTTTCCGGGAATGAAGTTCGGGAATCCCGGCCTTTCTTTTGTCGGGCGCGGCGGGGCTGGGCGGTCCGGCAGCGGCTGAAGCGGTGCGATCGGCGTGCCGTTCGGATAGCACTGGCTCCCGTCCTGCAATGTGTCAAAAATCCGGTTCAGCCCCCACATCCCGGCTTCAAAATGCGGATACAGGTGACAGTGAATGATCACATCCCCGATCGTCCCAGGCAGACTCCCAAGTCCGTACAAAGGCTGAATGCTGTAGTGGGACTGCGGGCTGATTGCCTGTGCATCTACGAATTCTGACTGAACGTTACTCGGGTCTCTCAGCCATTGATGTGCATGATAGTGAAAAACGTGTGTTTCTTTGGCAGCTGCATGAATCAGGCGGATCACAGCCGGATCATCACGGTATCCGCGCAGAATTGGCGTTGCAGGGTCGCCAAACATCCAGGAATCATGGTGGACCTCTTCGCCTTCAACCTCGGGGGATACTACGCCTTCTTCCACCAGCTTCAGGCGGTTATGAAGAGGTTCATACCGATAATTCACGCCATGAAACGATTCGGCTTCCTGATTGGTCATCGCATTAATTGGCCGGTTGCCCGTTAAATCATCCACTTCCATTTCATCATGGAAAAACCATGCATACTCACGGAAGGAGGGAAGGAAAGGATGGTGAATATCCGCAAACACGCCGCTGTTGACCGGTCCGCCTGTAACGGGATCCGTCCACCAGGAGCCTCTTCTTTCAACAAGCAGTGTACCGAAAAGGCCTTGAATACTGGAGCCTTCTTCGGTACTCGATATATTGCCGACATCGGTGAAAAAGCAAATGCCTTCAAACGTGGCCTCCAGCCTGTAGAGAAGCTTTTCACCGCACTCGGCCAGTGAGCTCGGGTTAAAGCCGACATTAGCTCCGTCTGACGTTAACACATTATAATCGAGATCCTGAAAATGCATGCCCGCTGCAAAAGGAAGCTGATTTTCGAAAAGAATTTCAACCGTATCCCCTTCGTTCGCCCTGATCGTCAGCGGCTGAACAAGTTCTACCGGTGTAAAGGGGTTTTTACGGATCAGCTCTTTTACCTTTTCTTCATTTTCCTTCAACACATACATCTGTCCATCCGGGTTATGGTCGCCAAAATTGTTTACCACCATCCGGATGGGAATCGCGACTACATGATAACGACGTATCATCGTTTTCCTCCTCGTTACAGCATGTCATTTAACTCCGGGATGCGCGGATCACCGGGAAACTCGATATAAAACACTTCGATATTGTCAATATGAATGAGCCAGTTCCGGTTTTCAAGCTGGGCAAAATGGGTCGTTTCGACTGCAAGCTCCACCTGGTCTCCTACCAAGGAAATAATTTCACCGATAAACATAAAGGGATAGGAGGGAGTCAATATAAAAGCCCTCTGTCCAATAGAGGCTCTAAAATAATCCACCAGCGCCATATCATGCATAACATTATGAGAATATGAAGCGGAACGGCTTGACGTCATTTTTTACACTTCCTTTCTTCCTGGTTTTAAATAAGCGGGAACCGTTCACTGCAGTCAAAACAAGGTGTCAGCTGGGCAATCTTTTCAAGTGGAATGGACAGCGGCAGCGGAAACTGGAAAAATGGAGCATTTAAAATTTTAATGGTGACCGGATCAATCGTCAGGTGGCTTCTCTCTACTTCAACAATCGGTCCGCAAAAAATAGGCCTGAATGTCTGGCCGAGCAAATTTAGTTGAGACGCTTCGGTAACAATTAACACACTTTGGCCTATCAAACTGGTCAATTCTTCGAAGAATTCATCATCGTCTTCGTCGTCTTCTTCATCCTCTTCATCATTGTCGTCCTCATCTTCATCCTCTTCTTCTTCTTCTTCTTCTAGCTCCTCATCCTCTTCATCCTCTTCATCATTGTCGTCCTCATCTTCATCCTCTTCTTCTTCTTCTTCTTCTTCTAGCTCCTCATCCTCTTTTTTATCGTTTCCTTGTTCTGCTGCAAGTTCCTTTTCTTCCGTGTTGTCCTCTGATATCTCAAGTTCTTTATTCGTATTTTCATTTTCCGCGGCAATTAGGGTTTCATCTTGTTTTTCTTTCTCATCTCGTTTGTTTCCCATTCTATCGCTCCTTTACTAGAAGAATCCGCAGGCAAGACATGTGAAGGCTGAGGCAATGAGAAATGCGGCACACATTCACCTAAAATATTCGGGAAAGCCTTGTTACAATTAATGGAAAGAGACTTATGTAACGTATGCTTTGAATTGTAACAATATGCGCAATATCAATTTCGTGCTTTTCCTTCCAAAAAGATAAACGGAGAGTTTGGCTGTCTATATCCTCCATTTTTCCGAATAAAGCTTTTTTTTCAGTTTCAACCTTCACCCATAAGTACTTCCAGGAATTCAAATTCGTTAAAAGTGTTTCCTCATAAAACTGTTGAATGAGTATATCTCTCGCGGCAACGGTCTCACCAAAATTGGAAAGTAAACGCTGTTTTAGCTGATTATCATAAATAAAATTTTGGTGGGTAGTGGAATAAAGAGGAACACCTGTTGGAATATTAGCGGATTCAATTGCTCGAAAAGGAATCCAAATCCGCTCTTTTGCATTTATGAGCATCACAAAATCACGGCCAACCGCATTCACTTTGCCCGTTGTTTCAACAACATGCCTGCCTTTTCTCAGAAAAACGATTACCTGTTGATTTCGTCTCATCTTGAAGAACTTTTTCAGTATTAAAAACTTTCTTTTTTTGGGAGCGGATTTTGCGATCTGCAGAAGATTCGCCTGTTCTTTGTATTCAGTAAACAAGCGTATTTCTTCTGTAGGCGCTGCCCCGGCAGGGGAGCTGAACTTTTCTTTTGTTTCGTCTGTTTTGCTTTCAGTTCGCGGTTCGCATTTTCTTTTTTCGAGCAATGCGGAAAGGTATTGATCAAATCTCATATGGGTTTTCATTATGTTCCCCCTTATGCCAAACTACAAAAAATGTATATGTACATGCAGAATGATTATTCTTATGAAAAACATTAAGGACAGCAGGTTGTTTTTGTACTCTGCTCAGTGATTACTTTAAAAAATCAGTAAAAATGGTTAGATGCATTATACGGGGCTGTAAGTACGTTCATACGATATAGAACCAAGAAAAAACTTGGAATAAATAGGGAGGGGGGTTAACGAATACATGGGTAGTTGGAAATGTTACCACTGCAAGTCTAAGAATGACGATAAGGTAAAAAATTGCAAACGCTGCAATGCTTATTATTATAAAAAGGAGGAAAAGGATATGGAGTGTAAAAAGCAAAAACACAAAAAAGTATATACGTCGGGGCCTATTTCAAATGCGGCAGCAGGGGCTCAGGTTGCCCAAGAGCTATGGGTATCTGCCACAAACTTTGACAAAGATTCTGTACAGGTGAAAGTAGAAGTATTCAACTGGGGCGACCCGGCTATTTCTGCTGGACTTACGACTACACCTGTTGGTATGGCCGTTCCAATGAAAGCGATGGCTGCACCGGTCATGCCGGCAGAAAAAACGAAAATTCCATGCCATCAGACGCAGCACTTTTTTGCGGACTTACTAAATGGCGGTCCTATGGCAACACCGGTTCTTTCATTTGAAATCCGCATCACAGTTATCAGTAAGGATCCTGATGCAAAAGTTGTTTTCAATGCGGTTTCTTACAGCGTAGAAGCAGTAGAGCCGGAGGTAGAAGAAATCGATGTACTAGGGCTTGAAGAAGAAGAGGAAGAAGAGCCGGAAGCAGGCGCAGCAGTAACAGCCGCTTTGTTCTCATTCAAAGATTTTGTTTTGCTGGAAAAGAAGTAAAGCAGCATGATTAGTGCTTCGTAAGACCCCTGAGCTAAAAGGGGTCTTATTTGTGCGAACAAGAGATATCTGCTTAAGAATACGCATAGCTATAAAAAGCAAAAATTGCAAAGAAAGTTGTTTTTATTAAATTATTCAGCCTGTGAAAGTGAGGTGCAAGAATGAAGGAAGTTACTCTGCTGTATCTTTTGACTATAGACATACTATTATGCGGTATTCTGTTTGTGTATGTATTTCGCCGGAAAAAATGGGTCGGCATTCAACTTGGGATGAATATCAGCCAGGCGATGGGCGGAGTCGCGGCGCTGCTGGCTGGGATTGTTTTGATTTTGGCCTTTCCTTTTCATTTTTCGCTGATTACAATCACTTCCGCTGCAATCGGTGCAGCAGCAGGCGCAGCGTTTGGGCTGCTTTTTGATTATCAAACCTGTTTAGCTGGAGTAACAAACGGTTTCATGGTTGGCATTATGGCTCCTATGCTGGGATCAGTACTAGATATGCCAGGCCAAATTATTTTGTTTGTTCACGGTCTCTTTTTGTTCTGCTTCCTTTTTATTATTATCTCCATTCAAAGGTCGTGAGGAAATTGCTATTCATTTTATTATTAAGCAGCTGGAATGGGGCTGAATTATATCGCATTTATCATTTATTAAAGAAAAAGCGGCTGCTTTTTGACGATCATTTTACACTTGTCATTTGTATGACTATCTCAATGCTTACTTCCTTCCTTTTTACTATGTACTTTATTTTGCTCTTTCCAGGCTTTTATGGCGCTTCTTTGCTTTTCGGGGCAGGGGTTGGCTGGAATTTTGGCAAATTGCTGCGAAATCCAGCTCAATTGAATGGGTTATATAATGGAGCAATCGGAGGAGCGATGGGTACGATGCTCGGTGCTGTTCTGCAGAACCCGGCTTTATGCAGAATACCGGTCGAATCAGCCGCTGCAATGGATCTGTCCGCCATTCCATTTGCTGCTTCCTGCTTTTATGCCTGTATTCTGTTATCTATTCGCTATTCGCTTCGCATATAGAAAGGAGAGTAGATGCGATGAAGAAAGCTTCGCTCGCCGCTGCCGCCGTTATAGGGTGTGCTTTCTTTTATTATATTTGGGTTTCTCTGTCAGACCTGCCTAATCTAGGCCGGGTGGATGAATCGTCTCTCCAAGAGGTAAGCGGTAATGCTTTTTCGACGAATGGGAAGCCGGCGCTTGTGTCGTTTTTTTACACCAAGTGCCCGGATGTCTGTCCCTTTACGATACAGGATTTAAAAAAGCTTAAGCGGGTATTGGAGGAAAAAGGAATAGAAGATGAGCAGTATAGTATCTTATCTGTTACGCTTGATCCGGCGTTTGATACCGTGCCAGTCATTTTGCAGTATAAGGAAGCCTTTGAAATTCAATCCCCGAACTGGCTGTTTCTGCGCGGCACTGAACAGCAAACGAGAGAATACGCTGAGCAATTTAACATGGTATATGAAAAAAGCGAGGAGGGCGTCATTACGCATTCAACCTCCATGTATATGGTAGACGCGGACGGCCGGATAAGAGCCGTTCATGATATGGCATCGGGCAATAAAAGAGTTGATATTGAGAAAGCAGCCGCACACCTTATACAGTTAATTGAATAAAAAAGCCAGCCCAAATGATTCATTTGGGCTGGCTCGGATATTATTTACGCTTTTACCCATTCTGTTTCTAATTCAATGCCGGCTGCTCTCATCATTGTCAGCACCGGGCACCGGGCGTCCGTTTTTTCTCTTAATTCCGCAAGACGCTCTTCCGACTCGCTTGTGGAAACCTTTGCTTTAAAGGAAACTTTTTCAAAAAACACTTGAACTCCCGGCTCTCCCCGCATACCGAGCGGATCAAGTACACCTTTTACATCCATCTCCATGGATTGAAGGTCAAAATTCATTTCCTGTGCCACCATATAAGCGATAATGTTTTCACATCCAGCTAAAGAAGCGAGAAGATAAGAAAGGGGATCGGGGCCTTCATCGCCCCCGCCGACTGCCGGAGGCTCATCCAATATAAGTGTATGCTGCTTTGATTGAATTGTCGTTTTTAATTTTTCCGTCGTACCGGTTACATGAAAAGTCATTTTGTCTTTTAAATCCATGTATCGATCCTCCTGTTGTATGGCATGCCTGTATAGCTTGCCGCAGTTCGGAAAATTTAAACACAAAATCTGCTGGCCAAGTGCATCGAATGAGCTTAATGGGAAGTTGTGTGTAAGCCGGCGGCCCAGTCTTCTGCCGCAAAGTCCCCATTTATTTTTACAGCTGCCTCATAGCCCTGGCTTGCTGCACCGACAAGGCTCGTAAAGGTATTTTTGGCATCACCGATAATAAACAAATCCTTGATCTCTGTTTGTCCGTGCTGGCCGGTCACATATTCATGTTGGTCATTGAGCCGAATGCCGAGCCGGGCGGGAAGAGAAGAGCCTTGTCTTTCCCCGGTAGAAGCCATAAAGCCGCCGGTGCGGCGGATGCTGTCCCCATTTTGCAACACCACATTTTCCAATTGTCCATTCGTCGACTGCAGGTTAGCGATGGGTGTTTCAATCAGCGGAATATTATAATGCGTGAGCTGTTTCTTTTCTTCCGCTGTAATGCCGGCAGGTCCGTTTGAAAAAACGATTAAGTCCTTGCTCCAGTTGAAAATGAGTTTAACGAACGGTAGAAGAGCTTTTCCGTCTGCAAAAAGAGCAATTGGGTCGTGCTGCCGTTCCCAGCCGTCACAGTATGGACAATGAAAAACCGTTTTTCCATATACTTTATCAAGCCCCGGAATATCGGGCAGGTGGTCCTTCATACCGGTTGCGAAAATCATTTTCCTGCCGGAAGCCATTTTTCCATTTTTGGTTTTTACCATGAATAGGCCATTTTTTCGTTCAACATCTTCCACGACATCCTTAATGAAGGTAACATTTGGATACGTTTTTAGCTGTTCTCTGGCAATTTCGCGGATTTCATCCGGGCTGGCGCCATCCCTTGTTAAAAAACCGTGCGATCTTAATGTGGCACTGTTTCTCGGCCTGTCTTCATCAATCACAAGCACTTTTTTCAAAGATCTGCCCAAAACGAGTGCCGCATTTAAACCGCCCGGTCCGCCGCCTGCAATAACAACGTCTACTTGTTCATTGTCCATGATTTTGGCCTCCGTTTAGTGTCGTATTATCGTTTCGCCTGTTCCCTGAATAGCGCGGGATCAAACGTTAAAACGAAGTATGATACCATTCGCTTTGGCCATACTAAGGACCAGGAGGTGTAAGCAAATGGCGAAAGATGTTCTTTGTGAAGTAAACAACTGCAAATACTGGAGTTCTGGAAACAAATGTAGTGCAGATGCCATTTACGTGGTGAGTCATAAAGGCAAACAGGCCTCCAACCAGGAAGAAACTGACTGTAAAACATTCGTACCAGAAGTGTAAAATGAAGGGGCAGCCATCTGGCTGTCCTCTTTTTTAGTATTGATAATTGCTTCCTTTTCATACACGGATACACATTATTTTTTAAAATTCCGATTTGGAGGAAAGGGCTAAACTTTTGCTTTTGTTGGTTGATTCACATGCGGAAGTGGTATGATACTAGAAAGAACCAGAAATGAAAGGGGACTTCTTGTATCATGCGTGAATTACAAAAAAAAATCATTGAAGAGCTGCAAGTACAGCCGCAAATCGATCCGCAAAAAGAGATTCGCCGAAGCATTGATTTTCTTAAAGACTATCTCCGTCAGTATCCTTTCCTGAAAGGATACGTGCTCGGAATTTCTGGGGGGCAAGACTCAACGCTTGCCGGGCGCCTTGCACAGCTCGCAGTGGAAGAGCTGCGTGAAGAAACTGGCAAGGATTATACCTTTTATGCCGTCCGCCTTCCATATGGAGTCCAAAGAGACGAGCCGGATGCACAGGCTGCTATGGATTTTATTGGAGCGGATGAGCGCCTGACGGTTAATATTAAAGGAGCGGTGGACGCCAGCGAAGCGGCCGTTGAAGCCGCCGGTATTGAGATTTCTGATTTCATAAAAGGAAATGATAAAGCGCGCGAGCGAATGAAAGTGCAGTATGCGATCGCTGCAGCAAAAGGAGCGGTAGTGATCGGAACGGACCATTCGGCGGAAGCTGTTACCGGCTTTTATACAAAGTTCGGTGACGGGGCAGCCGACGTTGTGCCGTTGTTCCGTTTAAATAAGCGCCAGGGCCGTTCTATGCTGAAAGAGCTCGGTGCACCGGAGCATTTGTATATGAAAGTGCCGACTGCTGACCTTGAAGACAATAAACCGCTGGTCCCGGATGAAGTGGCGCTCGGTGTAACGTATGAACAAATTGATGACTATCTTGAAGGGAAAGAAATTCCGGCTGAGGCAGCTGAAAAAATCGAGGCGCATTTTACAAAAACCCGCCATAAACGCCACCTTCCGATTACGGTATTTGATGATTTCTGGAAAAAATAACGCTTTCCGGCTGATGCCGGAAAGTTTTTTTATATGAACAAAAAATGATGTAAACGGTATCCGCCGCAGAGCAGTACGTGTTTTTAATTTTTGAATTTTCAATAAACAGAACAATGCCTTGACCGGCTCCATTGAACCATATAAAATGAGGTCAAAATGTGTGAACACGAACAAAAAATAGATAAATGTTTCCGATAATACGGAATTGAAGGGAAGAGAGTAAAATCATGACAGGGAAATCAGAATTGCAGCACCAGGAAATGATTCTTGTACTTGACTTTGGAAGCCAGTACAATCAGCTGATCACACGTCGTATTCGTGAATTTGGCGTATACAGCGAGCTTCATCCGCACACTATTACAGTTGAAGAAATCAAAGAAATCAATCCGAAAGGGATTATTTTCTCAGGCGGACCAAACAGCGTATACGCAGATGACGCCTTTCACTGCGATGAGCGCATTTTTGACTTGAATGTGCCGATTTTCGGTATTTGCTATGGTATGCAGCTGATGACAAAACACTTTGGCGGTACAGTTTCAAAAGCGTCGCACCGTGAATACGGAAAAGCCGCTATTACTGTTCAAAATGAGTCTGCTCTATTTACAGATCTTCCGAACGAACAAGTTGTCTGGATGAGCCATAGTGACCTTGTAACAGAAGCACCGGCTGGTTTTACAGTTGATGCGGTAAGTCCGTCATGCCCAATTGCTGCAATGAGCAATAAAGCTGAAAACCTGTACGCAGTTCAATTCCATCCGGAAGTAAAGCATTCCGTATACGGAAACGACCTTTTAAAGAACTTTGTATTCGGTGTATGCGGCTGCACAGGCGACTGGTCTATGGAAAACTACGTTGAAATTGAAGTGGAAAAAATCCGCCAAATCGTCGGCGATAAAAAAGTGCTTTGCGCGATGTCCGGCGGTGTAGATTCATCGGTTGTAGCGGTTTTGATCCATAAAGCAATCGGCGATCAGTTAACATGTATTTTCGTTGACCACGGCCTTCTTCGTAAAGGGGAAGCTGAGCAGGTTATGGATACATTTGCTAACGGCTTTAACATTAATATTATTAAAGTTGATGCGAAAGAGCGCTTTATGAACAAGCTGGCAGGCGTATCAGATCCAGAACAAAAACGGAAAATTATCGGTAACGAGTTTATTTATGTTTTTGATGATGAAGCATCAAAACTTCAGGGTATTGAATTCCTTGCACAGGGAACACTTTACACAGATATCATCGAAAGTGGTACAGCTACGGCGCAGACGATTAAATCGCACCACAACGTAGGCGGACTGCCGGAAGATATGCAGTTTAAGCTGATTGAGCCGCTTAGCACGCTGTTTAAAGATGAAGTGCGCGCGCTTGGAACAGAGCTTGGTATTCCAGAACACATCGTTTGGCGCCAGCCGTTCCCGGGTCCTGGACTGGGCATCCGTGTGCTTGGAGCGATTTCAGAAGAAAAATTGGAAATTGTTCGTGAATCTGATATGATTTTGCGCGAAGAAATCGCTAATCATGGTCTTGAGCGTGAAATTTGGCAGTACTTCACTGTACTTCCGGACATCCGCAGCGTAGGGGTTATGGGAGATGCACGCACATATGATTACACAGTCGGTATCCGTGCCGTAACATCCATTGACGGTATGACATCAGACTGGGCGCGTATTCCATGGGATGTGCTTGAAGTGATTTCTACGCGTATTGTCAACGAGGTCGCACACGTAAACCGCGTTGTGTACGACATTACGAGCAAGCCGCCTGCAACAATCGAGTGGGAATAAGCGAACAAAAAACATAAAAAAATACTTTTCGTTCGTGTTTTGTATTGACGAACGAATGGTATACCAGTAAAATGAAAGAGTACATTATTACTTTTACATGCATCGTATATCGTCGAGAATAAGGCTTGACAGTTTCTACCGGACTGCCGTAAATGGTCCGACTACGAATGAATGGAAAGAGAATGTCTCTTTCTATATTCCTTTGTTAGTCGTACCCGGAGCATCCACTGCTCCGGGTATTTTTCGTTCGTATATAAGATCGAGGGGAGAAAAAAGAATGAGAAAGTTTTTCCATATGGATGAACTTGGAACAACGTACCGCCGCGAGATGATTGGCGGCTTAACCACCTTTTTATCTATGGCGTACATTTTAGTGGTCAATCCGCTGACACTATCTTTACAGTCTATACCAGATTTGCCAGATACAATGCGAATGGATCACGGGGCAGTTTTTACAGCTACAGCATTGGCTGCCGCGATTGGATCAATAATCATGGGGCTGCTTGCCAAGTACCCGATTGGGCTTGCTCCGGGCATGGGGTTAAATGCATTTTTTGCATATACTGTCATATTAACGTACGGAATTCCTTGGCAGACAGCGCTGACTGGTGTTTTGTTCTCAGGTATTATCTTCATTTTCTTAACAATGACAGGCTTGAGGGAAACAATTATTAACTCCATTCCTCTTGAGCTTAAATATGCAGTTGGAGCAGGGATTGGTTTATTTATTACATTTGTCGGCTTTCAAAATGCCGGTATTATCGTCAATGACGACGCTGTACTTGTCGGACTTGGAGATTTGGGTTCTGGTCCAACACTTCTCACGATTTTTGGTTTGATTATTACCGTGATTATGATGACTAAAGGAATCAATGGAGGCATTTTTTACGGCATGCTGATCACAGCGGTAGTTGGCATGATTTTCGGCCTTGTTGACCTGCCGGCTAAAATTGTTTCAGCGGCACCAAGTGTAGCACCGACATTCGGCGTAGCACTTGAAAACATTTTTCAAACGCCGGGCGACATTTTCACACTGCAAATGCTTGTTATTGTATTAACGTTTTTGTTTGTGGACTTTTTTGATACAGCAGGCACACTTGTCGCAGTGGCTACTCAAGCAGGCTTAATGAAAGACAATAAGCTGCCGCGGGCAGGAAAAGCGTTACTAGCTGATTCTTGCGCAACGGTAGCTGGGGCACTGCTTGGAACTTCGACTACAACATCGTATATTGAGTCATCTGCTGGCGTAGCTGCTGGGGCACGGACAGGGCTTGCGGCTGTCGTAACGGGTGTATTGTTTCTTCTATCTCTGTTTTTCTTCCCGTTGCTGTCGGTGATTACATCACATGTAACAGCACCGGCAATCATTATTGTTGGGGTATTGATGGTCTCGGCTTTAGGTCGAATTGACTGGACGAAGTTTGAAATTGCCGTTCCGGCGTTTTTAACCATTATTGCTATGCCGCTTTCTTACAGTATTGCGACTGGAATTGCAATGGGCTTTATTTTCTATCCGATTACAATGCTTGTAAAAGGGCGCGGAAAAGAAATCCATCCAATTATGTATTTCTTATTTGTTGTATTTGTGCTTTATTTTGTATTTTTGAAATAGTTCTAAAACACCTCTCTGCCAAACAGAGAGGTGTTTTTTTGCGTCGCCCTCATGCTATACTGTAAAAAACAAAACAACGGGGATGTGCCATGGAGAAATTTTTTGTGAAAAAAGTATTAAACAACAATGTGCTCATTGCAGCGTCAGATGATAAAACAGAAGTTGTACTGATCGGCAGAGGGATCGGCTTTGGCCGGCATCAGGGAGACAGCATTGTGCGGAGTTCGGTGGAAAAGCTGTTTGTATTAAAGGACCGGAGCGAGCAAGAGCAGTATAAAAAGCTGCTGCCTCACTTAGATGATGAAACGTTGAAAGTCATTATCGCGGCAGTGGAGCTTATTCGTGAGCGGGTAGGGGAAACGCTGAACGAGCACATTCACGTCGGTTTGACAGACCACCTGTTGTTTGCAGTAAATCGCATGATGCGCGGCATGGGCATTAGCAACCCGTTTTTATTGGAAACGAAAGCGCTCTATCCGTTTGAATATGAAATAGCAGAAGAGGTTACAAAGCTGATTAACAGCAAGTTGACGATTAAACTGCCAGAAGGAGAAACCGGCTTTATTGCTCTTCATATTCACAGTGCGGTCGCCAATAAAGATGTGAAAGATTTAAGCCGCCACTCCGAGCTCATTGCGACATTAGTTGGAATGATTGAATCTCAGCTTGAGGTGGAGCTGGACAAGGAAAGTATTGATTACATGCGCCTTGTACGCCATATACGATATACGATTGAACGGGTGGTCCGCGGGGAAAAAGTCGAAGAACCAGAAAAAATCGCAAACCTATTGAAAGCGGAATATCCTGTGTGTTATAATTTGTCGTGGAAGCTGATCAAAGTGATGCAGCAGACATTAAAACATCCCGTGTATGATGCAGAAGCGGTTTATTTAACAATGCATCTGCAGCGGATACAGACAAAAATGAAATAATTACATTGTTCTTTACGTGTTACTGATACGATCAGGCATGAGTAAAGAAGATACAGGGAAAATAGGGGTTTATTAAGACTTCTATTTTCTGATGTCTTCTTTTCTCATGCCTTTTTTCGTGCTTGTCTGTCTGATTCATCTTTGAAATGCACATACTATTTAATAATAGAGGAGGAAATACACATGTTCAAAAAGCTTTTCGGTGTGCTTCAGAAAATCGGTAAAGCACTTATGCTGCCTGTTGCAATTTTGCCGGCTGCCGGACTTTTGCTTGCGTTTGGTAATGCGCTGCAAAACCCAGCTTTAACTGATTTAGCGCCGTTTTTAACAGCTGACTGGATTGTTACAGTCGCATCTGTTATGGAAAATTCAGGTGACATTGTTTTCGGAAACCTGCCGATACTCTTTGCAGTCGGCGTAGCGATTGGTCTTGCAGGCGGTGACGGTGTTGCCGGTCTTGCTGCGATCGTCGGATATTTAATTATGAACGCAACAATGGGTACAGCACTAGGCTTGGAGAGAATCGCTGTTCTAGAAGGCGGAAACCCTGCTTATGCGCTTATTCTTGGAATTCCATCCCTGCAAACCGGTGTATTCGGCGGGATTATCGTGGGAGCAATTGCTGCTTACATGTACAACAAATTCTTTAACATTGAATTGCCGTCATATTTAGGATTCTTTGCGGGCAAACGGTTTGTCCCAATTGCAACAGCAGCTTCAGCAGTTGTTATGGGTCTTCTTATGATTGTGATCTGGCCGCCAATTCAAAGTGGCTTAAATGCCTTTTCACACGTACTGCTAGAAGGTAATCTTGCCCTATCCGCTTTTATTTTCGGTGTAATTGAACGTAGCTTAATTCCATTCGGTCTGCATCACATTTTCTACTCACCATTCTGGTATGAATTTGGCCAGTACACAACGGCGGCGGGTGAAATCGTTCGTGGTGACCAGCCAATGTTTATGGCGCAGATTCGGGACGGTGTGGAAAACTTAACAGCCGGTACGTTTATGACGGGTAAATATCCATTCATGATGTTCGGTCTTCCGGCAGCAGCGCTTGCGATTTATCATGAAGCGCGTCCTGAGCGCAAAAAAGTAGTAGCCGGCCTTATGGGTTCTGCTGCATTAACATCTTTCCTAACAGGGATTACAGAGCCGCTTGAGTTCTCATTCTTGTTCGTAGCACCTGTTTTGTTCGGAGTTCACGCGATTTTTGCAGGTCTGTCATTTATGACAATGAACTTGCTGGATGTAAAAATTGGTATGACATTCTCAGGCGGTTTGATTGACTATACACTATTCGGCCTTTTAAACCCGCAAACAAATGCATGGATTGTCATTCCAGTAGGTCTTGTATTTGCGGTTATCTACTACTTCGGCTTCCGTTTTGCAATCCGCAAGTTTAACCTTGCAACACCAGGACGTGAGACAGAAGATGCAGATGGTGAAGAGGGACCAGCAGTTGTAGCCGGTGATCTTCCATACGAGATTCTGGATGCGATGGGCGGAAAAGAAAACATTGTGAACCTTGACGCATGTATTACACGTCTTCGTGTTTCTGTAAATGATATTGGCAACGTTGATAAAAAACGTTTAAAACAGCTTGGAGCAGCAGGCGTCCTTGAAGTGGGCAACAACATCCAGGCTATCTTTGGACCGAAATCAGACGGCCTGCGCCACCAAATGGCGGACATTATGAAAGGCAGCAAGCCTCGTCCAACAGCAACCGTAAAACCGGACCAGGAAACGCAAAAAGAAGTGGAAAACGCGGCACCGGCTGCAATCCGTAACGATGTAGAAGATAAGTTTGTAGCACCTATTTCGGGTGAGCTTTTGCCAATTACAGAAGTACCGGACCCTGTTTTCGCTGGAAAAATGATGGGTGACGGCTTTGCGATCAAACCAAACGATGGTACAGTCGTATCCCCGGTAAACGGTAAAATTATCAATGTCTTCCCGACAAAGCATGCGATCGGTATTACGGCGGACAGTGGACGCGAAATCTTGATTCACTTCGGTATCGATACAGTAAAGCTGAACGGGGAAGGTTTTGAAGCCCTTGTATCAGAAGGTGATGAAGTGAAAGCAGGCCAGCCGCTTCTTAAGGTGGACCTGGACTACATTGCGAAAAATGCTACATCGACGATCACGCCGATTATTTTCACAAACCTTGCAGAAGGTCAATCTGTAACGGTTGAAAAGCCGGGAACAGTGAAAAATGGTGACGAGAACGTCATCACTATTAAATAAGAAGCAATCTGCCTCAGCCAATCATTTGGCTGAGGCTTTTTTAATGAGCGCCAATATGGTAAACTGCCGGGAAAGAGGAGTGAATTACGATGATGGATAATGCCTTACTAATGGTTGTCATTATTTTGCTGATCAATATTGTGTACGTTTCATTTTTTACGATCCGCATGATTTTGACTCTGAAAGGCTATCGCTACACAGCCGCTTTTGTCAGTACGATTGAGGTTGTCATTTATGTTGTAGGTCTTGGACTGGTGCTCGATAACTTAAACGAAATTCAAAACTTAATTGCTTATGCGGTCGGCTACGGTGTGGGAGTGATCGTTGGCATGAAGATCGAGGAAAAGCTGGCGCTTGGATATATTACGGTGAATGTGATCACCAAGGAATATGATAAAGACCTGCCGAAGCAATTGCGCCAGGAAGGCTACGGAGTGACCAACTGGGCAGCGAACGGGCTTGAAGGTGAACGGATGGCGATGCAGATTTTGACGCCGCGTAAGTATGAGCTGAAGCTGTATGAGAAAATTAAAGACCTTGACCCAAAAGCATTTATTATTGCTTTTGAGCCGAAAACCATCCATGGCGGCTTCTGGGTAAAACAAGTGAGAAAGGGAAAATTGATGCAATGAGCAAAAAAAAGAATTTTTACGTGCAGGAAAACGAAACGATTGATGAGTGCCTCGAACGAATGAAGCAGGAAGGCTATATGCCGGTGCGGCGGATGGAAAAGCCTCTTTTTGAAGAGCGGAAGGAAAACGGGGAAACAATTCATGTACCGATTGGTCGTGAAATCGTCTTTGAAGGAAAAATAATGACTTAAATACGAACATTAAAATATAAGTGATAAATATCGTTCGATTTTTTGTTGACAACCCCTTCGATCGGTTGTTAATATGTAGAGGACAAATAAAGCACCTCATATAATAGCGGGAATATGGCCCGCGAGTTTCTACCGGCCGCCGTAAACGAGCCGACTATGGGGAAAGCATTCGTACTCTCGATCGACTACGGGCGAATCGCTTTCTCCTTTTTACCGGAGAAGCGGTCTGCCCGTTTTTTTATGTAAAAAAATCTCACAATGGAGGATCAAGATGACGATTGAAGTTGGCGTTATTATGGGAAGCACATCAGATTGGGAAACAATGAAGCACGCATGTGACGTACTCGGTGAACTTGACATTCCCTATGAAAAGAAAGTGGTATCCGCACACCGCACCCCTGATTTGATGTTTGAATATGCCGAAACGGCACGGGAGCGAGGAATTAAAGTGATCATTGCGGGAGCAGGAGGGGCTGCTCATCTGCCAGGCATGACGGCAGCAAAAACGACTCTGCCGGTTATCGGCGTCCCTGTTCAGTCAAAAGCGTTAAATGGGCTTGATTCTCTTCTTTCTATCGTTCAAATGCCGGGCGGCGTGCCTGTTGCTACAACAGCAATTGGCAAAGCCGGTGCAACCAATGCCGGTCTGCTGGCGGCGCAAATTTTGTCGATCGCGGACACAGGTGTAGCGGCGCGGTTGGACAAGCGCCGGAAGGAAACAGAAAAAACGGTCCTTGAAAGCAGTGATCAGCTTGGCTAGAAAAATCATTGAACCGGGAAAAACGATTGGCATCATCGGCGGCGGGCAATTAGGACGTATGATGGCACTGGCAGCTAAAGAAGCGGGCTTTCGCATCGCCGTTCTTGAACCGGCAGAAGGAGCCCCATGCACGCAGACAGCGGATATCGTCATCCAAGCACCTTACAATGACCAGGAGGCACTTCAGCGCCTGGCACAAGTAAGTGACGTGATCACCTACGAATTTGAAAATATTGATTATGAAGGCTTAAAAGAGCTGATGAACACGGCCCATATTCCGCAGGGAGCAGAGCTGATCCGTATTACGCAAAACCGCGTTTACGAAAAAGAAGCGATCTCGAATGCAGGCGTGCCGGTTGCCCCTTATCGGGTGATTCGGACCGAGTCTGATCTGCTGGAAGGAATCGAGGCGCTCGGCCTGCCGGCTGTACTGAAAACGGCAACCGGCGGATACGACGGCAAAGGGCAGTTTGTGTTAAAAGAAGTGAACCAGGCATCAGAAGCAGCCAAGCTGCTTACGCATGGTGACTGTGTACTTGAACAATGGATTCCATTCCAAAAAGAAATATCCGTCATTGTGACACGAAATCCAGAAGGGGAAACGACATTTTTCCCGGTGGCAGAAAATATTCACGTAGATAACATTCTGCACGAATCAATTGTACCGGCCCGTATTTCGAAAGAAACCGAGCGAGCTGCACATGAGGCAGCAGAGAGCATTGCATCGGCGCTGTCCCTTGTCGGCACCCTGGCTGTCGAGATGTTCGTAACAGAAGAAGGCGGCATTTACATTAATGAATTGGCACCGCGGCCGCACAACTCCGGGCACTATACGATCGAAGCGTGCGGAATCTCCCAGTTTGGCCAGCACATCCGCGCTGTTTGCAACTGGCCGCTTAAAAGCACAGCGCTTTTAAAGCCAGCTGTCATGGTTAATGTGCTCGGTGAACATGTAGAGGGTGTTGTGAGCGCCATTGTAGACAAGCCGGAATGGTCCATTCACTTATACGGAAAAGACGAAGCAAAAGAAAAACGGAAAATGGGGCATGTAACCATTTTGACGGACAATATCAATGAAACCTTAACCGAAATCCAGGAAAGCCGGATTTGGACAAAATAAACGACGATTAATCGGAGGATGACAACTAATGATCGAACGCTATACACGACCTGAAATGGGCAGCATCTGGACAGAAGAAAACAAATTCAAAGCATGGCTTGAAGTAGAAATCTTAGCTTGCGAGGCATGGTCTGAACTTGGTGAAATCCCAAAAGAAGATGTTCAAAAACTTCGCGAAAATGCAAGCTTTGACATTGACCGCATTAACGAAATTGAACTAGAAACACGCCATGATGTAGTGGCATTTACCCGCGCTGTATCCGAAACACTTGGAGAAGAGCGCAAATGGGTGCATTACGGATTAACGTCAACAGATGTAGTCGACACAGCCCTTTCTTATCTATTAAAGCAGGCGAACGACATTTTACGTAAAGATATTGAGAACTTTATCGACATCCTTCGTGACAAAGCGATTGAACATAAACACACGGTTATGATGGGCCGTACACACGGCGTTCATGCAGAACCGACAACATTTGGCTTGAAGATGGCCCTTTGGTATGAAGAAATGAAACGCAACCTTGAGCGCTTTAACGACGCAGCTGACGGCGTTCAATACGGAAAAATTTCCGGCGCAGTCGGCACATACGCAAACATCGATCCGTTCGTTGAGCAGTATGTTTGCGAAAAGCTGGGTACGAAACCAGCACCGGTTTCAACGCAGACTCTTCAGCGTGACCGCCATGCACATTATATGGCTACTCTTGCACTCGTTGCTGCATCTATCGAAAAATTCGCAACAGAGATTCGCGGCCTGCAAAAGTCAGAAACACGCGAAGTAGAAGAAGCATTTGCAAAAGGACAAAAAGGCTCATCAGCGATGCCGCATAAACGTAATCCAATCGGATCTGAAAACATGGTTGGCCTTGCGCGCGTGATTCGCGGCCACATGGTTACAGCATACGAAAATGTATCCCTTTGGCATGAGCGCGATATCTCCCATTCATCTGCAGAGCGCGTGATTCTGCCGGATGCAACGATTGCCTTGAATTACATGCTGAACCGTTTTGGCAACATTGTGAAGAACTTGACGGTATTCCCGGAAAACATGAAGCGCAATATGGACCGTACACTTGGCCTTATTTACTCACAGCGTATTCTTCTTGCTCTGATCGACAAAGGCATGGCGCGTGAAGCAGCTTATGACACTGTACAGCCGCGGGCGATGGAAGCATGGGACAAGCAAGTTCCGTTCCGTTCACTTGTAGAAGCGGATGAAACGATCACATCTAAATTAACACCGGAAGAAATTGCTGACTGCTTTGACTATAACTACCACATCAAACATGTCGACACGATTTTTGACCGCATTGGTCTTTAATTAAACCGGAACCTGGGAGGATCACATCATGCAAAAAGGCAAGCAGCTCTACGAAGGAAAAGCAAAACGCATTTATGCAACAGACCAGGAAGAGATCGTCTGGATCGAATATAAAAACTCAGCGACTGCTTTTAACGGTGAGAAAAAAGCAGAAATCGACGGTAAAGGCCGTTTAAACAATTTAATCACAGGGCTATTGTTTGAGAAGCTCGCCGAGCAGGGTATTGAGTCTCACTTTGTTGAGCAGCTGTCTGAAAACGAGCAGCTTGTGAAGCATGTTGACATTATTCCGCTTGAAGTTGTGGTGCGCAATGTTGCCGCTGGCAGCATTGCCAAGCGCCTCGGCTTTGAAGAAGGCGTGCGGTTTAAGGAGCCAATCGTTGAGTTTTATTACAAAAATGATGATCTCGGTGACCCGCTCTTAACAGAAGATCATATCCGTCTGCTTGACGTGGCAGCACCTGAAGAAGTGCAAATTTTGAAAAAAGAAGCTCTTCGTGTAAACGATGTACTCATTCCATTGTTTAGCGAAATGGGTGTTGACCTCATTGACTTTAAAATCGAATTTGGCCGTCAAAAGGATGGAAGCATTCTGCTGGCCGATGAAATTTCGCCGGATACATGCCGTCTATGGGAAAAAGGCACAAATCGCAAACTCGACAAAGACTTGTTCCGCCGGGATCTTGGCGGACTGACAGAAGCATATACCGAAATCTACAATCGACTTGGAGGAACTCTATAATGTATAAAGTGAAAGTTTACGTAACGCTTCGTGAAAGTGTATTAGACCCGCAAGGAAAAGCAGTACAGCAATCTCTGTCAAGCCTTGGCTACCAGGGAGTAGAAGAAGTGCGCATCGGCAAATACATGGAGCTTCAATTCGATGATTCTGTTCGTGACGTAGAGGGCACAGTCAAAGAAGTATGTGAAAAACTTTTGTCAAACCCGGTTATTGAAGATTACCGATATGAAATCGAGGAGAGTGCGAAACAGTGAAATTTGCAGTCATCGTATTTCCAGGATCTAACTGTGATGTAGATATGTACCACGCGGTAAAAGACGAATTAGGCGAGCAGGTTGATCTTGTCTGGCATGATGCGGACAACCTTGATGAATACGACGGTATTTTGCTTCCAGGAGGCTTTTCATACGGAGACTACCTCCGTTCAGGCGCAATCGCTCACATGTCAAACGTAATGGCCGCAGTTAAACGTGCTGCGGAAGCGGACAAGCCGGTTCTTGGCGTCTGCAACGGGTTTCAAATTTTGCTTGAATCAGGCCTTCTTCCAGGAGCTATGCTTCGCAACAAAAACTTAAAGTTTATTTGCCGGACGGTAGAGCTGTCTGTTGAAAATGATGAAACGATGTTTACTTCTTTATACGAAAAAGGCGAAAAAATCAGCATTCCAGTTGCACACGGTGAAGGAAACTACTACTGTGACGAAGCAACACTTGCAAAATTGAAGGAAAACAATCAAATTGCCTTCACATATGCGAGCGATGTAAACGGAAGCCTTTCTGATATTGCAGGTATTACAAACGAAAAAGGCAATGTACTTGGCATGATGCCGCATCCGGAGCGGGCTGTTGATGAACTTCTTGGCAGCGCGGATGGCCTTAAACTTTTCCAATCAATTGTAAAGCACTGGAGGAATTCTCATGTCGTTAATGCTTGAACCAAATCCACAGCAAATTAAAGACGAAAAACTATACAGCACAATGGGCTTAACGGATGAAGAATTTGCCAAAGTAGAAAAAATTCTTGGCCGTCTGCCAAACTACGCAGAAACAGGTCTTTTCTCGGTTATGTGGTCAGAGCATTGCAGCTATAAAAATTCCAAGCCTGTTTTAAGCCGTTTCCCGACAAAAGGCGAGCACGTTTTGCAGGGACCGGGTGAAGGTGCTGGTATCGTTGATATCGGTGACGGTCAGGCCGTTGCGTTTAAAATTGAAAGTCATAACCACCCATCTGCTATTGAGCCATACCAGGGCGCAGCAACAGGTGTCGGAGGTATTATCCGTGATGTATTCTCAATGGGTGCCCGTCCGGTTGCGATTTTAAACTCACTTCGTTTCGGTGAACTTGAAACAGCACGTGTAAAGTATTTGTTTGAAGAAGTTGTTGCCGGTATTGCCGGTTACGGAAACTGCATCGGGATCCCAACAGTCGGCGGTGAAATCGGCTTTGATCCGTCTTATGACGGCAATCCGCTTGTGAACGCAATGTGTGTGGGGCTGATTGATCATAAAGATATTCAAAAAGGCCAGGCGAAAGGCGTTGGCAACACCGTAATGTATGTAGGAGCGAAAACAGGCCGCGATGGTATTCACGGTGCGACATTCGCTTCAGAAGAATTAAGCGAAAGCTCAGATGAAAAACGCCCGGCGGTACAGGTTGGCGACCCATTCATGGAAAAATTGCTTTTAGAAGCATGCCTTGAGCTTATTTACAATCATCAGGACGTTCTTGTCGGTATTCAAGATATGGGTGCTGCCGGCTTAACAAGCTCGTCAGCAGAAATGGCGTCAAAATCCGGATCAGGAATTGAAATGAACCTTGATTTGATTCCGCAGCGCGAAACAGGCATGACACCATATGAAATGATGCTGTCTGAATCACAGGAGCGCATGCTGATCGTTGTGAAAAAAGGACACGAAAAAGAAATCGAAGATCTTTTTGCTAAATACGGTCTTGAAGCGGCATCAGTTGGTGTCGTAACAGACGACAAAATGCTTCGTTTGATTCATAAAGGCGAAGTAGCGGCAGAAGTACCGGTTGATGCGCTGGCAGAAGATGCACCAGTGTACCACAAGCCATCAGCAGAACCGGAATACTTCCGTACGTTCCAGGCAATGGAAGACGTAACACCGGACGTTACAGATCACAAAGAAACACTTGTGAAATTGCTTCAGCAGCCGACGATTGCAAGCAAAGAGTGGGTGTATGACCAATACGATTACCAAGTTCGCACGAACACAGTGGTTGCGCCAGGATCAGACGCAGCGGTAATCCGTCTGCGCGGCACAAACAAAGCACTTGCAATGACAACAGACTGTAACGCACGTTACATTTACCTTGATCCGAAAACAGGCGGTAAAATTGCCGTAGCAGAAGCGGCTCGTAATATCGTAGCTTCTGGTGCCCGTCCACTTGCGATTACAGACGGCTTAAACTACGGAAGCCCTGAGAATCCAGGCGTATTCTGGCAGCTTGAGCAGTCAGCAGACGGAATTAGTGAAGCATGCCTTGCGCTTCAATCACCGGTTATCGGCGGAAATGTATCTCTTTATAATGAAACAAACGGTACGGCTATTTACCCGACACCAATTATCGGCATGGTCGGATTGATTGAAGACGTGAATCATATTACGACACAAGCAGCGAAGCAGGCTGGCGACCTTGTATACGTAATTGGAGATGCTGCGAACGACTTTGGCGGCAGCGAACTGCAAAAATTGATGAATGACGGCGATATTTTCGGTCAATCACCAGCTATTGATTTGACAGTGGAAAAAGCACGCCAGGATGCACTTCTTACGGCTATTCAGTCGGGCCTTGTTCAATCAGCTCATGATATTTCAGAAGGTGGATTTGCCGTAGCGCTTGTTGAAAAATTATTCGGCACAGGTCTTGGTGCCCGCGTTTCTCTTCAAGGTGAAGCAACGGCTGCCCTATTTGCAGAAACACAGTCACGCTTTGTCATTACAGTGAAGCCAGAAAACAAAGAAGCGTTTGAAGCAGTCGTACAGGATGCAAAACAAATTGGTGAAGTAACAGCTCAGCCATTGGCATCAATTACAATTAACGGAGAAGAAGTGGTACAGGCACCGGTTAGTGAACTGGAGGATGCCTGGAAAGGAGCTATTCCATGCTTGCTGAACTCAGAGGCTTAAATGAAGAGTGTGGCGTCTTCGGGGTTTTTGGACACGAAAATGCATCACAAATCACATATTACGGCCTGCAAAGCTTACAGCACCGCGGACAAGAAGGCGCCGGCGTCGTGATGAGCGACGGAGAACGCCTTCGCGGCCATAAAGGTGAAGGGCTTGTTACAGAAATTTTCAACCAGGATATTGTCAACGGTTTAACAGGAGCAGCAGCCATTGGGCATGTTCGTTATCAAACAGCAGGCGGCGGCGGCTACCAAAATGTACAGCCGCTCCTGTTCCACTTTCAAACAGGCAGCCTGGCGCTTGCGCATAACGGAAACCTTGTCAACGCTACATCGCTGAAGCGTGAACTGGAAGCTCAAGGAAGTATTTTCCAGACAACGTCTGACACCGAGGTACTGGCACACTTAATCCGCCGCAGCACATATGGCACGATCAAAGACCGTTTGAAAACGGCTCTTTCCATGGTAAAAGGAGCCTATGCGTTTCTTGTCATGACGGAAAACGAAATGCATGTAGCACTTGATCCACAAGGGCTGCGCCCGCTTTCAATCGGCAAACTTGGAGATGCTTATGTGGTTGCCTCTGAAACGTGCGCCTTTGATATTATTGGTGCTGAGTTTTTACGTGATGTGGAGCCGGGTGAATTGATTACCATTAATGAAGACGGTCTTCATTCTGAACAGTTTGCCGCAGCGATCAGTGACGCAATGTGCACGATGGAATACGTTTATTTCTCCCGTCCGGACAGTAATATTCATGGCGTGAATGTTCACAGTGCCCGTAAACGCCTCGGTAAAATGCTGGCACAAGAAGTAGATCCAGCGGTACTGGAAGCTGATGTTGTCACAGGAGTACCGGATTCGAGTATTTCTGCTGCTATCGGTTTTGCAGAAGCAACAGGTATTCCATATGAGCTTGGTTTAATTAAAAACCGTTATGTTGGCCGGACATTTATTCAGCCGTCCCAGTCTCTTCGTGAACAGGGGGTTAAAATGAAGCTTTCTCCTGTACGCGGGGTTGTAGAAGGCAAAAAAGTGGTTATGGTAGATGACTCGATTGTCCGCGGCACAACGAGCAGACGGATCGTTACAATGCTCAAAGAAGCCGGCGCCAAAGAAGTACACGTCGTAATCAGCTCGCCAGCCATTAAGCATCCATGCTTTTATGGAATTGATACATCTGAAAAAGGCGAATTGATCGCTGCACACTATACAAATGAAGAATTACGTGAATTGATCGGAGCAGATTCTCTTACTTATTTAAGCGTAGAGGGCACGATTGAAGCAATCGGCCACCGCAAAAGCGAGCTTGGCGAATGCGGTCAGTGCATGGCCTGCTTTACAGGGGAATACCCGACGGAGATTTTCCCAGATACACAGCATCCGCATGATAAAGAAATCATGTGCTAACAGGAGGAACAAAAATGGCAAAATCGTATGAAGCAGCCGGTGTAAACATCGAGGCAGGGTACGAAGCGGTAGAACGGATGAAAAAACATGTGGAGCGGACGAAGCGCGCCGGTGTAATGGGAGCGCTCGGCAGTTTCGGGGGCATGTTTGATCTGTCATCGCTGCAGTTAAAGGAGCCGGTTCTTGTTTCCGGAACAGATGGGGTCGGCACAAAACTAAAGCTTGCGTTTATGATGGACAAGCATGATACGATTGGCATCGACTGTGTAGCCATGTGTGTCAACGATGTTGTCGTACAGGGAGCAGAGCCCCTGTTTTTCCTTGATTATATTGCATGCGGCAAAGCAGTGCCGGAAAAAATCGAACAAATCGTTAAAGGAGTAGCAGACGGCTGTGAGCAGGCGGGCTGTGCCCTTATTGGCGGAGAAACAGCAGAAATGCCGGGACTTTACGATGAGGAAGAATACGATATGGCCGGGTTCACGGTTGGCGCTGTTGAAAAGAATAGTGTTGTAACAGGTGAAAACGTAAAAGAAGGCGACGTGCTGATCGGCCTCGCATCGAGCGGGATTCACAGCAACGGTTATTCACTCGTTCGCAAAATTTTCTTTGAAACACACAACCTTGATATAAACGCGCAGGTAGAAGGTCTTTCAGTTCCGCTCGGAGAAGCGCTCCTTGAACCAACACGTATTTATGTGAAGCCGGTTCTATCCGTACTAAAGCAGGCGGCTGTAAACGGGATGGCGCACATTACAGGAGGCGGATTTGTGGAAAACATTCCGCGTGCTCTGCCAAAAGGCCTTGGCGCTTCAATTGAAGCTGGTTCGTGGCCGGTACCGGACATTTTTAATGTACTTGAGACGTATGGAGAGCTTGACCGCCAGGAAATGTACAATATTTTCAATATGGGTATTGGCTTTGTATTGATTGTATCGAAAGAAGAAGAAGCAAACGTAAAAGCAGCACTCGAAGCAGCTGGTGAAACAGCTTATACAATCGGACGTGTTGTGAGCGGCGAAGGAGTTACCGTTCAATGACGAAAATTGCCTTGTTTGCATCCGGCAGCGGAAGCAACGTGCAGGCAATTGCCGAGGCGGTGGCAGCAGGAAAGGTTCCTGCTGAAATCGCCTTGCTCGTCTGCGATAAACCGGATGCGTATGTACTTGAACGCGCAAAAGCACTCGACATCCCGGCGTTTTCATTTCAGCCGAAACAATACGAATCAAAAGCAGCGTTTGAGAGTGAAATTGTGGACCGCTTGCAGGAGGCAGGAGTTGAATTTATTTTTCTAGCCGGCTATATGCGTTTGATCGGCCCTGTTTTACTGAATGCATATCGGAACCGGATCGTAAACATTCACCCGTCTCTTTTGCCGGCTTTTCCAGGAAAAGATGCGATCGGCCAGGCGTTTGACGCAGGGGTAAAAATATCCGGCGTTACCGTTCACTTTGTTGATGAAGGGATGGATACCGGCCCGATCATTGATCAGGAATGTGTACGAATTGATTCCGGCATGACACGCAGCGATGTACAGGCTGCCATTCAACAGATTGAACACAGCCTTTATCCGAATGTAATCACCAAACTTTTGAACCAACATAGGGAGGAACAAACACAATGACGAAACGCGCATTAATCAGCGTATCAGATAAAAGTGGCGTAACTGAATTTGCGAGAGAAATTGCGGCGCTTGGCTATGAAATTGTTTCAACAGGCGGCACGAAAAAAATGCTTGCAGAAGCAGGTGTACCGGTAAAAGGCGTAACAGATGTAACCGGGTTTCCGGAAATTCTAGAGGGCCGCGTTAAAACGCTGAACCCGTTCATTCACGGGGGCCTGCTTGCGAAACACGGCGAGCCGGATCATCAAAAGCAGCTTGAAGAGCACAATATTCAGCCAATTGATATCGTCTGCGTGAACTTGTACCCATTCCAGCAAACAATCGCAAAGCCGGATGTCACAACAGAAGATGCGATTGAAAATATCGACATCGGCGGCCCGGCCATGCTTCGTGCATCTGCGAAAAACCACGAATATGTGACTGTAATTGTGGATTCAAGTGACTACGATCAAGTGCTGTCTGAACTGAAAGGCGAAGGGAAAACAACGCTTGAAACGCGCCGGAAGCTTGCTGCAAAAGTGTTCCGCCATACAGCTGCGTACGATGCGATGATTGCCGGTTTTATGACGGATCTCGCCGGGGAAGAAAACCCTGAAAAGCTGACTGTTACGTATGAATTAAAACAATCGCTCCGCTACGGCGAAAACCCGCATCAAAAAGCAGCGTTTTATTCACAGCCGCTTGGCTCTTCTTTCTCTGTGGCACAAGCTGATCAGCTGCACGGAAAAGAGCTTTCATATAACAACATTCGTGATACAGACGCCGCCCTTCAAATCGTAAAAGAATTCGACGAGCCGGCTGCGGTAGCCGTGAAGCACATGAATCCTTGCGGTGTTGGAGCAGGAGAAACGATTGAAGAAGCATATGCCCGTGCATATGAAGCAGATCCAACTTCTATTTTCGGCGGTATTGTGGCATTGAACCGCCCTGTATCAAAGGAGCTTGCCGAAAAGCTGCATGAGATTTTTCTTGAAATTATCGTTGCGCCATCTTTTGATGCAGATGCGATTGAAATATTGTCTCAGAAGAAAAACATCCGCCTTTTAACGCTTGATTTCGCAAGCGGCAAAAAAGGTGAAAAAGTTTTAACCTCTGTAGAAGGCGGGCTGCTTTCGCAAGACCTAGACGAATTATCTCTTGCAGATGCGGACGTAAAAGTCGCTACAAAACGCCAGCCGACAGAAGAAGAATGGAAAGCGATGAAGCTTGGCTGGAAAGTTGTCAAGCATGTGAAATCAAACGCTATTGTTGTTACTGACGATAAAATGACGCTGGGTGTTGGTGCGGGACAAATGAACCGTGTTGGTGCTGCAAAAATTGCACTTGAACAGGCTGGTGAAAAAGCAAAAGGAGCCGCTCTTGCCTCAGATGCATTCTTCCCAATGGATGACACTGTTGAAGCGGCAGCCAAAGCGGGTATTACAGCTATTATTCAGCCGGGCGGATCAATCCGGGATGAAGATTCCATTAAAAAAGCGGATGAATACGGCATTACAATGGTAATGACAGGTATTCGCCATTTCAAACATTAAGAGGGGGCTTTTCTCATGAACGTACTCGTTGTAGGACGCGGCGGACGCGAGCACGCCATTTGTAAAAAAGTGGCGGAAAGCCCGCTTGTTCAAACCGTTTTTTGCGCACCGGGGAACGCCGGAATTGCGCAGGATGCAAGCATTGTTGATATCGATGAAATGAACTTTGCCGACCTGGCTGCTTTTGCAAAAGAGCAGGGCGTTGACCTTGTAATTGTTGGTCCGGAAAACCCGCTTTCTGCCGGAATTACGGACTATTTAGAAGGCGAGGGACTAAAAGTATTCGGTCCAAAGCAAAATGCAGCTATTTTAGAAGGCAGTAAATCCTTCTCGAAAATGATGATGGAGAAGTACAATATTCCAACTGCACGCTATCAGTCATTTGAGGATTATGAAGCAGCAAAAGCATATATTCAGCAAGAAGGTGCGCCGATTGTGTTGAAGGCGGACGGCCTGGCTGCGGGAAAAGGCGTTACCGTTGCGATGACGATGAATGAAGCGCTTGAGGCGCTGGATGATATGATGCTCGATAAAAAATTCGGTGATGCTTCTGCACGCGTTGTTGTAGAGCAATTTTTGCAGGGAGAAGAATATTCTCTTATGGCATTTGTGCATGGCGAAAATGTATATCCGATGGAAGCAGCACAGGATCATAAGCGTGCATTCGATAACGACGAAGGACCAAACACAGGCGGCATGGGTGCTTATTCACCGGTTCCGCACATTTCACAGGCCATTCACGACCAGTCGGTAGAAGAGATCCTCCGTCCGATCGCAAAAGGCATGGTTGCGGAAGGCCGTTCGTTTACGGGTATTATTTTTGCAGGCTTAATGCTTACAGAAGAAGGACCGAAAACGATTGAATTTAATGCCCGTTTTGGTGATCCGGAAACGCAGGTTGTACTGCCGCGTCTTGAAAATGATCTTGTTCAGGTGATGCTTGATGTGCTTGATGGCAAAGACCCTGAACTCGCTTGGAAAGAAGAATCCGTTCTCGGTATTGTTCTGGCAGCGAAAGGCTACCCGGAAGCATACGAGAAAGGAAATGAGCTAAAAGGGCTCCAGGCTATTGATGCAGGATCTGTTATCCACGCTGGTACGTATGCAGATGGGGACGTTATCCGCGCGAATGGCGGCCGTGTGCTTCTTGTTGCAGGAAGTGGAGCAAACCCGGTTGAAGCTCAGCAAAACGCGTATGGAAAAATGCAGCATATCGATACGGAACATTTCTTTTTCCGTAAGGATATTGGCAGCCGCGCTATTGCAAAAGCCCGTTTATAAAAAGAAAGCAGGGGGAATTTCCCCCTGCTTTTTCGCGTTAAATCGGGACAAAAAAAGAAGGCATTTTACCCGGTTTGTCCCGAAAATCAGACTATTGCAAGTTTCTTGCCAAAAGTTCGAACTTTTTTCACAAAATCGATGATTCTTTAATGCTTTACTGTGTGATCTATGTTACGATGGAAGTCAATCGCACAGTTGAAAGCGATCTCATTTTGAAAGGAACGATTGGTATGTCTGATTTAACACATAGATGGAGAAACAAAAAAATACGTGAACAGGTTGCCGTAGTAGACCGTAAAAAAGCGCCGACGCTTGTTTTGAAGAATGCGCGTTATCTTCATTCAGCTATGAAGCGCTGGCTGCAGGGAAACATCTGGATCTATGAAAACCGTATTGTCTACATCGGAGACGACCTTCCGGACCATGCGGATGAGATCGTTGACTGCACCGGAAAAACGATCGTGCCCGGCTATATTGAACCGCACGTTCACCCCTTTTTAATTTACAATCCAAAAACCTTTTCCGAATATGCGGCAAAGCGCGGAACGACCACACTTATTAATGACAACTTGATGATGATGCTGGCCCTTACAAAAAAGAAAGCGTTTTCTTTAATTGAAGAGCTGAATAAGCAGCCGGTTTCGATGTACTGGTGGTGCCGGTATGATGCCCAAACCGAAATTGAAAATGAAGATGATGTTTTTGCAAACGGCACGGTAAGTGCCTGGCTGAAAAATGAATGTGTCATTCAAGGCGGTGAATTGACCGGCTGGCCCAAGCTTTTAGATGGAGACGACATGATGCTGTATTGGATGCAGGAAACAAAAGCAGCTAATAAGCGGATCGAAGGGCATTTCCCTGGTGCCTCGGAAAAAACATTGACGAAGATGACCTTGTTTGGGGCGGACGGCGATCATGAATCGATGACCGGAGAAGACGTGAGAAAGCGCCTGATGAATGGCATGATGGTCACACTCCGTCATTCATCCATCCGTCCGGATCTTGAAAAGCTGCTGACAGAGATGAAAGAGCTTGACCTCGATCAGTACGACATGATGATGCTGACAACAGACGGTCCATCCCCTGTTTTTTGTAAGGACGGGCTGACCGATAAATTAATCCGTATCGCCATCGAAACTGGGGTGCCGCCTATCGATGCATATCATATGGCGTCGTATAACGCTGCTCGTTATTATCGCATGGAACATATACATGGCATGATTGCACCTGGCCGCCTGGCAAGTGTAAACATTTTAACAAGTGAATTTGACCCAACACCGGAAGCAGTGCTGTCAAGAGGCATGTGGGTGAAAAAAAGCGGCCAGGAAGCGAGTCCATTTCCGCCTGTTGCCTGGCAGCGGTTCGGGCATACGAAAATGCGGCTCGATTGGGAACTGCGGGAGGATGATTTGCAATTTTCAATGCCGTTTGGTATAGAAATGGTCAACAATGTCATCACCAAGCCATGCAGTGTCGTGAAAGATGTGGCTGGAGAGCATTTTTATATGGAGCATGACCAAAATTATCTCGTTCTCCTCGATTACGAAGGAAAGTGGCGGGTAAACACAACTATCAAAGGATTTGCTACAAACGTGCAGGGATTTGCCTCCTCGTTTTCCAGCACGGAGGATATTGTCTTGATTGGTTCATCCAAAGAGGAAATGAAGCGGGCATTTAACCGGGTGAAAGAACTGGGTGGCGGCATTGTGCTCGCAGAGAACGGAAAAGTCATTCATGAAATTCCGCTTACATTGTCCGGCATCATGTCGGATCAGCCGTTTGAAACGGTAATGGAACAAGAAGCCAAGCTGCGGGAGCTGCTGTCAGCGCGCGGCTATCCATATGAAGATCCCATCTATTCACTGCTGTTTTTAACGTCCACTCACCTGCCTTATATCCGCCTTACCTCGCAGGGGATATATGACGTTATGAAGAAAACGATACTCTTTCCAACGATAATGCGTTAAAATAGTAAAGTAAAACTATTTTCGGAGTGTCGATATGAGAAAAAAATGGATGGCAATGGCTGCAGCAGCCGTTTTAATCAGCGGATGTTCAAGTGCCGAGCCTGCCAGCAAGAATGAAAAAAGTGAGCTCAATCCTTTAACAGGCATTCAATCATCAGATAATGCACACCGGGCTGTAGCGGTCGTGATTAGCAATCATCCGTCAGCCCGTCCACAGACGGCTCTTGAGAAAGCGGATATTGTATATGAAATTTTGACAGAAGGCGGCATCACTCGGTTTTTAGCCATCTATCAAAGCGAATATCCAGATAAAGCGGGGCCTGTCCGGAGCGCACGCGATTATCTTGTCGAGCTTTCTAAAGGGTACGATGCACTGTTTTTAGCCCACGGCTATAGTCCAGAAGCGCAGGAGATGCTGCTGTCCGGTGAAGTAGATCAGGTTAATGGTATCCAGCATGATGGCGATGTGTTTAAGCGGGACCCGTCCCGGAAAGCACCGCATAATTCATATGTAGATATGAAGGAAGCGTTCCATGTTGCCGAAGAAGAAGGCTACAGCTTAAATGACGCGCCGTCGCGGCTGGCTTTTTTATCGAAAAAGGAAGCAGCATCGCTGACTGGTGACCCGGCAGAAGCGTTTTCTATTCGGCCGTCATCAAATGATTTATTCGAATCAAGATATGAGTATGATGGCGATCAATACCGCCGGACGATAGACGGGGCAGAGATCAAAGCAGATAATGTTTTCGTTATCGAAGCGGACCATCGTGTTGTCGATGCAAAAGGGCGTCTGGATATTGATTTAACCTCTGGTGGAGATGCGTTTCTTTTTCAAGAAGGTGTCATGAACCTCGTGAAATGGCGCAATCAGGATGGGCGGATCGTGCCTAATACAGAAAGCGGTCCTGCTTTCGTAACAGGAAAAACGTGGATTCACATAGTGCCGGCCTCAAGAGGATTAAATAAAGCAGTAAAGGTAGAAATAGATGGTGAAGGGAATGGAAGTTGATCATGCAGATAGATAAGTTGCGGGGGAGGGAGCTGGACCAGCTGTTTCAAGCTGTCCTCTCGTTGAAGGATCTGGAAGAATGCTATCGATTTTTCGATGATCTGTGCACAGTAAATGAAATTCAGTCACTGGCCCAGCGTCTTGAAGTAGCACGGATGCTTCAAGAAGGCAAAACCTATCATAAAATTGAAACGGAAACCGGTGCATCAACCGCTACTATTTCCCGTGTGAAACGATGCTTAAACTATGGAAATGACGGCTATGAATTCGTGTTGAAGCGCGTGTATGATAAAGAATAAAGCAAAAAAGCAGCTCCCAAAAGAGCTGCTTTTTTCTGTAGACAGAGAAGGCTTTTTTTAAAGAGTATAAATAAATAAGCGGAACAAAGCCGTTTCGTTGAACGAATGAAGCGGGCGCTGTTTCATGATATAATACGAAGTTGTAGTTGAATGAATGGAGGCAGTGCACATGTATGATGTTCGCGAATGGCGGCATGTGTTTAAATTAGATCCGAATAAACCGATAGATGATGAATTGCTCGAACGTGTATGCGAATCTGGAACGGATGCTATTGTCGTAGGCGGTTCAGATGGCGTTACGCTGGATAATGTACTGGACTTAATGGTACGGGTGCGCCGCTTTCCGCTTCCGTGCGTGCTGGAAGTATCGTCACTTGAAATCGTAACACCGGGCTTTGATTTGTATTTGATTCCAACCGTTTTAAATACAAACCGGGCCGAATGGATTACCGGCCTGCACGTGGAAGCGATGAAAGAATACGGCGATTTAATGGATCCGGGTGAATTGATTGTAGAGGGCTATTGTATTGCGAACCCTGAGTGCAAGGCAGCGAAACTGACTGGTGTTTCCGAAAAGCCGGATACGGAGGATGTCATTGCGTATGCACGTCTGGCCGGCCACTTATGGAAGCTGCCTGTTTTTTATTTGGAATACAGCGGCACGTATGGTGATGTTGAAGCCGTGCAGCAAGCGGCCGAAGTGTTAAAAGAAACCGAAACCGTGTTTTTCTACGGAGGCGGTATTCAAACAGCCCAGCAGGCAAAAGAAATCGGGCGTTATGCGGATGTAGTCATTGTCGGAAATGCGGTTTATGAAAAGCCGGAAGAAGCATTAAAAACCGTCGCGGCGGTTCAAAAATAGTGTATAATAAAGAACAAACGTTCTAAATGGTGGTGGCAGGATGCAATTTTTAACAGATCGATTATTAAACGGTTTGAATCCACAGCAGCAGGAAGCCGTTAAAACAACAGAAGGGCCGCTCCTGATTATGGCTGGAGCGGGCTCAGGCAAAACCCGGGTGCTGACACACCGGATTGCCTATTTAATTGTTGAAAAAGAAATCAATCCCTATAACATTTTGGCGCTTACGTTTACCAATAAAGCGGCGCGCGAAATGAAAGACCGGATTGGTGCGCTGCTTGGCGGTGCAGCTGAAGAAATCTGGATGTCGACATTCCACTCCATGTGTGTGCGCATTTTGCGCCGGGATATTGACCGGATTGGCTACAGCCGGAATTTTACGATTTTAGATACAGCAGATCAGCTTTCGGTCATTAAAAGCATTTTAAAAGATTTAAACATTGATCCGAAAAAGTTTGATCCGCGGGCGCTGCTTGGCGCGATCAGCTCGTCTAAAAACATTTTGGTGGATGCGGCGGCGTTTGCGCGCCAGCAGGGCGGCTATATGGATAAAGTCACGTCTGATGTGTACACGGAATATGAAAAGCGCTTAAAGAAAAACAATGCGCTTGACTTTGACGATTTGATTATGCTGACGATCCGACTGTTTGAGCGGGTGCCGGAAGTATTGGAGTTTTATCAGCGCAAGTTTCAGTATATTCACGTGGATGAGTATCAGGATACGAATAAGTCGCAGTACACCCTTGTGAAGCAGCTGGCGAGCCGTTTTCAAAATTTATGTGTAGTCGGCGACAGTGACCAGAGCATTTATCGCTGGCGCGGTGCGGACATTGCGAATATTTTATCTTTCGAAAAAGATTATCCTCATGCAAAAGCGATTATTCTTGAACAAAACTACCGGTCAACAGGACGGATTCTACAGGCAGCGAATGAAGTGATTGAAAACAATGCCAACCGAAAGCCGAAAAAGCTTTGGACTGAAAATGTGGATGGAAAAAAAATCGCTTATTTCCGGGCTGACAGCGAACGGACAGAAGCTGAATTTGTGGCCGGTAAAATAAAAGAGCTTTCCGCCACGGGAAGAAAGCCGTCTGATTTTGCTGTTTTGTACCGCACAAATGCCCAGTCGCGTTTGATTGAGGAAACACTGATGAAGTCAAACATTGACTATACGATCGTCGGCGGTATTAAATTCTATGATCGGAAGGAAATCAAAGACCTGCTCGCGTATTTGCGCCTGATTGCAAATCCGGATGATGATATCAGCTTGTCGCGTGTCATTAATGTTCCGAAGAGGGGCCTCGGTTCCACGTCACTTGATAAAATTGCCCGCTACGCGCAGGAGAATGACATTTCCATGTTTAGAGCCCTTGCAGAAGTCGATTTTATCGGTTTAAGCGGTAAAGCCGCGAATGCAGCAGCTGATTTTCGAGATCTGATTCATGTTTATACACAGCAGCAGGAATACTTATCTGTCTCTGAGCTTGTAGAAGAAGTGATTGACCGAACCGGGTACGTGGACATGCTTGCAGCGGAAAAAACAATTGAAGCGCAGACACGGATTGAAAATATCGAAGAGTTTTTATCCGTCACAAAGTCTTTTGAAGAATCAAACGAAGACAAAACGCTTATTGCTTTTTTAACCGATCTGGCACTTGTTGCAGATATAGACCAGCTCGGCAAGGAAGAAGGGCCGGCAGAATCTGTCGTCCTTATGACGCTTCATTCCGCTAAAGGGCTTGAATTCCCCGTTGTATTCCTGATAGGGCTGGAAGAAGGCGTCTTTCCTCACAGCCGCTCGCTTATGGATGACGAGGAAATGGAAGAAGAACGCCGTCTTGCGTATGTCGGGATTACCCGTGCGGAAGAAGAGCTGTATATGACCAATGCAGAAATGCGGACACTATACGGAAAAACAAACATGAATCCTGTGTCGCGCTTTATCAGCGAAATTCCAGAGGATCTGCTTGAATCAGAGAATCCGAAACGACAGCCTCGAAAAGCGATGCCGTTTGGCCAAAAAACACGTCCGGCTGTAACACGCCCGCAAACGAGTGCGGCGGCAGGGCTGGAGTGGAGGGTTGGCGATAAAGCGGCGCATAAAAAATGGGGAACAGGGACCGTTGTGGCGGTAAAAGGAAACGGCGACAGCACAGAGCTGGACATTGCGTTTCCGAGCCCAACCGGCATTAAGCGGCTTCTTGCACAATTCGCACCGATTGAAAAGATATAAAAACCGGTTTAAAGAATCGAAGGCCGCACACGCCGCGTCCTGCGGCAGCGCCTTTGTAACCCACGTGATGTGAACACCGGAAAAGGAGATTGTATATGGATATAAAAACAGCCGAACAGCGTGTGAAGGAACTGCATGACACGCTGAATAAATACAGCTATGAATATTATGTAATGGATCAGCCTTCGGTGCCAGATTCAGAATACGACCGGCTGTTAAAAGAGCTGAATGACATTGAAGCGCAATTTCCGCAGCTGCAAACACCGGACTCACCGACGCAGCGTGTCGGCGGAGCGGTTCTGGATGCTTTTCAAAAAGTGCGCCACGATACGCCGATGCTTAGTCTTGGCAATGCCTTTAACGAAGAAGACCTGCGGGATTTTGACCGCCGCGTCCATCAGCTTGTCGGCCACGCCGATTACTCTTACGTATGCGAACTGAAGATTGACGGGCTTGCTGTCGCGCTTAAATACGAGAATGGAATGTTTGTGCAGGGTGCTACACGCGGTGATGGAACAACGGGAGAAGACATTACAGCAAACTTAAAAACGATTCACTCCATTCCACTTCGGCTGTCCGAGCCGCTTACAATGGAAGTGCGCGGCGAAGCTTTTATGCCAAAGCAATCATTTATCGCCTTAAATGCGATTCGCGACGAAAAAGGAGAAGAGCCGTTTGCCAATCCGCGGAATGCAGCAGCAGGGTCTCTTCGCCAGCTGGACCCCCGCATTGCCGCTTCGCGGAACCTTGATATCTTCTTGTACGGCATTGCGAACCCGGGACCGCTTGGGATCAGCACGCATAGCGAAGGGCTGGATCTGCTTGATACGCTTGGTTTTAAAACGAACAAAGAGCGGCGCGTATGCCAAACGATTGAAAACGTGATCACCTATGTCGAGGAGCAGTCCGAAAAGCGGGCGAAGCTGCCGTATGAAATTGATGGAATCGTCATTAAGGTGAATTCGCTTGACCAGCAGGACGAGCTTGGATTTACGGCGAAAAGCCCGCGCTGGGCCACTGCTTTTAAATTTCCGGCAGAAGAGGTTGTTACAAAGCTTGTAGACATTGAACTGAGTGTAGGACGCACAGGAGTGGTTACGCCAACGGCCATTTTACAGCCGGTTCGTGTTGCAGGCACAACCGTCAGCCGTGCTTCCCTTCATAATGAAGATTTAATCCGTGAAAAAGACATCCGGATCGGTGATATGGTTGTGGTAAAAAAAGCCGGTGATATTATTCCGGAAGTGGTCAGTGTACTGGCCGACCGCCGCACCGGTGAAGAAAAAGAATTCCGCATGCCGGAAGTGTGTCCGGATTGCGGCAGTGAACTGGTCCGCCTGGAAGAAGAAGTGGCGCTTCGCTGTATAAACCCGCAGTGCCCGGCTCAAATCCGCGAGGGTCTGACGCACTTTGTGTCGCGTAATGCGATGAATATTGAAGGGCTTGGCGAAAAAGTAATCGCGCAGCTGTACCGTGAAGAACTGATTAAAGATGTAGCAGATTTATATACGCTTCAGCGGGAGGATTTGCTGAAGCTTGAGCGAATGGGAGAAAAATCGGTAGACAATTTGTTATCCGCTATTGAAGCGTCCAAAAACAACTCGCTGGAACGGCTTTTGTTCGGTCTTGGCATCCGTCATGTCGGCGCAAAAGCAGCAAGAATACTGGCGATGGAGTTTGGCACAATGGACCGCTTAAGAGAAGTGACAGAAGAAGAATTGACGGCTATTCATGAAATTGGCGGCAAGATGGCGGATGCAGTGGTGACGTACTTCCAGCAGCCGGAAGTAGCCGAGCTGATTGAAAAGCTGAAAGCAGCAGGCGTCAATATGTCCTATGAAGGACCGATTCGCCCGGCAGTTGCAGAAGGAGGATCTCCTTTTGCCGGCAAGACGGTTGTGCTGACAGGAAAGCTGATCCAGCTTACGCGTAATGAAGCCAAGGAACGAATCGAAGCGCTCGGCGGGAACGTCACCGGCAGTGTCAGTAAAAAAACAGATCTTGTGATTGCGGGAGAGGAAGCGGGTTCGAAGCTTGAAAAAGCGGAAAAGCTTAGCATTGAAGTTTGGGATGAACAACGGTTTATGGATGAACTTACAAAATAAGAGGTGGCTTTTTTGAAAAAGAAATGGGTCATGGCGGCAGTATCCGCCATGCTGCTTATGGGTGGATGCGCGCCGGCGCTGCAGAACAATGATGAAGTAACACAGGGAGATGGGGAGGAAAAAACATCTGTTATTCCAACCTATCAAATCTCGGACAGTTATTACCGCACAATCGTACCGTTTGAACCGGGCAAAGCGCGTGGCCTTGTTGTTTCCAATTTAAACACACGCTATGATATTGCTGAATTTGAAACGGGCTTAATGCGGATTGCGCAGGAGAATTTTTCTCCAGAGCAATTTTTCTTTCAAGAGGGACAGGTGCTGGATGAAGATGTGATCCGGTCCTGGCTGAGCAGAAAGTATACAGATGCACAGTTAAAAGAAAACGAGCTGACAGCAAAAGAGAATCTTGGGCTGAACCCGATAGATACAGGCGAAGGGTCCGTTGACGAAAGAAACGAAAGAGCACCGATTTATTTGGCTCATATTATGGAGCAGGACTATTTAACGAAAAAAGAGGATAACTCTTTGCAGCTCGACGGCATGGTGATCGGGCTTGCGCTTAATTCCGTTCATTATTATCAAAAGGAAGAATACGGCGCACAGTACGAATTTAAAATGGATGACGAAACGGTTGAAAGAGAAGGCAAGAAAATCGCTGCGGAAGTAGCTTCGCGCCTTCGTTCGATGGACAAAACAAAAAACATTCCGATCACGATTGCTTTATTTAAGCAGGCGCCGCAAAACTCAGTAACAGCGGGAAATTTCATTGCTTATACCCACCTTGATGCAGGTGATGCGGATACATCCGACTGGAAAGCGGTCAATGAAAAATACGTATTGTTCCCATCCAGCTCTGCAGAAGAAGACCATCGGGAAGACTCTACGTATTTCGCTAACTTTAAGCAGGATATTGAATCTTATTTTGATGGCACAAACGGTGTAATTGGACGCGGGCTTTATAGCGGGGAAGAGCTGACAAGCTTGAAAATTGAGATTCCAATTCAGTTTTACGGAAAAGCGGAAGCGATTGGCTTTACACAGTATGTAACCGGCCTTGTGATGGAGCATTTTCCAGCATATATTCCGATTGAAGTAAGTATTACGTCAACAGGCGGCCCGGAAGCGCTTATTGTGAAGGAAGCGAATGCGAAAGAACCATATGTTCATATTTACGAATAAGGAAGAACCTGATTTCATCCAGCTGGGTGAGATCAGGTTTTTTATTTACCTCAACAAAAAAAGTTGCGCGTGAGCAACATATGGCATACACTAATAAAAAAAGATGGAGGAGAACGCAGATGGATGAGAATGTAATGCTGGCCATCGGTTTAACATTATTCGCTGGTCTTGCAACAGGTATTGGCAGTGCGCTGGCATTTTTCACATCGCGTACAAACACAAAGTTTCTCGCCTGGGCGCTTGGGTTTTCAGCGGGTGTGATGATTTATGTCTCGATGATCGAAATTTTTGTAAAAGCGAAAGATGCGCTTGTTTTAGAGCACGGGGAGAAAACGGGCTATTGGCTGACCGTCATCGGCTTTTTTGCCGGCATTGCTGTCATCGCTTTGATCGATAAGTTTATTCCGTCAACCGGAAATCCGCACGAGACGAAAACAGTAGAAGAATTTCATAAAGAGCCGGAGCAGGATGAATACGCCAAGCTTAAAAAAATGGGGATTTTTACTGCGATCGCCATTGCCATTCACAATTTTCCGGAGGGCATTGCAACTTTTGCATCGGCCATTCAGGATCCAGCTCTCGGTATTGCGATTGCAGTGGCAGTCGCCATTCATAATATTCCAGAAGGCATTGCAGTGGCTGTACCTCTTTACTTTGCGACAGGAAGCCGTAAAAAAGCGTTTAAATGGTCCTTTTTGTCGGGTCTTTCAGAGCCGGTAGGAGCGCTTGTAGCCTGGATCGTTTTAATGCCTTATTTAACGGATACGATGTTTGGCATGATTTTCGCGGGTGTTGCCGGCATTATGGTGTTTATTTCACTTGATGAACTGCTCCCGGCTGCCCAAAAGTACGACCAGACACATCTAGCCATTTATGGGATTGTCTCTGGTATGGCTGTTATGGCGCTCAGCTTATTGCTTCTTTTATAAAATGAAAAGCCGGAAGAATTTATTCTTCCGGCTTTATTTTTTTGAATTTTTTAAAAAATGGGTTGGCAAGCAGAATATACTGTTATATAATACATTTTGTAATAAACAATCTGTTTTATAACAAAGGGGATGTTTTAAAATGGGGAATATGGATCAAGCACGGGTGAACCAGCTTCAACAATCATGGGAAAACGATGCTAGATGGAAAGGGATTGAGCGGCCTTATTCGGCAGAAGAAGTGATCAAGCTTCGCGGCTCCATCGATATCGAGCATACCCTGGCTCAGCGCGGCGCTGACAAACTATGGAGTCTGGTAACAGGAGAAAGCTTCGTGAATGCACTCGGTGCCCTGACGGGAAACCAGGCTGTACAGCAGGTAAAAGCAGGTTTGAAAGCGATTTATTTAAGCGGCTGGCAAGTCGCTGCCGATGCCAATCTTTCAGGCCATATGTATCCCGATCAAAGCTTGTATCCGGTAAACAGCGTGCCGAATGTTGTAAAGCGAATCAACCAGGCGCTTCAGCGTGCTGACCAGATCGCACATATGGAAGGTGATCATTCCAATGATTATTTCGCTCCGATTGTAGCCGATGCTGAAGCTGGATTTGGGGGACAGCTTAATGTATTTGAATTGATGAAAGGGATGATTGAAGCGGGTGCAGCAGGTGTCCACTTTGAGGATCAGCTTTCTTCAGAGAAAAAATGCGGGCATCTGGGGGGGAAAGTACTCCTGCCGACACAAACGGCTGTACGAAACTTGATTGCGGCACGCCTTGCAGCAGATGTAATGGGGACCCCAACGGTTTTAATTGCACGTACAGATGCAGATGCAGCGGACCTGATCACCAGTGACATCGATCCGGCTGATGCTCCGTTTATTACAGGCGAACGTACATCTGAAGGCTTTTTCCGGACGAAAGCGGGCCTTGATCAAGCTATTGCACGCGGTCTTGCTTATGCGCCATATGCAGATATGATCTGGTGCGAAACATCCGAACCGAATCTGGAGGATGCACGGCGCTTTGCCGATGCCATTCATGAAAAATTCCCGGGCAAATTGCTTGCGTACAACTGCTCGCCTTCCTTTAACTGGAAGGCAAAACTCGACGATGAAACCATTGGGAAATACCAAGTGGAACTTGGAAAGATGGGCTACAAATTCCAGTTTGTTACACTTGCTGGCTTCCATACGCTGAATTACAGCATGTTCCAGCTTGCGAGCGGATACAAAGACCGGGGAATGGGTGCTTACTCGGAACTTCAGCAGGCGGAATTTGCAGCGGAAAAAGATGGATACACAGCAACCCGGCACCAGCGTGAAGTAGGAACTGGTTATTTTGATGCCGTGTCGATGACTGTAACAGGAGGACAGTCTTCTACAACGGCATTGAAAGGGTCAACAGAAGAAGAACAATTTCAAACAAACTGATCAGCCGCGAACAAAGGGATTTGTCTTGCATTGGGGGATGCAAAATAGATTAAGAACCGCCTTCATTTTGGAGGGCGGTTCTTCTTTTTGTTCACGCGGGCTGAAATCATGGTAAAATAGACTTTGTGCAATTATTAGCGTACAAATTTTTTACGGAGGTGGATTCCATTGACGCGAATTTCAGAAGAACAAGTCCGGCACGTGGCCCATTTGGCGCGCCTTGCGATTACGGACGAAGAAGTGCATACATTTACAGAACAGCTCGATGCGATCATTACATTTGCCGAGCAGCTGAATGAACTGGATACATCAAACGTGCAGCCGACATCGCACGTTTTAAATATGAAGAATGTATTGCGGAAAGACGAATCGGCACCAGGATTAGACCGGGAAGAAGTATTGAAAAATGCACCGGATCAGCAGGACGGCCAAATTCGGGTTCCGTCTATTATCGAGTAAGGAGGAGAGACCGTGTCATTATTTGATCACAAATTAACCGAGATTCAATCGATGATCGACAAAAAAGAAGTATCGATTCCGGATCTTGTGGATGAATCATTCAAACGCATCGCCGCTGTAGACGGAGATGTAAAAGCGTTTCTTGCATTAGACGAAGAGCGTGCCCGCAAGCAGGCGGAAGAAGCACAAGGTGCAGGAAAAACCGGTATTTTATCAGGGATTCCGATTGGCATAAAAGATAATATCGTTACAAAAGGACTCCGCACGACTGCTGCCAGCCAAATCCTTCACAACTTTGACCCGATTTATGATGCAACCGTGGTAAATAAGCTTCGTGAAGCCGGAACCATTACAGTCGGCAAGCTAAACATGGACGAATTTGCGATGGGCTCATCAACGGAAAACTCAAGCTTCCAAAAAACACGTAACCCATGGAATTTAGCTCACGTGCCAGGCGGTTCATCAGGCGGCTCTGCTGCGGCTGTTGCAGCAGGCGAAGTACCGTTTTCACTTGGCTCAGATACAGGCGGATCGATTCGCCAGCCGGCTTCTTTCTGCGGCGTAGTCGGCATGAAACCTACATACGGACGCGTATCCCGCTTTGGTTTGATTGCTTTTGCATCGTCTCTTGACCAGATTGGGCCTATTACACGCAATGTAGAAGACAATGCACATCTTTTAGAAGCGCTTGCTGGCGTTGATCCGTACGATTCAACTTCGGCGAATGTGCCGGCCGAAAGCTTTGCTGCCGGGTTAACAGGCGACATTAAAGGGTTGCGCATTGCTGTACCGAAAGAATACCTTGGAGAAGGTGTTTCAGAAGAAGTAAGACAGTCTGTTCTTGCGGCGCTGAAAGTATTGGAAGGGCTTGGTGCTACGTGGGAAGAAGTATCTCTTCCGCATTCAAAATACGGTGTGGCCACGTACTACCTGCTCGCGTCATCTGAAGCGTCATCCAACCTGGCCCGTTTTGACGGTATCCGCTACGGCTACCGTGCAGAAGGCGCCGAAAACTTAATCGATTTATACAAAAAAACACGCGCAGAAGGCTTTGGCGACGAAGTAAAACGCCGGATTATGCTTGGTACGTTCGCGCTAAGCTCAGGCTACTACGATGCGTATTATAAAAAAGCGCAGCAAGTGCGCACACTGATTAAAAAAGACTTTGAAGATGTGTTCGCGAGCTATGACGTGATCATCGGCCCTACAACACCAACACCGGCGTTTAAAATCGGCGAAATTATCGATGATCCGTTAACAATGTACGCAAATGACATTTTAACGATTCCAGTAAACCTTGCCGGCGTACCGGGCATTTCGGTTCCGTGCGGATTCGCAGAAAACGGCCTGCCGCTTGGCCTGCAGATTATTGGACGCCATTTCGATGAAAAGAACGTATACCGTGTTGCGCATGCGTACGAGCAGGCAACTGATTTCCATAAAGAAAAGCCGAAGCTGTAAAGGAGGGGACCACCTGTGCAATTTGAAACGGTGATTGGACTTGAAGTCCACGTTGAATTAAAAACTAACTCAAAAATCTTTTCGTCAGCCCCGGCCCATTTCGGCGCGGAGCCAAATACGAATACAACGGTGATTGACCTTGGGTATCCAGGCGTTTTGCCGGTAATGAATGAAAAAGCAGTTGAATTTGCGATGAAAGCCGCAATGGCCATCAACTGTGAAATTGCAGAAGAAACAAAATGGGACCGGAAAAACTACTTCTATCCCGATAATCCAAAAGCATACCAAATTTCACAATATGACAAGCCAGTGGGCGAAAACGGCTGGGTTGAAATTGAAGTAAACGGTGAAACAAAACGCATCGGCATTACGCGCCTTCACCTTGAAGAAGATGCGGGTAAACTGACGCATGCTGGCAAGCATTCTCTTTGCGATTATAACCGCCAGGGAACACCGCTTGTAGAAATCGTATCAGAGCCGGATATCCGTACGCCGGAAGAAGCGTATGCGTTTTTGGAAAAATTAAAAGCGATCATTCAGTACACAGAAGTGTCTGACTGTAAAATGGAGGAAGGTTCACTCCGCTGTGATGCGAACATTTCTCTTCGTCCAGTCGGGCAAAAAGAGTTTGGTACGAAAACAGAGCTGAAAAACTTGAATTCCTTCAACTTCGTCCGTAAAGGGCTTGAATACGAAGAAAAACGCCAGGCGGATGTTCTGTCATCCGGCGGAACGATTGACCAGGAAACACGCCGTTTTGACGAAGCAACCGGCAAAACGCTGCTTATGCGCGTGAAGGAAGGATCAGATGACTACCGTTACTTCCCAGAGCCGGATTTGTTATCAGTCATCATTGACGATGAGTGGAAAGAGCGCGTACGCGCGTCGATCCCAGAGCTTCCGGATGCACGCAAAAAGCGTTACATGGAAGAGCTTGGACTGCCGGCGCATGACGCGAAAATTTTGACAATGTCAAAAGACATTGCCGATTTCTTTGAAGCAACGGTAGCAGCCGGTGCTGCAGCAAAGCTTGCTTCTAACTGGATGATGGGTGAAGTGCCGGCGTACTTGAACGCAGAGAGCAAAGAGCTTGCTCAAACAAAGCTGACACCAGAGAACCTTGCTGGGATGATTAAATTGCTTGAAGAAGGAACCATCTCGTCTAAAATCGCTAAAACCGTATTTAAAGAAATTATTGAAAACGGCGGCGATGCCGAAGCGATCGTAAAAGAAAAAGGACTTGTGCAAATTTCTGACGAATCAGCGCTTTTAAAATTCGTAAACGACGCTTTAGATGCGAACCCGCAGTCTATTGCCGACTTTAAAGAAGGCAAGAAAAAAGCGATCGGCTTCCTTGTTGGGCAAATTATGAAAGCCTCCAAAGGCCAGGCGAATCCGCAGGCGATCAATAAGCTGCTTGTAGAAGAAATTCAAAAAAGATAATAAATGATCAGGCAGGATGGCGCGATTGAACTTCAATCGCGCCATTTTTGTATGTAATAGCACCGCTTTTTCAATCGAACGGTTTTCTTTTTCTGTTAATTCCAACTTGACTTGTCGGATAAAATCCGTTAAAGTATATATATCTTATAAAAATAATCGGAATTAAAACGGAGGGCCGGATAATGAGCAGAGAATATACTGTAATCCCAGGTGCTGAGTCATTTTATTTAGAAGGAAATGAAATTGGTATTGTTCTTTCCCATGGATTTATTGGTACGCCGCAAAGTGTCCGGGAGGTAGCTGAAGCATTGAACCAAAAAGGATTTTCGGTTTTTGCTCCAAGATTGAAAGGCCACGGCACGCACCAGGAAGAAATGGAAACATGCACACATGATGACTGGTATAACAGCTATTCAAACGCCTGCCGCTTTTTGAAAAAGCGCGGCAAGCGTATTTTCTTAATGGGGCAGTCCATGGGCGGCACACTGACGCTTAAATTTGCAGCCGCTCATCAGGACATTGAAGGCATTATTACGATTAATGCAGCTCTTACACTGCCGTCACTCGATTACTTGCAGTATGATCCGGCTCCTCGTTTTATTCCGGAAGGAGCGCCGGATATTAAAAAAGACGGCGTCCATGAAATCGCGTACGAAGAAGCACCTGTTGCTGCTGTGCGCGAGCTGCAAAAGCTCATGAAAGAGGTGCCGAGCGTACTGCACCGTGTCCGCGTGCCGGCGCTTTGCATCAAATCAGCGGTAGATCACGTCGTGCCGCCGGAAAACACATCGTTTATTTACCAGGCGATTTCATCCAAACAAAAGAAAATCGTCACACTGCGAAATTCTTACCATGTAGCCACCATGGATTATGATGCGAACCGCATTGTAGAAGAAGCTGCTGCATTTATTGAAGAAACCATCCAAAAACAGTCGGCATTTCGAAAAGTATTGTAAAAAGCGGTCTCCGAATGGAGACCGCTTTTTTAATTGGTTAAAATATTGGTAATCACGTTCACAGCTGTTTGAATTTCCGCCTCTGTTGCGGTAAGAGGCGGAAGAAGGCGGATTACATGGGTACCGGCTGTTAAAATAAGCAGGTTATGTTCACGCGCTTTAGCTAAAAACGGTCCCGCTTCTTCGTTCAGCTCAATACCTACCATTAAGCCTCTTCCCTTGAGCTTTTTAAAGATAGGCTGCTCTTTTAGTGCTTCTTCGAGCAGCGAGTGAAGCTGTTCGCCTTTTTGGGTTACGTCGGCCAAAAAGGATTCGTCAAAGATGGTGTTCAATGTTTCTTTGGCCGCTGCAAGAGCAACCGGGTTGCCGCCGAATGTCGAGCCGTGTGAACCGGCAGAAAACGCTTCAGCAAGGGACGCTTTACCGATAATCGCACCGAGAGGAAAGCCGCTCGCAATTCCTTTTGCAACCGAGACAATATCCGGATTCAAGCCGATATGCTGAAAAGCAAATGGCTTTCCGGTACGGCCGATGCCTGTCTGGATTTCATCAATAATAACAAGAGAGCCATTTTGGTGAGCCAGTTCTTCGGCTTTCTTCAGAAATTCTGCATTTCCTTCATTAATACCGCCTTCACCTTGAATCACTTCAAACATAATGGCTGCGGTATTGTCATCAAGGGCAGCTGTCAAGGAATCAAGATCATTCATGGTGATATACTCAAATGATTCGAGCATGGGGCCAAAGCCGATTTTAATTTTGTCCTGGCCGGTCGCCGCCATCGTGGCAAAAGTGCGGCCATGGAATGAATCAACGAATGTAATCACTTTTGTCCGGCCGGTTGATTTGCGGGCAAGCTTAATAGCTGCTTCATTTGCTTCAGCGCCGCTGTTTCCGAAAAACACAAGATCGAGCCCGGATGCATCTGCCAGCTGCTTCGCTACTTCTTCCTGCAGCTCAATTTGAAACAAATTTGATGTATGCCAAAACTGGTTCAGCTGCTCTTCAACTGCTGTTTTGACATTGTCCGGTGCGTGGCCAAGGTTGCATACGCTGATGCCGGATGTAAAGTCTAAATATTCCTTGCCATCTTTTGCTGTTAAATAAGAGCCTTTTGCTTTGACGGGTGTAATATCCCATCTTGCATATGTAGGAAATAAGTGACTCATACTGTTTCCTCCTTTTGAAATAAAGTGCCATGCCACGTTTCATTTTCATAGAACGGTTTTTTGCCAGAGACAATATGAACATGTCCGCAGCTTTCGAGTGCTTTCAGGGCGGTATGAACTTTTGGAATCATCCCGCCGCTGATCACACCAGAATCAATGAGCTCGTTTGTTTCGGAAGCAGTGAGAGATGGAATTAGTTCGCCATCTTTTAAAACACCGGGCACATCTGTCACCATAAGAAGGTGGTCTGCCTGAAGGGCGTAAGCAGCCGCGCCTGCTGCATGATCTGCATTTACATTCAACACCGTTCCGTCTGGACCTTTCGCAATCGGTGTTAGAACGGGAAGGAGGCCGGCTTCAAGGAACAGCTGGAGCACTTCTTTGTTAACAGCTGTTACGTCACCGACAAACCCAAGTTCTTTCTGGTTAATAAAGTCGGCTTGAAGAATCCCCTGGTCGCTTGACTGTACACCAATAGCCGGAATACCTTGTGATTCAAGCATACGGACCAGTTTCCGGTTCATGCTTCCGGACAGAACAAGCTCCGCTGCCTGAAGCACTTCCTCTGATGTAACGCGCAGACCGTTTTTAAACTCGCTTTTTACGTTCATTTTCTCGAGCATAGCGTTAATTTCCGGACCGCCGCCGTGAACGAACACAATTTTATATCCATCGGCGATCAGCGCGTTCATACTGTCAAAAAAGCTTTGTGACAATTCTTTTAACACACTGCCGCCGCATTTTACGACTACTGTTTTCATCGGTCTCCTCCTCTTATGGGTACATCGGAAAGCCTTTAAGCCCCGATGTTTCCTCGAATCCAAACATAATATTTGCATTTTGAACGGCTTGTCCCGCTGCACCTTTTACAAGGTTATCGATAACGGACACAATTACAAGACGGTTCGTGCGTGTATCCACATCAACAGAAATATCACAGAAGTTTGAACCGGCCACTTCTTTAATGCCAGGGAACTGTTTCACCGGGCGCACACGGACAAATGGATCGTTTTTATAGGTATCAGCGTAAAGAGCATGCGCTTCTTCTGTTGTTATATCGCGTGTGAGCGGTGCATACATCGTTGCCATAATTCCGCGGGATACCGGCAGAAGATGTGTAGAAAACGTAATAGGGGCGGCTGATTCGTTCCACCAGGAAAGCTGCTGCTCAATTTCCGGAATATGCTGATGCTCATTTACTTTATAAATGCGGAAGTTATCATTCATCTCCGCGAAATGAACGATCGGAGACAAGCCGCGTCCAGCACCCGATACACCCGATTTGGCATCAATAATAATATTTTTCATATCAATTACACCGTTTTGTACAGCAGGAGCAAGCCCTAAAAGCGCTGCGGTCGGATAACAGCCTGGATTGGATAGCACGGATGCCGACTTAATGTTTTCACGGTTCCATTCTGTCAGCCCGTACACGGCATCGGCGACAAATTCTTTCGGAGCCGGGTCTTTTTTATACCACTTTTTATAATCTTCTGTTTCTTTTAAGCGAAGGTCTCCGGATAAATCGACGACTTTGGCCCGTCCGCCGGCAAGCTGGGGGGCAAGGGCAGCGGCTGCGCCGGAAGGAACCGCTAAAAACACAACGTCTGACTCCTGTTTGATCGCTTCTGTATCAATTTTCGTTAAGGGAAGCGGGCAAATCTCGGCAAGATGAGGATACTCTTCTGTAACAGGAACGCCGTCTTTGCTGGATGAATAAACAGCGTGCAGCTCAAAATGTGGATGATTGGATAAAAGGCGTATAAGTTCAATTCCTCCGTAGCCGGAAGCGCCGATGACTGATGCTTTCATGGGAAAACTCCTTTGTATTTTTATTTATAATTATTAATATTTATTAATTTATTCTTCTTCATTATAGAATTGTGCTTCCTTGAAATCAACCGATTTTGTCAAATCGGCCGTTTTTGTGCATAATGGAGGATAGGATGTTTTGAAAATCCGTAACGGAGGAACGAAAAATGAATCTGCAGGAATGGTTTGAAAAAGGACTGACACCTGAGGACTATATAAACAATATGTCGGAGCATAAAGAAAATCTTCTTTATGTATTAAAAAATTTTCACTTATCGAGCGAAGAAGCTTCTCTTATTGATAAAGTAAGCGAAGCCAATTGGCGTGTCATTGTCCTCACAGAAGACTGGTGCGGGGACGCTATGGTAAACGTTCCTATTCTGCTTGCCATGGCAAAAGCAGCAAAGATGGAAGTACGTATGCTGCACCGCGATGAAAATCTGGAGCTGATGGACCAGTATTTAACAAATGGAACATCACGGGCAATTCCTATTTTTATTTTTATAAACGAAGAAGGAGCGGAGCAGGCCGTATGGGGGCCGCGTGCTCCAGCCGTGCAGGAAATGGTCACACAGTACCGTTCATCTCTGCCGCCGCGTGACCATGAAGATTTCGAGAAAAAGAGCCGTGATATGATCCAGGCATTAACAGAAACCTACCGCACGGACGAATCGATCTGGCAGGAAATATACCGCAGCATAAAAACAACGCTTGCGGAACGATTATATTAATAGCAGAAAGACTGGGATAAAGATGACGAAACGAGCACGAATTATTTACAATCCAACCTCTGGGCGCGAATTATTCCGCAAGCATTTGCCGGAAGCGCTCGAAAAGCTTGAAAAAGCCGGATATGAAACTTCCGCGCATGCAACAACGGGAGAAGGAGACGCGACCGAAGCGGCACGAATCGCCACGGAACGGAAATTCGATGTTGTCATTGCAGCAGGCGGCGATGGAACGTTAAATGAAGTAGTGAATGGCCTGGCCGGCCAGGAGCATCGTCCGAAATTCGGCGTGATTCCAATGGGCACGACCAATGACTTCGCCCGGGCCTTGCATATTCCACGTGATATTCAAGGAGCCATTGATGTGATCACAGCCGGTGAAACCATTCCGGTGGACGTCGGGCGCATGAATGAGCGCTATTTCATTAATATTGCAGGGGGCGGCCGTTTAACAGAGCTTACGTATGAAGTGCCAAGCAAGCTGAAGACGATGCTCGGCCAGCTTGCTTATTATTTAAAAGGCATCGAAATGCTGCCTTCGATTAAGCCGACAGATATTAGAATTGAATATGATGGTGAAGTGTTTGAAGGAGAATCCCTTCTTTTTTTAATCGGGCTGACGAATTCAGTCGGCGGTTTTGAAAAGCTGGCGCCGGATTCATCTGTTAACGACGGTTTATTTACGCTGATTATCCTAAAGAAAACCAACCTGGCTGAATTTATCAGAATTGCAAGCCTTGCCCTGCGGGGAGATCATTTAAATGACCCTCATGTTATTTATACAAAAGCAAGCCGGATTCATGTTCAATCATCGGAACCGTTGCTGATTAATCTTGACGGGGAGCTTGGCGGCGAGATTCCGGCTGATTTTGAAAATTTATACCGCCATCTTGATGTTTTTGCGCCAATCGAAAAGCTTCGTCCACAGGACCGCATTTATTAATATGGGCTGCTTCGGTGATACCGAAGCAGCTTTTTTATAGAAAGTATTTCGTGTGGCGAAGAATCGTGTTATAATTTAGTTACCTAAGTAATCAATTGGAGGATGGAATGGAAACACATGAGCTATTTCATACGATTCATCAGCTGTCTCGCACGCTGACTAAGCAAGTGAATGAAACGCTGCATCCGTTCGGTCTGTACAGTGCACAGTGGGCGGTTTTATTTGTGCTGAAAACAAAAGGGGCCATGCCGCAGTCGGCGCTATGCGAATACCTGGCAGTTGAAGCACCACCGATGACCCGGACGATTCAGCGTCTTGCCAGGCAGGGATATGTACAGCAGGTGCCGGGTGAAGATAAGCGGGTAAAAGTGATTCACTTAACGGATAAAGCGCACGAGGCATATCCAGAATGGGAGAAAGCCGTTTTAACGATGAATGACCGTCTGCTTGAGCAGGTGCCGTGGGAACAGCGGATGCTTGTGCAAATGGCACTTCATGATTGGCTTGGAAAAATGAAAGGGGATTTACATGAATAAACCAGCTCTATGGACAAAAGATTTTATCAGCATCTCATTAACAAACTTTTTCTTATTTATGACGTTTTATTTTCTGCTTGTCACGCTGCCCGTTTATGTATTAAACGAATTGAACAGCACGGAAAGTGAAGCAGGACTGGCTACAACCGTCTTTCTCATTTCAGCGATTTTGATCCGGTTTGTTTCTGGGCAATGGGTCGAGCATTTCGGCAAGAAAAAAGTATTGATTGCGTCACTTGTGATCTTTTTTGCAGCATCGGTTTTATACCCGTTCACAAATGGACTTACAGCGCTTCTTGTGCTTCGATTCTTCCACGGTATTGGCTTTGGGATGGCGACTACCGCAGCCGGAGCTGTCGTAGCGGATATTATCCCGAATTCACGCCGGGGTGAGGGAATGGGCTACTATGTGATGTCCATGAACCTGGCTATGGCGATCGGCCCGTTTGCGGGACTTGCCATTATGAACAAATGGAGTATTCAAGCGGGCTTTATCGTGTGTGCAGCAGTTGCCTTGATTGCGCTGATGATCGGCTGGTCATTGAAAAATGAGAAAGCGGACAGCCGCAAGCCTGCTGCACAATTTAAGCTGGATCTGTCTCCGGGTAATTTAATTGAAAAGTCTGCTCTGCCGATCGCGCTGACCGGTACATTTTTCGCCATTGTTTATTCAGCTATTTTATCCTTCGTTTCGGTTTATGCTGAAGAGCTGCATATTGGTGCCGTATCAGGCTTCTTTTTTGTTGTGTATGCGGTTGTTATTGTACTGTCCCGTCCGTTTACCGGCCGGTGGTTTGACCGTTATGGTGCCAATGCCATCGTTTATCCGTCGATTGTTGTATTCGCAGTGGGGATGCTTTTGCTGAGCCAGGCTGGCGGCGCCGGTCTTTTTCTGATTGCAGCAGGGGTGATCGGGCTTGGCTGGGGCACTTTATTCCCTGGCTTTCAAACGATTGCCATATCAAAAGCGCGGCCTGAGAAAAAAGCGCTGGCGACAGCAACATTTTTGTCTCTTTTTGACCTCGGCATCGGCTTTGGGTCCTTTGTAATGGGGGTTGTAGCATCCGGTCTCGGCTTTAAAATGCTTTATGCTGCGTGTGCGGTATACGTGCTCGCCGGTGTGATTGTTTATTATTTTGTACAAAAAAGTAAGAGGGAGACAGAACAGTTTCCTCAGCTATAAACTGCCCGCCTGCCGGCATCGCTTCGTTCGATGCCGGCAGGCTTTTTTAAATTTTTCAGATCATCCGCATGAAAAGCCGTGCTTTTTTGTTCCATGCATGGCGAATGACTATGCCAAATTGAAAATAGGTCCTACCCAAGAAGAAACGCGTAAACATTTTGCGCATCAGCCGTACACCATGGCGTTTTTTCTTGTAAAGAGCGGAATACCTGTCCAGGATATTGTCATTCCCGTCCGCTTTACTTACCTTGTTATCGCCCAATATTCAAAGTCCATTGCCCGGGTACTTCTGCATCGAACATCTCGATGAAAAGAAAAAAACAGTGACCCTATCACAGCTTCAGCCGTTAGATGTGTGCTGCGGTACAGCAGTCTGCTTTCATGAGCTTTCTTTTTAGAGCAGACAAATGTGTGCGTAATCGTCCGCATAGAAGGAATCAGCGCCATTCAATGCCTGGATATGGAGCTGATGGTGAAAAGAGCGTTTATCGAGCCAAAATGGTAGGTCACTTCTCCAGCTGGTAAATAGAACAGGCTGGAGAATGCCTTCTGCTCCTTGAGCGGACAGGCATACCGGACGCTTCTTGAAAGAAGCGATTTCTTTTTATGTTTGCTACACTAAAGATAAACAAAGAGATGGAAGAAGGAATGGGGATGAATCATGTTTGGGTGTTATTAAAGCCGTATCGTCTGCGGATGGCTGCTGCCTGGGGACTGATGCTGCTTGAGCTTGCAGTGGAACTCGTGCTGCCGGTTTTAATGGCGAAAATGATCGATGACGGCATCGCGGCTGGAGAGATGAACGCGATTTTATTTTGGGGCAGTATCATGGTCGGGCTGTCGCTGTTTTCATTCTCTGCTGGAATTACCAATTCATTTATTGCTGCGCGGATTGGCCAAAACTACGGGTTCGATATTCGAAAGAAACTGATCGAGAAAGTGCAGTTTTTTTCGTTCGGGCAGTACGGCTACTTTGATACGTCGACATTAATTACAAGGATGACAAACGATGTGACCCAGCTGCAAAACGCTGTTTTTATGAGTCTGCGCATTATGCTGCGTGCACCGTTAATGATTCTCTTTGGCACAATGATGGCGCTGTTCGTTCATTTTAAGCTAGCGTCGGTGCTGCTTATAACGGTGCCGGTCATGACCATCTTTATGCTGTTTATGATGCGAAAGGGAGCGGGTATGTTTCAACGTGTGCAGCTTAAGCTCGACCGTGTAAACAGCGTAATGCGTGAAAACTTGACGGGCATCCGGCTGATCCGGGCATTTGTCCGCAGCGGACATGAAACGGCGCGGTTTGAACGGGCTGGCAAAGCACTCATGGAAAATACGATCGGCGTCATCCGCACATTTGAAAGCATTGTGCCGATTTTGATGCTTGTGATGAATGGCGGCCTTTTATTTATCCTGTGGTTCGGCTTTGCCGAGCTGCAAAGCGGCACAGCGACCACAGGTGAAATTGTGGCTGTGATCAACTACGCGGCACGGATTATTATTTCACTATCAATCCTTACGTTTATTACACTTGCGTTTGCCCGCGGCAGAGCTTCTGCTGCCCGGGTCAATGAAGTATTAATGGTGAAAGAGGAGCAGCACCCGGCTGTAACAGAGACTTATCCAGCAGAAGGAGATCTCTCATTGGAGGAAATTACCTTTACATACCCGGGCGGTAAAACGCCCGTGCTTCATTTGCTCTCCATGAATATTAAGAGCGGCAGCATGGCCGCTGTTCTAGGAGAAACCGGCTCCGGCAAGTCAGCACTGCTTTCTTTGATTCCGCGCTTGTACGAGCCGGAGAAAGGGCGTGTTGCCATCGGCGGCCGTGATATAAGCCGGATGGACGTCGGCCTGCTTCGGCGCCATATTGGCTTTGTCCCGCAGGAATCTCATTTGTTTACCGGATCAATTATCGATAACATTCGCTGGGGCAAAAAAAATGCGACCGATGAAGAAGTAATGGAAGCCGCTCAAAAAGCGCAAATTCATGAAACGATCGTTTCATTGCCGGACGGATACCATACGGTGATCGGGCAAAAAGGCGTTACGCTCTCAGGAGGACAGAAGCAGCGGCTGTCCATCGCAAGGGCGCTCGTTCGGCAGCCGGATATTTTACTGTTGGATGACAGTACGAGCGCGTTGGATGTAAAAACGGAAGCCGCACTTATTGAGGCAATCACTGCCCAGCCATGCACTGTAGTGATTGTAACGCAAAAAATTTCAACTGCTGAACAAGCGGATTGTATTTTTATAATGGAAGACGGTCGAATTGCTACTTCCGGCACGCACGGGGAACTGGCACGGGAAAACGGCTTGTACAGACGCCTGCTGGAGTCGCAGGGCAGAGGAGGTGGAATTCATGAAGCATCCGGGCAATAACAGGGAAACCAAGCCGCAGATCAGCAACATGTCTGAGACGCTGAAGCGGATTGGCCGCTATTTGCTGAAGAGAAAAGGAAAACTGGTGCTGACAATGATAATGGTGGCGCTGGGTTCCGCATTAGCCCTGGCCGGCCCTTTTTTAACCGGGAAGGCGATCGATGATTATATGGCATCGGGGAATGAACGCGGCCTGCTTCTGCTGCTCGCCGGCCTGGCACTAGTATATGTCAGTTATTCAGCCGTCAGCTTTCTGCAAAACTATTGGATGGTGGAAATTGCCCAACAAACCGTCTACGAGCTTCGTGATGATTTATTCCGCCATTTTCATACACTGCCGATTTCTTTTTTCGATAAGCGCCGCCACGGCGAGCTGATGAGCCGTGTCACCAATGACATCGATAATATCAGCAGTACACTGAACAGTTCCATTATTCAAGTGGCATCGGGGCTGTTGACACTCACCGGCTCCATTGTCGTGATGCTTTATTTAAGCCCGCTTTTAACTGCTGTGACTTTGCTCATTATCCCGCTGATGTTTGGCGGAATGAAATGGATCACAAGCCGCACCGGCCCAAGGTTTAAAGAGCAGCAGCGCCACCTTGGCGATTTAAACGGGTTTATTGAAGAAGCGATTTCGAGCCGGCATATCGTCAAAATGTTTTCCCGGGAAGAAGATATCATTGAAGAATTTATGGAAAAAAATGAGCGTCTGCGTGAAGCCGGTTATCTGGCACAGGCTTATTCGGGCTTTATTCCGAAATTAATGAATGTGTTGAATAACGCTGGTTTCGCTGTGATTGCTCTTGTCGGCGGTGTTCTAGCGCTGAACGGGCAGGCAACGGTTGGCACCATTGTGATCTTTACAGAATACGCCCGCCAATTCACGCGCCCCCTCAATGATCTGGCCAATCAATACAACACAATGCTGTCAGCAGTCGCCGGAGCGGAACGGGTATTTGATATTATGGATACGGATGAAGCGGTTGACGGGAAGAAAGGACAGACACCGCTTCTGTCGGGGGAAGTAGTGTTTGATGATGTTTCTTTTTCATATGAAGAAGGAAAAAAAACATTATCTCATGTTTCATTCCACGCTTTACCCGGAGAGATGGTCGCTTTGATCGGCCCGACTGGTTCAGGTAAAACGACAATTATGAATTTACTTGTCCGGTTTTATGAGCCGGATGGAGGCAAAATTTTGTTTGACGGTATAGACAGCCGGGATATTTCCGGAGCAGCACTGCGCAGCCAAATGGGATTTGTGCTGCAGGATACGGTACTTTTTGAAGGAACCATGATGGAAAATATCCGCTATGGCCGGCTGGATGCAACCGATGAAGAAGTTATAGAAGCCGCCAGGCAGGCCAATGCCCATTCGTTTATTGAACGGATGCCGGACGGATACCATTCCATGCTCAAGCAGGATGGATCAGGCATCAGCCAGGGGCAGCGCCAGCTTCTGGCGATTGCCCGGGCGATCTTGGCTGATCCAGTTTTGTTGATTTTAGATGAAGCAACAAGCAGTATCGATACAATCACTGAATTGCATATTCAGGAAGCGCTCGGCCGCCTGATGAAAGGACGGACCAGCTTCGTCATCGCTCACCGGCTGAACACCATCCGCCGTGCCGATCAAGTGATCCGGCTGAAAAATGGCGGTATTCAAGCAATCGGCTCATATGAAGAGGTTGTAGCAGCCGCCCGGTAAAAGCACCCCCTCAGGCTATTGGCAAACACCCGCTTTCGTCGTCACTTGCCGGCTGTGAGTGCTCACGATCTCCAAAAGGTCACTCCGCTTCCCGGCCGGCGGCGTTCCTGGAAAGTCATACGTTTTTAATCAGCCTGCTTTCTTACTTTGTCTACAACCAAAAAGCACCGCCTTAAAAGGCGGTGCTTTTGATTTCTGTTACAGCTCCAGCGTTTGCGGCGGCTGTCCTTTTTTATTCATAAGCCGGATTTGCTCAGGGGTAACCTTTAAAATCAATAACTTTGGATCCTCCGGCCCGTCAAACCATGACTCTAAATGTTCATTCCATACTTTTTTCTTTAAGCCTTCATCGTCGGACTCGGTCACTTTTCCTTCGATTTCGACATATTCATCGCCGATTCCCTCTCCGTTATAGCCAAGCAGAATATGAGTGTATGGGTTCTGCTCGATATCTTCTGTTTTATGAGTGTCTTTACTTGTGGCCGTGTACAGTGTTAAATCGTCATTAAAAAAAGTCATATAGCGTGAACGCGGCTTGTTATCATGAATAGTGGCCATCGTTCCCACAAGGTTGCTGTCGATAATTGAGGCAATTTGATCTTTTAGTGAACTCATTTTCAATCACTCCTTATATGGATTACTATTCCACTTTCCGCCGGTTCTAAACAAAAAAAGAACATCCAGGGAGGATGTTCTTTCAGTTTATAGACAAAGCCTTTCACTTTTAAAAAAGAGCCTCCTCGGCTGCGCCTGCGGGGTCTCCCGACTCACTGTACTTCCCGCAGGAGTCTTCGTCCGGCAGGCTTCACTAAGTGGTGTTGCAAGGTCTAAATAGACATTTCCACTTTTTTAAACAAAAAGATACGACCTTATGAGCTCTATACCATCTTGTTGCAAGCCACTTGGCGGTGGGAGGGCGGCGCAGACTCCTATGGGACGAGCGGGCAGTTGAGACCGATGGAGCCGCCAGGCGAAGCCGGGCTCAGCGCCTGCCCCATGGAAAGCGGAGCTGCCTGGACGCCGCCGATCATCCCATTCATGTGCATTGTCATTAACATAATTTTCCCAAAATCTAAAAGAACATCCAACAAGGATGTTCTTTTTTTTATCAATCAGGCTGGGCTTTAACTAAAATCTTTATATGATTTTTTTCCTTCACCAGTGCTTCAAACCCTTCCGCTACCACATCATCAAGCGAAATGCGTTTTGTTACAAGCTTTTCCGCCAGAAAATAGCCTTGCTGCATAAGCTCCATAACGGCCGGGGAAATATCACGGTAGGCAATAATGCCTTTTACAGTCCGTTCCTGAAGCACAACATTATTTGGCTGCACAGACGCCTCGGATTCCCAAATAGAAACGATGACGGTTTCTCCTTCAAATGTTGCAGCGTCAATCGCCTGCTGGAGAACAACCGGCACACCTGTAACTTCAAACGCCACATCTACGCCGCCGTCTGTCAGCTCCTGAAGACGCTCTACGACATTTTCCTCTTTCGGGTTAATCACATCGCGTGCTCCCAGCTCTCTTGCTTTTGCTGCTCGTTCAGGAGAAAGCTCAACGGCATAAATTTCGGATGCACCTGCTGCCCGGAGCGCTTCAATCACAAGCAGGCCAATAGGATCCGCTCCGAAAACCGCCGCTTTATCACCCGCTTTTAATTTGCTCAGGCGGACTGCATGAAGAGCGACCGCCGCCGGTTCAACGAGTGCGCCCTGTTCGAAAGGAAGGCCGTCCGGCATTTTATGTACCATATGCTCATCGACCACTGTATATTCAGGAAACCCGCCTCCTCCTCCAGACAATCCATGAAAGCCGAGGTGTTTACACAAGTTGTATTTTCCTTTTTTACACGCCGCACATTCACCACAGGAAAGAATAGGCTCCACCACAACCGGATCGCCCGGCTGAACACGTGTGACGCCTGCACCTACTTCGATAACCCTGCCGGAAAACTCATGCCCCATTACAATCGGTGCCCTATCCCGGCTGGCGTAATGCGGTTCTTTCACCGGTACAAAAATAGGACCTGCTGCGTATTCATGCAAATCACTGCCGCAAATACCTGTCCATTCTACTTGAATCTTTACTTTTCCGGGCGCCGTTACCGGTTCATCAATGGTTTCAACACGGATATTTTTCGCTTCATACCAACGCAAAGCTTTCATACGTAAAACCTCCTGATAAAGTATTTGCCTGCACTATTATTCCGTCATTTTCCAGTAGGAGTGACGAATACGAGCAGATTAGTGAACGGATAAAAGTAATAAACGTTTTGACCAGTGGAAGAGACTGTCACGATAACAAGCAAAAGCCGTCCATACAAGGTGCCTTTTAGAATCGCACATTTTGATCCGTCCAACGCGGCGAAGCGCTATAAAAAACGTTCATCAAAATAACTGACACGAACAGAATTGTTCATTTTCGATAGGTGGATCCGCTGCCATAATCTCTTTTAAAAACTGTATAAACTGCTGCCGCAGTCAGCAGAATAAAGGGGAGCTGAAGATGATTCCGTTCATATGAGGAGAAATGTATGAAATGCTTGAAACGCTCTTGAAGAAAGCGGCACATCGTTGTAAGATGAAGGGTATCGTTTTCAAGCGGGGCAGCCAGTCAATGGACTTGGTGTGTACGGCCAGACAAGCTTCTTTTACTGAAAAACTACGTCTGGCATGATATTTTAGTGAATCGTTCCGTAAGGGAAAAAGAAATAGAAAAATGGATTTCGGCTGAGCGGGCATCATTTTTCAAATAGAAAGAGGAGAGTAATTGTGGCAAAGATTCAAGCTCCGGTTCAAAAAGGCGATACCGTTCATGTAACGGTGGCTGATTTGACGCATGAAGGAAAAGGAGTAGCCAAAATTGATGGCTATCCATTATTTATAGAAGGTGTTCTGCCGGGAGAAACAGGAGAAATTCAAGTAACCAAATTAAATAAGGGGTACGGGTTTGCCGAGCTGGTCCGGCTTGATCAAGCATCAAAAGAGCGGGTGGAGCCGCCTTGTCCGGTCTACGATGAGTGCGGCGGCTGCCAGATGCAGCACTTATCCTATGCAGGGCAGCTGGATATGAAATACAATCAGGTACGCAATGTGATTGACCGGATTGCTAAGCTTCCGGACGTGCCGGTACATCCGGTGCTCGGCTTGGAGGATCCATGGCGCTACCGGAACAAAGCGCAGGTGCCGGTTGGTCTGTCGCCTGAAGGTCAGGTTGTCGCCGGTTTCTATAAAAAGCGTTCGCATGACATTATTGATATGACAGAATGCTTGATCCAGCATACAGAAAGTGACGCAATCATTCAAAAAGTAAAAGATGTTTGTGCAGCGAACGGGGTTATGCCTTATGATGAAGGCCGCCATAAAGGTGTGCTCCGTCACGTAATGGCACGAATCGGCTATCAAACCGGCGAAAAAATGGCTGTGCTGATCACACGCACCAATGAGCTGCCGAACCAGGAGGTTATTGTAGAGGGGATTCGCCAGGCTGTTCCAGATATTACATCAATTGTACAAAATGTGAATCCAGATAAAACAAACGTTATTTTCGGTTCCAAAACGCGGACGCTGTTTGGAGAAGATGTGATCTATGATACGATCGGCGGCATTCGATTTGCCATTTCCGCCCGGTCATTTTATCAAGTTAATCCGGTTCAAACAGAAGTGCTTTACAATAAAGCACTGGAGTATGCCGGATTGACTGGTGAGGAAACCGTAATCGACGCTTATTGCGGTATCGGCACGATCTCCCTGTTTCTTGCACAAAAAGCAAAGCAGGTGTACGGGGTTGAAATTGTACCGCAGGCCATTGAAGATGCCAAGCAAAATGCAGAGCTCAACGGCATTACAAACGCTCATTTTGAAGCGGGAAAAGCAGAGGAAGTGATCCCAGCCTGGTATAAGCAGGGCATCAAGCCAGATGTAATCGTTGTAGACCCGCCGCGTAAAGGCTGCGACGAGGCACTTCTTGACACAATTTTAAAAATGAAGCCGAAACGGGTTGTGTACGTGTCTTGTAACCCGGGTACACTCGCACGGGATCTTCGCGTACTTGAAGACGGCGGCTTTAAAACACGTGAAGTGCAGCCAGTGGATATGTTCCCGCAGACGGTCCATGTCGAGGCGGTAGCAGTATTAGAATTAGGATAACAAAATATAAAAAGCAGGGAAGAGGCCAATTGGCTGCATTCTCCGCTTTTTTTATTTTGTAATGCTGTATAAAATAAATCTTATTTTCCAGGTCAAAAGATGTCATTATAGATATAAGATCACCTGTTAAATTATATTAAAAAAACAAAGGGATGATCATTCAATAGCGAAAGCATAAATAATGAGGAAGGAACACACCTGTACCTAAGGCTTCTTTTTAAGCAGGTAAACGAAGCAGTTTGCCTTGGTCTGTCAGCTTAAAATCGTGAAAGAGAAGAAGTGCCTGCTTTTGAAGGCTGGTCAAGCTTTCCTGGTTGTAGGCACATACGCATGAGGCGCCCGTTTCTTTTAAAGGCAAGTTTGCTTTTGTTCAAATTCTTCAAGCTGAGCAGAGAAGACGGTTTGTTTGTTCCATTCTGTATGAGACTAAATTCTCTCGGCATAATGATAAATATGTTCTTTATGCTTTTTATTAAAAAAATGATGCTGGGATGGATCTTTCGGATTGAAGATAATAGGAAAGAATTCAAAGTTATTTTGGAAAAGAATTTTATTCATTTGGCTGGCGGATAAAAAAGGCTGCAGGCGGACTTCAATCAGCCGTAGAAAACAGTCATTCTCAATAACGAGCGTGCGCTTTCCAAGCTGAATACTCTTTAAATACAAGCTGCAGTATGGCCAATATAAGCATTAATTTCCTGAAAAAGATAAAGTGCATGGGCATTTGGGATGGGTTCGAACAAGCTGGTTATTTCTATTTTAAGTTGAACAAGCATATTTTTGTCCCCTCTGCGTTTAAATTAAAATCATTACTTTTATTTGGATATCGAGATGTTAACATATGGAAAAAGGTACAGACAACTTTGGGTGTGCTTTTATAATAGAAAAAGATTCGAAATTGGACACGTTCTTAGACAAAAACTATAATGGGATTACTGTATAAAAAAACGTACTTACTATAAAGGGGCATCATAGATGGCAGCGAATTCACATATTACAGTTGGCGGGCTTGAGTTTGAATGGGATTTGGAAAAAGGCAGATTTGTATTTGAAAGAGAAGACGCAGTTCTGTTTTGGATTTCTTCCGCTATGAGAACATTTTTTGATACGATCGAAGAAATTTCCGGCGAAGAAGCATCAAACCTTGTATTTGAAACAACCGGTTTTCGGCAGGGACTGGTTGTGGGACAGTATTTTGAAAAAATAAAAGACGTCGATGCAGCGCAGGCGGCAGAGCTGATTACCAACACGTACGCCTCGGCAGGCTGGGGACGGACGACGATCAAAGATTTGGACTTTGAAGCAAAAACGCTGACCGCCCATATAAAAGACAGCTGGGAATATAAAATCAACAAAGCACAGAAAAAAGAGCATGGCGGCAATTATCTTCCGGCTCATTATGCCGGTATTTTTACGGGGCTGTTTGGGCAGAACATCTGGTATGAAGTTGTGCAGGATCAGCTGGATGGGCATGAGCACAGCATTATTAAATATTTTCCATCAGACGTAACCATCTCTCATAACATTCACGAGCTGGCTCGTAAAAAAGAAGCGGAGGAAATTCTTCGGCTGGAAACCATTGTCGAAGAAAAAACAAAAGAGCTGAAAGAATTGGTCAGACAGCTGTCTTCGCCGATCATTCCTGTGCTTGAAGGAATCGTAGTCGTACCACTTATTGGCAAGTATGATGAAGACCGCTCAGAAGAGCTTGTTGTCAAAACACTCAACAATCTTCCAGCCCATAAAGCAAACTATCTTGTCCTCGATTTAACAGGACTCGATAAAGACATCAGCGGCCATACTGTCAGCTTGATTGAGAAAATTGGCTCTGCCGCCTCCTTGATCGGGACTGAGACGATTCTTGTCGGTATTTCCCCGGAACTTGGTATGGTTATTTCACAGTCAACAATCAACTTGTCTCGATTTGATTGCTTTCAAACACTGCAGCACGGCATTTACTTTGCGCTGGCGCAGCATGGCCGAAAAATCGTTTAATCAGAAAAAAGCGGCGCTTCTTTTGAAGCGCCGCTTTTTAGGTTAAAATCCTCTTCTTCAAGAAGGGCATAAAAGTGTTCAAACAGGGCACAATTTGGATAATGAGTTCATTGGGAGGAAGACATCATGAATGCACAGGAAAATACATTATCCATCGTTGCCCTGGGCGGCGTAAATGAAATTGGGAAAAACATGTATGCCGTTCAATATGCGGATGATATTGTTTTGATCGACTGCGGCTCGAAGTTTCCGGACGAAAGTTTATTAGGCATTGATTTAATCATCCCGGATATTACGTATTTACGTGAAAATGAAGATAAAATTAGGGGACTTGTCATAACGCATGGACACGAAGACCATATCGGGGGCATCCCTTATTTTCTGAAACAGCTGAATGTGCCCATTTATGCGACACGGCTGACAATCGGCTTGATCGAAATTAAGCTGAAAGAGCACGGACTGCTCGGCGATACCAAGCTGACACCTATTGATTCCGATTCAACCATTGAACTTGGAACCATCCGTCTGACCTTTTTTAAAACAAACCATAGTATCCCGGACTGCTTGGGCGCTGCGTTTCATACGCCGGAAGGAACAGTCGTACATACGGGGGACTTTAAGTTTGATTTGACGCCGGTCAATAATCAGTATCCGGATATTCATAAAATGGCGGGGCTTGGCCAAAACGGGGTGCTTGTTCTTTTATCGGAGAGCACGAACGCGGAGCGGCCGGGGTTTACGCCATCCGAAAAGCATGTCGGGCGGCATATTGAAGAAGCATTCAGCAAAGCGGAGGGAAAAGTATTTATTGCCACATTTGCTTCTAATGTTCATCGTGTACAGCAGGTAGTGGATGCTGCAAGGAAAACAAACCGCAAGCTTGCACTGTTAGGACGGAGTATGGTGAATGTTGTATCGGTCGCCATTGACCTTGGCTATTTAGATATTCCGGATGATATGCTCATTGATGTAGAGGAAATCCATGACCTGGATCCAGAAAACGTAGCAATCCTTTGTACGGGAAGCCAGGGAGAGCCGATGGCAGCTTTGTCCCGACTATCCAATTCAAAATACCGGCAGGTGGAAATCTACCCGGGCGACACAGTCATCTTGTCTTCATCGCCGATTCCGGGAAATGAACGAAACGTCGCACGCATTATTGATAACTTGTTCCGTCTTGGCGCTCATGTTATTTATGGATCAGGAGCGGCGACAGGGATGCACGTATCCGGCCATGGCTGTCAGGAAGAGCTGAAGCTTATGCTGACCTTGATGAAGCCGAAGTACTTTATCCCGATTCATGGCGAATTCAGAATGCTGCAGCAGCACCGGCTGCTGGCTGAGTCTGTCGGTGTCCAGCGGGAGAACATTTTTGTGGTAAACAACGGAGACGTTGTGGACATAAACCAGTCTGAAGCTCGTCAGACACGGAGAATCCCGGCTGGAAACATTTTTGTGGATGGCCTTGGAATTGGGGATGTTGGGGATATTGTACTGCGCGACCGCAAACAGCTTTCCGAGGACGGCATGCTTGTGATTGTGATTACTTTAAGCAAAGCGGAAAACAAAATTGTCTCAGGGCCTGATACGATTTCACGCGGGTTTGTGTATGCCCGCCAGTCAGAAGATTTGTTGAATGAAGTAAACCAGATTGCAGCAAGTACGATTCAACGATTGCAGGAAGCTGAAGTGACCCAATGGAAAGTGATGAAACAAAACTTAAAGGAAACGGTTGGGAAGTTTTTGTACGCTCAAACAAAAAGGCGTCCGATGATTGTCCCTATTATTATTGAAGTGTAAAAAAACATCCCCGGCAGAAAACCGGGGATGTTTTTATTGAATGTAACGGCGTGCGCCTGCATACTCCTGTTTGTATGGAGCAGTATTCATAGAAATAATTTCAACCCGCTTGCCGGCTTTGGGAGCATGGATCATCTGGCCGCTGCCGGCATACATGGCGACATGATGAACACGTCCTTTGCCATTATTATAAGCAAAAAACAGCAGGTCGCCTGGCTGAAGAGCGGATTTTGCCACTGCTTTACCCGCTTTTGCCTGTTCGGACGCATCACGTGGAATGCTGATGCCGTGATACCGGTAAACCGAAGAAGTGAATCCTGAACAGTCAAAGCCGTAAGCCGACATCCCCGACCATAAATATGGAAGACCGAGAAACTGTTTTCCTGTTGCCAAAAGCGCAGACCCGGTCGGTTTCGGAATGTTTGGAACTGCAGCAAGCACCCGGATGTCGCTTTTCTTAAGCCATTTGGCGCCATTTGCCGGAGTCATGACTTGTACCCAGTTTGTTTCTGATTTAATAATTGGCAGTTCTGTATTAAAGCTGATTTCCATAAACGACTGTTTCTTATCATGAAACAAAAAAGCAGTCTTGGATTTTACCCATGCCGTCTGGCAGCCTTCGTAGGCAGCAGGCTGTGTGGTAAGTTGTGATTTAGGCAGCCAGCCTGGATAACCTTTACTGTTTTTGGACGTGAGCTGATCTTTTACAGCTACTTGTGCCCAGCTGCCGCTTGTTTTAAGCACAGTGACTTCCTGGCCATACAGAGCCTGTGTTTCTGCCCTTCCAGTAAGCCAAAGGCGGTCTTTCACAGTGGACATGTTCGCTGTCCAGTCCCGCATGTTGACAGGATTTGATAGGGACGGCTGATCCATTTTTCGTTTTGCACTCGCATCTTTCCAGAGCGTGGCGACAGATACATTAATATATGTTTTGCTGGCGGCTTTTTTTGTATAACAAGCAGCGGCAGGTTCAGCGGCTTTTGCAGCGGGAGATACGAGTGATAAAGCCATTACGCAAAGCATGATCGCTATCATCACCTTTTTGAAGGTCATATCTTAAAGCTCCTCTATTATATGGTATTTGTTGTCATGACTATATCATGATTTAAGAGAGTTGTTAATAGAATTTTTGTGTCAATATGCCTACGTCAGAGCATTTAAGATTATTCATAGTATATGTACCTCAGACAGAGAGGTTGAATGGAAATTGACTGATAGGCGCCTGCATCATGTATAATAGAGAAGATTAAAAAGGAGGCGTTTGTATGGGAAAACAGTTATCAGTAGCAGAACAGGTGCTTCTTGCTTATTACGTACAGTATTATTTAGAGAACAAGCCGGATGTCATGTACGAGCTGCATGAACGGATGAGTGAGAATATGAAGCCGGCGGTTTATGAGATTGCCATGAACGACTTGTTTGACCAGGGGCTTATTAATGGCCTGGCAAAAATCCGTCATTACTATGAAACGGACGGGCATGTAATCAAGCCGATGATTACAAATGAAGGCATTTTATATATTAATAACATACTTAATATTCAGTCGTATGCAAGTGATGATAATAAACTTCAATATGTACAAAATAGTTTGTCTACAAGCGGCCTCGAGCTGTCTGTTCCAGTTATTGCCGACTATATCCAGGAAGCAGCTGCCCGAAAATAAAAATCTCTTTCAAAGAAGTTTGAGATTGTAGACAAATAAATCTTTTGCCAAAGGACCGCTTTGTTTCTTTTTCATGCAGAGAGAGGGCGGTTGGGAAGAGAGACGAGAAGGCGGCGGGAGCCCCGCTTCCCCTATCGGCTCCCTTCAAGAAGCAATGTTTCCCGAAAAGAAACCTGCCCTTTTTAATAGTGAAAGCTTTCATAAAAAAAGACTGCCGACTTTGTCGGCAGTCTCAAACCTCTTTCAAAGAGGTTTTTTTTGTAGAAGTTCAAGTAGATAGAAAAGAGGATTAAAACGTGAAAAGAAAGGTGACACTGATTCTATGTTCAGCCGCAGCTTTCGTTCTGTCAGCCTGCAGCTTAGAAGATGTGAGCGATGTTCTTGAAGTAACAGAAGATGTATTAACAGCGATTGAACAAGAAAATAAGCAAACAGAAACGAATACCGATGGGACAGAGGAGCCGGTTAGTGAAGCAGGCAGCATTCTAAAAACAAAAGGAGTAATGGAGCCGATACCGGCAAAGCTCGTCCGCCCGGTGGACGGTGACACCGCTGTTTTTGCTTTTGACGCGGACCGTGATGGGAAAGAAGAAGAATTCAGTGCCCGGTTTCTGCTTATTGATACACCAGAAACCCGTCATCCGCAGCTGGGCAGGCAGCCGCTCGGTGAGGAAGCAAAGGAGCGGACTGCAGAATTGCTCAAAGGCGGAGATATTACGATTGAATTTGATATTGGACAACGCCTGGACAAGTACAATCGAATATTAGTGTATGTCTATGTGGATAGAAGAAGCGTACAGGAAATGCTTCTTGAAGAGGGGTTGGCACGGGTGGCTTATGTATATCCGCCAAATACACGCTACCTGGATGAGTTTGAAGCGAAACAAGAAATAGCCAAGAGGAAGAAAATAGGTATCTGGTCTATGGATGGCTATGTGACCGAGCGTGGATTCAATTCAAAATAAAGGAGGAAGCAGAATGATTCACCTGTGGGAAGAGGAAATTCCTTTTAAACTTGAGGGAGAGGAAACACCTTCTATGATGGCTTATCCAGCTGGGGACAGTATAGCGCCGGCTATGCTCATTTTTCCGGGCGGAAGCTATGCGAGAAGAGCTGATCACGAAGGAGAACCTATCGCAAAATGGCTGAACGGTCTTGGTATTCATGCCTTTGTTGTTCATTATCGAACAGCACCTTACCGTCATCCCGTTCCGCTTTTGGATGCTTCCCGCGCCATTCGTCTTGTCCGGTATCATGCTGTATCGTGGAATGTGGATCCGAACCGAATTGGCGTGCTCGGTTTTTCGGCGGGAGGCCACCTTGCCTCAACGCTCGCCACTAAATACGATCAGGGAATAGCAGATGCTGCTGATCCAGTTGAACAGAAGCCGTCTCGTCCGGACTTGCTCGTTTTAGGTTATCCCGTTATTACATTCGGCGAGCATCGCCATGAAGGATCAATGGAAAATCTGCTTGGACCCGGTTCATCGGGCGAACAGCGTCTGTTTTTATCGAATGAGCGGCACGTAACGAAAGAAACGCCGCCTTCCTTTTTATGGCACACAGCAGATGATGAGCCGGTTCCAGTGGAAAACAGCTTATTATTCGCGGCTGCATTGAGCCGTGCTTCGGTTCCCTTTGATTTGCACATCTTTGAAAGCGGCCCTCACGGACTTGGTCTTGCTGAGGGGTATAAGGAAGTGTCTAAATGGAAATCTGTATGTGAAAGCTGGCTTCGCAAGCACGGTTTTTAAAAGAGATTATAAAAAAGATAGAAACCAAACCGCATGGCGCTGTTCATCGGCCGCCGCCCGGTTGAATACTTTTTTCACATAAGGAAGATGAGTGGAATCGGCTATGTCCTGATAAAATTCAGACGTTTCTTGTTCGTCCTTAAAAGCTCGCAAAATTCCTTGCTTAAATGTTTTAGGAAAAGGTTCGGCACATACAGGAGAAGGAGTATTTCCAGTTAACGCATGATAAAGAGAGGAGAATGTTTCCAAATGGCGGACTTCATCCGTGCGAATGGCTAAAATTCTTTCTTTCTGGGAAGGCGTTGAAGCCATATCTGCCAGCTTCTCATAAATGTGAATGGCTGTATATTCTCCATTGATCGCTTTTGTGAGTTTCTCGGTCAGCATCACAAGCACATCCTTTTCAGCAGCGTAGTGCTATATCGTATGCAGGGGTATGTTTTCTTGTTAAAATGAACGGGTAAACGCAGAAAAATGTCGAACAAAGGAGGAGAATGCAATGAAAGCCATGTTACTGCAGGAAACAGGCGGACCGAATGCGCTAAAGCGCGTGGAAGTAGAAAAGCCATCTGCGGGAAGCTGGGAAATTATTGTGAAGCTGAAAAATGCTTCCTTAAACCGGCGTGATGTTTTTATTACATATGGCATGTACCCGGGTATGAAGCTGCCGGCTGTTCTTGGGGCAGACGGAGCAGGTATCGTAGAGTCCGTGGGAGACGGTGTGGAAAGTCTGCGGGCGGGGGATGAAGTTGTCATCAATCCCGGACTTCAATGGGGAGATGACATTCGATTCAATCAGCCGGACTTTCACGTTCTTGGCATGCCTGCAGATGGAACCTATGCCGAATATGTAAAAATCTCATGCGAGAATGTATATAAAAAGCCGGCTTACTTAACATGGCCGGAAGCAGCGGCTCTTCCGCTTTCCGCCCTTACGGCTTACCGGGCACTCATTACGCGCGGAGAACTGAAAAAAGGCGATACGGTCTTCGTTCCCGGCATTGGCAGCGGTGTAGCTTTGTTTGCTCTTCAAATTGCTGTTGCAAAGGGAGCGCGTGTATTTGTTTCGTCAAGCAATGATGAAAAAATTGAACGGGCTAAACGAATGGGTGCAGCCGGCGGCATCAACTACCGGAGTGAGGGCTGGGCCAAAGCATTAAAGAGCGAAATAGGCGGCGCCGATCTGATTGTTGATGGGGTTGGAGGGGACACCTTTGACCGTTTAATCGACCTTGCCAAGCCGGGAGGCCGGATTGTAAGCTTTGGTGCTACAGCGGGTCCAGTGCCCCAGCTCGTTTTGCCCCGCGCGTTTTTTAAGCATCTGGATATACGCGGAACCACAATGGGCAGTCCACAGGAATTTGCCGATATGCTGACATTATTTGAACAGGAAAAAATTCGTCCAGTCATTGATAAGCATTTTCCGCTTGAAAAGGCTGCGGAAGCTCTTGACTATATGGAAAATGGCGATTCATTCGGAAAAATCATACTCGATATTTAATGACCTCATATCGAAATGCATCAAGCTGGAAAGCAAAAGTGGACAGCTCCTCAAGAAGGACTGTCTATTTTTTGATTAAAAATATACAAAATTGGTTTGTAAAGATGGTCAAAAACGAACGCATTTTTAGGTACCCGGCGCAGCTGCCCGTACATAGAAAAGTCACCTGCAGCTCCCCCGATTAAAAAAGCAGAAGCAGTCATAAGAGAAGCACTGTTCAGCCAAATACCTATTACAAACGGAAGCAGACCGGTCAGCCAAAACGGGAGCAGGAGCGCTTTTTTCATAGCACGTGCCGGCAGCATTTTTTTCGTGCCCGCATACGCAACACCAAGTTCCCGGTTCACTCCGTATACAAGATCTTCACATTTGCATTTTCCCCAAAGTTTAAACCCGATCAAATGACAAATTTCATGAAGCACAATAAGTATGGCGTAAAGAACGAGCCATAACAGGATACCAAGCATGGAAAAGGAAAAAAAGCTTTCTCCGTGAAGCATGACAGCAGCAAAACTGCCGATCAGGACAAAAAGAAGAGTCAGCACAAGAGCCCAAATATGAATCCTTTTCATATTCAGCTCAATTACATAATCTGGTTTACCCGGGAGATCCATTGTTATCCTCCTTTGATCGTCTGCTATTTGGGAGCGGTCTGTTCATAGCTCCTCCATCGACCGGTTTAACACGAAGGTAACAGCGAAAAAACGAAAGCTAAAAGATCCACTGCGATTTCTTTCATTCTATTATCTCTTTTTGCGAGCCTGATTACCAAAACACAAAATACCAGTTTCTATCAATGTGTATGTTAAAATCATACCATATAGATAAAATGAAGGGGGAATTTGATGAAAGCCGTTCTTCATGCAGGAAAACCAGGCCTGTCAGGCGTTTTGGCCGGGCAGATTGAAAAGCCGGTACCCGGACCGGGAGAAGTGCGCATACGGTTAAAAGCCGCCGGCTTAAATCACCGCGATCTTTTTGTGCTGCACCGTCATAAAGAAACAGAGCCGCCGCTTGTAATCGGATCAGACGGTGCCGGCATTGTAGATGAAGTGGGTGCTGGCGTAACCATAGTCCAAACCGGCGATGAAGTGATCATCAACCCGGGATTGGGGTGGCCGGATAAAAGCGATGCCCCGCCGGAGGGCTTTGAAATTGTCGGCCTGCCTTTTCATGGAACATTTGCCGAGTTTATTACGGTACCGGCAGAAAATGCTGTACCGAAGCCGGCTCATTTGTCGTGGGAAGAAGCGGGTGTCCTTTCGCTTGCTGCCCTGACTGCCTACCGTGCTCTTTTTACAAGAGGAAAAGTAAAGCCGGGCATGACCGTTTTTATTCCCGGGATTGGCAGCGGAGTGGCCACTTTCCTATTGCAGTTTGCCAAAGCGGCTGGTGCTATAGTGTATGTAACATCCCGGTCAGAGGAAAAGCGCCAAAGAGCATTGAAACTCGGTGCGGACAAGGCGATCGATTCAGCTGCTGGTTGGCGTGAAGCACTAGGGGGAGAAAAAGTGGATCTGGTGATAGAGTCTGTTGGAGCCGCGACTTTTAACCGGTCACTTGAGCAGTTAAAAACAGGCGGCACCATTGTGACGTTTGGCGCTTCTGCCGGCGATGAAGTGATGATCAATTTGCGTACATTTTTCTATGGACAGTTTAATATGTACGGCTCCACGCTTGGGAGCGGAGAAGAAATGAGAGAGATGCTCGCGTTTATTGAAAATCATAATCTGCGTCCGGTAATGGACCGGACCTACACGCTGGATCAATTTGAAGACGCGTTCATCCGAATGGAAAAGGCCGAACAAATTGGTAAAATTGCATTTGCTATTGAATGAGATGCTTTAGTGTGATAAAACTAGTATCAAGATCAAATTAAATAGGAATCACCGCTGGGGGTGCCTTCGGGCTGAGAGAGGCGAGCTGCCTTAACCCTTAAAACTTGATCCGGTTTGGACCGGCGTAAGGAAGAGGTGTTTTGACGCTTTATGTCCGATATGTCATCACAACCGTTTCTTCCATGCGAAGAAACGTTTTTTTTTGTTTGGGAAAGGAAGAGAGCTGTGAAAGAGACGATCGAAGGAATACATAAACAAATAGATGAACGAAAAGAAGAGCTGGTCGAACTGCTGAAAACGTTAATTTCGTTCCGGACACCGGCACCGCCAGCCCGCAATACAGAAGAAGCCCAGCAGTTTGTTGCCCGGTTTTTAAGCACAAAAGGTTTTGATATTGACAAGTGGGATGTATACCCGGGCGATCCAAATGTGGTGGGTACGTTAAAGGGAACAAACAGCGAAGCTTATAAAAGTCTCATTATAAATGGCCATATGGACGTGGCAGAAGTAACGCCGGATGAGAAATGGGAGTCAGACCCGTTTACGCCAATCGTAAAAGAAAATGCCGTGATCGGACGTGGAGCGGCGGATATGAAAGGCGGCCTGGCCGGGTCCCTGTTTGCCCTCCAGCTTCTTCATGAAGCGGGCATAAAGCTTCCGGGTGACTTGATCGTTCAGTCCGTAATCGGCGAAGAAGTCGGCGAAGCTGGAACGTTGGAGTGCTGCAAGCGCGGCTACAATGCTGATTTTGCGCTTGTAGCTGATACGAGTGAACTGCACATCCAGGGACAGGGCGGTGTCATCACCGGCTGGATTACGCTAAAAAGCGACCAGACCTTTCACGATGCTACACGGCGGCAGATGATTCATGCAGGCGGCCGGCTGATGGGTGCGAGCGCCATTGAAAAAATGACAAAAATCATCCATGGCCTGCAAGAGCTTGAACGGCACTGGGCGGTAATGAAAAGCTATCCGGGCTTTCCGCCGGGAACGACGACAATCAATCCAGCGGTGATCGAAGGCGGACGTCATGCTGCTTTTATTGCGGATGAATGCCGTCTATGGATTACGGTTCATTTTTATCCGAATGAAACGTACGAAAGTGTAGCGCAGGAAGTAGAAGAATTTATCGGAAACATCGCCAAAAGTGATTTGTGGATGCAGGAAAATCCGCCGCGGTTTAAGTGGGGCGGTACATCTATGATTGAAGACCGGGGCGAAGTTTTCCCTTCGTTTGAGGTAGATCCTCACCATGCGGCTGTCCATGCATTGATAGACGCCCATCAAACGGTTTTTCATGAAAAGCCTGTACTCGATGTGTCCCCTTCCGTAACGGACGGCGGCTGGCTGGCAGATGCCGGGATTCCAACGGCTATTTATGGACCCGGCGCGCTTCGTCATGCGCATGCGGTGAATGAACAGCTCGACATTGATGAACTCGTTCGCTACACAAAAGTGATGGCGGCGTTTATCTACAATTGGACACATCAAAAGAAAGGAGAGCGCTGAAATGAAATTTAGTGATCATTTGCGGGAAAAATGCCTGCCGATCTGGAAGCAAAATCATCAGCATCCATTTGTGCAGGGAATGGGAGATGGAACCCTTCATCCCGACCGGTTTCGTTTTTACATGGTGCAGGATTATTTGTATTTAATTCAATATGCGAAAGTGTTTGCGATTGGAGCAGTGAAAGCGGAAGATGTGGCGACGATGGGCCGGTTTGCCGCACTTTTAGATGGAACGTTAAACGAGGAAATGGCTTTGCACCGGCAGTATGCTGCACGTTTTGGTATTACAGAAGAAGAGCTTGAAGCGGCAAAGCCGTCGCCGGTTACACTTGCTTATACGCATTACATGCTGCACGCGGCTCAAAATGGAACGCTGGCGGATGTAATGGCGGCTGTACTTCCATGTGCCTGGAGCTATTGGGAGATTGGCAAGGAATTAAGTAAACGGCCGGGCGCTGCAGACCATGAGCTGTATGGTGAGTGGATTCGGATGTATGCTTCCGAAGAATTCGGCCAGCTTGCCCAGTGGTGCATTGATTTAATGGATGAGCAGGCGGATGGAAAGTCGGAACGGGAGCGTGCACGGCTTGAGGACATTTTCCTAAACACGACCCGGTTTGAATACATGTTTTGGGACATGGCATACAACGGAGAAATGTGGCCTGGCAATGCGTAAGCCGGTGCTTGAGTTTCGGGATGTGTCGTTTTCGTACGGCGGCAAAAAACCAATCCTTGATCAGTTGAATATGACGGTGTACGACCGTGAATTTGTGACGATTATTGGAGCAAGCGGCTCCGGCAAAAGCACTCTGTTTCGGCTCATTACCGGGCTGGAACAGGAGGAGACGGGTGCTGTTTGGTTAAATGGAGAGCAGTTCAAAAGCCGGCATGGCCGTACCGGCTACATGCCGCAGCAGGACTTGTTAATGCCGTGGCGGACAGTGCTTGAAAATGCGTCTGTTCCGCTTGAGCTGGCCGGCGTATCCAAAAGGGAAGCAGCCAAACGTATTATACCGCTGCTGGATGAGTTTGGACTTGAAGGATCGGCAGACAAATATCCGTCTGAACTGTCCGGCGGTATGCGCCAGCGTGTATCCTTTTTACGCTCTGTTTTGACCGGTTCCAATATTCTGCTTCTCGATGAACCGTTCAGTGCATTGGATGCCATTACACGCCTGTCCATGCAGGAGTGGCTCTTGGATCAATGGGAACAGCGGGAGAAAACCATCCTCTTTATTACCCATGACGTGAATGAAGCGCTGTTTTTATCGGATCGGATTTTTATTTTCCGGGATACACCGGTCCGTACGCTTGAGGAAGTAGCAGTTCCGCTTAGCCGCCCAAGATCACAGCGGGATTTAAATGATCCGGCTGTAATAAAGCTGAAAAATGACTTGATTGACCAGCTGCGGAATGAGGTGAAAAAGCCGTGATGAAGAAATATGGACCTGCCCTGCTGATTGTGCTTCTCCTATTCGGCTTATGGGAGCTGGCCGCACGCCTGGTGAATCTTTCGTTTATTTTTCCGTCTCCTTCCGGTGTAGCGGTTCGTTTTTGGGAGCTTCGGGAAACACTTTTTCTAGAGCATCTGCCGTCTACACTGTCGATCATTTTAATCGGGCTTGCCATCTCGATTGTGCTTGGCGTGGCGCTGGCGGTCTGGATGGCAGCAAGTGAAACGGCAGAACGGGCTTTTTATCCAATTGTGATTTCATCGCAAATGATTCCAACCATTGCACTGGCACCTATTTTTATCTTGTTTTTCGGCTATGGGATCTGGAGCAAGGTCGTGGTAACAGTGCTCATTACCTTTTTTCCGATCACGGTCAATACATTTGACGGTTTGAAATCCAGCAGTAAAGAGCTGCGTGAATTGATGCTCACAATGGGCGGAACAAAAAAGGATATTTTCTTTAAAGTGCAGGTGCCTTCTGCGAAGCCGCACTTTTATTCAGGGTTAAAGGTCGCGGTTACACTAAGCGTGATTGGTGCGGCAATTGGTGAATGGCTTGGGGCACAGGCCGGGCTTGGCTACTTCAGCCGCCGCATGATGACCCAGTTTGATGGAGCTGCTGTTTTTGCGCCTGTTGTGCTGCTCTCGATTGTAGGCATTGTGTTATTTGTATTAGTTAAACTGCTTGAAAAGCGGTCAATGAAATGGAGGAAAAACGAATGAAAAAATGGATAGCGGGTGCTCTTGCTGCGGTTATGCTCGCAGGATGCGGAGCCAATGAAGAAAAACCAAAAGAAACAACAGAGGAGGGCGGCCAAAAGGAGATGCAGGATGTCAGCATTATGCTGGACTGGTATCCAAATGCCGTACACAGCTTTTTATATGTAGCGAAGGAAAAGGGCTACTTTGAAGATGAAGGCATTAACCTGGACATTCAATTTCCGGCGAATGCAACAGATCCGATTGGAATGGCCGCGTCTGACCAAGTAACAATGGCCATTACGTATCAGCCGGACGTGATTGTAGCGCGTACTGAGCAAAATGTTGGGGTGAAATCAGTCGGTGCCATTGTACGGGAGCCGTTGAACCGGGTTGTGTCGCTGGCAGAAAGCAATATTAAATCGCCAAAAGATTTAGAAGGCAAAACAGTTGGCTACACAGGAATTCCGCTGAATGAATCGATTGTGAAAACGATGGTGGAGAAAGACGGCGGCGATCCGTCGAAAGTAGACTTAGTGGATGTCGGCTTTGAATTAAACGCATCTCTTATCAGCAAAAAAGCGGATGCAGTGGTCGGTGCTTATATTAACCACGAAGTGCCGCTGTTGGAATTTGAAGGGTACAAAACCGCTAATTTTGATTTGACTGATTATGGTGTGCCGTCTTTTTATGAATTAATTGCTGTGACAAGTGATAAAACGTGGAAAGAAAATCCGGAATTGATCGAAGCATTTTGGCGTGCAGCCGAAAAAGGATTTGAAGATGTGAAAAAAGATCCGGACGGCGCATTGGATATTTTAATGGCGAACCAGGAAAAAGAAAACTTCCCTCTTGAAGAAAAAGTGGAAAAAGAAAGCCTGGATATTTTGCTGCCGCTTATGGAATCAGGGCAAGGCTTTGGCTATCAGGAAGAAGAAACGTGGCAAAAAACAGCCGATTGGATGGAACAGACAGGATTGGTTAAAGGAAAACCGGCTGTCGATGAACTGTTTGTCAATATGCCGAAATAAGAAAAGAGAAGCTGTCCGGAAAACCGGGCAGCTTTTTCTATTCTCTTTCTTTGCATATTTAGGCAGTGAAGGGGAATGAAAAAAGAGACGAAAAATCATTCGCGAAAAGGAGTGAAGAAGGTGGATACATATAAATGGACGAAGCGGCTCATTGGGGTAAATGGAATCGATCTTTACACCGAAATGGCCGGGCCGGAGAAGGGAGAGCTTGTTTTATTGCTGCACGGATTCCCGGAATGCTCCTACGGCTGGAAGAAGCAGGCTGATGCTTTAGTGGAGCAAGGCTATCGGGTGGTCGTGCCCAATATGCGGGGCTACTCAAAAAGCAGCAAGCCTGAGCCGCTCGAGGCGTATACACTCGATGTGATTGCAAAAGACATAATAAGCCTTATTCGATCTTTCGGCTGTGAAAAAGCTCTTGTGGTGGGTCATGACTGGGGAGGCGTTGTCGGCTGGTTTTTAGCTTCTGTTTATCCCGATTTTGTACAAAAGCTGGTCATTTTGAATGTGCCGCATCCAGCTGTTTTTGCCAAAACCGCTCCGTTTTATCCCCTTCAATGGCTCAAAAGTGCTTATATTTTCTTTTTTCAGCTTCCGTTTTTGCCGGAATGGCTGCTCAAGCGAAATGAATACAGCCTGCTCGAAAAGCTGATGAAAGCAACCGCCCATCCAGGAACCTTTGATGAGAAGGATATGCGGGTGTACAAAGAAGCATGGGCGGAAAAAGGAACCGTCACAGCGATGCTTAATTGGTACAGAGCGATGCGGCAGCAGGATTTTTTCGACATTTCAGCTCCTGGGCCGGCTGTGCCTGTACGGATGCTATGGGGCCGAAAAGACGCGACGTTGTCTCTTATTCTGGCTAAGAAAAGTGTCGAGCAATGTGGGAACGGGCAGCTTGTGTTAATAGATGAAGCAACTCACTGGCTTCATCATGAATATCCTGAAATTGTAAGTGCATGGATCAGCCGATTTTTAAAAGAAGAAGCATCCGGATCATGAACAATATGAACAAAAAGAATAAAATAGCAATAACCTGTTCCTTCATAATGTACTATGTTACTCTTGTTTTATCCCCTGATGTGAACAGAAGTGGATCACATCCCCAGGGAAAACGGAGCGCCGCGCTCCGTTTTCTTTTTTTGACAAGATGGAGGCGTTTTCAAGATGTTAGTTTTCGCTAGTGTGTTCCTTCAAATTATTTTACCGATGTTTTTACTCATCGCTGCGGGAGCTGTGCTGCACCGGAAGTACACGCTGCATATGCCTACTTTATCAAAGCTTACGATTAACTTTTTTCTGCCGATGGTTTGCTTCGTCAATATATATGAAACGGAATTATCGGGCAAAACAGCTGGGATTGTTTTTGCCTATTTGCTGTTATTCAATGGACTTTTAATTGTGGCAGCGCTCCTTATTTCCAAGCTGGCCGGTTTTGACCGAAAGCTGTCCTCAAGCTATCAAAACAGCGGAGTGTTAAGCAATTCCGGCAATTATGGGCTGCCGGTAAGCGGTCTTGTCTTCGCGGCGAACCCGCTCGGTTTGTCGGTTCAGATTATTATCTCGATTTTTCAAAACCTGCTCACCTACACGTGGGGGTTTTACAATTCCGTTTCTGCTTCTGCCCAAGGTGAGAAAGTATTAAAAAAAGTGTTGAAGCTGCCAGTGCTCCATGCTCTTGTGGCAGCGGTTATCCTGAAGGCGGCCGGTATAACCGTCCCTTCTTTTTTATGGTCGCCCATTCAGAACGCCTCTAACGCATTTTTGGCAGTGGCTCTTCTTACATTAGGGGCCCAGTGTGCGTATATGAAAATTACTTCTCTTTCAAGGCCGCTTGTGCTGGCTGTGTTTACCCGGCTTTTTCTTTCTCCCGCAATCGGGCTGCTCGTGATTACAATTTTGAATGTGCATGGCACACTGGCACAGGCTATGTTTATTGCCAGCTCGTTTCCGACCTCGCGGAACAGTGCGCTTTTGGCACTTGAGTACGATAATTATCCTGAGTTCGCTTCTCAAGCGGTGATCGTTACGACGATACTGAGCAGCATTACAGTCGCTGTTGTCATTTATTTGGCCAAAATATGGTTCCCTGCGTAAGCGCTGTTTTTTCAAACCGTGCTCTTTTTTGTTGTGGTAAAATAAAAAAGACGAGGGAGGGGTAGGGATGATTGAAAATTGGATGGCCGAAGTGCAGAAAACGCGCCGGACACTTCGTTGCAATATGCTGGAAACGGTGCTGAATGAATTTGACTCACGGATTACCGGCCTGAGTCATGATAAACGAAAACAGAAATACCGGCAAATGGCGGAAAATCCGTTTCGTTTTTTCCGGGGCAATGCGTATTTATTTTACTATGACGTAACGAAAATTCCATTTTCTTTCCATACACCGGAAGATAAGCCGACGTGGATTCAAGGTGATATGCATCTGGAAAATTTCGGGGCATTTCAAAATAGTGAAGGGAACCTTGTTTATGATGTGAATGATTTTGATGAAGGTTATATGGGTTCCTATGTATATGATTTGCTCCGCATGACGGTCAGCATTGCACTTTATTGTGAACAATATGGATTTACCGATTCCGAAGAAAGAATGCGTACGTTTCTTCAAGCTTATTACAAACAGCTGAAAAAGTTTGTAAAAGGCAAAGAGAGTCCGGTGACGCTGTTTTTCACAGAGGAAAACACGAAAGGACCGATCCGGAAAGTACTCAAAAAGCTTGAAAAGCGTGACCTTGCCAGACTGCTTGACCGCTGGACCGTTAAAGAAGCGGGCAGGCGGATGTTTGCACTTTCTGAAGAACTCCAGCCTGTTACACAGAAAGAACAGCAAAAAATCGAGGCCGCCTGGTGCCAGTATGTAGAAAGCCTTGATGAAGAAGACAGAAAGAAAAGCGAATTTTATGAAATCAAGCATATTGTTCGTAAAAGCGGGTCCGGAACAGCTTCGATCGGTCTCGACCGCTTTTACATTTTAATAGAAGGAAAAGAAGAATGCGAACAAGAGCTTGATGATATTATTTTAGAAATGAAGGAAGTTCGCGCACCGGTTCCGGCTTACTTCATGCCGTACGATGAAGAATTTTGGCTGAGATATGGCCATCAAGGTGAACGGGTAGTGATGACCCAAAAAGCGATGCATCACCATGACGATCCGTTTTTAGGTTTTGTCACGATTGATAGCCGCCACTTTTACGTGCGGGAGCGCTCGCCATACAAAAAACGAATTAAGCCGGAAGATATCGAGAATAATCAGGAATTTGATAAAGTACTTGAAGTGTTCGGCGGCATCGCGGCAAAAATTCATGCCCGTGCAGACCGTGACATCGAACATTCACTGCTTGACTACCATAGTGAGGAAGAAATTTTAAAAGCCATTGGGGAGGAATATGACGCATTTGAAACACAGCTTATTTTTATGTCTATGGCATACAAAGAGCGTGTAAAAAGCGATTACGTTCTGTTTTGCGGCTGGCTCAATACGAAGTTTATCTAAAAACAAAAAACTGCCCGAGGGCAGTTTTTTTATGAAACGAGCTTCAAGCCAATGACTGAACTAATAATCATGACAATAAAAAGAATCCGCCGAGAATCCCGGGGCTCTTTGTAAACAATCATGCCGACCAGCGCGCTGCCGACGGTTCCAATGCCTGTCCAGACGCTGTATGCCGTTCCCATTGGAAGAGAGCTCATCGCAATGGTAAGAAGAAGAAAGCTTAATCCAAAGCCGCCGAACATAACGAGAAAAGAGCGGACTGTTTTTTGCTCGCTGACCATTGTCATTCCGGCCACGCCGACTACCTCCAACAAACCGGCTGAAATTAATAATATCCAGCTCATGAAGCAGTCACATCTCTTTCAACCGTAACGGTCTTTAATCCAATTATCCCAATGAGGAGCACGGCAATCAGGCCAACTTTAATCCAGCTGAAGGGCTCATCAAAAAGTGTCATCTCAAGCAGAACGGTACCGGCAGAACCAAGCCCGACAAAAGCGGCGTAAACCGTCGTGGCCGGCAGCTGAGTTGAGCAATACAGCAAAAGAAGGAAACTAATTACAATCGCTGCTGCGGTCAGCATCCATTCAAATAGTGAATCGGCATGCTTTAATCCTGCTGCCCATCCAACTTCAAAAAATCCCGCTACGAGAACGAGAAACCATTTTACATTCATCTTTTTTTCTGTCCTTTCATAAAAGCCTGTTCATACACACGCCAAGCTGTATCGAGCCGCTTTTGCGAGCGTTCCTGCGTTCCATAACACAGCTCAACAAATAAGCTGTCTAAAATAATCGTATACATGACGGCCGCGTCTTCTGCATGAACAGAATCGGGCGGCAGTACCGTTTTTACTTTTTCTTCAAGCGCGTGAAGATATTCATCATACTTTTCTAAAATACGCTCCTTTAAAAAATCAGGCGGAAAAAAAGAGCTTGCCAGCAAAAATCGAAATAGCGCATCTTCCTCATAAAGAAAAAGGTAAGACTGAAGGAGCTTGTGTAAGTCATCTGCTCCTTTAACCCGTTTTGTTTCCGCGTCAAAGGCATCTTCCACAATACATTCAAACAAGTGATCCTTGCTTTTAAAATGAGCGTAAAGAGAGGGCTTTTTAATACCGACTTTTTCACTGATCTGCGCCAGTGATGTTCCGGCATATCCATACTCGGCAAAAAGAGCCGCAGCCGCTTTTTTAATGGTTTCTTTCATAATAGTTTCCTTCCTAACGGTCGTTAGTAAAAGAGTAACACAGCTTGATGAAAAAAGCAAAAAGCCCGCCCAGGAGGGGCGGGCAGAGCTTCACGTCGTGTATTCGCCATTAATTTTCACATAATCATAGGAAAGGTCACAGCCCCATACGGTAGCAGCGCCCGTTCCAGTTCCGAGTGATATTTTAATGAGTACTTCATCTGTCTTTAAATATTCTTCCAGCTCGGCGCGTTTGTCTTCTGTCGGTGCACCGTCTTGGAATACATACACGTCGGCAAAAGAAACGGAAACAGAAGAAGTATCAACAGCATCCTCTGAGTTACCAATCGTGGACATAATCCGGCCCCAGTTCGGGTCTTCGCCGAAGAGAGCGGTTTTTACAAGCGGCGAGTTAATAATGGATTTACCGATTTTCTTCGCCACAGTATCGCTGTCAGCTCCTGTAACCTGCACTTCCACAAGTTTCGTCGCTCCTTCCCCATCCCGGGCGATTTCTTTCGCCAGTTCGATGCAGAGATCTGTAAGTGCTGCTTCAAACTCGGCCAGGTTCACTTCGCCTGCCAGTCCGTTTGCCATGATCGCAACTGTATCGCTTGTACTTGTATCGCCATCTACTGACACGCTGTTGAACGATACATTTACTGCTCGCTGAAGCATCGCTTTTAAATCGTCTGCTTCTATTTTTGCATCCGTTAAAATATAACTAAGCATTGTCGCCATATTCGGCTCAATCATGCCGGATCCTTTTGCCATTGCAGCAAGCGTAGCCTCTCCAATTTTGCGGGTCCGAAATTTCGGGTACGTATCGGTTGTCATGATTGCTTTCGCAGATTGCTCAAGGCCATCTGGCCGAAGCTCGGCTTTTAAGCCAGGCACAGCCGACACAATTTTTTCGATTGGCAGCGGTACGCCAATTACACCGGTAGAAGAAGGAAGCACATCAGAAGGGTCAATTCCGAGCTCGGCCGCCACTGCTTCCGTCATCGTCCGGGCATCCTGAAGCCCTTTCTCGCCGGTCGCCACGTTGGCATTTTTGCTGTTAACGGCAATCGCCTGCAGGTAACCGTCTTTCACATGCTCTTTGCCAATTACAATCGGTGCACCGCAAAATTGGTTTTTCGTAAACATAGCCGCTGCCGCTGCCCGTGTGTCTGAGTAAATAATAGTGAAATCAAGTGTGTCGTCTTTTATCCCTGCATTGAGTGAGCAGGATGAAAAGCCTTTTGGAAAATGAGTCAAAGAAAATCCCCCTATACGTTTATGTCAATGCTTTTATTATACACGGAAACAAGGGAGAACGCGAAAAGTATTTGAATAATTATTCAAACTAAATGAATATATAGTATTGACATCTTTACGGAATCAAGTAAGATAAAAGGATAAAAGAGAAGCGGGAAGGGTGAGAAATCGTGATTAAAGTGCGCAAAGCCGTGCTAGGTGACGTGGAGCAAATATTTGAACTTGTGAATCATTATGCAAAAGAAGGGCTGATGCTGCCACGAACGAAAGACTCGCTCATTCTGAATTTGCAATCGATTTCTGTTGCAGAAGAAGATGGAGAGATTCTTGGCCTTGCCAGCCTTGCGATACTTGGTCACGATCTCGCTGAGGTTCGTTCGCTTGCGGTGAAAGACAGCGCAAAAGGGCGGGGCATTGGAAAGATGCTCGTCAAGCGCATTATAGAAGAAACTGAATTAATTGGGATTCCAAAGCTGATTTCCTTAACGTATCAAGTCGCTTTTTTTGAAAAATGCGGATTTGAAGTTATTTCAAAAACAGAGATGCCGCAAAAAGTCTGGACGGATTGTGTGCACTGCCCGAAATTTCCGAGCTGTGATGAAATTGCGATGGCGATTCAAACAGCTTAACGACCATCGGCTGCCTTCTATAGGGCAGCCGATTTATTTTTGTCAACCTGATCATTTTCTCTGCAAATTGGGTATAAAGAGTTTATACAGTTTTTCACAAGAGGAAGACAGGAGAGATGAAGATGGAGCGAAATCGTACAATGATGCAGTTTTTTGAGTGGCATTTGCCGGCCGACCAAAAGCATTGGAAAAGGCTTGCCGAGCGGGCAAAAGAATTAAAGGAAGCAGGCATCGGTGCCGTGTGGGTTCCGCCGGTTACGAAAGGACAGTCGGCCGAGGACCAGGGATACGGTGTGTACGATTTATTTGATCTTGGCGAGTTCGATCAAAAAGGAACCATTCCAACAAAGTACGGCACAAAAGAGGAATTACAGCAAGCGGTTAAAGCATGCCATGAAGCCGGTATTCATGTTTACGTTGATGTGGTGATGAACCATAAGGCGGGAGCGGATGAAACCGAAACGTTTGCAGTTGTGGAAGTGGACGAGCTTGATCGCAAAAAAGTAATTTCAAAAGAGCCGTTTGACATCGAGGGATGGACCAAATTCACATTCCCCGGACGAAAAGGAAAGTACTCTGATTTTATTTGGACATTTGATCATTTTAATGGTACTGATTATGATGCTAAAGAGGGCCGGACTGGTATTTTCCGAATTGAAGGCGAATATAAAAAGTGGAATGAAAATGTAGATGACGAATTTGGCAATTATGATTATTTAATGTTTGCCAACATTGACTACCGGCATCCAGCCGTGCGGGAAGAAATGATTAAGTGGGGAAAATGGCTGGCAGAAGAATTAAATTGTGACGGATACCGGCTTGATGCGATCAAGCATATTGATTACAAGTTTATTGATCAATTTACGAAAGAAGTAGAAGAGGAGCATGATGGGGATTTCTTTTTTGTCGGTGAATTCTGGGTGCCCGACCTCGAATCATGCGCTCATATGATTGAAGCAACAGGCGGCCGGATGCATTTGTTTGATGTGCCCTTAAAATACAATTTATTTACGGCCTCTCAGGAAGGGGCGAAATATGATTTATCGAAAATTTTCGATGGCACGGTTGTACAAAATTATCCGCAAAACGCCGTAACGTTCGTTGATAATCACGATACGCAGCCGGGAGAATCGCTGGAGTCCTTTCTGGCAGACTGGTTCAAGCAAAGTGCGTATGCGCTGACGCTGCTTCGGCATGATGGTTATCCGTGCGTTTTTTATGGTGATTATTATGGAATTAGCGGCGAACATCCAATAGAAGGGAAAAAAGAAGCAATTGACCCGCTTTTATACTGCCGCCTACATAAAGCATACGGCGATCAGGAGGATTACTTTGACCACCCGAATACGATCGGCTGGGTGCGGCGCGGCGTAAAAGAAATTGAGCGCTCCGGCTGTGCGGTTGTCATTAATAACAGCGAAGAAGGCGGGGAAAAGCATATGTTTGTCGGAGAAGAAAGAGCCGGCGAAAAGTGGGTAGATATGCTGAATTCCCGTGATGAGATTATCGAAATAGGCAAAGACGGCTGTGCCACGTTCCTGGTCAATCCGGGTTCTGTTGCCGTTTGGGCGCTTCCAGAAACAGATGTAGAAGAACCGGATCATAAAAAGAACCGAAAAAACGAACTGTTACAGGACTTCATGGAGGAAGTAAAACAAGAAATCAAGCAGGAAATCAAACAGGAATTAAAAGAAGAAGTCGAACAAAAAATGAAACAAGAAGTGAAGGAAGAAGTCGAACAGGAAATTAAGCAGGAAGTAAAAGCTGAAATTGAAGAAGAAGCGATAGAAGAAGCTAAAAAGGAAATCAAAGAAGAGCTGGCACGGGAAAAGCCGTGGAACGAGGGGATAGCGAAAACAGAACAACCGGGCAAAAGAAGTAAAAAAACAGCAAAGAAAAACAAGAAAAAATAAAGAAAAACCCGCCGTCTTGAATGACGGCGGGTTTTTTGTCATTACAGTCTAAATGAGCTTTTTAAAGAGACAATCCGGTTAAAGACTGGCTTGCCAGGCTTAGAGTGCTTCGGATCTACGTTAAAGTAGCCGTGGCGGAAAAATTGTAGTTTTTCCTGTACATCTACATCTTTCAAGTTTGGCTCAATAAATCCGCTTAATGTTTCAAGCGAGTTTTTATTAACATAATCGAGGAACGTTTTGCCTTCTGTATCCTCGCCTGCTTCGCTGTCCATAATGAGCGGCTCGTACAAGCGGAACTCAGCAGGTGCTGCGTGTGTTGCATCTACCCAGTGAATCGTTCCTTTTACTTTCCGTTCATTAAAGTCAGAACCGCTCTTTGTGCGTGGATCGTACGTGCAGTGAATCTCAACTACATTGCCGTTCTCATCTTTAATGAAGTCTTCACATTTAACAAAGTAAGCGTGTTTCAAGCGAACTTCATTGCCTGGGAAGAGGCGGAAATATTTTTTCGGCGGTTCTTCCATAAAGTCTTCCTGCTCGATATAAATCTCACGTGAAAACGGAATTTTCCGCATACCCATTTCTGGATTTTCCGGATTGATTTCCGCATCCAGCCATTCAACCTGGCCTTCAGGGTAATTGGTAATAACAAGTTTTAATGGACGGAGTACACCCATTGTCCGAGGTGCTTTCAGCTTCAGGTCTTCACGGACAAAGTGGTCAAGCATAGCTGAATCCACCACACCGGAGTTTTTCGATACACCTGTTTCTTTCACAAATTCACGAATTGCTTCTGCTGTAAAGCCACGGCGGCGCATGCCGGAAATGGTCGGAAGGCGTGGGTCATCCCAGCCGTCTACATGCTTTTCGTCCACAAGCTGTTTTAATTTCCGCTTACTCATCACTGTATTGGTAAGGCCTAGACGGCCAAATTCGATTTGCTGCGGCTGCATATCCATTTCACATTCACGGACTACCCATTCATAAAGAGGGCGGTGGTCTTCAAACTCCGTTGTACAAAGAGAGTGTGTCACGCCTTCAATCGCATCTTCAAGCGGATGCGCAAAATCATACATCGGATAAATGCACCATTTATCGCCCGTATTGTGGTGGGACGCATGGGAAACACGGTATAAAACCGGATCACGCAAATTTAAATTAGGGGAAGCCATATCGATTTTTGCCCGAAGCACTTTTGTTCCGTCTGCAAATTCGCCGTTTTTCATCCGTTCGAACAAATCAAGGTTTTCTTCTACAGTCCGGGTGCGGTACGGGCTTTCTTTCCCTGGCTCTGTAAGCGTACCGCGGTATTCACGGATTTCGTCAGCAGACAGGTCGTCCACGTAAGCGAGCTCTTTTTTAATTAGCAGCACAGCGCGTGCGTACATTTCATCAAAATAATCGGATGCATAGCGAAGTTCATCCCACTCATAGCCAAGCCAGGCCACGTCTTCTTTGATTGAATCCACGTATTCCTGATCTTCTTTTAATGGGTTTGTATCGTCAAAACGCAAATTCGTTTTGCCGCCAAAATCGTCAGCAAGCCCAAAGTTGATGACAATTGATTTCGCGTGGCCGATATGCAGGTAGCCGTTCGGCTCAGGCGGGAAACGGGTGATAACATGATCCCGTTTGCCTGATTCCAGATCCTGTTTGATGATCGTGCGAATAAAGTTAGATGATTGTTCCAAGTGAATCCAGCCTTTCTCTGTTAAGGTCATGTATGCCTATTATATTTCACTGACCGCACGAAAGAAAGGGCTGGACCTTATTCTTTCATTTTCGCGGTAAATTCATTGAATCGTTCTTCTGTTTTACCCTCTGTTTTTGTCAGCAGACTAACGAGGATAATCGCTAAAAGAGAAAAAACGAATCCTGGAATTAATTCGTAAAGGAAGTCTGCCAGTGCAGGGACTTCCGCCCAGAGGATGACGGTTACGGCTCCAACGAGCATTCCGGCGAGTGCGCCCCATTTCGTCATTCGCTTCCAGTACAAACTGAGCAGAATCGCGGGTCCAAACGCAGCACCAAACCCGGCCCACGCATAGCTGACAAGCCCTAAGATCGTGTCATTTTTCTCCCAGCCAAGCGCAAGCGCGATAACAGAAACGACCAGTACAGCGGAACGTCCAAGAAATACCAGCTCTTTATCGGACGCATCACGGCGTAAAAACGTTTTGTACAGATCTTCCACGAGCGAACTCGATGTGACAAGAAGCTGCGAAGAAATCGTACTCATAACGGCCGCTAAAATAGCGGACAGAATAAAGCCTGTAATAAAGGGGTGGAATAAAATTTCACCTAGTTTAATGAAAATCGTTTCCGGATCACCGATCGTGAGACCGTTCATCGAGTAGTACGCGATGCCAAGGAAACCGGTAAACATTGCTCCAACGATAGAGAAAATCATCCAGCTCATGCCGATCCGGCGCGCTGTTTTCACATCTTTTCTGGACGTGATCGCCATGAAACGGACGATGATGTGCGGCTGCCCGAAGTAGCCTAGTCCCCATGCAATCAATGAAACAATGCCTAACACACTTTGTCCCTGGAAAATATCCAGTATTTTCGGATCAATCGATCGTACTTCTGATACAGCTGTACCAAGTCCGCCAATTTCGATAAGCGCCACAATTGGTACAAGAACCAGTGCCAAAACCATAATAATTCCCTGTACAAAATCAGTCCAGCTCACTGCAAGAAAGCCGCCGAACAATGTATAAGCCACCACAATTCCCGTTACAAGCAGAAGTCCTGCATGATAATCAAGTCCGAACGTTGTATTAAACATTACGCCGCCGGATACCATACCAGAGGACACGTAAAACGTAAAGAAAACTAAGATGACAATGCCCGATACGAGACGCAGCACTTTTTTATGGTCATCAAAGCGGTTTTCCAGATAACCGGGAATAGTGATGGAGTCATTTGCTACTTCTGTGTAAACACGAAGCCGGGGTGCTACATAAAGCCAGTTTGCCCAAGCTCCAAAAGTTAATCCAAATACAATCCATGCTGAACTAACACCCGATACATAAATGGCACCCGGCAGTCCCATCAGGAGCCAGCTGCTCATGTCCGATGCACCGGCGGAAAGCGCCGTAACAGCAGGACCTAACCCACGGCCTCCAAGCATGTAGTCGGTTAAGTTAGACGTTTTTCGATACGCTAACCACCCGATCAGCAACATGCCGGCCATGTAAATACCAATTGAAAACAACAGCCAAAAACTCATTCAAACATCCTTTCTTGTTTTTTGCGTAACGGTAACCATTATAACGAACTAAATGAAAATGTAAAAAAAAGAGGCTCTTCGGCACTCGTCCGAAAAGCCTTTCATTCCTATCACATTAAGCCTTAGCAGTTTTTTTATTTTTTATTGGGTCAGCCGCTGTTTTGGCAAAAAATTTGGCGTTTTGTGGGATTTGTTTTGCTTCATTTACGGTCAATGTAACCGCTTGTTTTGCGTGATCAACATCCGCCATAATGTGTTCTTGGTGAACCTTTAGTTCATCTGTTTCGCCTTTGATTTTATCCGTTTCTGTCTGAATACGCTGCTGTGCTGCTTTTAAATGATCGACTTTTGGTTTGATCGATTTAAATGCTCTAACCGCTGAAACGGCAAGGTAAATAAGCGCGGCCACAAAAATAGCGAGACTAATCCAGCCAATCCATTCCATAAACATAACCTCCTGAAATTCAATGCTTATCTTTACTGTACCCGGAACGAACGGAAAAGTAACAGAAAATGTTTTGGAAAACAGTCAAAACGGAAAAAAGAAGAGAGAGGTGGTTTGATGATAAAGGAACGGACGAGATTAAATTTATCACGCCATATTTGGATTGTACCGGGAATTTACAGTATCGGCGCTCTCCTTTTGGCCAGTTTAGTGGTTTGGATGGATATTTCGCATTACACAGAACTCAAAAGGTGGGTGCCGGACCGGCTTTTAACCAGTACCTCTTTGTCTGAGACCATTCTGGGCTCTATTGCAGGCTCTCTTTTGACGATGACCTCGATTACTTTTTCTACACTAATGGTTGTATTAACCACTTATTCAGGACAATTTTCACCGCGTATTTTACAAAACTTTATCCATGATAAAGTCACGCTTCGGGTTCTCGGTGTGTTTATGGGCGGGTTTGTTTACTCTATGTTTTCCCTGCTGTTTATCCGCGAAGTAAATGCAGATGACCCGGTTATTTCCGCTGCAGTGGGAGTCTGCATTGCGCTTGTCTGTCTCGGTTTTTTTGCTCATTTCTTGCAGCATGTGGCCGATTCTATTCAAGTAACCAAATTAATTGACCGGCTGGCAGATGATGCAGTGGAAACCATTGAAAAAGTGGAGGCTGTAGGCAGCCGGGTGGATGAGCACCCTCCTGTGCCAGAGGGAGAACCGGAGATGCTGATCTCCGGTAAAAAAGGCTACATTCAATTATATGAATGGGAAAAGCTTTTAGAGACAGCGAAAAAACACGATTGTGTAATCGAATTGCTGGAACCAATCGGGACTTTTGTAACAAAAAAAACGCCTCTCGTTAAGATGTACCGCTCTCGTTCGTTTCATCGGGATGTGCGCGATTACGTAAAAGTCGGTGAAGAGCGGACACCGGTACAGGATGTGGAGTTTGCCGTTCAAAAGCTCGCTGAAATTACGCTGCGGGCCCTGGCTCCGGGAGCGAACGATCCGAATACAGCAATTGATGGCATCCGCCATATTGGGATGGCGCTTGATGAAGCAAGCCGCCTCGATGGAAAATACACTGTTTTTGAAGATAGAGTGATCATCCCTCGACGTCCGTTTGAAAAGATTTTATATGAAACATTTTATGAAATTTGTTACTCGGGGCGGGATCGCGTGTCTGTCCTTTTGGCTGTATTTGATGCATTAGACATGATTTCGGATAACAATACCCCAGCCATTCAAAAAAAGGTGCGCGATTTCGGAAGCTATGTCCGGGCGAAAGTAGAGGAGGATATTTTAAATGAAGCAGACCGGCAAAACATTACAGAACGGTTCAAACAGCTATAGCTATAAGCCGGTTAGTGACGCGTTTTTTCATGGACCGACGCTGTCTCTGGCCCGTAATTTACTCGGCTGCCTTCTTGTGAAGGAAACAGAAGAAGGCACAGCCTCAGGCTTTATTGTGGAAACAGAGGCATACCGTGGTCCGTTAGACCGTGCAGCGCACAGCTACAATAATAGAAGAACAAAACGTACAGAAGTGATGTTCGCGGAGCCTGGGCGCGTATACACCTATTTGATGCACACACACTGCCTCGTGAATGTGGTGAGCGGGGAAGAAGGACTGCCGGAAGCTGTATTGATCCGGGCAGTGGAACCGTACGATGGGGTCGATTTAATGATCCAACGGCGGGGAGAAATGCCGATGAAAAATTTAACGAGCGGTCCCGGCAAGCTGACAAAAGCACTTGGCATTCATATGATCGATTATGGACGTCGTTTTGATGAGCCGCCTCTGTTTATTGCCCACGGCTTTGCCCCGGAAAAAATCGCCGCAGGCCCTAGAATCGGCATTCCAAACAGCGGAGAAGCAAAAGACTATCCGTGGCGTTTTTGGGTGGAAGGCAATCCGTACGTTTCCAGATAAAAAGCAGCGGCGAGACGGCCGCTGCTTTTAATCCGGATATTTTTCTTCGCTTGAGGAAGAGTCTTTTGTTTTATGCTTGTCCTTTTCTTCCCGCTGTTCCATTTTCAAATCTTCAAGTGGAATCGCATCTACGTTTTGTTCTTCTTCAAATTTATCATACAGGCTTTCGTTTTCGGTGTCGATTTGCTCTGGGTTGTCCATTTTGCCTTGATCAAGCTTTTTATTCATTCGATTCATCTCCTAAGAAATCGTTTTCTGTACTGTAGCCTTATTTTGTCATTGTTAAACATGAGAAAAAAATGGATAATAAACAAAAAACAATGAAGGAGCTTTTATGTCAACACAACCCGCTTTTTTATCATCACTGCAGCCATTTTTACAAGAATCATGGGAGAAGGCCGGTTTTAAGCAGGCTATGCCCGTTCAGGAAGAAGCCATTCCACTTTTATTGGATGGACGTGATGTGATTGCTGAATCACCGACCGGAACGGGAAAAACCCTGGCTTATGTTTTACCGATGCTGGAGAAAATCGATCCGAAACGCAATCAAGTTCAAGCGATCGTCATGGCGTCATCGCGTGAGCTGATTATGCAAATACAAGAAGAAATCCGCACATTCGGCGGCGGTGTGATTACATCTGCCGGCATGATTGGCGGCGCAAACATTAAACGGCAGACGGACAGGCTGAAAAAACCGCCTCATATCGTCTGCGGAACACCTGGACGGCTTCTGGAACTTATTCAAATGAAAAAATTAAAAATGCATGAAGTGAAATTTATCGTGCTGGATGAAGGGGATGAGCTATTTACAACTGCCCTTTTTGAGCCGGTTCAGGCGATTATCAAAGCTACACAAAAGGACCGCCAGCTTGCTCTGTTTTCGGCTACACTGCCCGCTGCGGCTGAAGAGAAAGCGAAAGAGCTTATGAATGATCCGGAAACCATCCATATCAAAAAAGGAAGCCTGCCTAAGGAAGGAACAGTGCGCCACCTTTATTTTACTTGCGCGTGGAAAGAAAAGCAGCAAATGATCGAAAAGGTCATGCGCGTATTTCAGCCCGAGCGGATGCTTGCTTTTATCAAAGACATTACGGATGTCAATGTGATGTCAGAGAAGCTGGCGTACAAAGGACTTAAAAATGCGGTGCTGCATAGTGAGCTTCGCAAAGAAGAGCGTGTGAAAGCCATCCGGGATTTCCGAAACGGCAAAGCACCGCTTCTGTTTGCAACAGATGTAGCCGCACGCGGACTCGATGTGAAAGGGTTGACCCATGTGCTGCATTTTGAGGCACCCCACAATGTGCGTGAGTACACACACCGTTCAGGCCGTACAGGACGTGCTGGTGAAGACGGTACAGTCATCACGTTGATTACAAGTGAATTTCAGGAAAAAGAGCTGAAAAAAATGGCGCGCCAAATGGGCGTAGAGCTCGAAAAATATGAGTTTTTTAAAGGGAAAGCATTGCCGGTAAAAAGCAAGCCGGTCCGGAGCGAAAAAAATAATTGAAGCCGGGAAATAAATATCCGGACAAAGTACGGACAAGAAAAAGGAGACAGCTGCAGCTGTCTCCTTTTTTATAAAAATAGCTCCAGGCGGAATGAAGCATCTGACTCCATAACGTCTCCAGTGCGGAACGAAATAGGATGTTGAAAAAGCGGTCCATCGTAAACAAACGTATGAAATTCACCGTTTTCACCCATCGGGCAGCAGTCCGTCTGCGCGATATCCGCCGCAAAAGAGGCATCAAGTGTCCGGCCGAGAAAGTCCGGGCTGATCACGCCTTTACGAGTACGGATAATGAATGCTTTATATTGTGTATCAATAAATTCTTCTAGCATGCGGGAAGCTTGATCCGGCCCGGCACGAAGAGGGAAAAGAGCGGACAGGCCTGCAGCGGCCGCTGTATTTTCTCCCCATTCAAAATGAGCGTCTGTATAAATGTCCCCGTATGCAACCCCGTCCAGCTGAAACGATTCTTTCAGCTCGTGCAAGTCACGGATAAAGTCCTCTGTGTAGTGGTCATAGCGGCATCGAATAAAGTGAACCGGAACGCCAAGCGCTTTGCTCTGCGCTTCAATCAGCTCCATTTTCTCATCGTGTCCGAATGTGCGTCCTGTTTCAATCGGCACTGTAGTGACGAGGCAGGCAATATCGATTGGCTTTTTTTTTAACATATGAAAAACCATCATGCAGTCTTTGCCGCCGCTCCACGACAGGGCGACTCGCTTTGGCGTTCCCATTAAAACACCTTTGTGGTCCAGGATTCACCGTTCCAAATATCAGTGACAACATCTCGGTAAAACTCAGGTTCGTGGGAAATAAGCAGAACGCTGCCTTTATAGTCTTTTAAAGCCCGTTTTAATTCATCTTTTGCATCTACATCCAAATGGTTGGTTGGCTCATCCAGCACCAAAATATTCGATTCCTGGTTAATTAGCTTGCACAGGCGGACTTTTGCTTTCTCCCCACCACTCAAAACGGACACTTTGCTTTCAATATGCTTGGTTGTTAAACCGCATTTGGCCAGTGCCGCCCGAATTTCGTACTGGGTAAATGACGGGAATTCCGTCCAAAGCTCTTCAATACACGTATTACCCTTATCCGTTTTCATTTCCTGCTGGAAGTAGCCAATCAGCAGATTTTCACCGCGTTCAACTGTACCCGAAACCGGCTTGATTTCACCAAGCAGGCTTTTTAACAGAGTGGTTTTCCCGATGCCGTTCGCACCGGTCAGGGCGATTTTTTGTCCGCGTTCCATGCGCAGATTCAGCGGGCGTGAAAGAGGCTCACCGTATCCAATTACCAGGTCGCGCGCTTCAAAAATCAGCTTGCTCGGTGTCCGGCCTTCTTTAAAGCGGAACTCCGGCTTTGGACGCTCTGCGGCAAGCTCAATGACATCCATTTTATCAAGCTTTTTCTGGCGTGACATCGCCATGTTCCGTGTGGAAACGCGCGCTTTATTACGGGCCACAAAGTCTTTCAAATCGGAAATTTCCTGCTGCTGCTTTTTATAAGCCGCTTCAAGCTGCTGTTTTTTCATTTCATACACTTTCATAAAGTCTTCGTATGTGCCGGCGTAGCGGTTCAGCTCTTGGTTTTCCATATGATAAATCAAGTTGACCACACTGTTTAAGAATGGAATATCATGTGAAATAAGGACAAACGCATTTTCATATTCCTGCAGGTAACGCTTCAGCCATTCAATATGCTGTTCATCCAGGTAATTGGTCGGCTCATCCAGCAGCAGAATTTCTGGCTTTTCGAGCAGTAATTTGGCCAGTAGTACTTTTGTCCGCTGTCCGCCGCTCAAGTCATGTACATCACGATCAAGGCCGATATCATCAAGCCCGAGCCCGCGTGCTGTTTCTTCAATTTTGGCATCAATCACGTAAAAGTCATTGTTCGTCAGCAAGTCCTGCATCGTACCTGTTTCTTCAAGAAGCTTCTCCAGCTCTTCTGGCGTAACCTCGGCCATTTGCCCAAACAATTCGTTCATTTTTGTTTCAATATCAAATAAATATTGAAACGCTGTACGCAGTACATCGCGAATGGTCATGCCCTGCTTCAATACCGCGTGCTGGTCAAGATAGCCGACACGGACATTTTTAGACCATTCTACTTTTCCTTCATCTGGCTGCAGCGTTCCAGTAATAATATTCATAAAAGTAGATTTTCCTTCGCCGTTTGCCCCAACAAGACCAATGTGCTCGCCCTTTAGGAGACGAAATGACACATCATTAAAGATAGCACGGTCGCCGAAGCCATGGCTCAAGCGGCTGACTGATAAAATACTCATCTATATAAACTCCTTGTTCTTTTTTGATCATTATATCATTTTCCGAAAAAAACGGGAGAAAACTGTTAAACGGCGGGTACTCATTGTAAAATGACTGTATGAGAAACCACGGGAGGGATTATGGATGCAGGAAAAGCAGCAATTCGAAATCAATGGAACGAGCCTTCAATGGGACCGAGCAGAAGGGCTGTTTCAGTTTGAAGGAGCGGATGTAGTCCTTTTTTGGACAAAAACAGCGCTGAAAACGTTCATTGATACGATTGAAGAAGTAACAGGTGCAGAATCCGCCCGGGTTGTAATGGAAGCTGCAGGATACCGGACGGGAAAAATCGTGAGCCGTTTTTATAAAGAAAAATGGAGCGTGGAAAAAACGCTGGAGCTCCTGCCCGATATGTACGCATCGGCCGGCTGGGGAGCGACAGAATTCAAGCGGCTGTGCTTAGCAGAGCGCCGAGCGGTTTTGTCTATTCGCAATGACTGGGAAAGCAAGGTCGTGCAGGCGCAGGGGAAAGAGGGTGCGGGCACATTTCTTGGAGGACACTGGGCTGGCGTACTGAGCGGATTGATCGGGGAAACAATTTGGTACAAAGTAACGGAGTATGAGGCGGACGAAGAAAAGTCATATAAAGAAATTGAATTGTTTCCATCTTCAAAAACACCGTCGGAAAACGTGAGCGAGCATATTCAAACACGGGAACAGCAGACAATCATCCAGCTTGAAGCGATGGTTGAAAATCGGACGATTGAGCTGCGCAAGCTGATCCGCGAGCTGTCATCGCCAATTATTCCGGTTCTTGACGGCATTTTGGTTACGCCGGTGATGGGGCGGTTTGATCAAGAGCGGTCAGATGATTTTACGGAAAAAGCGCTTCAGTCCATCGTGGAGCACAAAGCGAATATGCTGATTCTGGACGTTACCGGCATTAAAGCAATGAACAATTTGATTTTAAGCACACTTGAAAAAGTGACACAATCCATTCAGTTGATCGGCGCAGTGCCGATTGTCGCCGGCATTTCACCGGAACTGGGGATGGAGATGGCTTCAAAAGGCATTTATTTAAACGATTTAAAGTGCTTTGCTACGCTAAAACATGCGATTCATTATGCGATTGCGCTGGAAGGCATGCAAATCGTGAAAAAAGAAGACGAATCATTATAAGAAATCCGGTGCCATTTGGTATGATAGGAGAAAACATGGGTACAGAAAAACTTACTTTTTTACCCTAGGAGGTGAGAGGAAAGGGCAGTCAGACTGCTTTTTCCGAATATTGATAGATATAGGTATTGCTGTTAAATTAGTATCATTTGCATTACTCATTGTATTAACCGGATTTTTTGTAGCAACTGAATTTGCTATTATTCGTGTGCGCCAGTCACGCATCAATCAGCTTGTTGAAGAAGGAAACAAGCGGGCGATGGCAGCGAAAAAAGTAACGTCAAACCTTGATGAATATTTATCTGCCTGCCAGCTTGGCATCACTATTACTGCTCTTGGACTTGGGTGGCTCGGTGAACCAACGGTAGAAGCTATACTACATCCGGTATTTGAACATTTCGAGGTTGCTCCATCCGCTGCAAGCATCTTGTCTTTTATTATTGCGTTTGCGGTGGTTACATTTCTGCACGTTGTTGTCGGAGAGCTTGCACCAAAGACCGTTGCGATTCAAAAAGCGGAATGGGTAACATTAATGTTTTCACCGCTCATTATTATTTTTGATAAAATTATGTATCCATTTATTAAAGCATTGAATGGTTCTGCGCGCGGACTTGTCGGTATTTTCGGACTAAAGCCTGCGTCTGAGCATGAAATGGCTCATTCAGAAGAAGAGCTGCGGATCATTTTATCAGAAAGCTTTAAAAGCGGAGAGATTAATCAATCAGAGTACAAGTATGTGGACCGTATTTTTGAGTTTGACGAGCGTGTCGCAAAAGAAATTATGGTGCCGCGTACCGATATGGTTACGCTGTCGAAGGACTTAAAGTGGGATGAAATTACCTCCATCATTGAACTGGAAAAGTATACGAGGTATCCGGTGGATGATGGTGATAAGGATAATATTCTCGGCATGGTAAATATGAAGGAGCTACTTTCGTATTATTTAAACCGGAACAGCGACCGGAGCCGGCCGCTCGAAGAATTTGTGAAGCCGGTGATTCGTGTGATTGAGACCATTCCGATTCACGACCTGCTTTTAAAAATGCAAAAAGAGCGTATTCATATGGCTGTGCTTATGGATGAATATGGCGGTACATCAGGGCTTGTAACAGTTGAGGACATTTTGGAAGAAATCGTTGGAGAAATCCGGGATGAATTTGATACCGATGAAAAACCGGATGTGCAAAAGCTTGGTGAAAAGCACTATTTATTAAATGCGCGTCTGCTTATTTCAGAAGTAAATGACCTGTTAGGCACAGAGCTTTCTGATGAGGAAGTAGATACGCTTGGCGGCTGGGCGCTTACTGAAAATATCGATGTTAAGCTTGGTGATTCGATTGAGCAGGACGGCTATGAATTCATTATCCGCGATGCGGAAGGCCACCATATCCATGCGATTGAAGTGAAAAAGTCCAAGCCGATGGAAGCCGAATCAGCATCAGCTGAATAAAAAGAGTCTGCGAAAATTTTCGCAGACTCTTTTTTAAAAGGCGGAACTAAGCGACAATGCCGTTTAATTTTCCAGCCACTAAGTTTGTTTGAACAGACCGGTCCGCCAGGGATTCAATGGCAATAGAAGTGAGAGCCATCGGAATCAAGCTGATTAAAATACCGTTTTTCACAACATCCGACGTCCGCCCGGATACAATGTTACGCTGACAGCCGCAATTTCCCCGTTCACATAAACAGGTGCATAGCCTGACAAGCGGCTCATGCCTTCGTACTCGCACGCTTTAGAGTAGGCAGGATAACTTGTTTGGATCAATGGGGATATCGCTTCCCCATCAATATAAAAAGAGTCCCCAACGTTAAAGACTTTGTCCTTTAAATGATCGTCCAGCGCCAAAAGGATTCCGGTTTGATCAATAATATATTATGTTTCAAAGATAGCTTTATGGCCAGTAGTCCAGTTTAACTGAGTGCCGAGAGCTTGAGCTTCTGCTTTGTCTCCTTTTAGGACGGCACGCATGGTGTCTTCTGTAGCCAAGCCGGCTGTAATATTGGCACAGCCATATGCTTCAATTCCGGCAGCTTCATATAATTTGTCATAAGCGGTTTTATAAGCAGCAACAGAAGTGATAATGAGCATTGCGATAATAGTGCCGATAAAGATAATGCCAAGCTGCCATGTAACCGTGCTTTTCATAACCGTAAGTCTCCTGATGGCATAACTGTTTTCTTGTTTATTCCATAAGTATTATAAAAAAGTCTGTGCTTTTATGACATTTTTATTACGAAAAAACGCCCGCCGCTGATAGGATCAACGACGGGCGTTTGAGCTATTAATCTAGTGTTTTAGAACCGATATACCGCTTGCTCCAATAAGGGTTAGACGTTTTATCAACCGAAACTCCTTTTGAGGAGGAAGCATGAATAAATTGATTATTGCCAAGGTAAATGCCTACGTGGGAAGCACCCTTTTTGTATGTTGTAAAAAACATAAGGTCACCTGGCTCCATGTTGGCTTTAGAAACAGCCTGTCCTTTTTTGTACATGTCGGCTGCTGTACGCGGCAGTGAATAGCCGGTTTGTTTATGTACGTATTGAATAAATCCCGAGCAGTCAAAGCCTGCCGGTGTTGTACCGCCAAATTGATATGGTGTGCCAATATGCTCCTTTGCCTCAACGATTGCCGCCTTGGCGTTGTAAGCTGCATTCGTTTGCTGAGCGGGCAAAAGGCCGCCGAACATAATGAAACAAATGCTAAGGAAGATCCATAATCCTTTTTTCACGCTAGTCCCTCCGGTCTGATGGCCGCTGCTAAACGGTTACATGTAAGTTGATGTAAATATATCAGAAAATTCCGGATAATAAGTTACAGTTTTATGTATTTCATATTACAGTTTCATGACAAAAGTAGCCCGAAAGAAGTTGGATAATCGGAATACAGAGGGATATAACTATTTTTGGGGTATCCTTTCATTTTTTTATACGCAAGGGATGTAAGCTATTTGTATGAAAGCCGATAAATGAAGCCTGCCGGACTTTGCGCTTCTTAGGACAGTGCGGGAGCCTCCTCGGCTGCGCCTGCGGGTCTCCCGGCTCACTGTACTTCCCCGCAGGAGTCTTCGTCCGGCAGGCTTCACTGGTGTTGTGCAGATCCATAAGCAAGGACTGAATAGACCTTTTCTCTTTTTTAAACAGCAAGATACGACCTTATGAGCTCTGTACAATCCCGCCGCAAGCCATTTGGCGGCGGGAAGGCGAAGCTGCCTGGATCCCGCCGATCCTACCCTATTCATGTGCACGCTCATCCATATCAATTGTCTACAGTCTCACAGCACGAAAGAAATCGGGCTGTTTTTTAGTGAATGGTTTCTAAAAGGGCATCTCCATTTTCAGCGATGCGGATAATCGCATGTGTTTTTTGTTCCCACTTTGTTCCTGTATTTTCAGGGATAAAGAAATGCTCAATACCGAGGGTTAATGTGCCATACCGCCCGGAACCTTTTATAAACAGGCCGTCTGGCTGCTGGTGCGTAAACGTTTCTGCTTGATAGACTGGAATCTGTTTTCCGTTATAGGATATAAACTCTGAAGTAGGCTTTAAGGACACATTGATTTTTCCTTCCGGAGGAGCTGTGGCGCTGTTATAAAATTGATCGCTGTACACTGTGCCGATGGTGTAGCCAAGCTGAACATAGTCTCCTTGAATAAGGGAGCGAGGGTCCACAGGAGCAAGCTCCAGCGCAGCCACTTCTCCTTTTTGAAGAAGCTGTTCTTTCTGCCAGGCAGTCGTGATTAAAAATGCAGATTGGAGTATAAGCACCACTGCAAACAGGCCAGCACTCCATTTTTTGACGGGAACCGGGACAGTGTGTTTTCTTCCCCAGATGAACCAAAGGACGAAAAACAGCAGGCTGATCAGTAAAAAAGAAAGCGACTTGTGCAAAAGCAGCCAGGCGTACTCATAGTATTTCCAGATAAAAAAGGCGATAAAAGCTGCCCAGACCGGCCAGCGGTACAGCCTTCTTTCCGAAGCAGGCTTAAAAAGGTGCCAGAAAATATATAAAAGAAACACGGCATGAAGAAAAAGAGAGTCCCAGCCTTTTTCAGTCAGCGAGTAAAGCATAAAGAGAAGGGACAGCCAAAAACCAGACATGCCGACAGGCTGCTCTTTGAAAGAAAGAAACACGACCGCATTTCCTGCAGCAGCCGAGAATAACACCCACGTGCTGACAGAAAGCGATACATCATTTTCAGTCAGCAGGCGTAAAATGCCATACAGAAGCACAGCGTTTGCTGATATATAATAAAGAATGGATTCATTTCGTTTAAAAAGCAGTACAGTCAGCAGCACGAGCGGAACCGCAAGGAGAAAAGCTGTCCAGGTACGGTCCCATTCGGACACGAGATAAGAAAACAAAAAGATAAGTCCGGTAATTTGAAGTGTGAGACGGACCACCAGCCACGATTCTTTTTTTACAGCCAGGCCTGCAGCCGTGCAAAGAAGGGCGAGAACGAGAAAGCTGAGCGAAAAGTTTCCGCTGAACCCGAAAAGCATGCCGACAAACGAGCTCAGAGAAAACACGGCAATCAGTGTACCGATGAATGCCAGGGCTCCTGTGAAAAAAGTAATCGTATACCGTCTCCATTTATGATCATGCATGCTGCCGGAAGAAGCAATTTTTCGAAGGCCGATAATACTAAAAGCAAAAAGTAAAAGCAGCATCGGAAAACCCGTGTAAAAAATAAATTCTCCAAGCAGCTGATAGGTCATGTAAAACACATTTGGAACCACGTATAATCCGAAAAACAAAAGGTGAACGCCTAATTCAAATGGATGGCTTTTTTGTGAGCCGATAAACGCTCTCCAAAACAAAACGATAAATACAATATACGCAGCATGAAGCAGCAGAAAAACGGCACGGTAATCCATATTGCCTGCAAGCGTATCATAAAGCATATGCGTATCGAGCAAATAAACCGCGCACCCCTGCATGATAACCAGAGATATAAACGAAAGCTTTTCTTCCTGGAGTTTGCGCCAGAAAACATAAATCGCTCCGTGCAAAAGAATGGCCCCTAAATAAATGAGCAGCTGCTCGCCATCCGTGTAGGTAATAAAGGCACCGGTTGGATACAGCTTCAGCCAGAAGGTGAGCTCAAACAGTAAAAATGCGAGCCAGTACAGCGGCCGGTAACGGGTAAAGGCGGCCAGGAGAACGGCAGGAATCAGTGTAACAAAAAATAGCACGTATGAATCCGCATGTGAATTATACATCTGGCCAATGAGCGCGGCGGCGACCGCAAACGCAACAACCGACAGCAGCAGCCACCAGTTGCCGAGATACGCAAATGTGCGGCTTCTTCGGTATAAAAAAGCCAGTATGGCACAAAGAAGCAAAATCGATATGCTTAAACCGATTTTTACCGGACGGTCAAGCCCGGGCCAGTTGGCGGCGAAAAAATAAATAATGGCAGCAAAGAAAAAAATGAGGCCAAGTAAATAAGGGATGTCGCCTTTTTTTTGCGCAAACATGGGTATTCCTCCTCTTCTTTTTCTTTCAGTATACTATTTTTTTGCGGGAGAAGAGAGAAGAGAGAAAAACGATTAAAGCAGCTCCGACGGCTGTAAAGGCGATAAAAGGTTCATCTGTCCAGTTTCGGACTGCGATGCCAGAGAAGGCCCAAACAAACACAAGCGGATACACGGGATCCCGGTGTGCAAAGCGGAACGTCACAGCCAGTACAGAAGCTAAAACAATCAGAAGAATCGTCCAGATGGCAGCAGAAAGACCAAAGCCGCTCCATTCATAATACGTTAAGGTATAGCTTATATTAGCCATTACAGCCACGCTGACCCAGCCGAGATAAACCGAAAATGGAAACCGGTCCCAAAAAGAAAAGTGTTCTCTTTTTATGCGTGAATAAATGATGATAAGTGAAACGAGCAGGGCGATGATCACCAGCGTACTAAGTACAAAAAACTCATAGTGCCAAAGAAAAATCCATGTTGCATTAAAAGCACAGCTGAATAAAAAGGGCACATGAACCTTCCGATCAATATGAGATGGTTTGAAGCCTCGAAGCAGCCAAATAATCAGCAGGAAATAAATGAATCCCCAAATCGAAAATACATAGCCGGCCGGTGTGAAAAGAACGTTTATTTTGTCGGAAATTTCGCTGGTCGTCTGTCTATTAAGGGGGATAGCGTTTGCCAGGCTGTTTACGGCCACAACGACAAGAAATCCAATTAAATTAAGCCAAAAAATTCGCACAAAATCGCCTCCTTTTTTCGTTCTTTTCCCTTTTACTTATATGCGCTAACTCTTGTCCTTTTTCTAGTTGTTATTTCAGAATAATTTTTAAGTGTGTGATATAATAGAAATAGTGCACCAATAGGAAGGATGGTTATATGAGCAAAACCGTTGTACTTGCAGAAAAACCATCCGTTGCCCGTGATATTGCCCGCGTTCTAGGATGCAGCAAAAAAGGGAACGGATTTTTAGAAGGAAACCAATATATTGTCACATGGGCGCTTGGCCACCTTGTAACACACGCAGATCCGGAGGGCTACGGCGATCAATATAAAACGTGGAACATAGCGGATCTGCCGCTTATGCCAAATACGTTGAAAACCGTGGTGATCCGCCATACGAGCAAGCAGTTTCATGCGGTAAAAGCACAGCTTCTGCGAAAAGATGTCTCGACCATCGTCATTGCGACTGATGCAGGACGTGAAGGAGAGCTGGTCGCACGCTGGATTATCGACAAAGCCCATGCGAAAAAGCCGGTGAAGCGTTTATGGATTTCATCGGTGACGGATAAAGCGATCAAGGAAGGGTTTCAAAAACTTCGTGACGGCCGCGAATACGAGAACCTGTATCGATCTGCCGTTGCCCGGGCAGAAGCAGACTGGCTTGTCGGAATCAATGCGACGCGTGCTTTGACAACAAAGTACAATGCGCAGCTGTCATGCGGACGTGTTCAAACGCCAACACTTGCCATCATTGCCAAACGGGAAGAGGAGATCAAGAATTTCCAGCCGAAGAGCTACTATGGCATCCAGGCATCTGCAGGCGGTATGAAACTGACGTGGCAGGATGCAAAAGGAAACAGCCGGACGTTTTCAAAGGAAAAACGCAATGAACGGATAGAGGCAATCGAAGGCGCCAAGGCAGTAGTTACGAATGTGAAAAAAACAGCGAAAAAATCATATGCCCCAGAGCTGTATGATTTAACGGAACTGCAGCGTGATGCGCATAAGCTGTTTGGCTACTCAGCGAAAGAAACGCTGAATGCCATGCAAAATTTGTATGAGCGACACAAGCTTGTTACGTATCCGCGCACAGACTCACGCTACCTGCCGCAGGATATGGTGTCTACCTTAAAAGAACGGGTGGAAGCAGTAGAAGTGCGTCCGTATACACCATTTGCGGCAAAAGTGCTGCGCCGTAGCATTCAGCCGGGCAAATCGGTTATAAACGATGCAAAAGTAAGCGATCACCATGCCATCGTGCCAACCGAACAGCCGCCAATACTCAATGAGCTGAGCGATAAAGAGCGGAAAATTTACGATTTGGTCGTAAAGCGTTTTTTAGCTGTGCTTCTCCCCCCATATGAGTATGAGCAGACGGTCATTGAAGCCAGCATTGGCGGAGAAACCTTCACCGTTAAAGGCAACGTGGTCAAGTCTGCCGGCTGGAAGGAAGTATATGGCCGGGATGAAGACGCGGAGCCATCACTGCCGGCTGTTGAAAAAAATCAGCAGCTGCCGGTAAGCAAGCTGATCCCGACAGAAGGGGAAACAACGCCGCCGCCGTTTTTTAATGAAGGCACTCTTTTATCCGCTATGGAAAATCCATCGAAGGTAATGAATGTAGACCAGGACGTGAAGAAAACATTAACCGAAACAGGCGGGCTTGGAACGGTAGCGACTCGCGCGGATGTGATTGATAAGCTGTTTAATACGTTTTTAATTGAAAAGCAGGGGCAAAACATTCGTGTGACTTCTAAAGGAAAGCAGCTGCTTGATCTTGTTCCTAAAGACCTGCAGACGCCCGCACTGACAGGGGACTGGGAGCAAAAGCTTGAGAAAATCGCGAAAGGAAAGCTGAAATTCGAGACGTTTATGGCGGAAATCCGCACTTATGCCAAAAATGTAACAAATGAAATTAAAAACAGCGATGCGAAGTTCAAGCATGATAATGTAACCGGCAAGCAATGCCCTGAATGCGGCAAGCTGCTTCTTGAAGTGAACGGGAAAAAGGGTAAAATGCACGTGTGTCAGGACCGCGAATGCGGTTACCGCAAGCAGGTTGCCCGTGTAACAAATGCCCGCTGCCCGAACTGCCACAAGAAAATGGAAATGCGGGGCGAAGGAGAAGGCCGCTTGTTTGTATGCAAATGCGGCCACCGGGAAAAGCTGTCTGCATTCGAAAAAAGAAAGCAAAAAAGTGGCAAGGGTGCGGCAACAAAGCGTGATGTGAATCAGTACCTGAAAAAACAAAACCAGGATGAGCCGGTGAATACGGCGCTGGCAGATGCACTGAAAAACTTAAAACTATAATCGAACAACCGTTCTTTATTGTTATTTTATAATAATGATTTGGGACGGTTGTTTTTTTCTGAAAAAGGTGTCTATAATGATTTCAGAAACAAGAGCAGGGAGCATCTGCTAGGCTGCTGCTTGTATCGTTTGTTTATTCATTATGACTTGTAGGGAGGAACATTATGCCGATAAATATACCGCATCAGCTGCCGGCACGCGAAGTGCTGGAAAGAGAAAATATATTCGTCATGGACGCGGATCGCGCCAGAACGCAGGATATTCGCCCGCTTAATATTTTAATTCTGAACTTGATGCCGGAAAAAGAAAAAACAGAAGCTCACCTTTTGCGTCTGCTTGGTAATACGCCGCTTCAAGTGAATGTCTCGTTTTTATATACGGCAACATATGAATCAAAAAACGTAAGTAAATCCCATCTCGAGCAATTTTATATTACGCTTGAAGAAGCGAAAAGCCGCCGTTATGACGGTTTGATTATTACTGGAGCGCCGATTGAGCTGATGGAGTTTGAAGCGGTCAGCTACTGGGCGGAGCTGCAGGACGTTATGAACTGGGCAAAAACAAATGTAACGTCTACTTTGCATATTTGCTGGGGAGCACAGGCAGCGCTGTATCACCATTACGGCATCGGCAAGTTTGAACTGCCTAAAAAATGCTCTGGTGTGTACGAACATGCAATCACCGATCCGACTGTAAAACTACTGCGCGGGTTTGACGATGTATTTTCGGCACCGGTTTCCCGTCACACTGATGTCAGCCAGGAAGCGATTGAGGCAAATGATGAACTGATTTTGCTCGCTTCTTCCCCAGAAGCAGGCCCGCTGCTCATCATGTCAAAAGATGCGCGGAATATTATGATTACCGGACATCTTGAATACGATGCAACTACGCTCGCGGAAGAATACGAGCGTGACTGTGCGAAAGGCCTTGAGATAGACATGCCGGAAAACTACTTTCCAGGCAACAACCCTGCCAATCGTCCGCCGAATAAATGGCGCTCTCACGCTCACTTGCTTTATTCAAACTGGCTTAACTACTATGTCTACCAGGAAACACCATACGAATGGAAATGAAAGAGCAAGACCGTCCACGCATAATGGACGGATTTTTGCTTGCAGAAAATATACCTGGCTCCATAAAAAAGCGCTGCCGGCATGTGCCAGCGGCGCTTTTTGCTTAATAAAACGATGTTCTTCTGTCTTCGAAAACAGGAATGCGGCTGCGGATTTCATCAATCGCACCAAAATCTATTTCACCGATAAGCATTTCCTCCGCTTCGCCTGCTTCAGCAATCACTTCACCCCACGGGCCGATAATCATAGAATGCCCGGCAAACTGATTGTCAGGGTCGGAACCAGATCGGTTACAGGCGATCACATAAGCCTGATTTTCAATTGCGCGCGCCGTGAGCAGTGTGCGCCAGTGATCTACACGGGCGAGCGGCCATTCGGCAGGAACGAATAAAACACGGGCGCCGTTTACAACTTGTTTACGGAACCATTCCGGGAAGCGAATGTCATAGCAGATAAATCCAGCCATCTTTTCACCGGCCAGCTCAAACAAACCATCTTCCTCGCCGTCAATTAAATATTTTTCCTCATGCATAAGCCGGAACAAGTGCAGCTTGCTGTACTCATGAATGAGGCGTCCGTCTTTGTCAACGATAATCATTGTATTTTTAACACCGCTGCCCGTATCATTGGCAACCGAGCCGCCGACGATGTGCATGCCGTATTTTTGGGCTGCCTCTGTTAAAAACTGCTTGGCCCGCTCTGCTCCGCGGTCCGCAATTTCATTCAGGCGCGTTAAATCATAGCCGGTTGTCCAAAGTTCTGGCAGCACAGCCAGCTCGCAGCCGGCTTCGCTTGCTTTTTTTAAAAAGTCTGCCGCCCGACTGTAATTTTCTTCCGGGTCGCCAAACGCTATATCCATTTGCAGACAGGCAATTTTCATGTTTTTCATCTCCGTTGTCTTTTTAAAAATTGTAACATGGTTGACAGGTAAAATGAAACATGTCATAATCCTCCTTAACAAATAAACGGACAATTGCATACATCTTATCAAGAGCAGGTAGAGGGACAAGCCCTATGACACCCGGCAACCGACCTATTGCAGGCACGGTGCTAATTCTTGCAGCGAAAGCTGAGAGATAAGAAGACTAACTAGAAAACCTTTCTTCTTATTTCGTGAAGAAAGGTTTTTTTATTTTAAAAAGGAGGCGTCGGTCATGACCGTCAAAAACAAAACAGACAAGCCGTTAAAGATTGAACAAGGAAATTTATATACTACTATTCGACCTCAGCAGGGAGAGCGTGTCATGATTATCGGCGGCTCTGAAACGCTGACAGCGCGGTGTTCAGACGCGGGAGCAGCCGTTTTGCCGGTCGTTTCGTTTGCGCAGGTTCAGCACCACAAATTTGATACAGTAGCAGCGCCGCTGTCTGTTCATCCGTATGCGGACGGAGCACAATGGACCGCTAAAGCCTATGAAGCGTTGAAGGAAGAGGGCCGGTTTGTTGCGGATTTTGCAGAATCAAGCTCTCTGCCTTCGGCATCAGACTACCCATACGCCGAATCACTTGCCGGTTACTGGGAGAGACTAAAAGCGGCCGGCTTTTCCACGATCTTATTTCAGCAGATGTCCGCCAAGTCAGCACAAGAAGCTGTATTAAACGGCTGGACAGAACTTGTATCGTCTAAATATCCCGTTACGGTCAATCGTTTTATCGCTGTGAAATAACATTTTCAAAATGGGTGCCGCCGTATTATGATAAGGGCAACAACATGCGAAAGGTGGCACCACGTGAACATTTTTTACCGAAAAACGTCATATACACATGAACAATTTTTTCATCAATATACAGTACTTTCAAAAAATGAGTCCCATCATGCACTGCTTGAAAGCGGCCGAGGCGGCCGCTATAGCTTTGCGGGTATTCAGCCTTCCGCCATCGCGGTTTCCGCTGAAGAAGGACTTGTTGTAAAAAAAGATGGGAAAGAGAAGCGGATAGCCGGCAATCCGGTTCATGCGCTTGTTTCGCTTCTTGACGAACGCAAAGTAGCGAGGAAGGATGGGCTGCCGGATTTTCAAGGCGGCGCTATTGGCTGGATCAGCTATGACTATGTCCGGTTTATCGAAGATCTGCCGGATCATGCTGAGGATGATACTGGCCTGCCGGATACATGCTTTTTGTTTTTTGATCAGTGGGCGGCGTTTGATCATCACACGAATGAGCTTTTTGTAATGCAGCTTGCCGAAACGGAAGAAGGACTGGATGAGTGGTTTGAAGCATGGTGTGACCCAGCGGAACCGATAGATTGGACATCTGGACAGGGAACGGATAAAACAGACGTTTCTTTCCCGGAGGAACAGTTTAAAGAAGCGGTTGAACGGATTCGTGAATATATTGCGGCAGGAGATGTGTTCCAGGTGAATTTATCGGTTCGCCGTGCCCGTCCTCTCACCGTACCGCCGCTTGCTGTGTACGCGGCGCTTCGCAACTTGAATCCTTCTCCTTATATGGCTTATATTCAAACACCGGACTTTCAAGTCGTTTCCGGCTCGCCGGAGCTGCTGGTGAAAAAAAGCGGACAGAAGCTGTCAACCCGGCCGATTGCCGGGACGCGTTCACGCGGTAAGGATGACGCTGAGGATGAGCGTCTTGCAAAAGAGCTCATCGACAATGAAAAGGAACGAGCTGAGCACGTAATGCTTGTGGATTTGGAGCGCAATGACCTGGGCCGTGTTTCCCGCTACGGCTCTGTTCATGTGGATGAATTTATGGTCATCGAAAAGTATTCACATGTCATGCACATTGTGTCTAATGTATGCGGAGAGCTGGCGGAAAAGAAAACAAATGCTGATGTGATTGATGCTGTTTTCCCAGGCGGAACCATTACCGGCGCGCCAAAAGTGCGGACGATGGAAATTATTGAAGAGCTTGAACCGGTACGCCGCGGCATTTATACAGGCTCCATCGGCTGGATTGGCTATAACGGAGACATGGAACTAAACATTGTCATTCGTACCATGCTTAGTGCAGGCGGCTATGGTTATGTCCAGGCCGGTGCAGGCATTGTCATTGACTCAAAGCCGGAATATGAATACAAAGAGTCGCTGAAAAAAGCAGCCGCCATGTTAAAGGCGATGGAACTTGCGGAGGATGCACACACATGATTTTGATGATTGATAATTATGATTCGTTTACGTATAACCTTGTTCAATATCTTGGAGAACTTGGTGAGGATCTGGTTGTTCGGCGGAATGATGAAATAACCGTTGCCGCCATTGAGGAGATGAAACCGGATTTTGTGATGATCAGCCCGGGACCGTGCACACCGAATGAAGCGGGGATCAGCTTGGAGACAGTCGAAAAGCTATCAGGCCGGGTTCCACTTTTTGGGGTTTGTCTTGGCCAGCAGTCGATTGCACAAAGCTTCGGCGGTGATGTTGTGCGCGCTGAGCGGCTGATGCACGGCAAGACGTCGCCTGTTTTTCATGATGGCAAAACCATTTTCAAAGGACTGCCAAGCCCATTTCGGGCAACCCGTTATCATTCACTGATTGTAAAAAGAGAGACACTGCCGGACTGCTTTGAGATATCGGCCTGGACAGAAGAAGGTGAAATTATGGCCATCCGCCATAAAACACTCGCGGTGGAAGCGGTCCAGTTTCATCCAGAGTCTATTATGACCGAATATGGAAAAGAAATGCTGCAAAACTTTATGGATACGTACAAGGAGCGGCCATGTTCACATACGTAAATGGACAGGTTATCCCGAACAGCGAAGTGCGTATTTCTCCGTTTGACCATGGATTTTTATACGGTGTCGGCGTATTTGAAACGTTTCGCACATATGACGGAGCGCCTTTTTTACTCGACGAGCATCTAAACCGGCTCAATCGAAGCTTGCAGGAGCTTCATATTGATCTGCACGTTGTGCGTGAAGAAGTGCTGGATATTTTAGCGCAGCTGGAAGAAGCAAATGGATGGCGCGATGCGTACATCCGCTTTAATGTGTCAGCCGGAGAAGGAGACATTGGGCTGCAGACCGCTCCATATCAAAAACCAAATGTGATCGTGTTTCAAAAAAAGGTGGCATCCGCCGGGCCAATGACCGAAAAAAGGGGTGTTTGGCTCCAAACGAGGCGGAACCGTCCGGAAGGTGAAAGCCGGCTGAAATCCCATCATTATCTAAATAATATTTTTGGAAAAAGGGAAGCCGGGAGTGATCCTTCTATAGAAGGGATATTTTTGACCGAAGACGGGTTTGTCGCAGAAGGCGTAGTATCGAATATGTTTTGGATTAAAAAAGGAACACTGTATACGCCAGCGCTCCAAACAGGTATTTTGGGCGGCGTTACCCGCCGGTTTGTCATGGATATTGCCCGTGATACAGGTCTCCGCGTTGAGGAAGGCCTATACACGCCGGCCGAGGCAGAAGCGGCGGATGAAGTGTTTGTGACCAATTCCATTCAAGAAATCGTACCATTGCGGGCACTTGGTGAAAAGGCATTTCCGGGTGCTGCCGGCGAAGCAGTGCAGCTATTATTTAAGCAGTACCGGCGTGCTGTTCGTCAGTGACGAGCAGCACTTTTTCTTTTGCGAGCCCTTCATGGTATTTTTCCGCATCTTCTTCGGATAAGCCGAAATCAATGAGTGCATCTTTGACCGGCTTTTCACGGGTGAAAATTGATTTTACTTTTTCTTTTAAGGAAGGACCGGCTGTTTCTACGTTTGCTTCCGTCCGATTTTGGATGGTTAAGTATACATCGGCATCCTTTGTAAGGGCTGTTATTTTAGCGGGATCATATCCTTCTACTTTTAAATCTTCTATTTTACGAATCACATCAATTTCTCCATCAAATAAGCCAATTACCTGTTTCATGATAAACCTCCCTGCAAAATGAATTATCATTCTTTTCCCTGGGTTTTCTTCATGAAAACCTGAAGGGATCAATTAGGTTTTGTCGAACCTAAAGGAAAAGGGAGATGATAAAGGTGATTAAAACAGCTGATTTATGTGATCATTATGCAGAAGAACTCATGCTCGTCGGACTTGAGCTGAAGTCATACGGGGGGAGAAAGCAATTTCATGGGCCTATTTCAACCGTGCAGGTATTTGAAGACAATGTACTTGTAAAGCAGGCGCTGCAGACGATTCCGTCCGGGCATGTTCTTGTGGTGGATGGAGGCGGCTCAAAAAACTGTGCACTTGTTGGCGATTTGCTAGGTGCGATCGCGGAAGAAAGAAAACTTGCAGGCATCATTATCAATGGCTGTGTGCGTGATACAGCAGAGCTTGCCAAACAAAATATCGGTGTTTTAGCCCTCGGCAGCAACCCGTTTAAAAGCGTGAAAAAAGGCGAGGGAGAAAGGGACATTTCGGTCACATTTGGCGGCGCTGAATTTGTGCCGGGGCAATATGTGTACGCAGATGAAGACGGCATTCTGATCGCTGAAAAACCGGTACACGAAAAGTAAAGTTCGGAAGTGGATCGTTTTTCTTCCTTATTATTATCTTTTTTAAACGTGCAGAAAAACGGCTCCAACCTATTGTTTATGCTGGAGCCGTTTTTTTTCTTTTTAAAGTTTGTCATCATGTGAAGGGTCACGATGATTAATAAATTGGCCCTCTTCATCTGGCGGCCTGTCAACTTTAGGCGCATCGGCAGGATAGGATGAGCCTCGGATAAAGCGGATTAGGATAAAACCTGCAATGATGATGACGGCCAAAATCAGAAAGACTGTTAGTCCGTTCATGAAGCCCGCCTCCTTTATTTCTTCTCTTCCACTTATTTTAAACAATAAACCTTTATCTCACTCTCTAAAACGGAATATTCAAAAAGTATTCAGTTTCGACTCTTCTTCGGGTATAATGAGCGATGACGGAAAACATATAGGAAATGAGCAAGGTGAAGCCGCTTTGTGCGGATTCTGAAAAGGGAAGCTGGTGAAAGTCCAGCGCGGTCCCGCCACTGTAAATGGGAGTATCCGGCAGACTTGCCACTGTGCAAAAGCACGGGAAGGCGCCGGGTGCGATGAACATAAGCCAGGAGACCTGCCTTGCTCATGCACCAAAAACCTGCGCGGATAGGTGGTGTGACGAACCCTGGTTTCGGGTTCTTCACGCGCCTTTTTTTAAACAGAGGTGCTTTTTTTTGTGTGTTAAAAAAGGAGGAAATACAAATGAAAAAAACGTGGATCACACTTGGACTATCAGCAGCACTCTTAGCAGGCTGCGGAGGCGGGGAAGAAAAAAAGACTGATACAGCCAAAGAAAATGAGCCGGCGAAGGAAACGGCTGCTTTTCCTGTGACCGTTACAGATGCAGAAGGAACAAAAGTAGAAATTGAAGAAGCACCGGATAAAATAGTTTCTTTAATTCCAAGCAATACAGAAATCGCTTTTGAATTGGGGCTTGGTGATGAAATTGCCGGTGTATCTGATTTTGACAATTATCCGGAAGAAGTAGCACAAAAAGAAAAAATCGGCGGTTCGGAATTTAATGTAGAAAAAATTATCGGTCTTGATACTGATTTAGTGCTTGCTCATGCTTCAAGTGCTCATAATTCAAAAGAAGGGCTTCAGCAGCTCCGGGATGCCGGTATCGATGTGCTTGTTGTAAATGATGCGCAAAATTTTGAACAAGTATACGATTCGATTGAAATGATTGGTGAAGCAACGGGTAAAAAGAAAGAAGCAGATGCAGAAGTAAAGGAAATGAAAGAAGGGCTTGCTGAGATTGAAGAAAAAGCAAGCGGGATTAAAGGAGAAGACGAAAAGTCTGTTTATATCGAAGTGTCACCTGCGCCTAATCTTTTTACACCAGGGAAGAATACATTTATGAACGAAATGCTTGAGTTAATTCATGCAAATAATGCGATGAGCAGTCAGGCAGGATGGGCTCAGGTTTCAGAAGAAGCAGTTATTAAAGCAAATCCAGACGTAATTGTTACTACATACGGCTATTATACAGAAAATGCGGTAGAACAATTGATGGCACGCCAAGGCTGGTCTACAATCCCGGCTGTAGAAAATAAATCAGTCGTAGATGTAAACTCCGATCTTGTCAGCCGTCCCGGACCGCGTTTAGTAGAAGGTGTAGAAGCGCTGGCTGAAGCCGTATATCCAGATGTTTTCACACAGTAAAAAATGGGTGTATCCGGCCGCTCTGCTATTTCTTGTTTTCTCTGTTTTTACAGGAATTGCAGTTGGCTCTATTCACATCCCATTTATGCAAATTGCCATTATCCTCTCTCATCATACATTTGGGACAAGTCTTAATGGCATAGATGAAGCTTTCCATAATATTGTCTGGAAAATTCGTCTTCCACGCGTAATGCTTGCCGGACTTGTCGGTGCCTCGCTTTCTATTGCGGGTGCTTCATTTCAAGGGTTGCTCCGTAACCCGCTGGCAGATCCTTATACGCTTGGTGTTTCATCAGGGGCGTCTCTTGGTGCGGTAATGGTGCTATTTTTTGGCTGGGCTCTTCCTTTTATAGGAAACTTTACGCTGCCTATCATTAGTATCGCAGCTGCGGTGTTGACTATTTTCTCTGTTCTTTTGTTTGCACGGATGATTGAGCAGTCAATGAAACTGGAGACGATTATTTTAACCGGTATTATTTTCAGTTCATTTCTTGGTGCTTTTATTTCTCTTATGATTGCTTTGACAGGAGATGAGCTCAGACAGATTATCGGCTGGCTGATGGGAAGTGTATCCATGCGTGGGTGGTCGTATATCAGCTTGCTGCTGCCGTTTTTTATAATCGGCTCTTGCTGGCTGATGTATTTGGCACCAGAATTGAACGCGATGTCATTCGGAGAGGAAAAAGCCCGGCATCTTGGCATTGATGTTCAACGAAAAAAAATGATGGTTATGATTGCCGGCTCGGTACTGACAGGCGCTGCTGTTGCAGTATCAGGGACGATTGGATTTGTAGGGCTTGTGATTCCCCATTTTGTCCGGCTTTTAATTGGACCAGATCATCGGCATTTGCTGCCAGTCTCGATGATTGCGGGAGCGGGTTTTTTAATTTTAGCAGATCTTGCCGCCCGTACGATCATTTCACCGACAGAGCTGCCCATTGGCGTCATTACATCGCTGATTGGTGCACCGGTATTTGCAATTATTTTAATGAACCGAAAAAGAAAAGGGGGCGTCGCGTGATGCTGCAAGTGAACGAGCTTTCAGGAGGATACGGAAGCGGGCTTATTGTCCGCGGCGTATCCTTTTCTGTTAAACAGGGAGAATTATTCGGTATTTTGGGGCCGAATGGAAGTGGTAAATCAACTTTACTGAATATGATCAGTGGTCTGATCAAGCCGGCTGCGGGAGAAGTTCTCATAAAGGGAAGACCGATTGATTCATACAGTCCGAAAGAGCTGGCGCGCATTGTAGCGGTTCTTCCGCAAATGACGTCCAGCCAATTTGCTTATACGGTAAAAGAAACGGTGTCGCTTGGACGGTACGCGCATCAAACCGGTTTTTTTAAATCATGGACCGAGCGGGACGAAGAAATGGTACAGGAAGCGATGCAGCGGACCGGAACAGCAGCATTTTCTGAAAAACCGCTGTCTGCCCTGTCCGGCGGTGAACGGCAGCGTGTTTTCCTTGCACAGGCACTGGCACAGGAGCCGGAAATTCTGCTGCTTGATGAACCGACCAACCATTTAGATCTGCCTTTTCAAAAAGACCTGCTCGATTTGCTGAAAAGAATGGCAGCAGATGGATTAACGGTCGTTTCCATTTTTCATGACTTAAATTTATCTTCTTTATACTGCGAGCGGCTGCTGCTTATGAACAAAGGAAGGATTCATGCGCTTGGCCAGCCGGTTGATCTAATGGTGGAGCAGGAAATTCGGGATGTGTACAGCACAGAGGTACAAAAGCAGCCGCATCCGGAAGTGCCAAAGCCGCAGATCAGTATCCTGCCGGAAAGGGTTCTGTCAAAAGAAGCCGTTGACATTGATGCGCATTTGCTTGAGCATCATGGCGGGCACCTGGTGCTTCGTTCACCCGTTCCTCTTAAATCGCTGTCATCCGGCGTGATTGGCGCCGGCTGGGGATGGCGGAGCACATTTGTAAACCGCCATGTGGACAAGCATTACAATATCGATAACTATGAGCAGGAAGCGGCTGCTTTTTTTATAGAAAATGGATTTAACCTGCAGGAAACAGTTGGAATGATGACGGCCGTTTATATGGAGGATGCAGCCTGGCGAAAAGAAGTGCAGGAAGATGCTTATGTTTTTGCGGTGGCAACAGCTGGTGCCGGCAATGCAGTAGATGTTACGCATCCGCGCAGCAGCTGGAAGCAGCATCCTGCGCCAGGAACGATCAATATATGGGTTTTTGTAAATGGAAAATTATCAGAAGAAGCTTTTGTCCAAGGGATTATGACAGCTACCGAGGCAAAAACAAAAGCGCTTGCGGATAGAGGAGTGTTGGATGTGAGTACGGGAACAACGGCAACGGGCACTTCAACAGATAGTATATTAATAGCAGCAACACAGAACGGTTCCTATCAGCAGTTTGCCGGATCGGTTACGCCGCTTGGCATTGCGATTGGCCGGGCGGTCTATCAATCAGTGACGGCGTCTCTTGAAAAAACAGCCCGCAGAAAGGGCGGCCTGTGATCGGGCATGCGGCGGCAATCGTCATCGCCCTGTTTCTGGACTGGCTTGTTGGTGATCCGCGCAGCTGGCCGCATCCGGTTAAATGGTTTGGCGCGCTGATTGCTTTGTTGGACAGAAAGTGGAATAAAGGAGCCCGCCGTTTCGAAAAAGGACTGGCTATGCTGGCCGTTGTTCTTTTCGTGACCGGTGTATGTTCATTTGGCGCGCTGGCACTCGCTGCCCGTCTTCATCCTTTTTTATCCATTGCTTTAGAAGCCGTCATGATCTGGGCATCAATTGCACCGCGAAGCTTGAAAGAAGCAGGAATGGATGTGTATCACCCGCTTATGGCCGGTGATATGAAGGAAGCGCGCCATAAGCTTTCGTGGATCGTCGGGCGTGACACGGAAAAGCTTGATGAAGGGGAAATTACGCGCGGGGCGGTAGAAACTGTCGCAGAAAATACATCGGATGGCGTGATCGCTCCGCTGTTCTGGGCAATGGTTGGCGGAGGCGGAGCTGCCCTCCTGTACCGTGCTGTCAATACGTGTGATTCGATGGTTGGGTATCGAAACGAACGGTACGGCAGATTCGGCACGGCATCTGCCCGTTTTGATGATATCGTTAATTTTATTCCTGCCCGTTTGACCGCCGTCCTGCTTATTTTAGCGGCCAAAAAGCCGCAGGGAGGACGGGGGTATGCATGGCATATCGTACGGCGCGATGCGAAAAAGCATCCATCGCCGAACAGCGGCTGGTGCGAAGCAGCTGTAGCGGGGCTGCTTCAAATTGAGCTGGGTGGATTAAATACATACAAAGGCATTGTGTCAGACCGTGCCCGAATGGGAGAGGCCATTCGCCCCCGCCGCGCGGAACACATTATCGAAGCCGCTAAATTAATGGAACGAGCTGCTTATTTATTTGTGCTGCTGTTCCTTGCAGGAGTGATCATTTATGAAGCTGCCATCACATGGGGCTAACCCCGGTCATTTATATGAGGCATCGGGTGTAGAAAAGCCGGAAAGCATGATAGATTTTAGTGTAAATACAAATCCGTATGGGCCGCCCCGCTGGCTCAAAGAAACATGGCCGTCCCTTTTTGAAGTGGTGGAAGACTATCCGGACCCGTCCGGTAAAGCAGCCAAAGCAGCCATTGCCGCCCGATTTTCCATTGGTTCGGGAAATCTTTTGCTCGGCAATGGAGCGGCCGAGATTATTCATTTTATTGCCCGCCATGCTGCCGGCCGCAAAGTGGTGATTGCGACGCCGGCTTTTTCTGAATATGAGGATGCCTGCCGGGCGTACGGCTGCGAGATTCGGCATGTGCCGGTTGACCCGGAAAATTGGGTGCTGCCAATTGAAGAACTGGCCGAGCAGGCAAAAGAAGCAGCCGTACTCTTTCTCTGCACGCCAAACAATCCAACCGGACAGGTGTTTCAAAGGGAAGAGCTTCTTGCACTGCTTCGCCAAACCAGCCGGTTTGGCACATGGGTTGTTGTGGATGAAGCTTTTTATGATTTTAACAGCGGGGAGTCTTTGGTCGCAGAGATTGCTTCGTTTCCTCATTTAGCGGTGCTGCATTCCATGACGAAAATGTACGCGGTTGCCGGCCTGCGCATCGGCTACGTGGCGGCTTCACAGGAAATCATTCATGCCCTTACACCTTACCAGCCTCACTGGAATGTAAATGCGATTGCGCTTCGGACCGCCGAAAGAATCGCGCAGGATACGCTCCATGCCGAGCAGACGAGAAAGTGGATTGAAGAGGAAAGGGATTGGATCGCAAGTGAGCTGGCGAAAGCAGGATTTATGGTTCTTCCATCTGCTGTAAATTTTTATTTACTGCGGGATCCGGCACTCGTTGACCAAAAGCCGCTGCTCCGCTTTTTGCTTGGGAAAGGTGTTGTCCTGCGCCATACAGAAAACTTTCGCGGGCTGGATGGAAAATGGCTTCGTTCTGCGGTCAAAGGAAGGGTGGAAAATGAGCAGCTGCTTACTGCTCTAAAGGAGTGGAAGGCACAATGATCGTTTTTATTACGGGAGGTGTCCGCAGCGGAAAAAGCAGCCTGGCTGAAAAGCTAGCGATGCAGCTGGCCTGTGAGGAAAGCCGGCTCGTTTATGCAGCATGCGGACAGCGGACAGACAGCGAAATGAAGGAACGTATCCGGCACCATCAAGATCGCCGGGCAAACTCAGGTGCCAGATGGACAACGGTGGAACAATCTGTTGACCTGGGCCAGATCAAGACAGCGCCGTCTGATATACTGCTGGTCGATTGTATTACGACGCTTTTGGCCGGTGAGTTTTTTCGTGAGGACAAGCCAGCCTCCGAAGCAGACAAACGAATCGTAAGTGATTTGCTTTCGCTGGCTGGCCGGACGCATGCGGTCGTTCTTGTTTCCAATGAGCTGTCATTCGAGCCGATGCCGGGTGAATTGACGGCGCAATATGCGAAAAAGCTCGGCATGGTTCACCAGCGGCTTGTACAGGAATGCGAGATTGCTATTTTAGTAGAGCATGGTATTCCCATTGTCAAGAAAGGCGGGATTTTATGCGCGGAGTGATGATTCAAGGAACCTCTTCCGATGCGGGAAAAAGCTTTATTGCGACGGCTCTTTGCCGTCTTCTTTTGCAAAAAGGATACCGGCCTGTTCCATTTAAGCCGCAAAATGTATCGAATAACTCCTATGTGACAGCTGACGGAAAAGAAATCGGCCGGGCGCAGGGACTGCAGGCCGAGGCGGCGGGCCTTGAGGCCAGTCCCTTCATGAATCCGCTGCTTTTAAAGCCTGCGGGCAATGGCTCGTCGGAAATTGTGCTATTTGGGGAAAGGCTTGAAGTCATGTCCGGCATGGCGTACAGAAAGTCCTATTATGAGCAGGCCATTTCCGCTATTCAAACAGGGCTCAAAGAAGCAGAAAAGCTGGGCGATACACTTGTGATTGAAGGTGCTGGCAGTCCTGTTGAAATGAATTTGAAAAAACGGGAAGTCGTGAACATGAAAACGGCGGAGCTTGCGGATGTGCCCGTTCTTTTAACAGCAGATATCGACCGCGGCGGCTTGTTTGCCTCGCTTGTCGGAACACTCGCTCTTTTAGAGGAAGAAGAACGCAGGAGGGTAAAAGGCATTATCGTAAACAGGTTTCACGGTGACCCTGCTTTCTTTGAAGACGGGAAAAAGTGGATCGAAGATTATACAGGTATCCCTGTTCTCGCGGTTCTTCCATTTTTGCCGGGGCATGCGCTTGAAGGAGAGGATTCTCTTTCGATCCGCAATGTAAACCGGGAAGGAGCCCAAATAGAGCTTGCTGTTATCCGTCTGCCGTACGTATCCAATGGAAGTGATATAGAACCGTTTGCATTTGAAGAAGATGTGAGTGTGCGCTGGGTGGGCAGTGCGGATACGTTTGGGCAGCCGGATGCTGTCATTATTCCAGGTACAAAAAGCGCTTTTGCGGATCTTCGCTTTTTAAAAGACACCGGCCTCGCCCAAAAAATCTGTTCCTTTGCGGAAAAAGGAGGAACGGTTATGGGCTTATGCGGCGGCTTTCAGCTCATGGGAAGAGAGCTGATTGATCCAGAAGGCCGTGACACCGGAGTGCCGGGTTCGATCGAACGAGCACTTAGCCTGATTCCGGCTGATACGGTATTCCAAAAGAAAAAAACGGTCATCCGTACAACAGGAACAGCGAATGGGATTCCGCTGTCCGGTTATGAAATTCACTTTGGCCGGACGACCGTAGACGGCCCGCCATTTTTAACGGGGGCTTCGCATGCGGACGGCTATCGTTCAGAAGATGGGCAGCTCTGCGGCACGTACTTACATCATTTATTTTACAATGATGCTTTTCGAGCCGACTGGCTGAATAGGCTTCGTCAGGCAAAGGGCCTGACGAAGCGGCCGCCGGCAGATATAAACCGGGATGGCACCTATGACCGGATTGCTGCTCATCTTGAGAAACATCTTGATTGGCCGGCGTTTGCGGCTATTTTGGAGGATCGGCAATGAAATCCTACTTATACGCTGCCGGGATCATCCTGCAGTTTTTTACGATCGTGCCTTTGCACCGAACTTTGCCCATGGAGCGGGCTGAGCGAAAAGCTGTTCTGCATTTACTGCCGCTGCTTGGTGTGGCGAAAGGATGTATCTATGCCGGCACTTTTTGGATGCTGCTGGAATGGAGTCCCTTTTCAGCGCTGTCCGCTGCGTTTCTTATCTGGCTGCTGCCCATTGCGTTGACCGGAGGACTGCATTTGGACGGATGGATGGACTGGGCAGACGCCCATTTTTCCTTTCGCGATAAGGAAAAGAGGCTTGCTATTTTAAAAGATCCCCATATGGGTGCATTTGGAGTCCTGGCCCTTGTTTTGCTTTTAGCGGCTAAGTTTCTATTTATTTACGAAACGGTGCGTGCTGGCAGTGCGTATACGTACAGCATCGTTCTTATCCCGTTTTTTGCACAGGCGCTGACCGGCCTTCTGCTTCAGTACGTACCGCCGGCGAAAGAAGAAGGCTTAGCCGCTTTTTTTCAACAAGGGCGTTCTGCTTCATTGCCGTTTGTCTATGGCTGTTTTTTCCTGGCGGTTGTGCTTGTTTATGCGCTTCACCCCATGTTTTGGGTAATGGCAGGTGCTTCGTTGATATATTTTATATGGATAAAAGGCGCCATGAAAAAAGAATTCGGCGGAATGACCGGAGATTTACTCGGTGCCTCACAGGAAGGAGCGGAACTGCTGTTATGGATGATTGTGTGGCTGTCGGTCTCTTTCGGCACGGGATAACAGAAGCAAACGAGAGGAAGCAATTTTGCGGCTGGACCGATGTGCCGCTCAGCGAAAGCGGGAGAGCGGCGCTTTGGCGGCCAATGGCAGAATATGACTGGATCGTAACAAGTGATTTAGTGCGCTGCAGGCAAACTGCCAAAGTGTTTTGGCCGCAGCCGCAAACCGTGTTCGACAAGCTGCGTGAGTTTCATTTTGGGGAGTGGGAAGGGAAAACGCATGTTGAGCTGGAGCATGAACCTGCTTATCAGCGCTGGCTTGAGGACTACTCTCTTCCAGTACCGGGCGGCGATTCGTATGCCTCCTTCGCCAAACGGGTGGAAGAAGGGTTTTGCGATGTATTAAACGAAATGGCTGAGCGGAACATCCAGCGTACGGCGCTTGTCACCCATGGCGGTGTGATCCGCCATTTATTATCAGTTTGGGCACCGGAAGCAAAAGGATTCGGTGAATGGACATCAGAAAACGGGCAGGGGTTCGAGCTTTCGGGAAGTCTGGCCGACATGAGGAGGGGGAAACGATGCACTTCGTTACGGGCGGTGCCTTTAATGGCAAAAAAAAATGGGTGACCGCTTTTTATAAGCTGGAGCAGACACCGCACCAGTGGCATTCGTTTTATAAAGAAAAGGAAGCACCTGAATTAAGGGAAGAAATCGTTGTACTGGAAGGGGTAGAGCGGTATATACGTGCCCTGCTGGAGCGGTCTGGAACACCGGAGGAAGCCCGGCTGCTGTTTCGAAAACAGCTGGAGAAGTGGCAAAAAGAAGACCGGACAGTGATTTTGATTGGGACGGATATTACAAAAGGCATTGTGCCAATGAATGCTTTTGACCGTTTTTTCCGTGATGCAGCGGGCTGGTGTTTTCAAGATACGGCAGCTGCCTCCAGGCGTGTAGACACCGTCTGGTATGGTATTGCCGAAACAATAAAGGAGGAAACAGAATGAGACTGTATACACGAACAGGCGACAAAGGAGAAACGAGCATTATCGGAGGGCGGGTTGGCAAAGACAATGTCCGGGTAGACGCCTATGGCACAGTTGATGAATTAAATTCGGTTGTCGGCATAGCGATGACTGAGCTTGATCCGGTTAAGTTTCATGATATTCTGGCGGATCTTGAAACCATTCAGCATGAATTGTTCGACTGTGGCGGCGATCTGGCCACGATCAACGGGAAGCGTGGTTTTAAGCTGCAGCAGGAATCGATTGATAACATGGAAGCAAAAATTGACACGTATATTCAGGAAGCGCCGGAGCTGGAACGATTTATCCTGCCGGGCGGCTCAAAAGGCTCTGCCCATATTCATTTGGCACGCACAGTAGCGCGCCGGGCGGAGCGTCTTGTTGTCGCGCTTATGCGCACGGGTGAAGAAGTGCACCCGGTGACGCTGAAATATTTAAACCGTTTGTCAGACTATTTCTTTGCCATTGCCCGTGTCATTAACTTTCGTGAAGGCGTGAAAGACGTGGAGTACGTGCGGAGCGCCAATGTTTTCCGGAAAGGAAAACGGAAAGAGGACAAATCATGAGAGCGGGAAAAGTAAGCTGGCTGGCGCTGTTTATTGCGCTGTCTGTGGCAGGCGGGATGATAAAAGTACCGGTACCTGTTTCGAGTGTGGCGCTTGATTCATTTCCGGCACTGATTGGTGCGGTTTTGCTGGGCCCGGCCGCAGGTGCCTTGATCGGTGCTTTTGGCCATATCGTCTCGGCGCTGTTCGGCGGCTTTCCGATGGGGCCGCTGCACGGGATTGTGGCAGTGGAAATGGCCGCCGTTATGTGGGTTTTCGGCCGGATATACCGGTCAGGCCGGAAATGGATTGCCCTGCCGGTCTTTGTCTTTTTAAATGGAATCGTGCTGCCGGCGCTGTTTATCCCCTTTATGGGTATGGTCTTTTATGTAAGCTCGGTACCGGCGATTGGAGTTGCTGCTTTGGCCAACGGTGCGGCCGCTTATATATTGCTTCCCCGCCTTGTACCCCTATTTAAGAAACGGTATGGCCATTTTTATGCGTGATGTGATTCGGACAAACGGTCTCATTATTGCTGCTGATAACAGCGGGGCTATTGGAGAAAAAGAGCATGATGCCGTCCGGGCTCCGTACGAAGTAGTTGGTTACTTTTCAGCCCGGGTTGCTTTAATGGAATGTATCGCTGCGGGCGGAGAGCCGTTTGCGGCAGTTCTTCATAATTTCTCCGGAGATGCGGCGTGGAAGGCGCTCGAGGAAGGGGTTCAGCGGGCAGCTGCTGAGCTTGGCTGTGCACTGGAGGTGACCGGCAGTACAGAATCAAACTTCAGCATGCTTCAGTCAGCTGCCGGCATGGTCATTATCGGTCGGGATGCTCGGGAAGCCGGCTGTGTAGAAGGAAGTGAAGTACAGTACGGTGTCGTTGGCAAGCCGCTCGTCGGCAATGAAGTACTGGAATGCGCAGAGGATGTAGCGCCTCTTGCTGTTTTTCACCAAATCGTCAAAATGGAAGGTGTCCGGGCTGTTTTGCCTGTCGGGTCAAAAGGAATTGCCTATGAACTTGAGCAGCTTTCCGGCAAAAAGGGTCGCTGCGAGCTGGATACCAAAAAATCAGCCGGACCATCTACTTGTTTTTTAGTTGCCTTTGAAGAAGGAACGGCACAGCGAATAGAAGAAGCAGCAGGGCGGCTTTACCGGCTGCATCTCGTTGAATAAGGCTGCCCGCAAACGTCCGCTTTCAGCGTCACTTGCCGTCTGCGAATATTCATGACCCGAAAAAGGTCAATCACTTCTCAGCCGGCGGCGTTCCTGGAAGAGCAGGCGTTTTCACTCAGCCTGCTTTCTTATTTTGTCTACACCCTCATTCACCGGCTCAAAGCTGGTGAATTTTTTGTGAAAAGAAATGAATCCATTTGCTTGTATCATTCGTATACTAGATAACGAAGAAACAGGAGGAAACGATATGATGTTAAAATGGGCCGCGGCTGCCGGGCTGTCTGCTATTCTATTAAGCGGGTGCAGCCTGCTCGACCAAGCCAATGATACGTTAACCTATGCCAATGATATATCAGGCTTTTTGGATGAAACACAGCAGTTTGCAAGTGATATTCCGGCGCTGCTTGAAAATGCTGCATCAAATCCGAACTTGATGGAGGATGCACAAGAAAAGCTTGAAAACATGCAGCAGGAAATTGACCAGGTACAGCAAATGGAAGCGCCGGTCATTGCGGAAAGCGTGCATGAAAAGCTCCTTGATTACAGTGCACAGCTTGAATCAGGTTTAAATGAAGTAAACAGCAAGCTCGAAAACGGTACACTTGACCCGGCTGCTCTTTTAGAAAATACAGAACTGTTAAAGACGATCCAGGAACTTCAGGAGCTCCGGAATAATATAGAAAAGCTCGGCCAGTAAAACAAGCGCAAATTGATTTGCGCTTGTTTTTTTATTTCCTCCCAATCAAGTAAAAAAGGCTTTTATTAAATCGTGTAAGGAAATATGACATGAAAAGAGAAATGAGAACTCGGATTTGCTAATTTAAAAAGTAGATAGCTAGAGGAGGAGATGGCATGAAGAAACAAAGTAAAACAGCAGCACTATTTACAGCAAGTATCACGATGGGGCTGAGCGTGTTTGCGACAACAGCGGGAGCCGAGTTTTCAGATGTAGAAGGACGGCTGGCAGCAGAAGTAACAGAAGCAAAAGAGCGTGGTTTAGTCAGTGGATACATAGATGGCACATTTAAACCGAAACAGGCTGTGACAAGAGGGGAATTTGCCCGGCTCGTTGTGGCTGTATACGAGTCAGCTGGTGGAGAGGAGCTCCCGGAAGGTTCCTCGAAAACATTTAAAGATGTTCCTGCTGCAAGCACATTAGGCCCTGCGATTTTAAAAGCGGCGGAAAAAGGCTGGATTGCCGGTTACAGTGATGGAACATTCCGGCCAAACGAGCCGGTTTCGCGCGAGCAGGCTGCCAGAATTTTAGCCGAAACCGCGGAGCTTGCGTCTGCAGCCGAATCGTTCGAGGATGTAAAGGATGAAGGGGCGTTCGCCGGTTCGATTGGAGCGGTTGAAAAAGCTGAATTTATGTATGGCGACACGAACGGCAAGTTCAATCCGGCCTTGCATATGACACGTGAACAATCTGCCGCAACCATTTTACGGCTGTTTCACTTTCTCCAAAAAGAACTGGTTGAGCAGTTCGATATAGAAGAAGCAACCATTGCTGAAATGAGTGCTGCGATGGAAGAAGGAGAATTGAGTTCAGAGGAGCTGGTCCGTTTTTATTTGGATCGTATCGAAAAGTTTGACCAGCAGGGGCCAAAGATCAACTCAATGATCTCCGTGAACGCACAAGCGATCGAAACCGCAAAACAGCTTGATAGAGAGCGGGCAGAAGGAAAAATTCGAGGAGCGCTGCATGGCATTCCTATTGTGTTAAAAGATAATTATGACACAGCCGATATGCCAACTACAGCTGGTTCCTTATCATTGGAAGGATCGATGGCACCGGATGATGCTTTCCAGACAGCGAAGCTGCGTGAGGAAGGTGCCGTCATTATCGGCAAAGCAAACCTGCATGAATTTGCTTTTGGGTTTAATACATACAGTTCATTGGGCGGGCAGACTTTGAATCCGTATGACTTAACACGTTATCCCGGCGGCTCAAGCGGTGGAACGGGTGCTGCTGTTGCTTCAAACTTTGCGGCAGCAGGACTGGGAACAGATACAGGCGGTTCGATTCGGGTACCGGCTTCTTTCAACAACCTGGTTGGAATCAGGCCGACAATGGGTCTTGCCAGCCGGGATGGCATTATTCCGCTTGCACTGACGCAGGACACGGGCGGGCCGCTGGCTAGAACTGTGGAAGACGCGGCTGTTGTGCTGGATGCAATTGTTGGTTACGATGAGGCGGATCCGATCACGGAAAAAAGCAATGGCCATATTCCGGACAGCTACACCGATTACCTGGATGAAGATGGGTTAAAAGGCGCGCGGATCGGCGTTGTCAAAGCTCTGTTTGGGGAAGACGAGCAGATTATTGAAGCGACCGAGCAGGCGATTGATGATATGGAAGCACTTGGAGCGGAAGTGGTAGACGTTACCATTCCAAACCTGGATAAAATTATGGCTTACCCAAGCTTAAGCTCTTATGAGTTTAAATTTCAATTAAATGATTATTTAGCGTCGCTTGGAGAAAATGCACCTGTAAAAACGCTGAGTGAGATTATCGCGAGCGGAAAATATCACCCTGCAATGGAAGAATCAATGAAAGCGCGGGATGCGAAAGTATCTCTAGAAGAAGATGCCACTTATCAGGACATCATCGTAAATCGTCCTAAAATGACGACTGGAAGTTTAATGGAAGTGTACGAAGAACAGGATATAGACGCTTTAGTGTATCCCACTTCGGCTATACTGCCGCAAAAAATTGGCGGTGATCAGGGCGGCGGGCCAAATCCTAAATTAAGCCCATTCTCAGGCTATCCAGCGATGTCGGTTCCAATCGGATTCAGTAATGAAGGACTGCCGATTGGCATGGAGATGCTTGGGACAGCGTTTAGCGAGCCGACACTGATCAAGCTTGCTTACTCGTATCAAGAAGGGACGGAACACCGTCAGGGACCAGACTTTGAATAAAACCGGACAAAACCACGGGACTCGCGAGCCCGTGGTTTTTTATTGAAATTAAAGGACGTAAAGAAACACACTCCAAAAGTGAGCGAGGCTGCCAAGCAAAATAAAAATGTGGAAAATTTCATGAAAGCCCATCTGTCCAAATTGCATCCAGGACGGCTTCAGACCATAAATGATGCCGCCGATCGTATAAAAAATGCCGCCAGCTACAAGCAGGACAAGACCGCCAGTTTCCATGCTTGAAGCAAGAGGGGAAAAAACAAACGCAGCCATCCAGCCCATGAATATATACAGAGCGGTTGACATCCATCTCGGGCAGGTAAACCAAATCATTTTAAACAAAATACCTAAAACAGCTGCGGCTAAGACAATCCAAAATAAAATCAACCCGGTCCGGCTATGCAGGCTGATTAAGCAAAAGGGTGCATAAGAGCCTGCGATGAGCACGAAAATCATCGAATGGTCCAAGCGCCTGAAAAAGGCAATCACCGCGTCAGACGCGATAACGGAGTGGTAAAGCGCAGAAGCTGAGTACAAAAGAATTAAGCTGATGCCAAAGGCCGATACAGCTAGAAGGGCGAGTGTAGAGCCGGTTGTAGAAGCCTTAAGCAGCATCGCAGCAAGAGCAGCTACAGATAAAAACGCTCCAAACCAGTGAGTAAGGGCATTGATTGGTTCGCGAATAAGAGAGGTCATGGACGTTCCTCCTGTTCTATGTAGTTTTAATAACTACATAACATAATACTTTTATTATGTTATATAGTCAAGTTTTACATGTGGAGGATATTCCCTTATAATAAAAGTAATATAACGATCTAAAAAGCAGGTGTTTATGTGGGAAAACTGACAGACGTTTTAAATGAACTTCATCTTGATAACCAGTTGACACCGGATAAGATACCGAGTATTGACTTATACATGGATCAGGTTATTCAATTATTCGAACGAACATTCGAAAGCTCGACGCGGAATGAAGAAGAAAAAGTATTAACAAAAACAATGATCAACAATTATGCAAAAGGAAAACTGTTGTTTCCTATTCAGCAAAAAAAGTATTCGAAAGAGCATCTGCTGCTGATCAGCCTCATTTACCAGCTGAAAGGGTCATTGTCGATCAATGATATTAAAACAACTCTCTCCGGTATTAATGAGCGGATCGGTGACATTGATTTGGATTCTTTCTATGAAGAATTTTTAACGGTAGCGGCTGATAATGTGAAGCATGGAAGGGCAGACATTGCCGGCCGGATCGAAGACATTACGGCTCGTACCGATGAGCTTGGCCAGATCATGCAGATCCTGGCTCTTGTTCATATGAGCAACATGTACCGCAAAACAGCAGAAAAGCTGGTCGATCAGCTGGCAGAAAAAAAGAATCTCTCGTAAAAAGGAGATTCTTTTTGCTTTTTGAATATAAGCCTGCTGAAAAACAAAAAAACCGGGAAGAGTTCTCCCGGTTCTGTTTATTTTACGCTTGATGCCCCGATAAGAGATTCAGGTGAACGGCCAAGAGCAAGCAGGCTGATTTTCGCATAGCCCGTGTCTTTAAATGAACGGAAAAGCTTTTTCAAGGCATCAATGTGCTCATCGTTTTTCAGCGTTTGAACTTCTTTTTTATAAAGGCGAAGCACAGAGCTGTATGGGATATTTGGGATGCAGTCATCAGAATTTTCGTCCATAATCAAGCAGCCCATATATTGATACTTTAACTGAAGTGAGCGTGTTAATCCGGCTACATGAACGAATTTTTCACAAAGAGCAGGATAAGAATCCTGCAAATCGGCAAGCGCTGTTTTCGCTTCTTTTAATTCATCAATACTGCACAATGTTGTAATCATTCTCGTTCCTCCTTTATCTGTCCCATGGTTTTTTAAGAGTCATGTATTCAGCAAGTTCTTTGCTTTTTGTTCTGCGGATTTTACGCATTTCCGCACGGTCTTTTGCTGTTTCAAATAAAAACTTTTCTTCTTCGGTTTCAGGAATAACGCCAGGTACTTCGACAGGCTTTTTATCCTCGCCAATAGCTACAAAGGTTAAAAAAGCAGTGGCTGCAATACGGCGTTCGCCTGTGCCGATATCTTCGGCAATCACTTTACAGAACACTTCCATTGATGTCCGGCCTGTATAAGTAACGAACGACTCAACGCAAACCGAATCCGTTTCACGAATCGAATCTAAAAAGTCGATGGAATCGGTTGAAGCAGTCACGCACTGTTTTACGCGAGAATGGCGTCTTGCGGACAGGCAGGCAGCGCTGTCGATTTTTTTCATCAGCACGCCGCCGAACAAAGTTTGATAATTATTTAAATCGCATGACAATACTTGGTCGGTATGTACAATACGGCTTTCACGTGTTTTGATCGCTTCTTTTACTGCGCTCATGGTTTTCAATCCTTCCATGTTGGAATCACGCTCTCAGTGTACGCCCGTTTACAATGTAAGTAAAATGGTTGTTTTTCATTTTCAGTATAGCTTTTATCTATGTAAATGTTTTCATTCATAAATAAACAGCATGAAAGGAAGCGGCTTCATTGGGTAGAGGCCGCTTTTGAAAGCTCTTTCTTAGTAAATGACAGCCACTCTTTGGCTGCATAGGATAAATATTGATTTTTTCTCCAAATAATAGCCAAATTCCAATTAATCGATGGATTGACCACTCTCACTGTACAAACGTGATCGCTTAAATGCCGGCATATGCTTTCTGGAAGAAGGGAAATGCCAAGCTTTGAAGCGACCATTTCTTCGATAAATGACCATTGTGAGCTTTCAGAAATCACACGGGGCTGGAATCCGGCATCATTGCAGGAAGAAATGATCCGATCGTTCAGCGCAAAGTCTTTATTAAATAAAATAAAGGATTCAGATGAAAGTGATGCCAGATCGATTTCCGCACATCCGGCAAGAGGATGGGATGTAGGGAGAATGAGCATTAAATCTTCTTCCATAAAGGCAAAGTGATGAAACAGTTCATCTTGTGTAGGGAGAACAATCACACCAACATCCAGCTCGTTTTGTTCCACGGCATCTTCAATAGATTTTGAACCTTCTTCTTTTAGCTGAAACGTAATACCAGGGTATTTTTCATGAAACAATCCGACGACCTTCAAAAAAAAGTGTGCATCAAAAATGGGCGGCAGGCCGATTCGAATGTGTCCAGTTTTCAGCTCCAGCAAATTATCAAGCTCGGTTTCCAGATTGCCAAATGCTTTGTTAACGAGCTTTGCCTGCTCCAATAAAATTTTGCCTGCGTCGGTGAGTACCAGTTTTTTGCGGGAACGGTCAAACAATTCCACGCCAAGCTCCGCTTCCAGGTTTTTAATCATCTTGCTGATAGTCGGCTGCGTGATAAACAAGTGATCGGCTGCTTTTGAAAAGCTGTTGAAATTTGAAACCTCGATAAAATATTGCAAGTGTTTAATATCCATTTGTTATTCATCCATTTCTTCCGTAGTCGCTCTATTTTTCATTTGATACAATAAAACAAAAAAACGGAGTAGTGATTGCGATGGACCATACGCATCTAGAACTTGAGCTTGAAGCGATATTGCATGCATCCAATGATAATATCATTGTAACGGATGGCAACGGAATTGTGTTGCGCGCTATCAAAAACAGCGATGAATTTTACGGAGAATCGTCGGAATCTATGATCGGCCGCTCCGTTTACGAGCTGGAACAAAAAAATATTTTTTCACCATCCGTTACCGTGAAAGTGCTTGAGCAGGGACAGGAAGTGCAGCTTATGCAAAAAACAGCGGTCGGGAAAACGATCATGGCGAAAGGCATTCCCGTATTTGACCGTGGGGGGAATATCGTCCGTGTAATCAGCCTTTCCCATGATTTAACAGAAATTCAAAAGCTCAAGGAAGATTATGAGAAGCTGCAGTCAAAAGTTGAACGTTACGAGTCGGAGATCGAAAAACTGCGCGAACAGGAAACAGCTTTTGACCGTCTCGCCACAAACAGCCCGAAAATGAGAAAAGCACGCGAAACGATGTGGCGTGTGGCTCCGAGTGAAGCAGCGGTTCTGCTTTCTGGGGAATCGGGAGTAGGTAAAACCATTTTTGCCCGGGCCATCCACCAGGAAAGCGGGCGGCATGACGGGGCGTTTATTGAAGTGAACTGTGGAGCTATTCCTGCAAGCCTGGCGGAATCGGAGATGTTTGGCTATGAGCCTGGTGCTTTTACTGGTGCAAGTCAAAGAGGCAAAAAAGGATTGATTGAATCTGCAGACAAAGGAACCTTGTTTTTGGATGAAGTCGGTGAGCTTTCGCTTGAAATGCAGGTGAAGCTGTTAAAAGTCCTTCAGGAAAAGGAAATTACAAAAATTGGAGCCATCAAAAGTACAAAAGTCGATTTCCGGCTCGTTGCTGCGACCAATCGTGACTTAAAACAGCTGGTGGAAAAAGGAGAATTCCGCGAAGATTTATTTTACCGCCTGCATGTTGTGCCGGTAGAAATTCCCCCGCTGCGTGAACGAAAAGAAGATTTTCCAATGCTCGTCGATCTGTTTTTAACACAGTTTAATCAAAAGTACAATAAAGCGCTGCGTCTTCATTCAGAAACAATGGCAAAATGTCTTTCATACCACTGGCCGGGAAATGTGCGGGAGCTTGAAAACACAATCGAACGCCTTGTTATTATGTCTGACCAGCCTGTGATTTCACCGGGCCTGTTGTCATTCCATATGGAAACACCTGATCAGCCTGAACAATGGTCTTCTCTCTCCCTGTTTGAGGAGGGAGGAAAAACACTAAAAGAAATGATCGCTGATGTGGAAACGCAATGGCTGCGGCAAGCAGAAAGAAAAGGGCTTTCCACTTACCAAATGGCAAAAACATTAGGGATCAGCCAGCCGACTGTTGTCCGCCGGCTTCAAAAAATAAAAACCGATTCAAAATGAATTAAATTAATTCATTTTGAATCGGTTTTTTCCTTTTTTGATTCATTTTGAATCAAAAGAAATAACAAACGCGAATGTATAGCACATCCGGCTGTTGGCACACTTCTTGCAATAAGTAAAACAAAGGAGATGCAAGATTTTACAAAAATATATTAAAATAATAAAATTTTATCATCTAACATTGTAAGCGATTCCATTAAGAGGAATTTTTATTGATTTAAAAGAGTCTAAAGGAAGTTTGTTATAAAATCTGACAATAGTAATTTCAAAATGTAGATTTTTTGAAATAATAAATTTAAGCAATTTAAACAAGGAAGGAAGATCACCATGATTCAAGAAAAAGCAAAGTTACAGGAACTATTAGAATTAGATAAAAAGCACTTTTTTCACCCTACCTCCGCTGTGAAATCACAGCAGGAAAGCGGGCCCGCTTTTATTTTCACAGAAGGAAAAGGCGTTTATTTGCATGATGAAAGCGGCAGAAAAGTAATCGATGGAATGTCTTCGCTTTGGAATGTAAATGTCGGCCATGGGCGAAGGGAACTAGGGGAAGCAGCGTTAGAACAAATGTCAAAGCTTGCATTCAGTTCGTCTTTCGCATCCTTTAGCAATGAGCCGGCTATCCGTCTGGCGGCCAAAATCGCGGAGCTTGCACCCGGTGATTTAAATGCGGTGTTTTTCACTTCGGGCGGATCAGAAGCCAATGATACAGCTTATAAACTCGCACGTCACTACTGGTTGTTAAAAGGGCAGCCCGATCGCCAGAAAATTATCTCCAGAACAAAAGCGTACCATGGCGTCAATATTGGGGCGACCAGCGCAACCGGCTTAAAGCCATTCCGTGATTTTACGAATTCACTCGCGCCGGACTTTCATTATGCAGATCACATGTCCACAGAAGAGCTGCGCCGCGTTATTGAAGAAGAAGGGCCGGAAACAGTGGCTGCATTTGTGGCTGAGCCGGTTCAGGGGGCAGGCGGCGTTCATATTGCGCCGGACGGATATTTCAAAGAGGTTCGCCGCATTTGTGATGAATATGGCATTTTGTTTATCACAGATGAAGTCATTACCGGCTTCGGCCGCACGGGTACATTTTTCGGTATTGAACACGATGAAGTTGTCCCGGACATGATGTGTTTTGCAAAAGGGGTTACAAGCGGATATGCACCGCTTGGCGGTGTCGTGTTTTCTGAGTCGCTTTATAAAGAACTGGGTGATCTTTCTACAGGGACGCTTCTGCATGGATACACATACAGCGGACATCCAATGGCCTGTGCTGTTGCTTTAAAAAACATTGAAATCATTGAGCAGGAAGGGCTTGTTGCGAACGCAGAAAGAATGGGAGCGGAGCTGCTCAAAGGATTTGAGGCGATCAAAGCAGAGCGTTCTATTGTGCGCAGCGTACGGGCGCGCGGATTAATGGGTGCGGTCGAACTGGCCACGCCGGCTGGCAGCGAGCCGCTTGCGCCAACAGTGGTGGCCGAGGCAGCAAAGCACGGATTGATTTGCCGGTCCGTCACATTTGATGGGCAGGACACGCTTGTGTTTGCACCGCCGCTGATCATTAACGAAACAGAAATCAAGGAACTGATTGTAAGCTTAAATACAGCTTTGCAGGAAGTAGAAAAGGCAATGGGGAGTGAGGGGGAATGATGAACGCAGCAGCTGTTGACATCATCGAAGTGATCAACCCGGCAACCGGCCAGATCGTGGGCCGGCTGCCAAAACAAGGACAAAAGGAAGCGAAGCAGGCAGCAGACGCTGCACACAATGCTTTTTCGGAATGGTCGGGGCGGACAGCGGAAGAGCGCAGTGTTCTTTTGATGAACTGGCACCGCCTGATCAGCCAGTCAGAGAAGGAACTCGCAAAGCTGATGACAAAGGAGCAGGGAAAACCGCTGAAAGAAGCCCTCGGAGAAATCCGGTATGCGAACAGCTATATTTCCTGGTATGCGGAAGAAGGGAAACGCCTGTATGGACAGACCATTCCGGCTTCAGACCGAAACAAGCGGATTATCGTTCAAAAGCAGCCAGTCGGCGTAGTTGCAGCGATTACGCCATGGAATTTTCCTGCCGCGATGATTACCCGTAAAGTGGCACCGGCACTTGCGGCCGGATGCACGGTCGTTGTAAAGCCTTCTGAATTCACGCCTCTGACTGCCTTCAAGCTGGCCGAACTGGCTTATGAAGCAGGCATTCCCCGTGATGTGCTTGCTGTTGTAGCGGGCGATCCAGCAGAAATCGGTGATACATGGATGAAAGACGGCCGTATCCGCAAGCTGTCTTTTACGGGTTCGACGGGTATTGGCAAGCTATTGATGAAAAAAGCGGCAGATACGATGAAAAAGCTGTCACTAGAGCTTGGCGGCCACGCTCCCTTTATCGTGATGCCGGATGCGGATCTCGATCAGGCGGTTGAAGGACTTATTGCCTCGAAATACCGCAATGCAGGACAGACGTGCATTTGTACAAACCGTGTATTTGTTCATGAGTCATGCGCCGGGGCGTTTACAGGAAAACTCGCTGAGGCCGTTTCAAAGCTGAAAGTAGGAAATGGGCTCGATGCTGGTACCGATATCGGTCCTGTTATTAATCAAGCTGCTCTCGAAAAAGTAAAGGCTCATGTAGAAGATGCTGTTTTAAAGGGGGCTCTTCTTCTTTCCGGCGGCCGTGAGCACGGGGGACAGGGTACTTTCTTTGAACCGACAGTGATTGCCGGTGCAACAGATGATATGCTGTGCATGAAGGAAGAAACATTTGGCCCGCTTGCTCCTGTTGCCACGTTTCAAACGATGGATGAAGTGATTCGCCGGGCGAACAATACGCCATACGGGTTAGCCGCTTATCTGTACACGAAAAACCTGTCCGATGCGATTCGGATCAGTGAAGGGCTGGAGTATGGAATCGTCGGAATCAATGATGGACTGCCATCTGTGAGCCAAGCACCATTCGGCGGCTGGAAACAAAGCGGACTTGGCCGTGAAGGCGGGCATTATGGGCTCGATGAATACGTGGAGGTAAAGTACATTTCTATGCACCTTTGAAAAACAGAGGAGGGGAAAGAATGAAAGAGCAGCAGTTAACCAATCAATTAAAAACCAGGCATATTTCCATGATTTCCATCGGGGGCATTATCGGAGCCGGCTTGTTTGTCGGGAGCGGTTCCGTGATTAATGCGACCGGGCCGGGGGCGATTGTGTCCTATGCGGTTGCCGGCCTTCTCGTTATTTTTCTAATGAGAATGCTTGGGGAAATGGCAACGGCAAATCCGGACAGCGGCTCGTTTTCCACCTACGCCCGCCAGGCAATTGGCCCGTGGGCAGGGTATACGGTCGGCTGGCTCTACTGGTTTTTCTGGCTGATTGTCATTGCGATTGAAGCAACAGCAGGCGGAGCCATTATGAATCAATGGGTGCCTGCCGTGCCGATTTGGGTCTGGAGCTTAATTCTGACGTTCCTTCTAACGTTAACAAATATTTTTTCAGTAAAGTCGTTTGGTGAATTTGAGTACTGGTTTGCCATGATTAAAGTAGCAGCGATTGTTGTATTTATGCTTGTTGGTCTCGCTATTTTATTTCAATGGATTCCGGGAACCAATTCACCAGGCTTATCTAACTTAACAGGAAACGGCGGCTTTATGCCAAATGGATTCAGCTCGGTTTTTGTTGGAGTCGTAACGGTTATTTTTTCTTATTTTGGAGCGGAGATTGCGGCTATTGCGGCAAGTGAATCGAAGGATCCTGTTAAGTCTACAACGATGGCGATCAACAGTGTCGTATGGCGTATTTTAATTTTTTACGTGGGCTCTGTATCCATTTTAGTCATGCTCCTGCCGTGGAATTCAGCGGAGCTGTTAACAAGCCCGTATGTGACCATGCTGAAGATGGCGGGGATTCCCGGCGGCGCTCAAATTATGAACGCAGTCGTGCTTGTGGCGGTCCTGTCATGCTTGAATTCGGCGCTTTATACCAATTCCAGAATGCTGTATTCGTTGGCGAAAAAAGGAGATGCGCCAAAAATGCTGCTCAAGCTGAATAAGCATGGCGTACCGGCTCGTTCGGTCTGGCTCAGCACCGTTCTTGCTTATGTATGTGCTGTTTTCAGCTTTGTGTCTCCGGATAAATTGTTTCTTTTCCTTGTGAATGCATCGGGGGCCATTGCTTTACTTGTGTACTTGGCTATTGCGGTGTCCCATTTGCGGCTGAGAAAAAAAGCAGAGCATGAACATATTCAGCTTGAAATGAAAATGTGGCTTTTTCCGTATATCACGTATGCGGTGATTGCCGGCATTGGGATCATTTTAATATCTATGATTTTTATTGATTCTATGAAGTCTCAGCTTTTATTGACTCTGCTTATTACCGGCGGGCTGATCCTTTCTTTCTTTTTCAAGAAAAAAAGACCGGTCGAGGGGCAGGAGAGCTATAAAACAGCAGAGCAAAAAATCTTAAACTCGTAACCGTTATCTTTCCTTTTTTTCTGCTATACTGACAGAGTATTCAGAATCGAATGGAGGAATAAACGTGGGGTATTATGCAGCGTTGTTGCACATGATCGATCCAGAGAAAAACAAGGAAGTACGGCCGCTTCACCTGGAGTATCTGGCGGAGCTTGAAAAAGAAAACAAAGTGTTTGGGAAAGGGCCTTTTGCTGACGGATCCGGCGGAATGGTTGTGTATGTAGCCGATACATATGAAGAAGCACTTCAGCTGGCTGAAAATGATCCGGCTGTTACGCACAAGGTACGCCGTCTTGAGTTAAAAGAGTGGCTGAAAAATTAAAAGAGAGAGACACCTGGCACATTCCAGGTGTCTTTTTTGTGTTTAATAGTGCTAAATAACTGAAAAGGGGGTATAAGGTAGAGGAATGTGCAGAAAAGGGACTAATATATCGATTCGAAAGAATTAGATTTGAAGGGTTAAATGACACTTTGTATGGGATAAGACCTGCTTGTAATAAGAAAAGCAAATGTAAAGGGCGGCTGGCTAAAAAGGAAAATACGCCTCACCCGGGAGCAGCACTTTAAACCGTTTGTAAAGCACATAAAGAAATGACACAAAGAGAGATGGGGAAACGGTATGATGAACATCAAAGAATTTGTCATGAATGCATCCGTATTGATGGCTATTATTACGATGGGCGGCTTGGTATATAAACAATTTTTAGTTAACGCCGGACCGAGGCTGAAAAACAGCCTGCTGACAGCCATGCTGGTGTTTTCAGGATGGGCTTCTATGTTTTTTGGCATCCATCTGAATGACCATGTTATTTTTGATCTTCGCTTTGTGCCTATTATTATTGCCGTGTTGTTTATGCGGAAAAAAGAATGTATTTTATTGGCCGGACTGGGAATTGGCCTGGCCCGTTTGTCTTTTGGTGTAAATGAAGCAGCCCTCTCAGGCTTTTGGGCGGCAGTGGCTGTTTCAGCAGCAGGCGTTATTTTACGTACTGCTTTTTCAAACTGGGACCCGCTCAAGCAAGTGATTTGGACGGTTTTAGCTTTAAACAGTGTAAATGTGTTGTTTATTGCTTTTTTAGGTGTAATTCCTGCCCGGACCTATTTAGTTGAAATAACACCGGTTGCTCTGCCGGCAGGCATCCTGCTCAGCTTTTTAATCGTCTGGATGATCCACGACCTGCGCCGTGAATTTCTGTCCAAACAGCATTTGCTTGAATCAGCCAGGAGAGATCCATTAACGAAGCTGTATAACCGCGGGGCATTTATGGCTTACTTTCAGCAGTTTTCAACTGGAAAGCGTGGAAAAAAGCCGTTTGTTTTAGTTTTCATTGATATTGATCATTTTAAGCAGGTAAATGATACATACGGACACATTGTCGGCGACTGCGTGCTAAAGGCAGTGAGCGGGAGGCTGCTGAATAATGTGCGCAGCGTGGATATTGTAGCCCGGTACGGAGGCGAAGAGTTTGTTATCATTCTGCCGGACTGTACGAAAAAAAATGCGCTGGCGGCCATTGAACGAATTCGTGAAACGGTTGCCAGCCAACCGGTCTCCGTGAATAATGTCCAAGTGCCCGTTACGTTTTCGGCAGGACTGGCTACATCGGATGAGTTTATCCCTGAACAGCTGCTTAAAGAAGCGGATCATGCGCTTTATAAAGCAAAGCAGGCTGGCCGCAACCGGATTGTCTGTGCCGAGCCGGCGGCGGCCTGCTCTTAACTTATTGATTTAGCCTCACATAACCGGTTTCCTCAACCAGTTGCTGCCCTTGTTCGCCTTGCATCCACTGAAGAAAAGGCGCCAGGGAAGGCTTTTTATTTTCTTTTAGCGTAATGGCGTAAAGAGTGGCGGTAAAAGGGTAGCTTCCATCTGCTATATTTTGTGGAATCGGTGCTACACCGTCAATGGACAAAAAGCGGAGCTGCTCATAGCTTTGCATGCCGGAAGCGAAAAAACGAAAAGAAAAGCCAATCGCTCCTTTGTAATTGCGGTAGTCAGCGACTTCTTCTAAAATACCGCCCATCCCTTCCGGCACTTCTTCTTTTACAGGAGTCATGATTGTTTTGCCCGCCATGATTTTCTGCAGCCACGTCTGGCTTCCTGAATTTTCAGGGCGTTGAAAAGCAAGAATATGCTGGCTGTTTCCGCCTGCCTCTTTCCAGTTTCTCGTTTCGCCGCTGTAAATGGATTGAATTTGTTTAGTTGAAAGGTTTTGAACCGGGTTGTGCTGATTAACAAAAAATACAAACGCCTCTTTGCCGATCGGAGTCATCACTAACTCGACCCCGGCGTCCTTGGCCATTTTGAGCTGAGCTTTAGACGGTTCAGCACCAAAATAAATATCTGTCTCCCCTCGAATCAGCCGTTCATAGGCATGGATTGTATTGGTAAACGTAATAAAATCGCTGTTTTGATTTGCATTTTTATAAACGGCCTGTGCAAAAGCGGAGTAAACAGGAAACGCCGCTTCAGCACCATCAAGTACAAGCATATTTTGCCGCTTATCGATCCAAAACAAAGATTTTTCATTCAGTTTGGGAAGAATGTTGTCTGGATTGGTCACGTTATAAGGAGTTAAATCTGTACTCGAGTTGCCTCCTTCATAATCAAATCCATGAGAAGGGAGGACCGTTTTAGCCCGCTCCCATGTGATAAATAAGCCTGTTCCGGCAAAAAGGACTATCGCTGCTGCTGTCAGAATCATTTTTCTCACAGCTTGAATGTTCAGCTTTCGATTTCTGGCCAAAAAGCCGATTAAAAAAGCGAGTTCATACAGTGCAGGAATCATAATAAATAAATAGCCAATTCCATAAAGCGAAGAGAAAAAGTACGCAGGCCCGAACGGAAGATGCAGCAGAGCAAACAAGGACCATGCGTCTGCTCCGTAAAAGCCTTTGCTTACAATCATACACGCCGCCCATAATCCAAGTGTGTAAAGAAGCGGATAAAGAAATATATCCAGCGGCCTGACAATTGCTTTACTGCCTGCCCACATGCCGGCAGCAAAACCGCCAATTGCAAAGACGACAGCAAAAACCACTGTTAACTGCTCAAAAATCAGAAGTCCTCCGGCAGCAAGCAAAGCAAGCAGAAATGGAACCAATCCATAATTAAAAAAGTAAAAAACTCCTTTGTTTGTATTCATCCATGCACATCCCTTCTGTCATATTACACTCCATACATTTTCACTTTTTATAAATATATGTTTTGTTTAGTGTAATAATACACTATTTGTATTTTAGTGGTAACAGAGGCGTTAAGCAAGACAAATTGTAGAAAAACAGGAAATTGGAATATTTGCTATAATGAAAAAAGTTTGTAGAAAGAAGGGTGGTTACGATGAATACATATACAAAAGCTGCTTCCGGCCTGTATGTAAACTATTTTTTGCTTGGTATGGTCAATATTATTCTATCATCCAATATGGCCTCATTATCCGAGCAATGGGATACAGACAAGGCTGGGATCAGTTACATTATCAGTGCAATCGGGATCGGGAAGCTGCTTACTTACGCATTATCCGGCCATCTTTCGGACCGGTTTGGGCGGAAGCCGCTTGTGATTTTTTCGGCGCTTGCGATGGGGATTTTTCTTGTGGGCATTCCACTGTCGCCCGTTTATGAAGTAGCTTTTATGTTTGCGCTTTTAGCAGGAGTCGCAAACTCAGCAATGGATTCAGGCTCGTATCCTGGCCTGGTTGAAATTTTTCCGCGTTCGAGCGGCTCTGCCAATGTAATGGTCAAGGCATTTATCTCTCTCGGGGCGGCGCTGCTGCCATTTATGATTTTGTTTTTTGCCAATCAGGGCGCATCGTACAGTTATGCTTTTTTTGTGCCGGCGGCTATTTTCTTTGTAAACATGCTGTTTCTCATGACGGTTACATTTCCGGATCACCGGGCCATTGTGGCCAGCCAGGCAGCTGAAAACGCCGGCCAGTCGAAGTTTTTATCAGAACCGAGATTTTCACGTGAAGGGATTGCGCTTGTGATCATCGGGTTTACATCGACCGGATTGTTTACAGTCGCGCAAATCTGGCTGCCAAGCTACGGGGAGGAAGTGCTTGGAATGGCCGCAGACAGTGCAGTAAAATTGTTGAGCTACTACAGTATCGGAGCGCTTATTTCCGTTCTCTCTTTATCTATATTGTTGAAAAAAATGGTTCGTCCGGTCACTGTGATTGTCATTTACCCAATTATGACATTTATCGCGATCACAACGATTTTAATGGTGAAAGTTCCGGCCGTCGCCGTGGTAACAGCTTTTTTTATCGGCTTTTCAACAGCTGGTATTTTCCAGCTTGCGATTACGGTCATAACAGAGCTGTTTTGGCAGAAAAAAGGTACGGTTACAGGAATTGTTGCGACAGCAGGAGGGCTGGCAGCCATTGTGATGCCCCTATTGACTGGACTTTTATCCGAAACCGGCAACATCGCGATTATTTTTATTTTTGATGCTTTTTTAGCCGTGATCGGCTTTGTAGCCGCGGCGTTTGTTTACTATCGGTACGGAAAAATCGTCAGAAAGCCAAAAGATGCAGATATAGAGCGGAGAGTGCTCTCTTAATCTAGCTATAAAGATTCATTTTTAAAAACAGGATTGACTGAATAGAAGTTCATTTACTATACTTTCTTTGAAAAGAAGGAATGAGCTTCTTTTTTTGCTTTAAATTGCAAACGTTTGCACAAAACGAAGGAGGTCGTGTTAAGTGAGGAAAGTATGGTACGGATGGCTGCTGTTCAGTTTACTGTTTGTATCTGCGGTTGGGGGTGTACAGCCGGCTCAGGCGGATGTACAGAAAGAGTACAAGCTTTATGTGATGGCACCGCTAACGGAAATTACCGACTGGGAAGCATTTGAAAAAAAGCTTAAAACGATGAAGGAAAACGGTGTTTACGCGCTCACTACAGACATCTGGTGGGGAATGGTAGAAGGTAAAGGAGATAATCAATTCGACTGGTCTTATTATGAGAAATACGCACAGGCTGTCCAGGCGTCTGGATTAAAATGGGTGCCGATTATGTCCACCCATCAGTGCGGCGGCAATGTCGGAGATGATTGTAATTATCCTATTCCATCCTGGCTGTGGAAAAAAGACAGTGTTGAAAATATGGCCTTCAAAAGTGAAAGCGGTTACTTTAATAAAGAAGCACTGGCTCCCTGGTGGGAAGGGACAGCTAAGCAGTATGAGGAATTTTACCGTGCTTTTGCGAGGCAGTTTGCTGATGAGGAAGACTTGATTGTCAAGATTTACTTGAGCGGCGGACCAGCCGGTGAACTTCGGTATCCGTCTTATCAATTTGCGGACGGATGGGAATGGCCTGAGCGAGGGCAGCTGCAGGCTTATACAGAAGGAGCAAAAAAAGACTATCAAGATTATTTGAAAACGAAATACAAAAATGTGAAAAAGCTCAACGCAGCGTGGGGCACAGCGTACAAGAGCTGGGCTGAAATCGAGCCTCCAGCAAATGGAGATGCATTTTTTACGAGCGGTGATGCTTACAAGCCGGGGTACGGTCAGGAGTTTATGAGCTGGTATCAGGGTGCGTTAGAAAAACATATGAAGAACATCTCAAAAGCCGCCCATAAACAGTTTGACCGTACATTTGATGTGCCGATCGGGATTAAAATTTCAGGTGTACACTGGAAAATGAATGACCCGGAAATGCCGCATGCAGCGGAATACAGCACAGGCTACTATGAGTATGGCAGGCTGCTGGATCATGTGGAAAAAGCAGATCTTGCCCTTACCTTCACCTGCTTGGAAATGGATGACAACAATGCGCAAACCGCCCCTTATTACAGCGCACCCAAAACGCTTGTAACCCAAATCGCCACACTCGCGAATGAGCGGGGCATTTCGCTGAATGGCGAAAACGCACTGGCACTGATTAATAATGAGTGGGGCTTTAACAACGCAGCAGAAATGGTATTTAACTATGGATTTGATGGTTTTACACTACTCCGCATGAATTATTTATTTGATGAAGCAGGCAATCCGACTCATGAATTTCGTATGATGAAGGATAAGCTGGCGTTAGTGCAAATGCCCGTCACATTTACGGTTTCAAATGTCCCGAAAGAAGCAAAGCGTGTGTATGTAGTTGGAGACCGTGGGGAAATGGGCCGCTGGAATCCGGAGCAGTATAAATATGAGCTGACTAAAAATACGGATGGCAGCTGGAGCGGTTCCGTAAATCTTGCAGCAGACCGTTCATACTCATTTAAGTTTTGGTATGAAAATGCAGAAGGTGAGCGCATTTGGCAAAGCGGTGAAAACAATCACTACACAACTCCTTCAGCCGGGAAAGCGTTTTTTAACGGCGAATGGTAATACTAAAAGCGACCAGGAAAGATTCTGGTCGCTTTTTATTTTTCTTGCATTTCATTTTTCTGATAATTATAATGATTCTATATTCCGAAAATAAGAATTACTGTTCCGATATTTGGAACGAAGGTGGTGAGATTGATTCAAACGATAAAAAATAACCTGGAAGAAATCCAAATGAAAGCATTAGGGGAGTCGGCGATAACTGTTCAATTTGGAGCCGAAATCAGCCCGTCTATCAATAAAAAAGTGAAAGCGCTAGCATCAAAGCTTCAGCATGAATCATTCTCCGGATTTATTGAATGTACACCTGCTTTTGCCAGTGTAACGGTTTTTTATGACCCCTTTATCGTTAAACAGGCATATGGGGAAAAAGCAAAAACGTCCTTTCAAATTGTTCATGCGATCTTAGAACGGATGTTAGAGGTACTTGTTGAAGAGGAAGAAAGCAAGCCGCGGATTGTAGAAATTCCCGTTTGCTATGGCAATGATTTTGGACCGGACCTTGATTTTGTAGCAGCTCATAACAACCTTTCAGTTGACGAAGTGATTCATTTGCATGCATCGGCCGAGTATCCCGTTTACATGATCGGATTCGCGCCGGGCTTTCCTTACCTGGGCGGCCTTTCTGAAAAAATACATGCCCCGCGCCGGCCGTCACCGCGCACGTCTATCCCGGCCGGCAGTGTTGGAATAGCAGGCAGCCAAACAGGCGTATATCCGATTTCTACACCGGGCGGATGGCAGTTGATCGGACGGACACCGATGGCTCTTTTCCGTCCGGACCGTGATCAGCCAAGTGTTCTGTCGGCGGGTGACATCGTGAAATTCATACCGATCACCAAGGAAGAATATGACCAGTATCAGGAGAGATGGCAATGAGTGTACAAATCATCCGCCCGGGACTCTTGGCAACGATTCAAGATTTAGGGCGATACGGATTTCAACAGTACGGAGTTGTGGTTGGCGGCGCAATGGATTCGCTTTCGCTTCGTCTCGCAAACGTATTAGTCGGAAATGAAGAGGGAGAAGCAGCCATTGAAGTAACGATGATGGGTACATCTCTTCAGTTTAACGAAGACACATTGATTTCCATTACGGGCGGAGACTTAAACCCGGTCATCGATGGAAATCCCGTTCCTTTATGGAGACCCATTTTTGTACAAAAGAATACGGTTCTTTCGTTCACCGGCTGTAAAGTGGGATGCCGCGCGTACGTTGCTGTGGCAGGCGGCTTTTCCATTCCAAATGTGATGAACAGCAAAAGCACCTATATACGCGGGGAAATTGGCGGCTTTAAAGGGCGCGCTCTCCAGGAAGGTGATTTGATTCCGCTGGGAGAGGAAAACAGCTTTTCCCGTAAAATAAAAAAGGTCCTTCAAAGCAAGCTGGAACAAAGGTCATTTGCGTCAGTTGACTGGTATGTGCCGTTTGAACGTTATGTCAATAAAAGTGTGGTCCGTGTCTTAAAAGGAACCGAATTTGAGAAGTTTTCGGAATCTGCCCAAAAGCAGTTTTTCGAACAGGAATTTCAAATTACCCCGCAGTCGGACCGGATGGGATACCGTCTTTCAGGTGCTTCTCTCGGGCTAAAACAGCCGTTTGAATTATTGTCTGAAGCGGTAGCCAATGGAACGATTCAAGTGCCGAGTGATGGCAACCCAATTGTACTGCTTGCAGACCGTCAGACAACCGGCGGCTACCCGAGAATTGGACAAATTGCAGCGGCCGATTTACCGGTCATCGCTCAAATGAAGCCGGGAGACTGCGTCCGCTTTCAAGAAATTTCGCTTTATGAAGCAGAACAGCTTTACATGGAACGCGAAAAGGAAATCAAACAAATTCGTACCGCTCTTTTGTTAAAGAAATGGTCATTTGAATGAATGTATAAGGAGACAGCCCATGATTAAAATGAGTGACTTTCAGGAAATGGTGAATATTATTGACCGGTCGAGTGTCAATATCTTCACGTTTGAATATGAAGGAATGAAGATAAAGCTTGAAAAACAGCCTATCCTCCAAGATAAGGTACAAAAGGAAGAAGTCGGTGTATCAGTATCCGATCCGCTGCTATCAAATGAACAAACAGATAAAGCAGCGAAGGATGAAGCTGTATCGAAGGAAGAAGTCATTACTTCTCCAATGGTGGGCACCTTTTACACGCGTGCTAACGAAGGCGAAGAACGGCTCGTTCAAGTGGGGGACACTGTCCAGAAAGGACAAGTTGTCTGCATTGTAGAAGCGATGAAGCTGTTTAATGAAGTTCAGGCGGATGTAGATGGTGAAATTGTTGAATTGCTGGTGGGAGATGGAGAAGTGGTGGAGTATGGGCAGCCGCTTTTTAAGCTGAAGAAGCGATCGTAAAAGGAGCATACACATGTTTAAAAAAGTATTGATTGCAAACAGAGGAGAAATTGCGGTACGTATTATTCGCGCCTGCAAAGAGATGGGCATCCAGACGGTTGCCATTTTTTCTGAAGCGGATCGCGAATCACTGCATGTAAAGCTTGCGGACGAAGCACTTTGTATCGGGAAAACGCCCGCTAAAGATAGTTACTTGAATATGCATAATATCATGAGTGCTGCTGCGGTAACGCAGGCGGATGCGATTCATCCAGGGTACGGGTTTTTGGCCGAAAATGCAGATTTTGCGGAAATGTGCCGTGCATGCAATGTCGTGTTCATTGGACCCGAGCCGGAAGCAATTCGCAAAATGGGCGAAAAAGCGGTGGCGCGCTCAACGATGAAAGAAGCAGGAGTGCCAACGGTGCCAGGAACAGAAGGCATCATCCAAAGTCAGGATGAAGCCTTGAAAGTGGCAAAAGAAATTGGCTATCCGGTTATTGTCAAAGCAACAGCGGGAGGCGGCGGAAAAGGGATGCGCCTGGCGGAAACAGAGCAGGACCTGCAGCAGGCGATTCATCAGGCGCAGTCTGAAGCGGAAAAAGCCTTTGGCAATGCTGCTGTTTACCTTGAAAAATATATCGAGGAACCGCGCCATATTGAAATTCAAGTGCTGGCAGACCGCTTCGGACAGGTGATTCACCTGGGCGAACGGGACTGTTCCATTCAAAGAAGGCATCAAAAGCTGGTAGAAGAAGCACCCTCGCCAGCGCTAAGTGAACAGCTTCGCCGCCAAATGGGTGAAGCAGCAGTAAAAGCAGCTCAAGCGGTTCAATATCACAGTGCGGGAACCATTGAATTTTTGCTTGATAAGCATGGCCAGTTTTATTTTATGGAAATGAACACCCGCATTCAGGTCGAACATCCTGTAACGGAACTTGTGACTACAATAGATATTATTAAAGAACAAATAAAGATTGCAGCCGGCCTGCCGCTTTCGTATAAACAAGAAGATATCCGGATAACGGGCTGGGCTATTGAATGCCGGATCAATGCGGAAAGCCCCGAACATGACTTTCGGCCGTCTCCGGGACGCGTAGCGGAATATCTTCCGCCAGGCGGTTTTGGGGTAAGGGTGGACAGTGCCGTTTATACCGGGTATGCTATCCCTCCTTTTTATGATTCAATGGCTGCAAAAGTGATTGTGTGGGGAGAAACAAGGGACGAAGCGCTGCAAAAAATGAAACGGTCATTAAATGAAATGGTCATCACAGGAATTGAAACGACAATTCCCTTTCATTTAAGGCTTCTTGATCAGGAACAGTTCCAAAAAGGAACGTTCACAACACGTTTTTTAGAAGAGGTTCAGCTTTTTCCAGAGAAGCAAAAGGGGGTGTAAAAATGGAAACATCATTGGAACGGATTCGCAAGGAGATTCGGGAAAGCAAATGGACGAAGCCGACAGCGGGTTTGGCCCCTGGATATACACAAGCCAATCTTGTAATTTTGCCGAAAGAACAGGCATATGACTTTTTGCTGTTTTGCCAGCGGAATCCAAAAGCGTGCCCGCTCCTCGAAGTAACGGATGTCGGTTCGCCGGTTCCGAGATTGACGGCACCAACGGCTGACTTACGTTATGACACACCAAAGTACCGGATTTACCGGCATGGAGAGCTTGTTGAAGAAGTAACGAGCATAGAATCCTGCTGGCAGGACGATTTTGTTTCCTTTTTAATCGGCTGCAGCTTTACATTTGAGCATGCCCTGATCGAAAACGGCCTTTCGATCCGCCACATTGATGAACAGCGGAATGTGCCGATGTATATTACAAATCAGCCATGTGAACCGGCTGGTGTGTTTCATGGGAACCTCGTGGTCAGCATGCGGCCGTTTGGATCAAAAGATGTGATACGCGCAGTTGAAGTAACGTCCCGCTTTCCCGCGGTGCATGGCTCACCTGTACATATCGGCCTGCCGGAGCAAATAGGTATTGCCCAGCTAGACAAGCCGGATTTTGGCGATACTGTAACCGTAAAAGAAGGTGAGTCGCCTGTTTTCTGGGCATGCGGTGCAACCCCGCAATCTATTGCCATGTCAAGCAAGCCCGCATTAATGATTACCCATGCGCCTGGACATATGTTTATTACTGATCAGAAAGACAGCCAGTACTCCGTTTTATAAATTTGGCTGCGCCTCTGTCCACTGTTTCATATATAATGGAGCAAAACCATAAATGGAGGGACTATTCCATTTATCGGAACAGGGAGAAGGAAGAAAAGTGAATAAAACTGTCCTTAAATCAATGGAAATCATTCAATTGTTTTTTACAGAAGAAAAATTAACGCTGCTGCAAATGATAGAAAAAACGGGGCTGCCGAAAACATCTGTTTACCGAATGGCAGAATCGTTGCTTGAACTCGGATTTCTGGAGAAAGACCAGGATGGTGCCTACCGTTTAGGATTGATTTTTCTGGCGCTCGGCAATCTTGTCGCTGAACGGCTGGATATCCGCTCCATTGCATTGCCCTACATGCAAAAACTCCGGAAAGAAACAGGGGAAGCTGTGAATCTTGTGATCCGGGATGGAGATGAAGCGGTTTACATTGAGAAGGTTGATACGCAGGAACGTGTCCGTGTTTACACACAAATTGGCCGCCGTGCCCCGCTGTATGGAGGGGCATGCCCGCGTGTGCTGCTGTCTTTTATGGAGCACGCCGAACAAGAGCGGTTGATTGAATCATTCCAGATTGTACGATACGCAAAAGGAACACCGGAAAACAAAGAGGAACTGCGGCAGCTGATTGAGAAAGCACGGAAGGATGGCTGGTCGATCAGCCATTCTGAATTAGAGGATCATTCTTCTGCTATTGCTGCTCCTATTTTTAATTATAAAGGAGACGTAGTAGCCGGGATCAGCCTTGTAGGCCCCGAGGTCCGCTTTCAGGACGAAGCACATGCAAAAAAAATGGTTGAAAAGCTAACAGAAGCATCACGGCAGATCTCCGCTGAACTCGGTGCCGTAGATCGCTGATTTTTGGAGGGGCGGTTTATGAAAATAGATATTAACTGTGATATGGGAGAAAGCTTTGGCGCATACTCTATCGGCCATGACCAGGACATCATGCCATACATTACATCAGCGAATATTGCCTGTGGATTTCATGCAGGCGATCCGGATGTGATGAAAAAAACGGTTCATTTAGCGATGGAGCAGGGCGTCAAAATGGGCGCCCATCCAGGCTTTCAAGATTTAGCCGGCTTTGGACGCCGGAACATGGCACTTTCGCCAGAAGAAGTATACTCGCTTGTTGTGTATCAAATCGGGGCTCTTCAGGCGTTCGTGCAAATAGAAGGAGCCGCCCTGCATCATGTGAAGCCGCATGGTGCACTTTATAATATGGCAGCTTCAAATGAAGAGATGGCATCTGCTATTGCGGCAGCCGTTAAAGATGTGGATAAATCTTTTATTCTATACGGCCTTGCGGGAAGCAAACTGGTTGAAGCCGGCCAAAAAGCAGGGCTGAAAACAGCCAGTGAAGTTTTTGCGGACCGTACTTATACCCGGGAAGGGATGCTGACACCGCGGCGTTTGCCCTATGCATTAATTGAGGACTCGGAAGATGCGGTATCTCAGGTAATCCGTATGGCAAAAGAAAAGAAAGTACAGGCCACAGACGGAACAGAGGTCGATATTCAAGCGGACACGGTCTGTATACATGGCGACGGACCTCACGCGCTTTCTTTTGCCCGGCTGATCCGGACAAAGCTGCAGGAAGAAGGCATTAAAGTGCGTTCAATTTCCAGGGAGGAATAAATATGTCAAAACAAAAACAGCTTCAGCAGCAGGAAAAATCAAATTGGAGTATATTATTAGGCGCTGCCTTTTTGATGGCAACTTCCGCCATTGGACCTGGCTTTTTAACGCAGACAACGGTTTTTACTGAGCAGCTCGCCGCCAGCTTCGGTTTTGTCATTTTAGTTTCAATCTTGCTGGATATTGGCGCTCAGACGAATATCTGGAGAATTCTTGTTGTGGCAGAAAAGCGGGCGCAGGATATTGCAAACCTCGTTTTCCCGGGTCTGGGCTACGTGCTTGCTGTGCTGATTGTTTTGGGCGGCATTGCTTTTAATATCGGTAATATTGGCGGTGCCGGTCTTGGTGCCAATGTTATTTTCGGTATAGACCCTGTGATGGGTGCTATTATCAGTGCTGTCATTGCCGTCGCCATCTTTCTTGTGAAAGAAGCCGGTCTATTAATGGATAAGTTTACACAGATAATGGGGTTTGTCATGATTGGCCTTACCCTGTTTGTTGTTTTTAAGGCAAGCCCTCCGGTCGGGGAAGCAGTAATCAGAACGTTTGCCCCGGATACAATTGACCTGCTTGCGATCGTCACCCTTGTTGGCGGTACAGTGGGAGGCTATATTACATTTGCTGGAGGACATCGTCTTTTAGATGCAGGAATAAAAGGAGTCGGTGCAGTTCCGCAGGTGACGAAGAGCTCAGTATCTGCTATCGGGATCGCTTCAATCATGCGTATTTTTCTTTTCCTTGCTGCACTCGGTGTTGTGGCGCAGGGCTTGCCGATTAATCCGGAAAACCCGCCGGCGTCTGTGTTCCAGCTGGCTGCGGGTGACATCGGATACCGCCTGTTTGGTGTGGTAATGTGGGCAGCTGCCATTACATCTGTTGTCGGCGCAGCTTACACATCTGTTTCGTTTATCCGCACGTTCCACCCAACGATTGCAAAGTATGATAAGTCAATCATTGTCGCATTTATTTTGCTTTCCACTATTATTTTCATAACCATTGGTAAACCGGTGAAAATGCTTATTTTAGCCGGGGCATTAAATGGTCTTATTCTGCCGGTGGCACTTACGGTTATGCTCATTGCAGCTTATAAAAAATCGATTGTTGGTGAATACCGTCACCCGATTTGGATGACAGCCGCAGGAGTAATTGTCGTTGTGCTTATGGCTTTTATGGGCGGCTACACATTAATCAACCAGCTCCCAACCTTATTCGAATAAAATACAGCAAAAAGTCAGCCGCGCAGAGCTGACTTTTTGCTGTTTCACCGTTATACTGAAATGAATGATAGCGTGGATGAAAGAAGGTGAGGAAGTGGAAACAGACTGGCTGGAAACAGCAGGGTTTTCCCGCGTCTTTGCGGATATTTTGTCGGTAGCCAACGATTTAATCGGCGATGAAACGTTTTATATCAGCTTGGTTGAAAGGGATCGTCTGAAGGTATTACAGACCCTTTCTAAAAGTGATATTTTGGTTCAAGCCGGGAAAACTGTCCGGCTCCAAGATACATATTGCCAAATCCCTTATGCAAGCGGACAGCCGATGCTGGTTAAGAATGCTAAGGAAGACGAGCGTACAAAGCGTCATAATCTTACATACTCGCTGAATATTGGCTCGTACGCGGGTGTACCTATTTCTTTGGGGGACGGCAGCACATTCGGTGCTCTTTGCTCCATTCACACATCCTTAAATCGATACGACAACAAAACAGTTGAAATTCTGAAGAAGCTTGCTTCCTTCCTGTCTTATGCCATTGATACCGAGCGGCTGCTCATCCAGGACGGATTAACAGGCTTGTACAACCGGGTTTACTGGAAGCGGATCCTGACATCTGATTGGATTGAAAAAGAGACACATGCTCTCTTAATGATCGATCTGGATAAGTTTAAACAAGTAAATGACCGGTTTGGACACGAAGCGGGAGACCATGTTTTAATGGAGGTTGCTTCAGTTATCAAGCAGATCATCCCTGACGATGCCTATGGTTTTCGATTTGGCGGTGATGAATTTGGTGTGCTGTTTTTGCACCGGCCAGCAGAGGAAGCATCTCTATTTGCCCAGGAAATAATCGATGAAAGCAAGCGGAATCAAGAACTCCGTACATATGGTGTGTTTTTATCGGCTGGGATCACTGATACAAAACGAGTACCGGTTCAGTCTTTAATGAAAGAAGCAGATGGACTGCTGTATCAATCAAAGCGAAACGGCGGCTGCCGTGTATCTATCTGAGAAAACACCTGAAGAAGGCGCTTCAGGTGTAGACAAAGTCTTTCGCTTTTAAAAAAGAGCCGGTAAGTGAAGCCTGCCGGAATTCGCGCATCCTAAGGCAGTGCGTGAGCCTCCTCGGCTGCGCCTGTGGGGTCTCCCGACTCACTGTACTTCCCGCAGGAGTCTTCGTCCGGCAGGCTTCATGAAGTGGTGTTAAAGATCAATAAGCAGGGACTGAATAGACATTTTCTCTTTTTTAAACAGAAAGATGCGACCTTATTCGTTCTATGCAATCTTGTCGCAAGCCACTTGGAGGCGGGAAGGCAGCGCAGACTCCTATAGGACGAGCGGGCAGCTGAGGCCGGTGGAGCTGCCGGGCGAAGTCGGGCCCGGCGCCTGCCCGATGGAAAGCGGAGCGGCCTGGACGCCGCTGATCCATCCCATTCATGTGCACGGTCATCCATATCATTTGTCTACGGGCTGAAGCACCTAGAAAGGGTGCTTTTTTGTTCTGCTATACAGTCCGCTTAACTGGCAGAAAAGAAAGTTAAGCAGGGATGTATGAGTTTATTCATTCTTTTCCGTGGCAGCGTACCAAAAAGGGCTTATGAACCAAAAAAATACCAGTTTGCGTAAAAACAAAAAACGGGAATAAGAAAGGAAAGCGAAAGCGGGGGGAGGGAGAAAGGATGACAGCAAAAGAAAGCATGCGATCAAAAGTACATGAAGCCAAACCGTGGATTCGGAGGTTTGGGCGGATGGGGCATATGGCAAAAGGAACGGTGTATGCGCTCGTTGGCCTCTTTGCCCTGATGGCAGCAGCAGGCGCCGGCGGAGGAACGACCGATACAAGCGGCGCCCTCGTGACTGTAGCTGACGAACCATTTGGCCGGATACTGCTCTGGCTTATTGGCATTGGCCTGATTGGATATGTGATATGGGAACTCATCAAGTCGATAAAAGATGTTCAGCATGAAGGCACTGGAGCTAAAGGAACGGCAAAACGGATTGGTTACATGATCAGTGCGTTTATTTATGGCAGCCTGGCTCTCACTGCCATCCGGCTTGCTGTCCATGCCGGCGGAGGAGGAAACTCGGAGAAGAGCATTTCCGCAAAGCTTCTGGCCCAGCCGTTTGGGCAGTGGATCGTCGGCTGTATTGGACTTATCATTATTTTGTATGGATGTATAGAATTATACCGGGGCTTTAAGGGGAAATTTATGCAATATTTTAAAACGAGTGAAATGAATAAAAAAGAAATAGGCCTTGCCCGAAGAGCTGGAAAAGCTGGACTCCTTGCACGTGGAATTGTGCTCGCGATGATCGGTTTTTTCTTTATTAAAACGGCTGTTACAGCTAATCCGAACGAAACAAAAGGCATTGACGGAGCGTTGGCAGAGCTTGCTTCGCAGCCGTACGGACAGTTTTTACTCGGCCTTGCCGCAGCAGGGCTTCTATTATATGGCATATACGAAATAATTCGCGGCCGTTACCAGCGCATGAATTTCGGCAGAGAATAAAGCATCCGGAATCGGGTGCTTTTTCTTTGAGAACGAATCTCAATATGCTACATTTGAACTAAACCAATTCGGAGGTGTACGATGCTTTTTATTGACAACAAAGGGATTACCGATCCGCGCATTAATTTAGCGATTGAAGAATATGCCGTTAAACACTTGGATATTGAAGAATCTTATCTGCTTTTTTACATTAACGAACCTTCTATCATTATCGGTAAAAACCAGAATACCATTGAAGAAATAAATATAGATTATGTCGAGGAAAACGGCATTCACGTTGTCCGCCGTCTGTCCGGCGGCGGTGCGGTTTACCACGATCTTGGCAATTTAAATTTCAGCTTTATTACAAAAGATGATGGAGACAGCTTTCATAACTTCCGCAAGTTTACCGAGCCTGTTGTAGCAGCATTGAACAAACTCGGCTTGAATGCAGAAATGAGCGGGCGCAATGATTTAACAGCTAACGGGTTTAAGATCTCAGGAAACGCCCAATTTGCCACAAAAGGGCGTATGTTTACACATGGGACGCTTCTGTTTGATACCAACATGAATGATGTCGTGGCTGCCCTTAAGGTGCGTAAAGACAAAATTGAATCTAAAGGCATTAAATCGATTCGCAGCCGTGTGGCAAATATATCTGACTTGATTGAGCAAAAAATGTCTATTACCCAGTTTAAACAATTTATTTTAACCCAAATTTTTAATGGTGAAGAGCAAGCAAAAGAATATGTGCTGACAGAAGAAGATTGGAAAGCCATTCATCAGATCTCAGCCGAGCGCTACGGAAATTGGGATTGGAACTACGGCAAATCGCCGGCTTTTAATATCGAACGCTCTCATCGATTTCCGGTCGGGCTTATTGATGTGCGCCTCCATGTAAAAGGAGGAGACATTCAAACAGCACGTGTTTTCGGTGACTTTTTTGGTGCGGGGGATGTAGCCGAAGTGGAAAAGGCGCTCCTTGGAACAAAATATGAAAAGGGTGCTATTCGCCAGGCGCTTGAGCCGCTGGATATGAAGCATTACTTCGGAAATGTTACGACCGAGGATCTTGTTGACCTAATATACTGATAAAAAAACAGCGCCAGGCAAAAAGCCGGGCGCTGTTTTTGCTGTTAACGAGAAAAATAAGAGGCTAAGCCGTCTCGAATCCCGTCAGCTGCCTGCTGCTGGTAGGCAGCTGACACGATTGAAGATTCTTCGGCTGGATTTGTTAAATAACCAAGCTCAAGCAGGGCAGCGGGCTGCTGATTTTCACGAAGAACGAAATAATCGCCATACTGTGTCCCGCGGTTTGCGTTCGGCAGCGTTCCATTTAGCCCTTCGTTTAAAGAACGGGCAAGCTCTTGGTGCCCCGCCCGATAGTAATAAGCTGTATGCCCGGCTGCCTGCTGGCTCTGTGCCCCGTCATAATGAAGGCTGATAAAAGCGTCTGCTCCGTAGTCAGCTGTCCGGGCTGGCAGCGGTACATATTGATCACCCGTACGGGTTAATACAACAGTTGCTCCACTCGCAGCCAGGGTATCACGCAGCTTCCAAGCGGTTTGAAGCGTCACATTTTTTTCAATGGTGCCGTATAAACCAGATGTTCCGCCGTCCACTCCCCCATGGCCGGGATCCAGAACAATCACTTTGCCCTGTAAAGAAGAAGCAGAAGTAGAGGCATGGGTTCCTTGGCCTTGCCCTGATACAACCCAGCTGGCTACATAAGCTTCATTTCCGCTTGCAAGGCGAATACGAATCCAATCGCCGCTTCGTCCTGTAACCGGGTAGCGCTCACCGACAGATCCCCGAACAATGACAGAGGAAGATGTCGAAGGGCCGCTTCGCAAATTGGTCCCCTCTGTTTGAATGCGGATAAATTCTCCTGAAGAAGCTGTTTTTTCGGCTGCTCCACCGACAAATTGTCCGCTAACCCAGGCTTTTTGGCTTCCATAGGAGATCTGCACCCAGCCGTTTTGGGATGAAAGAATAGAGACATGGTCTCCCGTATGTACCTGTCCAAGAACAGAAGCCGAAAGAGAAGAGCTTTCACGTACATTTACGCGGTCTCCTGTGATGGAGCCCGTTTGAGCGTAGGCTGAAGCCGGCTGTCCTGCCAGTCCGGCAAAGCCGAGTAAAAAAAGAAGTAAAATGCCGAGCTTTGCTTTTTCCATAATACACCGCCTATTCATTCATTTCACTTCTATCGTATCATCTGGAAGAAAGCGTCACATCCGTAAAAATAATGATTCATTTCGTAAGAAAAATGGTCTGAATAAAAGAAAAATTTCCCTGTTTGGGCAGGATATTTTGAATAATTGGGTCGAATATGGAAATTTAATTCACAAACTTTGCCTATTTAGGATGAATATGCTGTCTTTTTTTGTTTTAGTCCATTTAAAAGGTGGTACGGATAGTAAGTAATGAACTTTTAGGGAATGTACCAATAAGGGGGCTAAAGCATGGCGATTAACGAAAACAGCAAAAACAAACAGCTGGATGAGTTCCGTGTAAGCGATCAAGGAGAAAACCTAACAACGAATCAAGGGCTTCGCGTGTCAGAAGATGAACATTCGTTGAAAGCAGGGGACCGCGGGCCTACATTGATGGAAGATTTTCATTTTCGTGAAAAAATGACCCATTTTGACCATGAGCGCATTCCAGAGCGGGTTGTTCATGCACGCGGATTTGCGGCGCATGGGTACTTTCAAGTGTATGAGTCTATGAAAGAATATACAAAAGCCGGCTTTTTACAGGATCCATCGAAGAAAACACCGGTCTTCGTCCGTTATTCGACTGTAGCGGGCTCCCGCGGTTCAGGAGATACCGTTCGTGACGTGCGCGGCTTCTCAACAAAGTTTTATACGGAGGAAGGAAACTACGACCTTGTCGGTAATAACATCCCGGTCTTTTTTATCCAGGATGCGATCAAGTTTCCAGACTTGATTCATGCCGTCAAGCCGGAGCCTCACAATGAAATGCCTCAGGCAGCAAGTGCCCATGATACATTCTGGGATTTTATTGCTAACAACCAGGAATCAGCTCATATGGTTATGTGGCATTTGTCCGATCGTGCGATTCCGCGCAGCTACCGGATGATGGAAGGATTCGGTGTTCATACATTCCGTTTTGTGAACGGCGAAGGAAAAGCGCGGTTTGTAAAGTTTCATTGGAAGCCGGTTCTCGGTATTAAATCACTTGTGTGGGATGAAGCGCAAAAAATTGCCGGTAAAGATCCGGATTTCCACCGCCGCGACCTGTGGGAATCGATCGAAATGGGGGATTATCCAGAATTCGAGTTTGGCGTGCAGATGATTGACGAAGAAGACGAATTTAAATTTGATTTTGATGTGCTTGATCCAACTAAAATTTGGCCGGAAGAAGACGTACCGGTAAAAATCATTGGGAAAATGACACTTAACCGTAATGTCGATAATGTATTTGCCGAAACGGAACAAGCGGCTTTCCATCCGGGCCACGTTGTACCGGGAATTGATTTTACCAATGATCCGCTGTTGCAGGGACGGCTTTTCTCTTATACCGATACACAGCTTATCCGCCTCGGCGGGCCAAACTTCCATGAGCTGCCGATTAACCGCCCTGTCTGCCCGTTCTTTAATAACCAGCGTGATGGATACGGGCGCCAGACAATTAACGTCGGGCAGGTGAGCTACCATAAAAACTCGCTGGCTCAAAATACGCCGTCACCGGCCAAGGAAGAAGAAGGCGGCTACGCTCATTACCAGGAAAAAGTAGAAGGCCGCAAAGTAGCGCGCCGCAGCGACAGTTTTAAAGACCATTTTTCACAGGCAGCCCTGTTCTGGAACAGTATGACAGAGGTTGAAAAAAAACATATTATTGAAGCATTCAGCTTTGAACTGGGCAAAGTAAAAAGCAAAGATATTCGCCAGCAGGTTGTGAATATGTTTGCGAATGTCAATGCAGGCCTGGCGGCACAAGTAGCTGACGCCATTGGTGTGCAGGCACCATCCGATATAGAGGAATCGTCCATTACCAAATCTTCGCCGGCGCTAAGCCAGGAGGCAAACCCAGTTAAAGGGGTGGCAACTCGCAAAATTGCAATCCTAGCAGGCGAGGGCTTCTCGGGCAAAACGATGACCGATATTTACAAAGCCTTTGAAAAAGCAGGCACCCGTCCCGAAGTGGTGAGCACAAAGCAGGGAACAATCAAAGGCGATGACGGAGCGGAGCTTGAAGTAGACCATACTTTCCTGACAGCCGACTCGGTTTTATTTGATGCCGTTTACGCAGCAGGCGGGCTGAGTGCAGATCCAAAAGCGAAAAAGCAGGCAAAAGCTTTTTTAACAGAAGCATATGAACACTTTAAAACCGTAGGAGCGACAGATGACAGCGTGGATTTGATCGCGGATCTGCCTGGTGATCCGGGCGTAATAGCGGAAGCATCTCCATCTGAAGGCTATGCAGACAACTTCCTCGCCGCTCTTGCTGAACACCGTCACTGGAACCGCTCTGTATAAAGAAAGAAATAAAAACTGCCGAATGGGATGTCGGCAGTTTTTTTGGTTTTAAAGGTGAATAAAAGCCTCGTCTTTCAATTAGTAGAAGCAGACAAAGCAGGAGGATGGGGTGCTATTTTACAAGATCCTGGCTTGTTTGTGCGACAGCTAGATCGATTTTCGCCTGTTCTTCCAGGTTGTAAGGATGGTAATATCCTTTTTCCATCATATATCTGCTGATGCTTTCATGAGTTGAAACAGTGGCCATAAGCTGTTCACGCAGGGCTGAACGCAATTCAGGTGTTACGGCTTCCGTAAGCGCGAACGCTGCATTCCTGACACCGGATTTGGCGGAAATCAAAAAGTCCGTTGCAATCACCTGATCCGTCATGCCGCCCATGCCTGCTATGCTTTTAAATAAATCATTCATTGTGCCACGCCACCTCCGGGCAAAAGCTGCTTCAGCTGTTGAAGATGCTGCTGGCCCGCTTGTGCGTCTGCTTCAAGCAGGGTTTTTAATTCCGGATCCTGTGCAAGTTTGCTCATCGTCGCTGATTTTGTCGTACAGAGACTTTTAAAAACGACCAGTTCATGCAGTTCCAGAGACTCGTGCTGACCAAAATGCTTCCTCACATTTATCACCTCTTCAGTTATTCATACACACTTCTTATTTTGGCTTTTCATCTGTTCCTTATTCAAACATGCACAGATTGAACCATCTGAATAAATAGAGAAAATGAAAGGGAAAATGAATGTTGTGACTAACTGTAGAGGTGAGAAATATGGACCAAAAAAAATTGGCCTTTCATGAAACAATGGAGCTCCATGAGATGATCAACTTTAAAACGATCTGCATGCTCAAATCAAAACTAATGCAGGGTGCCTGCTTTGACAGTGATTTAAAAGCGATGCTGGAAAAAGACGCACAGCAGTCGATTCACCAAACGAATGAGTTGTTAGAGCTTTATAAGGGAGCCAGAACATTTTAATTTTTGGAGGTGGAAGATGTGAACGATTATTTAGATCCGATCAATTCAGTGGGAATGCCGGAACTTGCTGATTCTGCTATTGCGCTTGAATTTTTGACCTCTGTAAAAAATGGGGTAAGAAACTGTGCGTTGGCTATAACAGAAGCGGCTACGCCGGAAGTTCGTTCTGTACTGATCAAGCATCTGGAACAGGGCATTGACCTGCATGGTGAAGTAACGGAATTAATGCTGCATAAAGGCTGGCTCTATCCGTATGACGTCGATAAACAAATGCAGCTGGACATTAAGTCCGCTGAAACGGCTGTCGACATTGCCCGGCTGCCGCTCTTCCCGACCAATACAAATCGAAAAGGGTTATTTCCAACCCCGCCTAAATAAATGCCATTATCGTGGAGGAGGTTTAAAAAATGAAAGCCGTCACATATCAAGGTGTGAAAAATGTGGTTGTAAAAGAAGTAGAAGCACCCAGCATTCAAAAACCGGACGATATTATCGTCAAGCCTACATTAACAGCTATTTGCGGGTCCGATTTGCACTTGATTCATGGCATGATTCCGAATCTTCAACAAGATTATATTATCGGGCATGAACCGATGGGGATTGTAGAAGAAGTCGGACCGGCTGTGACAAAAGTAAAAAAAGGAGACCGTGTCATTGTTCCGTTTAACATCAGCTGCGGAGAATGCTGGTTTTGTAAGCATGACCTCGAAAGTCAGTGTGACAATTCTAATGATAATGGCGAAATGGGCGCTTATTTTGGATATAGCGGCACGACAGGGGGATATCCTGGCGGGCAGGCCGAATATATGCGCGTTCCGTATGGGAATTTTACACCGTTTAAAATTCCGGAAGACAGTGAGGTGGAGGATGAGAAACTCGTCCTGCTGGCGGACGCCGCTGCAACGGCTTACTGGACCGTCGACAATTCCGGCTTAAAAGAAGGAGATACAGCCATTATTTTTGGGTGCGGCCCAGTTGGACTGCTTGCTCAAAAATTTGCCTGGTTAAAAGGGGCAAAACGTGTCATTGCGGTTGATTATGTGGGATATCGGCTTGAGCATGCGAAGAGGACAAATAAAGTAGAAATTGTGAACTTTGAAGACGAGCAAAATATTGGCAATCACCTGAAAGAAATAACAGGCGGCGGGGCAGAGGTCGTCATGGATTGTGTTGGAATGGATGCGAAAATGACACCGATCGAATTTCTTGCAGTCGGCATGAAGCTCCAGGGCGGTGCTTTAAGTGCTCTTGTGGCAGCCACTCAGGCTGTCCGCAAAGGCGGTACGATTCAAATAACAGGTGCATACGGCGGAATCTATAACGCTTTTCCGCTCGGTGACATTTTTCAGCGCAACATTAACATTCGGGGCGGCCAGGCTCCTGTTATTCACTATATGCCTTATTTATATCAGCTGATTGCGGAAGGAAAAGTGGATCCGGGTGATGTCGTGACCCACATTTTGCCGCTCGATCAAGCAAAAAAAGGCTATGAATTGTTTGATACAAAAACGGATGACTGTATAAAGGTAGTGTTAAAGCCATAAAAAAAGCGGCTCTTTTAAAGAGCCGCTTCTTTTTTGTATCCATCCACCACAAGATCTAATTTGCCCGTTGCAGGGTCAATAACAAGACCGTGTATAGGAATAGAATCCACCATCAATGGATGAGACTTGACCATTTTCACGCTGTGCTCGACACTTTCTTCTACGCTGTTAAAGCCGCTCAGCCATTTATCTACTTCAATTCCAGCGTTGCGGAGTGTATCCACTACTTCCTGCTGGATGCCCCGCTCCTTCATTGCATCAATAATGACATCGCTTGAGAGAGAGCCCATACCGCAATCATGATGCCCTACGATCAATACTTCGTCTGCTTGAAGCTGATACACAGCAACCAGCAGGCTTCGCATAATCGATCCGAACGGATGGTTGACGATCGCGCCGGCGTTACGAACGATTTTTACATCTCCATTTTTAAAATTCATAGCTTCGGTTACAAGTTCAACAAGGCGTGTATCCATGCACGTTAAAATGACGACACGCTTATCCGGGAACTTTGTTGTCTCAAATTTTTCATATTCCTTGTTTTCTACAAATGTTTCGTTAAACGCTAAAATGTCTGTTAATAATGTCACTGTATTCTCTCCTTTCAATACTCCCTTATTATTGTGAAGGATTTCATAATTTTTTGTCAAATGATTTTTAAAGCGTTGGCTATACTTTTTCTTAAGCCTCCAACCGGAACAAAGCGTACCACACGGAATTGTTCCTTTCCTTTTAAAAAGAAAAGAACAGCTGGCACAGAAAAAACAGTAAACTGTCCGGCAATATCTGGTGCAATTCCCGTATTTGCGTAAACCGTTGTGACACGGGGAAACTCCTCCATAAGTGCTTGAACCTGCGGAAGCAGGGCGTGACAAACAGAACAGCCGGGGCTTGAAACATAAAGCAGTACGGCTTCGCTGGATGAAAGAATATCTGAAAATTCCGTGTATGAGGTTACAGGCTGCATTTGCACCACTCCTTTTTCTCATTGTAAACTGTCTCTGCTATAATAAAAAAGAATATGATTTATAAGGAGGCTCCGGCATGGCTGGACGAAAAGAAGAAGAACTAAAAGACATTACGCTGCTTGGCAATCAAGGAACAAACTATATATTTGACTATGATCCATCCGTTCTTGAGACGTTTGACAATAAACATCAAAACCGTGATTACTTTGTAAAATTCAACTGCCCGGAATTCACATCACTTTGCCCAATGACGGGTCAGCCGGACTTTGCGACTATTTACATCAGCTACATTCCCGACGTGAAAATGGTCGAAAGTAAATCGTTGAAGCTGTACTTGTTCAGCTTCCGCAATCACGGTGATTTTCATGAGGACTGCATGAACATCATCATGAATGACCTGATTGAACTGATGGATCCACGCTACATTGAAGTATGGGGCAAATTCACGCCCCGTGGCGGAATTTCCATTGACCCGTACACGAACTACGGGAAGCCTGGCACGAAATACGAGAAAATGGCCGAATACCGCATGATGAACCATGACCTGTATCCAGAAACGGTGGATAACCGGTAAGGATAAAGAAAGACCGGGATCATTCACATGAAAAAGAGATGTCTGAATAAGACATCTCTTTTATTTTTGCCTGCGTAAGGAGTGCCATAGTGTGTTAAAGCTTTTTTGGTGTTAGTAAGGGCAGCAAAGAAAATAAGAACCCATAAAAAGTGCAGTATAAGGAAGGAATGTCTCTTAAATCCCAACGATCCGGCTGGTTTAAAGCGTTGACAAAAGGGGGTAAAAGAAAGGCACCACTACTACAAAAGGCGGATTATAAATTATGCGTATGTCCTGTATGGGAAGCATTCTCATTTCCATTGTTTTATCAATTGTTTTAACGATCGTATTAAACATGCTGTTCTTTTAATAAGGACTAGAAAAGCGGCAGCATGGAGATAAATGATTGTACAGCCCGCTCATGCAAGAGCCGGGCTCGAATAAAAAGCGATGCTCTGCATCGCTTTTTTCACCAGTCATCCGAAAGTTGGTGGACTTTATTCGTGCATGATAAAATAAATAAATTGAAGCATGTAATTAGTTCTTATGCGTATGAAATAAACGGATAAAGAAGGGGATGCGATGACAATCAGCCAGGCGATGTTGTTCGTTGGAGCAGCAATCCTTTTAACGTGTATTCCGATAGCGGGGAAATACTTTCGTGTGTTAAATACGCTTTTGCATGAGATTGGCCACGTACTCGCAAGTCTCTTGTCGGGCGGCGGCATCCACCACGTCCAGCTGTTTTGGGATACGAGCGGCGTGGCTTATACAACGCATGCCAACAGGCTCGCTGCGATTGTTACATCGCTTGCCGGCTATCCGTTCGCATCTGCTTCTGCGTTTTTTGTTGCCTGGGCATCGCTGAATGGTTATACCGGCTGGCTGTATTACGGCCTGTTTATGATTTTAGCGGTCAGTTTAGTGTTATGGGTGCGCAACTGGTTCGGCTTTCTTTGGCTTGTAGCGTTTTTTGCAGGAACCGCGGCCATTTATATGTACGCATCCGGGGCTGTTCAGCAGGCATATATGTATGTAATTACAGCGGTTTTGCTGGTGGAATCTGTCCGCAGCAGCTGGGTCATTTTTTACTTAAGCCTTATTTCTCCTCAAAAAGCGGGAGATGCTTCTGCTTTAAAGCGCTCTACCGGGATTTCAAGCCGCGTTTGGGGACTGCTTTTTTTGATTCAGGCTTTGTATTTCGGCATTTATTTACCCGGCAAGCTGCTTGCCGGGTAGGAAAATTTTATTTTGTTAAAGCAGTCCATGAAAAAAGTGCGGCGACAAAGCGTGCGTTTTGTCGATATAGATAAAAGCGTTATAGCGTTCGGATAAGCGCGACGGAACATAATTGCCAAATCGTTCCCTTCCGGGGTGATAAACAACACCGATAGCCCGATGTCCGACTGTTTCCCGAAACAGCTCCTGGTTTTCAGGGCCAAATAAAATGTATTGATTAAAGGCGCCAGCCTTATGAAGCATATCTTCCCAGCTTCCAGGCATTGCTTCCGGCACCGGCATCACTTCCATTTCTTCTCCCCATCTGTCAGCAGCAATCACAGTACCACGGTGAGTGCCAAATCCGATTGCAAACACTTGATCGTGCCCGTATATTTCCCGGGTCAGCTGCCCGACGTTTACCATATTTTCTTCTGCCATATCTGTGGCACGCGCATCGCCAATATGTGTATTATGCTCCCATATGACCCCTTTTGAGCCGGCTCCGTAATGAGCGGTAATAAATCCAAGAGCCTCTACCATATGACGGTCACGGATATTCCATGATTCATTTCCGTTGGTTACCATTGCGTGATAATACGATTCTGCGTTTTTCGCTGCAAGGGCATTTACCTGCATATTAAGGGCTGCTTCCGGATCACGCGTATACATTTTTCGGTTTTGCTGGATAGTCTTGAGTAAATCTATGACTTCTTCCATGCAGCTTTCACCGTAAAAAGCAGCAGAAATGCCATATTGCTCGGCCTGGCGGTGAAAGGGTTCAAAGCATTCAAATGCCCGCTTCGCTTTCTCCACATCAGGAGATCCAGCCTCTTCCAAGTAATCAACAATAGCTTCCATGGATTCCCACAGGCTGTACACATCCATCCCATAAAACCCAACCTGTTTTTCATTTGTTTGATTAAAATCGTATAGCCAATTTACCAGGTCTTCTATTTCATCGTTTGCCCACATCCAGGATGGCCAGCGGCGAAAAGAACGAAGCACTTCTTCCGCATTAGCATATTCCGGCGCCTGTCCTTTTATATAGCGGTTCACTTCAAAGCAGGCTGGCCAGTCTCCTTCCACTGCAATAAAGGAAAAGCCATGCTCCGCAACCAGTCGTTTCGTAATGGCGGCACGTGTAGTGTAAAATTCGGACGTTCCATGTGATGCTTCGCCAAGCAGGACATATTTTGCATTTTGGGCCGCTTGAACAACAGGAGACAGACCTTCAGCATGCGAAAAACGGACAGCGTGCTGTTTAAGGCGGTCCACGTACTGTTCTGTTTTGAGCATTTTTTCACTCCTCACGTTTTTGTTAGTATGGCCATAATCACAAACTTCATTGCGGTTGTAAAACGTTTTATTTATAACCCAATTCTGCTTTTTTAAAACTTATTTTGGCTGTATGTTTCAAAATGGAGGATAACGGTAATACTAATTGTAACGAAGTGAAAGGAGGTGCAGAAACATGAAGGCTCTTGATTCTGTTGCACTCATTTTGTTGATTGTAGGTGGTATTAACTGGCTTCTTGTCGGTTTGCTGCAATTTGACCTAGTGGCTTCCATTTTCGGTGGACAAGATGCTCTTCTGGCAAGAATCGTTTATATTCTTGTTGGATTGTCTGCATTATATTCACTAAAATTTCTATCGCTTATCAACCGGGACAATGCACGTCACACTACTCACTAACACTACTCTGAGTATGGATAAAAAGCTGTTTTAAGCATCGCGCTTACTGGATGTTTAAAACAGCTTTTTTGCGTAAAAGGCAAAAAAGCCGGCTATAAGTTTCGATAAATAAAAAGCAAATCAAGCAAAAACATGATACACTGAAAAAAACAAGCATGGAGGAATAAGGATGGCTGAAAAGAAAATGACGCTGCAAGAAGCAATGATGAAAAAGCTGGAAGAAAAAAAAGCGCAAAATGCAGGCGGCAATGCAAAAGGAAGCTTTAATACATCAACAAAAAAAATGCAAAGTCAGCAAACGAAAAAAGTAAGCAACTCTCGCCGGAAAATGGGTGTGTAATACACATCTTGAAAATAAAAGCATCAGGAAAAAGATCTTGTGGTATACTCAATATACCATTTAACAATCCATGTTGATGTTGATGCAGCCCTCTGTTTATTTCAAACAGAGGGCTTTCCGTTTGCAAATAAAAAAGCAGACTTTCAAAAGAAAGTCTGCTGCGTATAACGAAGTGAAATTATGCTTTTTGTACGTTTGTTGCTTGTGGTCCGCGTTGACCTGCTTCAACATCAAATGTTACAGCTTGGCCTTCGTCTAAAGATTTGTAGCCTTCACCTTGAATAGCTGAGAAATGAACGAATACGTCATCTCCAGATTCGCGCTCGATGAAACCAAAACCTTTTTCTGCGTTAAACCATTTTACTTTACCTTGTTCCATGTGTGTTTCCTCCTCGTGTGCTGTGCACACATTGTGTTACTATCCTTGCTCACTACGTTCAGATGGAAAGTTTATCACTTAACAGCTTTTTCCGAACAAAAATAATTCTTTTTTATAATAACAGGAAAACGGAAATAAAGCAAATTTCTTTTTAAAAAAAGAATGAATTGTCTAAAAAGTTTGTCAATATTTCTGACAAACTTCGAGACAACCATCTTAATTCTTTATATAGTGAAATCAGCAAGACAGAATAAACATTTTTAAGAAAGGAAGATGGAAATGGACATCACTGCAATCACAAGCCAACAAGCCGGTGCTGTGACATTGGAAACGGATATCTGTATTGCAGGAGACGGGCCGGCCGGGATGATTATGGGGCTTTTTTTAGCAAAGCAGGGCATGAATGTGATCGTGCTGGAGAGGAACCCGGATTTCCATCAGCCACAAGAGCAAAATGAAACGTCGTTTACACAGCTTATGTATGAGCTTCAGCTGCTTGATAGCGTTGACCGGCATATTAAACCGGCGATGCAGGAGCTGTACGTTTTCCTGGAAGAAGAAAAAATACAGCAGCTGCTCATGAAGCCTTTATATAAGCATAATGGACATATGAACCGAATGGTGCTGCTCGCGCTGTATCGGCAGGCTGAATCCTTTTCGAATTTAAAGCTGCTCAAAGGCGCTTCCGTCAAGGGAATTTTGGTCGATGAAGATGTGCTTGCCGGCGTGTACGCCGAAACAGACGAGCAAACTTATTTTATCCATTCAAAAATTACGGTAGGAACAGATGGAGAACCGCATCAACAAATCGAAAAGGCGGCATTGGCAGATAAGAGCCTTCTCTGGATGACGGAGAGCATGGGCTCTGTGTCGGAAGCAATGTAAAATCAAAAGAGCCTGCTTGTTTCAAGCAGGCTCTTTTGATATGGAAACAGCCTTGTATGGAACAAACCGGCACCCCATGATAAACTGAGGGAAAGAATTGGGTTAAAGGGGCGGTCGCCGTGGGGCGAAAACGGGCATTTACAGAAGATGAGCTTTTGGATACGGCGGAGGCGCTTATTGTGCAGCACGGTTACAGCAGCTTTCATTTAAAGCTGCTGGCCAGCCATCTGCCGGGAGCGCGCAGCACGATTTATCAATATTATGCAAATAAAGAAGAGGTAGCGGCAGCTGTTATGAAGCGGGCAATGGTACGGGCTCTTGTAAAAGCCGGAAGAGTCGATGAAACGGACCCGATTCAAGCGCTGCAGCAGCTTTTGCGTGTATATATGGAAGAAGCGGATCTTCATTATTTTTTAGGAGACGCCCGCAAAGTGGATGTCACGCAATCTGAAAAAGCGGCACAGCAGGTGAAAGACGTACTGGTTATGCTGAAGCATTTGCGCGGACAGCTGGATCGGATTTTTGACGCCGCACAAAAACAGGGCGCGGTTCGTTCAGACATCCCTATTAAGGTTCTGGCCGGTTTGTTTTTTCAGCTGATTAATACACCAAATTCCCTGCAGCTGCCGCCGCATGAATGGGCGGATTACTTGTTTGCATTATGGTATGAAGGAAGCGGAGCGCATTGACGCTCCGTTTTTTTACATTTTAAATTTGACAGTTGTGTCAGGAATAGAATTTAATAAAGATATTCTAGCTGCTTAAGGAGGAACAGATATGAAAAAAGCACTCCAGCCGCTGACGGATTGGGTGGCGACGAAAAAAGGAATGTGGACCGTGCTGGCGGCCTGGCTGCTGGGAATTGCGATGTTAAGCGTATGGGCACCGGCAGCACGTGATTACACCGCGGATGCTTTTGAATCGCTGCCGGAGGATGCAGCATCGATTGAGGCGGCAAAAAAAGTGGAAGAGTATTTCCCGGACGAAGGCGGCACGCCGGCTATTCTCGTTTTCAACGAGGAAAATGGAAAAGTAGCAGAAACGGAGATTGCCAGGACGCTCGCCTCTATTGAGAAAGAAGTAGACGGGATCACGGGCATAGCACCGTTTGCTCAGCTGCCGCCTCAGGCGCGAGCCGAGTTTTTATCGGCGGATGCCTCTGCTGCAGCTATCCCTGTTGTGTTTCAGGAAGGCTTCACCAGCAAAGCGTTTGAGCCGCGTATTAACCAGATCACAAAAATTGCTGGAGAACAATCCAGCAGTAAAATGTATGTAACCGGGCCAGCGGGTATTGCGGCCGATACGACTGCCCTTTTTTCACGGGCAGACATTGTACTGCTGTTATCAACGGTTGTTCTTATTTTGGTTTTGCTTATTGTGATTTATCGTTCACCGCTGCTTGCGTTTATCCCGCTTTTGGCATCCGGTCTCGTGTATGCAGTGACAGATCGGATATTGGGCCTCTATGGAGCCGCGGGGCTTGAGATGAGCAGTCAGGCTCTGTCTATTATGACGATTTTGTTGTTTGCGGCAGTCACTGACTACTCGCTGTTTGTGCTGGCGCGTTTTCGTGAAGAGCTGCGCCTCCATGAAAGAAAATTTGATGCAATGAAATGGGCTATGAGGGAAACAGGAGAGCCAGTTTTTTTCTCTGGCGGTACCGTGCTTGCAGCGATGCTTGTATTGTTTTTTGCGCATATTCGCGATTATCAAAACTTTGCGCCGCTTTTTGCCACCGTCATGGCAGTGATTATGCTTGCTTCTGTCACACTTGTGCCGGCTTTGTTTCAGTTGTTTGGACGGCAGTCATTTTGGCCGAAGGTGCCTAAGGCGGGAGAAGGGGAGAAAAAAGAGAGCGGCCTTTGGGGACGCGTGGCGCGTTTTGTGACAACTAAACCTGTACTCTCCGGCGGTGTTGTACTTGTATTTCTTCTTGTCTCGGCTTTTAACGTAGTCAATATTAAATATGAATTTGATACATTAAAATCCTTCCCGGATGATATGCCGTCTCTTGTCGGATATCGTATCATTGAGGATAAATTTTCGGCGGGAGATGTATCGCCGACAACCGTGATTTATGAAGGAAATGGGGATCCGGCTGCTTTAGCTGCAGAGCTTAACAAACAGGAAGGTATTTTATCTGCCGTCCCCCAGACATCTGAAGCATCAGGAAATGCACATGAGCTGACCCTCGCTTTCGAAGCGAGCCCTTACAGTGAAAAAGCGCTTAATACGTTATCCGGTTTAAGAGAGCGGGAGGAGGCGCTCCTTGACGATACGGGAATAGAAGGCAAGCTGTTCTTTGCCGGGGAAACAGCCGAGAAACTGGATGACCGGGAGTTGAACGATCGGGATTTACTGCTTATTGTAGCGCTTGAAATTATCCTGCTTTTTGTCCTGCTCATCATCCTGACGCGCTCGTGGAAAATGCCGCTTTACATGGTCGGAACGATCGTCCTGTCGTTTTTATCTGCGCTTGGCCTGGGGCTGTTTCTAACCAATGTGCTGTTTGGCATCGACGCCATCAGTACAAGAGTGCCGCTGTATTCGTTCGTGTTCCTCGTTGCGCTCGGCATCGATTATAATATTATTCTCGTTTCACGTTATATGGAAGAACGAAAAAAGCATTCGCTCAAAGCAGCAGTTGAACGGGCTGTAGCCAAAACAGGAGGGGTGATTTCATCCGCCGGTATTATATTGGCTGCTACCTTTGCCGTTTTGATGACACAGCCCATTGAAGTGCTGTTTGTATTTGGGTTCATTGTTGCAGTTGGCATTCTCATTGATACTTTTTTTGTAAGGGGGCTTTTGCTGCCGGCATTGATTTTATTTTTTGAGAAAGAAAAAAGCCGTCCATAATGGGCGGATTTTCAGGCTGTAGACAAATGATATGGATGACCGTGCACATGAATAGGGTAGGATCGGCGGGATCCAGGCAGCTCCGCTTTCCATGGGGCAGACGCTGAGCCCATAAGAGTCTGCGCTCCCCTCCTGCCGCCAAATGGCCTGCGACAAGATTGTATGGAGCTACTAAGGCCATAGCTTATTGATCTTCAACATCACTTAGACTTAGTGAAGCCTGCCGGACGAAGACTCCTGCGGGAAGTACAGTGAGTCGGGAGACCCCGCAGGCGCAGCCGAGGCTCCCGCACTGTCCGGAGAACGCGAAGTTCGGCAGGTTTTACTTATCGGCTCTTTTTTAAAAGCGAAAGACTTTGTCTGTACACTGAAAAGCCGTCCATAAGGGACGGCTTTTCAAGTGTTGAGCGAGAGATGTTAACGGTCGAAAAGCATATATCGACTGTTAGTCCCTCCTTCACGGGTTAAAGTTTTAATGAACGTTAAAATAACGGGCATCCGGATGAGCAAAGACAATGGCGGAAACGGATGCTTCCGGCTCCATCATAAAGCCTTCCGTTAAATGAACACCGATTTCCTCCGGCTGGATCAGGCCAAACAGTTTTTCCTGGTCTTCAAGGTTCGGACAAGCTGGATACCCGAATGAAAAACGCTGGCCCTGGTATTTGGCCGCGAATCGTTCACGCATCGTAAAGTCAACAGGATCCGGGAAGCCCCATTGGTCGCGCATTTCCTGGTGAATACGTTCGGCAAAGCCTTCTGCGAGCTCAAGCGCGGTGGACTGAAGGGCGTGGCTGTCTAAAAACCTGCCTTCCTCGCGCAGCTTAACGGCCGCATTCCGTACACCGAAGCCGGCTGTTACCACGAAAAAGCCAACGTAATCCATTTCGCCGCTTTCGACTGATTTTACGTAGTCAGCCAGGCAGAGGAACGGCTCTTTTTCCTGGCGCGGGAAAGTGAATCGTTCGATTTCCGTTTTCGCATCCGCCGGGTCATAAACAATTACATCATCACCTTGAGACTGTGCCGGGAAAAATTGATACACGGCTGCTGTTTTTAAGGTGCCCTGGTTCAAAAAGCCTGTCACGGTTTCATGAAGCTGAATCGCTTTTTCATTTTTTTCTTCGAGCAGCTTTTTCACATTGCCTTTCATGCCGAGATGATGGCCGATTAATGTCTGCATGTTCACATACGGCTTCAAGTGTGAAATTGCGTAATCCTTCAGCACGCGGCGGCGTGTATCACGAGGAACAAAAACAGGAACGTCTTCACGGACTGTTTTTACCGGTTTCGGCGCGACGGCAACAGCCTGCTCTTTTCGTTCGTCGCGGTACGCTTCAACCGCTTTTCGTTTTTCTTTTTTCTCCTCAAGCTCCTGCAAAAGCGTCACTTTTTGTTCAGCATTTTGCAGGCGGTTGGCAATATCAAGCCCATCCATCGCATCTTTGGCATACAAAACCGGCCCGCTGTATTCCGGGGAAATTTTTGTTTCGGTAAACCGGCGTGACAGAGCGGCGCCGCCAACTAAAATAGGGACATCAATATCTGCTGATTTAAAATCCTGGGCAGTAATCACCATCTGCTGGGCGGACTTAACAAGTAGTCCTGACAGGCCGACCATATCCGGCTTTTCTTTACGAATCACGTCAATCAATGCCTGTGGTGTTACTTTAATGCCTACGTCAATTACTTTAAAGCCGTTGTTGCTTAAAATGATATCGACGAGGTTTTTACCGATGTCATGTACATCACCTTTGACGGTAGCCAAAATAACTTTACCTTTTCCTGTATCGTCTTCTTTTTTCTCCATAAACTGCTCGAGGTAAGCAACGGATGCTTTCATGACTTCTGCACTTTGCAGAACCTCGGCCACAATCAGCTGGTTGTCGTTAAACAGCCGGCCAACTTCGGCCATTCCTTTCATGAGCGGACCGTTAATGATATCAAGCGGATCATCGTACATACCGCGTGCTGCTTCAAGATCAGGCAGAAGGCCTTCTTTTGTACCTTCAACTACGTAATAGCTTAACCGCTCCGGCACGGTTTTCGGTATGTCTGCTTCTTTTTTCTCTTTTTTTCTGTCACGGTAAAAGTCAGTGAACACCGCAAGCGTTTCGTCGGTTGTTGTAAACAGCAAATTATCGGCAAGCTTGATTTCTTCTTCTGGAATCGAGGCATACCGTTCGAGCTTTTCCGTGTTAACAATCGCATAGTCAAGACCTGCCTGCGTACAGTGGTACAGGTACACGGCGTTCAGCACTTCACGGCCGACAGGAGGAAGGCCGAATGACACGTTACTTACGCCGAGAACGGTTAAGCATTTCGGGAGCCGTTCTTTAATCAGGCGGATCCCTTCAATGGTTTCAACAGCAGATCCGATATACTGCTCGTCACCTGTGCCGACAGGGAAGACGAGCGGGTCAAAAATAATATCTTCTGGTGCAAGTCCCCATTTTTCTACAAGCAAATCATGTGAGCGAATGGCGATCTCCAGCTTGCGTTCACGCGTAACAGCCATTCCTTCTTCATCAATCGTGCCAACCACTACTGACGCACCATACTTTTTCACAAGCGGCATCACCGCGTCAAAGCGTTCTTCACCGTCTTCTAAGTTAATCGAGTTAATAATGGCTTTACCTTGTGAAAATTTCAATGCTTCTTCAATGACTTTTTCATCGGTAGAGTCGATCACAAGAGGGACTTTCACTTTTTTAACGACTTCTGCCATAAATGCTTTCATGTCGTCCAGCTCTTCGCGGTCAGGGTTAGCCAGACAGATGTCAATGACATGGGCGCCGCCTTTCACCTGTGCCCGGGCAATTTCAGAAGCTTCCTCGAATTTTCCTTCGACGATGAGCCGCTTGAACTTACGTGAGCCGATTACATTTGTCCGCTCACCAATGAAAAGGGGACGCATAGAATCGTCATATAAAAGCGGCTCAATACCTGAAACAGCATGTCCGTGTGGATGTTCAGGCGATACGCGCGGCTGTTTATCCTTGACCGCTTCCCGCATAACCCGGATATGTTCAGGAGTTGTACCGCAGCAGCCGCCGACGATATTCAGCCAGCCTTTATCGGCGAAAGCCGACAATTTTTGCGCCAGTGAGTCTGGTGATTCATGATAACGGCCTTCCTCATCGGGAAGACCGGCATTTGGATAACAGCTTACATAGCTTGTCGCAAGGTCTGACAAAGAACGAATATGATCGGTCATAAACTCAGGGCCAGTGGCGCAGTTTAAGCCGACAGAGAGCGGCTTAATATGCTCAATTGAAATGTAAAAGGCTTCAATATTCTGTCCGGCAAGCGTCGTGCCCATTGGCTCAATGGTGCCTGAAATCATCACCGGAAGCTCCACGCCCGCTGCATCAAAAGCGCGGCGGATGCCAAGTGTGCCGGCTTTTACATTCAGCATATCCTGGCTCGTTTCCATTAAGATCAAATCCGCGCCGCCTTCAATCAGCGCTTTTGCCTGCAGCTCAAAGTTATCAACGAGCGCGTCAAAGGTAATACCACCGGTGACAGACAATGTTTTCGTTGTCGGTCCCATTGCGCCGGCGACAAAGCGGGGCCAGTCTGGCGTTGAAAATTCGTCTACGGCTTTTCGGGCAATTTGTACGGCGCGCAGGTTGATTTCGTATGCTTGATCACCAAGGTCGTACTCATCTAATACAACCGGAGTGCCTCCGAATGTATTCGTCGCAATAATGTCCGCGCCCGCTTCTAAATATTCGCGGTGGATACGCTCGATCACGTCCGGTCTTGTGAGGACAAGATTTTCGTTGCAGCCGTCATACTCTTCGCCGCCGAAGTCCTCTGGTGTTAAATCCGCATTTTGGAGCATTGTCCCCATTGCGCCATCAATGAGGAGGATGCGTTTTTTCAGCTCTTGTTCAATAAGATGTGTGGTCATAAACAGCCCCGCTTTCTTTCTGTGCATCAAGTTCTTTTATAAAGTGAATCAGTTCAATTGACATGTCATAGCGTAAAAATGGTGTAATCAAGTACAAGCCGTTAAACAAGCTGGCTGCTGTCTCAATCAATTCCTTGGCAATTTGAACGCCTTCTTTTGCAGACGCTTCGCGGTCTTCGCCGCAGGCACGCATACGCTCAAGCGTTTCATCCGACAGCTTGATTCCCGGTACTTCGTGATGTAAAAACTCGGCGTTCCGCATATTGGTCAGCGGCATAATACCGATAAACACCGGTGTTGATAAATGCTTTGTTGCCTCATATACTTCAACAATTTTTTCTTTTGTAAACACCGGCTGTGTAATAAAGTAGTCTGCACCACATTCGATTTTTTTCTCCATCCGCTTAACAGCGCGGTCCAGTACGCGGACATTCGGGTTAAAAGCCGCAGCAACGGAGAAGTTGGCTTTCTTTTTCAGCGGTTTACCAGAAAAAGAAATCCCTTCGTTTAATTGTTTAATAAGCTGAATAAGCTCTAGGCTTGAAACATCATATACACTGGTCGCGCCCGGGAAGTCGCCGACCTTTGTCGGATCGCCTGTAATCGCGAGAACATCATGAAGACCGAGCGCATCGAGACCCATCAAGTGGGATTGCAGGCCGATTAAATTGCGGTCGCGGCACGTAATGTGAACGAGAGAACGAACATCATGCTTCATTTTTAGCGTAGCACCCATCGCCATGTTGCTGACGCGTGGGGAAGCAAGAGAGTTATCTGCCATCGTCACGGCATCAATGCCTGTTTTATAAAGTGCGTTCGCACCTTCGATGAACTTGTCCGCTACAAGTGTTTTAGGTGTATCAAGCTCAACGATAATGGTGCGCTCTGTTTTCGCTTTTTCACAAATGGAGACATCCGTCGCCGGTGCCGCTTCTTGAATAATAATGGGTTTTTTCGTTTGTACTTTTTTCTCTGTCAAAGGAGGAAGGCCGGCAAGGCGTTTTTTCGCCGCCTCAATATGTTTCGGTGTTGTGCCGCAGCAGCCGCCAATTAAGCGGACACCTTCGTTGCGAAGAAGAACAGCCGCCCGTCCGAAATAGTCGGCTTCTGATTCATAAACAATCCGGCCATCTTCTACATCCAGCAGGCTCGCATTCGGATAAGCGGAAAGAAATGCTTTGCTTGGCAGTGTGACTTCTTCAAACGCCTGAATCGTATGATAAGGACCGAGACGGCAGTTGACACCGACCACGTCCGCTCCGATGCCTTCAAGCTGAGAAAGAGCATTATTTAAAGTCAGTCCATTTTGCAGAACACCTGGCTCATGCATGGATACTTGGGCAATGATCGGCACATTGCTCATTTGACGAAGAAGCTTTACAGTATCGGTCAATTCTTCAAAATCATAATATGTTTCAAGCAGCAGTCCGTCCGGATCTCCGGCTAATAAGCTTTCAGCCTGCTCGCGTACAGAAGCGAGAATTTCATCATTGGTCGCTGTACTTTTACGGATGCCGCGGATGCCGCCGATTGTGCCAAGTACAAACTGGCCGCCCGGAGCAGCCGCCCGTTTCGCGATACGCAGCGCCGCTTCGTTTAATTCACGTACACGGCTTTCCATTCCATACCGGGAAAGCTTTAAAGCATTCGCGCCATACGTATTCGTTTGAATAACATCCGCTCCGGCTTGAATGTAGTCGCCGTGGATTTTTTCAATGACTTCCGGCTTTTCCGTGTTCAGTTCTTCATAGCAAAAATCGATTCCATAAGAATACAATAATGTACCCATCGCTCCATCGGCAGTCAGCACGCTTGTTTTTAACTTGTCGAGCAGTGTCATGGCGCAGCATCCTCTCTTATACTGAATAATAAAATAAAAAAAGCCTTCTTAACGGCAAGAAGGCTTTTCAACATGTATGTGTTGTCCGTTCCTTCTCATCTTCCAGACCGTTTCAGTCTGCTGGATTTAGCACCTGACCGTACGGCTGGTTGCTGAAGCGTCATCGGGCCAGTACCCTCGGCTTCTCTTGATAAGAATGAGTTTATAAAATTGCAAGAATAATTAAAAATATCATATCGTCTCTGTACCATCCAGTCAAGAGCAATTTTCGCTAAAAGGGACTGGTTAATGATGGCTTTTCTTAAATAAAAGATATGATTGTAGATAAGGGATAGAGACAATTAAAATGACCACACTAATCAGTGTCGGTATTTTTACAGCAGCCGGCAAAAGAGCCGATGCCATCAGCACAAGCCCACCTGTAACAAACAGCCATCCGCCGGTGCGGTGTGTTTTGGTCCAAATACGGTCGTCTGCAAGCGTCCAGGGTGTCCGAATGCCGACAAAATAGCTGGGACGCATACGGGGCATGTAATTTCCAATAATCATAAAAAGAGCGCCGATCAAAAGAGAAACAGCAGTATCCATATGCACTTCATAGCCAAGCCCATTTGTGAGCAGCAGGAGATGAATGACGAAAATAAGAGTCAGTGAGGCATTGGTGATAATCGAATAGCTGCTTTGAAACTTAGCGTAATTTTGCCGGCGCGGATCTATTTTGGGGAGAAGCTTAAAAAGACCGCCAATCAAAAGAATCATCGCGGGACCGAAAAAGGCGCCAAACCATTTTGAAGAATAGCCATCGGCTTCTCCGGAGGATCCCCAATGTGTTGCGACTTGATCCGGCAGGTAGGGAAATGCAGCAATACTGGCAAAAGAAGCAAGTAACACGATCATCCAAAAGAAACGATTTTTCATTTTTCTTTCTCCTTTCCAGATACCGTCAGCATCCAGGAAACAATATCCTGAAAAACGGTTGTATTGAGTGAATAAATAATGTGCTGGCCCTTCCGTTCAGACAAAACAAGTCCGGCATTTTGCAGCGTGTGGAGATGGTGGGAAATACTCGGTTTGGTCATTTGAAAATGCTCTGCAATGTCACCGGCTATCATATCCTGTTTTTTCAGCAGCTCGATAATAGAGCGCCGGGTGGGATCAGAGAGAGCCTTAAATACAAGGGTGGCAGACATGAACAGCCTCCTTATTTAGATTATTGTCTAACTATCTAAATTATAACCGGATGACACCAAATGTTCAAGGTCACAAAGCCTGCATACTGGTATAATTTTGATAAAGAGAGGGATCGAGCATGAACAAAACACGATGGCAGAAAGCAAAGCAATTTATTATCGACTTTTATCAGGAAACAAGCCGGCCGGGTGAGGAAGCGAAAGCGAGGCTCGAGCAGGTTTACTGTGAAATAGAAGAGTTGGGTACATACACACATACCTTTGAAGAATTGGAGTATGGGGCGAAACTTGCATGGCGGAACAGCAACCGCTGTATCGGCCGGCTGTTCTGGCAGACGCTCCATGTGTTTGATGAACGAACTGCCGAAACAGCGCTGGATGTGTTTCGTGCACTTGAGCGGCATGTTGTTTTTGCTCACAATGACGGTAAAATCCGGCCGGCCATTACAATTTTTCGGCCGGATCAACAGGAACAAAAAATTCGAATTTGGAATCATCAGCTGCTTCGCTATGCGGGGTATGAACATGCCGGGGATCCACATTCCCGCACGCTGACCGAAAAGTGTGAGTCGCTCGGCTGGCGGGGAAAAGGAAGTGACTTTGATCTGCTGCCCTGGATCGTCCAAATCGGCAGCAATCCTCCCGTCTGGCAGGACGTTCCTAAGAAATGCCGGGTGGAAGTGGACCTTGTCCATCCGGACATTCTGTCTTTTAAAGAATTGAAGCTTAAATGGTACGCGGTTCCGGTCATTTCAGATATGCGGCTTGAGATTGGCGGTATCGACTACCAAGCTGCGCCGTTTAGCGGCTGGTATATGGGCACGGAAATCGGTGCGCGTAATTTGGCCGATGAAAACCGGTACAACCGGCTGCCGGCTGTGGCGGACGTGATCGGACTGGACACGCAGTATGCTTCCTCCTTATGGAAAGACCGGGCTCTTGTAGAGCTGAATGTTGCTGTTCTTTACTCGTTTAAACAAGCCGGGGTTACCATTGTCGATCACCATACGGCAGCGAGACAGCACCGCATCTTTGAACAAAATGAAGAAGCAGCGGGCAGAAGAGCAACGGGAGACTGGGCGTGGCTTGTTCCGCCCGTATCTCCCGCTGCCACCCATATTTTCCATCGCACCTATGATAATACGATTCTGTCACCAAACTTTTTTTATCAGGCTGCTCCCTACCAATAAAAGATGGACAGCTTGTATGGAATAGGCCGAATCTGAAACGACATGTTTAAACAAAACAGGCTGCCGAAAATGGCAGCCTGTTTTTGATTATGATGTTACTTTTTGTAGTTTTTTGAGAACATGAAGCGAACGTCCTGTTCCAATCGCTACGGATTCAAGCGGATTTGGCGCTAAATGAACCGGTACGATAATTTCCTGCGCCAGCCATTCCTGAAGGCCATTTAAAAGCGAGCCGCCGCCGCTGATCACAACGCCGCGGTCGACAATGTCACCGCTCAGCTCTGGAGGGGAGGATTCCAGCGTAACGCGGATCGTTTCCAGGATGGCCATAAGCGACTCACGCAGTGCATTTTGAATCTCATAAGAGCTGACACGTACTGTTTTTGGCAGGCCGGTTACAAGATCACGGCCGCGCACATCCATATGAAGTTCATTGTGCTCAACCGGCGCATAGCCAATGTCCATTTTTATTTTTTCCGCTGTTCGTTCACCAATTAACAAATTATATTCCTTGCGAATATATTGAATGATGTCTTCGTCCAGTTTATCACCAGCAAGGCGGATTGAATTGCACGTAACAACACCGCCGTACGAAATAATCGCTACTTCTGTTGTCCCGCCGCCGATATCAACAATCAAATTTGCAATGGGTTCTTCTACCGGAAGGTCCGCGCCAATTGCGGCTGCGACCGGTTCTTCAATCAAGTGTACCGTTTTGGCACCGCTTGATTTAATGGCATCTTGAATCGCCCGGCGTTCTACACCTGTTGCGCCGGATGGTGTGCACACCACAACCGTTGGCTTGCGGATCGTAAATCCAGCCGCTTTTCCCGCTTTTTTCATTAGTTCTTTTAACATTTCAGAGGTTACATCAAAGTCAGCAATTACTCCATCTTTCATCGGGCGCACAGCGGCAATCCGCCCGGGAGTTTTTCCGATCATTTCTTTGGCGTCCGCGCCAACCGCAAGTACTTTTTTCGTATCCATATCAAGGGCTACAACAGAAGGTTCATTTAAAATGATGCCTTTATCTTTGCTGTAAACGAGCAAATTTGCTGTGCCCAAATCAATACCGATTTCAGCTTGTCCCAACATAGTATCCATTCCTCCAAACGGCATTTTTTCGCCTGCGCCCATTATAAGAAAGAAGGGAAACACCCGTACATGGGACAAAAAGATGAATCTTTGTATATTACAGTCATGACAACAAAAAAAGCCGCTCTTACAGGGAGAAAGAGCGGTCTTGTTACGAAAACTTAAATTTTGTTACGAAAAAGAGGGTACAAAGGTCATACCTTTTTAAAAAAGGCAGCTAGTTCTTTACTATGATCTTTTCTGGATTTCCGATGCGCGGCCCGGGCAGGTGCTGTTTCAAACAGCCATTTTTCTTCTTCTGTCTCCGGTATAACCTCGCCGACTTCCACCGGCTTGCCGTTTTGATCAATCGCAACAAATGTTAAAAAAGAAAGAGCCGCCACCTCTTTATCACCTGTAATGAGATTTTCAGAGGTTACCCGGACGAAAACTTCCATACTCGAACGGCCTGTATACGTAACCATGGCCATCAGTGTAACCGTATCGCCTACTTTAATCGGCCGTATAAAGTCAACAGAGTCCGTAGAAGCAGTGACAGTCGGATTGCGTGCAAAGCGTGTTGCGGAAATAGAAGCCACGTCATCAATATGAGCCATTAATTTTCCGCCGAATAGCGTACCGTAATAGTTCGTATCCGGCGGGAATACTTGAGCGGATTTTACCGTGATCGTATCTTGCATTCGTGTTTTCTTTCTCATCCTTTATCACCTTTTCCTTCCGTAAAGAGTATACATGAAGAGAAAGTTTTTAGAAAGAAAAGCAAAAAAATTGGGAAAGAGGTTGTATTTTAATTCTAGATAGTGTATAAATATAAATATAACAACGGTGACGGCACGTCGGGGTGACTTTTATGATCACGATAGAAAAAGTAAAAGAACTCGATTTAAAAGGAAAAGATTTCTTGAAACTTCTCGATTTCAGCGCAGAAGAAGTAGAAGCACTGATCGTTCTGGCTGACGATATGAAAAAACGAAAAGAAGCTTATTTTGATGCTTTAAAAGGACAGATTCTCGGTATGATTTTCGAGAAAAATTCCACTAGAACGCGTGTCTCATTTGAAGCAGCCATTCTTCAGCTTGGCGGCAACGGCATGTTTTTAAGCTCAGACCAGCTGCAAATCGGCCGTGGTGAAACCATTGAAGACACGGGTAAAGTGTTATCAGGATACCTGGACGGGATTATGATCCGTACGCACGGACATGACCGAATCGAAAAGCTGGCAGAAGCAGCATCGGTTCCGGTTATTAACGGGCTGACTGATTTATACCACCCATGCCAGGCGCTGGCTGATTTATTGACGGTATATGAGCTTAAAGGAAGCTTTAAAGGCAGCAAAATGGTGTATATCGGCGACGGCAATAACGTTGCTCACTCTCTAATGATTGGCGCTGTAATGATGGGCATGGACTTTGCTTTAGCAGCACCGAAAGGGTACGAAGCAGACAGTACAGTCATTCAAAAAACAAAGGAAATTGCCGCTCAAACAGGCGCAGTCGTTACTTTTACAGAAGATCCGGCTGAAGCTGTGAAGGGAGCCGATTTTATTTACACGGATGTCTGGACCAGTATGGGGCAGGAAGAAGAGTCTGCTCTTCGATTGGAAGCTTTTGCGCCGTATCAGGTGAACGAAGCACTGCTTGCCAAAGCGAACCCAGAATGCAAGTTTATGCATTGCCTGCCAGCGCACCGCGGGGAAGAAGTGTCTGCCGGCGTGATGGACGGAGAAGCGTCTGTTGTGTTCCAGCAAGCTGAAAACCGCATGCATGCTCAAAAAGCAGTTCTGTACAGCTTAATGAAAAAATAAACACGTCTCTTGTTCAGCGGTTATCGGAGAACGGCTGGACGCAACGAGATACTTACTTTCAGCTGTTATTGGAGAATAGCTGATCCCTTTAAAACAAAACAAAGCATTCAGATGTCATTGGAGGACACCTGAATGCTTTTTGTTTGCCTTCAATTCCCTTTTTCCTTCTTAATCATGCTAAAATAGAAACAGCTAATAAAAAGTGAAAAGCAATCACGTATGATGGTGGGCGGATATGGAACAAAAATTAAAGGTTTTTTTAACTGTAGTAAAGCATATGAACTTTTCAAGAGCAGCAGAAGAGCTGTTTATCACCCAGCCGGCTGTAAGCCAGTATATTAAGTCATTTGAAGAAGAGCTTGGCATTAAACTAATTGACCGAACGAACAAAAAAATCCGTTTGACGAAAGCAGGCAGCCTTGTTGCTTATTACGGCGGGGAAATTTCTACGCTAAATGATAAGATGAAGCAGGCAGTGGAGGATTTAGCCGGTGAAGTAAAGGGGAAGCTTGCTGTTGGCGCAAGCTATTCGTTTGGGGAATACATTTTGCCGCACATTGTAGCGGATTTCCTCAATAAGTTTCCTTCTGTTGATCCCTATATTACGATTGGGAACACGCAGGAAATTGCTGAAAAGGTCATCCATAATGAAATTGACCTTGGCGTTGTGGAAGGAACAGTGGCTTCAGACAAGCTCATTGCTGAAAAAATTGCCTCCGATAAAATGTACGTGATCAAGGGAAAAAAAGAAAACAGTGAAAAACGCGTTCATTTAAATGAAGAAACATGGATTGTCAGGGAGCAGGGGTCTGGCACAAGAGAAGCGTTTGACTGGTTCGCCGCGAAAAACGGCATTCGGCCGGCTAAGATTTTGGAATTTGGCAGCACGCAGATTATTAAAGAAGCAGTTGAAGCAGGACTGGGAGTGGCGCTTTTGTCGGAATGGACGATTAGAAATGAGCTGGAGCTTGAGAAGCTGAAGATTGTAGGCGGCGGGAATTTGTATTATGAACGGAATTTTTATGCGATCATTCCAGACGCCCCTTTTATGACGAAAACAGCAGAAACCTTTTTACACTATTTAAGACGGGACTAGCGGAAGCTGGTTCTTTTTTTATACGCATATATGGCTCATACAATTGCTGTGACAGCGTAAAGAAGGCCTTCTACTCTGTAGTAAATATGAAAAAAGCTGCCTCTTGGTAAGAGGCAGCTTGGAGAGCTGATTAAGGAAGCTTTGTTTCACCCATAAGGAAGCGGTCTGCTTCACGTGCAGCTTCGCGCCCTTCATGAATCGCCCAAACAACAAGGCTTTGTCCACGGCGCATATCGCCGGCCGCAAAAATGCCTTCTTCGTTTGTTGTGTATTTGCCGTATTTCGCAAGTACAGTATTGCGTGCTGTTGTATCTACACCGAAGTGGGAAGCAAGCGGCATGTCTGTTCCACTGAAGCCAATTGCTACAAGCACAAGCTCAACAGGCCACACTTGCTCACTTCCGGGAATTTCTTCCATTGTATAGCTGCCATCTTCAAGATACGTTTTTTCCATACGAACCGTATGAAGTTCTTTTAATTTACCATGCTCATCCGCTACAAACTTTGTTGTCGCGATCAAATATTCACGTGGGTCTTCACCGTAAACAGCAGCTGCCTCTGCATACGCGTAATCCAATTCAAATACATTTGGGTACTGTGGCCACGGGTTGTTTTTAGTGCGTCTCGCAGGTTGGGCTTCGTGCTTGCCGAATTGAACAACGCTTTTAGCGCCTTGGCGAATCGCTGTTGCCACACAGTCAGCACCTGTATCACCACCGCCAATTACGATGACGTTTTTGCCTTCTGCAGAGATTACCCCTTCCTCAGACTCATTCAACAAGCCTTTAATGCTTCTTGTTAAATAATCCATCGCAAGGTAAATACCTTCTGAGTCACGGCCTTCAATCACAATGTCACGGTGTGTTTGCGCGCCTGCACAAAGAATTACCGCATCGTATTCTTCTTTCAGCTGTTCTTTTGTAATATCTTTACCTATTGTTGTGTTCACAACAAACTCAATACCTTCATTTTTGAGCAGGTTAACGCGGCGTTCAACCGTTTCTTTTTCAAGTTTCATAGAAGGAATACCGTACATAAGCAAGCCGCCGATACGATCGTCGCGCTCAAATACTGTTACAAGATGACCGGCTTTGTTCAGCTGGTCTGCTGCGGCAAGGCCGGCAGGACCAGAACCAACAACAGCTACACGTTTGCCAGTGCGGCGTTTAGGTGGATTTGGTGTAATCCAGCCTTCTTCAAATCCTTTATCGATAATCGCTTTTTCAATTGATTTAATGGCAACGGCAGGATCAGTAATCGCTACTGTACAAGATCCCTCACACGGAGCAGGGCAGACACGGCCCGTGAACTCTGGGAAGTTATTTGTTTTCAGCAAACGATCCAGCGCTTCTTTCCAGCGGCCGCGGTATACAAGATCGTTCCACTCTGGAATCAAATTGTAAAGCGGACATCCGGACGGTGTACCTCCGATCATCTGGCCAGTGTGGCAGAAAGGAGTCCCGCAGTCCATGCAGCGGGCTCCTTGAATTTGCAGTTCTTTTTCCGGAAGCTTTGTCGTATATTCTCTCCAGTCTTTTACCCGTTCAGCCGGGTTGCGCCCTGGAGCTGTTTTGCGTTCATATTCGATAAAACCGGTAGCTTTCCCCATCAATTCATTCTCCTTTCTTACGCGTTCTCAACGACTGGCATTTTTTTCTCTGTAAATGCTGCGTACTTCGCATCAGCCGTTTTCATTCCCTGCTGTTCATAGTAAGAAATAGATTTCATCATTTCTTTGTATTCGTAAGGGATAACACGGATAAAGTGGTGTTTCTCCGTTTCCCAATTTTCAAGAATAGAACTGGCAATCGGACTGCCTGTCCATTGCAGGTGACGTGTAATCAATGTTTTTAATTCGTTTTCTTCTTGTAAGCCGTCCAATGATTCTGTCAGAACCATTTCACGGTTGACGAGGCTTTCAGTACGATCACGCTCCGGCGCGTACAGGTAAGCAATACCACCGGACATACCTGCTGCAAAATTGCGGCCAGTTGGACCAAGAATCACAACGCGTCCGCCGGTCATGTACTCACAGCCGTGATCCGTTACGCCTTCAACGACAATATCGGCACCGCTGTTACGAACAGCAAAACGTGTTCCGGCACGGCCGTTAATAAACGCTTCACCGCTTGTTGCACCGTATAAGTTTACGTTTCCGCAAATAGCGTGTTCATGCGGTACAAGGTTTGCATCGCTGTGTGGACGAACAACAAGGCGTCCGCCTGAAAGACCTTTACCGAAGTAATCGTTCGCGTCTCCATTCACTGTAAACGTCAAACCTTTTGGAAGGAAAGCGCCAAAGCTTTGTCCAGCCGAGCCGTTGAATGTGAATTGAACGGTATTGTCTGGAAGGCCTTCCGCACCGTGTGCAAGTGTTACAGCGGAACCGGTAATCGTACCAGCCGCACGATCGGTATTGATAATATCAAATTCAGCCGCAACAGCTTCTTTGTTTTCAAGCGCTGGGCGAACAGCGTCTAATAGAAGACGGCGGTCAATCGTACGGTTCAGCTTGTAATCTTGATCTGTTGTTTTATATTGTTTCTGGCCCGGCTTAAGCGGCGTCATGTAAAGAAGAGGGAACAGATCCAAGTATTTCGCTTTCGGATGCTGATCTTTTCTTGCATGCGGCTTTAATACTTGTTTTTGACCAATCATTTCATCAATTGTACGGAAGCCAAGCTCAGCCATCAATTCACGGATTTCGCGTCCCACGAATGTCAAGTAGTTCACTACGTGGTCGGCATCACCCATGAATTTTTCACGCAGTGCCGGGTTTTGTGTCGCAACGCCAACTGGGCATGTATCCATATGGCATACGCGCATCATCACGCAGCCAAGAACAACAAGTGGAGCTGTTGCAAAACCGAATTCCTCGGCACCAAGAAGGGCAGCAATCACTACATCACGGCCGTTCATAAGCTTTCCGTCTGTTTCAAGTGTTACTTTTTCACGCAAACCGTTCATAAGAAGAGTCTGGTGTGTTTCAGCCAAGCCGATTTCCCACGGAAGGCCGGTGTGCTTAATACTTGTTTTTGGCGAAGCACCTGTACCGCCTTCATAGCCGCTGACAAGAATAACATCTGCCAAGCCTTTTGCAACCCCGGCTGCAATTGTACCGACACCTGTTTTGGCTACCAGCTTCACGTTGATACGCGCTTTATGGTTCGCATTTTTCAAGTCATAAATAAGCTGCGCCAAGTCCTCAATTGAATAAATATCATGGTGAGGAGGAGGAGAAATCAAGCCGACACCTGGTGTAGAACCGCGTGTTTCCGCGATCCATGGATATACCTTTTTACCAGGCAGATGGCCGCCTTCGCCCGGCTTTGCGCCTTGGGCCATTTTGATTTGAATCTCAGATGCTGTATTTAAGTACTCGCTTGTCACACCGAAACGGCCGGAAGCAACCTGCTTAATCGCACTTGAACGGATATCTCCGTTTACATCTGGTGTATAGCGGTCTGAATCCTCGCCGCCTTCACCGCTGTTGCTTTTTCCACCCAGGCGGTTCAAGGCAATAGCCAGTGATTCATGGGCTTCTTTACTAATAGAACCATAAGACATGGCACCGGACTTAAAGCGTTTAAAGATACTTTCAAGTGGTTCAACTTCATCGAGCGAAACCGATGGACGGGCAGTGAAATCTAAATCTAGCAATCCACGAAGGAACATAATATTTTCTTCGTTTACAAGCTCTGAGTATTCTTTATAAAGCTCGTAGTTATTTGTTCGTGCCGCATGCTGGAGCATGTGGATCGTTTTTGGATTAAAGGCGTGTTTTTCACCTGTGCGTCTCCATTGGAATTCACCGCTTGAATCAAGAGTCGGGTCTGTGAATTCACCTTTACCGAATGCGTCGTGATGGCGGACAAGCGTTTCTTGAAGTACCACATCAAGCGTAATACCGCTTAGCGCTGTTGTCGTGCCTGTAAAGTATGTTTCGATTACTTCGCGTCCAATACCGACTGCTTCGAAAATTTGTGCACCGCGGTAACTTTGAACGGTGGAAATCCCCATTTTCGCCATTACTTTAATGATGCCGCTTGTTGCTGCGTAGTTGTAGTTTTTCTCAGCTTCTTCTGTTGTCATGCCTGGAATTGTTCCGTCTGCTACCATTGAGCGGAGGGAAGCAATCGCAAGGTATGGGTAAATCGCATCTGCGCCGTAGCCAATCAAGCAGCAGAATTGATGTACGTCACGTGCTTCTGCTGTATCAAGCACAAGGCTGACATTTGTACGGCGTCCGTTTTTGATTAAATGCTGATGAATACCGCTCACAGCAAGAAGGGCAGGGACCGCTGCTTGTTTGTTTGTTACGCCTCGGTCTGACAAGATCAGAATAGATGCGCCACTTTCAATTGCTGCATCTGCCTGTTTATACAAAGCTGTCATTGTATCGGCCAAATCTACTTTTTCTTTCGTATTAAATAGAAGAGAAAGAGTAGCTGTTTGGAATGCAGGATTTTGATTCTGTACGATTTTATTCCATTCTTTTTCGCCAAGAATCGGTGTTTCTAAGCGAATACGACGGCTGTTTTCGGCTGAAGGAGCCAAAATGTTTCCTTCATTGCCAAGAAGCGTCATCATGGATACAACGTTATCTTCGCGAATCGCATCGATTGGCGGGTTCGTTACTTGTGCGAACAGCTGTTTAAAATAGTTGTATAAAAGCTGTGGACGCTCAGACAAAACAGCAAGCGGTGCATCATAACCCATTGAACCGATTGGATCGGTTTTTTCTGTCGCCATTGGGGCAATTTGTTTTGTCAGCTCATCGAACGTGTAGCCGAATGCTTTATGAAGGTTCAGCATTTCTTTTTCAGTAAAAGCTTCTTCCTTTGCACCAGACGCATCTTCAAGGTCCGTAATGTGCACTAGGTTTTGATCAAGCCATTCACGGTAAGGCTCTGCTGTTGTGATTTCCTGCTTGATTTCTTCGTCAGAAACAATGCGTCCTTCCTCTAAATCAACAAGTAGCATTTCACCAGCGCTGACTGTTTCTTTTTTCACGATGCGTTTTTCATCTACTTCAATCGTACCTACTTCAGATGAGTAGATAATATGATCGTCATCTGTTACGTAGTAACGAGCCGGGCGCAAGCCATTACGGTCAAGGATTGTTCCGATTTTGCGTCCATCTGTGAAAGAAATAGAGGTTGGTCCATCCCATGGCTCCATTAAGCAGCTGTGGTATTCATAAAAAGCAAGCTTTGGATCTGCCATATGCGGATCGCGGTCCCATGGTTCCGGAATCAGCATCATCGCTGCATGCGGAAGGGAGCGGCCTGAAAGTGTTAAAAATTCGATGGCGTTATCAAGCATTGCCGAGTCACTGCCGTTTGTATCGATAACTGGCAGAAGGTCTTTGTATTGATCGCCAAACAGTTTAGAATAGCCGGCTTTCTCACGCGATTGCATCCAGCTTACATTTCCGCGGTTTGTATTAATTTCACCGTTGTGAATTAAATAGCGGTACGGATGCGCACGTTCCCAGCTTGGGAATGTGTTTGTACTAAAACGCGAGTGAACAAGGGAAAAAGCAGATTGATAGTCTTCTTTTGCCAGATCAACATAATACTGATCGATTTGTTCAGGCGTCAGCATTCCTTTATAAATAATGGTCCGTGTTGAAAAGCTTGGGATGTAGAATGAGCCTTTTACATCTGGGTTATTTCCGATCTCATTTTCGACACGTTTTCTCATTACATAAAGCGCACGTTCAAAATCTTTTTCTGTTTCGTGCTTTTTGCTTTTTTCGACAAATAGCTGCATCACATAGGGAGCGATCACAAGCGCTTCTGGTCCAGCTGCTTCCGGGTTAACCGGAACGTCACGCCAGCCAAGCAATTTTAAGCCTTCTTCGTGAAGAATTAATTCTGTTTCTACTTGAATTTGCTCACGTTCTTTTTCGTTTTGTGGTAAAAAGAACATACCGACTGCATAATCATATGGAGCAGGTAACGTAATGTTTAAATTTTCGCACTCTTTACGGAAAAAATCATCGCAGATTTGCAGCATAATTCCTGCGCCATCGCCAGTTGTTCCGTTTAAGTTTCCGCCGCGGTGTTCCAAACGGCAAAGCATATGAATACCATCCTGCACAATTTTGTGGGATGGACGACCTTTTATATTTGCAATAAAACCGATACCGCAGGCATCATGTTCATTTTTCGGATCATATAAGCCCTGTTTTTCTGGGTAACCGTATAGATTCATGTTGTGCACCTCCGCGTTCAAATCATCTTTTTCTGTTATATTTATTGTAGGGTTCAGAAATGATACAATCAATATATTATTAATCAGTTATTGATCTCAAAATGATATGAGTCAGGAGTGTGGATGAAAATGGAAATGAGACAAGTGAAATACTTCATGGAAGTGGCGCGCCAGGAACATATGACGGAAGCCGCTTTTCATCTGCATGTTGCGCAGTCTGCTGTCAGCCGCCAAATTGCCAAGCTCGAAGATGAACTTGGCGTTGAGCTTTTTTTGCGCGAAGGACGCAGCGTCCGCCTGACCCATGCAGGGCGTATTTTTTACGACCATGCTCTTGTGGCGATGGAAGCGATGGATAAAGCAGTAAAAGCAATTGAAGATTATTTAAACCCGGAAGCCGGCAAAATCCGCCTTGGTTTTCCGAATTCCTTAGCCACAAAAACATTGCCCCGTGTCATTTCTGCTTTTCGAAATCAATACTCGGATGTTGGCTTTGATTTTAAACAAGGTTCCAACCGGGAACTGCGTGAACGCGTGGAAAAGGGGGAAATCGATCTTGCCTTTGTATCACCTGTTCCGGAGCCGACGGCTGAAATCAACACACATGTTTTTTTCTCTGAGCACATGAGAGCCCTTATTCCGACTCACCACCGTTTAGCTAAGCAGTCGTCGATTAATCTTCGTGACTTGGTGGACGATCAGTTTGTCTTGTTTCGTACAGGATATGATATGCGGGCACTTGTTCTTGATGCATGCAGAAAAGTAAATTTCGAACCGTCTGTGGCTTTTGAAAGTGAGGATATTTATACGATTAAAGGGTTAGTGGAAGCAGGGCTTGGTGTGAGTCTCCTGCCAGAAACACTGCTGATTGACCAAACGCCGGTAGGGACTGTCAGTATTCCGGTCAGCGTGCCGCGTGTGACCCGGACTGTAGGGGTCATCATGACGAAATCAAGGATGCTGCCGCCGTCTGAGAAGCTGTTTTATGAATTTTTGATTAAATATTACAACCGGTTAAACGAATTTAGCTTTTAAAAAAAGATCCCGAGAACCCCGGGATCTTTTTTTAGCCATTATGCCCAGTTGCCGTTGCGGAAAACCGCTTCACGTGTGCCGTCTGCTTTAATACCGTCAATATTCATTTCAGCAGAACCGATCATAAAATCAACGTGAGTGATGCTCGTGTTTAAACCGTTTTTCTCGAGCTCCTCCTGCGACATTCCCTTGCCGCCTTCAATACAAAATGCATATGCACTGCCGATCGCAAGGTGATTGGATGCATTTTCATCGAAAAGCGTGTTGAAAAACAGGATACCTGCATTGGAAATAGGGGAGTCATGAGGAACGAGTGCCACCTCTCCAAGATAATGCGAACCTTCATCTGTATCGATCAGCTGCTTTAATACTTCTTCACCCTGCTCGGCCGATACATCCACGATTCGTCCATCCTTAAACGTAACTGTAAAGCCATCAATAATATTGCCCGCATAGCTGAGCGGCTTTGTTGCTTTTACGTATCCGTTCACACCGGTTTTAACCGGGACTGTGAAAACTTCTTCGGTCGGCATATTCGCCATGAAGCTATGGCCCTGCTCATTTATACTGCCGGCTCCGACCCATAGGTGCGTGTCTGGCAGATCAATCGTTAAGTCCGTGCCGGGCGCAGTATAATGAAGCGTTTTAAAATGCTGCTTGTTTAACTCTGTGACTTTTTCTACAAGGCGGGCATCATGGTTTTTCCAGGATTGAACAGCATCCTCATGATCCGCACGTACCGCTTTAAAAATGGCGTCCCATAGGGCTGGAACCCGATCTTCCTGTGGAAGATCCTCAAATACTTTATCGGCCCAATCCTGTGAAGGAGCTGCGATGACCGTCCAGCTTACTTTGTCTGACTGAATGTATTCGCGGTACTTTTTCATCGCTGTGCCGGCCGCTTTCTGATAAGCCGCAATCCGTCTTCCATCGACGCCTTTTAACAAGTCCGGTCCGGACGAGACGATCGACATAAAAGCAGCGCCTTCTTCGGCAAGTGATTCCATCATTTGTTTGTTCCATGCTGGAAACTCATGAAAAGCCTCTTCGGGTGCAAGCATGTATTTTAATCTAGATACTGTGTCATCGCTCCAGTCTACATATACGTGCTTGGCACCCGCCTGGTAAGCTTTTTCTACGATTAAGCGGACAAGCTGTGCTGAATCAATAGCTGCACGCACAACGAGTGTTTGTCCTGGCTGAATATTCACGCCGGTTGTGACTGCAAGCTGCGCGTAATTTTGGAGCTGTTCCTCGAAAGTTTTCATCGATATTCTCCTTTGCCTATGTAATATAGACAGTTTATCAAAAAAGGTGATTACTTACATAATAGAAGCGTCGGATTCCAAAAAGATACGGAGCATATCCTTGTCTGCTAAAAAGTCATTTAGCGTATAACGATCCAGTACCGCAAGAAAGGCCTGCAGTGCTTCCGCAAATACGTGGCGCAGTCCGCAAATTGGAGTGATCGAGCAGCGGCCGGGATCAACAAAGCATTCAACAATGTGAAAATCATCCTCGGTTTTCCGGACAACTTCACCGATATTAATATCAGAAGGTTTTTTTGCCAGGCGGATACCGCCATTTCGCCCCCGGATTGTTTCGATATAGCCGAGCTTGCCTAATTCATGCGTCACTTTCATTAAATGGTTTTTTGAAATATTATACGCATCGGCAATTTCTTTTATATTAGATAGTTCTCCTTCTTCTTTTGCTCCAAGAAAAACAAGCATGCGAAGCGAGTAGTCTGTATAAAGGGTTAGTTTCATCGTTCTCACCTGTCCTATAGGTCTATTATGTCATGTAAGGAGAAATTTGTGCAATTGTGAACGTTTTTTTAAACATACTTTTTAATATTGTTTTTCAGGGACAGGTGGCGTATAAATAAGATGTATTAAAAATGTATCTTTTAAAAAGACCCAGGGGGAATTATTGTGCTATCACAAAAAACAATCGATATCGTTAAATCAACTGCTCCTATTTTGGAAACACACGGTGTTGAAATCACAACTTATTTCTATAGAACGATGTTTGAAGCCCACCCCGAGCTGCTCAATATTTTTAATCATGCCAACCAGTCGAAAGGACGTCAGCAAACGGCTTTGGCCAATACAGTTTATGCTGCAGCCAAGTACATTGATCAGCTTGAAGTACTGCTTCCGGCTGTTAAACAAATTGCCCACAAGCATCGCAGTCTTGCCATCAAGGCCGAACATTATCCGATTGTAGGGGAATATTTGCTGAAGGCGATCAAAGGCGTGCTCGGCCAAGCGGCGACAGACGACATCATTAATGCATGGGCAGAAGCATACGGGGTTATTGCTCAAATATTTATCGATGTAGAAAAAGAAATGTATGACCAGGCAGAACGGCAGCAGCATGGCTGGAAGGATTTTAAAGAGTTCGTGATTCAAAGAAAAGTAAAAGAAAGCTCATTGATTACTTCCTTCTATTTAAAAGCAAAGGACGGCGAGCCTGTGCCGGCTTATCTGCCAGGACAGTATATTACGATTCGGACCTCCATCCCTGGAGAAGAGTTTTTAGTGAACCGCCAATACAGCTTGTCACAAGCACCTGGGTCCCATTCTTTCCGCATTTCTGTCAAACGGGAAGCCGATCAGAATCCGGAAGGAAAAGTGTCTGTTTACCTTCATGACCAGCTGCAAGAAGGCGATACATTGGAAGTCAGTGCGCCAGCCGGTGATTTTTATTTAGAACAAGGCACACAGCCTGTGGCGCTTATTGCGGGCGGAGTAGGGATCACACCGATGATGGCAATGCTTGGCTCGATTGCACAAAATGAACCAGACCGGCAAACGGTTCTGATTCAAGCGGCACGAAACAAAGAGGCACGTGCATTTGAAGAAGAAGCGGCGGAACAAATAAGTCGTCTTTCCAATGGAAAGATGTACGTGGCTTATGAAGAGAAAAAAAATGAGTCGGATGTATGTGATGTAACCGGCTATATTAGTAAAAGCTTTTTACAAGATGTTCTTGATCCGCAAAGCACCTGCTATGTATGCGGTCCGGTGCCGTTTATGCAAGCTGTCGTTCGCCATTTAACCGAGCTTGGCTTCAGCGAGCAAAATATCAAATATGAATTTTTCGGGCCGGCAATGGCCTTGCAGGCATAATGAAAAAGCCGCAGCTTCCAACATGGAGGCTGCGGCTTTTTTAGGAACCATATTTTTTTTCCGTAAAATAAGCATCCAAAACATCAGGAAGCTCAGGCCGGCTGATTAAATAACCTTGAATGGAGTCGCAGCCCAGCCTTTGCAGCACGTTCATCTGCTCTTGTTTTTCCACGCCTTCTGCCGTAACGGACAGCCCGAATAAGTTTGCCAGCTGAATAATCATTTCAACAAGTGCTTTGTCTTCAAAAGAAGTATGAATTTCGTTAATAAAGGACTTGTCGATTTTAAGTGTATCAATCGGAAGGTTTTTCAAATGCGTCAGTGATGAAACGCCTGTTCCAAAATCGTCCAGTGAAATGGTAATGCCTTCTTTTTTCAGCAGAGTGATAATACGGCAGGCATTTTGAAAGTCTTCCATCACTGCTGTTTCCGTTATTTCCAGTTCAAGAAACCGGGCATCCAGCTTACAGTCATGAAGAATATCATGAATCATTTCAGGCAGCCGGTCTGATAAAAACAGCGGTGCAGAAATATTAACAGCCACTCGCTGAAATGTATGATTCGTTTCTGACCATTTTTTTATCTGACGGCAGGCTTCCTGTAAGATCCATTTTGTTAAATCGAAGATAAATCCGTTTTTTTCAGCAACCGGAATAAATAAAGCAGGTGATACTGTACCGTGAATCGGGCTGTTCCAGCGAATAAGTGCTTCAACAGAATCAGCCTTTCCACTGTGAATGCTCAATTTAGGCTGATAACACAAGAAAAATTCGCCGTTTTGAAGAGCGCTTCGGAAGCTCATAGCCAGCTGAAGTTCGAGGTCCTGCCGTTGAAAAGACGTATTGTACAGCACAAGATTGTTTTTTCCATGATGCTTTACATGGCGCAGAGCCCGCTCAGCATGAAGTAAAAGCGTGTGGCCGTTCCTTCCATCCTCGGGAGCCAGGGCAACACCTGCTGAAAAAGTAAGGTGAACTGGGGCGCCGGAAATATAAAATGGGCTTTGCAGGGAAAGAAACTGGTCAGCAAGCATCGTCTGAATTTCCTCGCGGCTGTATGTGCCGGGTATAGCGAGCGCGAATTTATTTCCTTCAATACGGGCGGCGAGACTATGGGCAGGGGCGGAAAACGCAAGTCGCTCTGAAAACTCAACCAAAACACTGTCGCCGCTTTCATAGCCGTATTTTTCATTGATCCAATTGAAATTATCAAGATCAATGACTACAACGGCAATTGGGAGATTGAGCGGTGTAGTCCGGGCTTCGATAAACTGTTCGAGGCTGCGGCGGTTTGGAAGATTTGTTAATAAGTCTGTCCGCTTTCGGTGAAAAGCATATTTTTTACGCTGGAATCTAAACAAAATAATTAAAATAACGACAAATGCAAAGAAAAGAAAGAATGATAGATTCATAAATGAAAACCTCGTATAAATTAAGTTGATTGGGATTAGTTTAGCAAAAGGATGTAAAGCTGGTGCTAAAGTTTTATTAAGTTTAGCCTAAAAAGAATGCCAGTGTAACACTTCTGTCATTCTTTTCTTTGTCGAAACGTGTAAATTATGGCTGAACCTGCCGATATAAAGATCAAAGTATATAGAAGTAAGGAGCTAATGTATTGTGGATAAAACATCTCTTGTTGGTATTATTCTAGCTATTATTGCCGTCGGAGTCGGCATGATCGCCAAAGGAGTAAGCCCCGCTGTTTTAATTAACCCGGCCGCGTTTTTAATTATTATTCTTGGAACAGTGGCAGCTGTAACAATTGCTTTCCCCGGTTCAGAATTGAAAAAAGTGCCAAAATTATTCGGTATTTTATTTAAGGACCAAAAAAGAATGACTCCTCAGGAAGTGATCGGCTTGTTCACAAGCTGGGCGGAGCTTGCCCGTAAAGAAGGATTATTATCTCTCGAAACAAAAATGAACGATATTGAGGATGACTTTTTAAAAAATGGTATGAACCTTGCAGTAGATGGACAGAGCGCAGATTATATCCGCGATGTATTAAGTGAAGAAATCGCCGCGATGGAAGACCGCCATACAGCGGCGGCTGCTATTTTTACACAGGCGGGCACGTACGCACCGACACTTGGGGTGCTGGGGGCAGTAGTCGGCTTGATTGCCGCGCTTGGCAACATGAGCGACACAGATGCGCTCGGCCATGCCATTTCTGCTGCATTTGTGGCAACGCTGCTTGGTATTTTTACAGGGTATGTATTATGGCATCCATTTGCAAATAAGCTAAAGCGAAAATCATCGATGGAAGCGAAAACAAAGGAAATGATGATTGAAGGCATTCTTTCGATTCTAGAGGGAGAAGCGCCGCGCGTTCTGGAACAAAAGCTTGCTTCCTACCTGCCTGCGGATGAAAAGAAAAAACTATTAAATGCCGATGGAGGGGGATTAGGAGATGGCCAAGCGTAAACGCCATAAAAAGCATGAAGATCATGTAGATGAATCGTGGCTCATCCCGTATGCGGACTTGCTGACACTCCTCCTCGCTCTTTTTATCGTTTTGTTTGCAAGCAGCTCCATGGATGTGCAAAAGTTTCAGGCCATTGCCTCAGCTTTTAATAATGAGCTTGAAGGAGGCAGCGGCGTTCTTGATTTTCCAAGCCCCGTTTCTGATCCATCGATGACAGAAACGGAAGAACAAGAGGAAAACTTAAAGGCAGCCGATAAAGAAGAGCTCAAGGAAATGCAGAAAAAAATGACCGATTATATAAAAGAAAATAACCTTGAGGACAAAGTAGAAACAGCACTTAACGGCGAAGGGCTGCTGCTTCGTATTCGGGATAATGTTTTATTTAGTTCCGGTGACGCAGAAATCCAGCCGGATCAGCTTGCAAGCGCCCGCGATATTTCAAAACTGCTTGTCATGGATACGCCGCGCAGCATTATTATCAGCGGTCACACAGACAATATGCCGATCAAAACCGCTCAGTTTGATTCGAACTGGGAGCTGAGCGCGATGCGGGCTGTGAACTTTATGAAAGAAATTTTAAAAAATAACCAGCTTGATCCGCGGCTTTTCAGTGCGAAAGGCTACGGTGAATACCAGCCGATCGCGTCGAACGATACGGCTGAAGGGCGGGCCCAAAACCGCCGTGTTGAAATTTTAATTTTGCCGCAGGGCGAAACGGAGCAATCCGTCAGTTCTTCGGCAGAATAACAGAAAGAGCCTCGCTCTTTCTGTTTTTTTTGTTTAAAGAAAATCGGGCAGGGTAAACCTAAAACGTAAATTATTTGAACTAGTGTAATCGGAAAGGAGCACGTTATGAGTAAAAAAATTGCCGTACTTATTACAGACATGTTTGAGGATGTGGAATACACAGAACCTGCTAAAGCATTCCAGGAAGCTGGTCATGAACTGATAACGATTGAAAAAGAAGCAGGAAAAACGGTTAATGGAAAACAGGGAGAAGCGTCCGTTTCGATCAATAAAGGGATTGATGAAGTCAATTCCTCCGATTTCGACGCCCTGCTGCTGCCAGGTGGATTTTCCCCGGATCAGCTGCGTGCGGATGACCGCTTTGTACAATTTACAAAAGAGTTTATGGACGCAAAAAAACCTGTTTTTGCGATTTGCCATGGACCGCAGCTGCTGATCACAGCGAAATCACTTGAAGGACGCGATGCGACAGGATACAAATCCATTCAAGTTGATATGGAATACGCCGGAGCAAAGGTTCAGGACAAAGAAGTAGTGGTCTGCCAAAACCAGCTTGTCACAAGCCGTCAGCCAGACGATATTCCAGCATTTAACCGTGAGTCTTTAAAACTATTGTCCTCGTAAAAAAAGCCGCTTAAGCGGCTTTTTTTTTGGGGAAAATGGTCGTTTTTTTTTAAGTAAAATGTATAATAGGTTATAAGGACTATTATATTTTGCTTATTTTTGAGGGAGTGAGAAAAATGAAAAGCTTACGTGGAAAGCTTTTTGTCAGTTTTGGTTTACTAATTGCTTTAGCATTAATCATCTCAGCTGTAAACTTTATAGCCATTTCAAGCTTAAATCAGAATACGGAAAACCTTCTTTCTGAGACGCTGCCGCCGCTGCTTGAAGGCGGGGAGGTTTCACCACAAAGTATCAAGCAAATAGCAGATCAAAGTGAAAGCGTTATCGATTTTGGGCAGCGCTCTATGGCTATCAGTTTGATTTTAGGTGCTGCCGCCCTGCTTATTGGCACCGTTCTGGCGTGGGGAAGTGTACGTTCAATTATTCGTCCCCTCAAAGATGCAGCCCAGCGAATGAAGGACATGGCAGCCGGCCGTATTCATGGTGAGCCGCTTCACTCCGATGCAGACGATGAAGTCGGCCAGCTTATACTGGCCATCAATGAAATGAATGAACAGATCGGTTCGATTTTTTCGCAGATTAAAAACGTATCTGGCAAAGTAGAAGAAGAAAGCACTGTGCTGCATGAACAATCAGGCCGCGTCCAGCAGGAAACAAGCCAGATTGCGGCGATGATGGAGCAGATGTCTGCCGGAGCAGAAGAGCAGGCACGGTCTGCTACTGCCTTAACAGAAATGTTTGGTAAGTTTGTAGAGGATATTTCTATCGCGGCAATGAGCGGTGAGGATGTCAGACAGGGAGCAGCCGAAATGGTTTCTTTAACGGATGAAGGCGAGCAGGAAATGAAGCAGTCAGTTGAGCATATGAACACTATTTACCAAAACATGACAGAAGCACTTCAAAAGGTAAAAGGGCTTGATACCCGGATGAAAGATATTACAGAGCTTGTCAGCATTATCCGCCAGGTAGCAGAGCAAACCAATCTGCTTGCCCTAAATGCAGCGATCGAAGCTGCACGGGCAGGGGAGCATGGCCGGGGATTTGCGATTGTAGCGGATGAAGTAAGAAAACTGGCTGAGCAGGTAGCCCAGTCGATTACTGGTATCAACTCGATTATTGCCAGTGTTCAGCAGGAGTCTGCCGAAGTGGTGATAACGCTTGAAGGCGGCTACGAGCTTGTCGCAGAAGGAACGAACCAGATTACTGGCACCGGCGATAAATTTACCGCAATGAAAGAACACATCAGTCAGTTAAGCACCAATGTGGCTTCAATCTCAGATTCGCTTTATGTGATTATGGATCATACTGCAAAAGTGAACCAATCCATTTCGAGTATTGCAGCTGTTTCTCAAGAGTCAGCAGCCGGCATTGAAGAAGCAGCGGCCAGTGTGCAGCAGACAAACCAGTCGGTAGAAGCTATTTCTTCTATTGCTGCGCAGCTCGATGAACATTCTAATGAGCTTGGTGATTCAATGAAGCAATTTCAAACCGACGAAAACAGGGACCAGTAAATAATAAAAACACCCGCTCTAAGGAAGCGGGTGTTTTTATTATTTACGCAAGTTTCCAAGTTCTTCGGCAATTGCCTGCATTTCACTGGGGCTAAAAGACTGTTTGCGGATCACTAATTCATAGATATCCTTTAGATCGTCATAGGAAGAAGTGCTGAAATGCTCAGGGCTGATTGCACCCGTGTTTACCATTCGTAATTTCGTAGTGATTTGATCAACCATATACTGAATATTTTCTGCTGATTTTTTGCTTAAATCCAAAACGTCGTCACCTTTTTCATTTTTAACCATCATTCCACGTTTTAGGAAGGTTGTCAATAAAGGAAAAGAAAAGCTTAAACTATATCCTTCTCTTCGCGTATTTTCTTTAAAATAATTCGCGTTTCTGAAACAACAACACCGGAAAGAGCCAGAACGCCGATTAAATTTGGCAATGCCATTAAACCATTCATAATATCTGAAAACGTCCAAACAAGATCAAGGCTCGCTACCGCTCCAACAAAGGCAGCAAACACAAAAGCAGCCCGATAATAAGGAATGATTTTTTTGCTGAATAAATAGGTGCAGCATTTCTCGCCGTAATAAGACCAGCCGATAATCGTAGCAGAAGCGAAGAACAGCAAGCCGACGGCAACCACATAGGAGCCGGCAGAGCCAAGAAAAGTATTAAAGGAAGCGGTAGTCAATTCACTTCCATGCAGGCCGCTGTTATACTGGCCCGCTAACACGATCGTCAGTCCAGTAATCGAACAAATAACAATTGTATCAATAAATACCTGCGTCATGGAAACAAGCGCCTGGCGTGCCGGAAAATCGGTTTTGGCTGCAGCCGCCGCAATCGAAGCAGAACCAAGACCCGCTTCATTGGAGAAAACACCCCGGGCTACACCATAGCGTATCACGGTGCCAAGAGCACCGCCCGCAGCTGCGTCTCCTGTAAAAGCATCCGCCAGAATCAAGGAAAGCGCTGCTGGAATTTGTTCTGCATTTATCAATAAAACAATCAAGCCGGCAAGTACATAAAAAGCAGCCATAAAAGGAATAAAAAAGGAAGTAACCCGTCCAATGCTTTGAATGCCGCCAAGGAGGACCAGGCCTGTGAAAAGCATCAATGCAAGGCCGGTTCCCCAATTCGGTATATGAAAAACAGACCGGACGACTCCGGCGACGGAATTGGCCTGAACAAGGTTGCCGATACCGAAAGCGGCAATGGCACCAAAAGCAGCAAACAAAACACCGAGCCATCTTTGGCGAAGTCCGTGTTCAAGATAGTACATCGGGCCGCCGGACATTTCACCGTTTTCGTCCTGCACCCGGTATTTAACCGCGAGAACGGCTTCTGCGTACTTTGTAGCCATTCCGAAAAAAGCGCTGATCCACATCCAAAAAAGAGCGCCTGGCCCGCCTATTAATATAGCGCTGGCTACACCTACAATATTCCCGGTGCCGATTGTAGCAGCCAGCGCTGTCATTAAAGCCTCGAAATGAGAGATGTCTCCCTCTGAGTCAGAATCCTGGCTTTTACTGAATGCCAGCTTAAGGGAATAAGGAAGCAGCCGTATTTGTAAAAAGCCGATACGCAAAGTGAGGTAAATACCGGTAAGGGTGATTAAAATTAACAGAGGCAGGCCCCAGATAAATGAGCTGATGCGGCTAAGTATCTCTAAAAGGCTGTCTTGTCCCATTTCAGACCTCCATTTCTTTTTTTGAGACCCATTTGGAAATCAGCTGGCCGGCTAATGGATTTATTTTTTATGAATATGCGTTTTAATCTTTTTTATTAAGGGAAAAGCTTGAACATCGAAAAGGAAAACTGGCTTGGCAAGCCGAATACTTTAAAAATGCTGAGACAAAGAAAAGAAAGGATGATCATTCAATGGGTAAAGGTAAATTTTTCATCAGTGTAGCAGCAGGAGCTGCAATTGGAGGCGCAATCGCATTATTAGACAGCAGAACACGCCAGGAGATGGCTTCTTGGACAAGTTATGTTATTGCACTCGCAAAAGATCCGGAACAGCTGACGACATCATCACGTGAGCTGATTGACCGCGCAACAGAAACAGCACAAAAAATTAATGAAGACGTTTCTTTCATTAAAGGCAAGGTGGATGACTTAAAAGAGCTGACACCAGAGGTGAAGGATCTTGTCGAAGAAACAAAATCCACCTTTGTTCCCCAAGAGCAGGGACCAGCTGCTTCGTCACCAAGTGCAACTAACCCGACGTTATAACGGAGGAGAGCTCTATTGGCAGATCAAACAGATAAAAAATCAGCGCTTCGCATTTTTATTAAGCACCTGTTCAGGCGCGTAAAGTCGTCCGATGTACCAGGTGTTGCGGCGCAAATGGCTTACTTTTTCCTGTTAGCGCTGTTTCCGCTGCTGATCTTTATGGTCACGCTGCTCGGGTATTTGCCAATTGATCCGAATGAAGTATTTAATGTAATCAAGGACTTTGCGCCTTCCGATTCCTTAAGTCTTGTACAGGACACACTTCAGGAAGTGACATCCAATCAAAATGGCGGCCTGTTGTCCGTCGGGATTTTGGGGACCATCTGGTCGGCATCCAATGCGATGAACGCAGTTATTAAAGGGCTCAACCATGCGTATGACGTAAAAGAAACTAGACCTTTTTATATAGCGCGCGGACTGTCGATTTTGCTGACCTTCGCTTTTATCTTTGTAATTGCGGTCATGCTGATTCTCCAAGTATTTGGCCAGCAGATCGGCGAATTGGCGTTTGAATTTTTAGGCATGGGTGATGAATTCCTAGCCCTGTGGACATGGATTCGATTCCTGCTTCCGCCGGTTGTTTTGTTTTTAGTGTTTGCCGGGCTGTACTACTTGGCACCAAACTTAAAAGTAAAATATGTAACCGTTGTGCCCGGTGCCATTTTCGCTACAATTGGATGGATTATTACTTCACTCGGTTTTTCATTTTATGTAAATAATTTCGGCAATTATTCGGCCACATACGGAAGTATCGGGGGAGTGATCATTTTAATGATCTGGCTTTACCTGTCGGCGATGATTATTCTCGTTGGCGGTGAAATCAATGCCCTGCGCAATGATCAAAAACGTGGAGCAGCATAGGGAAAGCCCCGCCTGAGAGATTCTCAAGCGGGGCTTTTTTTAAGTGTTTTTTAATAACCGAAGGCCGTTTAATATAACGAGAATCGTACTTCCCTCATGGCCAATAACACCAAACGGCAAATCCAGCATTTGAAAAAAATTGGAGATAATCAAAAGAACAATTACGGAAATGGAAAAGACGATGTTTTGTTTCACAATCTTCTGCATTCTGCGGGACAGCTTAATAGCATCGGCAATTTTCGGAAGATCATTTTTCATTAAAACGATATCTGCTGTTTCAAGCGCTACATCCGAGCCTTCGCCCATTGCGATGCCGACAGAAGCAGAAGCAAGGGCAGGTGCATCGTTAATACCGTCGCCCACCATCGCGACCGTTCCATATGTTTCGAGCAGTTTTTTTACTTGATCTACCTTATGCTCTGGCAGGCAGTCGGCAATGTAGGAATCAAGTGATGCTTCAGAAGCAATAGCGCGGGCAGTTTTTTCACTGTCACCTGTCAGCATAATGGTAAAAATGCCTTCATCCTGCAACGTTTTAAGTGCCTGCTTTGTTTCTTCGCGAATGATATCCTGCAGAGCAATAATCGCGGCAACGCCATTTTCATCGGCCACGTAAACTGTTGTTTTGCCTGCCTGGGCAAATTGAAGGGCAGCTCCATCTGCAAAAGCGGCTGCTTGCCCGTTTCCTACAAAATCGGCTTTGCCAATTTTCCAGGTCTTCGTGCCGACGATTCCTTTTACGCCCCAGCCGGCTGCATCTTCAACGTGCTCCGGGGGAGAGAAGGAAATACCCTGTTCATTTACATAACGGACGATGGCATGAGCAAGCGGATGATTGGACCGGCTTTCAATGGAAGCAGCTGCCCCAAGCAATTCCATACGAGCCACATCATCGCGGATGACCACATTCGTTACTTCTGGTTTACCGCGTGTTAACGTACCGGTTTTATCAAAAGCAATGGCTTTTACATGACTTAAATTCTCCAGGTGGGCGCCGCCTTTAAACAGAATACCGTTACGGGCGCCGGTAGAGATAGCCGACAGTGTAGCCGGCATAATAGAGGCAACCAGTGCACACGGTGATGCAACAACAAGCAGGACCATAGCGCGGTAAAACGTTTCAGTCCAGCTCCAGCCGAGAAGATAGTGCGGCACAAACATCATGAGCGCTACAACGGCCAGTACCGCTTTTACATAGATTCCTTCAAACCGTTCAATAAATTGTTGTGACGGTGATTTCTCACTTTGTGCCGACTGTACGAGATTGATGATTTTTTGAAAAAGAGTTTCATCCGCTCTTTTTGTGACATCAATATAAACCGATCCGGTCATATTGACTGTTCCGGCAAAAACATCCGCTCCGGCTTCTTTGGAAACAGGGATCGACTCACCGGTAATAGCGGCCTCATCGATCGTTGTATAGCCTTTTGAAATCCGGCCATCCGCCGGTACACGCTCACCAGGCTTTACGACAATCACATCGCCGCGCTTTAATTCGGAAACATGAACAGACTCTTCCGTTCCATTACGAACCACAAGTGCTGTATCAGGCTGAATCTCCATAAGGGCAGAAATTTCCCGCTGGCTTTTATTCATCGTATATGTCTCAAGAGCACCACTCACTGCAAAAATAAAAATTAATATAGCTCCTTCTGTCCAATAGCCAATCGCTGCTGATCCGGCTGCAGCTAAAATCATCAGCATTTCTACATTCAGTTCTTTTTCTTCAATGGTTGCTTCAATGCCTTCTTTGGCTTTTGCGTAGCCGCCAATTAAAAAAGCAGATAAATACAAAACAACCGATGCCGTATCACTGCCATTCCGATCCAGCAGCCAGCCAGCCACAATAAGCAGGCCACTGAACAAAGCGGCAATCAATTCAATATGCGAAGTGATTTCATCAAACCATTTTTTCGCTGCTGGTTGATTCTCAATATGTGTAATCATTTATGTATCCTCCTTTTCTAATTGAGAATGAAGATCGCCTTATTGATGATGATTATCATTACCAAAACCTTTATTGATAAGGAATTTCAATTAGAATAAATTAATTTTTATTTTATAATAATTATAATGTAATAAGTATCATACCATAATTAAAAAAAGATGCAAGGGGTATATTACAGGCTGTGAACAGGGAAAGGGGAGTTTATAGATGGAGAAAAGGAAAGCAAAAGTTTAATCGGAAAAAAGGAAAAATAATTCAGGCGATGGTGTTAAATCAGGTAAAGAGCGGGTATGATGACTAAGTATTAAGCTGTTTACTTTGACGCATTGGAGTGTGGGATTATGGGAAAAGTGTTTGCAATTATCATTGCAGCAGGTCTGCCATTGGCGGTTGCAGGCTCACTTTTACACTGGCCGAGTGTGGTCATGTTCGTTATTTGCAGTGCAACCGTGATTGCCCTGTCAAGTTACATGGGAAGGGCTACTGAGAGCTTGGCGATCGTTGTCGGGCCGCGTATAGGCGGACTGCTGAATGCGACTTTTGGAAACGCCGTTGAACTTATTATTTCGATCTTTGCTTTAAAAGCAGGACTGATCGGTGTCGTTCTTGCTTCTTTGACAGGTTCGGTACTCGGAAATCTGCTCCTGGTAGCGGGTCTTTCCTTTTTCATGGGTGGACTAAAATATAAGCGCCAGACGTTTAGCGTCCATGATGCGCGTCACAATTCAGCATTGCTTATCTTCGCGGTTGTAGTAGCATTTGTGATTCCCGAAATTTTTTCTCTTAACATGAATGAAGCAAAAACATTGAACTTAAGTATAGGCATTTCGATTGTCATGATCGCCATTTATTTAGCGGGGCTGTTTTTTAAGCTTGTGACTCATCGTGGTGTGTACGCCACTGAAGAAGGGGCAGCTCACCATGAAGAGGTACCAGAATGGGGCAAGAAAAAAGCAATTATTATTTTGCTTGCCGCAACGGCAGCAGTTGCCTATGTGGCGGAAAGTCTGGTTCATACATTTGAAGCGGTCGGTGAACAATTTGGATGGTCTGAACTTTTTATTGGAGTTATCATTGTAGCGATTGTTGGAAATGCCGCTGAGCATGCATCCGCAATTTTAATGGCAATGAAAAACAAAATGGACATTGCGGTTGAAATTGCGATTGGTTCGACACTTCAGGTTGCCATGTTCGTGGCACCGGTGCTTGTGCTCGTATCGCTTCTTTTCCCAACACCAATGCCGCTTGTATTCACCGTACCGGAGCTTGTTTCAATGATTACCGCCGTATTTTTGGCGATCAGTATTTCCAATGACGGTGAAACGAACTGGTTTGAAGGGTTGACACTTCTGGCCGCATACTTCATCATGGGCATTGGCTTTTACTTGCTGTAAGGAAGAAAGGAAGAAAAGACTTGAAACCAATTCATGAAAAAGAAAAGCAGGTCGTTTACTTAAAAGAACGGCTTAATATCTTTATGGAAGTGCTGGATTCCATTGATCCAGAAGAAACAGAAGTAGAGGATATTGATCGTTTAATTGAAATGATCGATGATATTGAATTAAAATGTGAGCAGTTTCGCAGCCGCGGATAAAAAAGACGATCCTGATTGGATCGTTTTTTTTTTGCGGGAAATATCCGTTGAACTGCACCTGAAACAACAAATCATTCATTGTGCTTCATTTATAATAGAATTCTATTTTTCGAAAGCGAACAAAGCATAATACTGAAACCGTTTGCGAATTTTTCTTTTAAACGTTTTGCCACAGGCGTATAATAAGGAAGATGGCAGCTGTTTTGTACATAAGTAAAATCCTGAGGGGGAACTGCACAATGAATTTGGAAACATTTCAGCAAAGCATGTATACGTTAATTGTCGAAACATCAACGAATCTTCCGAAAGATGTGCGCCGTGCTGTGAAACGGGCAAAAGAGCGTGAAAACGCCGGCACACGCGCGGCAATGAGCTTGGATACGATTACAACGAATATTAAAATGGCAGACGATAATATTTCACCGATCTGCCAGGATACGGGAATGCCAACGTTTAAAATCAAAACGCCTGTTGGTGTCAACCAAATACATATTCAGAAAGCGATATATGCTGCTATTGAGCAGGCGACAAAGGACGGAAAGCTTCGTCCAAACTCTGTTGATTCGCTCGATGGATCAAACAGCGGAAACAATCTTGGTCCGGGAACTCCGGTGATTAAATTTGAACAGTGGGAAGAAGATTATATCGATGCCCGCCTTATTTTAAAGGGAGGCGGCTGTGAAAATAAAAATATTCAGTACAGCCTTCCGTGCGAGCTTGAAGGGCTTGGAAAAGCCGGCCGCGATTTGGACGGCATTCGTAAATGCATTATGCATTCTGTTTATCAGGCGCAGGGTCAGGGCTGTTCAGCCGGCTTTATCGGTGTCGGTATTGGTGGCGACCGTTCATCCGGGTATGATTTAGCGAAAGCACAGCTTTTCCGCGGCGTAGATGATATAAATGAAAATGAAGAGCTGCGCAAGCTTGAAGAATATGTACTTGAGCATGCAAACGAGCTTGGCATCGGTACAATGGGCTTTGGCGGCGAAACGACACTGCTTGGCTGTAAAATCGGCGTGATGAACCGGCTGCCGGCGAGCTTCTTCGTTTCTGTTGCTTACAATTGCTGGGCGTACCGCCGTTTAGGAGTAGCGGTAAATGCAGAAACAGGCGGAATTAACGAATGGTTTTACCAGGATGGAGACGAGGTATCATTTGAGTCAGCCCAGCCTGAGGAACAGGAAGTAAAATCAGAAAGCCGTGTTGTAACGCTGGAAGCGCCGATTACAGAAGAACAAATTCGTGGGCTGAAAGTCGGCGATGTGGTTCAAATTAACGGCATGATGTATACAGGCCGTGATGCGATCCACAAACATTTAAGCACTGCCGATAGTGCGCCGGTTGATTTGAACGGACAGGTGATTTATCATTGCGGCCCGGTAATGCTTAAAGATGAGGATGGACAGTGGCACGTAAAAGCAGCTGGTCCGACAACATCTATTCGTGAAGAGCCGTACCAGGGTGATATTATGAAGCGTTTCGGCATTCGGGCTGTAATCGGAAAAGGCGGTATGGGTCCAAAAACGCTGCAGGCGCTGCATGAGCATGGCGGCGTGTATTTAAATGCAATTGGCGGTGCCGCACAGTATTATGCAGACTGCATCAAAGGGGTAGAAGGTGTTGACCTTATGCAGTTTGGTATTCCAGAAGCGATGTGGCATTTGCGCGTAGAAGGATTTACCGCTGTTGTAACGATGGATTCACATGGAAACAGCCTGCATGAAGAAGTGGATAAAACATCACTCGAAAAACTGGCGAAATTTAAAGAACCTGTTTTTGCTTAAGAAAAGCCGGCCTTGTGCCGGTTTTTTGTTTGAAATATCTTTCCACGGATGAAGAATTCTTATACAGCACATCTTATTCATAAAAGGATGGTGCTGAGATGAGACAATTTATTATGTTTGTCGTTTTTCTTTTTATGCTGCCGATTATTGCCGTGTCGTCCGAAGCTGTTCATTGGGGATTTAAAAAAGCGTCAGACGGACGCCCTGCTGAAGCAGGCGCCCAGCTTGACGAAGTGCTGGAGAAATACGACTCCTTTTATAAAGGGGATACAAAGAAAAAAGTCGTTTATTTAACCTTCGACAATGGATATGAAAATGGCTACACGAAAAGCATTTTAAATACGCTGAAAAAAGAAAAAGTGCCTGCCGCTTTTTTTGTAACGGGTCATTATGTGGATAGTGCACCTGATTTGCTGAAACGGATGGTAAAAGACGGACATATTATCGGCAACCATTCCTGGCATCATTATGATTTAACAACAGTACCAAGCAGCACAGTCATCGAAGAGTTTAAATCGGTTGAAAAAGAAGTAGCTAAAGTAACCGGACAGAAAAAAACAAAATATGTCCGCCCGCCGCGCGGAATTTTTTCTGAAAACGTGTTAAAAACTGCTCAAAAAGCCGGCTATACACATGTGATGTGGTCATTGGCTTATGTGGATTGGTATGCTGATCAGCCGAAAGGAAAACAATATGCCTATGATGAAATTATGAAGCAGATCCATCCGGGTGCCGTCATCATGCTGCACAGCGTATCAAAAGATAATGCCGAGGCGCTGCCGGATGTCATTCGTGATTTGAAAAAGAAAGGCTATACGTTTAAATCTCTCGATCATCTTGCCGGCGCTTAATGCCCGGCTTCTTTTGATTGGCATGGTTCTGTGATACAGTTAAATATGAGGTGAAGAAATGAAAAACGGGATTGATATGAAACCGGGACAAACGTTCCCGCTTACGATAAAACGATTAGGAATTAATGGGGAAGGCGTTGGCTATTTTAAACGAAAAGCTGTTTTTGTACCGGGTGCCCTGCCGGGAGAAGAAATTACCGCAGAAGCGGTAAAGGTCATGCCGAAGTTTACAGAAGCGGTAGTAAAAAAGCTGCGCAAACCTTCTCCACAACGGGTAACGCCGCCATGCGACATTTACGAAAAATGCGGCGGCTGCCAGCTTCAGCATCTTAGCTATGAGGGGCAGCTAAAGGAAAAAAAAGAACTGGTTGTCCAGGCGCTTGATCGCTATACTTCTTTTAATATTGACAAACTGCCGATCCACGACACCATTGGAATGGAGGATCCTTGGCGTTACCGAAACAAGGCACAGTTCCAAACAGGTGTGTACAAAGGTAAAATGATCATGGGCTTATACAGCACCAATTCAAACCAGCTTGTGAATATCGAGGAATGTATTGTTCAGCATAAAGCGGTTGATGAAACAATACGCGTTGCCAAGAAATTAATGAATAAGTTGTCCATTCCGGTGTACAGCGCTAAAAACAAACAGGGCGTTAAAACGATCGTTGTCCGGTACGGCTTTGAGACGGGAGACATACAAGCTGTGGCCGTAACCGGAGATAAAACGTTTCCGAAAGCAGAAGAGTTTGCCAAGCAGTTGATGGAGTTAAAGCCGCGTGTGAAGTCAGTTGTTCATAATATAAATCCAGGCAAAACACACCTCGTAATGGGTGATGTTTCAAAAACCATCGCTGGCAGCGATACGATTTCCGAAGAGCTGGGCGAGTTTGAATACGAATTGTCTGCCCGTGCATTTTTTCAATTAAATCCGGTGCAGACAAAAAAACTTTATGATGAAGTTAAAAAAGCCGCAAACGTGCAGCCATCCGATAAAGTGGCTGATGCTTACTGCGGTTCCGGAACCATTGGTCTTTGGATTGGAAAGAATGCAGCGGAAGTGCGTGGGATGGACACGATTGCGGCATCTATCAAAGATGCCCGTGCCAATGCGGAAAAGTACGGCGTGAAAGCGACATACGAAGTCGGCCCTGCCGAAAAGTGGCTGCCGATTTGGAAGGAAAAGGGCTGGATACCGGATGTGCTCGTGACCGACCCGCCGCGTACCGGACTGGACCCGAAACTGATTCAAACAATTAAGCAGATTCAGCCATCTGTATTTGTTTACGTATCCTGCAATCCATCTACGCTGGCAAAAGATTTAGTGGCGCTGGCCCCTGTATACAAAATCGACAGCATTCAGCCAGTTGACATGTTTCCGCAGACAGCGCAAGTAGAGACGGTCGTAAAGCTTACAGTAAAATCAAAAGCATGATATGGTAAAATGATTCATTTTTCGAGTTATCCTGAAAATGAATGGTAATGGGCAGTTTAAAGAAGAGCAAAAAGCACGAAACAATATTGTTTCGTGCTTTTTCTTTAATTTGAATATAAGTCGTTCAGCGCTCCACGGAGAAGAGGGAATTGAAAAACAAATCCGGCCTGGGTGAGTTTAGCCGGGAGTACGCGCTGGCCGTCAAGAACAATGGTGCTCATTTCACCCAGTGTCAGTTTTAACGCCGGCTCGGGAACAAACAGCCAGTGCGGCCGGCCAAGCACTTTGGCAAGTATTTTCCCAAGGTCATTCATTCTGACTGGATTTGGGGCTGTAATATTCATAGGTCCTTCTATCGCTTTATGTTCAGCCGCAAACCGAATAGCGCGGGCCACGTCCCATACATGAATCCATGATACCCACTGCCGGCCAGAGCCGAGTTTTCCGCCTGCGCCGATTTTATAGGGAAGAGCCATTCGCGGAAGTGCACCTTCTTCTGTACCCAGCACGACACCAAACCGGGCAAGAACGGTCCGGATTCCCGCCTTGTCCGCCTCAATCGCTTCACGTTCCCAAATATTGACGACCTGGCTTAAAAAACCACTGCCAGCTGCGCTAGATAATTCGGTAAACGTATCCATGTCGGATGAGGGATAAATCCCAACAGCACTTGCATTGATAAACACTTTTGGCTTTTGCTCGAGCGCCTTCATGATACGGACTATTTCACGGGTAGCGGTGATGCGGCTGTTTAAAATTCTTTGTTTTCTTTCTTCTGTCCATCGTCCACTGTTAATGGATTCGCCAGCCAGGTTAATAAAAACGTCTGTTCCTGCTAACGCTGCTTCCGGTTCTGCTTCATCCGCGAGCCACTTTACGTAATGAAGGCGGTCTTCTTCTTTCTTATTTTCGGGATTTCGCGTTAAAATAGTAACATCGTATCCATGACGGATCAGCTCATTTGTTAATTCTTTGCCGACAAACCCGGTTCCGCCTGCGATCACTGCTTTCATCATTAAGACCTCCCGCTTTTTACTATATAGTATTTTACCTGTTTCATTCGAAAAACAAACTAGACGAATGTGCCAAGGAGGGGTGTATATGGGCGTTATTACGAAAATATCGGTACAGCAAAAGCGGATAGACCGCTATAATATAGAGGTGGATGGCAGCTACGCGTTCAGTGCCGACGAAGCGGTTTTAATAGAATTTGAATTAAAAAAAGGGCGTGTGCTGACTGAAGCGGACATTGAAGTGATTACTGTGCGGGACGGTGTTTATCGCGGTGTCAACACAGCCATTCAGTTTTTATCTCTTCGCATGCGTTCCAAAAAAGAAGTGCTCGACTATTTAAAGAAAAAGGAAATCGAACCAGGCGCATGGGATGAAATTATGGAGCGGCTGGAAACGATGGGTTATTTGAATGATGAACAGTTTGCAGACGCATATATAAAAACACAAATCCAAACAACAGAAAAAGGGCCAAAGCTGATTTTGCGCGAGCTAAAAGAAAAGGGAATTGATGATCATGCGGCTTCTCTCTTGATCGAGCAGTTCACAGAAGAAGACCAGGTTGAAAAAGCAGCCGCGCTATTTGAAAAACAGCTTAAAAAATTCAAACGTGATTCTGCATTTTTGCAGCAAAAAAAAGCCGAGCAGTACATTATGACAAAAGGCTATTCTGCTGATATTGTAAAAAAAGCAGCCACTGCCGCTGAACCGGATGAGGAAGCGGAATTGGAAGCTCTTATGCATCAGGCGGAGAGAGCGCATCGGCGCTACCGGTCCTTCGAGGAACGGGAATACCGGCAGAAAATGAAAGCGGCTCTTTACCGAAAAGGGTTTGATTTAACAGATATTGACCGGGTGATTGACCGCCTGTTAGAAGAACAAAGAGGAGACGAGTGAACATGGAGCAGGAAAAGCGATACAGTGACATGAGTGAAATAGAACTAAAGCAGGAAATTGCCCGGCTTCGGGAAAAAGCACGAAAAGCCGAGCAGCTCGGTATTGTAAATGAGTTTGCGGTATATGACCGGAAAGTCACGATGGCGCAAGCTTATTTGATGAATCCGGATGATTTTAAGCCAGGCAAGATGTATGAATTAACGACTGATCCAGGTCAATACTTTAAAGTAGAGTATATGAATGGTGTTTTTGCCTGGGGATATCGATTAAACGGGGGCGGGAAAGAAGAAGGTATCCCGATCTCACTATTAAATAAAGGAGTGTAATCAGCATGGAAGAAACATTTCAAGCATTAACAAAGCGGCTGCTTCAAAAAAACAGCCGCTTGTCTGTAGCCCGCGCGAGAACATGGGTAGAGCTTTTATGGGAAGACTTTGAAGCTACATACGCCAAAGCAGGCTATGAGTATCAGGGAAAAGAGCGGACAGAGAAAATGGTCACCCAGCTTATTGACAGCTATGGAGCGAACCTGCATGAATTTGCTGCCCGCAACCCAAGATACAAGCATTTATTAGATGACTCTAATGATCTGACTCATTGATCTCCAGGGACAAAGGTAAGTTTTTTTCGCAGTTTTTCTTCGCTGAAAATCCAGCCTGTATAAGAGCCGATAATGTTGTAATCCATATCGAGCTTTACAACCGCCACAAATGGATAGTACTCTTTGCTGCGGTAGCGGAGGTCAATAAACTTCACTTCGTAGCAGTCATCGTATTCAGCCATTTCCCACCGGTAAACAGGTGAAAAGTGAAGAAAAGCATCCAGATTTTTATCCCTTTTAGCCGCTTGGAACAAGGGGGTATCCGGCACAGGAACACGTTTGTATTTATCAAGAATCGTGACAGAACGCCGGTATCCTCTTGCTACATAAAAGTGTTCCGGGGATTTAACCGCAATCCGCCATTGATTAAAACGCATGGTTGGTGCGATAATAATTTCTTCCGCGTCCGGGATTAAGCGGCGTACGGACTCGCGTACGGCTCCCTGCATTTGAAAGCGGAGGATGTAGTAAATAAACAGAACCGCATACACGATGACAAACGTAGGGGCAGGATCAAAGCCGGCCAGCCACCAGAGCAGGAGCCCGATCACATGCATGGTGAAAATAAAGGAATCAAACGTGTTGATGACACCAAGTGCTACCCATCTTGAAGAAAACGGACGGAGCGCCTGGGTACCGTATGCGTTAAAGATATCAACGAATACGTGGAGAAAAACCGCGATTTGCGCCCAAAGCCAAAGATGGAAGACGTCAGCGTCTCTAAAAAGCAGAAACAACGCACCTGTAATAAGAAGGGGCCACATTACAACAGCTGGAATAGAATGAGTAGCTCCCCGGTGATTTCGGATATAAACCGCATTGTTGCGGAGTTTCAAAACGGTATCAATATCAGGGGCCTGCGAACCGATGACAGCGGCTGTCATAACGGCATATTTTGTAGCGGGATCTGCCGCAACGACCGGATCAAGCGTGGCAAGGCCGCCGAGCGCAAAGCCCATGACAATGTGGGTGCCAGTATCCAATAAGGACAGCCTCCTTTAAAAAAGTCTCATGTAAGTGGTATTCCCGAATTCTAGTCTATTGTAACATGGAGAAAGCGGAGGGACAGTTAATTTGCCGGAAAACAGTGCATTACAGAATATAAACACCAAGAAATTTCAACAGGATTTAGTCGGCTGGTATGAAGCAGAAAAGCGCGATCTCCCATGGCGGCGCGAGCGTGATCCTTATAAAATATGGGTATCCGAAATTATGCTTCAGCAAACAAGAGTGGATACCGTTATTCCATACTTTAACCGGTTTATGGAACAATTCCCAACCGTTGAATCATTGGCATCGGCAGACGAAGATGCTGTGATGAAAGCATGGGAAGGGCTCGGGTATTACTCACGTGTTCGCAACTTGCAGTCAGCCGTTAAGGAAGTGGCAGAGCGCTATGGCGGTACAGTGCCGTCTGACAGGGATGAATTTTTATCCTTAAAAGGCGTAGGGCCTTACACGGGCGGTGCAGTGTTAAGCATTGCGTATGGACTTCCTGAACCGGCAGTAGACGGAAATGTCATGCGGGTACTTTCCCGTATTTTAACGATATGGGATGATATCGCTAAGCCGTCGACACGCAAAGTATTTGAAGAAGCCGTTCGCCACTTAATATATAAAGAAGATCCCTCTTCCTTTAACCAAGCATTGATGGAGCTTGGCGCCATGATTTGCACTCCTTCATCACCATCCTGCTTATTATGCCCCGTTCAAAATCATTGCCAGGCATTTGAGGAAGGAGTTCAGCGTGAACTGCCCGTAAAGACAAGGAAGAAATCAGATAAAAAAGTCCGGATGGGCGCTCTTGTTCTGCAGGCGCCGGATGGAACGGTTCTAATTGAAAAAAGGCCGGAAAGCGGTCTGCTAGCAAAATTATGGCAGTTTCCGAATATGGAACTGCCTGTGGGAATCAATCCGCGCGGAGCACTGGCTTCCTATATGGAAACGGAATATGGAATGACCGTTCAGATCAATCCGGAAAAAGTAACAGACATTACCCATGTTTTTACCCATTTAACGTGGGAAATCGATGTGTATGTAGGAACAGTTGATGTAAAGGTACAAAAAGACCGAACGGCCTTTGTGCCGGCCCGCGAGGTAGAAACTTACGCGTTTCCTGTTTCTCATCAAAAAATTTGGAAGCACGTGAAAGGACTGGACCAATGAAAACAGCTCTTGTAACAGGATCAAGCCGCGGCGTTGGCAAAGCCATTGCCATTGCACTTGCAAAGCAGGGATATGACATTGTTGTAAACTACGCGCGCAGCAAAACGGCGGCGGAAGAAACCGCTAAAGAAATTGAATCGCTTGGGCGCCGGGCTTTGGTTGTTAAAGCAAACGTAGGAGATACAGCAAAAATCAAAGCCATGTTTGAAACGATTGCGCAGGAATTCGGCCGATTAGACCTTTTTATTAACAACGCTGCTTCCGGTGTGCAGCGCCCGATTATGGAGCTTGAAGAAAAGCATTGGGACTGGACGATGGACATTAACAGCAAAGCTCTTTTATTTTGTGCGCAGGAAGCGGCAACATTAATGGAAAAAAACGGCGGCGGCTCCATTGTCAGCATCAGCTCGCTCGGATCGATCCGCTACTTGAAAAACTACACAGCAGTCGGTGTGTCAAAAGCAGCGATGGAGGCGCTGACCCGTTATCTGTCTGTGGAACTGGCGCCAAAGAATATTGTGGTAAACGCGGTATCGGGTGGAGCGATTGACACGGACGCTTTAAAGCACTTTTCAAACCGTGATGAAATTTTGACAGATGCCAGGGAAAACACACCAGCCGGACGTATTGTTGAAATGGATGATATTGTGCAAACCGTCTTGTTTTTAGCATCGCCAGGCGCTTTTATGATCCGCGGGCAAACGATTATCGTGGATGGCGGCCGCTCACTTCTTGTTTAATTTTTTGTGCATAACTCTCCCCCTTTTTGGCCAATATAATCAACGTGGAGAAGGTCAAAGCCACAAAAAAACTGCAGGGGTGAAGAACATGCCAAACAAGCGTAATAAAACAGTAGCCGGCACAGACGTAAACGTAGTGAAAAAGCAAAACGCTGCATCTGCTCAAGGTCAAGGTCAGCAGTATGGAGAAGAGTTTGCTTCTGAAACAAATGTGCAGGAAGTACAACAACAAAACGCGAAATCTGCAGCACGTAAGAAAAACTCCACAACAAACGGCTAAAAAGCCAAACAAATGGAGCCCCGGCAATGATGCCGGGGCTTCATTTGTTTTCATTTGGCTTGTTAATCGGTATAATATAAAAGAAACGTTTTATCGTTTGAACAAAAAGGGAATAAAAAAGCAGGTGACGCTGGAAAGTAGGGGACAACGATGGAGATTCCTGCAGAAGGTGAATCGGTTCAGATTCACAGCTACAAACACAATGGCCACATTCATCGGGTGTGGGAAGAAACAGTTGTCGTAAAAGCAACTGAAAATATTGTAATCGGCGGAAATGATCGAACGATTGTAACAGAATCAGACGGACGTACGTGGGTTACCCGCGAGCCGGCGATTTGTTACTTTCACACACGAAAATGGTTTAATGTGATTGGGATGCTGCGTGCAGATGGTATTCACTTCTATTGCAACATCAGTTCACCATTTGTATTTGACCAGGGAGCGCTCAAGTATATTGACTATGATCTTGACGTAAAGGTTTTTCCCGATATGACGTACATTCTGCTGGATGAAGATGAGTACCGACAGCATAGCCGTGAAATGAATTATCCGGGAGTGATCGATAAAATCCTGCGGCGAAATATGGACCATCTGCTTTATTTGATTGAGCAGAAAAAAGGCCCTTTTTCTCCCGGATTTATTGAACGCTGGTACGGGAAATATTCTCAGCTATGCCGTTAAATGCCTGTTGGAGTATTCAACAGGTTTTTTCGTGGTGGATGGGAGGTTAAGTATGGATGTAATTAAACGGTATATGCAGTTTGTCAAACCATATAAATGGCAGATTGCCGGCACACTAATCATCGGTATTTTAAAATTTGGGATACCGCTACTGCTGCCTATCCTCATTAAATATGTAATTGATGATATTATTGGCGGCTCGATGAGTGCCGCCGATAAAAAGGAACAGCTTTACCTGGTGATTGGACTTATGCTCATTTTGTTTATCATTGTTCGTTATCCGGTGGAATATTACCGGCAGTACTTTGCCCAGTGGACAGGGAGCAAAATATTATACGATATCCGTGACCAGCTGTTTGCGCATATTCAAAAGCTCAGCTTTAAATACTATGCCAACACACGTGCAGGCGAAGTGATTTCACGTGTGATCAATGATGTAGAGCAGACAAAAAACTTCGTGATTACCGGCTTGATGAACGTCTGGCTGGATGCAGCGACCATCGTGATTGCTGCTATTATTATGATGACAATGGATGTAAAGTTAACGCTGGTAGCGCTTGTTGTGTTCCCGTTTTACGGACTAAGCGTAAAGTATTTCTTTGGAAATCTGCGCCGTCTTACACGTGTCCGCTCACAGGCGCTCGCAGAGGTACAAAGTCATTTACATGAGCGTGTGCAGGGAATGCCGGTTATTAAAAGCTTTGCTATAGAGCCGGTGGAGCAAGAGCGTTTTCAAAAACATAATCAAAACTTTTTGCAAAAAGCGCTTGATCAAACAGCCTGGAATGCCAAAGCGTTTGCTGTTGTAAATACTTTGACTGATATCGCGCCGCTTTTAGTCATTGGGTATGCCGGCCTGCAGGTGATTGACGGAAACTTAACAGTCGGGACAATGGCGGCCTTTATTGCTTATATTGATCGTTTATACAATCCGCTGCGCCGCCTTGTGAATTCATCCACTACGCTTACACAGTCCATTGCGTCAATGGACCGTGTATTCGAGCTTCTCGATGAAAAGTATGATATTACGGATAAAAAAGGTGCGTTAGAATGCCGAAATGTGAAAGGTGATATTTTATTTGAACACGTGGATTTTCGGTACGACGAGAAAGAAGAGCTCGTTTTAAGGGATATAGATCTCCATGTAAAAGCAGGAGAAACGATTGCCCTTGTTGGCATGAGCGGCGGCGGCAAGTCATCTCTTGTCAGCCTGATTCCTCGTTTTTATGATGTAACAGGCGGCCGTATATTACTCGACGGTACAGATATTCGAGATTTTGAAGTGCGCTCTCTTCGCGATAAGATCGGCATGGTTCTGCAGGATAATATTTTGTTCAGCGACTCAGTCCGGGAAAATATTTTGCTTGGACGCCCCGATGCGACGGAGGAAGAGGTCGTAGAAGCGGCTAAAGCAGCTAATGCGCATGATTTTATTATGGCACTGCCAAACGGCTATGAAACAAAAGTCGGTGAACGTGGTGTAAAACTGTCTGGAGGCCAAAAGCAGCGTGTTGCAATCGCGCGCGTTTTTCTAAAAAATCCGCCGCTGCTTATTTTAGATGAAGCAACATCCGCTCTTGATCTGGAAAGCGAGCATTTAATTCAGGAAGCGATTGAAGCGCTGGCAAAAACAAGAACCACCTTTATTGTAGCGCATAGATTGTCGACGATTACTCATGCAGACCGCATTGTTTTAATTGAACACGGTGAAGTGGTCGAAGACGGCTCGCATGATGAGCTAATGAAAAAACAAGGCGGTTACTGGAAGCTGTTCCAAGTTCAGCAATTAAACCAATAAAAAAAGCAATGCCCCGTTCGGGCATTGCTTTTTTTATTCTTCTTCGTACTCCGGTGCCTCATCATCTGTATGGTATTTATAAAAGCTTGTCATCAGATGATCAAGATTCTCAAGTTTTTCGCCATACTCCAAAATGGAAGAGACAATATGGAGAAGGTGAATGGAAGAGGTAATTTCATGCTGATTATCTTTGTAAATTTGATCCGTAAACATGTGCATAAATTCATCACGGTTCATGCATGGTTCAAACAGTTCTTCTGACGTTTCCGTAGTTTTTGCTTTGCCGACAAACCGGAGAAGCAGGTGCTCGTGATAGCTGACAAGACAGTCAAGATGATCCTGCATCGTACGCAGCAGTTGAGGGTTTAAGTGGTGAAGTTCATTTTCATACTGGTTGAGCCGCTGTAGGATATCCATACTCCGTCTTGTTGTTAAAATTAATTTCCGGTACAGAACGATTTTCCGCTGCTTTGCCCGAAGATTTTTCTTCAGTGGTGTCCGGTCTTCTTTATAAAGTAAGAACATATTATCAATTTTAATTAATTTTTCGCGCTGTCTAACAATGTCTTTTTTTAAGAGATACGACTCAGATGCGTTCCTTGACGTAATACGAATCCATTTCAAGACGTCTTCATTCAGTTGATTAATTAATGAAAACAGCTTTGTTTCGTATTGAGGCGGCAGAAAAATCAGGTTCACTAAAAAAGAAGATAAAACACCAATCGAAATATTAAACATGCGAATCATAGAGAACTGGACGAATTGGTCGTTTTGCACTTCCATAATAGCGACGATTGTTACAAGGGCAATTGGAATAGATTTCTCAAGCTTAAACTTAAGCAATAAAATAATGCAGATGATAACAGCCATGCCGATAATAATAATATGGTTGCCAAAAACAAGTACAAAAAGGATGGCCAAAACAGCTCCGATAATATTTGCTTGAACTTGTTCAATGACGGTTAAATAAGACCTGTAAATATTCGGCTGGATAGCAAATATCGCAGCAATTCCTGCTAAGACCGGCGACGGCAGGTTAAGCCACTGTGCAAGATAAAGAGCCAGTACAATAGCAATTCCCGTTTTGAATATGCGGGCACCAAGCTTCATTGGGTCAGTAATTCCTTTCCTAAAGAATTGTATAAATACGTATTTACCGCAAATTTTTGCGAGTGAAACAAACTGTACTATACAACGGAAAAGAAGGCATTGCAAGTGAAAGAAAAATGAAAAAGAAACGCCTTCAAATTGAAGGCGTTTCCTTATGCTTAAGACAGCGCAGCGAAGGCTTCTTCCGCCGCTTTTATCGTCGTTTGAATATCTTCTTCTGTGTGGGCTGTCGTCAGGAACCAGGCTTCATATTTAGACGGAGCAAGATTAATGCCGCGGTGCAGCATTTCCTTGAAAAACTTAGCGAACTGCCCGCCATCTGTTGCTTCTGCCTGCTCGTAATTTACGACTTTCTGATCGGTAAAGTAAACAGTCAAAGCACCTTTTAAACGGTTAATGGTGATAGGGACATTGGACTTTGCTGCTGCCTGAAGAAGTCCTGCTTCAAGCATCGCCCCAAGCCGGTCCAGCTGCTCGTACACGCCTTCCTGCTCAATCACTTCCAGACACGCAATACCAGACAGCATGGAAGCTGGATTTCCAGCCATCGTTCCTGCCTGATAAGCCGGTCCAAGCGGAGCTACTTCTTCCATAATATCAGCTCGTCCGCCGTAAGCGCCGATTGGCAGGCCGCCGCCGATAATTTTCCCAAGTGCTGTTAAATCCGGTGTAACGCCGAGCAAATCCTGCGCGCCGCCATACATAAAACGGAAAGCAGAGATAACTTCGTCAAAAATAAGCAATGAGCCGGCCTTGTGGGTGAGCCGTTTAACTTCTTCTAAAAAGCCTGGTTTCGGCTCAACGATGCCGAAATTGCCGACGATCGGCTCGATCATAACGGCTGCTACATTGTCGCCCCATTTTTCAAGCGCTTCTTTTAACGGTTCGGTTTCATTAAATGGAACGGTAATGACTTCCTGAGCAATACTTTTTGGTACACCGGCAGAATCAGGCGTGCCCAGTGTAGACGGTCCGCTGCCGGCTGCAACAAGAACAAGGTCGGAGTGGCCGTGATAGCACCCGGCAAATTTGATGATTTTATCGCGTTTTGTATAAGCACGCGCCACACGAATCGTCGTCATAACCGCTTCCGTACCGCTGTTTACAAACCGTACCTTATCCAGTGCCGGCATGGCCTTCTTCAGCTTCTTAGCAAACGTTACTTCATGCTCGGTCGGGGTACCAAAGAGAACACCGTTTTGTGCCGCTTTCGTAATGGCTTCGGTAATATGCGGATGGGCATGTCCGGTAATAATGGGTCCATAGGCCGCTAAATAGTCAATGTATTCATTTTCATCTACATCCCAAAAGCGGGCGCCGGCACCGCGTTTCATGGCAACAGGCGCCCCTCCGCCTACCGCTTTATAAGAGCGGGACGGACTATTTACGCCGCCGACAATATGTTTGAGCGCTTCTTCATGAAGCGCTTCTGATTTTAAAAAATTCATTATGACAAGCCTCCTGGTTTGGTTTCCTGTTTTATTGTAGACCTCTTGAAGAAAGGAATCAATGCATCGCTTTCGGGTTGCTAATTTCGATTGGATTCGCTACGCTAAAAGTAAAAAGGGGGAAACAGTATGTCCAATTTAATAGGAAAGCCCGCTCCAGCTTTTGTGCTACCGGACCAGGATGGCAGGATGGTAGACCTTGCCGGCTTAGCAGGGAAGAATGTAGTGCTTTATTTTTATCCGAAAGATATGACACCCGGGTGTACAACGGAAGCATGTGATTTTCGGGATCAAAACAGTTTATTTGCCCAGTCCAATACGGTCGTGATCGGTGTGAGTCCGGATCCGGCTGCGCGGCATCAAAAATTTATCGAGAAGCACCAGCTGCCTTTTACGCTGCTTGCAGATGAAAAGCAGGAAGCAGCAGAGAAATATGGTGTCTGGACACTTAAAAAAAATTTCGGCAAGGAATATATGGGTATCGAACGCTCTACCTTCTTGGTTAATAAAGAAGGCATGGTTGTGAAAGAATGGCGGAAAGTGCGTGTGAAAGGGCATGTAGAAGAAGTACTGGCGGCTGTGAAAGAGTTGAGCTAAGGAGGGGTATGCGTTGAACATCGTTTTTACATTCCGTCCGCCTAGAATGATTCAAGCGGACCTTCAAACTAAATTTCCAAATGAAACCTTTTCATTTTATAAACACATCGACGAAGCACGTCCGCTTCATGAAGCGGAAATTCTCGTTACCTTTGGCAGCGACTTGACGAAAGAACATATTGACGAATGTAAGTCATTAAAGTGGATTATGGTCGCATCAGCCGGTATCGAGGAAATGCCGCTGCAGGCGATCAAAGAACGAGACATTTTAGTCACAAATGCGCGCGGTATACATAAAACGCCAATGGCGGAATTTACAATTGGGTTTATGCTGAATCATGTAAAGCGGTTTGCCGAGCTGCGAAAGCTTGAACAAACGGAAACGTGGAACAAGCAGCTTCCGCTTGGAGAACTTTACGGAAAAGAAGTGACTGTTCTTGGGACAGGCGCAATCGGCCAGGAAATCGCCCGTCTTGCAAAAGCATTCGGCATGACAACGACAGGGGTTAATAAAAGCGGCCATACAGCGGAGGGATTTGACCGCGTTTTCTCTATTGATGAATTGATATCAGCTGTCCGTGAAGCAGATTTTATTGTCTCTGTGCTGCCAAGTACGCCGGATACGGTGAACGCTTTGGGGACAGAGCATTTTGAAGCAATGAAAAAAACAGCTGCGTTTATCAATATTGGACGCGGTGATCTTGTTTCAGAGACGGTTTTACTTTCAGCCATTAATGATGAGGAAATTGCACATGCTTATCTTGATGTGTTTGTGAAAGAACCGCTTCCAGAAGGCCATCCATTCTGGCGGCATCCAGGCATTACAGTTACACCACATATTTCCAGTGTGACGGAGAGATACGTTCCCCGGGCAATAGAGATCTTTGAGCATAATTTACACTGTTTTATGGATGGCGGCGAGTATGCGAACGTTATCGATGTTACAAAAGGTTATTAAACCGGCGACAAGCCGGTTTTTGTTTACCATTGACAATGGGACTCATTTGGCTGTACACTGTTTATAAAGATTATAAAGTAATAATCCTTTTTAGAAAGAAAAGAGGTGTCTGTCCTTGTCACATACACATGTACATGAATCTCAGGATCAGCTAAAGGCAGCGCTTGATACCTTAAAGCAAACAGGGGTCCGCATTACGCCTCAGCGTCACGCAATTCTTGAGTTTCTCGTTGAGTCGATGACACATCCAACGGCTGATGATATTTATAAAGCACTTGAAGGAAAATTCCCAAATATGAGCGTGGCTACTGTATATAACAATTTGCGGGTGTTTCGTGAAGTAGGTCTTGTAAAAGAGCTGACATATGGTGATACGTCTAGTCGTTTTGATTTCGTTACGACAGAGCATTATCATGTGATTTGCGAAGAATGCGGCAAAATTGTTGATTTTCATTATCCAGGATTAGATGAAGTTGAGCAGCTGGCAGCGCATGTAACAGGCTTTAAGATTAGCCACCACCGTATGGAAGTGTACGGAACGTGTGCAGAATGCAGCCAGAAAGATCTGCATTAAAAAACCTCCACACCCTTTTGGGATGGAGGTTTTTATGTATGCTGATTAATCAAAGCGTTTCTTTTGGTTATACTTTTCATCAAATTCCTTTCCTTCTAAAGAAGCGTCTAGCGTCAGAGGTTCACGGCAGTGCATGCACATATCAACGCGCCCAAGCATTTTCGTCGGCTTCTGGCAGGCTGGGCAGACGACTTGAACTGCTCGGGTCGACAGCATGCCGATCCAAAAATAAACAACTGTGCTGGCGACAATACATAGAAGGCCAAGCAGCATAAAAAGCGTCATAACAAGCGCATTTTCCCGAAAGAAAATCCCGCCGTACATGACAACGAATCCGATAAAGATCAGGCTCAAAGCAAAAGTGCGAATCTTATTAATTTTGCTGGAATATTTTTTAGCCATTTCTCATCCCCCTAGAGAACACTATACCATATAATCTCTGTTTGCTTGAGGGAGGAATTCGACATTTTATGTCGAAACTAATCAAAACGAAATTCAAATGTCTGGAGGAAAAGAAGTGGAAGATCTTTTGCGTCCTTTATATCAAGAGCGGACAAGTCAGCAAAACACGCTCGGGGTGCTGGCCGTGCAAAAAAACGAACAAAATCGGGCGTTTACCGAAAACTTTGATTCTATCCTGCTGATTATCGTGAAAGAAGCAGACGAGCCCGTTTTTATTAAACATTATGTAGATCGAAACGAAGAAACAGCCTCCATGTATATCATAACAGAAGCACAACTAAAAGAATGGCTTCTTCTAGGCTCAAATCGAAAAGTCATTGAATGGTTGTATCACGGCCGGATTTTATTTGACCGTAATGAATATGTGCAGGAATTAAAAACAGAAATGCGCGATTTTCCATTTTACGGCCGTAAAATAAAAATGACTATTGAATTTGCTAAATTGATCAAGCGATATACAGATGGAAAAGCATTTTTTAATGATGGTCATTTTTTAGATGCCTACAATCACGTACTTCATTCTCTGCACCATCTTGCGCGGCTTTCTGTCATTGAAAATGGCTTTTATCCAGAACTCACTGTCTGGAATCAAGTGCGGCATATTGAACCGGAGATTTACAAACTATATGAAGAACTTTTAACAAGTGATGAAAATCTTCAAAAAAGACTAGAGCTGCTGTTTTTAGCGAGCGAATTTTTGATTCACTCTCGGACTGAACGGGGAGCGGAGCATTTATTGTCCTTAATGAAAGAAAAAGAATGGTGGACAATCAGCGAGTTACTGACTCATGAGGAAGTAATGCATTATGCAGTTGATCTCGTTACATTAATAGAATATTTAATCGACCGGCAGCTTGTTCAAGTCGTTTCTGTTCAAACAAAAGGACAAGGTGTATTTCATCGTTATTATCAAGCGAAAAAATAATTGATCTTTTTTAAAAAAGTAATTGACTCGCGGATAGACTCAATGTTATATTAATTAGCGTCGCTGATAGGCAAACAAAAAAACAGCTGAAAAAATAATGATTGACGGAAGATGCTTGTCATGGTATTATTTAAAGGTCGCTGTTTGAAGTTTTAATACATCGACGCTAAGTTAAATTGAACATTGAACATTGAACATTGAAAACTGAACAAAATCAATAAAAACGTCAACGTTTTGAATTTTTATCTTCCATTAAAAACACCCCGTGTTTTAATGGGAACAAATGAGCAAGTCAAACTTTTTTGGAGAGTTTGATCCTGGCTCAGGACGAACGCTGGCGGCGTGCCTAATACATGCAAGTCGAGCGGACAGAAGG
>NZ_JAKGCR010000079.1 GCF_022668875.1 Domibacillus sp. PGB-M46 | reverse complement strand
GTGAAATTCGCGGAGGGGTTTATCGGAATGTTCGAAAAAGGTGGAGAAACCTTTATGGACATGTTCACCGGCATCATTCCGACACTCATTTGTTTGATTCTTGCTGTAAACGCTTTAATTAAAGTAATCGGAGAAGAGCGGATTGACCGCTTTGCCCGTAAAACAACCAAAAATATTATTTTGCGCTATACATTGTTTCCGTTTTTGGCGGTATTCTTTCTGACTAATCCCATGGCCTATACATTCGGGAAGTTCCTGCCGGAACGCCAGAAGCCGGCATTTTATGATTCAACCGTATCCTTTCTCCATCCGATCACGGGGCTTTTCCCGCATGCAAATGCGGCAGAGCTGTTTATCTACATGGGAATTGCACAGGGTATTACAAC
>NZ_JAKGCR010000078.1 GCF_022668875.1 Domibacillus sp. PGB-M46 | reverse complement strand
CGTCCTGCCGCATCCCGGTCTGCAAACTGCCGGCGTACGTTATTTAAAATATTGTTGTAGGCGCCGATAGACTGGCCCACAACGAGTTCACGTGCATCTTCAAGCGTCTGGCGGATTTTCTCGCCGCCTGGGACTTCACCAACACCCATGTTCCCTGCATTATCTTTCAGCAGCACAATATTACGTGTAAAGTAAGGGGCGTGAGCTCCGCTTAAATTGAGCAGCATGCTGTCATGGCCTGCAACGGGAACCACGGTCATTTCTGTAATAACAGGTGCACCTGTTTTGACGTTTTCCTGGATTAATTGAGTGTTTGTGTTCATATATTTCTCTCCTATCAAATTGGGATTATAAATTATGATTATCAATTAAGATTTCAATTCAACACGTTTAA
>NZ_JAKGCR010000077.1 GCF_022668875.1 Domibacillus sp. PGB-M46 | reverse complement strand
AAAACAAAAAAACGGTATACAGAAACAGCTGCCAAAAAGCTTCTCCCTGGGCTAAAAGAAACATTCAAATGGTTGTCCGGTTCTGACAGTATTGCTCTTCAGGCAAGCATCGAATATCAGTATGAAGGATTCAAAAAATATAAGGATCAGCCAAAAAAAGAATTAAAAAAAAGAGCCGCAAAAAAATGGGCAGAAGGCTATACGCCAACGGCGTATGACTTTAAGGGCCACCCAACATTTAAAAGCAAGAAAAACCCGGTCCAGGGCTATACGACCAAAATGACAAACAACAATATTAAAATGATAGATAACCGCATTCAGCTGCCAAAACTCGGCTGGATTCGTTTCTCCAAGTCCCGAAACATCGAAGGCGACATTAAGCGTGTCACCGTGCGCCGCAGCAA
>NZ_JAKGCR010000076.1 GCF_022668875.1 Domibacillus sp. PGB-M46 | reverse complement strand
GCTTTATTTTTTTCCCGCGATTTCGAACCTTCTTTTTTACGTGCAAACGCACGCTGAAGAAAGGCTAATCGCTTTTCGTATTTTTGGTAGTATTTCGGGTTGGCAATGGATTCACCGTTGGAGAGCACGGCAAACTCTTTTAATCCCAGATCAATGCCAACGGCATCCTTAGTGCTTGGTTTGTACGGGGAATAAGGCATCTCGCAAATGACTGAAATAGAATACCGGCCGGTGCTGCTTCGGCGCACGGTGACACGCTTAATGTTGCCTTCGATGTTTCGGGACTTGGAGAAACGAATCCAGCCGAGTTTCGGCAGCTGAATGCGATTGTCCACGATTTTAATATTGTTATTTGTCATTTTGGTTGTGTAGCTTTGGACCGGGTTTTTCTTGCTTTTGAATGTCGGATG
>NZ_JAKGCR010000075.1 GCF_022668875.1 Domibacillus sp. PGB-M46 | reverse complement strand
CGGGCATCTTCTATAGAAGTTTAATTCTTAAAACGTTGACGTTTATTTTGTTCAGTTTTCAAAGATCAATTCTCTTTACCGCCATCTACGACAGCTAAATAATCATACCGTTTATTTATCTTCAAGTCAACACTTTTAAATAAAAATGTTTTTCTATCAAATGAATAAAAGCTGCAAATTAAGTTACTTCCTCACCGTATTCACCGGCAGATAAATAATTTATCACAGGCTTTCAAGCGAATCAACAATAAATCATCAAAAGATTATTTTACCAAACATGTTTCGAATTACTTCCATGTCATACACATGTTGTATTTACTAAATGGAATGACGAAAGTCATCAAAGCGAATAATATGGAGGCGGCAACCGGACTCGAACCGGTGGTAAAGGTTTTGCAGACCTTGGCCTTACCGCTTGGCTATGCCGCCAA
>NZ_JAKGCR010000074.1 GCF_022668875.1 Domibacillus sp. PGB-M46 | reverse complement strand
ATTTCATAAGACTGGTCGTCAAATGAGAGGATGTCGCCCGCTTCGATGGTGCCTTCCAAGGAAACTACCGTATGGCTCACGGCGATGTCGCGCAAGTCCTTTGGCGCGCTTTCATTAAAAAGAATGAGCATTTTTTCTTCCGCAAACATTTCCACGTCTGCACCAAGCCCTGTAACTGTTGACTGATAGATTGTTTTCATTTGTAGCCCTCCAGTTGTATTCATATTTTCCATTTCCTTCCCTATTCATACATACCAAAGCTCGCAAAATAAGCAATCACAACGGCAAGCGGTCCCGTAATTAAGCGTGACATTAAAACAGCTGGCACCCCGACTTCTACGGTTTCCGGTTTTGCTTCCCCAAGGGTTAAGCCTACTGGAACAAAGTCTGCGCCTACCTGCGGGTTAATCGCAAACAGGGCTGGAAGGGCGAGGTTTGGCGGGATATTCCCCTTGCC
>NZ_JAKGCR010000073.1 GCF_022668875.1 Domibacillus sp. PGB-M46 | reverse complement strand
GATGACCAGCACGGCACAGCGGTTGTGACACTGGCAGCTGTCATCTCTGCCTGCAAAAGTGCCGGCGTAGACTTGAAAGAAGCCACAGTCGGCCAGATCGGGCTCGGTGCAGCCGGTCTTGCGATCTGCCGCATGCTGATGGCGTACGGCGTAAAATCCGTGTACGGGGCAGACCTGTCAGAAGAAGCGAAGCAGCGGCTCGAGCAGTATGGCGGCACACCGGTTAACGACCTTGGCGAACTCATGGGCCAGTGCGACATTGTCATTGCGACAACAGGTGTGCAGGGGCTGATTAAAAAAGAATGGGTGCAGCAGGGGCAGATTATTCTGGCGCTTTCAAACCCGAATCCGGAAATTGCGCCGACAGAAGCGCTTGAGGCAGGAGCGGCTTACGCGGCAGACGGACGCTCGGTCAACAACGTACTAGGGTTCCCGGGTATTTTCAGAGGCGTATTGAA
>NZ_JAKGCR010000072.1 GCF_022668875.1 Domibacillus sp. PGB-M46 | reverse complement strand
CGTGCAGTTGTCAAAAATGGTTGGTTCCACATAGTATCCGTCTGCCAGGCTGCCTTCTTCTGCACGTTTGCCTCCGATAAGGAGTTCCGCCCCTTCTTCTACCCCTTTATTAATATAAGAAAGGACCGTACTTAATTGATTTTCGCTTGCACAAGGCCCCATCCACGTACTGCTGTCAAGGCCGCTTCCAATCGTGATCTCTTTTGTTTTTTGAACGAGCCTTTCTTTAAATTCATCAAACACTTCAGCTGCCACGATTACCCGGCTTGTTGCCGTGCATTTTTGTCCCGTTGAACGGAAAGCGCCTGTCACCACCGCTTCCACTGCCAGATCAAGATCGGCATCGGCAGCCACAATGACTGGATTTTTCCCGCCCATTTCAAGCTGGTACTTCGCACCGCGGGCCAGCGCTGCCTGGCCAATCTGCTTGCCTACTCCGTTCGAGCCGGTAAACGTAATACCATTGATCTCTTCATGGCC
>NZ_JAKGCR010000071.1 GCF_022668875.1 Domibacillus sp. PGB-M46 | reverse complement strand
GCCAGCGCTGCCTGGCCAATCTGCTTGCCTACTCCGTTCGAGCCGGTAAACGTAATACCATTGATCTCTTCATGGCCGGCGATGCCCTGGCCGATTGTTCTGCCCGGACCCGTTATTAAATTGACCACTCCAGCCGGGAATCCTGCTTCTTCGAAGCATTCCATAATTTTAGCAGCTGTAACTGCCGTTTCCGTCGCCGGCTTGATGACGACCGTGTTGCCATATACAAGCGCCGGCGCCATTTTCCAGATTGGAATGGCAATCGGGAAGTTCCAGGGAGTAATCACTCCGACGACACCGAGCGGTACACGTGTTGTAAACATCAGGGCCGAGCTGTCTGTCGATGGAATCACATCGCCTACTTTGCGCATGCCTTCTCCTGCATAATACTTTAAGATGGCAATGCCGCGGGCTGTTTCCCCTTTTGTTTCGGCAAAGGTTTTGCCCATTTCCCGCGTGGCACACTCGGCAATGTCATCGATCCTTTTTTCTAAAATG
>NZ_JAKGCR010000070.1 GCF_022668875.1 Domibacillus sp. PGB-M46 | reverse complement strand
GTAGTTCAGTTGGTTAGAATGCCTGCCTGTCACGCAGGAGGTCGCGGGTTCGAGTCCCGTCCGGACCGCCATTTTTACAAAACGCGGGTGTAGTTTAATGGTAAAACCTCAGCCTTCCAAGCTGATGTCGTGGGTTCGATTCCCATCACCCGCTCCATAAGTATGTGCTTTGACATCATTCATCAATCTGTTTAATGGATGAAGAATTTGCGGAATTTGGAAATGTGCAAATTATTATTTCGGAAAAATATTTTTTGTGAATTCCCATTGATTTCGTAAGAAAGCTTGTGTTATATTATGGATCTGCCAGTAAATAAGGCGGATCAAACAAATTGATTTACATTTTCACCATTTTGAATGAATAATATTTTTTCTTTTAAGGTGTTGACTTGTAAACGAGTAAATGATATGATTATTTAGCTGTCGGATACGACGGTAAAGAGAATTGATCTTTGAAAACTGAACAAAATAAACGTCAACGTTTTAAATTTTTATCTTCCATTAAAAACACCCCGTGTTTTAATGGAAACAAATGAGCAAGTCAAAC
>NZ_JAKGCR010000006.1 GCF_022668875.1 Domibacillus sp. PGB-M46 | reverse complement strand
TGGCTTTTTAGGTACTTACATACCCATTTTTCAACTTAAAGGTGTTTTTATTTGTCTCACTCCATGGGGTCAGTCCCTATGCCCAGCCCGGCTTTTTCTTTTATAATCGGTTATTTTAATGTTGATAGCTCAACTGGAGATGTTGATCTCCACCTTGTGGTTCCATCTCCAAGCTGCCCATAATTATTCCAGCCCCATGCCCACACACTTCCGCCTTTTGTAATGGCGAATGAATGATAACCGCCTGTAGCGGTTTTTCTAATATTACTTAAATTTTTGACCTGCACCGGAGCTTTGCCTGCGACCCATGTCCAAACTGTCCCATCATTTTTCACAACGACGTTTTCCTGGAAGCCGCCCGCCGAAATCCATTTTACATTCGAGAGGTTCGTCTGGCCATCAGCTTCTTTTTTGATGACTGGGTGATTTGACGAATCAAAAAAAGCATCTCCCCATCCGTTGCCCCACCCATAGACAGTCCCATTTTCGTGAAGGGCTATGGAATGGGTATCTCCTGCCGCAACAGCAACAATGTCGGTTAAAGGCTGCCTATCCAAACTTTTTACTTGAACAGGAGTAGTATACGTTTTGCCCCAAAATGAATCTCCTGCTTCACCAGCACCGACAGCCCCAAAGTAGCCTCTTCCCCATGCCCATACGGTTTTATCTGACCGAAGAGCGACTGTATGCCGTTCACCGAAAACATTCAAAGAAGAGTCGATAGAGATCACTTTATCCAACCCTGTTACTTGAACGGGAGTTGTGCTGCTGCCTTCTTGTCCATTTCCTAAAAGACCATTTCCACCCCAGCCCCATGAAAGAACAGTTCCATCTATCAGTATGGCATAAGCCGTACTGCTTCCGGCTGCAATTGAGACTGCATCCTGAATCCCTTGTACCTGCACAGGTACAGCACTATGAACATTTGTACCATTTCCAAGCTGCCCACTGCTATTACTACCCCACGCCCATACGGTTCCATCTTGACGTAACGCTACATTAAAGTTAAAACCAGCGTCTACGGCAATGATGTCTGATAATCCTGCAACCTGTCCAGGCAAAAAGCGGTTATTGTTTGTTCCATCACCGAGCTGTCCTACATCGTTTTTCCCCCATGTCCAGACCGTTCCATCATTTTTTAGGAAAACAGAATGTTCATAACCGGCTGCAGCTGGTGATTTTGCTAATAAACCTAATCCCTGCTGTTCACCGCTTCCGGACTTTACAACGATATTTGCATTTGCTTCATGCCCTCTAAAAGAGGCACTCAGTTCCACCGGAGGAATACCAGCAATGATTTTATCCGAAACATAAACCATTCCATCGTCACTTATACGTGCAATCGCAGAGTTTTCTGACTGATAGCTCACCTCACCCTGCATCTTGGTTAAATCTAGTGTTTCCCCATTGGTCATTTTGGCGAGAAATGCAATTTGCTTGCTCTCACCTGGTGCCAGCTGAAGATCTTCCGGGCTAATCGAAACACTTTCAATGTCAATGACTTTCACTTTCACTGATGCTTTTTTTTCTTCTTTTTCCGCTGTGATGGTCACTTCCTCTCCCACTTTCGCATCAGGAAGCACCTTTAGTTTGCCATTCTCATCGACCGTGACAGCCTGTTCATTGCTGGAGGTATAGGTTGTCCCATTTTTGGCTTCACTTACGTTTTTGGTTGATTTATCAGCATAATGAGCAATGACTTCCAAATTCATTTCTTTTCCTTTTTCAAGCAGGAGATTCTTTTGGCTTATTTCAATTTCTTCAAATGCCGGACAGTCGTCCCGCTCTTTTAAAACATGTTCCCAGTCAAACAGGGGCTGGGAAGCCTGCACCGGGAATTTTAGAGCTGCGGATGCATTTGCATACAAGCCATCATGGCCTTTTAAGCACACTTTTCCGTCAAACTCTAGTTTGCCTGTTTTCCCTTCTATGATGTTTCCATAGCCGATTTCACTTGTGATGCCGACAATATCCTTGCTAAAAGCCGCAATGAAAAGACTCGGCTGGAGGCCGACGCTTGTTTCCGCTTTTCCCTGAAATTCAAGAAGATTCAATTCAGCCGTCACGTCGAATGGCTTCTCATATTCCACAGGCGACACATTTCCTCCGGAAGCTTCAACCCCCATTTTTAAAACCGCTGTTTCCTTAGCTGAAATTTCAAATGTTACATCCCCGGAGGCATTTGCGACAGCCCAAAGCTCTCCTGAAATCCCGACCGGCCCCTGAATCGGAATGAGAATTTTCCCTATTCTATATTTCGTTTCCATTTCCCCGGCCAGCCTGCCTGTCAGCGCTACATTCAGCTGCTGTTCATTATGCAGTTCCACTTTCGCGTAATTCTTGACTAAACTGACATCGTACTTTAGTACGGGGCTTTTTAATACAAATTCGGCATTAAACTTCCCTTCCGCTTCTCCCCTGTAGCTGCTCACTACATTTCCTAATTTAATGGTTTCCCCTTTGCCAACGACAAGGCTTTTTTCAAAAGAAAAAGTAAGGTCCTGGCCCAATGATATAGAAGAGGCCAGGCTTCGTTTTTCTGAATTTCCAGTGGTCACGGTCACGCCATCATCCGGTATGACACTTGCCTCTGTCAGCGGTGCTTCTCCTTCCAGTTCCAGTTCGGTGAATAATTCTTCAAGTGCCGGCTCGGTTATTTGAACCGTCGTCTGGCCGCCGCCCGTATCAATAGACCCTACTTTTCCGGCCAGTCCGAAAGGAAATTCCTCCGTCGGAGCCGTTGTGAATATGGTTCCTTTTTCTAAGCTTTCCACTTCAGCCGGATGGCCATCAAAAACAATTTTTTCGCCTTCTATAACCTCGCTTGCCTGATTCATCGTGCTTTGTTCAAGTTCTTCAATACCTGTTTCCATGGAAATTTTCTCGGTGCCGATCTTAATCGTAAACTGCATGGTGGTTTGCTTTGCCAACGGACGGCCCTTTTTATCTTTAACTTGATTGGTAACGTAGAGTATGTATGTTTTTCCTTCTTCATAGCCCCCATCCGGAGCCTTTATTTTTACGCTTTTTGGGTCGGCGGATACTATTTCAGATTGAAGCTTCACACCATTGTCATCTTCAACATAAATAGCAGTGTTAGTAAGAGAAAATGGATCAACTTCCTTGTTAAACTTGATTGTAAATGTATAATGTGGATCAACGTTAGCCTTTGAGGGCAGTACCTTATCCACCCCTGCATTTATTGGCTCTTCCGTATCGGCAACTTCCCTTTTTACAGACAAGGACTGAGAGTTTGTATTTTGAGCAAAACCTGTTGTTGTCCCTGTCACCCCTAAAACGATTGTCAGCAATAAGCTTAATAAAAATCTAAGCGATTTCATCTTGTCCCTCCATTTCGTAATTTATAAGTCTATTTCACTATAATGCATAGAACAAAGTACCACAATAGGGATTTAATAGAAAAAATGTCGTGTGTACTGTCCCATTGCTTTCCTCTTACCACTTTATCTAACTTGCTGAAATCATGCTCTCACAAAGGAAAAAATATGCGACTATAGACATGTTAGATGGTACCTTGTTCATAACCAAATCTTCCTTTTCCCTACTTTTCATTTTTGCTAATTTTTTTGCCTGACAAAGCGGAAAAAACAAAAAGAAAGAGCCTAAGCCCTTTCTTTTTCGTCATTGATTATTACCCGCAACTGTAAACTGCATCTTTACAGGCTCCTTTAACTCTTTGCCTGAAGCTGAATTCACTGCTTTTTCTACATAAATAACATATGTTTCTCCTTGTTTATACCCTGCTTCTGGTGCCTCTGGAGCGTCTACACTTATCTGGACAGAAAAATTAAGGTCACGTACACTTGACCTAAAACAGATGAGGAGTTCCAACAATGACAAAGCGAGAACGCCGCACATTCGCGCCCGAGTTCAAAAAACAAATGGTGCAGCTTTACCAGTATGGAAAAACGAAACGAGCCGTTATTAATGAATACGATCTGACTCCGTCCTCTCTTGACCGCTGGATCCACCAGGATGAAACCTCCGGTTCTTTTAAAGAGAAAGACAACCGGTCTCCTGAACAGCAGGAGCTTTTAGAGCTTCGCAAGGAACTGAAACAGCTCAGAATGGAGAACGATATGGTAGTCTTGCCGCGCTGATCATGGGACGAAAGTAAATGTCATCAAGCAAAACCAGGACAAATACTCGGTATCAGCAATGTGCAGCGTCCTGCAAATCTCACGTAGTACGTACTATTATGAGGCAAAAGAACGTCAGTCAGAAGACAACGTAACAGGCGCTGTCATAGAGATTTTCAAACAAAATCGAATTGCCTACGGCACGCGCAAAATCAAAGTCGAACTGCACAAACGTGGATTTATAGTTTCCAGGAGGCGTATTGGACGTATCATGAAGGAACAAGGGCTTGTTTCTTCCTATACGGTGGCACAGTTCAAGCCACAGAAAGCTCCGTGTAATGAGTCAGCCCAGGCAAATGAATTGAAACGCGAGTTTCAGCAGGCAGAAGCGAAAAAAGTAGTCGTCAGTGATTTAACATACGTCAAAGTCAAAAACAAATGGCATTACGTGTGTATCTTTGTCGATCTCTTTAACCGCGAAATTATTGGCTTCAGCACAGGTCCAAACAAAGATGCAAGCCTTGTCGCACGGGCTTTTTCTTCTATTCAAGGTGATCTGCGGGATATCCAGCTGTTCCACACCGACCGTGGCAGAGAGTTTAAAAACCAGCTAACTGATGAGACATTAGCGGCCTTCCAAATTGGCCGCTCTTTAAGCATGAAAGGCTGTCCATATGATAATGCCGTGGCGGAAGTCACGTTTAAAATTATCAAAATAGAGTTTGTCAGCCAGATGAAGTTTGATAGTTTAGAGCATCTTACGATTGAATCCAGTGATTATGTTAACTGGTTTCACAAGCTGCGGATTCATGGAACATTAGGCTACGCAAGTCCAATTGAATACAAGCAATCATGCCTTAAAAAGGTTGCCTGATTTAGTGTTGACAATCCAATCTGCCTTTTGATAGACGGCTGGCTATCAATAAAGCTGCACAGCTATTTAATGTGGAGTATGCTTTCGCCGAGGAGCGTCTTGCTCTGTCGGAGATTTAAATGATAGATATTATGTATAATTCTCCTTTCCATTTATAATGTAGAATTTTTAATAAACCAAACCTAAAACTCTTTTATACACCGCATTTATGGCACAAATGGCATTGCTGTATCTAGATAAATTTTTACCCATTTTTGTTAAATTCAGTGTATTATTAGTATTACTACGTTGATGTTAATAAGGAGAGTGAAAAAGATCATTATTTTTAAAAAGGGGCATATTGTTTGTTTACTAATTACATTGTTTACACTATTCCCACTGACACTAATAAACGCTGCAACTTTAACAGATGAAGTGACCGATGTACCTGTCGATAAGACATGGACGGTTAAGTTCAATTTCCCTGTTGTTGAATCCAGTATTACACCTAGCTCTATTTACGTTATGAATAGTAAACAGGAGAAGCAGAACGTCACGGTTTCTGCCAAAGATAATATTGTAACCGTTCATGCACCTGCAACAGGCTACGAGCCTGGCCAAGCATACACTTTACATATTACAGCAAATGTTTTAGGGCAAATTGGCGAAGAAATTAAAGCTTTGAAACAGCCAGTTGTAAAACCTTTTTCAACAACAGAAGGCTACATTGTTGTAAATATTAAAAAAGATGGGACTTATTCGCCTGTTGAAAACTACCAGACTTATGATGAAGCAAATGCTAGCTTACAAGAAAATCAAGGGATCATGCTAAATGACAAGTACATTAAAATTCCATCTGGTTTTGTGGCAACAAATAAGCAAGCTGTGACGGTTCTTTACAAGCAGGCAACCTTCACCTCACAGTATGAATATACTGGTGTTTCCATCGATACAGAGCTTATCTATGCAGATGCTACAGCAAATTACGTAAAAGTAAAGGCATTTGGGCAAGACATGTATGTTAAACACGAAGACGTTACACTTATTCCTACTGTCACAGCAAAAGGGCAGTCGTATTATGTAGCAAATGAACAAGGCTTATGGCATTACATTTACCACCATAACCAGGGAAAATATAATACTGCCTATTTAGTCGGTAAAAAACCAGACTTTTTAAATGAAGGTGTCAAATACTATAGTACAGACGGAATAAACTTTGTTGACGCAAATAGTAAAGTTGCAGGCGAGAGCTATAACTATTTCCAATATGTATCTCTACGAATACCGACAAGTTACAGTGCAGTTGAACTAGATGCATATATTGATAGGGAACTTGCAGCGAAAGAACGAACAGCCTACGCAAAATATGCAAACGCAACAACAAAAAGCCCATTAAAGGGGCTGGGTGCTACATTAAAAACAATTGAAAAAGAGCATCGTATTAATGCATTGTTTTTATTATCATTTGCTATCCACGAAAGTGATTACGGTATGAGTTGTCACGCGCAAAACAATAACAACTTATTCGGACTAAACATACCGGATAGTAATGATCAGTGTTCAACAAATGGCAACACCTCTTCGGATAAATATTTTGCATCAATCGAGGAAAATATCACTGCCTTAGTGAATAGATTAAATACAAATTATTTAGATCCTCTTAATATGGCGGACTATCGCTACAATGGCGTTGCCCTTGGCAATAAAATGGTCGGAATGAATGTCCGTTATGCTTCTGATCCATACTGGGGTGCAAAAATATCAGGGCATATGTATCGCATAGATAAAGCACTAGGCAACAAAGATTACCAAAAATATGATGTCGGCTTTACTGCAGTTTCAGATGTGAGCATTCGTAAAGAGCCAGTCATCCAGAACGGTGTTAACAACAACCGTGCTTATCAGTATAAGCTGGATTGGACAATCAAACGGCTTGATAAAATGCCGGTCACTCTTTCTAATACACCATCAGAAGCGGCTGGTTGGTTACGTGTTATTTCTGAGCTACCAGAAGATGGGAGAGACCTGTACACAGTAACTGAAAATGTTCTTATTGTACCTACACATTAATAACAAACTAAAGCTAGGCTTAGGTTACGCTGCTAAATAACATGGCAAATACTTAAGCCTAGCTTTTTCTTTATGATTTATTGATACTCCCATATAACATGTCTGTTACACTGTTCGGGCAATCAGTATGTATTCCCTTTACTTCTACATGCCGACTTTTATGCTAGAAAAACTGGATCTGCCTTTTGATAAACGCCTGGCCATCAATCAAGCTGCAGAGCTATTTAATGCTGATCTTATGGGGAAGTACGTTTTGCTCTCTGGTATATCCAATTTACGGGAGTTACGTCTGGAAGGTCCGCTTCTCTTTAAGGAATTGATCCTGAAATTATACAGAAAGAGCCCTTATGGAAAAAGACTCTAGGAACAGTTAATAAAGGTTCCTACAATGGCATTCAGTTGAATAAAAATTAACGGGATTAGTTCTAATATTCTTAAAAGCATTGGAATCGTGCTTTTTAGTTACTATTAAAGTCTAAACATTCCTTTACAGAACAGCGTCCTGCTCTGTGGGAGATTCAAATGATGGGTGTTATATACGGAAAGTCCCCTTCTCTTTTATGATGCGGGAATCTAATTTAAATTTGAGCGAAAAAATATTCATAAAGCAAAAGGCCGTATCAGCATAACAACTGGTACGGATTTTTCTATAATTTAACGGATAGTATATTGAAGCTACAAAGAAATTCCGGCTACCCCGGCGATTTTCTGCCATTGTTCTTCTATAATATAATTTTTATAATAAAGTAACAGCCCCGATATTCCCCAGGTAAAAGCGCTAATAACGCCATAATTAATGAAATCTCCGATAACGACCACACTATCTGCGTACAGTCCATCCTCGTAAAAACTTCTCAAAAACCACAAATTAAATAAGAAACTTAAGATGAACTTCACAGAAAGACCAACTAGTATTCTCTCTGTTACCTACACTATTATGAGCCCAAATCCAATGGATACAGGGATGGATAATCAACAGATCTAATGCAAATGGGTGAAACAGTGTAGAACAAGTAATCATTAAACTCACTCCTCAGAAACCTGAAAATGTAAACGAGAGAAACAAGTTACACATTCTTGAGAAAATACGGATCGCGATCTCTTTGTGCGTCATGATAAATGTCCATTTTAAAAAGCCCCATTAAAAATATGGTCTTTCTTCACGAGTGCCGTAACTGGGGCATAAAGAAAACAATTTAATCCCGCCATCTGGCAGGGTTTATTTTTTACCATCTCATATATATATACGTCAGTTATACGACAAAATTTAAAGAGAAAAAGCACCCACCAGCAAGTAAGTGCATCCTTCTTTTTGAAATATTTGTAAACATAAAAATTACAAACTAAAAATTTATTCAGTAAGTAATGGTGAACTCTGCTACACCGAATGTATTCATGATTCTGTATTCTCCCGCTGTTATTAATGTTCTAAATCTACCAAACGAAACATTCACTTTCATGGTTTTGCCAGCTTCTATTTGTGGTACATCGGTTGGGTATAGGATTCCGCGATTTTCTCTTATCTCCAACCACTTATCTCCTTGTTTCTTCTCTAGTGTATATTGGTATCTATATCCGTAGGGGAAATCTTCTTTATTAACAATTGTCAGGCTTATACCTGTATCAGATGATAAACTATAGCTCTCCTTATCTGCTTTCATTGTTATCCCGCTTGGTGGAGAAGGCAGGTCACCGTCAGAAGGTGGTGATAGAGCCGGGTCACTCAGCCGGGCTACCATGATCGCAAACTCTCCTCTTTTTACAGGATCGTTGGTACCGAACCGGTCAGACGTTTTTCCATGAGTAATGCCTGTAGCAACTAGTTTGTTGATGGCCTTCGCGTACCGCCCTGTTGCGTCTGTAAAATGATGTACCGGCTCGGTTGGTGATAACAACACATCAGCATAGGCTCTTGAGAGAATAATCGCAGCTTCTCCTCTTGTGATCGTATCATTGGATCCGAAAACAGTTTCCGTTTTTCCATTTACTACTTTATTAAATTGGAGATAGGCAATCGCCTGTTTGGCACGGTCTGGAACATCTTTAAACGTCAACCACTTTTCCGGTATAGGGCGCTGCTCTTTTCTAAAACCCATGCCGCGTGCAACGACCATCGCAGCATCCACACGCTTGATTGTCTGGCTCCATCCGAATTGATCCGTACTAACCCCATTTAGAAATTTGTTTTGATAAAGGGCCAAAACGTCTTCCATGCGTTCTTCAGGAACATCAGTAAACGGGAATTCAGATGTAGGTTTTGCATAAATCGGCATGAAGTTTGTCGCCTCTGCTGTCGCCTCTGCTGATGGGCTAGTTGAAGCAAATACTGCTCCCGCAAGTGCAGCTGTAGCTATAATACGAGGTACCTTTTTCATAAATGTTTCTCCCCTCTGTTTTTTAACAAATTTTCTCATTAATTGATATGTTATACAGTATACCAGAAAGCAAGGGAGATTAATTACTAAACAAGAAAAAACCTCTATTTCATCAAAAGTTGTCGTTGCGATAACTGCGGCAATGCCCGTTTTAAAAGCTCCATTAAAAATATGGTTTTTCTTCGCGAGTGCCGCCATTGCGGAATGAAGAAAATAATTTAATCCTACCAATGAAAATAGGAGAAGAACATTTATCATTCCCCTCCTATTGGTTCGTTTACTTTTATTTGAGAATGGTCATACTAGTATTAGAAATTAATATACGGAAAATAGTCTCTTACAGCCGAGCGCCTGCTTGGCTGTTTTTTTATTTACTTGGATTCCCTTTTGTTAAGACTTTTAATAATTAGTGTAAAATATCAAACAATTCCACTTCATAATTAATAGTCACTGGTAAATTGTTTATATCCCGTAACCCGGATACCTTAATGGAAAAAACCTCCCCTTCATTGTAACTTGTGATATTATCAGGCTTAAAGATAACACCAAAACTATCCCCGTACCCCGAAGTATCCACGTTAAAAAACTTTTCACCTTTATCCAAATCATTAAAAGTCCATTTCTTACCATCATTTTTTCTAACTAGTTCTACCGTTACTTCACCATTGTAATCAATAATTGGATCTAAGAATTCATTGTAATTCAAATGGATGGACCACGGAGTTGCAGGATCGTCAAAGAATTGAACAGGGAAATAACCGGCACTTGGCCATGTTGTGTATGTCGAAGTAGCGGGCGGGCCGCTTTTATCAAATACTTTCATGGGAGTAAACGCTTGTGTATAGCCGCTGTATTGAGAACTAGGTTTAGTTGCGTAGCCAAATCCTATGTTTTTTAGCTGTGGACTAAGTATCCACCTGCGATGTCCCACACTCTGTAAATTAGAAGTACCATGATCATCCATATAACTCTTTACAGAATAGGCAAGTGTTCCACTCTCGATAAAGTCTGTTTGTTTGGAATTGAAATGTAAATTAGAGCTAGTAAAGGCATAATGTAAATTACTTGTACTTGTAGCTTGATAACCAATATTGTAAAAGCCTTCAGGCATATCCTCAGGTTTTTCAGGAAAGTGACTCAAGTAACCATTGGCTGCTGTAAGAACCGCACCATATTGGGCTTGTTCATTTAGTGCTTCATCTAACACTAAATTATCAGGCAGCCCTGTTAAATAACGGACGAAATTAGCCATGTTTAAACCATCTTCTAAGAAAGCAGGTTTTAAGGAGCCAGGTGAGTAAGGTGAGCTGATGCTTGGCGTTTCGATATACGGATTCCCTTCAAATGTGGGCTTATACTCATTCCACTTTTGAATAATTTCTTCCTTGGAATGTAAAGATGAAATCACATGTTTTGTAGTAAACTTCATTTTGATTGGCTGCATTAATTCTTTGCCTTTTAATGACTTGACCGATTTCTCCACGAATAAGTAATAAGATTCTTCCGGGCTGTATCCCTCTTCTGGCGCTTCTACCTTAATGGATTTTTTATCTGCATTTAACGATACTTTTACGCCTTCCACTTTGTCTAGATCGTGTTGGACATAGATATTGTTGTTATTTACAGTGTTTGCATCTAGTTCCTGATTCCATTTAATTGTCCAGTCATGATTAGGATCAATGCTTGTTTTTTCCGGCCATTCCAGATAGTCAGTTGTTTGTGCAGAACCCACCGTTACCCCTGTTAATCCTATACAGAGTGTTAGGAGTAAGCTCATTAGCATTTTTAGCACTTTCATACTGCACCTCCATTATTCTTTTTATCTTGTTAATACAATATACACACTACTAATTTACCATTAAATAAGGATATTATTACTAAATAAATCAAAAGTTTACAATGTATTCTTTCATTCTCAGAAAAACGCCTTCTCGGATCATCAGACTCAAAAAGGCGTTTTATATACTTCTAATTGGATTAATCTAGCTCGAATGACGGCTGCTCTTTAGCCAATCTGGATGGATTAGGTAAAGACCATATCAATTTTCCTAACTTTTCTCAGGTGACTCATTTCATTATATATCAGCAAAAAAAGCAATCCCTTAATTGGATTGCTCTACATTTTTATTTATTACAGCTAATTCTTTAGAAAATATATCATATTGCTTTATCATAGATTTTTTAAATTCCCGAAAATCTTTTTCAAACTGTTTTAAAAATTGCCAATAATGATGTTCCTTTAACTTGCTCCGCTCACGTGCCCTTTCTGTTTGTATTTCCTGGCACTTGTTTAATTGATTTTGCGCGCGTTCAATGTCTCGTTGATTTAATATGATTTTCTCATTTAACAAGTTTTTTCTTTTGAAAGATAGTAACCCTAAACCCGCTATTTCGGCTTTCATTTCCTCATTGTCAGACCTGGGCATTTTGATGATTGCCCCTCGCCCTCTCGCTTCTTCATAAAATTCTTTGTCTTCTGGTATTGGTATAATATAAGGACTTGACCATTTAGAATCCTCAGCTATCCCCATGAAAGGTTTCCATTGGTTGGTTTCAAGATTACTTGCGCTCTGTATAAATTCACTAAGTTCATCTCGTATTTCCCTAACCCTTAAGGTTAAAGACGAAAATTTATCATTAATAGATACAGGTGGCAACTTGCTAATAAAATCAAATATAGCAATCCCTAAATGTGAAAACTTTTGATCATTTTCTTTTTCAAAAGCCGAACCTTTAATGTCAATAATCCCCTGTAGTTTTTCTGTATGTTTACCAATGTCTCCATTTTGGATATATCTAGATATTTTATCATTATAAGATACTTGTACTTTAAATTAAATAATAAGCCATTAATCTCCTCTCTTATTGGATCGAACAATGTATCATTAGGCAGCTTGTTGGGCATGAGTCCAGTATTGTACCGGGCTTATGCCCTTTAATTTTGCCTTAATACGCTTTTTATTGTAGTACTCGGTGTAGTAGGCGATTTCCTACTTAAGGTGTTCTATCAGATAACAGGTGTTTTTAATAAAAGTTAATTATTTATTTTTTTGATTTGTTATATTCAGCATAAATAGTAGATCTAGGTACACCTGTTATTTTAGATATATCCGAAACAGTCATTCCTCGTTCTCCTTTTGATTCAAATAATTTAAGGGCTGCCTGATATTGCCGGCTGCCCCTTACGCCCCAATTTTTTGCCGTTCTTCATGGCTCTTTTTCTTCCCTCACCAGTTCGAGAAACGATCATGTCACGCTCAAATTAAGCGAAGTTGCTAAGAGTGTTGTGGAGAATCTGTTAAAAGTATATGTTGAAATACTTTTTCAATAGAAGAGGAATGGCGTATGAAAAAACAACATCAAAGATCCTGCTAACCCATCCATGATTTTAAATTGTATCAAAGTATGCATTCTCGAATTTGTTAGATAATGAGGTATTCTTATACCAATATTTTTAATTCGAGATTTTACCTTTATTTTTCAGTATTGCATAAAAAACCCATATGTACTATAGTTAGGATGTTGTTTCATGATGAACAACAAGGATTAGGGGATATGACACGCTTCAAAGAAAGGATTATAAATGTACACTAAACCTTCTATTGCTCCACGCCAGAATCAGTTAACAAGAGATGAATGGTGGCAGATTCCAGTCGTTATATTTGTTTTACGAGTCTATAATAACCATGCTATGCAACAAGCAGTTGCTAGTTGCGAGCGCTCTGGAGGAGTTCCAGAAGTTACTTCTAAGTTCTTTGGAAGTAGCTGGGAAGTCAAGTGTTTGAAAAAATAAATTTAGGAGGCGTAAAATATGGAATATGTTAAGCCTTTAATTTCCTTAGAAAAAAAACAAGATTTAGAAAGAGATGAGTGGTGGCAAGCTATCCTGCTATTCGTAGTTTGGGCTTACAGTCAATATGCGATGAAAGATGCAATCAATAAATGTGAGAAGCAAGGTGGAATGGCCAAGGTATCAAATTATGTATTTGGAGCAGTTTGGAAAGTAAGCTGCTACAAGTAACTCCATCAAAATGAAGTGTTATATCCCCCAATCCTAATTACTTAGAAATAAGGTGAGAAGGTGAACTATGATTTTATTAGAACTTAAAGACGTTTGTAAAAAATTCAATAGCTCTAAAGGACTTAAAGATATTAATTTAAAAATCTCACCTGGAAAGATACATATCCTTATTGGAGAAAATGGCGCTGGGAAAACTTCTATAATTAAGTCTGTTCTGAGTTACTATCCGGTAGATAGCGGACAGATTCTTTGGAAAGGAAAAGAACTTTTTTTTGGAGAATTTGATTACAAAAAAGAAATTGGTTACGTTCCTGATGATGAAACGTTGTTAGAGTATCTTACACCAAATGAAATTCTTAACTTTGTTCTTAATTGTTATAAGGTAGATAAAGAAAAGGCATTAACAACTGCAAAAAACCTAATGTTATTAATGGATTTAAAAGAGGGAGACACTTTAGTAAATCATTTTTCTAGAGGAATGAGAAAAAAAGTTCAGCTAATTCTATCCTTAGTTCATAATCCAGATTTACTAGTGTTAGATGAACCTATTGCTGGACTTGATCCAACGATGATAGCAATTTTAAAAGACTTATTGAAAGAGCTAAGAAATAAGGGAAAAGCCATTATGATATCAACTCATGATTTAGCTATTGCGGAAGAAATAGGAGATGAAATAAGTATTGTAAAAGATGGGAAAATTATTTTATCTATTTCCAAGCAAATGTGTGAACAACAATACGGTTCGTTACATAGCCTATATTCAACAGTTTATTCGAAAGAAGTTAATGAGTTGAGGAGTCGTGTACATAATGTGGTTTCAAATCTATAAAATATCTATCCGATCAATATCTAGAAAAATTAAAAACATTGATAGAAATATTATAATTGGTATCCTTTTATTAATGTTCATAATTCAAATATCCATTTATACTCAGTTTTCTAACGTATTAAAAGAAAGTATTATCAACGAAGTAATGATTACAAAATCATTGGTTTCAATAACAGGTGCCGCTGCAGTAATGGGTACATTGCTCTTTTTGTACATGGACAAAGAACAGAATTTAAAATCATTAATTCACCTTCCATTGAGTAACCAAGATATTAACCGTGCTTATTATTTACCTAACCTTATTATTATTGTTTTCTTTTTTATATTTGAATCAATTGGGGTTCTGTACGCTGTCCGACTTGTTTTTAATAATTTATCACAGTATTGGTGTTTCATAATATCGTTTCTGTTGTTGATAATTAATAACATACTAATAACCTTCTTTGTAAAAAAACTTCTTGAAAAAGTTTTTTCCCAGAAAAAAAATGGCTATATTTTAGAAATTCTTACTGTGTTTCTATTTTCATGTATCTATATTTTGTTATTCACGCAAGAAAAATTTCTGTTTATTAGTCCCGTTAGCTGGCTATTAAGATATGTCTTTCAAAATGAAAATGTTTTTTTAGTACTTTTTTCAGTTAGTTTTTTCATGATCTATTTTTTAATTGAAATGATCATTTTTAGAACGCCACCATATTATTTTGTTATGAAAGTACATAAAAGCCATATGAATCGTAACCTTCTTAATATCTTGCCTTTCAATGGCATGGCATTGCTTTCAGCTCAACTGATTAGAAATTTACAAGTAGCAAAAGCATTTATTTTTAGTATAGCTTTAGGAATCTTATTAACATTCATATCTTATATTTTTTTCTTAGCCGAAGATGCGAATGCTCATTTTCAGTTTTTAATTATATGTCTAGGTTCCCAACTTAGTGGAATAGTTATGTACGATAAAGAAACAGTGAGAGCACTTAGGAATATTTATGTAGATTATTTAGTTTTAATAAAACAAAAGGTTTTTTTCATCTTTCTCTTAAATGGTATAACTTTTAACGTAAGTATTATCATTTTGAAATTTTTAGGCGTATCTGTATCATATGAACAATTGTTTTCATTGAATACACAAATACTCTTTTTTACGTCAATAATGTTTATGCTTAATCTGATTTTAGAAAGGTTTATTGAAAATTCAAAAATGCTTGTAGGTATTTTAGGATTAGTGGTATATCTAATCTCTATAGAACTTTTAAATTTATTAGATTTATCACAAATAGTTACAGATCTTGTTTCGTTATTTTTAGTGAGTTTAATAACTTATATTTTCGTAGTAGGATATTCTAAGGCACTTAAGGATGTGACCGATTAATGATCTTATTTCCTACAGACATTCCCTATCTTCCTTCAAAACTTCTTCTTAAAAAGAATACAATTGAGGACATGGCTACTGAAGATGAAATTTCATGTAATGAAACAGTAATTAATATGCTAAAGGAGGTAGATGGAAAGAGAAATATAGATGCCATTTCAAAAAAGATTTCGAAAACTTACGATATTCCTTATAATGAAGCTGCTAACGATGTTATAACATTATTTGAAAATTTAAATGAAAATCACTTACTAAATATAATTAAAAAAGATTATAAAAACAGATTTAAAATGTTATTTGTATTTATTTACACGCTCCAGCTCAATAGAATTTTTCACTTACTTAACACTAGAAGACGATATGACATTCCGGAAAAATTTCGTTCTCCGTTTTTCTTATATATCTATTTTATTGTCAAATTGCTAATTATCCATCCTATATTATTTCTAATAATGTATACATTTTTTGTATCTTCTCCCCTTATCGACTACGGTAAAGCATTAGTTTTTACCCTTAATATATTTTTGGCTATAGCTACACATGAATTTTTTCATGCGTTAGCTTTATATACAGTCGACGAAAGCAGAAAGCTATCATTTATAGGTAAGGACAGATTTACAATAGGTATATATAGAAGACAAACTTCTCCTTTGAAATCTATATTTGTCTCATTAGCAGGACCATTGTTTCCTTTCCTAATCGGTTTATTTTTGTATAGGGCAGGTATAATTACTGGAAATCAGGATATTCTTTATGCATCGGTAATTTGGGTTGCTAATATTCTCACATTATTATCTGTAGATGGGAAGAATATTAGGGTTTCTTTATCTACACTTATAAAAGGAAGGAGCTTAAAAAATGACTAAACAATCTGTTAAACTATTCGTCAATTCATTTTTCACTACAGCAATTGTGGTACTTACTATTGTTATGGTCTATATAAATCAACTTGATTTAGAGCTCAATGAAAAAGTCGGAAGTGGGCTATTCTACTTAAAAGGCTATTATGAAGAAGGAAATGTGGTTACCACTGAACAAGGTATAGGAATTGTAACAATTCCTTTGTTTGCAGGCTTGTTAACCTCTCTAATACTATTAGGGATTCAAGTTGTACGCAAGAAAGCTAAATGACCAGAAACATTGATAATGGGCGGTTTACAATAATATCGCCGGGATGTATCCCGGTCTTTTTCTTTTTAAGAATTGATTCTAGTTGAAAGTTAAAATCATTATCTTATGTTGTACTCAAATCTGCATTTTTATAAAAACGTATTCATTACATCATGTAATGACACACTCGTTAATTTTCTTGCAAGCGGAAGCGGCGCCTTCCCTTTGCTTGTTTTGATATAGAGTGTTTTATCCGTCACATGATGAAGATAGTTTTCAAATCCTTTGCCTGTAAAAAAGATAGCATCCGTCTTCATTTTGCAGCAAAATTTTCGTTCAATCATGGCAGCTTTCACAATAAAGTGCATCCTGCTCCTCCTTGTTTTTTCGCTTTTGAATAAAATAAAAAGGAACGCTGAATTAAGCAGCGTTCCTTTTTATTTGGATTAAGCCTCTATTTTTATTTTGCATTGAAGCTCTCTTACGTTTTGGATTTTATAATGTGGATTGTCAACACTAAATCATACAACCTTTTTAAGGGACGATTGCTTGTATTCAATTGGGCTTACATAGCCCAGTGTTCCATGAATTCGCAGCTTGTTAAACCAGTTAACATAATCACTGAATTCAAGCGTAAGTTGCTCTAGGCTATCAAACTTCATTTGGCTGACAAACTCTGTTTTGATAATTTTAAATGTGGCTTCCGCCACGGCATTATCGTATGGACAGCCTTTCATGCTTAAAGAGCGCCCAATCTGGAAGGCGGCTAATGTCTCGTCGATTAGCTGATTTTTAAACTCGCTGCCACGGTCGGTATGAAACATCTGGATGTCTCGCAGATCACCTTGAATGGAAGAAAAAGCCCGTGCGACAAGGCTTGCGTCTTTGTTTGATCCCGTGCTGAAGCCAATAATTTCGCGGTTAAAGAGATCGACAAAGATACATACGTAATGCCATTTGTTTTTGACTTTGACGTATGTTAAATCACTGACGACTACTTTTTTTGCTTCTGTCTGTCGAAACTCACGTTTCAATTCATTTGCCTGGGCTGATTCATTGCAGGGAGTTTTCTGTGGTTTGAACTGTGCCATTGTATAGGAAGAAACAAGCCCTTGTTCCTTCATGATGCGGCCAATACGCCGTCTGGAAACTGTAAATCCACGTTTATGCAGTTCCACTTTGATCTTACGCGTGCCGTAGGCACTTCGGTTTTGTTCGAAGATCTTTATGACAGCGCCTGTTACGTCGTCTTCTGACTGACGTTCTTTGGCCTCATAATAGTACGTACTACGTGAGATTTGCAGGACGCTGCACATTGCTGATACCGAGTATTTGTCTTTGTTTCGCTTGATGACATTTACTTTCGTCCCATGATCAGCGCTGCTTGCTTTAAAATATCATTTTCCATCCTAAGCTGCTTTAGCTCCTTACGAAGTTCCAAAAGTTCCTGCTGTTCAGGAGACCGGTTATCTTTCTCTTTAAAAGAAGCGGAGGTTTCATCCTGGTTGATCCACCGGTCAAGAGATGACGGAGTCAGATCGTATTCATCAATAATGGCTCGTTTCGTTTTTCCATTCTGGTACAGCTGCACCATTTGCTTTTTGAACTCAGCTGTAAATGTGCGGCGTTCTCGCTTTGTCATAGTTGGAGCTCCTCATCTGTTTTAGGTCAAGTGTGCGTGACCTTAATTTTTCTGTCCAGATAAGTGTAGACGCTCCACTCTTTGAGATGAAAGGAAGCATTAAAAAGAACAAGCAAACAGGTAAATGGGATTTTGTAATTGATATTGGTAAGGATTTAATAACAGGCAAAAGAAAGCAAAAAAAGAAGCGGGGATTTAAAACAAAGAAGGAAGCGGAGAAGGCTTTAACGGCGCTTCTAAACGAATTGAATGAAGGGTCTTATATTGAACCATCAAAGCAAGCCTATAGTGACTATATGTACTTTTGGATCGGTATTAAGGCGCATGAAATGAGTATCCAAACTCTAAAAGCATATCAATCCTACTTAAAGAGCCATATCTCTCCTTCACTAGGACAGGTACCGCTCTCGTCACTAACACCTATTCATATCCAAAGCTTTGTAGGAGACCTTAGAAGCAAGGAGTTGTCGGAGTCGACTATTAAGCGGATATATAATGTCGTGAATGCTTCTCTTAATGCGGCTGCTAAAACGGAACTTATCAAGAAGAATCCTGCATCCACTATTGAGAAGCCAAAGGTTGTTGCAAAAGAAACCGTTATTTGGAAATGGGATGAAGTATCTTCATTTCTTGATAGTGCCATGTCTAGCCCTTATTATGTTGCTTTCCTGCTTGCAGTAACAACAGGTATGCGGCAGGGTGAGGTTTTAGGGTTGCGTTGGCGGGATGTAGATTTTGCGAATGAATGCCTCTATGTAAGGCAGACCCTTACTCACGATGGGAAAGGATTCAAAGAAGGTGCTAAGAGTAAGGCTGGAAGCCGCTCCGTTGGTTTGGATGCGTTCACCCTTTCCGCTCTTAAGAAGCAGAAAAAGCAGGTAGCAGAGTGCAAATTGAAGCTTGGTATCGCTTATACGGATAACGACCTTGTAATCTGTTCATCCAACGGCAAGCCTATTAACCCAAGAAATCTACTCAGGTCATTTTATAACTTGCTTGAGAAATCGGACCTTCCCAAAATCCGTTTTCATGATTTAAGACATACACACGCAAGTCTAATGTTACAGCAAGGAGAAAACATTAAACTAATATCCGAGCGGTTAGGTCATAGCAGCGTAAAAATCACATTGGATACCTACTCGCATGTTTTGCCTAACATGCAGCAAGAAGCATCAAATCGTCTAGCAAATAAATTGTTTAACGGTTAATTTCTTGTCCTTGTGACCAAATATGTGACCAATTAAGCAAAACCGCTACAAGAGAATAAATAAAAAAGCCGTAAACTCTTGAATACCAAGAACTTACGGCTTTGAACATTGATGATTCCTACTGGGTTCGAACCAGCGACCTCTACCCTGTCAAGGTAGCGCTCTCCCAGCATGATTCCTACTGGTGCAAAAAGAGGGATGAAACCGGCAAACGGGAAAAGACAGCCCGGTTTTGCAGGAGTGGGAACAATACCCGGATAATCAGGAAAAAGACCATAGCTCAATTCTCTATGGTCTTTAGCTAAATTAAAAAACTCATGTTTTTGTTTTATTCAGCTCTTATTCAATGGAGCTTACCTAGCCGGCAGCGATACCCATGTTTCTTGAAGCCACTTGTCAAAGTCTGCTCCTTTTTCGCCTTCATACGTATCGTATACATCAAGCCGCATCTTTTTCAATTTTTCTTCAAATTCTTTAAATGTGTGGCCTTCCGGCAAACTTTTCTTAATGCGCAGCAAAATCTTATTTACATCTTTTATCGCACCGCTTTTTTTCTGCGGTGGCATTTGAACGTTTTCCCCTAGCTTTTTCAGCTGTCGGAACGCCGCTTCTTGTACTTTATATACTGTATCGGCGGCCATAATCCGCTTTAACAGCTTAATGGTTTGGTCGTTTTTCCACTGGCCCAGCTCTTCCACCGCATCTAAACGTTCTCTCCAGTTAGACGTCCGGTCGGCCGACTTTTTTAATTCCTTAAAATTTGGGGGCAGCTCACTTTTTACTTCTTTATAATTCAAACGATCCGATCTCCTTTTGATTAAGCATCTTTTTAGTCAAGATAAAAACAAACAACCTTGCTTCAACAGCTATTGTACCATGATTTAATCAAGTACATACCTTTTTGGCTCAACTGAACTCATTCAGTCTGCCGTATGACCAGCACTGCTGATAAGCCAAGCCCCTTGAATGAAAAAATGACTTACCTTTTTGGCAAGTCAAGGGCTTGGTAAGCAAACTGAAACTTTCCGCCGTCCGCTACTTCTGCATGGTACAGTGCTTTAAGAGCAAAGTTTTTTTCAAGGTTGTGTTCCTTCATCAGTTCTTTTAAACGAAGCTGCAATTCTTCATTTTCTTTAACAAGCTGTTTCATCTGTGGTTTTAAATATTTCATAAGCCGGTGAACCCCTTTCTAAAACCATTCATCTAGTATATCATCCAGCAAACGATTAGTGGGGAAATAACCGGCTTGCTTTTGAAGGCGGAGTTTATAAAAGTCAGGATCCCCGGCTTTTTTCGCTGTTTGTTTTAACTCCTCTATATCTTCGTAAACAGATACAACCCGCCCTGCATAATTATTTAGTTCTCCTGCTGCCATATAATAAGCAAAAGGTAGCGACTACGACTTTAAAACTTATTACAGGGAGAATTCACACAGAATGTGAAGCCTTTACGTTCTCCTTTTGAATTCGGTTTGTGAAGTTCGTGTTTTTTGCTTTCTTCCATCGTTTAAATGTCTTATAGGACTGAATTTTTCATGTTGTTCCTTAATTGTGTCGTCAAGTACATGTGAATAAATCAGAGTTGTTTTTATATCAGCATGTCCGAGGATTTTCTGTAAAATTCGAATAGAACCGCCGTTTTTGAGAAACATTATATTACTTGTATGCCGGAAAATGTGTGGATGTATTCTCCTGTTAATTCCTGCCCGCCTTGCAATTTCATGAATATGCTTTCTTGCTGAATCTGTACCTAGTTTATTGCCTGCATGTGTCAGAAAAATGTATTCACTTTCCCAGTCATCACATTCTTCAATTAACTTTTCTAAAAGGTTCAATGTCTTTTTTGTTACTGGCACAATTCTAAACAAGCTGTTTTTTGTTTCATTAAAGGTTATTGAGCCGTTTTGAAAGTCAATATCTTGCTTCTTTAATGCTAAAACTTCTCCTATTCTCCCAAACGAATCGAGCAGCACATGAATTAAAACTGCTGATCTAAAATCAGCGAACCAAGAATGGTCAAGTGATTTCAATATTTTCTGTATTTCCTCCTCAGTCAAAGTTTCAACCTGCTTTTTCTGAAATTTAATATTTTTAATTTCCATAAAAGGATTTTCTTCAAGGTGTCCTTCATTAATGAGTGTTGAAAATGCTCCTTTCGCCAGCCGCAAGTATGAATTTGCAGAACTGACGGAAACACCTATCTTTTTCTCTCTTCCCCATCTTACTCCTTGAAATTGCTGTTTTTCAGTTAGCTGCCATTCCAAAAACCTTCTTGCATCGCTGATTGAGAAATTCTCCATATATTTATTTTTAGCAAAACACCGCTCCAAGTCATTGAATAACTTGTTATAATTCTCAATTGTATGTTTTGATAGTCCCTCCATTTTCTTTACTCTTATCACAATTTCCCGTGCTTTCTCAACAGACAATCCACTTTGAATTTTTGTTTTTCTTCTGGCCATAAAAAAACCCTCTTTTCCGTGTTAAAATTCACACATCTAAGAGGGTAAAGGGTCAAAATCAGTTATGGTTGCTGATGACCCAAAATGTTTTATTTAAATGGATAATTCGCTCACCATCAACCAGCCAAAAACGTTGATATAACGCCTTATACGCCAGCCAGACGAGATACGTCACGGGCAATCATGACTTCTTCGTTTGTTGGAATAACGATGACTTTAACTGGCGAGTGCGGGTAGCTGATAAACTGCTCTTTACCGCGTGTATTGTTCAGTGCTGGATCCCAATAAACGCCCATAAACTCGAGGCCGTTCAAAATGCGGGCGCGAGAAGCAATATCGTTTTCACCGATACCGGCAGTGAAAATAATCGCATCTACGCCAGACATACGAGCTGCGTATGAACCGATGTATTTGTGAATACGGCTTGCAAATACTTCAAGTGCTGTGATTGCACGCTCGTTGCCTTCTTCTGCCGCTTTAGACAAGTCACGAAGGTCGCTTGATACACCAGAAACGCCAAGCATACCGCTTTTTTTGTTTAAGATATCCAGTACTTCGTCCGCTGTCTGGCCTGTTTTCTCCATGATAAATGGAATCAGGGCCGGGTCGATGTTTCCGGAGCGTGTTCCCATTGCTACACCGGCAAGCGGCGTGAAGCCCATAGATGTGTCAATAGATTTTCCGCCTTCAATGGCAGCGATGCTGGCGCCATTTCCAAGGTGGCAGGAAATTAAGCGAAGCTGGTCGATTGGACGGCCAAGCAGCGCTGCAGCACGCTCAGATACGTATTTGTGAGACGTACCGTGGAAGCCATATTTCCGGATGCCGTATTCTTTGTAATATTCGTACGGCAGGCTGTATAGGAATGATTTCTCAGGCATTGTTTGGTGGAATGCTGTATCAAATACCGCTACAGCCGGCACGTTTGGCAATACCGCTTGAAACGCGCGAATACCTGTTACGTTCGCCGGGTTATGAAGCGGTGCAAGTTCAGACAATTCTTCGATTTGCGCTAAAGTTGCGTCATCGATCAAAGCAGAGTCGCTGAATTTTTCGCCGCCGTGCACGACACGATGGCCGATACCGTCAATTTCGTCAAGTGACGACACGATGCCGTGTGATACAAGTTTTGACAAAAGCATTTGTACGGCAACAGAATGATCCGGAATATCCGTTACTTCTGTGTCTGTTGTACCGTCTGGCTTTGTAATAGAGAAAACAGAATCCTGCAAACCAATTCTTTCCACAAGGCCTTTTGTCAGTACCGTCTCTTGCGGCATTTCAAAAAGCTGAAATTTTAATGATGAACTTCCTGCGTTAATCGCAATTACTTTAGACATTATATCCTCCTAAGTGTCGAACAATTTATCTCTCTATATAGAGATAACGCGTTCCGAACAAAATAGCAAGTACTCTTCCTTAATAAACCGTTTACATCCAAAAATAAGTATTTTCTGACAAATCTGCTTCGTGTTTCGAATCCGCTTTTTCCTGTTTAATTTTCTGTACTTCGTGTAAAAATACGCCAAATTATTTTTAAAAATATGGTTTTCCCGATAAAACGCATATACACTGCTCCCATCAAATAAACACTGAAAAAGGAGCGATGCTTTTGTTTGGATTTTCTCGCTCTTCTAAAAAAGAACCTGATGCGCTTTTTATACATACATCCGGTGAAATCAAAATTGAAGCAGCCCGTGCCGGTGAACATGGAAAAGGGTTTGCGGTGGCCGCCGGAGAAATCCGCAAGCTGTCTGACCAAACAAAAAAGCCAACGGTAAATATCTCTGCTCATATGACGAAAACAGATGATTTAATCCGGCAGATGAGCGAATCCGCCGGCGCCGTCAACCAGGTTGTAAAAAAAGGCATTTCTGCCATGGCCAAAACGGATGAGGATTTTTCCACTCTTCTTTCCCTCATCAGCGATACGAAAAAACAAAATATAGACATCGACCGCAAAATGCAGCAGTTTTTCGACGTGATTCAGCGGGCCTCCAAGCAAGCAGCAGGCTCGGCTGCCACTTTAAACAGTGTTACGGAATCATTTTAAATTTTATAGAACCGCCCATCAGAGCGGTTCTTTTTTGTGATAAAATATGAGATACACTGCTTGAAATAGGGGATAGCTAGTTGAGTAAGCGATACCTTGTTTTTATTTTGTTTATAAGGGCCATTTATTATGTATGCCTTTTTTCGTTTGAAAACGACAAATGGGCGAAAAACTGGAGCAGCTGATTTAAAAAGCAGACCCGGCCATGTATGCGGTAAAGCAAAATGGCAAGGGTGCTTACCCGTTTTATACGAAAGAAAAAAGGAGAATGACAACATGAGACTACTTTGGGATTTAGACGGAACCATTTTCGATACATACCCGGCTATTCTGGCCAGCTTTGCAGCGGTTCACGAAGCGGCACACGGCACGCCTGTTGACCGGGATGAAGCCCTTCGCTGGCTGAAAAAAAATTCAAAGCTTGCTTTTGCGCATTTTGGCATTTCAGACGATTTTCGTGCCATGTTTGCGGAGCTGGATCATAAACAGGCAGAGTCGGCCTGCTTTCCTTTCGAGGGAATTGACCGCGTGCTTGCTGCCGCGGAAGTAAATGTGATTGTGACTCACCGGACGAAAGAATCAACGAAAAACCTGTTAACAAAGTTTGGCCTGCTCGAGTACTTCACCGAAATTATCAGCCCGGAGGAAGACGGATTCCCGCGCAAGCCGGATGCCGCCGCTTATAAATATCTGCATGAAAAATACGGGCTCGACTGGGCGATCGGCGATCGTTCACTCGACTTGATTCCTGCGCGGGAAGCCGGCATGAAAACTGCCGCTTTTCAAAATGAAGATATCGAAGCCGATGTTCATTTGAACGTCTATGACGACTCTTTCTTCCAAAAAATCACAAAATAAAAAAAACGGACCTAAGACATAGGTCCGTTTTTTAATTTGTTAATAAAGACTCATTTTTTTCATAAAAAAGGATTGATTCCCTGTATTTAAACGCTAAAATAATAGCATCACATAAAAAGGAGCAACATCATGAAATGGACTATACGCAAAAAACTGATTCTTTCATTTCTAGCCGTCCTGCTGATTCCTTCCCTTTTGATCGGCTTTTCCGCATACAACAGCGCGAAAAATGAAATCAAGCAGCAGATGATGGACTCCGCCAATGAAAATATCTCCTCGCTTGACCGGCTCATTACCGACCAAATCGGAAAGAAAGCACATGATGCAGAAATGTACAGCAGTTTTGTAACCGCTAAATCGATTCAAGGAGAAGAAAGTCCGGCTCTTCGTCTTCGCCTTGATCAATATGCGAAGCTTCATCCGGAAGCAGTCAGCATTTATGTCGGCACTACAAACGGCATCATGATCCAGGAGCCGCGCCAGAAACTCGCAGCCGATTATGATCCGAGAGACCGTCCCTGGTACAAGCAGGCGGTTGAAGCAAACGGTGAAACAGTCATTACGCCTCCTTATGTTTCTTCATCCGGTTCAAATGTCGTGACGGTTGCCCGCCAGACAGCCGACAAAAGCGGTGTAATCGGGATCAATTTAACACTGGATTCTATTACCGCCATGACAGACCCGATCAAAGTGGGCAAGGAAGGCTATGCCATCCTGCTTGACGGTGAACGCCATTTTATCGTTCATCCAACCGAAGAATTTGGAACGGAAGCAACAGACGCCCTTTACGACCGGCTGTACGATACCCAATCAGGCTCGTTTGATTACACACTCGATCATGACAGCAAGTTTATGACCTTTCTGACAAATGAAGCGACTGGCTGGAAAATCGGCGGTACCATGTATTCAAGTGAAATAACAGAAGCGGCCAAGCCGATTTTACGGAAAACAGCGCTTACCATTCTTCTGTCCCTGATTGCGGGCGCTGCGCTTGTGTGGGCCATTATCCGCTCTATTACGCGGCCGCTTCACTCATTAAAACGAAGCGCTGATACATTGAGCCGGGGCGATCTAACCCAGGCGGTTGAAGCGGGCCGCCGCAGGGATGAGATTGGTGATTTATCACGTGCATTCAGCTTGATGGCACAGAATTTGCGTGAGCTTATTGGCCAGGTAGACCGCAACACAGAACAGGTGGCAGCGGCTTCGGAAGAGTTAACTGCCTCTGCAGATGAAACAACCGCTGCAACCGGCCATGTGGCCGGTTCGATTCAAAAAGTAGCTGCCGGAGCCGACCAGCAGACAAGCGCGATTGCGACCATTGTAAATGATATGGAAGAACTGCGTGTGGGTGCCGGAAAAATTGTAGACAGTGCCGGCATCATGGCTGCATCTGCAGCGGATACGATGTCCCATGCCGCTGAAGGAGAAGAATCCGTCCGCCGCACAGTAGCACAAATGAACGAGATTCAAGAGCATGTAGAGGCGTCTGATGAAATGATTAAATCGTTAAGCGGGCGGTCAGCCGAAATCAATACCATCATTGATGTGATTTCTTCGATTGCCGATCAAACGAACCTGCTGGCTCTTAATGCAGCCATTGAAGCAGCCCGCGCCGGCGAGCACGGCAAAGGCTTTTCTGTTGTAGCCGGTGAAGTAAGAAAGCTGGCTGAGCAGTCACAGGCTTCTGCCGGACAAATTGCCGGATTAATTAATGTTATTCAAAAAGATACACAGCGTTCGGTTGAGCTGATGAGCCAGGCGTCTCAAAGCGTCAAAACCGGCATTTCCCTGTCGGATGATACTTCCGAAAAGTTTAGCGGCATTTTAAGTGGCATGGAGCAAATTGCCCCGCACGTGCAGGATGTAGCATCCATTGCTGCCCAGGTAGCCGCCATCGTGAACCAGCTGACATCCTCCGTTCATTCCGTTTCGGATGTGGCGCAAAACAATGCCTCGGGCGCGGAACAAGTGGCAGCCGCGACACAGGAGCAGCTTGCTTCTTTAGAGGAAGTGAATACTGCCGCGAAATCCCTGTCTGTCATGGCAGAAGAACTGCAGCAGGTTGTCCGTAAGTTTACTGTTTAATAGATGCTCAGCACCGCCCCTCCGGGCGGTGCTTTTTTATATGACAGGCCCTCCTTCCTTTTTGGCGGAACTGTGGAAGGCCATTGTCGAAAATGAACAAATGAAAAAGCAATGATTCGAATCAGAAGGAGCCCATTCATATGAATGGATCTGCTTGTATAGGCCAGGCTGATGATTTTCCACTGCAGCCCGGCAAAAAAGCCGAAGCCTGAGGCCGCTTGCATGCCGTGTTTAAACTGGGTGATGGAGGGCGGTTGCCAATTTGTGTCCAGCCGGGCAGTGCCCCCTCTCAGCCGGTATGGTAAGCGGCCCCTATTTGCCCTGCCCGCTTCACGATGAAAAAATCAACCCTGATACCGGTTCAGTGGAAGCGCCTGGTACCGGCCAGGTGAAAACAGTTGAAGTGCTTGTAAACGAAGAACACGTTTTTTGTGGTCATTTAAAAAAGCACGCCCGGCTTATTACCGGGCGTGCTTTTGGGTTTTCCGCCATCATCATGACTTAATAGCCATGAATAAACAGCAGAGACTTTCAGTTATGATCGGCCCGGGGTCAGCTTCTTGCTTTTTGCACTTTCAGCTGCTTTCCTTTAACGGTCGTTGTTTTCATCGCCCGCAGCACATCCGGCCCTTTTCCATTTAAAATCTCCACATACGTAACGTTGTCCTGAATCGTAATAATGCCGATATCAGCCGCTTCGATACCCGGGAGATTTGAAATGGTGCCGACAAAGTCAACCGCCCGCAGCTTTTTCTTTTTGCCGCCGTTAAAGTACAGCTTCATAATGTCTTTGTTTAAACGCTCTCCCTTATCCCTTTTCCGTTCAGGGCGCTGGGCCATTTTGGCTGTGAAGGAAGGCTTTGCTTCCCTTACTGCTTCCTGGGACGGCTGATCCACCCGCTTCAAAGAAAACCCAATTAATTCTTCAATCGGTTCAATGAATTTTTCTTCAAATGGCGCCATGAGCGCAATGGCTTTCCCGGTATGTCCGGCGCGGCCGGTACGGCCGGTACGGTGCACATACGCTTCCTTCTCCATCGGCACGTCAAAATGGATCACAAGCGGAATATGTTCGACATCAATGCCCCTGGCGGCAACATCTGTCGCGCACAAGTAGCGGAAATCCGCCCGTTTAAATTTATTCATCACGATAAACCGGTCTTCCTGCGCCATCCCTCCGTGCAGCATCCCTGAAGATATTCCAGCGGCATCAAGCGCGTCAAACAGCGCTTCCACCCGCTCCTGTGTCCGGCAAAAAAGAATGGCGCTGTCCGGATTTTCCACAGTCAGCACGTTTTGCAGCACGCGCGTTTTTTCTTCTTCCGCCACCTGAATAAGCTCATGGGTAATCGACGGGGCAGCGGTTTCCTGCGCCATTTCAATCCGCTTGGGCGCTTTCATATAGGTGTCTGCCAGGCGGACAATGTCTTCCGGAAATGTAGCGGAAAACAGCATCGTGACGCGCTCCGCCGGAAGGCGCTCAATAATCGATGAAACTTGCTCGATAAAGCCCATATTGAGCATTTCATCCGCCTCATCAATGACGAGAAAACGGATGCTGCCGGTATCGAGCGTCCCTTTTTCCATATGGTCGAGCACACGGCCCGGTGTTCCAACCACAATATGCGTTTTCTGCTTAAGCTCCAGCTTCTGACGGGCAAATGGAGATTTCCCGTACACCGCAGCTGCTTTTGTCCGTTTAAACCGGCCGATATTGGTAATGTCTTCTTTCACCTGAACAGCCAGCTCCCGTGTCGGTGTCAGCACAAGCGCCTGCGGCTTGTTTTCCTCCCATTCGGTCAGCTGAACGAGCGGAATCGCAAAAGAAGCCGTTTTGCCGCTTCCGGTCTGTGACTTGACAATCAAGTCCGCTCCTTTAAGAGCTTCCGGGATTACAGCGGCCTGAACCGGGGTGGGATCGTGATAGCCAAGTGTATCAAGTGCCCGCATAATATCTTTGTTTAATGAAAATGATTGAAATGTTTCGGTCATAATGACTCCTCTTTTTTGTTTGGTATTCTGCTTATTATGCAGAAAAACAGCCCGGATCACTCCGGGCTGCCCGATTATTTTTCCTCTTTAAACGATTGCAATTCGCCTTGCTTGCCGTAATCCTCCGGCTTTAAGTCTTCAAAAAAGATGAATACTTTATCCGCGTCTACATCGAATGATTCTTTGACAGCTGCAGTCATCCGCTGGACAAGATCACGTTTTTGTTCAGGTGTTTTTCCTTCTAACACTTTTACGGTAATAAACGGCATGTAAAGGTCACCCTTTCTCTTAAACGCCCGGGAACCAGCCTGGTGTATGAATAATCGCCTTCCAGAGCGGATCTGGCACCACAAGCTGTTCCTGCGCTTCTTTATCGAGCTTCACGGCAATGGATTCTTCCTGTCCGCTCTCTACTTTTTGTACCCAGTCCGGCTCAATAATAAGCCCGCGGCCGATCGCAATTAAATCCACACCCGTTCCGAGTGCTTTCACTGCATCATCTGCTGTGTAAACCGAACCGACACCGATAACCGGCACGGCATCCCCAGCACGCTCCTTAATGATTTCAAGACGTGTGCGCGTATCATCGACGCCCCGTCTCGGCTCGGACCAAAATTCCATTAGGGATACGTGCAGATAATCGAGTTCTTTTTCTTTTAAAGCATCAATCAGTTCAAGCGTATCTGCCATTGTGATCCCCGGTGTTTCCGGCTCTTCCGGTGAAAAGCGGTAGCCGACCGCAAACGGGCGGTCTGCTTTTGCAGCGGCTTGCTTCACCGCATCTACAACGGCAAGCGGAAACGCGAGGCGTTCTCCCCACCGGTCTTCCCGGCGGTTTGAGTGAGGAGAGAAAAACTGCTGAATCAAGTAGCCGTTTGCGCCGTGAATTTCTACGCCGTCAAAGCCGGCTTCCACTGCCCGGCGGGTTGTTTCCCCGAAAGCAGCAATGATTTCTTCTACTTCCGCGGCAGATAATTCGCGCGGCACAGGGCTTCCTTCTGCTTCAGCCGGTACGCTGCTGGCGCTGACTACGTCTCCATCCACTAAATGAGGCGGCACCTGGCGGCCTCCGTGGAAAATTTGTAAAATGGCTTTAGCGCCTTCGTCTTTGATCGCAGAGGCAAGACGCGCAAGGCTTGGAATCATTTCATCCCGGTCAGCAGCAAACTCTCCCTCGAATCCTTTTCCGTTTGGTGTTACATATGTACAAGCTGTAATAACGGCTGACACTCCTTTTGAGCGGCGCGCGTAATAAGCAATTTCCGCATCCGTAACAGTGCCGTCCTCGTTCGATGAAAAGTTCGTCATTGGAGCCATCACGATCTTATTTTTCAAGTGAAGACCGCTGCGCAATGTCATGGTTTCGAATAAAGATGCATATTTTGATTTCATTTTAAAAGCTCCTTTGATAAAATTAGCTCTCCGCTAAAGCAGAGAGCTGTTTCTGTTATGAATATTGCGTTCGCAGTTCCTGCAGCTGTTTCAGCAGCTGCCCAAACCATTCTTCATCCTTTGTTAAAAGTGCTATATCAATCAGCTGTTCAAGCGCTGCTTCCGCTGGTTCCTGTTCCGGCACGAGCTGAAGAGACTTGGACAGAACACGAATCATTCGTCCTTCTAATTCTTTGTTAACAGATTCAACAATATACACTTTTGTAATGTCTTCCGGGTTTTCTATTTTTATGACATATCCGTAGATTCTCTGTTTATCCCACGTTTCGCCTTGTACCCAGTCACCGACATGAAATTGTACTTTGTTCCCCATTTTTCCACTTCCCTGTTTCAACCGGTCATTTATCTGCTTTGATTTGAAGCAAAACAGACGCAACCGTAAATTGGTTCAGAAAGGATGCGTATGAATCTTCCGCTTCTTTGAAAATAAGGTCCATTACACTTTGCGTGTTAGAGGAAATCGGACATCCGCATTTTGGATCGCCTGTTTGCCAGTCTGGCTGCAGGGCCCCGCGCGCAATTGCCTCATATATGTGCCCTAATGTAATCTTCCCTGGATCTTCGCCGAGCATGTATCCTCCCCGGACACCTTCTTTTGTTTTCACAAGTCCTTCGTTGCGCAGCGCACTCATCACTTTGCGGATGCGGACAGGATTGGTCGCTACATTATGAGCGATCGCCTCGCTTGAAGCCATATGCCCCGGCAGATAAGCCAGATACACGAGACTGTGAACGGCGATGGTAAAATTGCTATCCAACCGTGCGTTCCCCTTTCTGAAAACATACTGTAATTTTATTTGTTACAGTTCCAAAAGTCAATGGAAGTGATTTTACAACAGGAATGATGGATTGTCAATCCATGTTTCATCGCCTTTTTCCGACAAAAAAAGCTGCCTTCTTATTAAGAAGACAGCACATTTTGTTTCACAGACCGCTTTTGCCAGATGATTGTAATCATGAGCGCCAGTCCAAGCAGCACCAAACCGAGCATAAACGGGAAGAAGATATTCACATCATATAAAAGTCCAGCGCAGGTTGGGCCGAGCACATTTCCAATCGACATATACATGTTGTTCATCCCCATCGCAAACCCCTGCTCCGAGCCTGCCATTTTGGAAATAAGCGTATTGAGCACCGGGCGCAAAATCGATGTGGCACAAAATATAAGAAGCGAAATGCCGAAAAACAGCCAGTAATTTCCCGCAAACAAGGAAATGAAAAAGCCAAGAGCGGCAACGGCCAAAAACAGATTCAACACTTTTCCTTCTCCATACCTGCTTACAATACGGTCGACCACAAACAGCTGAACAAGTACGCTGACAATGCCGGTAGACGTCACCATAAGGGCAATATCCTGCGGTGTAGCGCCAAATTCATCGTCGACAAACAAGCCAAGCACTGACTCATACGCCATTAAGCCAAAACTCATCACGAGCGTGATCACAAGCGGAATGAAATATGGCATGGTCACCGAGCGGGCCAGCTTTTTCATCATCGGCTCCTCAGCCGGATGGTGTGCTGCGGCCGGCTGTTCCGGCCGCTCCGGTTCTTTTAGGAGCACAACGGAGAACAAAACCGCAAACAAAGCGACAACCGCAGAAATCAAAAACGGGGCTTTTAAGCCGAAATCCGCGAGAAAGCCGCCGATACCAGGGCCGACCACGATCCCGAATGACATGGCGGCTGAAATCAAGCTGTTGCCTTTCGCCCGCTGGTCAAACGACGTAATATCCGCCACATACGCGAAGATAGCCGGCACCAATAGGGCTGCACCGATTCCGCCGATCACACGCGAGGCGTACAGCATCCAAATTGAATTAAAGAAATAAAACACAAACATGGAAAGCGCAAGTCCGAACAAACCATATATAATCATCCTCCGTCGGCCGTAATCATCCGCCCACTTACCGGCAATCGGTGAAAAAATAAGCTGCGCACCCGCAAAAATCGCAATCATTAGCCCGGCAGCCATTCCTCCTTCGTTAATGGAGTCCAAATACGCAGGCAAAATAGGAATAATGATACCGAAGCTGCCAATAGCGATAAACATATTAATCATCAAAATGACTAACTTTTTCCGCTGATCACCAGTCATGTAAAAAACCTCCTTTTGTTCACCCTTGCTCATTTTAGCAAATTGCTCCCCAAACGGAAATATATTTAAACAGAGGGAATCAAACTTTTATTGCACCGCTTCCACGTGCATCATTTCTTCCATCCACACACAAAAAAGCAGCCCTTTTAGGGGCCGCTTGTTTTTTGAACAGGTGGTGTATTCAAGTCTCCGTCATTCTGGTTATATTCATTTTCCCAGAAATCTGCGTTTTTAATGCCAAGTGGTCTTGGATCAAATACCGGGTCCTTGCCCTGCTTTTTCTGGGCTTCGTAATCTTTTAATGCAAGAAGCGCCGGTTTAGCCAGGATCACGATGGCGATCACATTCAGCCATACCATGATGCCAAGTCCCGCATCGCCAAATGCCCAGGCAAGCGTTGATTCATTCGTGGCGCCGTAGAATGTTGTAAGAAGTAAAAGGATACGTAAACTGTTGATCGCCGTCATGCTTGTCCGGCCGCGCATCAAGTAAAAAATATTGGTTTCGGCAATGTAATAATACGCCATAATCGTCGTAAAAGCGAAAAAGAATAGGGCCACTGCTATAAATCCAGATCCAAATCCAGGAAACACGGTGTCAATGGCTGCCTGTGTAAATCCAGGTCCGATTTCCTGGGCCGGCAGGTTTTGAGCTAAAAACGAACCATCTTCTGCCTGCGTGTTATACATGCCTGTCATGAGAATCATAAACGCTGTTGCAGAACAAACTAAAAGCGTATCAACATAAACAGAAAATGCCTGCACAAGCCCCTGTTTGGCTGGATGGGATACTTCTGCTGCTGCTGCCGGATGAGCCCCGGTACCCTGCCCTGCTTCATTTGAATAAACGCCGCGTTTTACTCCCCAGGAAATCGCCATTCCGAGCAATCCGCCAAATACTTGATCCATGCCAAACGCACTTCGGAAAATAAGAGAAAGAACCGCTGGCAGCTCCGTAATGTTCATAGCTACAATAATAAGAGCTAATAAAATATAGCCAAGAGCCATAAACGGCACGATGATTTGCGCAGCGTTCGCAATGCGCTTCACGCCGCCGAAAATAATAAAAGCAAGAAGAAGAACAATAATAAGACCTGTAACCGTTGGACTCATATTAAAAGCATTTTTCATACCGCCGGCAATCGCGTTGGATTGAACACCCGGCATTAAAATCGCCATGGCGATCAAGGCCGCAATGGCAAATAACACAGCGAACCATTTTACACCCATGCCTTTTTCAATGTAATAAGCGGGACCCCCGCGATACTGCCCATCCTGTTTTGTTTTGTAAATTTGAGCCAGTGTAGACTCTACGAATGCGCTTGCCGCGCCGATAAAGGCAATAGCCCACATCCAAAAAACCGCACCCGGACCGCCGTAGAAAATTGCGGATGCCACTCCGGCAATGTTTCCCGTTCCGACACGGCCGCTCAGCGCGATAGACATCGCTTGAAAAGACGAAACCCCCGCATCAGAGCTTTTTCCGCTAAACATTAAAGTAATCATTTCCTTGAAATGACGAACTTGCAAGAATCTTGTTAAAATTGAAAAAATTAAACCGACAGCTAGAAGTCCATAGATCACCGGGTTGCTCCACAAAATACCATTTAACGAGGTCACGAATGCTTCCAAATATCATCTCTCCATTTCTATATTTAAAATAGATTACTTTTTTAGAATAAAGGCTTTCACCTAAAATCACAATAGAAATGTGAACTTTCCTCACACAAAAACCCCTGCTAAAAGCAGGGGTTTTATGATTTAAGAACTAATATAGTCGCCACCATTGACGTGAATCGTTTGTCCTGTGACGTATGTGGAATCATTTGAAGCAAGGTATACGTAAGCCGGTGCATTCTCCGATGGCTGTCCCATGCGCTTCATCGGCGTGCTGTCTCCGTGCTTTCCTACTTTCTTTTCGTCGAATGTAGCCGGGATCAGCGGCGTCCAAATTGGACCTGGCGCAACGGAGTTTACACGGATTCCTTTTTCCACCAAATTCGCTGACAGCGACCGGGTAAACGTTGTGATCGCTCCTTTAGTTGAGGAATAGTCAATCAGCTCTGGTGAGCCCCGGTACGCCGTTACAGACGATGTATTAATGATGGCATCTCCTTCTGTTAGATGCGGAAGGGCTGCCTGTGACATGTAAAACATCGAGAAAATGTTCGTCTGGAACGTTTCCTGCAGCTGCTCTGGCGAAATCTCTAAAAAGTTCTTTGTTGGAAATTGCTTGGCTGCATTGTTTACGAGAATGTTTAAGCCGCCAAACTCCGACACAACCTCTTCCACAAGCTGCCTGCAGTTTTCCACCTTGCTGACGTCTGTTGCTTTGTGCATCGCCTTTACGCCATACGATTCAACGATGTCGACCGTTTTTTTCGCGTCGCTTTCTTCATTTAAGTAGGCAATCGCGACATTGGCTCCTTCTTTTGCAAAAGCAACCGCTACCGCGCGGCCGATTCCAGAATCGCCGCCTGTGATCAAGGCGACTTTTCCGGCGAGCTTTCCAGATCCTTTATAATTCGGGTCATCATACAGCGGCTCAGGCGTCATCTCTGATTCGATACCCGGCTGCTCACTTTGTGTTTGCGGAGGTGTTTGTTCATCCATTTTTTCAAATTTATCTTGCGTCATGGTATCCACTCCATCCGTTTTATTTTACAGAAAAAGTATTCCCCCGCTCACAAAGAATAAACATTGCCTGGAAGCCGCCCGTTTTTATTTTTTGTTGAATTTTGCACATAATGAATTCAGAAAAAAATTAAATATGTTAAGACATCTTATCTTAATCCTGCTGCCTGCGCTTTTTCCTTTTTTCAAGCAGGGCATAAAGCAAAAGCAGCACCGTTAAAAACGTAAGCGATTCATACCAGGGCATTTTTTCAATCACATCGCCAAAAGCGGTATATAAAAGAGCCGGTGTAATTACGCCAAGCAAAGAATAGTGCATGTATTCGCGGTACGATTTGGTCATATCCATTAAATAAACGGACAGCAGGTGAAAATGAACAAACGGCATCACCCGCAGCAGCATAACCTGCCCGATCGTCATTTTCCGCTCCCCGGCCACTTTCCGTTTTACTTTTAACATTCGTTCGCGCACACGCGGAAAGTGGTCAATCAGTTTATAAAAAACGGCACTCATCAGTGACAGGCCAATAATAGAATATAAAGATCCCCAGACAAACCCGAATGCATATCCTCCTGCCATACAAACAATCACGACCGGCAGAAATAAAAAGGGGCGGATCAGATGTAAAAAAACAAATAAAACCGGTCCCAGCCATCCCGCCTGCTCGATCGTTCTTTCGATCCATTGTTCTGCCTCTATCATAAAGCGTCCACCTCTTATTAACAGTGTAGCAGTTTTCCATAAATTGAAGACAAGAAAAAAAGAGGGAGGCCCCTCTTTTACAGCTCATTCAGCAGCAGGGATACAAACAGCCCGAGTGCTGCCATAAAGCCGACGACCGGGCCGCCCTCTTCAAATGCTTCAGGCATCATGGTCGACCCGACCATTGCAATAATCCCGCCGCCCGCAAAAGCCGCGATGGCTGCCATAATGGCCGGGCTTGCATCTTCCAGGAAAAAATAGCCGCCCCATGCGCAAAGAGCGGAAATGACCAGAACAGTCAGCCATAAAAGAAATATTTTTTTCTTTGAATAGCCGCCTTTTAAAAGACCCGTTGTACTTGAAAGACCTTCCGGCACGTTGCTGATAAAAATGGCAATGACAAGTAAAAAGCTGACCCCTTTTCCCGCTAAAAGGCTCGCACCGATCATAATGGATTCCGGTATGGCATCCATAACCGTTCCAATGAAAATCGCAAGCCCCGACCCGCCGCCCGAATCCTGCTCATGCGAGCGTTTCCGTTTAGCGGCCCCTTTTCGTGAAATATAAATGTCTAAGATCGTAAAAACAAGCGCTCCAGCCAGAAAGCCGGCTCCGGTCGCCAGAAAGCCGCCTTCTTCAACAGATTCACCGAGCAGCTCATAAGTGGCTGCCCCAATCAGCACACCTGTACCAAAAGCCATAATGCAGCCGATCAGCCGTTTTTGAATAGGCACAAACAACGCGGCCAATGCACCGAGCAATACGGCTGAGCCGGATACACCGCCCCACATTAATGCCTGCCACATGCGCAATCCCCCTTCTTTTTTCTTTTCTCTTTACACTTCCCTTGCTTATTTGATTAAAAACACATTTTATTTTGAACTTTGCACATTAAGTAATAAGAAAAAGACCTGCTGACGAGCAGGTCTTTTGGATTATCGCTCTAGCGTGCGGTTTAAAAACGCCGCAAGCTCGCCGCGTGTAACAGGCTTGTCCGGATTAAACTTGTTGTTATCTCCGTAGGCAATACCCGCTGCGACTACCCGGCGAATTGAATCGTAGGCTGCCATTCGTGAATGTACATCCGTAAATGAAATCGAGACGGTTTCCTTTAAGTTAAATGCATTCGTCAGGATAATGGCTACTTGTGCTCTTGTAACCGGCTCTGTTTCTGCTAAACGGCCGTTCCTGTCTCCGTTTATAATCCCCTGTTTCTTGGCGACTTCAATAGGCTTCATGCCATTGGTCGGCAACCCGAGCGCCCGCACGACCATCGTCGCTGCCTCTCCGCGGGTTACTTGGCTGCCAGGCTTAAAGGTGCCGTCCGGATATCCGCTGATAATTCCCTGACTGCTGAGGGCAGCGATATCATTGTAAAAACGGTGATTAGCTGACACATCTTTAAACAACGGCGCAGCAGGCTTGTCCGATTTTTCAAGATAAGCAGACGAAACAAAGCCTGTTTTGCCATCTGCCGTTCTCACCGGGTACCAGACAAACTGCCGGTTGCTTTTTGGATTTTCATCAAATTGAAACGGGCCGGTCACAGTTAAAAGAGTGCCCTCCGGAAGTGTCTTTATAACAGCTTCCGGTCCACCGCCTGGAATGCTCCGCAGGGCTGGCGTATTTAAAGTTACGGCCTGGTCTCCTTTTTGCAGGTTATAGGCGGTTTGATTCAATTTTCCCGTCGGCGTATAGCTCATTTTCTTGAATACGATGTTGTCCGTTTTTTCTGGATCATATTGAAAGTCCGAGGTCTTAAAGCCAAAGTCTGCAAATGACCGATCGTTTAAAAAACTCGACGCTTTGATCTCAGCAAATACCTGCTCTTGATAAGCAGCCGTATTTTTTTCACCGTCTTCTTGTTTGATTGGGCTGTTGACAGGCTTGATGCCGTTATACGCCATCACTGGAAAATACCAGTTTTCGATTACATCACGGCCTGCACCGGCAATTTTCGGGACATTGCTGTCATACATCTGGCCAAGCACAGTCACGCCCGCTTCAATGTTATAAGCCAAGTCTGTTTTTAAAAGTTCTTCTTTAAATTGGGACTGGTTGGTCAGCTGCATAAGACCAATGCCGCCATCGTCTGAAACGACCGCTTGTCCACTTTCATCAAATTGTTTCCAGCCGCCATTTTCCTGTGTCGCAATCGCTTTAACAACCTCAGGCGGAATTTCCTGCTTCAGCGCTTCCTCTGTCAGCAGGCAATTAATGTGCTGGAAGGACGGATTCACGCCCGGCTGTACACTTCCGTATGCAGCACATGCAGAAGTATCAGCGGAGGCTTGTCCACTAAAAGACAGGCCGGCTGCCAGCAGGGACAGCACTCCGGCTGCTTGAACCATTTTTCTCACTTTTCCACTCTCCCTTTTTCTTTCATTCTATTATAAACAAGATCCAAATAAAGGAATAATTGTGTCGTTTTTTGCTTTTTTACAGACGAAAACGGCCTGTCCCAATTGACAGGCCGCCCTTGTATGATTTATTCAGTCCAAAGCAAGCTTTTACAAGAGCCGGGCAAACGCCGATTTCAAATAGGAATCAAACGCTTTTTCTTCGCCCTGCTGCCAGTATAAGCTGTCCGCATAGGCTGCCTGGTCCGCATAAATATTGTCGAGAATATCCGGCTCTTCCTCCGTTGTTTTACCCGCGCTTACTTGGATAAACGGCTCTGTTTCATCAAACACGACGTCAAAGCGGAGAAAACGGTCTTCGATTCGGAGCGCTGCTGCGTTTTCTGCTGCTTCAAATGCTGCGTCCAAGCCGACCGCTGCATATTTTTCCAAAGAATCATCAAAGGCTTCTAACTTTCCATATAAATCGAGAAACAAATCTGCTAAAAATAATTCATCTTTATAACGAGCGTCTAAAAACGTCCGCATTTGATCTTGAAACGCCATGACATCTGCTCCTTTACTATTTAACTATTCATAATTTACAGTATAAACAATTTATTCCTTCATGAAAACTATTGTTTGCCTGCTCTTTAAGCAAAAAACAGGGTAAAGGGAAAAAGAACGGGCTTCCATTTTCTTTTTAAACTACCGTTTTCCCCCGTTTTTACATAGCCCATTCGACATATTTCTAGTAAGATTAAAAAAAATGCCTGCAGAAAGAGGAGCAGAGGTTATGGAAAATTTATTTTGGTCTTCATCACTGCTCGATGTGTACCAATCTTTATTTGAACAAGATGACGAAATTTCGTTTGCGATAGATACAAAAGGAAATGTTCAGCTGATGAACGAAGCGGCTGTCCGGATACTCGGTTATACGTCAGCTGAATTTAACCGGATCGATTATAAAAAGATAATTCCAACAGAACATGTGGCAGAGGTAGAGGCTCATTTTTCCCATGTTCTTCAAGGAAATAAAGCATCTTTTCGTATGATGTTTCAGCATAAAGATGGATATATCGTTCACTTATCTGTAAATGCCGTTCCTATTTACGAGAACGGTGCTGTTCAAGGCGCTTTTGGCATCGGCCGTGTGCGGACGAATGAACAATACACAAGCGAGCTTTTAAACGGACAAAACTGTATTTTGCAAATGATTGCCAAAGGTGCTCCCTTTGATGAAGTTCTTCACCAGATTGCAGCCATGGCGGAGCGCATTTCACCGGGCCATCTGTGTGCGATTATGCTGCTTGACCAGGAAAAGAGGGCTCTTTTTCACGTTGCAGCGCCTGGGCTGCCTGACAAATATGTTACATATATTGATGGGGTCCCCGTCGCTGAAAACCAGGGATCGTGCGGCACGGCTGCTTTTTTAGGGGCACCTGTTATTGCAGCGGACCTCGCAAAAGACCGCCGCTGGTCTGGATATCGGGATATCGCACTTAAACATCAGTTACATGCCTGCTGGTCCACTCCTGTTTTTGATGATGATCAGCAGATCATTGCCACGTTTGCGATGTATGCCCGCCAGCCGGCTGTACCGACTGAAGCGGATAAACGGCTCATCCGTGAAGCGACCCGGTTAACGAGCCTGGCCATTCAGCATTACCGGGCGAAAGAACAAATTCACCAGTTAGCTTATCACGACCACTTGACCGGCCTGCCGAACCGCCGGCAGTTCCGGCAGGCGCTCGAGAATACGATTGCCCGTTATCCGCATGACACACACGCACTTTTTTTCCTGGATTTGGATCGTTTTAAATTTATCAATGATTCGTTCGGCCATAAAACCGGTGATGATTTGCTTAAGATGATTGTTGACCGCATTCAAACGCGTCTCGGTCATTCCCTTCTTTTTTCCCGTGAAGGCGGTGATGAATTTACCGTCTGGATTGAGCGGACAAGCGGTCAGGATGCGGCTGATATGGCGGCGGCGATATTAGGGACGTTTCGCGAGCCTTTTTCCCTTCAAGGAAATGAGCTGTTTATGACAGCAAGCATTGGGATCAGCTTGTATCCGCATGACGGTATACAGGAACAGGACCTGTTCCGCAAAGCCGACATGGCGATGTATGAAGCCAAAAAGAAAAACCGGAATTCCTTTCAGTTTTATACCAGTATGCTGGACCGGCAGTCACTAAAAAAATTAAAGATGGAAAGCGAGCTTCGCTCAGCGCTTGAACGGGAAGAACTAAGCCTTGTCTATCAGCCGATTCAGAACTTGTGCACCGGTGACATTTACGGGGCAGAAGCCCTGATTCGCTGGAACAGCCGGCATTTTGGCCTGGTTTCACCTGGCGAGTTTATCCCCATTGCGGAAGAAACGGGCTTGATTATTCCGATCGGCGAGTGGGTCATCCGCACCGCCTGCCGTCAGCTGAAGGCGTGGCAGGAAGAAGGGCGTTCCCTTACCTGTATGTCCGTCAATTTGTCTATTTCACAGTTTTACCAGTCCAATCTGGCAGAAACGATCCAGGCGATCATCGAAGAAACCGGCATTCAGCCGTCCCATTTAACGTGTGAAATTACCGAAAGCATGACGATGGACACGGATAACGCTGCCGCTGTTTTGCAGCAGCTGCAGCGTATCGGTGTTTTTATCTCCATTGATGATTTCGGGACAGGCTACAGCTCGCTCAGTTATTTGCAGAAGCTGCCGCTTGACACGTTAAAAATCGACCAGTCTTTTGTCCGTGATATTGCAGTTAATGAAAGCGCCGAAAAAATCGCCACGACCATTATTTTAATGGCGCATCATCTTGGCCTTCACGTTGTGGCCGAAGGAGTCGAAACGGCAGAACAGCTTTCCATTTTAAAAGAATACCAGTGCGACGCCGCCCAGGGCTACCTGCTCGGGCGGCCGGCGCCGCCAGACGAATTTTTCGCTTAACCGAACAGCAGCCGGCTCCCGATGCCGGCTGCTTTTTGGTTTCTTCTCTTTTATAAAAAGCTTTTTTCGAAAAAAAAACGGATTTTTCCACCGGTTAACAGCCAGGAGCACATTTTATGGCGTGCAAATGTTTAAACTACTGTCAAGAAAGGTTAAAGATGTAGATAAGTTCATTCATTTATATACACGTTCCTGCGCAAAACGGCAGATGTCCGGTTTATGCAATGGAACGAGTCGAAAGGAGACTTTTTATGCCTGTTAGAAAAAGCCCGGGGTATTATGAACGCAAACTCATTGCCGGTGCCCTGGCCGGTACACTTTTTTTCCTGCTGCTGGTTTTTATTCAGCCGCTGCCGATTGATACGCCGGCATCCGGCTGGTCCAATTCCCTTCAGCGATTTACAAACGCCATTCCGGTTTACATGATGTATATTACGCCGGTGGCCATTATTTATTTTGTGCTGACATCCTTGATCAGTGACAGGGCGGCACGTTATTTGACCCGCCGGAAAAACGGCCACAATGAATGGCTGTTTTCCCTGATCTTTCATTTGATCTTCGGCCTTATTTTATTTTGGTATACACTGGCGGCTGCGCTGTTTTTCTTTGTGATCGACCGGATGTTAAAAAAGTGGCGCGACCGGTATTCCTATAAACATGTGCTTCTGGCCATGGTGGTTCCGTTTTTCACCTGGTTCATTTTTATGATGATCGCATTCTTAAAAGGATAAAAAAACCTGCCGGAATCCGGCAGGTTTTTTGTTTTATGGAGCCGCTCAGCGCTTTTTTCAGGCAAACAGACGCACGGCTCATTTTAAAATGGCGGCTTACGCCTGCCTGCTTTACTTCAGTATGAAGCCCACACGTCATAAAAATAGTTTCACGCATCAATCTTCATTTTTTGCTGCTCCTGCACAAGCAGCTCTTCTGCTTCCTGGTGAAAAAGCGGCTTACTGAACAAATAGCCCTGCCCAGTCTGGCAGCCCAGCTTCTTTAGCATGCACAGCTGGCCGGCTGTTTCAACACCTTCTGCCACTACGTTCAACTCAAGATTGTGCGCCAGGTCGATTATATTTTTGACGATCGCTGCTTCTTTTTTGGACGTCGTTACATCCCTTATAAAAGACTGGTCAATTTTCAAGCAGTCGAGCTGCAGTTCCTTTAACACGCTGAGAGAAGAATAGCCTGTACCGAAATCATCAATCGAGACTTTCACCCCAATTTCTTTTAATTGATCCAAAATATGCTTTGTTTCCTGCGTATTCTGCATGATGCTTTCAGTAATTTCAATTTGCAGCAAGCTTGGGTCCATATGGGTTTCCCGAATCAATGCTTTAAAGGTATCGGCGAAATACCGGTTTTGAAACTGCTGAACGGAAATATTGATGCTCATACTAAACCGTCCGTACCCCTGCTGCTCCCACCGTTTGCTTTGCAGGCATGCTTCTTTCAGCACCCACTCGCCAATGGAGGTAATCAAGCCGGATTCTTCAGCGATCGGAATAAATTCGGACGGAGACACAGACCCAAACCTTTCATTTTCCCACCTGATAAGTGCTTCAAACCCTGTTATCTGGCTTGTGGCCAGATCGACCTGAGGCTGATAGTGCAGAAAAAGTTCCCCTTTCCAAATGGCCCGTCTCAGCTCTTTTTCAAGCGCCGCCTTGCGCTGGATCTTGTTGTATAAACTCGAATGAAAAAACTGGTAATTGTTTCGCCCTTTTTCTTTGGCTATACGCATAGCGGAATCTGCGTACATAAGCAATGTATCCATGCTGTCCGCATCGCCAGGAAATGTGCTGATCCCAATCGACGGTGTGATGACGATCCCATGATCCTGTATCATAAAGGGTGAAGTCAAGGTGTGTAAAAGCTTTTCCGCTAAAAGGGTGAGCTGCACTTTGTTCGTCTTATGGCAGACAAACCAGAATTCATCGCCGCCAAACCGGTAAATGCAACCGCTTTCTTTGGACAAAGCACTTTTGAACCGGCCGGCTGCTTCTTTAAGCAGTGTGTCGCCTGCCAGGTGGCCAAAAGAATCATTTACTGTTTTAAAGCGGTCAAGATCAATGATAAACAGCGCTGTTTCTTTTCCTTCCTGCAGCCGTTTATTTAAATCCATAAATAAAGATGTCCGGTTTGGCAGCTCCGTAAGTGAATCGGTATACGCTAACTGTTTAATCCGTTCTTCTGATGTTTTTCTTTCCGTGATGTCCAGGACGATACCGTTTGTTTTCACAGGCTCGCCTTTTTCATTCCAAGTCGAGGATAATTTTACTTCCACCCACTTGATTTGCCCATTACGCACGATCCGGAATTCAGCTGTTTTACCTGCTTCCCCTTTATCGTCTTTATAAGATCGAAGAAAATGTAACGCCTTATGGCAATCCTCATGATAAAGATATTTTTGCCAGAGCGTTCTCTCTGTGTAAGCCTCTTGAAGCGAAACATCGAGTATTTTTTCAAACCCTTTTGACAGTGACATACGGTTCGTCCTATGATCGATGGACCAAATGGCCGCATCCGCATTATCTAACAGGCTTTGCAGCTCATTCCTTTTTTCCATTAATTTTTCATTTAAATGGCGGTTATCATCATAGTGCCTGCCGATCCACCAGGCGATGACAGAAAAAAAGAACAGGGATAACAGGTGGTAGCCATTGTAAAACTGCGCGAAATCCAGCTTCATTGTCCAAAAGAAATAAGCAAAATCGGCAAACAGCGGCGTTCCTACCCTACCGATGTATTTCATACGTTATTCTCCTTTTTTGTCGAAATATGCATTTTATAATCCCTTAGACCTATAAATTGATCATAGCAGAAGAAACTAGCCATGACACGTTAAATTTGCCGTTTTCTCATAAGATAATTAAAACATATTTGTTTCCGGATCTTTTTTCCATCGTTTTAAGAAGCCGAACCGGTCCACTCTTTTGCCTGTTTGTAACAAAAACAGCCTGCACGCCTCGTACAGGCTGTTTGGCACATTTTAATTCCTGCCGTTTGGTTTAGAGAAGGTGGAGGATGGCGGCTTGTTCACATCCACCACACCGACAAGCGCAGGAAACGACTCACATTCGGCAATCATGTCTCCCATCGTCACCGCCCGCCCGTTCCGCTCGACCATATAACCAGAGCTGCAGCATGCGACAACGCTAGGGAGGCTCACCAAGTCCGCACGCTTTTTGTATGGCCCTTTCTCTGGACTCCGCCGCTATAAGCAGCCAAAGCGTCCGGTTGGAGGTTGTGGCATACACGCGAACCGGGACAAAGCCGAGCTCATTTTGTTTTTTCATCTCCCGAATCGCCTCGTTATCCATCGCTTCAAACGGAATCCGGTTTTCGCTTGTTTCCGCATGGACGACCCCGCGGCGCAATAAATCGAGCAGCCCATAAACAAGCGTATCCTCCTGCCGCTTAAACGCTTCCTTAAACAGAGACCGGATCGTCACGGTCAACCAGAATGCCCGTTTCTTTTATGTAGGTAACGGTCACAAACCCCGTCTGGCCGTTTCGGTTTTTCGCCACAATGATCTCCATCCGTTTATCACCTGCTTGTTTGGAATAATAAGCGTCCCGGTATAAAAACAGCACCACATCCGCATCCTGCTCCACCGACCCGGAGTCCCGCACATCTGAAAGCATCGGCCGCTTGTCCGCACGTGCTTCCACGGCCCGTGAAAGCTGCGCCAGACAAATCACCGGGCAGTCAAAATCTTTTGCCATCGCTTTTAAACCTTTTGAAACCGCCGCTATTTGTGCGGTCACGTTCCCGTCAAAAAAATGCGGCGGCGTAATCAGCCCTAAATAGTCGATAAAGACAACCGGGCGGGCTTTCGGATCGTCAATGAGCAGCCGCCTGATGGACGAGCGCATATCGGACACCGTGACGGCAGGCTGATCGATGATATACATGCCAAGCTCCGCTACTTTTTTGATCATATTCGGCCACGTTTTCTTTTGCCCTTCGGTAAACAGCTCGTACGGATTGCGCATTTTTGTCCGGTTAAACCGCCCCTCCATCGCTAAAATCCGCTTGATGAGCGCGGCGGCCGGCATTTCAATCGAAAACACAATCGGCATATATCCTCCCTGTGCGGCCATTCTTGCCAGATGCAGCATCACGTCGGTTTTGCCCATCGATGGGCGGGCGCCAATGACCGTCAGCTCGCCTTCCCGAAAGCCGCCGAGCGTTTCATCGAGCCCTTTGATGCCCGTCATCGCGCGCTGCACCTGCTCTTCTTTCACAAACGGCGCTTCCCGGAGCGGCTCCACCAGCTCTGATGTCGACTGTGCTCTTTGAATGCGGACGCTCCCAATACGGGCTGCTTCTTCCATGATCCGGTCCGCCGGCCATTCTTCTGCCGATGCCCGAATGCACATCGAACGGATTGCCCGCTTCTGCCACTCTTCAATGACGAGCACTTCATAATGCGAAAACCTCTCCACATTCGCATGCGCGACCAGGTCATTGATATACGGTGCTCCGCCAAACGACTCAATGAGCCCGCCGACCGACAGGGTCACGACATCAACGATTCGTCCGGCCTGCGCCTCTGTTTGAATCAAGGAAAACAGCTCCCGGTGCAGCGCCGATTCAAAATACGCCGGCACAATCTGCGTATCGAGCGCCACCCGGCTGTCATGCAGGCAGGTGCCTAAAACCGCCATTTCCGCCCTCACCCGATTCCCTCCCCGGCCTCGATATCGAGCACAAGCGGCTCATACAACGGAGCGGCTCCGGCTCTTTCCGTTTTGTTTTGCACATCTGTGAGTGATGTCCGTCCTTCTGCCTGCCAGCTGCTCAGCACCTTTTGCACATACGCATACGGCTTATCCGCCTCATGTGACCGCTTCAACGCTTCAATGACCAGTTCTTCACTGAGTGCGGAGCACCAATCTAAGAGACCCTGCTCGACTGCTTGAGAGGCCGGGCCAAATAACTTTTCCCAAAACCGCACGACCGCCGGGCAGCTTTCTGTTCGGTTCAGTTCCGTTTTCTTTCCGTTTTCTTTTTCTTTTTGGTAACGTAACGTGCACGTATCGTACAAGGACCGAATGCGCCCAGGCGGAATATGCGCTGCGACAAAAGCAGCGAGTGATGTATCTTTTACGAGCGATAATTCCTTTTCCACACAATCCTCGACCGGCTTGCCGCCCCGGGTGAAATTGTAGCGGCCCCAGTGCCCAATCGCCATTTCGCCTGTTTCTTCACTCAAGCGGATGATACCTTCCTCCTGAAGCACCCGAAAACATTCCTCTACCTTGGACGCCGCCATTCCCATTTCAAACGCCGCCTTGCGCACATTCAGCGGGTAAATGCCAATCTGCGTCGTCTGGCTGTTTGTCAGTACATATAAAAAACAAAGCTTCTCCGCCGCCGACATGTCCATTACTTTATTGTCACTCCAGAAATTCGCATACACAAACCGGTACTTCGCCATTTACATTCCCTCCTGCCGATTGATCCAGTCTGACAGCGTTTCCTGCGAGAAAAAAATCCGCCGCCCCACCCGGTAATGAGGCACCGACCCGTCCTGCACATACCGGTACAGCGTCCCCGGGTATACCCCCAAAAACAGCGCGGCTTCCTTGATCGTCATCTTCGTTTTCATCCGTTTTCCTCCCCTTTCATTTTTTATGTACGGAGAGAAAGAAAAAATCGATACCTGGAGAGAAAAAAAGAAAAAGAAGACAGCTTTTGGCTGCCTTCTTTCATCATGTTAATACATACTTATTGATCTTTATAGTTTGTAATTCCTTCTGCAAGAACCTTCATGACTTTTAGCAAGTATTCCTCACTTGAAAGCATAACATCTTCTTCTGGATTCGTCATAAAGCCGATCTCTGGCAAAATAACAGGCACCTTTGACCAATTAAAGCCTGACATATCGTTTCGTGGGAAAATACCCGGCTCGTTGATAGCCAGCTGAGTTCGGGCCAGTGCCATAACTTCATCAGCGGCCTGGCTGCTTCGGTCAACAATAGGTTTTGTATATGGATTTTCACTTGAAGGGATCAATATAGAAAACCCTTTTGTATCAGGATTTTCAGATCCATCAGCATGCAGCCTCACAAACAAGTCCGCTTTGTGTGTATTAGCAATCTCCGCTCTTTCCCGGTTACTAATATCTACCTCGTTTGAGTCGCGTGTCAATATCACCTGAATGCCTCGTCGTTCCAACTCGGCTTTTAGCAAAAAAGCCGCTTTTAAATTTAGTTCATACTCCGGTACACCTGTTTTGATACCAGTTGTCCCACCAGTTACTTTATATTTTGTCTCAGTGGCTCCCGGTCCTACCGGCTCCTGATCCAAGTTGGCTTTCACCTGATGACCAGGATCAATTACAACAAGAAATCGCTTTTCTTTCGCCTCCGGCACTACTGTTTCTTCTGGTTCAGATTCTTCTTTTATTGAATTTTGCCGGGTTATTACAGAGGGTGTTTCCCCCAGATCAGAATCGGTCTGTTCGATTGTCTCTAATTTTGGGGTTTCTTCTGGCATTTCTTCTGGCGTTTCTTCTGGCGTTTCTTCTGGCATTTCTTCTGGCATTTCTTCTGGCGTTTCTACTGTTTTTTCTTCTTCGCCAGCTGTTTTTGTGACAGGAGAGGTCGTTTTAATCGCTGTGCTGTTAGTTCTTTCCAGGTCGTTAATATTTAGAAGTACAAGGCCGGCTATGATCAAAATAAAACAAGGCAAAAGGGCAAATAAGATTTGCTTTTTCTTTTTATTCATATTGTTTCAGCAGCTCGGCATTAAATTTTTCTATATCTGTTAACATTCCGGAATAAGATGGATCTGGGTAATACCACGATTTTGCATCAAAGTATGCTTGCAAATCAGCTTCATTAAACACGTAACCATGTCGGGCAAAGATTTCATTTCGAGCCAGGCGTATATCTTCACTCGTCATCCCGCTAACTTCACTGTCTTCCAAGTAAACCGTATCACTATTCGGCAAAATATAGCTGTCTGACTCACCGGACTCAACCGCTTTTAAAAAAACAGCATTATATTCTTCCACTCCAGATACCTCTCCCTTATAACTCGCATCCGGTGAGTACCATGACTGCTGGTTAAAGTAATTTTGGATAGATTGATCTGTGAAAATGTAGCCATGCCGGGCAAAAATTTCGTTACGTGCCAGGAGGAGCTCTTCACTCGATAATCCACTCACGTCGTCTGCAGTTAAATAATCACTGTCGCTGTATGGAAGCAAATATGAATCTTCTTCTTCATGCGTTGCTGGTGTATCAGTCGTCTTGCTTGTTTCGTTTGTTTCATTTGTTTCGTTTGTTTCATTTGTTTCGTTTGCTTCGTTTGCTTCGTTTGCTTCGTTTGTTTCCATTGTAAGATCTGGAGTTGTTGCTTCCTGTATGGTTTCGGAGGAAACGGTTTCTGTGTCCAGCAGCCTATTTACCTTCAGTTCGCCAGTCGCCACCATGACTGTCAGCAAAAATGTACTTTTAAATGTTTTAAATTTTTCAGAGCCGTCTCCATACCAAATCGTATATTCTTCATATGTTTCTACCTGGTACATGCCGTCATCCGCTTTTTTCACATCGAGCACTTCAAACCAGGCCATCTCCTCCGTAATGCCTTTTTCTTCAATATGCTTTAAGTAGCTGGAATGCTCTTCATAGGCTTTTCCATTTGGATCAATTAACTGACTGACCAATGAAAAGTCACGGTTATTAATCGAATCGACAGCCTGCTGGCTGTATTTTTCCATAAATGTGGTGATTTCTTCATCCGAATAAGAGCGGTAAGACGGTTTTGCTTCTTGTACAACTGCCTCACCTTCAACTGAAACAGGCTGGGTCGTTTCAACAGCACCGGCTTCTTCAGTTTGCATCGATTTTGAAACTGTGGCTGGCCCTGTTACCTGCGTTTCACTAGAATCGATTATATTCCCAACTCCATAAAGCGCCGCTGCAGCAATTGCCAGGCGTACAGGCACACGCTTAAAAAAAGGCTTTTTTCGAGTCTCTGATCGTTTAGGTAATGGCGTTTCTTGCTTTCTTTTTGTTTTAGGCGGTAGCGGAGTAGACTCCTCCTGCTCCGGGGATTCTGGTTCTACTTCTGGCTGCTGTGGTACTTCTTCCTCCGGTTCTTCCTGTACAGGATCGGGCGCCGGGAGTATTTTTCTTTCCTGGACATCTTCTCCTTCTTTTTCCACGATACCCGGATGACCAGTTGTTACTTCTTCAAAGTTTTCCAGCACTTCCTCAAGTGCAGCCATGTTGTCAGGCGGATTTTTGGAAATCAGCTGAAAAGCAGCTTCCTCAAGTAGAGAGTATTCAGCCAAAACACCGGCAATCTGCCGGACATCATCTGCTTCTGTCATACTTTTAGCGGATGAAAGCACAGCTGCCTCCCCTGCTCCGAACAATACGATTTGCCCGTCTGCTGCTAACCAAATATTCTCGGGTGTGATGGCCCCATGAATCATTTTTTTTCGATGGAGGTGGGCGACCGCATCTGCCAGCTGAACAAGCTGTTCCTTGGTAATGACACCTTCCTGCCGAAGTGTCTGTCCTTCCTTGCTCTCAAGCACCGTATAGGGAACATTGTTTTGCAATGCTGTCTCTACTACTCTTGGCAAGTATTTGAAGTTCGTTACATTCAACTGATACTGGTCATAGAGCTTAAACCAAGAATCCATGAGATCCTGACTAGCTTCTTTTGGCATACGAATATGAACAAGATGTCCACCTTTGTTTTTTGCCTCGTGAACCGATATTTTTCCGTTTTCTGCTGTCCAGCTTTTTAAACGAGTATATCCGGCTATGATCTCCATTTTGTCACCTTCTTTCAATTAAGAGAGTTTCACATTTTCAACTTTTCGAATATTACTCTCTTTTTGTTCCACGGTTACTGATACATTTTGCTGCTGACTGATACGGAATGTTATTTTAATATCAAGTTCGCCGGCAGGACGCTTTGCCAGCCCGCCCACATGAATCGTGCCAATTTTTTTGTTATTGCGGACCAGCTTTGAAGAGCCCTGGTACAAATCAATATCCAGGCTTTCACAATTGTCGGTGTTTGTCGTAAATGTCCGGGAGGCTTCACATGGCGTCCGACGATTGGCCGGAATAAGAACACTGAACCGTCCATCTCCAAGGCCGATGCCGAGAGCATGGGCCGTCGCTGTTTTAATGTCAATTTCTTTTGACCAGCTAAGCCGTTCCTCCAAATAAGCTGCGTAAACGCTCGCACCCTCTGCTACACACAAATCCGGGTCGATGTTGCCGTAAATTTTCCCGTCTCCGATCTTTTTTGCAAGCATCTCGTCCATTTTGGGAATCCGGCTTGAGCCGCCTACTTTAATCACACGGGTGATGTCCTGCTTAGAAAGCGAGGCCTTGTCGATTACATCGTCAATGATCATATCGATTTTCTGGAAAAATGGCACCAGGCATTCTTCCAGCTCGCTCCGTTCTATATCTAATTCTATATGCCGGCCCGGAAGCACATTCGGCTTGATGATTTCAGTCATTTCTTCAAATGACAATGTTTCTTTTGCCTCTTTTGCCGCTTCCAGCAATACTTTTTTCGCTTTGAGCACTGCTGTTTCTTCATGTCCATGAAACTCAATTCCAGCTTTTTCAATAATGTAGTTCATCATAGAGTTATCAAAATCCAGCCCTCCGAGACGGTCGTCTCCGCCAGTTGCGAGTACTTCAAAGGTAAGCTTGTCCGTATCATTGACAAATCGGAAAATGGTAATATCAAACGTACCTCCGCCAAGGTCAAACACCATGATGATTTCATCATCGAGCGCTTCCTCTTCATGAATGCCATACGCAAGCGCTGCGGCAATGGGTTCTTGAATAATGCCAAGCACATTCAGCCCGGCTTTCTCTGCCGCTTCCGATGTATTTGTATTTTGAACGGCTGTAAAGTAATACGGAACTGTCACAACGATGCCGGCTGGATCAAAGCCCGGCGTTGTTTTTTTGGCGTACTCAAATACATCTTTTATAATGATGGAAGAAATATCGATTGGTGAGAATTCTTTTCCTCCCAGTGTGATGGTCTGATCCGCATCATCCATCATTCTTTTCACACCAATAATTGCATTGGATGGATCAATAACTGCTTTGCCAGCCGCATATGCGCCGACAAGTGGCTTTTCCTGACGTCCGTCGTAATACACAACCGAAGCACACGTGTAATCGCCTTTTGGATTCTGGTATACTTTCGGCCCTTTTTCCGTCCATCTAGCAATCGCTGAATAAGTCGTGCCGAGATCGATCCCCAGCACTGGCTTTTTTTCATTGTCCACTTTCATTCGGCTGTTCCTCCCCGGTGTCTTCCTGCTGTTCTTCCCTGTTTTTTACGACAATGACCTGCGCCGGGCGAATCAAAAGCGGCTCTTCTTTATCCCTCTGTTTAGATAAAAGACCGAAACGGACAATTTCAGCTACCTGCTCATCTTCCATCTCATGATTTTCAACCACACCAATCGGCTCCATTGTTTCTTCATCAAACAAGGCCCCTTCTTCCGGCTCATACAAATGAAAGTTGAATGTTTCCAGGAACTCGGTCATTTCTTGAATAAACCGATCATATACGTCCAGCCATTCAATAACACGCTCATTTTCTTCATTGTTCTGCTCCTGAAGCTGGCTGATCCATTCCGCTGAAAATTTCTTGCCGCTGTAAAGGCCATCAATAACTGGCACAACTGCTTTTTCAAAAAAAGAGTAGAACTGTTTTTGGAGACTATTAGTAAAATCCGTCAAACCATCCAGTACTTTTTCATTTATTTCAGCTTTTTCCTGGACTAGCTCAATATCTGATTTTCTTTCCGTTTCAGCCAGGCCCGCTTGATTCTTCTGTTCAGATGTCTCTTCTTTCTCAACTTCTGCTGCAGGCTCAGTATTGATTTCGTCCTGCTTTTGTTCAGTGCTTGTTTCCGCCTGTTCACTATTTTTTGGTTTATCCGAATGCTGCTCCTTGTTGGCCTTTATCTCATTCACCAGCTCTTCAGGCGTTACAAAATTTTCTGCAAAGTCTTCAGGCCACTGGATATCCTTCCATTTTCGTTCGAGGCGGCTGGCACTTTTCACAGAAAGACGAATGCCGTCTTTTCGATTTTGAAGCTGGTTTTCGGTTTCTTCATCCAAGTCAGCCGGCAGATCGAGCCCATCATACATAGCTTGAAATGCATTTACGATCCCATCCATTTTTTGTTCAAGCAGATTGACTTGATTTTTCCAACTCGCTATTTCCTGCTCTTTCTGCTTGAAAGAATTCTGAGTCTGTTCAAACGCCTGCATTACTTCTTCTTTTGTCATGGCTCCGTCTCCTAATCTCTTTTAATCGCCAGCCGGCTTGATACTCCTTTGTCGCCCTTGAGCGAAGCGGTGACAATCACCTCATTTTGCTGATTCACCTCGAATTCGACTGCAATGCGGTGTGTGCCTTTTGGAGCTGCTGGAATACCCGTCAAGAAAAACTCACCAATGCATACACTTGATTCCTCGTTTACATATGAAACAGACTCTACAGATTGAAAAACGGTAAACCGCATTTCGGTCATTCCATCTTCCGGAGTGCTATACAGGCGTTCTTCTACAACAGCTGGCTGTTCTTCGTTCAGCTCAACCCCTTTTTCAACAATCGTATCAAAGCGGCCTCCGCGAATTTCAATCCCGAGATGATGTGTAACAATGTTGTTCATTTTAATATCTGTATCCGGCTTGTCTTCCTGATCCTGCTCCGTCGTCTCCGGCAGCTTGTCTGTCGGAACACCAAGGCTCGCTCCGTAAATAGCCGCTCCCTGGGCAACAACTGTATCCGGGTTGATATTTGAAAAAGGTTCTCTTCCCATCATTTCCTTGATTTTGCTTCTGACGAGCGGCACACGCGAAGAGCCACCTGCTAAAATGACGCGCGAAATGTCGCTTTTATCCAATTTTGCCTGCTCTAGCGCTTTCTTCATCGTATTAATCGTTTGGTCAATAAGCGGCTCAATGACCTGCTCAAAGTCAGCCCGGCTTATGTCAAAGTCAACATTATGAATAACGCCGTTCTCATCTTTTATAATATTAGGTATTTCAATGGCCGCCTCATCCATTTCAGACAACTCTTTTTTCGCTTGCTCACATGCTTCCTGCAGCTTTTGCTGTGCTTCAAGCAATTCTCTCACCGACACGCCCTGATCCGCCTCTAAGTCAAACAAGTCCAGCTTGCTTTTCTCCTTAAAGTCATCGGCTACGAGCTTCATAATGGCCTGGTCAATATCGTATCCGCCAAGCGCTGGATCGCCTTCTTTCGCTAAAATAGAAAACGTTGCCGGCTCGTCTTCAGACGTGCTGTCTACTTTCATAATGGAGACGTCAAATGTGCCGCCGCCGAGATCATACACCATAATCGTCTGGCTGCGGCTTGTTTCTGTACCGTAGGCAATGGCTGCTGCGACCGGCTCTTCAAGCAAATAGGTCACCGTCAGCCCGGAGAGCTCTGCCGCTTCTTTTGTAGCCCGTTTTTTATTATCATCGAAATTGGCCGGCACACAAATCACTGCATACGCCGGTGTGCCTTTTAAATCAACTTCTTCCTGATTGATTACATATTCTTTGATTTTTGATAGAATCTCTGCCGAAATATCTTCCGGCCGGTATGTATTTCCATAAAATTCTTTTTTCCATTCAGTACCCATTTCCCGCTTAATAAAGGAAACGGTGTTTTCCGGATCAATTAGAATACGCCTTTTTGCTGCCTCACCGACTTGAATATCTTCTTCTGTGCGAAAGCTGACAACCGAAGGAATCGTTTCTTCCTTTCCTAATTTGATAACAAGCGGCTGGCCTTTCCGGTAAATGGAAACGGCTGAATTTGAGGTGCCGAGGTCAATACCAAGCACATATGGACTGTTTTTTTCAATAATCGACAATGGAAGTCCTCCTTATTTGGTTGTATCAATTTTGACTGATTTAACTTGAATTTGTTTGGAATCGATCATATCCCGTAAAAGTGGTATGTTTACTTCTCCTGTGTCGGCATACTGGCGAATGATCGGACTGTAATCTGGAAGCTCACTGCTTGATAGTACCAAGATGCCGTTTTCATCAAGCTCAAAAATAGAGCTCAGGGCAACCGGTTCCTTTTGAGCACGAACACTAATAGTCAATTTTCCAAGGAAGCTTTCCTCATCCGGAACAATAGATTCCTGTCTATATACAGGCAAATCTACTTCAGTCTGATATGGATACCGTGTGAGACCAAGCGTGGAACCCATGGCTGGGAGCTTGTCATTTCGGCTAATCAGATGCTTAACGGACCAGACATCATTTAAAAACATACCGACGCCGAACGAATGCGGCACCGCTTCCTGCACCTCAATTGGGACCGGTGCCATGTCTTTCTCTGGTGCAGACAAATTGGCCGCCATAATAGCCGCGCCATGTGCCACAATTTCATCGACATTGTCTGCAATAAATGGCTGCTTAATTTCCTTGGTTACCGCTTCACGCACAGCTCTCATTCTAGTAGACCCCCCAACCAAAATAACGCGGCTGATATCTCTTTTGGTTAAGCCGGCTGCCTGAAGCACTTCTTTCATTTTATCTGTTGTCTTTTTTAAAAGCGGCTCAACCATTTGGTTGAATTTATCTATTGTCAATTCTTCATCAATATGAGTATTGAAAATATCCGGAATCGTAATATCCGCCACATCGCTTACCGAAAGTTCTTTTTTCGCTTCTTCCACTGCTTCTTTCAGGCGTTGCATAGAAATAGAACCTTCTTGGCTCCCTTGGAGAGATTGAGAAACCGATACCTGACGTAGAATATACTGAACAATTTTATTATCAAAGTCGTCACCACCGAGAAGTGAATCACCGTCTACAGCTACCACGTCAAAGTGGTTATGTTCAACTTTTAAGATTGAAATATCGAATGTTCCGCCGCCAAGATCGTACACCATAATAGTCTGGTCTTTTTCCTTGTCAAGTCCATAGGCAATGGCTGCCGCTGTCGGCTCGGACAGTAACCTGAGCACTCGAAACCCCGCCAGCTCACCCGCTTTTTTGGTCGCTTCACGCTGCTCACTCGTAAAATAAGCGGGAATCGTAATGACAGCGTCATTGACTGATTCACCCAGATATTTTTCCGCTTCCGCTTTAATTTTCGACAAAATCTCTTTTGCTGCGTCCACCGGTGTCATCGACCGCCCGCTCACGGTGTACGTTTTTCCCTCATCCCCCATATGCCTCTTAGAGGATGAAATGGTGTTAAGCGGATCAATATATAGCCTCGATTTTGCCGAATGACCGATAAGCGTCGTTCCATCTGGCTTGCATGAAATAACCGATGGCATAATTTTTTTCCCTTCGATAGGAAGGCTTTCTACCTTGCCTCTCCGATATACGGCTGCTGCCGATGTGCTCGTTCCTAAGTCAATTCCTATTGCCAGCCCCATAATGAACCTCCTGATTAAATAAGATAGTTTCATAGTACCAAAACCGTTTTGTCGAAGTCTGTCGTTTTTTGTTTAAACGCCAATAAAAGAGGTCTTTTTTATTAAATCTTTTTGACTATTTTATTGGTTTTTTCGGAAAAATTTTTCTGCCCTAACTTTCTTATGAACGTTGAAAAGCAACATGTTCAGATTTTTTTCGTCTAAAGTCACTGAACTTTTTATGGTTTTTGTCCATGAAAAGAAAGCAGCTGTTCGCTGCCTTCCCCAAACTCTTTTTCTTGCATGATCACGGGCTTTCTCATCTAAGTAACAAGTAAAATCCTCTCTGCTGCTTCTTTTCTAATATGTTTCATATCGTAATAACGACTTTTCCTTGCGCATGTCCTTCTTCAAAATACCGAAATGCTTCAGCCACTTCACTTAACGTATAGTGTCTGTCTATAACCGGCTTTACTTTACCAGCTTCTATCAGTTCTTTTACATACATTAAATCTTTTTGGCTTGCTCTTTGAAGCATGCTGCCCATTTTCCGATTTCCGGTTAAAGAAATCCAGGGCCCGCGAACCATCGTTTCGGTTAACTGGGCACCCGATCCTCCGACGTGAACGAAAACGCCGCCGGGACGCAGGGCGCGTTTATAAGCAGAAAGCGGCTGGTGCCCGTTCACCCCCAGAATCAAATCGTACTGCTGCGTTTTTGTCTTAAAATCCTCTTTTGTATAGTCGATGACATCGTCTACACCCAGCGATCGCAGCGTATCCACATTTCTCGTGCTGCACACACCCGTTACCTCTGCCCCGAATGCTTTGGCCATTTGGACGGCGAATGTGCCGACCCCGCCAGAAGCTCCGTGAATGAGCACCTTTTGCCCCGGCTGGATGTTCCCTTTATTCCGCAGGCCCTGCAGCGCTGTCACCCCCGCCATCGGGACCGCCGCTGCTTCCTCAAACGAAAGCCGGGCTGGCTTTAGCGCCAGTGCCCTTTCGGGTACCGCCGCATATTCAGCGAAGCCGCCCCAGCCGCAGCCGGACAAGTCGCCAAACACCTCGTCACCTGGCGCAAACTGCTTCACCTCCCTGCCCACTGCCTCTACCCGGCCGGCAATATCCCCTCCAGGTATCGGGTGCTTCGGCTTCAAAAGGCCAAACGCAAAGCGGGCGAGAAACGGTTCTCCTTTCAACAAAACAAGATTTCCATAATTGACCGATGCAGCACGAATGTTTACCAGCACTTCATTGTCCTTTGGAACAGGCTTCTCTACCTCGGTGAATTGCAGAACATCCGGCGTCCCGTATTTGGAACAGACAATCGCTTTTATATGGATCCCTCCTTGTTTCCTGCCATTTTTAGACCTTGCTCCTGATAAACGGTTAAAAGGCCACCGTATAAAGTATATTCCGGTCATATAAGATTCAAGACTCGAATCTGTTAAAAAAGAAATGTGTAAAATCTGTCCTGCCTTTCACCTATCGTTCCGGGCAGCCTCCCCCTGCATAAACGGGTCTATTTACTCACTGTCGCTGAACGCGTCCTGCAATTGCTTGATTGCGGCCTGCTGCCATTTCCGGACAGCGGCCGGCGTCACACCGCATTTTCTGGCGATGTCCGGATTCGATAAGCCTTTGATCACAGATAGGCGAAACCATTCCCCCGCCCGGCCATCGAGCCCTTCCCCGCATAACTGAACAAGCGCCGCGGACTCCGGTGTTGGCTCCGGATCCACGCCTTCAAACAATTCCGATTGGCCGGTCAAGACCGTTTCGTCACTGAACGTGGCATCTTTTGTTAGAGCATTTTTCAGGCGTCCCTGAATGTACGAATACGCATACGGCGCAAACTCGCCTTTTGACGCATCGAATCGTGTATGTGCCTCCCACAGGGCAATCAGCCCCACCTGATGAAAATCCTCTTTGTTTTTGTAAATATGCAGCTTGTTCATGATGCGGTGAATCATCGGATTGTATTGCTGCGCGAGTTGTTCAAATAACATGGAAACATCCAATCCAAAGCTGGCGCCAGCCCCGGGTACTCCTTAAGGGCATGACCATCGTAGCGTGTGAATGAATGAGTGTAAATACCTACAAAAAGGGCCAATTGTAAAGGCAAAAACGACAAATTTCAGCTTAAATTTGCCCGCTTCGACACCCTTTGTTATACTCCTCGCTGACGAAAGGAAAAAGATGGAGTTTCTCTGATTTTATCCATTAAGTCCCCTGTTTTGTAAAAGAACTGTAAAGTGAATATTATTTTTTGCAGGGGTCAAAAGAACTGACTTACTTTATGGATATAATATCCCATTTCCATAATTTAAATACTTATTTTCCCATTTTATAAACCATGTAGATTAAATTTATCTAGCTGTATCGTGCCCTTAAACGATTCTCCAACAAAAAAAGCCAGCTCGGCGCCGGCTCTGATTTCATTCATAGTTATTTTTACGATTCAGCTGCCAAATTCCTTTTCCTTTACGGCCTGCTAATCGAAACAAATCTTGTTTCTGTCCATTGAAACGTTCTGTATCCGAGGAATGGTCATAAATAGTAGTCCATACTCTTGATTGCCAATCCACATAAATTGTCAAATCTACTCGATTTCACTGCTCTACTTTGCGGTAAATCTCATCAAGTGTGCCCGTTCCACCGAGTTCTTTTAAGGATTCTATGATTTCAGCGACTAAACTAGTTGTTTCGTTCACATAAGCTCCTACTTTCTGTATTAATAATGACAAAATCAAGCAATTTTCTTTATTACCTATCTAAAGATGCTATACTTAACTATACTGTAAATAAGTTCAGCATTTTTAAAAGAGGTGTCAAGAGTTTGAATATGAATAATGTCAAAACGCAAAAAACATCTGATCGCTCTGCATTAGGTGTTTTGAAAGCAGGAACTGGCCCTGTGACTACTGTTCGTAAGCCAATACATGTAGCAATGTTTAGTGGCGGCGCTTCTTCAGCGTATGTTGCTTATCATATCGTACAAAAATATGGAAAAGAAAATTGTGTTCTGTTTTTTACAGATACACTTTGGGAAGACGTCGATAATTATCGTTTTATGGAAGAAGTTGCGGAATATATCGGGATGGAAATCACAACTCGCATTGATGGCCGAACACCAGAGGAAGTATTTCACGATGTTCGTTTCCTAGGTAATTCCCGTATGGCAAAATGTTCTGAAGAATTAAAAGTGCGTCAAACGCTTATTTATCTCGAGGAATTGCGGGATGAACATGGCTTAGAACCCATCCTTTACTTTGGTATTGGTCCTCATGAGCAGCACCGTGCTATCAATCTACAAAACTTTTATGAGCATAATCCAATCGAGCCGATTGAAACACGTTTTCCAATGATTGAGACATTTAAAGGGGATCTTGATACAAAAGAAATTATCCGTGATGAATGGAAAATCGCTTTGCCACGTATGTATGGTCTTGGCTTTTCACATGCAAACTGTGCGGGTCGTTGTGTTCGTGGTGGTCTTGGTCATTACGCCTTGTTATATAAAGTATGGCCGGAACAATATGCTGAACAAGAGGCTATGGAAGAACGGTTCCGCGAGAAATTTGATAAAAACGTTTCTATCCTAAAGCGCAATAGCCAATCTTTTACGTTAAAAGAATACCGCGAATTGATGGATCGCGATGGCATCGAAAAATATTTAAGTGAAAGAGACGACACAATTCCATGTGTTTGCTCTTATTCCTAAAAAAAACGCTCATCCGGCAATCGGATGAGCGTTTTTTTATTGATCAAGCTCGGTCAATATCTTATACATAATGTATTTCACTTCTTCTTTCGACATTGTCCGTCCACCCGCTTGCACAATTCGGCTCACGTTGCTATAAACTGTTTTCCCTTTAACTGAAAGCTCTACTTCTTGCAATTTCATTACTGTTTGATCGTTCGTCATAATCTTAATAACATCTGAATCTTCTTGCGAAGCTGCTAACTGTTTAACAGACGATAGAAAAGAATCATACGTAATATCTGACCAATCTTTCAAATGAGCTCCTACTGTTTTTTCAATTAAGTAAGGAAGCCAATCTTCACCATCTTGAATTTTTTTAGTCATGTTTGAAAGAACAGGCTGCTGTTGAATTAATGTTTGATTTTCATTAATCCAATCTGCCCAATCTTCGGCACCCAGTATGCTACTGACTTCATTTTCAAGTTGATCTCTTTTATTGGTTAGATGTTGTTCTAGTTCATTTTTCAGCTGATGCAGCCATCCCTCCGCATCATTCTTATCATTGAGTAATTTCTCAATTCGATAAGCAGCCTCAAGAGGGTCGGTTTCACTGTGTCGTATAGATGCTTTAAAAGCAAGAACATCCTGCCTTTGCTCTTCAGTAATTTGTGTATATCGAGGTAACTTTCTGAGCCAATCCGTTAAAGCCCCAAATAAGATTACTGGCTGCACCGTCTTTTGCTGATCAAAAAATACATCATTTACAACTTTTAAAGCGTTTATTGTACTTTCGGACAACTGATACATTTCGTACTCATAAAAATCAACTTGTTGTTCTAAAATTTGATAAAGAAGCTCTGCGTTCATTTCACTTACATAAAAATCATTTGCATAAAAGGCCATCTGGCCCCAGACGTCTTTTAACAAGGCAATAGTTAAAATCGGGATTAATGGCTCTCTCATGCCATACGGATCTTCTAAAAGGATTTTATATAGATCGGAAATCTTTCCTCTTGGATGAGCCCGCACCTGTTTCATTAAATCTTCCCGCATCCGTCTCATCTCGGGATTTCTCAACCGATCTAGCTCATCTACTTGATAATCTTGATTTTTTAGTAATGTTGCATAAATTAAATAATCAGGTCCATACCCTGAAATATTCATTTCACCATTAAAATCCGGCTTTAACAGCATACTTAGTATGCTTATAGCTGCCTTTTTCTGCATAGTTGTCACAGTACGCTTATTGAATCCTTCATTTCTCACTTCCAATGTATGTTCAAAACGATCGTTCATCCAGTCACTTAAAAAAGCTTCTAACTCTTCTTTTGACTCAAACGGCATCCGTTCTTCGCCTTGAAAAATCCATCTCAACGTGTCTGGATCAAATTGTTGAATTGGTTTTAAAATTTGTTCAATATCGTATTTTACATTTTCGATTCGAATCTCAATTTCTGATTTTAAATTTTCATCTTCTTTTAATTTTTCGCGATCAGATAAAATCATATTTAATAAAAGATATTGATCTATTTTCTCTTGAAGAAGTTCAACATTTAGGGATGGAATACAAAAAAGAATGTTTTCTTTTTTATCTTCCTTTACTATTTTAATTAAATCTTGATACTCTTCACTATTACGATAAAGAATGTAAACAATTAGCCCATCGCCAGTTGACTGAATGCTTGATACCTGATCATGCCAACTGAACTTCGCTTCAATAAAGCGAGTCATGCTTTTTTTACTGTTATAGGCATGAGGCAAATAGTACTTGTTTAAGAACAATTGATCAATTGCCATGATTCGTTTCTCGTCGTTTAAAATAACAGACTGGCTGAATTCTTGATACAGCTCTTCAAACTCTACAATCGAGCCGCTGTACAATTCATAAGAATCTGCAAATCGATTAAAACGAATTAATCTCGCATTTGTAAGTTCATTAATCGCATAATCTACTCTTTCCGCTTTCATCCCAAGCGCAAATTGCAAAAATGGTTTTGTGATAGAGAAAGGGCGATTTGCAATATTCATTAAAGTGATCATTTTAACGATCCGTTTAGATTCTTCCGTTAGTCGGTAGCTCATGGCTAAGCGATAAAATTTAAGATCTTCAATTAAATAAAACGTTGATTCATCTGGATAAAAATAATCGAATAAACGATCTGCATAATACCAAGATGCAACCTCTAAGTTTTGCTCGGCTTCTGCTAAAAAGGTGTAGAGCGTCCGGTCATTTTGACCAAGAATATTTGATAGAGCTGGCAGCATCCGTATTGTTAAAGGATGAATCGGCTGACAGCCTTCTAAAATAGCACCGTCAATTTCAGATGGCTTCATACCTGGGAACAAGTTAAATTTAATAATTTCATTTCGTAAATAATCAATATCTTTTAATAGAAAGAGACTTCCACCTTCTCCTTCACGTGTTGCCTCTAGCACTTTAAAAGCAGAACGGTAAAACAGAGAAGGGTCACTTTCTAGACGATGGTTCGCAAAGCGTTTTTCAACCCGTTCTAACTCAGATCTAGAAAGATTATTATTAGAAGCAGCATATTGCCGAAGACCCGTGTGTGTAATAAATAAAAGACCTAAATTTGATGATCTGTTGCCCATTTCCGCCAAGTCCTGCAAGCTTTGCATTGTTTGATAAATAGCGGACTGATGAACTGTCTGCAAAAAGCGTCCAAACTCATCATATACAATAAACAAACCAATTTTTTTCCCGTTAAGCTGCTTAAGAATATGATTCATTTGTTCTGTAAAAGAAATAGTTGAAGCACTCGAAAAAACAGCACCTGACGTTAAATGAGGATACATTTTTTTAAACTCAAGAATATATTCTTCATCACCTGATTCAATATAAGAAAGCATTTCAGACAGCTCTATATGAATTCTTCGAGCATAATCTTCAAGTTTTTTATATGTGTTTGGGTATTCACGTTTCCACAAAGCCACCGTTTTTAAAATCTGGTCACTGTCTCCCTTTAAGGACACAAAAATATCCTGCTTCCTCAATTCATTGACAATGGAGTCTAAAATTATTTGATCAAAGTCACCATACTTACCTGTAATCGCAACTGGTACCCATTTAACTTCCTTTTGCAACAACGCCTCATCAAGCAATTCAAAAGACTCCGGATTAACCATTTTTACGTTTTGCAGAAAATTTTTAACGTCCTTGCTATTCTTTCGTGCAGAGACTAAAGAAGCTGCCAGAGCCCCAACCATTGATTTTCCAGCTCCATACGGTCCAATCATTAGGTGAGCTTGCTGCTTTTGTTCAATGATCCCTTGTAGAATCTCCGTTAAGATATCGATTTGATTCATATTCGGTACAAACTGATCAAAAAGTTCTGGGCGGCCTATATCGTAAACGATGTTAATACTTGGCTGAAATTTCTTCATTTTGCCGCCTCCTTTTTATAATACTGCTCAATGAAATCAAGAGGTTCTATAACATTTTTCAGTCGAACAATATCCAGTCGATTTGTCCGAGTAAAGACAATTGGATATCTTTTTTGCATTTCTTCTATGGCTTCAACAATTGTACTACGGTTTAAATTAAAAATTTTCCCCCATAGCTCAGGCTCATTTACTAAATCACTAATGCTCAACTCGTTTGTATGATGCTTTTGTGCGTAAATTAAAAGTGCTGCATACAGAAGATCATAATGCGTAGCGTCAACCAGTGGCATTTTCGTGTAACTGGTTCGAATCGTCTGCATGAGCAGTCCTAATTCCTCAAAAGGACTTCTTATTACATCTTCAGGAGTAGCATTTTCAAAATTTTTATTTAGATATGTTAAAAATAAACAATCAATATCTCTTTTTAAAGAGTTGGTTGAAACAGCTTTTTCTTGTGTTTCACCTACCCATTTTTCTAACGCCAGCATGACCGTTTGGCGGTCAAAAACGTCTTCCTTGAATATATTAAAAAACCAATACCAAGTCGTTGCAATAGATTCGTCCGTTGTTAAGAAGTAGTGAAGCAATCCTACAGTAAATGTTTTTTGCAAATAGGGGTCATAGGTATGAACCAATGATCCAAAATGAGTTAAATGCTGTTCTGTAGTTGTTGTCTTTACATCTTTCATTACTTTTGTGGCATTCATCCAATAGCGGACAGACTTGGCCATGTTTTTACCAATGCCTAGTCGCTCAAAATGATCCTCTTGATAAAAAAAGCGAGAATCCTTTTGAATTTCGTCCATCCCCTTATTCAGCCATTGCGGACGTAAATAAAAACTTTGATGTTGTGCAAATCCCATAATCTTCAGCCTTTCTAGATAGGACACGTGTCCAGAAAAAATAATTGAAGCTACACGCATATTTCTATGTGTGTAGCTTATTGCTTAGTTTTTTGATTCTTTGTAAATGATTTAGACGATCAAATTAAAAATTTTAATTTGTAATTCTGCGATCCAATTTGATAAAAAAGGGACTTCGAATGGAGCACTAATCTATTACCTTTACAATAATAGATCAAATAGTTTAAAACTGAAATTCCTTACTAAAAATTAATCTTTTCCTAAAGAAATAATTTCGTTTTCAAGTAAATATTCTTTCATTTCTTCAAAAGCCTTTATTTTCTGTTCAGTAGTCAAATTGTTAAATAGGCCTATTACGGCATCAATACTTAGTTCACTTAATCGTTTCTGGATACTTGCTTCTGTTAGTCTAATTTTTTCAATGGCCGTTTCGGTTAGGTAACCCGGAAGCACCTGGGTTTCTGTGAGCCAAGTTGTACAGTTCTTAACTTCCCATGAATTAATGTCATCTGTTATATCAACATATTTTTCGAACCATTTAAACATTTGATCGTCTAACCGTTTAATTAAGGTGTTTTGATAGTTTTCAAGCACAAGAGCAAAATCGATTTCCGATTCAATTTCTGACCACTTTTGTTGTAAACTATTGAATTCTTCTAAAAGTAAATAACGTTGATCCTTTATGTTTTGTAGAGCCTGCGTATCATTTAGGAAATTTTGAAGATGGTTAGCTGCTTCTTCGATACCTTCACGGTCATTTTCTTTAATATCCTTCGCTAAAATTAATTTCACTTTCATAAAGAAATTTTGACAATCTGTTAGCGTCTGAATATCATAAATCGCATCGTAAATTTCCATTACTTCATCTGTTAAGACTTTTAAAGCTGCTTTAGCTTGTTCTAAAACTTGGTTTACTTGCTTTTCACTAGCTATTCTATCTTTTTCATTCAGCTTACTGCTTCCAATGAAAGGTAGTAGTTTCTCGCCATTTTCCTTGATCTGAATAAGCTGCGAATAACCAAGAGCCGGTTTAGGTGTAGATTTTGTTACATATTCATTTACTTTATCTTGAATCGGATCTAGATTATCTAAAATTTCTTCAACTTTAGTTATTAGCGCTTTAGCTTCCGCTTTATATTCATAACGATTCATCCAATCAATTTGCTTTCTACACCATCTTTCAAAAGAAGTGGCTTGGCTCCTAGATTGACATTTTAATGTGCTTAAAAATGTAGGGAACGTTTCTTCAAAATATTTATGAGCTGCATCTTCAATTCTACGCGCTTCAATTAATTGTGCATCATTATAAATATATTTGTCTGAGCTGCCAACTGCATTTTGAATAGTTTTTGTAATATCCAAAATCTCAAATACACCACGTAAATCATCTGTTTTGCGTTTTGTTTCCGATAATTTTTGTTTTAAATTACCGAATAATTTTATCGTTTCATCGTATAACCTATTACCCTCTTTTAAAAGAATTTCCATATTTGTTACCTTATCTTCCAACTCTACTGGAATATCTTCTTCTAACTTCAGATCATGAAACTGGTTATACAAATCTTTAGCAATGTTAACATCGCTGTTTTGTACAACTTTTTTATATAAATTCAAAAATTTATTAGCTGATTCTTCAGGCTTAACTTGAACCACCTTAGTCGCAAACATCGCTTTTAAGTTAATATTTTTGTCCGTATAGACTTTTATAGACCATTCTTCTAAACGAATACGTTGATTGTCTAATTGTGTTTTTGTTTCCTCTCGACGTGAAGCTAAGTATACTGCTACTAATAAAGAAAGCGCATAGTCGTTAATTCCGTAGGGCACTTTTTGATATTTATCAAACAATGTTTGAATTTCGAATTCGCCGTTTTCCTCTAACAAGCGATCCCACTCGCTAAAAATAGACTGGACTTTTGGATTTTTTGGAGCAATTAAGTTATATTCCTCGTTTAGTACAGCCCAAGACTCGACCGATTTTTGGTATAAAATCGATTCAATACGTCCTTTGATATCCGCACTCTCAGAATGTAATGTTTGATAAATTACATTCGATAGCACAATACGACTAATACGTGATAAACCTTTTTTCGCTTTACCTAAATTAACATTAGCGAATTCAGTATAGGAAAATGGAATTACTCTGGTATATAACTGCTCAAACAATTCATTTGTAAACATGATTAATCGGCTTGGAACTTTTTCAATTGTAGTGCTTGTTATTAACAATCGTTTCGATGCTAAGTCGCGATATACATCTAACAGCACTGAATGAGCTTTTTCTTGATAATCCGTAATAAATCTTCGATATTTATCAATTTCTTGCTGTGTAAAGTTTTGAGATACTCGATGATCCGCAATAGCTTCATGAAACCTACCTTCCTTATCATCTAAAATGAAAAATGCTATTGGTAAATCATCAAATTTTTCTTTTTTTAGCAGTTGCTGAGTTACCTTGAATTTTTCTGGATCGTAATCACTCGGTACATACAGCCAAATAATTTGCCCTTTTGCTTTATCTGGTTCCAGCGCTTCTAAATGATCCGTTTTAATTTTAGCTAATTTACGCAATGTTAAATCATTTACATGTAAAATAGTTTGAGTGAATTTCCATTCACGCGTTTTAATAAAATGACGCTTACCAAATGCGGGTTCAATGTCGCCTAGTTGTAGTTCGCCACCTAATCCCATATCGAAAATAACAGACATGTCGATTTCGAGATTGCGTTTTTTCTTTCTTAATAATAATTTAAAATCGTTCACACCAATTGCGTCCGCAACAAAGTCAAAGACATTAGCGACTTCATCGTAACTTAAAACACCAAATTGATCCTCAAGCTGGCTAATTGCTGTCTCTACTTCTTTCCCAGAGAGTCCAGCAGCGTATGCCACTAGCTCAACCGATTCATGCCTACTGTGTGTTTTAAAGCGACCAATGCGACTAATTAAGATAGCTGCTAATGTTTCTTTTGAACGCTCATCTAATTTATCACCGTATTTGGTTAAAATTTGATTGTATAAAATACAATACTCACTTTGTTTACGGCCTTCTTGTTCGGCAGCTAATAATTCATTGAAAAATTCAGTTCGAATAATACGTGTCGCTGGGACTAACAATAAGTCCCCAAATTCATTAACTTGCTGATCTGCTAAATCATTAATTTGCGTTTCTAAAAACGTTAGCGATGACCGTTGTTGTAACCAGGAAGATAAATTTGACAAGATCCAGGAAGCAAGCGGATGTAGCGGATAAATCCCTTCCAAAATCACTTTTTTGAAATGTTCATAGTTACTCCAAACACTTGAGTTATCCGCTTCTGGAGCCCATTTCATAAATTTTTGGTGGAACTGTTGCCACTCACTATCATTCTTTTCGATTTTAGAAGTGACTACATCTTTAAAAGCTTTCACATTTTTACGTTCAACTAAATTTGCAAAAATTGTTTCTAAGTTTGAAGATAAGTGGATTTTTTCACTTGATTCGTAACGCCCAACATAACGATTAATATTTGCTGTACGGTCGACCCGCGTTAAATATGATTTTAAATCTGACTGGATAAATCCAAGGAACACAATTTTATCATCAGCATTTTGTACCGCTTCATATATTTGTTGCAATGCTGCATCGGATGCTTTTGTTGGATTGTTTGAAGAAAATTCAATATAGCGGCCAAATTCATCAAAGAACAAGACTACTTTATTAAATGGCTCTCGTTCGCCACAAAGCTTATCTGCAATCTTCTCTAAAACATCACCAGCTGATACACCTTCATCCCAACGGATATATGTACCATTAATTTCTTTATAGACTTTATTTATTACTTCAAATACATCCGCATCATTTAAAATATTATCAATTAAATATTGCTTCAAATTAGCCTTAGCACCTGTATTGCTTAACATATCACTATGTGTTTTATATAATTCTTGATAATTATTAAATGTGTTCTCTACGAACACGCGTGCAATATCATAAGACTTAGTTAATTCTTTCAAAAACTCTGCATCGATATTATGGGCTGTTAATGTTTTTTGAGTTGCATTTAAAATTTCGTAATTCAAGTTGAAATCGCGCATGCCGTTTAAAACCAATACTAGATTTGGCTTTAAATCATGCTTTGAAACTTGTTGCTCAATATTTGCATCAACCGATTTTAAATTCCTTAAAACTGCTTGTTGAGCTTTTAAATTCCCACTTAAAAAGCTTGCTAGTGCAACAGATAAATGCGATTTACCTGTACCGTATGGTGCAATTGTTAAGAAGAAATTCGATAAGGGGCTTTCCCCATATACTTTATCTACTAATACATTTGTAAATGAAGCGGTGTCTAATAAACGATGACTCTTAAAAGCAATTTCATTCTTAGCTACACCAAAGTATTCTGGGCCGTGAAATACGAAGCTGCTGGCTACGTCATACTGCCTCTCTTCATTGTAAAACCAGTCAACCTGTACGGCCCCATTAAAGTACAACTCTTTTTTAAATCGAATAATATCTTGGAATCTATACATACTTTTCAGCTCACTTTCAACCGTTGTTGTGTTTTAATACTCATCTGTTGGAAATCAAATTAAAAGTGAATACATATTATCTAAACAGAAAGAAGAGTTCTGATTTTTAATAATTGTGATTGGTGACAATTGCGCATTAACTTTAATCAACCCCGCATCTTGCATCAAATCTAATGCATCACGCAGCTGTCGCTCTCCCCATAAAAAAGGCTTGCCAAAGTATAAGACATCTGTAATCTCATCAAACGTAATTTCCGATCGATCTGCTAAAATTTGTTCCCATTTTTCTAACAATACATATCCATAAACATAGACATTTTCCCTAGAAATACGATGTGGTTCTATTTTATAACCTTTGTCCTTTAAACGAATTAATCCTAGATCTCCTAATGAAAGGTCGCTGCTGTAACAAGTTCGAAAAGGTGTAAGGTTAACATTTGAAGAAAAGTGTCGCTCAATAGCATTTTGAATTAGTTCATCATTAAAATCCGGCATTACTTTAGGAATAAATTCATTAAATAAATATGACCACAACATAGCAGCTGAATGTTTATCAGCTAAAAAAACATGCAGTAATAATTTGGAGATATTCTCTACTAAATATGGATCCTCTAAAACAACCAGCTTTCCTAACCTTGTTAATTTGCATTCATACTTCCTATCTGCTTTTTCAAAAGTAATCAACTTCATTGCTGCCGCGTAATAAATATGAGGCTCTACTTTCCCAGAACTTTTGCCCGTAGGGATCATTGTCTTCTCTGAAATCTCTTCTTTCGTTAAGAAACCAGCATCTGAATCGGCCAAGCTCACAATACGTGAGATGGCCTCTATTTCAGGTGCAAAACTTTGGTGAAAGTTAAGATGATACGTTACTAACTCTTCTTTACTCATTTGTGCCTTTTCCTTTCGTTCAACGGCGTTACATCAATGACGTGTTTTAATTTAGGCCCTAAACTTCCATCCGGCAATCGATCTGAACCAACAACTACGCATTGCCCTTTTGATAATTTAGAAAGTTTTGTTGCCCAGGTTTTTTGTTCATCACTTTCCGGGCTTAAGAAGCTAGCGATGTTTTTATTATCACCCTCTGGTGGTAAGAAGTGTACTTTTTGACTAGCATTTTGAAAACGTGTAATCGCATCTTTAGTAATTGGGTGCTGTAATGTTTGCGTAGCGAATAAACCGGACCACCCAAACTTGCGTCCTTCAGTTAAAATACGCGCACTCGGTGATGTTTCTGACTGATCTAAATTTTGCGCTTCATCAAGGATAACCGGGAACGGCGTTTCGACTGAACCATGCGATAAATTGTAGCTCCAAATATCCCATAAGATAAATTCAGTTAATAGCACTTGCGTATCGCGGTTAAACCCTGTTAATTGAACAATAAAGACTTTTCCAGCTGCACGACGCAACTCTTCCCAATCGAACAGATTTTCCGTAGCAAATGGCTTACGATCAATTAACGGGTCGATTTTAGATAATACTGTTTTTGCACTGCCTTTATCTAAGCTCTCAAGCTCACTACGTAAATAATCTAGGCTCATCTTATCGCCATATTTTTGTAAACCACTAACAGTTGCTTTGTAGATCGCGTTTTTCTGTTGATCCCCAATACCATTCTTTTTATAAACTGCATAAAAAATCCCTGCGATACGTTCTGCCACGTCAATATCAGATTCTAAATCGTATTCATCTTCGTCATACTCTTTTAAGTTTCTCTTAAATGGGTTGATTGGGAATCCTTCACGTTGCACATTAAATTGAATGATCTTGCCGCCCATTGCTTCTTTAAAGTCATCATTTAATTGGCTTTTCTTAAAGCCGTCCGTATAATCAAAAATTAGTGTGGAAACATTATTATTTGCTAGCTCTAACAACAGGCATTGCATAAAATATGTTTTACCGACCCCCGATGTGCCTGTAATTAGCAAGTGACGGTTTTCTAATTTAGGATGGCCATATTCCCAATAAATATCTTTATTAGTACGCTGTTCCCGCCCTAATAAAATCCGTACATCTTGCAGCTTTGTTTGGCCCTCATCTATAACTGGTTCTATAACCACAGGCGGGGAATCTGGTTCTTTCGGCTGTGGCTGCGGATTAACCACGGTATCAGGCTCTATCACGGCATCATCTGTCTCGGTAACTAGGTTACCATTCGATGGTTTTACAACAATAGGCTTCATTGGTGGTTCTGCTACAATACTCACTTGTGGAATTTCAATTACCGGTTTAACAACTGGTTCATCAACAAATTCTTCTTCGATCTGACGATTTAATTCTTTAGCAATTTCTTTGAAAGTTTTTTCATCATCTGCAAAATGTTCGTACTCCTTATTTGACACATCTTCAAACTGGACGGCTGTACGCTCTGCTTCTGGCAACAATTGTTTTTGGATATATAATTGTCCATATGGCTGATGATGTACTTGAATATCTGCCTGGCCTAAAGGAATCGTTATAACCTCTAGCTCTTCAGCATTATAATCTAGCCAATATGTTAAGAGTGTTGCTTTCCAATCAATTGTAAATTCACCATTTAAAATTTTCATCAAGTCACTGTTTAACCGCTCGCGCTCGAATTCATCGCTCGTTAAGTAGACAGGCGAAAATGCTAGCAGGCGATACAATTGAGCAAACCAATAACGGCGATCATGCGCTGCTGAGTCTGGTGAAAACACGCTTGAAAGGAATTTATAACTGTTCTCTAGCTGTGTCATTCCTTTTTCTATATGCATTGGATTTTCTTTACCCATTTTGCATTCTACTAGGTTCGCTTTAATATATAGTAAATGGTCATCTTCATTACGGACGATTTCCAATTCTAATAAGTCCGGACGGTTTGGCTCATGGTTAAACCAATGATCATACGAGTCTAATGAGATAAAGCTCTTCAGTAGTGTGTCTTCATTTATTTTTATAACGTTTAATGAATGAACAGCTAATAGGCTCGATAAGTAACTATGGATTTCATAATCATATGGGTTTAACGCTCTTAGAATTTTAATACCATCTAAAATGACTGAGTCTCCTAGGCAATATTCTGCAGCTTGTTCATACATTTCAGGCAGCCATGACGGGAATAGCTTTCGCAAGCGCATTTCCAAACGTGCTTGAATATCCTTTTTCATTTCTACAGAAGCTGAAATCGCAACGTTTAATTCCCCGTAAACACCTTCTCCTGTTGAAAAACTGATGATATTTTCAGAATCAAAAATTTGCTTATCAAGCCCCGTATCAATGCTAACAACCCACCGCGCTTTTTCATGGAAAATGGCTAATAAATCCTTAATGCCTTTTTGAACGGATAGCACTTTTTCTACACGATAAAACTCATTTTCTTTCGCATAAGCATTTTGCGCCCAGAACACTAATTGTGAATGAGCAAAAGATGCTTCAAATTGCATTTGGCTGATCGAAACACTACGTTCATCTTTATTTTTAGGTGCTGGAATCGGGTTGAATACCATTGGGAATTTTGTTTCACTTGGCGCAATTTTCTTCCCAACATTCGTTTTGTAATTAATATCACTTGTGTACAATAAATTATCAATAAATGCTAGATCGTAAGCTTTATATTCTAAAAGCTCATTTAATTTAGCTATCTCTGTATTTTTGTACGTATTAAAATGAATGTTCAGCTCAATATCATCATCTACACTAAACGTTTGATCTAACCATAGTTTCACATAATTTTGCGCTTTATAATTTACTTTTGACGTCAAAATATCCAGCTCTAAACTAAATTTTCCAGCTTGTTTTTGCTGTACTTTGATGAAATTTTTAATCCCTTCAATGATTGGATATAGATGGTCAAAATTAATGAAGCATAGCGACAGTGCGTCTACATTTGATGGGAATGTTTTAATATATTCTGCAATATGGGATTGGATTATATAAGCTTTTGAAGAACTCGTTTTAAGCTCATTATTTTCTTCTAAATCATCCTCATAGCCCATCTCGATTAAATTAGAACTATCAATAATTTGCGTACGGTTCGACTCGCCATGTAAGGCATAATAACCTAGCACATGTGAGGGTGCACGATTCACTTCATTTTGCGTAATTAAACAATCGACACCAGATAAAATAGCAGATTGATTTTCTACTTTAGATAATTTATGTAGGCAATCTGACAGTTCCACATATTCATGGTTTTCTACTAAATCAGTTAAAACGTCTACTAACCCTTGGCGAATAAACGCTTGTTGAGCCTCAATTTTTTCTAGCATTGCAGGATGAATTGGCGGAATAATAGCTCCTTGCACAATATTATTACGCTCTTTGAAGTCCTTTTCCTCAATGATTGTAAATAGATTGGAAATTAAATAAAAATGTTCTTTTTCAAAGTTAGGATACGAGCTATATGCTTTCCATAAATCATTGTAGATCGTCACATAAGTATTGATTAACTCTGCCGTTGCCCTTGTTTTTTGAACGTTAATTGCATTGTAAAAACCATTATTATTGATTTCCATTACAAACTTCATAAATGGCTCAATTAAACGATAAAGTTTGTTTATTACTTTCCTTTCATCTAAATTGCCATTCGTATTAGATTGTTTAAAAATCTTTAACGTATTATGCAAGACAATTTCGTAATTGTTTAACTGGTAATGGAATGACGCAATATCAGTACTCGTTAACAAATTGCCTAACTGCTTACAGGTGAAAATCGGCAGCTTATCTTCATTATCTAATGCAAGCTGCTGTTCAATATATGGAATTAAATTAAATGACTGTAGCCAATAATCAAATGGGCTAAATGACCATTCGAATAACCACTTGGAGTTTTCATCACTAGCCAACTTAACTTCAAAATTAATTTTTGAAAGAGCGTTCGGTGTTTTTATAAAGTCTAAATTAACTGCAGCTTTATTCTTCAGGGCGAATGGATCTTCATTGTTGTTATATTCAACCGCCACAACATTTTGTACCCCTACATTCAAATAATCAACAAGACCACCTAAAGCAAGGCAAATTTCATTCCAGCGATTAGTACGGTCCTCTTCTAGAATCCCTTCTGCTAACTTAGCAGCAGTTACATTGATTACAACTTTATCTGAAGATTGTACAGGCTCGGGCAACTGCGATAACACCTCTAAGATCATCTGTGAATATGCGTGAATTGGTTCGCCTTTTAATTTAATCACTCGATCTTTAATTGGTGTTGGGCCGCTTGTCTTGATGCCTAAAATTTCTGTTGTTATGGCTTGATCGAATTGTGCTAGTTTTGGACGCAGCTTTTCTAAATTTTCTCCCTTAGCAAAGTCTATAATATCTTCGCAATATTTTTCATAAGATCCAAACGTTGCTTTAATGCTTGCTTCATACTCCATAAACTTTTCATTTTGTTCTTTAAATTTGCTAAATTTATCACGTAATTTCTTTTCAGCACTATTACTAAATCCACTTTTATAAGCATCGCGCTTAATAAACTTTTCGCCGCTTTCTAATAATTTGAACGTTTTGCCTTTGTGCAGTTCGCTCAGTAATTTATTATTTACGGTAAGAATATTGGGCAATCCAAATTCCGCCCATAAATTTCTTAAAATGTATTCAACAATTTCTTCTACTTGGTATAAATTTAGTTCCGATGCACTATCTGCAATGTCACTCACTTTTAATAGATCTAATGGAACATGTTTAAAAATACTTGTAAAAAGGTGGTTGATAATTGCAATAGCACGTTGATCGTCAATGTCTAAAGTGCTAAAAAACTCTGCAAATCTCCCTTTATATTTGGTATTCATATCAGCTGGTGTAATCGAATAGAAGTCTGCTAAGCCTCCTTTATCCTGTACGCTTTCTGTAGCTAATAAAACGACAGATCTTTTCATCTCGCCAAACTCATTACGAAGCTTTGTAAAGCGCTGATCTATACTGACGAACCTTAAACGGCGCATTTCTTCAATTTCTGTTGGATATTCATCTTTCCAGACTTCGTATTTTTCTTCGGAAAGCTGAACCTCTAAATTGTCAAAACGAGAAGTCAAATATTTTGCTACTTCTAGATAAATCGTTGGATGATTAAAATAATCTAGGCGAATAAATGTTGCTTCGTCTGTATTACTAATTTTATCCCCAATAAATGCATTTAACTTTTCAATATATGCCTTCATTTCATTCACCCTTTAAATGGATTTTCTACAATAGATGTAGCGTCCGATAAGTTACGCAAGAAACCGCAGTTTCGTAATATCTCTAAGAAAATACGCTCATTTTCGTTAAAATCATTTAAATATGAAATTTCTTCAAAATGTTGTTCAGCCTCTTTAGGACCAATCACAATATTGTAATGTTCATGGCACAACCGTAAGAATGTCGTAAATAATAGGCGTTCCCCAGGTTTAATTAATGTTAATACAAGAATTTTTACTAGATTTTCATTTAAAGACATGCGCATAGTACCACCTGTAGGAGGGATGACCAAGCCAATATCCTTACCTAACTTGCGGATCAACAGACTTGTATCTTTAGCAGCATCCTGCAACGCATTCTTTTTTGTTTCTGCCATCTCTTCATCATACACTCGATAAATGGCTCTAAAGACATTTTCTTCTAGTTGTTGGTATCCCTGTACAGCCTTTTTACGAATAGATCCTTGCGTATTTTTCGTTAAATCAATTACCCATGCTTGTCTATGTTTTAAGTTTAAAACGGTTGTAGAGCGATAAGTCATCATTCGAATAATTTGAATGGCTAACAAATTCCCTACTAGTTCTACCTTTTCAAAAGCATCCAATTCACTGCATAATAAATTGTGCAGTTCTTCGACTGTATAATGGGCGACATTTTCGTAATCTTTTGGGATAACTTCCATTGTTTTATCTAAATAATGAAATCGATGCTCGTTATCCGGTGCATCTACAACATCTTCCCATTCATCTTGAATGTAATTGGCGAGCGCACTTAATTGCGGAATAGACATAATCATCTCTTTTAACTTTTCAGATAATTGATCCCGATAATCATTGTTTACTTTATTTAACCCTTGTAGCACATGTAAGTAATAGACTTCTCCACCCCGAGCCATAAACATATGTTGAGAAAAATTAAATTCTCGATCAATACTTAAGAAACTATCTTCCTTCGACAAATTTTCTGTTCGTGTTTTCTTATTGCCAATTGATTCGCTAAAAATAATTTCCGGGGCTAATGGCAATAAAGATTGTGCAAACCAAGAACGTTTTCCGATAATTGCGTTATAACCGTAAAATAAGTCTTGTAATATGTCTAAAGCGAAATCTTTATCATAGCTGGAGCCTTCTATTTGAATCGTTTGCTTTAAATGTTCACGATGATGCTCTAATGCATAACGGTCAATTTCAAAACGTTTCTCCTGATCACTACGATTAAAGAAGATAAAACGCTTCAATCCCATTTTAGGGGCTGGATAATAATGTAGCCTTTTTGTTTCATCTTCAATTTTGTTGAAATAAAATCCGTCAGATTTGATTTTTTCGTAGTCCGTTGCACCCTCACTTTTAGGTGATACAAATACTAATAAAAATTCCAATAAATATTCATATAACGTTTGATCTTTATAAATACGGTGGCCATAAATTTGAATTTGAGGGTTTTGAGCTTGAAGATCGTACCCTTTATATTTTGGAAAGAATTCCAATGTCATCGCAGTCTACCTCCTAGTCAAAATATAATTTATTGTTGTCGGGATCTAACTCAATATCTATGATTTTAGGTCCTTGTAGTGTTTGAATTAACAACTTGATTACTTCTTCACCATCAGTAAATTGATACTCTTTATATAACTGTGCTTTTAATCGATGAATGCCATGCGATAATACTGGATTCAGCTTTGTAGAAAGAGATCCATTCGCTATTTGATAAAAATAATCTAGTAAAGGCAGCGGCAATAAATAGTTTTGAGATAACCGATCGAACTTCATGTAAATATTATAAATGGGCTCATCTGAAATCGTATTTTCAATTTGCTCCGTATCTACTACTAGGCTATCAAAGTCAATTTTACCTACTAAAAGATAAACATTTTGATTATTAAGACCATCACGTTTTAATGGCAAATACAGTACACTATCAGAATAAACATCGCTGCTGTCTCCCATAATAAGTACTTGTAATGCCTTGAAAACAATTTCCTTCAATTGGCGCTTTGAGCGGATACGCATGCCGTTTTTACGATATGATAAATATTTTGGATATATAGGCGAATATAAAATACCAAATAAATGGTCAGCTTGTTGTTCATCCATCTCAGCAAATAAGATCCCCATACGACGCATTGCTTTACGTATTAAAAAAGGTTCTTTTTCGTAAAGTAATTGTTCTGTATTGAAAAGTCGACGACGCATAAAGTAATCCCATGTATTTTTTGTAATCGTTCGTACTTCTTCAACTAATACATCAAAGTTCTCTTTCACAAAAAGATCCTGGTCAAATATTAACTTTTTCTCATCTAACTTCATCTTTTGAATTTCAGCGATTGATTTAATTTTCAACGCATCTTCATTTTCAGTAAACCCTACATATCCAAAAAACAAGTTACTAATATGATAATCAAATAAAATCGTTTGACGGTTAATGATATTTAATTTATGGCATTGTAAGTTGCCTGTAATCGCATATGAAAGATGTGATAAAATTTGACGAATTGTTAATCTCTTGTCATTGTCGGCTAGCCAGCGATAATAATTAATGGCAAAGCGTTTAAATTGTTCTTGATGCTTTTTCAATGTCAAATAATTATTATAAACCGGGCAAGATGAACCTAACTCACATGTATTAGAATCTATCCAAAGTTCTTCATTTAATAGGTTATCAATTAACAATGGCACAATGTCAGTATTATCTAATAACGCTAGATTAATCACTAACACAGATATCTCCCCTATAAAACCTTCTTTAAATGAATTTTCATCCATTAATTTGAGGATATCCATCTCAATTTCATCTTTATCCAAAGCTGACTCTGCATAAAAATTTTTAAAAGCTTCAATTAAAGGACCTGTATTTGAGACAATGATACTTGAGCCCCCAGTATTAACTGTGTCCAGCCCTTTTTGAATACAATTTTTTTGCTTGTCACTCACCAATTCACTCATATCTTTTACGTAATATAATGGCTGTCCGTTTACTTTATTTTGAACAATGTCTTCTTCTTTTAGCTGTTCTTCTGCTGGAATCGCATCAACTTGACGCAAAATCTGATGCAATAAGCTTGTTTTTCCATCACCGGCATGGCCGGTTAATATAATAAACGATGACTTGTCTTTAATTTTTTGTATTAGATAACTTCCAATCTTTCTCTCCACACGAATTTTTTCATAAAAAGGATTAGAAAACTGGGATTCTGCAATTGCATTGTCATTTGAACTATTAGCATTGTTCATGGATTGTAAATATCTGATATATTGTGTATGCATATTGACTCCTCTGTTTGTGTTGTTAATTACTATTGTAGCATTATATGTAAAAGAAATTTCGAGTTAATCTATGCCATCTATATAAATGTGCTTAATTTGTTCATATATCGTCACATTTCTCCCCTAATTCAATAATTGTATCAGTGTTTTTAAGGATTGTCTTCGCAATGAAAAGGGATAAAATGGAATGATAACCACTATTATAACCATAAAACTAAACCACCCGCTGCCAAATGCGTAATGGCAGTTGGCTATTCAAAAGGTGTTTTGATACCTGTCTTAAAAACCAGAGCCAGTCCCATCTATAGGCGCTTTTTGTCTACAGGTGGGACTGGCCCATGATCTCAAGCCGTTTTCTTATGGAAATGAACACTATCTCAAAATATTTACTTTTTATCGCGCCAAAAAAGGGCTGCTAGCGGATTGTCCGGCTATGCAGCCCGTTTTTTCTTTTTTATGAGGTGTTACTGAAATGACCAGAATCATAGTTTCCTAGTCATTGAATGCTATCGTTATAATATGAATATGTAGAAAACACTTTGACTACTTTAACTTAAATACATTTTCTCGTCTCGTATTTTTACTGTTCTCCTCAAAATTCGTGTGTTTTTGCTGCCAGTTTTCCAACATTTCCATAAAACGAACTTTGTCTTTTGCTTCTGCCAGCGTTCTTAAATCATCAATCATCTCTGCCATAAATAAACGACTGGCGGAATGACAGCCGGCCAGGTTAATGGCTAGCGTTAATAGTTGATTCAGGATTGGTCCATTAATCCCCTTATACAATGGTTTGTGTATGCTTCTAACCGCTTCATCGTAAAGTTGGTTTATCAAAGCCTCATTCAGCTTGAAGGAAAGATTTTTATTCTTCCCACTATGGGGTACAACAGGAAGCCGCTCTGATTCTCCGCTTTTTAAGAAATCATTATAGTGTTGTTCACAAAAACCGCGTGCGTAGTGATCATGCTTGCAGTCAGTTACTTTACAGTTCTTCATTTTTTACATATCCTTTCAATCGTTAAAATGGTGTCCCGCTGTAATTCTAAACAGGAAAAGATTCTTGCTTTTGTCAGTGCCTATAGACCCTGTACATAGAAGTCACCTTTAGATATAAGATATCCCTCTGATCCGTAACAAAAGGGATTGTAACACTTAATAATTTAGAAATAGCTCATGTATTGATACATTTCATCCGTAAACCCCCCGCCTATGTTTTCCTGGCGAAGAAAACGTTTTGAAATAGAAGCTGAAGGGACAGACTTTGTTATTTTCCACACTCCATCATTCTTAAGATGGACAAATGGCTGTTCTGGATTATTACTTTTACGCGTCGGTCCAAAGTCAATAAGCAGTTTTCCCAGCGAGTCTTCCCTTCATCAATGCGGAAGGTCTGTATGTGTTCATTTTGGATTTTTCCTAGTGCAAATTCTCTCTTTTACATCAAGCGCGATGCTTTGATATACCGAATCGCTTCATCAATTTCTTGCTCTGTGGCAATCTCATTATCAATTTTAAGGCTATACTGTTCTTTTAAAAGATCGGGTGTTATCTCCGTCTTTCCCTTTGCTGAATTCCCGACATTGCCACTAACAGAACCGATTTTAATATCTAATATAAGAGGTAGATGGTCACTAAACGCACCCCATTCTTCACTCTCACCTATGTAGAATTTCTGAACATTCTGTAAGATCTCCTTAGAAACCATGCAATAATCAATATGAAATGGTCTATCACGTTTTCCGTAGTGATAGTACGTAGCATGTCTTTCCGAACCATATTCTTCCTTACTAAAATAATGATAACAGCTTTCCAGTCCATGCTCTCTAAACAAATCAGTAAGGCGACTAAATCCCTTGATTCCTGAATAGCTAGAAGGCACCTTTTTATCAACATTAAAATCACCGATAATAAGAACTGGATTCCCCTGAAGGAAGCTCTCGTACTCTTTTAAAGCTGAATATAGTACTTTTCCATACGAATATCCCGTCATTCTCTTTGTCCAAACTGCTAATAGGGTAAAATTTTCTTTTCCGGACACCTGTATAGGCACAATCCACTCGTATTTTGCTTCATCTACTAACATGGAAAGCTTATAATCTTCGGAAAACGATAAGACACACAGTCCTAATCCCCTAGCTTTATTTTCTCCTACCCAAACCATATCGTGATGCTGGGAATCACCTTGAAACTCACTAGGATGAAAGCACTCTTGTATTACAGCAATATCGGGGGAAAACTCAATGAGTTTCTTATACTTTTCCCGGCTGCTAAGGCCTTTTTTACAGTTCCATGAAATTATTTTCATTTCTTAACACTTCCTACTCCTATAATTTTTTTCATGCTACACTTTTTGTCATGCACAAAAATACATCAGCAATGATAGCTTTTGTTTCTGAACAAGGAAGGTGCCCTGAATCAATGAACAAAAAGCCTCTCAAGACAAGGTTCTCCATTTAACATATTTCTGCGCGAGAAAATTATTGTAATACTCTAAATTCAAAATAGCTTAATGTATACAATATTCAAGGGCAATTTCCGTTCGTATCTTTGAAAGTATCAACAGTATGAATGGTTGCTTTCATTGTTTATACACTATTATTTAATGAAATAATTCCTGTTGTAATTCCTAATAATGCAGCTGTAACGTTTCTTTTGCTTAATATTTTTCGCCCCGTGAATTTTAAATCTTACGGTTGCCCTTCATTATACCTAATCACGCTTTTTTAATGCTCTTTTTTCTAACCCATTTTAATTCTATCAAACTGTTTAATAATTGTATAAAGCATCACTTCACTCCCGACAGCATACTAGATCAAAACCCTCTCCAACGCCACTTTGCCATGCCGGATACCCCCGCTTTGTTTATACCCCACCTTCCTTTCCAGCAGTAGTTTGAACCGCTTCCGTAAGAAAAGAGGCTTTTTAATAGAGTCCCAAATTTTTTACCGCCCGCTTGAGCCCAATGCTTTTCCTCCCTGCAAAATGACCCGTAACATTTATAAAAAATTGGTAAAACGAAACCGGGACTTTGTGCTATACTATGTTCGGTAAAGGAGTTGAACGGCTTGATTGAAACAGCCACAACGCGTGCAAAGGTACGCCAATTTTTATTTATTTTAATCCCGATTCTTGTGACGCAGATTGCCATGTTTGCGATGACATTTTTCGATACGATTATGTCCGGGCATTACAGTGCCGATGATTTGGCCGGTGTAGCGGTCGGCTCTTCTCTCTGGATGCCCGTTTATACAGGACTCAGCGGTATTTTATTATCGATTACGCCGATTGTCGGCCATTTAACGGGAAGCGGACGCCGCGGTGAGGTGTCTTTTTCTGTGATGCAGGCGATTTATGTGGCGCTTGTGATTTCCGCCATTACCTATCTGCTTGGATGGGTCCTGCTTGAACCCGTGCTTGGAATCATGAATTTAACAGATAATGTGCGCCGCATCGCCTATGAGTACGTGATTGGACTGTCATTCGGCATTTTGCCGCTTTTTTTAACGGCGGTTGTGCGCGGCTTTATCGATGCGCTCGGCATGACCCGCACGTCGATGGTGATTACGGTGATGACGCTGCCCGTCAATGTCGCTTTTAACTACCTGCTCATTTATGGGAAATTCGGTTTTCCGGAGCTCGGCGGTGTCGGCTCTGGTTACGCGTCTGCGATCAGCTACTGGCTTATTTTCCTGCTCGCTGTCTGGATTGTATGGCGCAAGGAGCCGTTTTCGGCTTACCGGCTGTTTGGGCGCCTGCCGCGTGCCTCCTTTGCAAAATGGAAAGAAATTTTGCTCTTAGGCCTGCCGATTGGGCTGTCGATCTTTTTTGAAACGAGTATTTTTTCCGCGGTCACGCTTTTGATGAGTGAGTACAGCACAAACGTCATTGCGGCCCATCAGGCTGCCATTAATTTCGCTTCACTCACGTATATGATCCCGCTCAGCGTATCGATGGCGCTGACGATTGTGGTTGGTTTTGAAGCCGGAGCCGGACGGTTTCAAGACGCCCGGCAGTACAGCCGGATCGGTATTGCGATGGCGGTTGGCATTGCAGTAGTCGGCACGGTTGTGATTTTCGGGTTCCGTGATGCAATCGCCCATTTGTATTCGACGGATGCGGAAGTTCTCGGGCTGACGACCTCGTTTTTAATTTACGCGGCGATTTTCCAGCTTTCGGATGCGGTACAAGCACCGGTGCAGGGCGCACTCCGCGGTTACAAAGATGTCAATGTCACCTTTATGATGACCATGATCAGCTATTGGGTCATCGGGCTGCCGCTCGGCTGGGCGCTCGCCCGCTGGACTGACTGGGGTCCATACGGCTACTGGATCGGCTTAATTACCGGATTAACATGCGGGGCCATCACGCTGTCCGTACGCCTGCGTATCGTGCAGCACAAAAAAACATCACGCCTGGCAGCGTGATGTTTTTTTATTTTTACCGGGTCTATACATCTTCCCATGGGTATGTAAAACGGCGTGCCCGTTTTGCCAGGAAGCGCCTCCCCATTCTTTTACCTCTTAAATGATTGGATACGGGGCTGGCAAATGTAAAAAGCCGATGCACAAGCACCGGCTTAAAGAGAGCCATCCATGCAAATAAACCCTTTTACATGAATGTTGTATTTTTTCAGCAGCCGGACGGAAAAGTTCCGTTCAACTGCTGAAGCAGCAGCGATATATACTTCCTGCCCGCCAAATTTGCCCGCATTCCGCGGAATGTAACCGCATGGAATAAGCTCTGCTCCTTCAAGCGGCAGTCGGTTTGCTTCCTGCCAGTCACGCACATCAATGACTGGATGCCCAGCCGCTTCTTCGGGAGATATGCGCTTTACGTTAACCGGCCAATAACGTTTATAGCCAATGAGCAGCGCTGCTGCGATTGCCAGCACTGCGGCGGCCATGGTCACCACCGTCATTTTTGCTTCCCTCCATCCGTTTCCTGCTTTATTTTATACGCGAAGGGGTATAAAATCAATGCTTTTGTTTGATTTCTTCAAAATGATCCAAATAAACAGAAATTAATGTTACTTTTTCTGTATCCGTTAAGGACGACGCGCAAACACGGCGTACCGCTTCCACCAGCTTTTGTTCCGGCTTTTTGCGCAGGCGCGGATGATTCAGTTTATCTTCCAGCTCGTTTCGGATCGCTTCTTCTATATCGGTAAACGTGCGTCCTTTCCACAGTGCCTGATACAATGCATGCCAATCTGCCAAAAAGAACCCTCCTTTATTTCCGAATTTTATTTTATGCTTCTTTTTCCGGTTTGGCTAGGGACAAACGTCTATTCTCCCAGAAAATGTGCCCATAAAAAAAACCTCTCCACACCGGGAGAGGTTTTTTTTATTTGATTTTTGCCTCGACGGACTGGATCGCCCGGTTTAGCTGTGTATCGTTTTGTTCCAGCTCTAGGCGAAGGTTCTCCATCAGTTTCGTCGTAGAGGCGCCGGTTAGGATACCCGTTTCCTCAAGCTTTGCCGCTTTTTGGAATTCTTTTACGGCGCTTTCCGTTGATTCATCGAAGTAGCCGTCCGCTTTGCCCGGATCGTAACCAAGGACAGACAGCATTTTTTCAGCTGTTTTCACTTCATCTGACATTGATTCAAGCTGCAGCTTCGATTCCGGATTAATATACGTCAAGTTTGCGTAATCAGGAAGCGCTACAGCCGCATCCGGCTTAATGCCTTTTTTGTGAATCCATGTTCCGTTCGGCGTCAGCCATTTGGCTGTGGTCAGCTTTAAGTTGGAATTATCGCTGAAGTCCTCGGCCGATTGAACGGTGCCTTTTCCGAAGGATTTTTCACCAATAAGCGGAATGCCGGCCGATTCATTCAGGGCTGCGGCCATAATTTCTGCCGCGCTGGCGCTGCCGCTGTCAATCAGCACAGCGGTCGGAAGCTCAATTTTCTCGCCGCCTTCCGCTTTATACGCATCGGTTTTGCCGGCCGATTCGATTTGTAAAATGTTTTTGCCTTCCGGTACAAAAAGGCTGGACATTTTGATAGCCTGGTCAAGCAGGCCGCCCGGGTTTTGACGAAGATCCAGCACAATGCCTTTCATGCCTTCTTTTTCCATATCGGCAAGGGCTGTTTCAAACTCCTCCGCTGTATGCTCGGAAAAGCTTGTGATTTGAATATGGGCGATACCGTTTTTCTGCATGTCGGCATACACCGTTTCAATCGGAATGTCATCGCGGACAATCGTCATTTTCTGCGCTTTTTCCGTTCCGGCTTTTCTCACTTCCAATGTTACTTTCGTTCCTTTTTCGCCGCGGATCAGAAGAACGGCCTCGGAAGCGCTCATGCCTTGAATGCTTTTTCCATCTACAGAAAGAATCATATCATTCGGCTTTAAACCCGCTTTTTCGGCAGGAGATCCTTTAATCGGCGATACGACGACAATGTAGCCGTCCTGCTCTTGCACTTCAGCTCCAATTCCCTGGAACGAGCTGGATACTTCTTCATGAAATTGAGAAGCTTCTTTTTCGTCCATATAATCTGAATATGGATCTTCAAGTGAATCAATCATCCCGTTGATTGCACCGTTGACGAGCGTGTCCTGATCCACATCTTCATAGTACGTGCTTTGAATTTTGTCGTATGCTTCATATAATTTGCTGAATTCTGCCCGGGCCGGCGCCCCAACTTCAACTGCTTTCTCGTCACCGAAAGCAAGCGTAAGTGTCGTGACCGCCGCCGTAATAAACACGAGCGCAAAAATCATTATTATAAACGGAAATCGTTTTATTTTGACATAATGGCCCTGTTCCGGCTTTTCTTCTTCCATTTTGTTCCCCGCTTTCATCATCTATGTACACTGATCTTCTCATTTTAGCAGTTTTCGTCTATTTTTGAAAACAAAAACCTGCTAAAAAGCCGGCAGATTACTCTGCCGGTTCCAGTCAGCCTGCTTTCTAGCACTGTTTATACTCAGAAATCACCAGATTACTCCGCTGGCTTCATCTGCTCGAAATACTCCTCGAGTGTCCAGCCGTTTTTGTAAATCACAGCCGCTGCTTCCTTGCCGATATAGCGAAAATGCCACGGTTCATATATATACTGGGTAATATCTTCCTTGCCTTTCGGGTAACGGAGAATAAACCCGTATTCATGGGCGTGATCTTTGAGCCAGCGGCCTTCTTCTGTCGCTTCAAACTCTTCATTGAGCTCAAACTGATTGCTTTCGGAGGAAATATCCATGGCAAGACCCGACTGATGCTCGCTCATGCCTGGCGGAGCGATCGATTTCAGGGCTTGTTCTTTGCTGCTTGCTGCCGCCCCGGCCGCTAAAATTTCTTCCTGGCGGCTGTAGGAGCGGTAGCCTGACACGGCAAACAAGTAAATCCCGTCTTCTTCCGCCCCTTTAAACATCGTTTCAAGCGCGGCGGCTGCTCCTTTTCTCATATAGCTTTTCTCAATGTCCTGGTTGCCGAATGAAAACTGCACATTCGGGCGAACCAAATCCGGCGGGCTGTAATCAGAAGGCAGCGCAAACTGTTTGTTCACAAGCACCATCATATTTTCCGGATTTTGAATTTCCTGCACACCGTCCACCTCTTTCAATTCATTGAAATACGATGCGTCAATGACAGGTCCCGTTTCTTCTTTTGCGGCTTCTTTTACAGGGGCTGCTTGTTCATTTTCTTTCACAGGTTCATCTTTTGCGGGCGTACACCCGGCAAGCATCAAAGCCGCTGCCAGGGTTAAAGCTGTTTTTTTCATTTGGATAGAACCGCCGCTTCAAGCGCCACTTCAATCATTTCATTGAACGTTGTCTGACGTTCTTCGGCCGTTGTTTCCTCACCTGTTATAATATGGTCGCTTACCGTCAGCACCGACAGGGCACGGCGTCCGAATTTTGCTGCCAGCGTGTAAAGAGCGGTTGTTTCCATTTCAATGGCTAAAATGCCGTACTGAGCCCATTTTTTATGGTCAGCGTTGTCGTTGTAAAACTGATCCGCTGTAAACACGCCGCCCACCTTCAGCTGGAGCCCTTTTTCCGTACCGGCATCAAAAGCCGCTTTCAGCAGGGACCAATCGGCCGCCGGCGCATAGTCGATGCCCGGGAACGTCACCCGGTTCATGCTGGAATCTGTTGAAGACGTCATTGCTAAAATGACATCACGCACCTTTACGTCCTGCTGAATCGCTCCGCAAGTACCGACCCGAATCAAGTTTTTGACGTCATAGCTTTGAATCAGCTCATTCACATAAATCGAAATCGACGGCACACCCATGCCGGTACCTTGAACAGATACCTTCTTTCCTTTATATGTACCGGTAAAGCCCAGCATGCCACGAACTTCGTTATAGCAGACCGGATTTTCCAAAAACGTCTCTGCAATATATTTTGCCCGCAGCGGGTCGCCCGGAAGCAGGACTGTTTCGGCGATATCGCCCTGTTTTGCACCAATGTGTACACTCATTTATAATTCCTCCATCAAATAAAATAAGCCAATTAACTCGGGACTTTCCCCGTTGGCTTTCCCATCGTACATATGTTAAAACGCACGAATCTGCCCAGACGAATGCCCGGGTTCTATCCCATTCTATCCCACCTTTGCGGGCAGTACAAGAATGACACCACAAAAGAACCGCCGGCATGTATCATGCCGGCGGCCAAAGTGAGTCCGCTGATTCTTAAGCAAAGCGGCGGATCGTTTCATCAAGCATTTTCCGCAATCCTGAAAGCTGCTGGCGGGAAATGCGCAGCCGGATATTTGTTTCATCGGTGCCCATTGCTTCAGACAGGAAGCCGCCCAGGCCGCGTGCCCGTCTATCCACCTGCAGCAGGATCTCCACTTCCTCTTTCGACTGCTGCAAAAACGAGACCTCCAGTTCGTCCAGTTTGCCGGCATACTCGCCTGTTACCGGCACAAATTCAAACTCCTGCACAAATGGATATTTCGTCAGGCGGGCATGCTCACATTCCACTTCGCGAAGACGGAATCCAAGCGCGCGGACGCCATCGAGCACTTCTTCTGCCATAACAGTAGGATGGACATCGATATAATCTTTATCGGCCGGGTCTACTGCCTGCTTAATGTCAAGGCCTGTGGCAACCCAAACCCGCGTTTTCCCCTGGGTAACCGGCGTTTCATATGGAAGTGTCAATTGAAGCGGAAACTCCCGTACTTCACCAGGATTAATGGTAAAGGGTTCATTTAATTTTTCCTTTACTACCGCTGCTTCCTCTACTACTTTGCGGTCATCTGTTTCCCGCACATAGGTCGTCATCACCGATACATAGATGGAATCCACCTGCTGGGCGACGTTTCCGCCTTTTACCTCTACAACGCCGCGCATTACATCGCCGGCTGTGTATTTGGTCCGTTCCAGCTTCGTATCCACCTTTGCGTTTCCAATTCCGATGCTTGCCAATGCTTTGTTAAACAATGCCATCCAGCTTCACTCCATTTCTTTGTCGTTGTCTTATTTACGACCCATTATCTAAAAAGTTTCACCGGTTTAATTCATCCTGCTCATATTTTTCCCATGCTTCATCAAATACGCTCATTGTCGGCAAATAATCCACATCCATTTCCAAATAACGGCTCAATACATCGTAAGAATCCGCCATCTTCGGAAAGGAATGATCCGCAAATGCTTCATTCGCAAACAGGGCCAGGTTATCGCGCGGCGGATCCTCCCGATACTTCATTAAATAATGATAAAATGACTTGTGCATTTTAGTTTCCCTCCAAAAAAAAGACCTTAAAAAAGGTCTTCAGGCTGCCCTCAAACGCCCGCTTTCAGCGTCACTTGCCGGCCGTGAATGCTCATGAACCGAAAAAGGTCACTCCGCTTCCGAGCCGGCGGCGTTCCTGGAAAGACAGGCGTTTTCACCCAGCCTGTCTTCTTATTTTGTCCACGCCCTTAAAAATTTTAGAAAAGGTTTTTGTATTCTCCATATCCTTCTGCTTCCAAATCCTCTTTGCGGATAAAGCGGAGCGCAGCCGAGTTAATGCAGTAGCGCAGGCCGCCGGCTTCCATCGGTCCGTCCGGGAATACGTGGCCAAGGTGCGAATCAGCTGTTTTACTGCGCACCTCTGTCCGAATCATGCCGTGCGACAAATCGCGTTTTTCCAGTACTTCTGCCGCTTCAATCGGTTTTGTAAAGCTTGGCCAGCCGCAGCCCGCATCATATTTATCTTTTGAAGAAAACAGCGGCTTCCCTGAAACGATGTCCACGTAAATGCCTTCTGCCGTTTCATTCCAGTATTCGTTATGAAAAGGCGGCTCCGTCCCGTTTTGCTGCGTGACGTTATATTGCATCGGCGTTAATGTTTCTTTTAAGTTTTCTTTGTTCATTGCATGTCCCTCCAGTGTGATTGAATAAAAGCAGCCCGGCCTGAACCCGTCTGGTACGCATTGTAGTGGGCAGGATTTTTCTTGTAGTAATCCTGGTGATACGCCTCTGCCGGGTAAAACGGCTCTGCCGGCAGGATTTCTACCACAATCGGCTTGTTGAACCGTCCGCTTGCATCAAGCTGCTGCTTTGATTCTTCCGCGAGCCGTTTTTGCTCTTCAGTGGTGTAAAAAATGGCCGGCATATAAGAGCGGCCCCGGTCATAAAATTGACCGCCGGCATCGGTCGGGTCGATCTGCATCCAAAATACCTCCAGCAGCTTTTCATATGAAAAAACATCCGGATTAAAAGTGATTTCAACCGCTTCAATATGACCGGTTGCACCGCTGCATACTTCTTCATACGTTGGATTTTCGGTGTGTCCTCCTGTATAGCCGCTTACAACCGATTCAATGCCCGGCTGTTCATGAAACGGCTTTACCATGCACCAGAAGCATCCTCCTGCAAAAATTGCTTTTTCCATCCTGCTGCCTCCTATTCTGCGGCTCCTTCCGGCAGAAGCACCGCAAATTGAATATCGTCTTTCGCTAAATTAAATGATTCGGCTTTTACCCGCATCCCATTATCGAGCCGCATTTCGGCCAGTGATACATAAATCCGCTCTTCATCAGGCACAACATGCACCCAGTCGGGAAACGCATAGGCGCTGTCAGCTGTTTTCAGTACGTATGAGGCCGGAATATCAAGCAGGCCGACGCGCAGTCCTTTTTGATGAAGGACGATATTGCCGTTTTCCATCGCTTCCGGCTCAAATGTCATATAGTAGTCAATGTCTGTCCCGAGCACCGGGAAAGAGCCATACAGCTCTACATCGTTGCCAATATACACATCGTAATCGATCGGCGCATCGCCGGCTTCCTGTGCTAAATAATAGTTTACGAGCTGATTGAGCTCCGCTTTTGTAGAGGTCACGTGAAAAGCCGTTTTCCCTTCTGCTTCCAGCATGGCTGGTTTTTCCGCACCAGACGGAAGAAAAATAAAAATCAAAATCATTCCCATAAAGGCAATAATACCGCCTAACAGTATAAAAAAGGCCACTTTCCATTTCGTCAATTTGATCCCTCATTTGGCATAACAATTTTTTGGCTGGTCAGTTCCTCAAGCGGATCTCCATTGATCGTATCAAAAATGCGGCCTGCCATTTGTTCATACCCCATATCATTCGGATGAAACTGATCTTCAAAAAACAGCCCGTCACTGCCTTCGCCAAAAACCGTTTCGACATTTACAAATACAGTTCGATCAAATGATGCGGCCACCTCCTCCGCCCGCCTGTTCCATGCCTGGACAATCGCTTCATCGTCGTCCGTATCCACAAAAACACGGCCAAACGGATTATAAATGCCGATCAGCACAATGCCCGCTTCCTCGTTAATGGCTCTTATATCCTGCAGTACAGTGCGGATGCGCTCTCCATAGCCTTCTTCTTCTTTTTGGAATGTATCCACTGTTAAATCCGACCAGTTTTCTTTTACTACTTTTACGACATCATTGCCGCCAATCGTAACCATAACGATATCGGCCTGTTGAATGTCTGCTTCAATTTCTTCTTTTTTCAGCCGTTTAATCAGCTGGTCTGTACGGCTGCCCCGCTTTCCGTAATTTACAAACGATGCGTCGTTTATCTCATCAAGCGATTCCAGCTGATCTTCCAGGTATGGAACATAGCCGCCGGAGTTTGTACTATCTCCGACTCCTTCTGTCAGGGAATCCCCAATTGACACAATCTTTATATCTTGCGGGACACGTGTTTCTACTGTTTCCTGTGCGTTGCTCCCACACCCGGCCAGCAGCACTGTTAATATGATGCCCGCTGCTCCCCACTTCAACGCCGTCACCTCTTCTTTTTCAAAATCGTATCATGTTCCAAGCACGGTTGAAAGTGATTGGGTTTCAATGTATGATTATATCAGTTTTTCCGGTATTCTTCTAATTTGAAAGGAGCCCCAGAACACGTTGAAAAAGAAACTATCAATCATCATTTTAACGATGTCTATTCCTTTTGCAGCCGCATGCGGGCATGACGACAACGCTGAGTCACATACCTCTCATATACATACAGCCGCAAATGGCGACCTGCAGGAAGCAACAGCTTCAGCCGATACACTGCCGGCTTTTTTAGATAATAAAGACGAAAACATACGGGCTGTTTATGCCGCCGCTGCCAAACATGCGGCTGTGCTCGGTCAAATCCCCTGCTACTGTGGATGCGGAGAATCTGCCGGCCATCAAAGCAGCTTGAATTGTTTTATTGCAGAACAAAACCATCATGAAATCACCTGGGATGACCACGGCACCCGCTGCGGGGTGTGCCTGGACATTGCCGCCACAGCTGCCGTGATGACAGAAGAAGGCAAATCACCGCAAGAAATCCGTACTTATATTGATCATACGTACAGCGAAGGCTATGCAGAACCAACTCCTACTCCGCTGCCAGGTGCTTAAACAAAGCGCCTCAAGTGTAGACAAAACCTTTCGCTTTTAAAAAAGAGCCGATAAGGGTTGTGGAAGATCAACAAGCAAGGACCGAATAGACATTTTCTCTTTTTTAAACAAAAAAATACGGCCTTATTAGCTTTATACAATCTTGTCGCAAGCCACTTGGCGGCGGGAGGGCAGCGCAGACTCCTATGGGACTGGCGGGCAGCTGAAACCGGGTTCAGCGCCTGCCCCATGGAAAGCGGAGCTGCCTGGACGCCGCCGATCCACCCCATTCATGTGCACATTCATCAATATGATTTGTCTACAGTCTGGGGCGTTTAAATAAAGCGCCTCAGGCTGCCCGCAAACGCCCGCTTTCTAACTTTTTCTATACTCTAGAGCGCTTAAATAAAGCGTCTGGTTTTTCTTTTTCTCGTTTAAACGCCCAAAACGTGGTATAATTTGGTTACGTCAAACGCGAGGGCTGATAATAATGAGTATCAATGTTTTCCTTGATGACTACCGCACTTGTCCTCCCGGCCACACACTTGTCGAAACAATCGACGAATGCTTTGATTTATTAAAAAATCATGCCATCGGCCATTTGTCGCTGGATCATGATTTAGTCAGTAAAAGCAGGAATGGATTCGTTCTCGTCCAGCTGATGGTTGAGCACCAGCTGTTTGCGGAGCGGATTACCATTCATTCAGCCAATTCAACAGGCGGAAAAGCCATGTACCGCTTCTTAAAGGAAGCCCAGTCCAATTACCAAATGCCGCGGTCTATTCAAGTGACACTTCGTCCTTTGCCGCTTCATCCTTCTATAGATGCATATCAAAAAAACAGGAACGGCTTGTGGTAAGCCCGTTCCTGTTTTTTTATCCGTCTTTTTTAGCCTGATACATAATGCCGACGGCGCCCGGTCCGGCATGAGCAGAAATAATGGGGGCTGTGATGCCAATCTCCACATGCTGAAAACCGGTGAGCCGTTCCACTTCTTCTTTCAGCTTTTCTGAAAAAGCGGCACTGTTCCGGCCGGCATGCATAATGGAAAAACGCACAAGTTTTTTCCCTTCCAGTTCTTCACCCAGCTGCTCTGCAAAAAAACGCAGCGCTTTTGTATGGGATCTTACTTTCGTAACAGGAGACAATGCCCCGATATCCAGGTCTGCAATCGGCTTAATATTTAAAAGAGAGCCGATAAAGCCTTTTGCCCGGCCAATCCGGCCGCCTTTAACCAAATTTTCAAGCGTATCGACCATAATATACAGCTTTGTTTCGGCCCTTATTTCATCAAGTCGTGCGATAATTTCTTCGACGCTGCGGCCGGCAGACGCCATCCGGGCCGCTTCTAGCACCTGATAAGAAAGCGCTTTTGAGATGTAGCGCGAATCAACGACCGTTACATCCGATGAGGACATTTCAGCAGCCTGTCGTGCCGCCTGATACGTTCCGCTCATTTCCCCGGTCATATGAATAGAAATGATCTGGCTGCCGTCTGCACCGAGGTTATTATATACATCCAAAAACCGGCCGACCGGCGGCTGTGAGGTTTTCGGAAGTTCCGCGGCCGCGGCCATTTTACCCAAAAACGCTTCCGCTGAAATATCCACTGTATCCAAATACGTTTTTCCGTCAATCAGGACGGTCAGCGGCACCATCGTAATGCCGAGCTTCCCGAGTTCATCGCTCGTCATATCCAGTGCCGAGTCTGTTACAATTTTAATACTGCCCAATTTAAATCCCTTCTTTCCTGCCATTCAACGTGGTGCTGTCTTCATTTTACTTTTCTTTATCCATTCTTCCCATCTTTTTAACGCTTTTCACAAAAAAGAAGAAGACGCATCGTCTTCTTCCCATTTTACGACAGAAGCGAGCGGTCGCTTAAGCCTCCGCCGCCTTTTATTTTTTGGAATTCTGCCAGCAGCTTTTCCACGGTCAGCCTTCTTTTTTCCGCTTCGTTGGCCGTAAAAATGATTTGCCCTTTGTCCATCATGATCAGCCGGTTGCCAAGATCAAGCGCCTGCTGCATGTTATGGGTGACCATCAGTGTAGTCAAACCGAGCTTGTCTACGATTTCTTTCGTTAAATTCGTAATCAGCTCCGCCCGTGACGGATCAAGCGCTGCCGTATGCTCGTCCAAAAGCAAAATTTTCGGATCCGTGAATGTCGCCATCAAAAGAGAAAGCGCCTGCCGCTCTCCGCCTGAAAGAAGACCGACTTTTGCCTGCAGCCGGTTTTCCAGGCCCAGATGCAGCATTTCAAGCTTTTCCCGGTAAAAATCACGCCGTTTTTTTGTTACACCGAATGCGAGCGTCCGTGTTTTCGTCCGGTTGTAGGCAAGAGCCAGGTTTTCTTCGATGGTCATGGCCGGGGCTGTACCCGCCATGGGATCCTGGAACACGCGGCCAATTTTGGATGCCCGCTTATGCTCGGCAAGCGACGTCATGTTCGTCCCGTCAATCGTAACCGTCCCCATATCCGGGGTAAGCTTGCCGGAAATCACGTTCATCAGCGTCGATTTCCCTGCCCCATTCGAGCCGATCACGGTTACAAAATCACCCGGCTTCATCGACAGGTTTACCCGGTTCAAGGCGATTTTTTCATCAGGCGTTCCTTCATAAAACACTTTAAAAATTTGATTCATTTCAAGCATGGCTGCTGCCTCCTAACTGCTGAAGCCGTTTTTTCTTTCGTGCAGCCGCTTTTTGCCGGTCGAGCATTTTTGGCAGAACAAGCGCGATAATGACAATAACGGCTGTAATCAGCTTCATATCACCTGTATCTAAAAATTCAATCCGGAGCGCCAGCGTCACAATCATCCGGTATAAAATCGCTCCGACCACAACAGCTAAAGTCGCCCGGGCAATAGAAGAATGCCCGATGACCGCTTCACCTATAATGACGGAAGCAAGACCAATGACAATCATCCCAATCCCCATGCCAACGTCGTTAAATCCGTTGTACTGAGCAACGAGAGCGCCTGAGAATGCCACAAGCGCATTGGAAAGGCCCAGACCGAGCACTTTCATCCAGCCTGTATTGGCCGAAAAGCTCCGCACCATTCCTTCGTTGTCTCCGACAGCGCGCAGACTCAATCCTACTTCTGTTTTCAAGAATAGATCTGTGACAAATTTAATGATCAGCGTTAACACAAGCATAAACAACAGAACGCTCCACTCAGAGGCAAACCAGGTATTTATTTTGGTCATCACTGTTTCTTCCGCTAACAGCGGCACATTCGGCTTGCCCATAATCCGCAGATTAATAGAATACAAGGCAATCATCATCAAAATGCCGGATAAAAGCGGGTTAATGCCGCCTTTTGTATGCAAAATTCCGGTTGCACATCCAGCCAGAAAACCGGCAAACAGCGCGGCAATTGTCGCTGTAAATGGATCGCTGCCATTTACGATCATAATCGAGGCAACGGCTCCGCCTGTTACAAAGCTTCCGTCTACCGTTAAATCTGGAAAATCAAGCACCCGGAATGACAGGTAAACACCAAGTGCCATAATTGCATAAATGACGCCCGATTCCATGGCGCCAAACATGGCTGTCATCATAAAAAATCCCCCTATATACAAGAAAAAGCGCCCGGTGAAGGCGCGCCTTTTCCACTCATTTTACAATCTCTGCATCCTGTTTCCACTCTTCTTTAATCTCGATATTCATTTCAGCTGCTGCTTTTTCATTGATTACAAGCTTTAAATCCTGCGGCGGCAAAACAGGAAGATCACCTGCTTTTGCTTCACCTTTTAAAATTTGTGCAGCCATTTTGCCGGCTTCTTTTCCGATTTCTTCATAATCGAATCCATATGCCGCAAAGCCGCCCCGTACAACTGAATCTTTTTCTCCGACAAACAGCGGAATATCTTTATCGTTCGCTACTTGAATAACAGATTCAAGCGCAGAAACAACCGTGTTGTCTGTAAAGATATAAAACGCATCCACTTTGCCGACTAAGCTTTCTGCTGCCTGCTTTACTTCAGAAGAAGCCGAAACGGTTACCGGTACCATTTTCAATCCATTTTCTTTTAAAATGGATTCCACCTGCTCTGCCTGCGCAACAGAGTTTTGCTCGCCCGCGTTGTAAATGACGCCGACATTTTTGCCTTCCACCGCTTCTGTCATAAATTTCACCGTATTAGCAATGGCATCCGGATGAAGGTCAACTGTGCCTGTGATATTGCCGCCCGGTGCTTCCGCGTCCTTCACAAGGCCTGCTGCTACTGGATCGGTCACCGATGTAAAAATGATCGGAATATCTTTTGTTGCATTCAGTGCCGCTGTAGCGCTCGGTGTTGAGTTAGCGAAAATCAAGTCGACTCCATCGGCTACAAAGTTCTGCGCAATCGTCTGGTTGTTGTTTTGGTCGCCCTGCGCGATTTGTTCGTCAAACTCAGCCGTTACGCCTTCTTCTTCCAAGCCTTCCTGAAACCCTTTGTACGCATTATCGAGTGATGGGTGTTCCACAATCTGTGTCACACCAATCTTATATGTATCTCCTTCTGATGACCCGCCGGATTCGGTTTTGGCTTCTTCCTCGCCGCCGCATGCTGCCAGCATCATGGCCGCCGCACCTGTTGTCATCATCCATTTCCATTTACTCATCCGTAAACTGCCCCCTCTTTTTTGCGTAACCGCTTTTATGTATGAAATTACTGTTTATTATCTTCGAATAATAACAGAAAAGCAAGAATTTTTTTAATTTACTGTACAACAAATGACCTATAAACCAAAAAAACGACAAGGCTGCTTACCTTGTCGTTCGATCGTACACACAAAAAAAGTAGTCGTACGGATTTTCTTCGTTTTTTTCGCCTTTTGTGCGGGAGGTTTCTTTAAATTCATCCCATGGAATAAAGTCGATAACCGTGTCTCCTTCAAATTCCGCCTCGATTTTCGTGACATACAGTCGGTCTGCTTCCGGCAAAAACTGCTTGAACACATTCGCACCGCCAATCACAAAAATATCCTCATTTTTCGCTCTTTGGAGCACCTCTTCTTTTGAGTGAACAACGGTCACACCGTCCTGATGAAAGTCACGTTCTGTCGTTAAAATTATGTTTTCCCGCTTTGGCAGCGGCTTGCTTCCAAAGGACGCAAATGTTTTTCTCCCCATAACAATCGGGTACCCAAGCGTCGTTCTTTTAAAAAAGCGCAAATCCTCCGGCAGGCGCCACGGCAGGTCGTTATCGCGGCCAATCACGCCGCCTTTCGCCTCTGCCCAAATAAATGAAATCATGGCTCTCTTCCTTTCTTTCGTTCCTCGTTCACATCGTACCATATTTCCATCCCTCACATGCAAAAAGCACCCGCCCGGATGCGTTAATCAATCATTTTAGCTGTTTGCCCATCCGACTGAATTTCCAGCGTTTTATTGCACGCTACTTCAATGTCACCGCCTGTTACAGTCATCTTCACCCCTGTTCCGTCATCATATTCAACAGTAGAAACAGTTTGATCCGGTGCGAATTCCTCTACTGATTTTTTAATGACCTTGCGTCCTTCTCCTAAAGTGTGCAGTTTTTGGTTCATAAAAAGCCTCTCCAGATAAAGTTTGATCAGATTTCTTTTCCTCACCCGGACGCTATTCGCTTTAAACAAAGAAGAGCACAAACAAAAAACCAGCCAAAGGCTGGTTTTTAAACTGCAACAGGAGCTTTAATGGCTGGATGGGGATCATAGCCCGTCAGCTTAAGATCATCAAGCTCAATATCAAACAATGATTTTCCTTTTGTTACTTCGAGTGTTGGCAGTGCCTTTGGCTCGCGTGAGAGCTGCATCTCTACCTGCTCGATATGATTCGTGTAAATGTGCGCGTCGCCGATTGTATGGACAAATTCGCCCGCCTCTAAGCCGCATTCATTCGCAATTAAATGCGTCAGCAGCGAATAGCCGGCAATGTTAAATGGAATTCCTAAAAAAACATCTCCTGACAAAATCTTCAGCTAAGGTCGCTACCCTTAACCCGTTCTCCACGAAGAACTGCTGCATATCACTATGCAGATGAGACTATATCACGGTCTATGTAAGACCCTCTGCGTTTCGAACCCCTATCGCTTGGATTCTACTCCCCTGCGGGATAGTCGTTTGGCATTTATTTATTCCTTACAAAAAACATTTATTATTAAGAAGGAAGGAATAAAATTTAGCACAGGATTGTCTTGATTTTCTCAAGAGGTTCCCTGTTTAGCAGAGTTTTTCATTACAGATTTCTCTGTAAAGGCGCCCAAAAATTAACGCTGGTAAAGCTGGCAGGAAAGTTTTCCATCCGCTACGTAAAATTGAAACATCGTATGGCATGGCGGCAGCGCCATCGACGGCACATCTTCTGGATTCCAGGCGGATACAATCAAGCGTCTGGAGTCCGGTGTTTTTTTGATCATCTCGATCACATCGCCGATTTGGTCAATGGTTTCGCCCTGTGAGGTTTTCCATGCGCGCCATTGGCGTCCATATACGTCACCAAGTTCGCCAAACTTTTCCGCAAAGTCCGCGTCTTCAAGTACACGCTGCTTAAAGAGCGCCATCTGCTCATCATACTGCGCCGCAAATGCTTCATCAGCCAAAGCACGCCGGCCGAAGTCCGTCATATCCGGCCCTTCGTATTCCGCGCTTTCCACCCAGCGTTTAAATGCCCATTCATTCCAAATATTATTGTTGTGCTGAAGCAAATAACGGATATTGGTGTCCCCTTTTAAAAACCAAAGCATTTCGGAGGCTACCAGTTTAAAAGACACCCGCTTCGTCGTTAATAGAGGAAAGCCTTCCGCTAAATTAAACCGCATCTGCCGGCCAAATACAGAAATCGTTCCCGTACCGGTCCGGTCTTCTTTTCTGTTGCCGTTCGCTAAAATATCCCGGCTCAAGTCAAGGTATTGTTGTTCACTGCTGCTCACCTGTTTCCTCCTACTGATCCTTAGCGGACCGTTCATTTCTCTGTACCCTCCGCATCATACCAAGAGAACTTTTTCGATTCAAGCCCTGACCCGGCCTTTTGATGCAACGCAAAAAGAATTGTGCCCTTATGCCGTCATCTGCCTCCTTCACCGATTGCCTGCACAGATCGGGCAGGTTCTAGAAATCGATCATTTCCCTTTATCACACTGGAAACAGCCAGGCTTAGTGATCGGGGTCATATAAGCCAAAAAGCGATCTTCCCTGTACTGGAAGATCGCTTTTTTACTTTAGTGAAAGTACCATTTTTCTTTCGAATCACTTTTTGAGAATTATACTTTATGGAGGCCGCATTCTGTTTTCTCAAGGGAAGCCCACCGGCCTGCACGTGCATTTTGCCCTGCCTCAACCGCAATGGTGCAATATTCGCAGCCAATACTCGGGTAGCCTTTGTCGTGAAGAGTATTGTACGGAAGTCCAAATGCCTTGACATAATTCCAGACATCTTCTTCTGTCCAATGAATCAACGGGCAAATTTTAATTGATTCAAATTTGTTGTCAAAGTTGATAAATTCAACATGGCGCCGTGTTTCAGATTGTTCTCTTCTTAAGCCGGATATCCAGGCTTTTGGCCCCGTCAATACTTTCTTTAAAGGCTCTACTTTGCGAATACTGCAGCAAAGATCGGGCTGGCTTTTCCAGAGCTCCTCCCCGTACTGGGCAGCCTGCTCTTCTGGCGTTAATTCCGGTTTTTGCATTTCAATACGAAGCGTCGGATACTTTTTCTTTACTTTTTCAATTAATTCATACGTTTCTTGAAAGTGAAAGTCTGTATCAAGAAACACAATCTTCGCGTTTGGATTTACTTTTGAGATAAGGTCGATTAAGACAATGCCTTCTATGCCAAAGCTGCACGCATACACAATCTCTTCTCCATATTCTTCAAAAGCCCACTTTAATACATCGCGGCTGCCTTTTAAAGAATTGTCTATTGGAAAATCGAGCTGTACGCCATCCCAGTTTTCATATGTTAAAGCTGCCATTTTTCTTGATCCTCCAATCTTAAGTTTACATATAATCGCTTATTCATCGCAGCAAACTGTAACGTTTTTTATTACATTTAAAGCAGGTAAAACCATTATTCTGGTCTCACCTGTTCAATCATCTTTTCTAAGGAACCATGAAGAATGACTTCTGATGGTCATTCTTCATGAAGCATTTTGTACAGTTTACTTCCATTGCGCCACCCGGTCGATTGGAAGACGGACAGATGTGTGCCCTGTATCTGCAGCTTTCCCTATAGAGATCAGCATAACCGGCACGTAACGTTCCTTGTCTAAACCAAATGCTTCGGCAATTTGGTCTTTTTCATAACCGCCGATTGGATTTGTATCATAGCCATATGCGCGGGCAGCAAGCATGAGCTGCATGGATACAAGGCCGCCGTCCACTAGTACGACATCTTCCATCTCTGCACGGGAAATGGTTTCAAAGTAACCGGCAAATGACTTGTGAATGCCTTCTTTCACTTCCAGCGGCATATGCCCTTCTTCTACTGCTTTTCCATAAATTTCTTCAAACTTTTCAAAGTTGTTGATATCACCAAATACGGCAATTACCGCAGCAGAAGTTTCCACCTGGTTTTGATTAAAGCGTGCCAGAGGAGCAAGCTTTGCTTTTGCTTCGGGACTCTCGATCACAAGAAATCTCCATGGCTGCATATTAACGGAAGAAGGTGCGGTAGTCGCGAGTGTTAGAATCTCTTCCATTTCCTGCTTGCTGATTTTCACCGCTGGATCGTAATTCTTAATGGAACGGCGTCCTTTTACAATTTCATTAAAGTCGTTTGTTTTCTGTGTAGTCATAGCTGTAAAACTCCTTCTATTAAATCGTTATGTTTTCGAAATTACATTTTGTACGTGAGTGTTTTTACATCCAGGTCTAATTTGCTGACAGCAGCAGCTGCCCGTTCATTGCGGCCTGTTTCTGCTGCCTTTGTTGTGTATCTCGCTTATTTTATATTCCTTGTTTCTTTTTGCAGGTTTCCTAAAATTTGTTGCATTTGCGCCAGTAAATCCACATACTGCTCTCCTGTAATACCGTAATGAGGAGAACACATTTGCGATACACAGACCGCTTCTTTCCTCATTTGATTTGCTTTCTCTGTTACCTCAATCCATACCTTCCGTTCATCATCCATTGACCTTACCCGCTTGACTAAGTCCATCGCTTCCATTCGCTTTAGCATGGGCGTTAGTGTACCGCTGTCAAGATGAAGCAATTCTCCAATTTCCTTTACTGTGAGCCGGTTATGCTCCCAAAGTACGAGTAACGTTAAATACTGGGGGTACGTGATGTTAAATTGCTCAAGGACAGGACGGTATAACCGAGTGATTTCACGGGAACAAGCATAGATCGCAAAACAAAGCTGATTCTCAAGCTTTAAGTTCTCATTCACAGTTCCATCATTCCTTCACCTATATAAATTGTCCAAAATTATATTTTTCAAAATTAAGTTGTGTACAATTGAATATTACACAATTCAGTTAAGGGTGTCAACAATCTTATACTGCTCCTCCCTGTTCTCGTTCAAAATCATCATTCCCAGGAAAATACCTTTAAGCTGTCTTGAATTTCTACAGCCCGTTTTTTTAGTATGCCTATTCCCATCCTGTTCTTTGCTCTTTTTTCTCAAAGAGAAGATTGGCCCGGCACAGTCATCTCCGCCGGCGAAGTAGTCTGCTTGTCCAGGACGAACAGCGAACGGCTTTTGAAGATGGACATCCAGCAATCTTTTCTTCATTAAAGAAAAAAAACCATGCCTCGATACCAGGCATGGTTTTATTCGTTTCAAAACAATATTTAATTAAAAAAGGCCGATAAAGTTCACTTATCGGCCTCAGTGTGCAGGCAAAGTCTTTCGCTTTTAAAAAAGAGCCGACCAGTGAAGCCCGCCGGACTTCGCGCATCCTAAGGCAGTGCGGGAGCTCCCTCGGCTGCACCCGCGGGGTCTCCCGACTCACTGTACTTCCCGCTGGAGTCTTCGTCCGTCAGGCTTCACCAAGTGGTGTTGAAGACCAGTAAGCAAGGACTGAGTAGATATTTTCTCTTTTATAAACAAAAGACCTTACTAGCCCTATACAATCTTGTCGCAAGCCACTTGGCGGCGGGAGGGCAGCGCAGACTCCTATGGGACGAGCGGGCAGCTGAGACCGGTGGAGCCGACAGGCGAAGCCGGGCTCAGCGCCTGCCCCATGGAAAGCGGAGCTGCCTGGACGCTGCCGATCCATCCCATTCATGTGCACGGTCATCCATATCATTTGTCTACAGCCTGAGGCCGATAAAGTTTATTTATCAGTCTCAGGCATCTTTTCTTGATTTATTTTTTAAATGATACGGCGAATTCTATTTTTCAATCGTGCCGAAATGAAACTTTGATGTTTTACGGATATGCTGGGTAAAACCGAATGCTGCAAAACGCTGGGAACGGAAGTGGTCTTTCAGCACCACACGATGCCTGGCAATCCGCTTTGCTTCCCCGACAGCCTCCTTGGTTAAATCACGGTAAGCGGCAAATGACCGAAGCGGAGCAATTCCGCTTGAATCGACCGCGGTTTCGAACATCGGATCAAAATAAACCACATCAAATGATTCATCGGGCACTTCTTTTAAATACGTATGATAATCAGCCGGCTGAACCTGGATTCTTTTCATGGCCGCAAGCAGCGGCTCCGGCCCGTCCGTCCAGGAGCCAAGCCCTTCCCCGACAATATGAGCAATAAACGGATTTGCTTCTATCGATTGCACGCGCCCCGCTTCTCCTACAGCCGCAGAAGCGGTAATACTGTCGGCCGCCGGTCCCATTGTGCAGTCTAAAAACGACATGCCGCTCTCCAAACCGCACACGTTTACCAGTTCATCTTCTCCGCCCGCGAGCAGCCGCTTGACGCGAAACATAGCAGACCCGGGATGGAAAAAGAAAGGCGTCCCACTGCCATCATGCAGTTCAAGCCGCTCCTTCGATACCAATAGAACCGGACATTCATAAAAAGCAGCCAGCTTGTTCACCGGCTGCTTTTTCCGTTCTATAAAGGGCACTCCAAACTGCTCGGCAAGCGCCGCTGCCCTCGCTCTTACACGGGCATCAGCCCGCTGGGATGTGGTGACAATCACTGGCAGTGCTGATCAAAAGCCGTTGTTAAGTTCGAGATAATGGCACCAAGATCGTGGCCTTCGATTTGCTCACGCGGCACAAAATGTACCACTTTATTTCCTTTTAAAAGCGCCATCGATGGAGAAGACGGTTCAAATTCCGGCATCCACGCACGCATCGCAGCGGTTGCTTCACGGTCCTGTCCGGCAAACACCGTCACAAGGCGGTCCGGTGCATGCTCATTCATAGATGCCTGCACCGCTGCCGGGCGGGCAAGGCCTGCCGCACAGCCGCACACGGAATTAATCACAACAAGTGTTGTGCCTTCTGCGGATTCCATAAAATGGTTCACTTCTTCTTCTGTTGTCAGTTCTGTAAACCCGGCGTTTGTTAGTTCCGCACGCATCGGGATTACCATTTGTTTCATGTATTCTTCATAAGCATTCATCTTTATTCCTCCTTATTGGTTACGGGCTTCCGTCATTTGCTTCCACACCGAGCCTTTTGCTTCTTCTCCGCCTTCGATTCGTTCAATGGCCATCATAACCTGCATTTTCACTTCGAATTCCGGATCATCCGCTGCCTCGCGCAAGGCCGGGAGTGCCGATTCGTCTCCCGCTTCATATAAAAACATCGCTGCGCGCCAGCGGACGATTTTGCTTTTGTCTTTTAAAGCCCCAATCATGGCATCTGCGGCTTCCGGAAAACCAAGATCACTCATACAGTCGCCGGCTGTGCGGCGCACCGTAACGGCCGGATCTTCAAGCGCTTTACGCAGTACAGGTAAAATACGCTTGTCTTCAATCATTCCCGCATACACAACAGCCAAACGCCGGATGGCTGCTTTTTCGTCCTGAAGCGCTGCTTCTAGCAGCGGCATATCCGCAAGATCCGGATCTGGCATTTGCTCCAGCTGCTGGTATCGTTTGCGCCAGTCCGGCTCCTTGAGCCAAGCTTCTTTATCCGGCTTTACGCCGTGCTCTTTATGCTGCACAAGCGGGCCTCCTGCCTGTGCCGCTTCCACAAGGCGCTCCACCCGTTCTTTCGGATAAGCGGCCATCACTTCTTCCAGCAGTTCAGGGGCGATCGCATCGAGCTCTCCGTAACGAATACCGAACTCCTGCCACTTACGCTCTAAAATGTAATTGTCACCGCCGCTTTCGGTCAGCTGCCGGAACGCGTCCTGGCAGTAGTCCGGGAGCGCCAGCCGTTTTTCTTCGTCTGCTGATACAAGCTTTAACTGCAGGGGAATGCCTTTGTACACTTGAATAAAGGTTTCCACTTCGCCAAAATGTTCAAGCGGTTTTATTTCTCTTTCTTCTGTGCGGCTTTCGCCAAATGCGGCGCGGACGTTCGGCAAAATATCCTGCCAGTCGTAACGGCCGTTTCGCTCAAGCGCGATAAAGTCTGCCACATGGTAGACACCCCGGACGCCTTCAATTTTCAAGATTGCTTGAATGACTTCAGGCGCCCCTTCTGCCGTCTCCGGCTTGTAATTCGTACTTTTACCCGCCGCAAGCTCTTCGTCCAAAATCACTTTCATCGTATTCGGGCTTGGTGTCGGCTCGATTTTTAAAATCTTCATGCTGGACTCCTCCTCCTTGTTTGGAAAAAAATCCGCTCTACATAAGAGACGGATTCATTCCTTGTTTCGGTCATTGACTTTTTTCAGCGCTTCGATGCGCGCCGGGTCTTCTTCAAAGTATTCGATCAAGTCCGCGATCCGGTTGATGGAATCGGAACTTAAGTGGTGTTCAATACCTTCCACATCTTCGTAAATATGTGCTTCATCCACTCCGATCACCGACAGAAACCGTTCAAGCAAATCGTGCCGCTCCACTAAACGCCGGCCGATTTTTTGCCCTTTTGCTGTTAATATAAGGCCCCGGTACCGCTCGTACACAAGGTATTCATCTTTATCAAGCTTCTGCACCATTTTCGTTACGCTCGACGGATGAACCGACAGGGCACCGGCGATGTCCGAAACACGTGCATACCCTTTTGTATCAATCAGCAAATAAATCTGTTCTATGTAATCCTCCATACTCGGTGTCGGCATAAGGACGTTCCCCCTGACATTGTCATCAATAAAAGTGTACTATAACTATTCTTTTCAAACAAGGAAAAAGCCGGGCATAGGCCGGCTTAAGAAAGCTTATCTCCGTACTGTTTTAATTTTTCTCCGATTGTGCATTGGGTAATACAAAATTTATGAGCAGCGGTTTTGCCTCTTTCTTTACGCAGTGTATTTTTTACGAGGCAGTCTTTGCAGTACGTATTCAGCAACTCTTCTACTTCGAGTAAAAGTTCTGTTCGGTTCAACACGTGGCACCTGCCTTTCCCATTAACTCCCGATCTCTGCGTGACTTGAGATGGGTGTGCCTTCGAGTGCTTGCCTCGCAAGCTGGTCAGCTTCTTTATTGTGCCTTCTATCCACTGGTTTGTAAAGCGGCTTGAGTCGCATGGATGCAATTTTTTCTTCGATCCGCGCTAGAAACCGGGCATGGCTTTCTTCAAAGCACGGCCAGTCCCCGCCAAGCTGGTTCAGCACGGTGAGCGAGTCACCTGTGATGGTCACCGGCTGGCTGTTTACCCCGAGTTCCTCAAGCTTCTGCATCGCAAAGTAAAGAGCCGCATATTCTGCTTCATTGTTTGAATCAAGCCCTTCAAGCCGGGCATTTTCACGCAGCCGGTAGCGGCGGCCGCCTTTTGTATAGTAAATCGCCGTACCCACTCCCGTACTGGCTGATTCGACGTCAAAGCCGCCGTCAAACAGCACCGTAATATTTTCCGGCTCTTCGTCCAGTTTTTCATTCAGCTTTTTAAATTCCTTCAATGTCCATTCCTGGCCAAGCTCATCTATGATCTCTATTTCCTTCACGCGGCCGGTTTTCAGCAGGTCATCGGCGGTTTTCTGCACAAGGTGCCGGTCAACCGGCTCAGACGTAAACGTCGTTTTCACACCTTTAAAATCATACATAAAGCGGATTGTCATTTGCATTTCGCTGCCTCCATTCTTTAAAATAAAAAAGAAAAGATCGGGGGGAATCAATATGTTTGAAGTGTATACAGATGGAGCCTCAACCGGCGATCCCGGCCGGGCAGGCGCAGGTGTCGTGATTCGCTGGGATGGCAAAACAGAACGATTTTCCATTCCGCTTGGTGAAATGGATACGCATGCAGCCGAGTTTACCGCTGTCATTAAAGCACTTGAGCTGTGTAAGGAGCGGGGCGCCCAGACCATCTCACTCCGGAGCGATTCTCAAACGGTTGTGGCGGCTATTGAAAAAGAATATATTCATAAGCCGGATTATAAACCGCTATTGCAGACCATTTTAACGATGGCGGATGAATTTCCGTTATTTTTTGTTAAATGGATTCCATCGAAACAAAATAAAGCAGACCAGGAAGCCAAAAACGCCATTCGGGCAAACCCTTGAACGGTGTTTTGAAGACTTTCTCCTGATCAGTTTCTTCAAAAAAAGAAATGATTATGTACACGTCCTGCCTCAATCAAAGCCAAACGGATCTACTTCTATATAGCCTGTATGGCGGGCGAGGCGGGACAGTCCCTTCATTCCATTTTCCTCAATAAAGCGGGCGGCCTCTTCTGTTGTACCTGTAAAAGCGGCCTGCTCCCACGTCCACTCAAGCGGTACATCGCAATGGATTTCTGCCAGTTTTTCCGACATGCGCAGCATGTCTTCCCCTTCACGCAGTTTTTTTTGAAGTGCAGGGGTCATACCGTCAAGCCCTGCTAATACACCTTCTGTCGTTCCATGCTCGCGAATGAGCTTCAGTGCCGTTTTTTCTCCAATTCCTTTTACACCGGGATAGCCGTCGGCTGCATCTCCCATCAGTGCTTTTACATAATGAAACTGCTCCGGATCAATCCCATATTCCTCACGAAACAGCGCCGCGTCATATGCCTTCCAATTTCCATAGCCCGTCTGCAGCAGCCACACGTGATTACGGCCATTTAACAGCTGCAAAAGATCCCGGTCCCCGGTTAAAATGTAGGTTTCCTCTTCTTTTGTCCATTTGGAAATGGTGCCGATGCAGTCATCTGCTTCATAGTTTCTTACCCCGGCATTGTGAAGAGAAAACGCGGCCGTTGCCTGCTGCGCTAAATCGAACTGCGGCGTAAGCTCTGCCGGCGGAGCCGGTCGGTGTGCTTTATACGAGTCGAACATATCGGTACGGAATGTGTCCTTTCCCATATCCCAGCAGACGGTAATATGGGTCGGGCGAATGCGGTCCGCCGCTGCAAACAAATGACGGATCAGCCCCTGTACAGCGTTTGTTGGGATTCCTTTTTCATTAAACATAAAACGGCCGCTCGGCGCCGTTTGAAAAAAAGAACGGAATAGAAGAGCCATTCCGTCCACAAGCAATAATTTCCTGGTTGTCATCTTATCGATCATGCCTTTCCGTTTCAATCGGGCGCGATTCGTCACTTGACCATTCGCTGTAGCTGCCCGGATAAAGCTTTACATTGGTAAAGCCCGCCTGCTGCAGGGCTAAAATGTTGGGTGTTGCAGATACGCCTGAACCGCAGTATACAATAATCGGCTCATCCGGCCCTATTCCGGCAAACCGTACCTGTTGCGCTTCGGCAGGCTTCCACTTGCCATTTTCCGTCGCTTCGGCAAAAAAACGGTTGATCGCACCCGGAATATGGCCCGGTACCCGGTCAAGCGGCTCGGCTTCTCCTAAATAGCGTTCAGGCGCCCTCGAGTCAATTAAAAGCGCTCCTCCTTCTGCGACTTCTTCGGCAGATGCGACCATACCCGGCTGAAGCTGAACCGTTAACTGCCCGGTTTGGCGCTTCGGCTTTGGCCGTTCTTTTGTTACCGGCAGCCCTTCGCTTGTCCAGGCGGAAAAGCCGCCGTCTAAAATGCAGGCATGTTTATGGCCGGCATAAGTCAAAAGCCACCAGAGACGGCCGGCAAACATCGATACGCCATCATCATAAGCGACCACAAACGTGTCATCCGACACACCGCAGCTTTCCATAAACGCCGCAAAAACCGTCATATCCGGCAGCGGATGGCGTCCGCCTCCCTGCCCTTTTTCACCGGATAAATGATGATCTAAATGCGCATAATAAGCGCCTGGAATATGGCTCTCTTCATATAAAGCAGCTCCTTTTGCCGGATCGGCTAAATCAAACCGGCAGTCAATCACTACGACTTGATCCCCGTTTTGATTCTGCTTTTCTCTTAGCCACTCCGTTGTGACGATCATCCAATCACTCCTTTTTCATTAGCTTTTTTACATGCTCCTTCGGGTCCCAGCAGTTAAACCGGTAATCCGGCTTCGTCTCGAACCCGAGCCGGCTGCATGTATATTTCATTCCGCCCGGCTGTCGTGACGCTTCGAAATGCCGGCACGTGGCACAGGCGTGAAACCGTGAATTAAGAAATGTCACGAAGAACCTGCTCCCACTCTTCGATATTGCCGGTTTGTTCGAACAGGAGAAGCCACGCGTCAAACTGCTCCGTTACATCAAGGCGCACCGCCTGCTTCAGTTCCTCGGTTTCCTGTTCAATAAACTGGTTTGCACTCATTAACAGCCGGCTTTTTTGTTCGGATAAGTAGCCGTCTGCCAGCTGCTCGATTTGCTCCTGCAGCTTTTGCATCATCGCCTGCTTTTCATTTTTCTCAAAAAAGGCTTTTGCATTTTTAAATAGGGACAGCGTACCGGAAAACGGCTCAAGCGGCTGATCCTCAAAAGCCGTTTTAAAGTCCGGTACGATAAGCTTTCCAGTTTGAACGTTTGAGAGCAGCAGTTCCGGTTCAATCATGCTGGCTTTGTTTGCCAGCCTTGTTTGCTTATCCTGCATCAATTTCGCGCCATGATTTTCTACGCGGATGGATGTGGCACGCATTTCCTGCGCAAGGTCATAGCCGACTGATTGAAGCAGTTCTGCGAGTGCCCGCTGGAGCGCCCTTTTCGTTTCGTGCTGGCCGCTAAGCGTGGCTGGATTAAACGATTCCTTGAAGAAATCTGTGAACCGGTAAAAAACACGCTGTTTCACATAATGAACCAGTTCATCGAGCTCCTGCGCCAGCCGTTTTTGCTCTGCCTCTGTTGTCTCAGCGTCAATCGCTGCGATCATTTTGGCCTGCTTCGCTGTTAGTTCTTCCCGCTTCTGCTCTCCCTGGTGGACACTTTCTTTGGCTGCGGCAATCAGCTTTTGAAGCTGGCTGACACCCCGCTCGGCTTCCGCTTCAGCGGATTGAACGGCCATCTGGGCAAGATCGCCCGTTAAAAAGGCGCGGAATGATTCTTTAAACGGCTTCATGCCGGACTGCGGATGATCCCACTCGCCGCGCATGGCTTCTTCAACCGCCAGCATGCTCGAGACGCCATGCAGCCTTGGAAACCGGATTCCATACTGAAGCAGCTGATCCTGAACATACGCTTTTACATCGTTCAGTTCTTCTTCGTCCGCTGCCAGGTCGATCGCGTTAATCACAAAAAACATCTTGTCAAGCTCGAACGCATCTTTTACACGGCCAAGCTGAATTAAAAACTCGCGGTCTGCTTTTGAAAAAGCATGATTGTAATACGTAACAAACAGAATCGCATCGGCATTTTTAATGTATTCAAATGCCACACCCGTATGACGGGCATTGATCGAGTCTGCTCCCGGCGTGTCTACTAGTGTAATGCCAAGCCGTGTAAAATCACAGTCATAATATAAATCGATCGAATTTACAAAACAGCTTTTTTGCTCCTCGGCTACGAACTGGCGGAACAAATCAAGATCAACGCGCAGCGTTCCATCCGGCTGCCCTTTATAGTCGTCAAAGCCTGCTAAGAAAGCCCGCAGGAAAGACAAGTGAATTTTTTCTTTTCCTTCTCCTTCATTCGCAGCAAGAACATCCGGCACCATTTGAACCGCTTCTTCAAGAGATGCAGCACTCCGGCCAAACAGGCCAAGAGAGGCATTCACGTCTTGAAGCATCATTTCTTCCGGCTTTAAGTGCACATCCGCTGTCCGGTGATGATGCTCACTGTCTACCGGATGAATACGGTTTACAGCAGCCGTTGTCGGGTTGGGCGACACCGGCAGTACCTTTTCACCGAGCAGTGCGTTCGCAAACGATGATTTTCCGGCCGAAAAAGCGCCGAACAGGGCAATCGTATACGTCTGGTTTTCAAGACGGGCTGCTTTTTGCAGCGCACCGTCTACAAAACGGGCAAACCCCGGTATATGATGAAGGCGCTTTGCCATTTGGCGCAGCCTGTTTACAACGGCTTCTTTATCGCCTGCTGCCTGAAGCTGGGGCTGTTCAGACGCCTCAATGAACCCTGCACTGCTTCGTTCTTCTGTCTGCCACTGCTCCACGCCATCATATAAAACCGCTTCTGCATCTTCTGCCTGCCACTTTTCCTGCAGTGCCTGCACAATACGCGGCAGAATCGGATCTTCTTCGGATACGATGCGGCGAAGCAGTGCTTCTCTTTCTTCCCGCTGCTTTTCGAGCTCCTCAAGCGTTTGCTTTGCCTGCAGCCGCTTTGCCCACACTTTATACTCTTTTTCATATTGCCCGTATTCACTGTTGAACTGCTCTGTAAGGACAGGCGCTGCTTCCTCTTTCCACGCCTCTGACACAGCGCGTGCACGCTTTTTCACAAGAGACGCCACATCCTCGGCATAATTCAAAACGGCATCTCCCGTTACACCGGCTCCCGGCTTTACAGCATCCACTGCCAAAGAGGCATCTACCGGTACGGAAAGCTCTTCTGCTTTCAAGGCAAGTGCAGGGTCGTCGAGACGGCTTTCTTTCACCCAGGCCGCGCTTACCTGGCGGATGGCCCATTCAAGCTGCGCTTCCGTTTGTTTTTGAATATCTTCTACAAATAAACGAAGGCGCTGCTCCCGCTCTTCTTCCGTTTTCTTTTTCGCAAACAACAAGCCGACTTTAAAGTCCGGGCGGGTTGATTCAAGATAGCTGCGCGCCTTTTCACGTGTGGCAGCCGGCATTAAAATCGCATTTTTCAATACATCATCGCGCTTGGCTTCATATTGCTTGAGCCAAAGAGAGGCGTCCCGCTTTTCCATTTCTGAGCGGATGGCCGCTTCCCTTTCCTCAATCGACTGCGAGCCTGCTTCAGCTACAACCGCTTCGAGCGGCTCAGCCGTTTGTTTTTGCTGCTCGGCCAGCCATTCCATATGCTCATGCACCAGGCGGTTCATCATCGTTTCCGCTGACTGCTCCGCCAGCTGCTCCCGATTTCGGATGCTGTCCTGAATCAGTGCCTGCACTTGCCCAAAGTCGTTATAAGGAAGAGAACGGTTGCGCAGACTCGTGAAATAAAACGCTTCCGGTTCTACATTCCACGTCGCAAACGAGTCTTTCACTGACTGGCGGAAGGCATCAAACGACAATTCTTCTTCCTTGTGCTTATCAATTTGGTTAATAATTAAAAACAGCTTTACGCCATGGGACAAAAGTTCTTTCGTATAAATAAAATTAAGCTCGGATTGAACATGATTGTAATCCATCACATAAAAAACCATATCAGCCAGGTGAAGCGCAGATTCCGTGGAAATACGGTGGGCGTCGTCAGTAGAATCTACTCCGGGCGTATCCATTACCGTTACATCCGGCGGCAGGCTGGAGCCGGCATGCCCGATTTCAATTGAAGCCACTTCATCGCCATCTTTGGCGAACTTTTTAACATGCTTCATATCATAAGGCGCTTTGAATAAGAGCGGACGCCCGTGATGATAATGAATTTTCGCAAAATTTTCTTCAGACGGCTTGATTTTCACAACATTGGCGCTTGTCGGGATCGGGCTGGATGGCAGAAGAGCTTCTCCTGTCAGTTCATTAATCATCGTTGATTTTCCAGCTGAAAAATGCCCGCAAAACGCTACAATCAATTCTTTTTCATGCAGCTTGCGCAAAAACAAAGCGGCTTTCTCAGCACGCTCCGTGTCCCCATTATGTAAAAACTGCTCATACAAACCGGCGGTGCGAATGCGAATCCCTTCCAGTGTCCGTTCAGCTGTTTGCGTTCCCATATGAACATTCCTTTCGATGCAAAGCGTTTTCTTTTTATTGTATACGATTTTGGCCCAATAAAAAAGGATACAGCGCCCAGCTTCTGCCGGTTTTCTGTACCCTCTGCCACTTTATTTTTTCAAGACAAGCGCTTTGCTTCCTTTTCCAGTATGATCAAGCACATATTTCATCACACCGCCATATGTAACGACTGTTGCGGTAACAAATAACCAGATCATGCAAACGCCCACTTTCTTAATTGATAATAATTTTCATCCTCATTTATATGGTAACACCTTTTAAAAAAGAACTCAACAAAAAAAGATGCTTCTTTAAGCACCTTTCAGAGTGTAGACAAATAAAATCTATTGCCGAAGGATTTCTTTCATTTCTTTTCTGTGTAAAGTGTGCAGGCGGTTGGGGTGAGAGCCGATAAGACGGCGGACGCGCGGCTTCGCTTTCCATGAGGCGGGCGCTGAGCCCGTCTTTGCCGCCGTGCGGCCCAGCCGGGCTCAGCCGGCCGGCTTGCCCCATAGGAGTCTTCGCCGCACACCCGCCGCTTGTGCGCATGAGCAAGGCTGCACAGTTTAATGGATACACTTGCCCTGTCACCAAAGCGGTAAAAGCGTATGTAGAGATGCCCTCTGTGCTGATTTTTCAAAAAAAGGGGGAAGCCGGTTGGACGAAGACTGCTGCGGGAAGTACAGTGAGTCGGGAGACCCCGCAGGCGCAGCCGAGAAGGCTCCCCCACTGCCCGAGGAACGGGAAGTCCGGCCGCCTTCCCCTGTCGGCCCTTTTTAAGAAGCAATGTTTCCCGAAAAGTCTCCTGCCCATTTTTCGGCGGTGAAAACTTTTACAAAAAAAAAGACTGGCGACTTTGTCGACAGTCTCAAAGATGCTTCTTTAAGCACCTTTTTCAATATTGAGTACAAGCCGGTAATCGCCCGCTTCTTTAAACGAAAGCGGCAGTTCAATAGCCTGCTTAAATCCTGAAATTTTCGAATCGCCTACAATGATTGTTGGCGGTGTAATATCGATCTTAATTCCTTTTGCAGCGAGTGCCACACCCATATTCCCGGCAATCATGTTGACGACTTCGCCCGCAAAGGACTCCACCATTTCACCTTCAATCGGCATGCCAAACATTTTCTCGCCAAGGCAGGCAAACGCACTTTCCGGTCCGTCTAAAATAATACGGCCTGGCAGATCACCGGTAATGCCAATAAATACCCCGATCGCATGGTGGTTAAAAGATCCATTTAAAAGTGCCGGCCGGCCCACTGTCAGCTCCAATGGAACAATTCCTTTAATCGATTCTACCGCACAGTTAAGCACTTCTTTAATAATCGTATTTTGATCTTGTTGTGTCTGCACCACTTTTGCACCCCCGTGTTCTTTTTATTTTCACAAGAAAAGCTATATTTCATCACTTTTTTACAAGTCATTAGTACTATCGGTCTATTTGTTTATTTGTTTAGATCATTTTCCAAAAATAATATGTAATATCTTAACTTTTGGAAAAAATAGACGTTATAAATGAAAAAACTTTTCTTGCCGCCGGTCAGAGCGGGAACCTAATCGGCAGCCGCACAATCCTGATGTTAAAATAATAAAAAGGATGCCTCTGCTAAGAGAGCATCCTTTTTTTGCTGACAGCTGTCAGCTTTGGTAGTTATGCTGCTTTTCAATTTGTCCGTCTTCATCATGAATAATAGCCATTGTTCCAGCTTCTTCTGCCATTTTTTTCGCTTCGTCTACTGCTTCGGATTTTGAACCGAACGTGTCATTGGGTCCGTCTTTCCCTTCTGTTTTTACAGCCCATTCACCCTCACCGTGAGGAACCACATGAAATCTCGCCTCGTCTGTACCAGCCCGGTCTTCAAAATATTCATTGCGCCCATGGTTCTCGGCCATAAGGAATCCTCCTTTTGAGACAGTATTTGTATCACGGTATCTTTACCCGGTTCAACCGCTTAAAAACACAAAATACTTCCCCCGTCACCAAACTCTTCTATACTTATAGCGTTCTTTAATAAACGCGGCATGATATTTTCCGTGTGAATCTGCCCTCATTAAACTTGTGTAAATATGTTCAGGCACCCCTTCATAGTCATAAATGCTTTGGTCCTGAAACTCGATTCGAAGAATTTGATGAAAAGGGTTGTATCCGACTCGTTTTAAATGAGAAGAAAAGACATTGGCCATTTCCATTTTTTCTGCCTTCCCTCCTTGCTTTTTTCATCTTAAATAAACGCTGTTGTTTCCTTTAGACTTTCCTTTTTAACGGTTTGTTTAAACAAAAAAGCGGCTTCTCTTACGGTTCCATATAAAAAAGAGCCATCCGCTCAGGACCGCTCTTTATGCGTTGTAGGCTGCCAGGTATTTTTCTTTCAGCAGGGCGTAACGGCCTATGCTCTCTACAGACCCTTCGGCGCGGGCTGCGTCAAACAACTTAGCAAGCTCATCAGCATTTACACGGATGCCGCTTACATCGATATCATCCAGACTCTTCCCTTTAATTTTCGCCAATAAAGTTTCGTCACCTTTAATGACCATTTCTTCACCCGTATACAAAATTTCCATTTATCTTTCCCCCTTTTTTTAATTTTTAAAAAGCCGGCGAAACATGAAACGCCGTAAAACAGTTTGTTTCATTCTGGTATATCACATAATATTTTCCGCCGTACTGCTCTTTCCAGCGCTTAACGCCTGATGCTGTTATTGTTTCACCAGCGGCTCATTTCATTCTACATATTCTACTCATTGCCACCTTCTGTTTTTATTTGTTTTGAAAGCAAAAACGAGCCGCCCGCACGGGGCCGCTCAAAAAGATCTGTTATTTAGTTTTTGTTAATCAGCCGTGGCGCCTGATACAACATGCGCCTATTTTTGACTTAATCATTATCTTATATGATTGTGAGCGTGTTCATCATCAAATACATGATTGTCTAAGTACTTATGGAAGAACCATTCACCCGCTGCAACAAGAATGGCTGAAATAAATGCAGCTGTTAAAACATCGCCGCCGTTAATTAAAAGTGACCTGCCCATAAGCGACACAACAAAAAAAGCTATTATCGCATCTGACAAAGAAGCAAGGATGTTTCTTTGAACGTAATCTTCCTTACGCTCATAGTCATCACCTTCTTTGTGGAATATAAGCAAATCGCCGATGATATACGCGACAACTGAAAGAACGGCACTAATGAGGAGTGTATCACTGAGCTCTCCCTGATAAAATCCAGTAAGCACGATCCCTAAAATAGTCGCTATCATCACAAATTTAATCATAATCGCTTTAACGTGATCCAAAAACATTTCCTCCTTTTTCTTCATTGCTCAGTTAATACCCCCTCTGGAAATAATTAATACAGAGTTAATGTTTTTTAATATTTATGTAAAAAAGTAATATTTCGTTATTAAGCTGTTATCTTTCTCTTTATGCTTTATATAAACTGCAGGTATTTATGGCGTTTCAAACCGGCATAGGGGCTGCGTGCTTCTTGTATATAAGCATGTTAGTTCATTATGTTTATATATTTTAAATTTGATTTTTGCACAATTTGAATTTTATTAAAAATTTGTGAAGGTGTGGCTGGCTTTGGCGACGGCTGCTTGAACATTTAAATATAAGGATTATCTTTCAAGCAGTCTCCGGTCAATCGCTTCACAGCCAATCCCCATCTGATGCCGCATTTTCTCTTAATAAGAAATAATCGGCTGCAAAACAGTAAAAGGCCATCCGAAATGCGATTACTTAAATCGTGATTTTATCCGTTTTTTCACGTTATACATTAGATCCCTTCTTCCTTAACCGCGTGCACGTGATTTATTCGCTTGGTCTTTTTACTCCCCCCTGCTAATCGCTTTTCTGATTTCGTCTTCAAATACGGTATACTTTGAACCGTCTGCTTGATCATGATCTCGGCAAAACCATGCAATATCGCGCAGGTTCGGCAGGTCCAGCGCTTGAAAATCGTGCCCAATTTCACGGCCGGCTTCGATAATCTTTTGTTTAGCACCTTTTTTTAGTGCTGAATAAGACGCAATAGCATACAGATAATGCGCTTTTGCGGCTTCAATCTCCGCAAGAACTGCCGGCAGCTTTTCCTCATAATCCGCAACGGCTTCCGCTTTCGCCCGTTCAAAGATTTCTTTTGCACCGGCTCTTAGTTCTGGCGGAGCGACTGCTTTGCCCTGATGTTCCTTTTGTTTCGCCCGGTACTCCGTGATTAAAGTGTTCAATGATTTTTTCTCCATATTAAAATTTCTCCTTTATTTATCTTTTCGAGGGGGAGGCGCTGCCAATGCCCTGCAAGTGTATGTACCTAATTGATCGATTCACTATTCTGCTTTATCGAACGCTGCTGCTTCATTTGGACTTAAACAGCTGTTGATTTCTGTTTTAATTTGCACAAATCCATGCCGCTCAAAACGCCGGCCGCTGCTGATATAAGCGCAGGCTCAATATGTATTTCATCGCCGCTTCTTCCGCTTTGTATACATCCCTGCGTGAAGCGTTTTGAACGATTTTCATTTAACCATTTTATAAAAAGCTGGAACGCACGAGGTGATTTTTTATTGCCGGCTGCCTTCATCCTTAGGATTTCTTTGCCGGGAAAAAATAATCGAAAGCCGGCTAAAACGAAAAGGTAAACTCCTTTCATTGTTTAACGTTTTTTGCATACAAAAAAACGCCACCTTCATTTCTTTTAATCGAAAGAAATGAAGGTGGCGTTTTTAAAACATGAGAGTTTTTTATTACGAAACTTTGTTTTCCACTACAGAAACCGATGCTTTTTTACGGCCTAATTCGTTAAATACGATATTAAGGATGATCGCCGTCATACTGCCGGCTACAATGCCGTTGCCTGTCAGGATTTGAATGCCGCCTGGCAGGCCTTTAAACAAGTCCGGCACCACTGTTACGCCAAGACCTAGACCGACCGAGCAGGCAATAATCAGCAGGTTTTCCTGCGCATTCATATCCACGCGGCCGAGCATTTTAACGCCCTGCGCCACAACCATCCCGAACATTGCGACCATCGCGCCGCCTAATACGCTGGATGGAATAATCGTTGTGAAGGCGCCGATTTTAGGTACAAGTCCAAGGATGATTAAAAAGCCGGCTGTATAGAAAATGACGCTGCGCGATTTCACGCCTGAAAGCTGCATGAGCCCGACGTTTTGTGAAAAAGCCGTGTACGGAAAAGCGTTAAAAATGCCGCCAAGTACAATCGCCAGTCCTTCCGCACGGTATCCTTTGGCTAAATCTTTTTCTTCTACTTTTTTATCACAAATATCTGAAATAGCAAAGTACACGCCTGTTGATTCAACGAGGCTGACCATTGCCACTAAAATCATCGTTAAAATGCCTGTCCATTCAAAGGACGGTGTTCCAAAATAAAATGGCTGCACTAAATGGAACCATGAGGCATCCGCGACAGCCGAGAAATCGACTTTACCCATGAAAAAAGCAAGGACGGTTCCGAACAATAGGCCAAGCAAAACAGAAATCGAGCGGGCAAATCCTTTGAAAAAGCGGTACATCACAATAATGACAGCAAGTGTCGCAAACGCAAGTGTAAGGTTTTCGGCAGAGCCGAAATCAGGGCTTCCCTGTCCGCCTCCCATATTGTTCATCGCTACCGGGATAAGGGTAACACCAATAATCGTTACAACGGAACCCGTTACGACCGGCGGGAAAAAGCGGACAAGCCGGCTGAAGAATGGGGCAATGACCAATACGAAAATACCAGAAGCGATAATCGCGCCGTAAATAGCGGAAACGCCATTTGCCGTCCCAATGGCAATCATCGGGCTGACAGCGGTAAAGGTACAGCCGAGTACAACTGGCAGGCCGATGCCGATCCATTTGCCGCGGTATACTTGAAGAAGCGTCGCAATTCCGCACATAAAAATATCAATTGAGACAAGATACGTTAACTGAGCCGGCGTCATGCCGACCGCTGCGCCGACAATCAGCGGCACAATCACTGCCCCTGCGTACATCGCCAATACATGCTGAATACCGAGCGAAGCGGTTTTTAAACGTGTCGGTTTCATTGGTGCACCTCCGCTTTAAATTGGATTTTTCCATCATGAAGAGATTCGATTCTCGCAAGTGACTCTACGCGTACGCCTTCCCTTTCCAATAAAGCCCGTCCGTCCTGGAACGACTTTTCAATCACGATGCCGATTCCGGCAATCTTGCTTCCTGCCTGCTTCACAATATCCATTAAGCCAAGCGCTGCCTGGCCGTTTGCCAAAAAGTCGTCAATAATAAGCACTGTATCGCCTTCGCTCAAGAAAGATTGAGAAACCGCAATTCGGTTGGTCGTTTCTTTCGTGAAAGAATATACATCTGCCGTCAAGAGATCATCCGTCATCGTTAAAGACTGGCGCTTGCGTGCAAACACAACCGGCACCCCTAGCACAAGTCCGGTCATTACAGATGGAGCGATGCCGCTCGATTCCAATGTGAGAATTTTGGTGATTCCTGCCCCCTCGAACAGCCGGGCAAATTCTTCTCCGATTTCTTTCATTAACTGCGGATCAATCTGGTGATTCAAAAACGAATCTACTTTTAAAACGTGCTCAGAAAGCACGCGTCCGTCCTGTTCCATTTTTTCATGAAGACGCTTCATGGTGTGGGTTTCCTCCTTTGATTCGTCTTCAGGCATAAAAAAAGCCTGAAGCGCAACGTATTCCTCAAAAAAGAGTGAACAATGCCTTCAGGCTTCGAACAGACGGATCCGTTCTCTTGTTCACCCATAGTCGGAGCATTTACGGTGTCCGGTAGAAACTTGCAGGCCGATTCCTGCGATTATATGAGTGAATATGTTTAGTTGATAATCATTATAATAGCATATCATTTGAGAAAATCAATACAAAACACGAACATTTTATTTTTTTGTTTTCTGATTATTCGTTTTCATTCCGTGCACTCTCACCACCAGGCTTTTTACAAAGCAGAAAGAGCCTTTGACCAAAAAATAGTCAAAGGCTCAGTGTGTAGATAAAGTCTTTCGCTTTAAAAAGAGGCGATAAGTGGGATTGAAGATTCACAAAAAAGGACTGAATAGGCATTTTCTCTTTTTAAACAGAAAGATACGACCTTATAAGCTCTAAACAATCTTGTCGCAAGCCACTTGGCGGCGGGAAGGCAGCGCAGACTCCTATGGGACGAGCGGGCAGCCAAGACCGGTGGAGCCGCCAGGCGAAATTGGGCTCAGCGCCTGCCCCATGGAAAGCGAAGCTGCCTGGACGCCGCCGATCCATCCCATTCATGTGCACAGGTATCCATATAATTTGTCTACAGTTGGGCCCTTGACAAAAATAGTCAAAGGCTTTTTCGATGATTAACTTTCGCGGCGAGGCGGGCGCTTGCCCCAGTACTGATAATAATCACAGCGGATAAATCCGTTAAACAGCTTGCGTTTTTTCGTAGCCGGACGGCCATATACTTCTTCAAATCCTTCATGGGACGTTAATACATAAATGGACCACGTATCAAGCGGCTTAAAAGCGCGTCCTAAATCAGCATACAGCTTTTCAACGCCTGGACGGTCGCTGAGGCGTTCTCCGTACGGCGGATTACCAACGATTACACCATATTCCTTATCGGTTTGAAATTTCGTTGCATCTTCTGTCCGGAACCGGATTAAGTCGCCCAAACCGGCTTCGAATGCGTTCGCTTCGGCAATCCGGGCCATTTTCGGATCTACATCCAGCCCTTCGATATCAAGCGGCTGATCGTAATTCGCTTTATCTTCTGCTTCCGTTCGTACGTCATCCCAAATACTCCCGCCGATCCAGTCCCATCCTTCGGAAATAAATTCGCGGTTAAACCCCGGAGCGATATTCTGGCCGATCAGTGCCGCTTCAATTGGGATGGTACCAGAGCCGCTGAAAGGGTCTAAAAACGGCTTGTCAGGATACCAATTCGTCAGCTTGACAAGGGCAGCGGCCAGCGTTTCTTTCAGCGGCGCTTCTCCCTGCCCGGTCCGGTAGCCGCGCTTATGCAGTCCGGCACCGCTTGCGTCAATGGTCAAGGTTACTTTATCTTTTAAAAGAGCCACTTCGAGCGGAAAACGCGCTCCTGTTTCAGCCAGCCACGTTTCCACATGATAAGCGGATTTTAACCGCTCCACGATGGCTTTTTTCACAATCGCCTGGCAGTCAGAAACACTAAACAGGGTAGATTTAACGGACTTCCCCTGTACAGGAAACGAGGCGTCTTTTGGCAGGTAGTCCTCCCAGCGAAGTGCTTTTGTTTTTTCAAAAAGCTCATCAAATGTTTTGGCGTAAAATTCAGCCACAACCACTTTTACACGGTCAGCTGTACGCAGCCACATGTTGCAGCGTGCAATCGCAGCAGCATCTCCTTCGAAATACACTTTTCCATTTTCTGTTCTCGGTTCGTATCCAAGATCTTTTACTTCTTTGGCTACGATGGCTTCAAGTCCCATCGCAGCGGTTGCGATTAATGTATACATAATATCCTCTTTTCGTATCGATTCATTTCGGCTCATCATTTTGTAAAAAAGTGATCAGCTCGGATAAAGAAATCGGTTTTGAATAAAAATAGCCTTGAACGATATCACATGACTCTTCCTGCAGCATCCGAAATTGACGCTCGTTTTCAACACCTTCGGCCACAACCTTCAAATGAAGGCGGTGCGCCATCGTAATAATAGCTTCCACAATCGAAGCGTCATCCTCGTCTTCATCCATCAGCTGAATAAAGCTTCGGTCGATTTTCAGCTGGTCAATAGGAAATCGGCGCAAATAACTGAGCGACGAATACCCTGTCCCGAAATCATCAATGGATAACCGGAAGCCCAGCCCTTTTAACTGGTCCAGCTTTTGGATGGAAGACGGTGCGTCTGGCATAACGGTACTTTCTGTTAACTCCAGTTCGAGGCGCTCCGGCAGAATATTTTCTTCATATAAAATAGCTTGGACGGTTTCCACAAATCCATCCTGTAAAAATTGCAAAGCCGATATATTTACCGCAATCGGTAAATCGGTAAACCCGTGTCGGCTCAATATATGTAATTCACGGCATACCTGCCTTATAATCCATTTTCCAATTGGAATAATAAGGCCGGTTTTTTCTGCCAGCGGAATAAAAACAGCAGGCGGCACACAACCGTAATGCTTATTATGCCATCGAAGCAGCGCTTCTGCACCCGCAGCTCTTTTAGAAACTGTATCAACCTGCGGCTGATAATGAAGCACCAATTCATTTCGCTCAATGGCACGGCGCAGCTCCATTTCCATGGTCAGGGCTTCTTTCGTTTCCTCATTCATCTCTTCTCGGTAAACCGAAAAACGGTTCCGTCCTGTTTGTTTAGAATGATACATCGCTTTGTCCGCATGCCGAATTAACGTTTCCACGTCACGGCCATCTTCAGGAAAAAAACTGATGCCCATGCTCGCTGAGATATAAATATCCTGCCCTGCAATATGAAAAGGAGTCGAAAAAGAGGAAATAACCGCTTCCGCCACTTGAAAAGCTTCGCGTTCGTGATGGAGGTGGGTCAGTGTAAGAGAAAATTCATCTCCCCCGAGCCTGGCAATCATATCTTTATTGCCAAGCAGCCGTTTCAGGCGGCTGGTTAAATCCATCAGCAGCTCGTCTCCCGCTTTTTGACCGAACGTATCGTTAATTTGTTTGAAACGATCTAAATCAAGTAAAAATACAGCTAATTTTTGATTGTATGTTTGAGAAGTTTCTATTACAGAAACCATTCGCGTATAATAAGCGTAACGGTTGGCCACTCCCGTTAAAGCATCTTGATGGGCCAGTCTTTTTGCTTCTGCTTCTGCCGAGCGCTGATCGGAAATATCGGTAAAAACACCAATATAGTGTTCCGCTTTTCTCTGGTCATCATGCACGGCCGAAATGGTCAGCCACTCCGGATAAAGCTCACCGTTGCGGCGCCGGTTCCATATTTCACCGCTCCATTGTCCTTTTTGTGCAATGGTTTTCCACATTTGTTCATAAAATGGGCGATTGTGCAGGCCCGACTGTAAAAAGCTCGGCTGTTTTCCAATCACTTCTTCTGCTTTGTAGCCAGTCACTACTTGAAACGCTGGATTTACAAATAAAATGGCACCCGTTTTATCCGTAACCATAACGCCTTCACGGATGTAATTAACGATTAATTCATTCATTTGTTTTGGATAATTCTCCATAAAAAGGAGTCAGCTCCCCCGCCAAATAGAACAAAAGCTCCCCTGTAAAGGAGAGCTGTGTTAGTTAGATTTCATAAACCCTGAATAACGTTCTGTAAGCCATGTTTTGTACCATTGTACTGCAAACGGCCAGGGTATGGCCTCGTACTCCGGTGGCAATCATCTATCTGCGAAACACCTATATGTTTCACCTTTCCATTCGTTCGTTTTCGTCCGGAAAGTGCCCCTACCAAAATTTGGGTTGCTCACTCACGGGGTTTACCTCGTTCCACCTTTGCCATTTCTAGCAAAGCTACGTCACTGTGGCACTTTCAAGGTATTCACACCATATCCAAGAAGGACGTAGGTGTTTTCCCTGCCGTCAGCAAAATAAATTGCTGCCCTGGCTTATGGTTTCGCCAGGCGTGATCACTACAGGCATCACAGCACTGTGTGAGCATGGACTTTCCTCTGCGAGCACAAAACTCACAGCGATTACCCAAACGTTATTCGATTTCGTTTCTTATTATAAAAGAAACCGCGAGATTTCGCAATGGTAATTTATTCATTATGGAGACGGTCGCCAAAAACGTGGCGTTCCAAATTCGATAAGCGTTTTAAAATATCGAAATTGGTTGATCCAGGAGCCGGCTGCTGCTGGCGAATTGGCGCTTCCGGAATCGGCTTCCGTGCCGAAATCGTGCTGTTTTCTTTTTTCAAGCGCAAGTTTTCCTGCTGCAACTCTTCAATTGCCTGCTGAAATACTTCATAGTCTTTTATGACAAGGTCTAAAAATTGATCTACTTCATCCGGGTTATAGCCCCGCATCGATGTTTTAAATTCTTTTTCCAGGATATCTTTTCCTGTTAACTTAAGTTTATCCGACAACATTGCCTTGCACCACCTTCATCGAATCCTGCCTATTTTTTCATTAATTGTTTCAAAAACAGGGTCGTTTGTCAATCGGAAAGCAGGCAGCCAAGAGGTTTTTTCTTCCCTTATAACAATGCGTAAAAACTATCTTTTAAGTTTGTTAATACGAATGCAGTTAAGCCGACAAACACGAAAAATAAAAATAGAATTGCACGATACAACCTGTCATTCACCCCATATTTATAGTTTATCTCAAAAACAACCATTTATCATTTTACGGTGTTTTTAAAAAAGTTACAACTATATGACAGTCATTTTCGCGTTATTTCGACAATTTTTTTTCAAGCCGGCACAAACGGTGTAACAGAGCGGCTTCGACTGCCGGGTTTTCCTGCTTTTGCTGCAAGGCCCATTTGGTTTCTCTTAACGCCAACGGAATATTTTTCCGTTTATGCTCATACAGCTTGGCCAGCTCAATGGCTGCTTCGATAGAGCGGTCCGCCCCGGCCTGACGGACACGGGTAAACAGCTGCACCGCTTCTTCGGAAGAATGTTCCTTTTTCAGCTGCATCGCAAGCCGGAATGCCGCATCTAAAGCGACGTCATCCCGGCGGCTTTTCGCAGCGTTTTGGAAGGATTCTTTTGCTGCCGCACGGTTTCCCGACGCTTCAAACCACTTCCCTACCTCAAGGGTCGTTTGGTCATCACTTCCTCCTTCTTCATCAAGCACGAGACGGCTGATATGCGTATATAAAGTAATTAAGCTTAAAATGTCGCGCTCGTTGTGCTTCATCACCTGCAGGACACCCTCTGGGTCTCCCCGATCGATAAAATCAAAATAAATAATCGGTGCCAGATGGCCGGGGACATCATTTACCCGTTCGAGTCCGAGGTGCTTTTTTTCCACGTTGACAAGCTTAACCGAATCCATTGTATGCTTAAATAGCCGGCGGGATGCATGATAAAGGTCAAAATGCCCAAAAGCCGGCAGTGCCGGCACCCGCTCGCGTACAAATGTATGGCGTGACTTTACCTGCGGCCAGTCAAATGATTTTCCATTATATGTTACCAGGGTCGTATAGTCGGTTTCCTGTAAAAATTTCGCATACAGTGCCGTTTCATTGCCTGGAGAAGGGAGGAAAAATTGCTTAACGGTCACTTGATGGTTATGAATGCGCGCTGTTCCAAGTAAAAAAATAACACTTCCTGAACCGCTGAGCCCGGTCGTCTCAATATCAAAGAAATACAAATCAGATGGATGAAATCCTTTAGCCGACAGTGGATGATGTCCACTAAAGGATGACCACTGTTCAATCGTTTTTTGCGCCTCATTAAATGTATACAAGCCGTGGGGCGTATCGAGCGGATGGTGCGTTTCACGCGTGATGCAGTACTCCCCTTCAAACTCAAACAGCTCCGCTCCCGCTGCCTTCCACGTCTCCCAATGGCGAATCTCTTTCGGTTCCTCCACCCTTTTGGCAGCCGGTTTTTCCCCCTCACGTACAATATGCTTTTTCTGCCGCTGCAGCTTTTTCATTAAACTCATTTTCAGCCCCCTTAAAACTGGTTGAGCAGATCAATGCTTTTTTGCTTTACATTCATTCCCTCAAACCCCATGCCAACACAGGAAGGACAGCCGTTTTCACACGGGCATCTGCGAATCAAATCAATGGCCGCCTCCTTGACACTGTCGAACCGCTTGTACACATCTTCTGCAAGACCAATGCCGCCCGGATAATGATCATATAAAAAAATAGTCGGCAGTCCTGTATGGGCCGCTTTAATTTGTGAAACGACGTGAATATCACTCCGGTCGCACATTGTGTGGATGGGAACCACATGATGCAGAACGTTCGCAATGCCCATGAGCAAATGTTCCAGTGATTTTTCAGGCTCATCGATTTTAAGCTCCAGCCAGGCTGCACTCGTATGAATTTCTTCTTCCGGCAGTGTAATAGGCCCGGAGCCAATATTTTCGAAAGTCGTTAACTTAATTTTTTTAAAGATGGTCGGCAATATATTCACCGTAACGTCACCGTAATGAACAGAGGAAAGCGGCTGCTCCCGCGTCCGGTCTATTTCCAGCACTTTCAGCTGAACCGCCAAATTAGCATCTGTATAATATTCCACATCCACCTGGCGGACGTATGCTTTTTTGTGCTCCCAATCCAGCTTTTCTACTTGAAACTGCACCCCTTCGTGCAAATAAATCGCTTCATCGTGCAAAAGCGTCATCGCGCTGAGCCGGTCCATTTCGCCGATGATCTTTACATTAGCTGTTTCAGTCTGATCAACAATGACGACATTTTCCTGTGCAGCCGAGCGAAGAGAAATATTGGTCGCCGGAAATGATTCATGAGACCAGTGATATTTGCCTCCATTGTAATGAAGAACCCGTTCCTCCTGCAAATATTCCAGGATTTCGCCTACCTCCACCGGGCCGAACAGTTCGTCTTCCCGAAACGGCAGCTCGTACGCTGCGCACTTTAAATGATCGACTAAAATAATTAAATTTTCGGCATTAATGCGGGCTGATTCAGGATTTCGCTCAAAGAAATAATCCGGATTTTGCACGACATACTGGTCAATCGGCGCCGAACCTGCCACCATAATGATGACTGCTTCGCCATGACGCCGCCCGGCACGGCCGGCCTGCTGCCAGGTGCTTGCGATACTGCCCGGATAGCCGGTCATCACGCAGACCTGCAGCTGCCCAATATCGACACCAAGCTCCAGCGCGTTCGTACTGACCACGCCTAAAATTTCTCCATTTCGAAGCCCCTGCTCAATCGCACGCCGCTCCTTCGGCAAGTAGCCGCCCCGGTAGCCGCGAATCGTTTTCGGGCCGATCTCCCGCTTCACCAGTTCCTGAATATGACTTAAAATCACTTCAACCCGGACCCGGCTTCTCGCGAACACAATCGTTTGAATGTTGTTTTTTAAAAATTCCTGCGCCAGGCGGTTTACTTCAACAGTTGCACTCCGGCGAATATTCAGCGGTTCATTCACAACCGGCGGATTATAAAAAACAAAGTGCTTCCGCCCCCGCGGTGCTCCATTGTTGTCGATCAGCCGCATCGGCCGGTTCGTTAAGGCTTCAGCGAGTTCTTTCGGATTGGCAATCGTGGCAGACGTACAAATAAACTGCGGGCTGCTTCCGTAAAAAGCACAAATACGCAGCAAGCGGCGAATCACATTCGCAACATGGCTGCCGAATACACCGCGGTACGTATGCAGTTCATCAATGACGATATATTTTAAATTCTCGAACAAACTGACCCATTTTGTATGGTTTGGCAAAATAGCCGAATGAAGCATATCAGGATTGGTCATTACAACATGCCCCGCCTGCCGGACTTTTTGGCGGATCGTCGGTGACGTATCTCCATCATACGTAAAGCTTTTAATATCGGCACCCATTTCGGCAATGATTTCGTTTAGTTCACTTTTTTGATCCTGTGCCAGTGCTTTCGTCGGAAACAAATAAAGAGCCCTGCTTGTTGAATCTTCCGCAATTTTTTGCAGGACAGGAAGATTATAGCAAAGCGTTTTGCCCGAAGCGGTCGGGGTCACTGCTACAATATTTTCTCCTTTTTGCACAGCCTCTAAAGCTGAATATTGGTGGGTGTATAACTCGCGCACTCGGCGTGCTTCCAGTGCCCTTTTCAGCCGCTCATCCAAAAAAGCCGGCATCGGACGTGTTTTTGCTTCTACTGGCTCCAATTCATGCCAGTGGATGACATTTTCATCCTGCCGCAGCTCTTCAATCATCTCTACAAGTGTTTTTTTCCACATTTCCCTGCTGGCACCTCTTTTCCTGCTGCTTTCGATCCCAAAAATCGGTTCTTTTCCTTCTATCTTATCGAACAAACGATCTTTTTAAAAGCAAAAAAAAGAACGCTTGGATGCGCCCTTTATTTTTCTAAGTTATGAGAAAGCGATTCAAGCACATACAGGGCTGAATCTGCCGATTGAATAAACTTTGCCTTTCCTGTATCAAAAAAATGGGCATGAGCACCAACCCGCCGGGCGTTGTCCGCTGCCTGGATAATCTGGGCAGCATGCACGTATTTTTGCGGATGCTCTTTTAAATACGAAAGCGCCGCTTGTTCCCAAGCGTCCGCTGCAGCATCTACCTCGTCTGCAAACGGCTTTACAGTTTTGAAAAAATCAGCCGGCTCCTTTGTTTGGCGGCCTGCTTCAAAAATAGCTTTCGCTTGTTCAATTAATTCCCGTAATTTCACTGTTTGATCGCCTAGAGACACATTCTACCCTCATTTCATATTGAGCCGGCTGCCGGCTTGAGCGGCATGACTACATCCCCGCACAAAAAGCGTGCTCCTTCTTCCACTAGAAGCAGACGGTTATGAACCCGCTCTGTGTGAATGCGAAAGCCGGCAATTTTGCGGCTTCGTTCGTCTGCCACCCTCATTTTCAATCGCTGCTCAAGCTCCAATGTATCTTTTTCCAATTGTGCCAACTGTTCCATCCACTCTTGCTTTGTCATTCCCGTCACCCCTTTGCTTTGTTGACTAGTAAATTCGCTCCCGGAAGAAGATCTCCTTCCTGCTTGACAAAACTAGTGAACACACGGCAAAGAAAGCGGCAATCCGACAATTTACGCAAAAGTCATGCCTTTTTTCTTCATTAAAAATTGAAGAGCCTGCCGGAACGTTAAAAACGTATTTAAATCAGGACGAATCTGCATACCGCTTCGCATAACCTCCTGTGTAAACTCCGGTCTGAATCCAACTAAAAATGTGTCAGCCCCCATTAAGTTTAACGAGCTAACCAGCTGATCGATCAATTGTCCAAGCAGCTCGGTTTTCTCAATCTCTTTTTTCGTAATGGCTGTAAAATCAATAATAACATTTTCCACTTCATTTTCGTAGCAAGCATCCATTAACGCAGAAATAATCAGTTCAAATCGTTCCTGCGACATTTTCCCTGTCAGCGGCACTAAGATGGTTTCCGGGATAATGGATGGAATAATCGGAGCAGACACATCCTTCACCAACTGCTTGTATTCGGCCAGCTCTTCTTTTAAAGCTCGTATTTCTTCTTGGAGAGCTTCAATCTCTTCGGATTCTTTTTTCATTGCACATCCCCTGCTTTTATCATGATTCTGTTTATCTTAATATACTAGCCGAATGACTGTCGCTTTTCAATGTTCTGCTCCGGAAAAAGGCATAAAGGAATATGTCTTTTCAAACAGGCGATTTGTTCGCTCATGTGGTATGATATTGATTGGATTCAAGAGGAGGGAATGAGATGGCGATCCGCTATCCGAATGGAAAAGAATATACGCAGCCCGCTCAATCGTCCCAGGCAAAGCAGCAGAACAAGAATCCTGTTTTTTCAAACCGCGGCATGACGCTTGAAGACGATATTAATGAAACGAATGCGTATTATTTAAGCCAAAATATGGCGGTCATTCACAAAAAACCTGTTCCCGTTCAAATTGTACGGGTCGACTATCCAGCCAGAAGCGCGGCTGTTATTAAGGAAGCTTATTTCAGGCAGGCTTCTACAACGGATTACAATGGGGTTTATAGAGGAAAGTATATTGATTTTGAAGCGAAAGAAACGAACAGTGAAACGTCGTTTCCGCTCAAAAACTTTCACGCCCACCAAATTGCCCACATGAAACAAGTGGACGAGCATGGCGGTATCGCTTTTGTAATTATCCGTTTTTCTAAAACGGACGAGCTCTTTTTTCTGCCGTTTCATGCATTGAATGCTTTCTGGGAACGTATGCATAACGGCGGCCGCAAGTCTATTACAAAAGCAGAGCTCACCAGCTGCAGTATGGAGCTGAAACTGGGCTTTTCTCCGCGCATTCCATTTTTGGATGCCGTGGAAGATGTATACTTTTAATATTGAAAGTGAGGAAAAGAGACACATGTCTGGCGAATACAAATCAAGAACTGAAAAGCGGAACCAGCAAAAGAAAAAGCCGGCCCGCGCACAACGAAAAGCAAAACCAGCCAAATCACCTTCGAACAAAAAACGTTCTATTTTCAAACGGGTTTTTCTCGGCCTGCTTTTAGTTGCTTTACTCGTTTTGATCGGTGGTGCGGGACTGTTTGCTTATTACGTAAAAGATACACCGGAAATTGATGAATCGCTTTTAAAAGATCCGGTTTCATCAAAAATTAATACGGATGATGGCGATCTGCTGACCAATGTCGGTGCAGAACGCCGTGAATATGTGAAATACGAAGATATTCCTGCCCTGGTCCGGGATGCCTTTATCGCAACGGAAGACAGCCGATTCTTTGACCATCACGGAATCGATCCGATGCGCCTTGCCGGTGCAGCAATGAAAAACGTAACAGAAGGCTTTGGCTCACAAGGGGCCAGTACGATTACCCAGCAGGTTGTTAAGATGTCTTTCTTGACAGCTGATAAAACGTTAAAGCGGAAAGCCCAGGAAGCTTATCTTGCCTATAAACTGGAGCAAAAATACTCCAAAGAAGAAATTTTTGAAATGTATGTCAACAAAATTTATATGTCAGGCTCCCCTGCGGTGATGGGTGTTAAAGCAGCCGCCGATTACTACTTCGGTAAAGATTTGGATGAACTTACCCTGCCGGAAGCGGCTTATCTTGCGGGGATGCCGCAGAGCCCGAATAATTACAATGCCTTTAAGCACCCGAAAAACGCCGAAAAGCGGAAAGACGTCGTTCTCTCTCTCATGAACCAGCATGACAAAATTACTGAATCCGAAATGAATGAAGCACAATCCGAAAACATTACTGATTTCCTTGCTGAAGAACCCGTGAACAAATCCGGCGTCAGCAAAGAATATGACGCTTTTGTTGACCAGGTGATTGAAGAAGTAGAAGACATGGGCTATAACGCCTACACAGATGGATTGACAATTGAAACAACGCTTGATAAAGAAGCACAGGACTTTATGTATGAGCTGTTAAACAGCGATGAGTACATTGACTATCCGAGTGAGCTGTTCCAGGCCGGTATCGTTTTAACAGATACTGAAACCGGCGAGATTCGGGCGATTGGCGGAGGCCGCAACCAGGAAGTAGAGCGCGGCTTCAACTATGCGACCGATAACCGGACACAGCCAGGTTCAACGATTAAGCCTATCTTAGATTATGGCCCGGCAATTGAATATTTGAACTGGTCAACGTATGAGCAAGTCGAAGACAGCCCGCTTCAATATACAAATGGCGGTTCCGTCGGAAATGCCGGCGGCTCTTACGCAGGTATGATGTCTATGCGTGACGCGCTCGCCCGTTCAAAAAATACACCGGCCGTCCGGACGTTCCAGGAAGTCGGTTTTGACGATGCTTATGAATTTGCCGGCAAGCTCGGCATCAATTTGAAAAGTGAATTTGAATCCTATGCCATTGGCGGAATGGATGGCGACGAAGGTATTTCGCCGCTGCAAATGGCCGGCGCTTATGCTGCATTTGGAAACGGCGGTATTTACAACAAGCCGCATACGGTTAAACAAATTACACTTGCAGACGGCACAGTTGTCAAAAATGATATTAAATCTGAACCAGCCATGAGCGATTACACTGCTTATATGATTACGGATATGTTAAAAAGCGTTGTAGACTATGGAACCGGGACGGCAGCGAATATTCCTTCGCTTCATATGGCCGGCAAAACCGGAACAACGAACTACACGCAGGATGAGCGCGAAAAATACGATATACCATCCAGCGCTTCTCCAGATTCATGGTTTGTCGGCTATACAACGAAATATACAGCGTCCGTTTGGACAGGTTATGAAAAACGCAATGAGTACTTGTCCAAGGACAGCCAGCAGATTGCAAAACAGCTGTTTAAAGAATTGATGACAAAAGTATCTGAGGACGTAGATACACCTGATTTTGAAAAACCAGACAGCGTCATTGAACTGCCAATTGTCAAAGGATCGAATCCAGCAGTTGTGGCGGGAAGCGGCGCTTCAGACAGCGATGTAACATATGAATTATTTGTCCGCGGCGAACAGCCGAAGCGTTCTGCTCCGAAAAAGGAAGAAGAACCGGAGGAAGATGAGCAGACAGAAGATGAAGAACAAACTGAAGAAGAGCCATCCAGCGGTGAAGTAACCGGCTTATCGGCGACCGCAGACGAGAGTGGAAATATGTCTGTTTCATGGTCCTACAGCGGTGAAGGCAGTCCATCCTTCAGCGTATCAAATGGATTGGAAACACAGTCGATTGGCGGCTTCTCGACCGTCTTTGGCGGCGGACAGCCTGGACAAACATACTCCATCACGGTCACAGCCATCGTAGACGGCCAAAGTGTTGATTCGGCTTCTACATCTGTAACCGTTCCTGGTGGTGAAACAACAGAACCGGAACCAACAGAACCGGAACCAACAGATCCTGAGCCAGCAGATCCGGAACCAACAGATCCTGGGCCAGCAGATCCAGCTCCGGCAGATCCAGCTCCGGCAGATCCTGAGCCAGCAGATCCAGCTCCGGCAGATCCTGAGCCAGCAGATCCGGCTCCGGCAGATCCTGAGCCTTCTACTCCACAGCCAAGCACGCCTGCTACAGGTAACAATGGAAATGGAAATGGAAACGGCAATGGGAACAGCAATGGGAATACAAGTGGTAATACCGGTGGAACCGGCGGAACCGGCACAACGCAAGGCAATGGTTCAGCGGAACCAGCACCTGAGGTTCAAACCGAAACACCATAAAAAAATCCCCGGTGAGTTTAAACTCACCGGGGATTTTTTATTGCGTAAACAGCGGCGGCTTTTTTCAGCTCCGTCATCAGCTCGATCAGCTGGCGATAAGCCATGTATGTGTAAGGACGGTTATCAATATAAGTGAACCGCTCCAAGAAATTAATCGGCTTTACCGCAAAATCCGCTTGTTTTTCCTTCCAAAGCACTGGGGCTGCCGGCTGCCCGTTTACCCAAAACAGCGCCATAAAAAACATGGCCAGCAGCGCATCCACTTCTTCTTTTACATCTTTACTGCGTATACGCTGTTTTTCATCAAGTGCCTGTTCCATCTTTGCCCAGGCCGACTCAAGCAGCGGGAGACCACTTTTTTCACTCTCCCACGGTTTTTCTCCGCCCAATTCATATTTAAAATACGGATATACACAAACAGATTCGGGCAGTTCTGCTTCCCTTTCAGTTGAAAAATACCGAAGCTCTTCAGGGATCCTTACTGTCATACACGCGTACCTCCAAGCTTCATACGTTTTTTTCCTTCCCGGCATATATCAAGCAGCGGACATTCCGGACAGCGTGGTGCCTGCGCTTTACAGTGATAGCGGCCAAAGAAAATCATTCGATGATGTGTATCCGACCATTCTTCCTTTGGAATTTTGCGCATAAGCGTGTTTTCCACTTCGGTTACATTGTCCTTCCAGCGGCAGAAACCGAGCCGCTTAGACACCCTCTCTACATGTGTATCAACCGCGATAGCGGGCACACCAAATGCCACGGAAGCCACGACATTGGCGGTTTTTCGTCCGACACCCGGCAGCTTAACAAGCCGATCCTGTGTGTCAGGGACAATACCGCCAAAATCCTCCAGCAGCATCCGTGACATCTTTTGAATGTTTTTCGCTTTGTTCCGGTACAATCCAATGGAGCGGATATCCTGCTCCAGCTCTTCAAGCGGAACCGCTAAATAATCTTCCGGCGTTTTGTATTTCTCAAATAGCCCTTTGGTTACTTTGTTGACGAGCGCATCTGTACATTGCGCTGACAGTGCGACTGCTACGACCAGCTCAAACGGGTTTTGATGATTTAATTCGCAGTGTGCGTCCGGAAACATCTCAGCAAATGTATCCAGGCAGCGGCGAATTTGGATTTTGTTCAGCATATTGATCTGTTCTCCTTACTGCTCCAGCCAGTTGTAAAACGGGACGGCATGCTCAGAACGGGAAATTTGTTCGGTTCCAGTTGGTTTACGAAACTTTTTCCCCTGCTCTCGCGCCTGCTCCACCGTTTTAATCCCTTGCTTTTTCCATTCAAATAAAATGCGGTCAATATAGCGGAAGCTCAATTTCATAGACAGAACTGCTTCTCTGAGCGCAGCTTTGATCAAAGACGGCTCATGGCCATCCTGGTCAATCCAGAGTGCCAATGTTTCACATTCAATGGAGGAAAGCGGCCGGCCGAACTCTTCTTCAAATAAACTGTACAGGTCTTTTTCTTCAACCATAGCCTGCTGCACCGACTGGCCTCTCGCATCTGATTCAAAAATGGAAGCCAGCTTGTGCCAAAGAGGTTCCAGCGAATAAAACTCATAGCCGGTCTGGCTGCCCTGTTCGATCGCGACGACCTGCTTTTGGATCAGCTTTTTCACGCAGCCTGCACAGTCAGAAGACGACATCGACATACGGTTCGACAGCTCTTCAAAGCTCGGGAAAGTAATGCCTTTTTGCGCATATGCGTAAATATGCAGCAGCACCATCATTTCCTGTTCATTTAAGGACAGCCGCTTGTAGTTTTCCAACAGAACGTTCGGAATGCTTGTTGCACCCTGTTCCATCCAGCGAATCATCATTTCTTTTTCTTTCATGTTCATTCCACCTCGACCCTTTGCAATGCTTCATATTATACTAGGACACGGAAAAAAAGAAAAGCCGCCCGAATGGACCGCTTTTCTAATCGATATTACCCTTTTTGGTTTGATTTTACATAATCCGCAATGCGCTCAACTGCTTTTTCAAGCAATTCAAGTGATGTCGCGTAGGAAAGACGGATATTATCCGGTGTGCCAAAGCCGCTTCCCGGCACTACCGCTACATTTGCTTCTTCAAGCAGCGCTGTCACAAAGTCATCCACATTCGCATGGCCAGTCAGGGACGCTGCTTCTGTTACATTCGGGTACAAATAAAAAGCACCTTGCGGCTTTAAGCACGTAACCCCTGGAATTTCATTTAATTTCGCATGAATAATATTTAAGCGTTCTTCAAACGCTTTTTTCATCACTTCTACAGGCTCCTGCGTGCCTTTATAAGCTGCAATTGCACCGTATTGAGCTGTTGACGTCGGATTAGATGTTGAATGGCTCGCAAGGTCTGTCATCGCCTTGATCACTTGCGCATTACCGGCTGCATATCCGATGCGCCAGCCTGTCATGGAGTGAGATTTCGATACTCCGTTAATCACAATCGTCTGCTCTTTTAATTCAGGAGACAATTGGGCGATCGATACATGCTTGTTGTCGCCGTACACAAGCTTCTCGTAAATTTCATCCGATACGATCCAAATATTATGGCGGAGGGCCACTTCTCCTAACGCATTCAGCTCATCCGCAGTATAAAGCATGCCTGTTGGGTTAGATGGAGAGTTGATAATCACAGCTTTTGTTTTTTCTGTAATAGCAGCTTCAAGCTGATCCGGTGTAATTTTAAAATCGTTGGATTCTTTTCCGTCAATATAAACCGGAACACCGTCCGCAAGCTTTACCTGCTCCGGATAACTTACCCAGTAAGGTGTCGGGATGATCACTTCATCGCCTTCGTTTAAAATCACCTGAAATAAATTGTAAAGGGCGTGCTTCGCGCCTGTTGTGACAATAATTTCGTTTGCTTTATATGTAATGCCCTGATCCTGCTGGAATTTCTCAATAATCGCATTTTTCAATTCCGCTAAACCGCCAGCCGGTGTGTATTTCGTCTGGCCGCCTTTTAACGATTCATAGGCTGCTTCAATAATATGATCCGGTGTATTAAAGTCCGGCTCCCCGGCTCCAAGGCCAATCACGTCTTTACCCTGTGCTTTCAATTCCTTCGCTTTTGCTGTAATCGCCAAGGTTGTTGAAGGGGTTAATGCTTTTACGCGTTCTGCTAATTGTACATCCATGAATCCATTCTCCATTCTGTTAAATGTTTTCAACCTTTTTCCACCATGTACCATCTGTAAAAGACAAATAGTAATAATTCAAGCGGCCGTTTTTATTTTCAAATGTAAACAGCCAGACAGGGGTTTTGCCTTCTAAGCCAAGTGTCAGCGATAAAATGTCTGCATCGCCCGCTTCCTCCTTGAAGAGAGCGCGTGCTTCCTTTTCCGTTACATTGCCTTTGAGCGGCTGGACGATTGGATCGGACTTGCCATTTTGCTGAAGCCAAACTGCCACGTCTTTTCCGCTTTCATCCTTCCCTGTACCCGTATAATACGCTTTTGTGCCATTATATACGTACACATCGTCGATTTGCGAAAGAGACGCTTTTTCCTGAAGCTGTTCTAAAGCAGCCTCTCTGGCTTTTTCATACGGTTTTTGTGCATTATTATACATTATTGCGACAATAATCGCAATTATAAGCAAAGGAATTCCGATTATTAATAACCACTTTTTAAAATTTGTTCGCATATTCACCACATCTTCGTTACGTTCGGTAAATTGTAAAAACAGCTTTTGTTTGATCTTCCGCATCCAATGCAAGGCCGAACATTAAGTTCTCCCGTTTCAGCGTCCGGTTCAACGTATCGACAAGCTTATACAAATCGCCGTTATTCTCTACTTTCACCGTGGAAAGTACTTCGATCTTTGACTCCATTAAAATCCCTCCTGGCTCAAATTATAGCAGGAATAATAAGCCTTCATACAATTATTTTTCTCCTGGAAGCCACTTTTCGATCAATTCCATCGTGCCGGTGATATCGAGCTCTTTCGCCGGAACATCTGGAATCGATTGAAGAAACGCTTTTCCATAGCGGCTTGATAGGACACGGCGATCAAACAGGACTGCCACCCCCCGGTCTGATTCCGTGCGAATCAGCCTGCCAAATCCCTGTCTGAACCTGATGACAGCCTGCGGAAGCGAGTAGGCAGAAAATGCATTTTCCCCCTCCCGCTTCAGCTGCTCGTTTTTCGCCTCGACAAAAGGATCATCCGGCGGAGCAAATGGAAGACGCACGATAAACAGAACAGATAAATCCTCTCCCGGAATATCGATGCCTTCCCACAGAGCGCCGGTTCCAAGCAGGATTGATTTATCGTACTGGCGAAAGTTTTTAGCCAGACGAGTTACACTGCCGCCTGTGATGCCCTGTGCAAAAATCGCATATTCGGCCAGCAGCTCTGTTTCCCGAATAAAATCGTGTGTTTTCTTTAAAATATCAAACGAAGTAAACAGAACAAGCATGCGTCCGCCTGCTGTTTCTGCGGCCGCGATAATATAATCAGCCACAGCCTGCGCATATGTATCCTGGTCGGTTTCTTTCACATCCGGCACATCGTTTGGAATGACAATCCGGCAGTGGTTCGCATAATCAAACGGTGAAGGAATCACGTGTTTCCGGAACGAAAAAGCTTCCAGACCCATTTCCCGTGCAAAGAATTGGAAAGACTGCTCAACTGTCAGCGTAGCGGAAGTAAAAAGGACGTGATGCCGTTCCAATAAATACGACTGAATAAGAGCACCCGGCTGAACGGGCTGTGTCCGCATGGTCAGCGTATTGGACAGTGAGCGTATATCGCCCTCGATCCACACTACTTCTTCTTCATCAGGACGGAACACGAGCTCAAACAGTTGTTGATTCCAGTTTCGGCACCGGTCTAAAAACAAAAGGGCATCATCCACATATAATTCATCCCGGGCGGAAAGCTGCTTGCGAATATCTTCAATCGGAAGGACTTTCTCTTCTACCACTTCCACTAAACGGGACACCTTATTGTATAAACGTTCAGCGCCATACTCGATTTGCTGCCAGCCGGCCATATTCCGGCTTTTTTCCGTGATGGCGAGCTGGCGCTTCGCATGGTTTATGCGGGATGTCTGCCGTTCAAAAAAAGCGGAAACAACGCCAAGCCATTCTTCTGCCTCCGTTAAAACGGCGGATACAGCAGTCATTATTTTTTCCGGCGGCCGCTCTGTAAGACGTTTTGATTCAATCCGATTTAAGTGATACAGAAGCCGCCTTTCCTCCGTTGTACCGATTTTCCCCATAAAAAACTTTAAGTCTGCTACTGAAAGCTCCCGGCCAAGCCGCTCTCTTGCAGCTCGTTCGAACCGGTGTGCTTCATCGATTAAAATAAAGCTCTCCGGCGCCAAAATCGGCTTTGCCGCCTTCATGTCGGCAATTAAAAAGGAATGGTTTGTAACAATAATATCTGCACTGGCCGCTACTTCCTTCGCATACCGGGCAAAGTCATGCTTTCTCCATGCCTGCTTTGCTTTATTCATATAATCGTCTGCCTGGCATACTTCTTTCCAAAATAGGGCGCCGCCTGAAGATAAATTTAATTCATCGCCGTCACCGGTTTCAGTTTCAAGCAGCCAGACAAGCATTTGCATTTTTGTGATAATCCGGTCATAATTCCGCTCTTTTTCACGCAGCGACCGAACAAAGCGGGACAGATCCAGATAGTGGCGCTTTCCCTTTAGTACGGCGGCTTTCACATGAAAAGGCAGAAGGATTTCAAGCTTTGCAAGCTCCCGTTCAAGCAGCTGATGCTGCAGCAAAACCGTATAAGTGGACACAACAACCGGCTGGCCGCTTCGCCGGCTTTCATAAATAGCCGGCAGCAAATACGCCAGCGACTTGCCGGTTCCAGTTCCGGCTTCAATGACGGTATGCTCTTTGTTTTGGAAAAAGTGCTGCACTGCCTCCATCATTTCCATCTGGCCGGGACGCCTTTGCATGCCGGGAGCACCTGCAAGCAGCTCCCACTTTTCTTCCTCTGTTTGAGGAAACAAGATCGACTCGTCTGCTTTGCGTTTTTCCGGCTGTTTTTTTGTGCGCAGTGCGAGTCCCCGGTACACAGTCCATTCCTCTGGCAGCATTTCTACACGCTGTTTTTTTTCCGCTGCGATACGCGACAGCAGCAAATGAATATCACTTTTCAACCCGGTTGACAGCTTCAGCAATTGTTCAATTGTAACAAGCGGAAGCTCTTCCAGACGGTCGACAAGGTAAATAAACAACTCTGCTGTTGCGCGGGCATCGCTGTCCGCTCGATGCTTCTGCCCGTGGCTCAGACGGAATTGATCGGATAAATCCCCCAGTTTATAGCTGTCCGAGACAGGCAGGACAATTTTTGCAAGCTCTACTGTATCAATAAAAGAACCGGTAAAAGGCGGATAACCGGCCGCCTCCAGTTCGCTGTTTAAAAAAGGCAAGTCAAAAAAAACATTATGGGCCACAAAAACCGAATCGGCCAGCCATTCCCGAAAGCGCTCCGCTTCTTCCTGAAAAAAAGGAGCCTTCCGGACCGCTTCATCCTCAATTCCAGTCAGCTCCTGAATAAAAGGAGGAATCGGCATTTCCGGGTTTAAATATGTGCTGAACTGGCTTTTAATCCGGCCATTTTCAACGGCAACAAAAGCAGCCTGCATAATACGGCCTCCGCTTGCGTAAGAATGGCCCGTTGTTTCAAAATCTGCCACGGTAAATCGAATATCATTGATCACGGCAAACACACCTTTAAGTAAATTCTTTATCAGTTTACCATAAGAAGAGCAAAAGGTGCCTGCTTATGGGCATCAATTCAAACAAAAGCATCCGCCAGGCGGCTTTTCTTCAAAACAAAGGAAGCTGGCAGGACAAAAACACCGTTGCCAAATTTGAGGAAAGAAAAAAAGACCACTCTATAAACAGCGGTCACAGACTGTAGACAAGTTAAATGGATGACTGTGCAGACGAATGGGATGGATCGGCGGCGTCCGGGCAGCTCCGCTTTCCGCGGGGCTGGCGCTGAGCCAAGTGGCTTGCAACAAGGTGGTATAGAGCCCATAAGGTTGTAGCCTTCTGTTTAAAAAGAGAAAATGTCTATTCAGCCTTTGTGCTTATTGAAGTTCAATAACACTTAGTGAAGCCTCTCTTTTAAAAGCGAAAGACTTGGTCTACACACTAAAACCGCTGGATAACCAGCGGTCAATGTCCTTACATAATGGTGGAAGCCGGTTCTTGATGAAGCATGTCGGCAATCCGATTATCAGCGTCCATAATCAGCACTTTTGGTTTGTGCTCTTTTACCTTTTCTTCCGCTACTAGAACATAAGAAATAATAATAACGGTATCACCGGGCTGAACCAGACGCGCCGCTGCACCGTTTAAACAAACGACGCCGCTGCCGCGCTCACCCGGAATGATATATGTTTCCAGACGTGCACCGTTATTATTGTTGACAATCTGCACTTTCTCATTCGGCAGCATGCCTGCTGCATCAAGCAGATCCTCATCGATCGTAATACTGCCGACATAGTTTAAATTGGCCTCGGTCACCGTTGCTCGGTGGATTTTTCCGTTCATCATTGTGCGGTACATGGCGCACTTCCTTTCACTGGTAAAATCACATTATCAATTAAACGCGCCTGCTTGTACTGCACAGCTGCGGCCGCAATGATTGTTTCGTTGACCTTCTCAATCGGCTCAAGAGCAGGATATGATAAAATCTCGAGGTAGTCGATCACTGCTCCTGCCTCTTCTTCCAATACGTAACGCGCTTTTTGTTTTAAGGAAGCGACATCGGTTTCTCCTGCTTCAACGGACTGCTTGATCAGCCCAAGCGCTTTATAGATGGCTGGCGCTTTTTCCCGTTCCTCCGGAAGAAGGTATACATTCCGCGAACTTTTTGCGAGGCCATCCGGTTCTCTCACAGTATCCACACCAATAATTTCGATCGGTACGTTCAGCGCATCCACTAAGCCATGAATCACAGCAAGCTGCTGGGCATCTTTTTTCCCGAAATAAGCACGGTCTGCTTCGGTTAAATGAAACAGCTTCATGACCACCGTTGCCACCCCGTCAAAATGGCCTTCACGTGAAAGACCGCACAGGGCGTTCGTCCGTTTATGAACGGTCAGCGTCACAGCCGGCTCTTCCGGATACATTTCCTCTACTGACGGCAGAAACAAAAGGTCCACGCCCACTTCCCCTGCAAGCCGTGTATCCCGTTCTTCATCACGGGGATAACGCTCAAAATCTTCATTTGGCCCAAATTGAAGCGGGTTGACAAAAATAGACATCACCACAACGTCATTTTGGCTGCGTGCCTGCCGGGCAAGCGTCAGGTGCCCTTCATGCAAAAAACCCATCGTAGGCACAAAACCAATGGACTTGCCGGCCGATTGAGCTGCCCGTATTTCTTTCTTCAAACCGGAGATCGTACGGACAATTTTCATGAATGGACGCCTCCGTACAAACGATCCAGCTCTTCTTCCTTCATCGTAAAGGTATGCTCTTTGGCTGGAAATGCGCCTGCTTTCACATCTGCTACGTAAGAAGAAACAGCTTGTATGCCGGCTTCGTCAAAATCCGCATAACTTTTCACAAACTTAGCTGTCCGTTCCACTCCGTAACGGGTAATGTCATGATATACAAGCACCTGCCCGTCCGTTTCCACACCCGCTCCAATGCCAATAACCGGAATGTGAAGCGCTTGTGCAACCGACTGCGCTACCTGGTGCGGTACACATTCAAGCACCAGCATAAACGCTCCGGCCTGCTCCATCGCTTTTGCGTCGGCTAGCAGCTGCTGCGCAGCTTCAGCTGTTTTCCCCTGTACCTTATAGCCGCCGAGCACACCGACGGACTGCGGCGTAAGCCCCAGATGGGCGCATACCGGCACCCCGGCTGCCGTTAATTCACGGACGCGTTCCACAACTTCGCCGGCACCTTCAAGTTTAACGGCGTCAGCACCTCCGTCCTGCATGATGGCACGGGCTGTATTTAACGTTTGTTCTTTGTTTACGTGGTAAGTCATAAACGGCATATCTGTTACGACAAATGTATGGCGGGCGCCCCGCTTAACAGCTTTTGTATGATGAACCATGTCTTCCGTTGTCACGTAAACCGTGGATTCATACCCAAGCACGGTCATGCCGAGAGAATCACCGACTAAAATAATGTCTGAACCGCCTGCTTCCGCCTGCTTGGCTGACGGGTAGTCATACGCTGTAATCATCGCGATTTTTTCCTGACCGGCTTTCATCTTAATAAAATCTGCTGTTCGCTTCACGCTGTTTCCTCCTTTTGATCAGAGGAGACGAAACAATAAAAAAAGGGTCCTTTTGCTGGAAAGAAGCAGAAGGACCCCGCTGTAAACGGAATAATGTTTCGACCCTCTGTCCCTGTCCATTCGGATCAAGGCAGTGTTTGTCTTGTTATAAAATGCGTTTTACTTTCGGAACGCGGTGCAGTTCAAGCATGATACCGCCCTTGTTCACGATTATTATAACAGGCATCCCCTCATTTGACTACCGTTCAATTTCAATGTCCGCTGAGTAGATCGAGTGAACGATGCCTTCTTCATCCTGCAGCTTTAATACGCCTTCTTCTGTAATCCCAATTGCCTTCCCTCGAATCGAGCCATTCACGGTTCGGGCCGTAATATGACGGCCAATCGAAACGGCAAAGGATTCCCATTTTTCTTTGATCGAGGCAAATCCGTTTTCCACATACTCTTTATAGTAGATTTCCATATTTTTAAGGATAGCCTGTACAAGCTTAGCGCGGGAGATGGTTTCTCCTTTTTCAATGGCGAGTGAAGTAGCAATGTCTTCAAGCTCAGCCGGAAATGCCTGCTGGTTTACATTCATGCCAATCCCGATAATAATGGAACGGATACGGTCAGCATCCGCTTGAAGTTCTGTTAGAATACCGGTTATTTTTTTCCCGTTCATCAAAAGGTCATTGGGCCACTTGATTTCCGGCGTCAGCCCGGTTACATCCTGAATAGCTTCTGCGACGGCCACAGCCGCAATCAACGTAAACTGCGGCGCTTTCACAGGCGGAAGGTTTGGCTTTAAAATAAGACTCATCCAAATCCCTGTACCCTTAGGAGAATGCCATGCTCTGGTCATGCGGCCGCGCCCTGCTGTTTGCTCTTCCGCAATAACCAGCGTTCCTTCCTCTGATTCTTCCGCGATTTTATGCGCTTCTTTCTGTGTAGATTCGACTGTTTCTTTAAAAACAATTTGTTTACCGAGCTGATCCGTTTGAAGGCCGATTAACAATTCGTTTTCACTTACTTTATCAGGCTTCCCTGTAATGCGGTAACCTTTGTTTCGTACTGCTTCAAGCTCAAAGCCTTCCTGCCGCAGTGATTCAATATGCTTCCAGACAGCGGTTCGCGAACAGCCAATGTAGTCAGCCAATGCCTGGCCGGATACAAACCCACCATCTGCTTTTGAAAACACCTCGAGCAGTTTATGCTTTACAGAAGATTGCATGCATGCAGCCACCTTTCAATTTCCGTTCGCTCGTTTGGAACGTCGCGTGCAATAACAGCCCGCTCCGTTCGTTCAAGCACTTCTTTTATCCATGGACCCCTTGGCTTGGACGCCCATTGGATCAAATCATTTCCTGTAATGGCGAGATCGTGGCGGCTTTTTATCGGAAGCGATTCAAAACGGCTGGCTGCCCTGCCGGCATCCAGCTCTTTTGCTCCGGTCAGTGCGTACCCTGCAGCCGCTGCGTCAACAGATGACTGGAGACCGCCTTGAAAAACCTGCCAATCGGTAGCGCCTTTCGCTAAAAACTGAATTAACGTTCGAACACTTCGGCTGATGCTTTTAATTCTTTTTTGCGGAAGCCGCCATTGTGTTAAAAATGGGGACGGATCTTCCTCTGCACACAAGTAAGCTGCCGCTGTCCAAACCTGATCTGCTGTCAGCCCTTCAATCGGAAGACCTGCCAATCGGGTAAGCGCGGGCTTTTGTCCACTCAGCCCTGGCAGAAATTGATAAAGTCCTGTTTCAATTAATACAGCCACCGCCTGGCGCTTATTGCACCCGCTAAACAGTTTGTCCATTTCGTTCAGCTTCCGCTCAACGGCGATGTGACCGAGCAGCGGCGCATGCTCGGTCATCGCTTCCTTCGTATCGTCATCCAAACGAAAAGACAACTGACTTACAAACCGGGCAGCACGCATCATTCGGAGGGCATCCTCTGAAAAACGTTCGCCTGCACGGCCTACAGTCCGGATTTTTCTCGTTTGGATATCTTCTTTTCCGCCAAAGGGGTCAATCCATTCGCCATTTTTATTCATCGCCATTGCATTCATCGTAAAATCACGGCGTTTTAAATCTTCATACAGGGAGCGGACAAACCGGACCTGATCCGGCCGCCTGAAATCCGTATAATCGGATTCGGTCCGAAATGTAGTCACTTCGAAGCCAATACCGTTATGCAAAACGAGGATTGTCCCATGATCAATACCGACGTCAACCGTATTCCTAAACACTGCTTTTACTTCAGCCGGCACTGCTGATGTGGCAATATCCACATCATGAACAGGACGGCCCAGAAAAAGGTCCCGGACCGCTCCGCCGACAAAAAATGCTTCGAAGCCCGCTTCTTCCAGGCGTGCAATAACCGGCAGCGCCTGCCGAAAAAAAGGATGGTCAATCATAAGTGGCTTCCTCCAGCAAGCTGTAATAAATACGTTCATATTGCTTTACAATATCAGATGAATGAAACTGCTCCTGAACAGTTTTCATTGACCGCTGCTTCATCTGTTCATATAAGGCTTCATTTGTCAGCAATTCAATTGCTGCTCCGCTGATCGCTTCGATGTCACCAATGGGGCGGACAAATCCGTTTTCACCGTCCTCAATCACTTCTGGAATGCCGCCTGCATTAGTTCCAATACACGGCACCCCGCATGCCATCGCCTCAAGAGCGACGAGCCCAAAGCTTTCTTTCTCTGACAGAAGAAGCTTTACATCGCTGATCGTGTATAATTCCGCTAAATTGTTTTGCTTTCCAAGATAAAGCACTTGTCCTTCAAGTCCAAGTGATTCGGCCAGCCGGCAGACAACCGTCATCTCCGGCCCGTCTCCAACCAGGAGAAGCTTTGCGGGCATTTGCTCAGCAATGTTGGCAAATACTTTTATTACATCTGTGACTCGTTTGACGGCGCGGAAATTCGATACATGAATCACCACTTTTTCCTCATCTTTGATGCCAAACTCTTTCCTTAAATGGCGGGCCGTCTCAACGGGGCGGTATACGCGCTCGTCAATAAAGTTGTACACGGTTTCAATGTGCTTATCCGGTGCGATCATCTCTTTTGTCTGCTTTACAAGCGAGTGGGAAACAGCTGTGACTGCATCCGATTGTTCAATACCGAATTTAATGGCGGGTGCCAGTGCCGAATCTGTGCCAAGCACCGTAATATCTGTTCCATGCAGCGTGGTCACGATTTTTACGTTCGACTTGGCCATCTGCTTGCCTAGAATAGCACAAACCGCGTGCGGGATTGCATAATGAACGTGTAAAATATCAAGCTTTTCACGCTCAATCACCTCGGCCATTTTGCTTGCGAGGGCAATATCATAAGGCGGGTACTGAAAAACCGAATATTGATTGACTTCCACTTGATGAAAAAAGATATTTGGGTATACCCGATTAAGCCGAAACGGAACAGCCGATGTAATAAAATGAATGGTATGCCCCTGCTCAGCCAGAAGCTTGCCAAGCTCCGTTGCCACGACGCCTGATCCGCCCACAGACGGATAGCATGTAATACCAATGTTTAATCCCATATTTTTCTCCTGCCGATCATTCACTCTGTTCTTCAATAATACCATCAATCAATACGCGTGCTGTTCCAAGGTTTGTTGCAAGCGGAACAGAATATACATCACAAAGACGGACAAGCGCGGTTACGTCCGGTTCATGCGGCTGCGCCGTAAGCGGATCCCGGAAGAAAAAAACAAAATCCATTTCCCCCCGTGCGATACGGGCGCCGATTTCCTGGTCCCCTCCAAGCGGCCCGGATTGAAACCGGTGCACATCAAGCCCTGTTTTTTCCATTACGCGCGTCCCGGTAGTGCCTGTTGCAAAAAGTGTGTGGGCACCAAACACCTCTTTATGAAGGTCTACAAATTCGATCAAGTCGTCTTTTTTCTTATCATGTGCAATCAGCGCAATATTCATTAGAATCCCCCATTAATCTAAGATATTTTCGAGACCATACACCAATGTTTTTGTTTTCATGACCGTTTCCACGCATACTTTTACGCCAGACATAAAGGATGCCCGGTTGTAAGAGTCATGACGGATTGTTAAGGACTCGCCATCCGCACCAAACAGCACCTGCTGATGTGCAATTAAGCCCGGCAGGCGGACACTATGAATATGCATGCCGTCCATTTCGGCACCGCGTGCGCCTGGAATCGTTTCTTTTTCTTCTGGATGCCCCTGGCGTTTCGGTTCACGCACTTCGCTGATCATTTGCGCTGTTTTTACGGCTGTACCAGACGGTGCATCCAGCTTTTTATCGTGGTGAAGCTCAATGATTTCTACGTCGCTAAAGTACTTCGCTGCCATCTGGGAAAACTTCATCATCAAAACGGCGCCAATGGCAAAGTTAGGGGCAATAATGCACCCAAGCTCTTTTGATGCAGAAAGCTCTTTTAGTTCCTCCAGCTGTTCATCGGTAAAGCCCGTTGTCCCTACCACTGGACGAATACCGTGCTCAAGTGCTGTTTTTGTATGTACATAGCCGAATTCAGGTGTTGTTAAATCAATCAATACATCCGCTTGATGCTCTGAGAAGCAGTCTCTTGCGTCTGTATAAATCGGTGCTTTTGAGCCGGAAAACCCGATATCCTCCAGTGTTTCCCCGGCATGTTTTCGGTCCAGGGCCGCTACCAATTCAAATTCTGGTGTATTCATCACCATTTTAACTGCTTCCATTCCCATGCGGCCGCGCGGGCCTGCGATAATAACACGAATACTGCTCATTTTTACTTGTCCTCCTCAATTTTGGTCCAGCGGTCTTTGTCTCTTGTCTGGAATTTGTGCATGACCCGGTCGTGTGCCGTCTGCAAATCAATCTCGAGCGAATTTGCCAGGCAAATGGCTACAAACAAAACATCCCCGAGTTCTTCCTCGATCGTTTTCTCTTCTTCGGATGTTTTCTTTGGCTTCTCCCCGTAGTAATGGTTGACTTCACGGGCCAGCTCGCCCATTTCTTCTGTCAGGCGGGCCATCATCGCAAGCGGACTGAAGTAGCCCTCTTTAAACTGTCCGATATAGCCGTCTACTTCTTTTTGCATATCACGCATCGATTTATCCATTTTTTTCACCACTTTCTTTCTTTTATATGTTACATATTATATAGAGGAGGTGCAATTTTTTCTTATTATTCATCACAATAAAAAGGAGAACGTATATGAAACCCGGCATTAAATCCAAAAATGTATTTTTTATTTTGGTTGGCTCGGCTATTTTTTCATTTGGGCTTGTCCATTTTAATATGCAGAACAATTTAGCGGAGGGCGGTTTTACGGGTATTACCCTGCTATTATACAATTTATTTGGAATTGACCCTTCCTACTCGAATTTACTTCTTAACATTCCCATTTTTTTAATTGGGTGGAAACTGCTCGGCCGCGTCTCTTTTTATTATACGCTGATTGGCACCTTTAGCGTTTCCTTCTTTTTATGGATATTTCAAAACTGGCAATTTCACATTCCGCTTCGGGATGACCTGTTTCTTGCCGCGCTGTTTGCAGGGGTTTTTATCGGAGTGGGCCTTGGGATTACGTTCCGGTACGGAGGCACAACAGGAGGCGTCGATATTATTGCGCGGCTTGTACATAAATATTGGCAGGTAAGCATGGGCAAAACCATGTTTTTATTCGACGCGGTCGTGATCACGGCTTCTTTTTTGACATACATCAATTACCGGGAAGCGATGTATACGCTCGTTGCTGTTTTTGTCGCAGCACGTGTCATTGACTTTATGCAGGAAGGAGCATACGCGGCGCGCGGCGCGATGATTATCTCTTCTGCTCACGAGGAAATTGCGGACGAAATTAACAAACGAATGGATCGCGGAGTGACGATTTTAAAAGGATATGGCTCTTTCACAAAGCAGGAACGCGATGTTTTATACTGCGTGGTGGGCCGAAATGAAATCGTCCGGCTGAAGAATATTATTCATGCAGTGGATCCGCACGCATTTGTTTCGGTGACAGTTGTGCATGATGTATTCGGAGAAGGCTTCACTCTTGATGAAAACAAACAGCCGATTGAACGTTAAAAAGCACCGGGAGACTCCCGGTGCTTCAGGCTGCCCGCAAACGCCCGCTTTCGGCGTCACTTGCCAGCTGTGAATGCTCATGACCCTAAAAAGGTTACTCCGCTTCCCAGCCGGCGGCGTTCCTGGAAAGTCAGACGTTTTAATCAGCCTGCTTTCCACTCCCAAAGTACCGGAAAATTCCGGTGCTTTTTTATTATTAATCGTCGTTTTGAGCCATTCCCGTGTACATGAGTACGAGGCGAACCAGCTCTAGAACGGCTACAGCAGCCGCTGCTACATACGTCATGGCAGCCGCATTTAACACTTTGCGCGCCTGTCGTTCCTCATTGTTGCGGATAATGCCGGAAGCAACAATTTGGTCCATGGCCCGGTTTGATGCATTAAATTCCACCGGCAGTGTGATAACTTGAAATAGAACACCGGCAGCCATTAAAATAATCCCGAGTAGGAGCATATTCGTAGCGCTGGCAAAAATGCCAATCATAATGAAAATCCATGACATATTTGAGCTGAAATTCGCAATCGGAACAAGAGCATGGCGGAAGCGAAGAAATGCATAGCCGACTTTGTCCTGAATAGCGTGTCCCACCTCATGAGCCGCGACAGCCGCTCCAGCAATGGAATGACCGTGGAAGTTATTCGGTGACAGGTTCACTGTTTTTGTAATCGGATTGTAATGGTCACTTAAAAACCCGCGTGATTCCACTACTTTTACATGCTGCAGACCATTATCGTCCAAAATGCGGCGTGCTGCTTCTGCACCAGTAATTCCCGTTGAAACGGCTACTTTTGAATACTTATTATACGTGCTTTTCACCTTAAATTGCGCCCAAAGCGGCAGCAAAATCAACAGGATAAAATAAATAATCCAAATCATCTAACTCCCTCTACCTCCGTTATGTTGTCGTATTTTGTCTTATCTTTATTTTAACGATTTATACCCCCGGGCGTCAAAGATTATGCTTGTTTTTCCGTTCTTCTTTCGTGCCTTTGTACTTTTTTCTGCCTGTGTATATGAGCGCTGCCATGACAACCCCGCCCGTGAGCGCAGTAACGTGAATCAGGTCTTCTTTTTTCTCAGGATTCATTTCTTCTGCTCCGCTGACTGGTACAAATATGAGAAGGAAACTCCAGATAAATGCAATAATTTTGTCCATTCTCCATCCCCCCGCCCATCTGCTTTTTTCAGTATATGCGCGGAGATGAAGGAATGATGCCGTTTCTCACCACATTAATCGCTTTGGGCGCACACACATCCACCACGTGACGAAAATAGAGAGCAGGCTGAGCCAAAATGTAAAATAACCAATTTCCTGGATGTATAAATCCAGCTGTGAATACACAGGATACTGCATAAAAACATAATCAATCATTTCGTTATGAACAGTCCAGACCGCAGCCGCAATGAGGTGAATCGGTTTGACCCGGAAAAACGGTGCATACAGCAGCCCCTGGACAGCCATACCCAAGTGTGAGGCAACCAGCATCCAGCCAAGCCAGGAGAGATCTCCTGTAACAAAGAGCGTCAGCCCATTCATCACAACGGCCCATATTCCGTATTTAAATAAGGTCATAACAGCGAGCGCCTGCATAAGCCCCCAGTTCCGGCCAATCAAAAGGCCGAATAAGGCGATTGTAAAAAACAAGCTCGCGGTCGGACTGTCAGGCACGAACGGAAGAAAAACAGGATCTGTCTGCTCTAACTGAGGCATGTACCATATGTATCCATAAATCGTTCCAAGTAAATTAATGATAAAAAGCGCCCACATAAATGAGCGGTTTGATAAAAGAAAAAACAGCATATATGCCTCCATGGAAAAAAAGACTGCCCATCGAGCCGGACAGTCCCGTTCATTTGGTTTTATTTTGCTTCCAGTGTAGAAATAAATTCAGACAGCTTCTTTAAGTCTTCTTCATTTCCTTTATACATTCCAGGCGGCATGGAACCTTTCCCGTTTTTTGCGATATCGGCGACTTCTTCCGGTGTCAGCCCGGTGCCGACAAGAGACGGCGCCGCCGATCCTCCTGACAATGTATCACCGTGACAGTTGATACAGCCATTTTCCTGATAAATTTTAAACCCATCAGAGTTGGTGTCGATAGCGGCTTCTTCTACAATTGCCCCCTGCGCTTCCCTTGCTTTCCAGTCTACTGCATTTACAGCTTCCCAGGTTAGGAAAATAACCGCAGCGAGAGAGAGAAGCATAAAGCCCGTTGCAAATGGGCGATCAATGGGGCGGCGCTTTGGACCGCGGTCAATAAACGGTGCCAGCATAAGCCCGCCAAAGGCAAGACCTGGAATAACAAAAGCACCAATAATGTTATAGGGTCCGGATGCGTACGAGTATTTTAAAAGCTGGTATAAAAACAAGAAGTACCAGTCTGGCAGCGGCAGGTAGCCGGTATCTGTCGGATCTGCAACACGCTCAAGCGGTGATGGATGAGCAATGGTCAAGCATAGATAGCCTATTAAAAACACCGAACCGACCATCCACTCTTTCAAAAGGAAGTTCGGCCAGAAAGCCTCGGTTTTGCCTGGATATTCTGAATAATCTTTCGGAATATTCGGTTTTCGTTCGGCAGGAACCCGCGAGTCTCCGACAAACTTCATTCCTTTTCCACGATGCATTGCGTTCCCCTCCTTTGAATTGGACTGAAATGGGCAAGGCCGATTTTATAATGGACCGGAAATCCCCTGCTTGCGGATCATGATAAAGTGGGCACCCATTAAGCCAAGCAAAGCAGCCGGCAGGAAAAAGACGTGAATGGCGAAAAAGCGTGTGAGTGTTTGTGCACCGACAATATCGGGGTGGCCGGCAAGCAGCACTTTTAATTCATGGCCGATCAGCGGCGTGGAAGCGGCAATTTCAATGCCTACCTTGGTAGCAAAAAGTGCTTTCATATCCCAAGGCAGCAGGTATCCGGTAAAACCGAGACCCAGCATCACAAAGAAAATCAAAACACCGACAATCCAGTTTAACTCACGCGGCTTTTTGTAAGCTCCCTGGAAGAAAACGCGCAGTGTATGTAAAAACATCATGACAATAACAAGACTTGCACCCCAGTGGTGCATACCGCGTACAATAACGCCAAAAGCGACTTCATTTTGAAGATAGTAAACCGATTCCCATGCGTTTTTAATATCCGGCACATAGTACATGGTTAAAAACATTCCGGACAGAATTTGAATGACGGTAACAAAAAACGTCAAGCCGCCAAAGCAGTAAACAAATGCCGAAAAGTGATGAGCCGGATTCACGTGCTCAGGTACTTCATGGTCTGCAATATCGCGCCACATCGGCGTAATATCAAGACGTTCATCCACCCAGTCATAAATTTTATTGAGCATATTGTACGCCTCCCTACACGATATTGTTTGCCTGTGGTTTGCCAAGCTGGAGGAGCCCGTCTTTTTCCGCAGTCGGATAGACATCAAGCGGTCTCAGCGGCGGCGTATTCGGGACATTTTTTCCGTTTTTTTCATACATGCCGTTATGGCAAGGACAGAAAAATTTGTCTTTGTGACCGCTTCCTTCCCAGCTTACCGTGCAGCCAAGATGCTTGCATATTGGAGACAATGCAACAATCTCGTTTTTATCGTTTTTGTAAACCCAGGCCGTACTTGTGACTTCCGATGTATACCATGCGTCAGTCTGCTCATAAGAAAAGTCAACGCGTACCGGTACATCTGTTAAATCAGCTATCTTTTGTTGTGTAGGATGAAAATCGCCGGCAGCTTCCCCTTTAAGCACCGGATCAACCGCAAAACGAACCATCGGCATGAGCATACCTGCCGCCATGAAACCGCCTACACCAGTGAGAGTGTAATTCAGAAACTGACGTCTTGATACAGGTTGTTTCCCCATACTTTCCCTCCCCCTTATACACTTTGCGTCGCCCGTTGTGGACTAATATATGAGCATAAATATAAACTAGGACATTATTATGATAATCTATACCGGATACCAGGTCAATAACCTGGGGATGAAAACGCTTTTTTATTGTGAAATTTTTCTGAATTATTCCATATTTTCCTGCCATTTCTCTACAACCATCTGAACAAGCTGTTTTGCCTGGTGAGAGATGAGCGAGTACTTGACTGACTCCTCCATGTTACCAAGGGGGACAGACGGAACCAAAATGACAGAGCCGCCTAGTTCGTTTTCCCTCGCACGCCACATAGAATCTGCCGTTAGAAAAAAAACGTGCTTAAACGCCGCTGAGCGTGCTTTTTGGGACCAAAGAGCGGCGTTACCCGCCATTTCCGGTACATAAGCGTACGGCGGTGTCACGACAATTCTTCCTTTAAACTGCCGTTCAAGAAAATCGGCCAGCAGTCCAATAAATTCATATTGTTCAGCTGACTGTCTGAACTCTTTTCCAAAATCCAGCGGAACAAGCGGCACAAGAACCGTATCAATGTAGTTTTTTTGCTGCTCCACGAGTGCAGCATCTTTCCCATTCCAATTCATTTTATCACCCTCTTTTATCATATAGCGCTTTTCTTCCGATTGTAAATACAAGGCTATGAAAAAACGCATCCGGTCAGCAGTCGGATGCGTTTGTATGTTCTAATAATTCATTGAGCTGGTCGGTCAGCCGGAAAAAGGTTTCTTTGTCTCCACGGTCGAGCGCTTCATCAATCTGTTCTTTTAAGCGGTCGCGCTGAAAATCGTACACGCTCCATTTTAAAAATTGCTCGGCCAGCTCTTTTTCTTTTTCCGTCAGCCGAACCCGTTTTGGCATAAACGGATTTTCGACCCGTACAGCCGCATATTGATGCGACAAGTGGGCATCTTTGAATTTTAATTCGATGAAGATATCTTCATCTTTATTTAAACGGATATCATGAAAAGACTTTTCCGCATCTGTTGTCATAATGTTGTCTTTAAAAAAGCGAAACGGTGCGCTGTCCACACAATGAGATGACATAATCATGCCTCTTGGACAGTACTGGGCGTCCTCTACAAAATGCACATGTTCCATAAGCTGGTCGTGGCTCATTAAATAGTTTAAAATCCAGACAGATTCTCTGCGCTTTAGCTGATAATGATTTAAAAACCAGCGGATAAAATCCTTTTTCTCATGAACGGAAACCGGAGCAGCCATCATCATCACTCCTCTGCCTTTTTTAATAGGTATCTGTATTTAAGCGTTCTACAAGTTCTGACCATTCGTCATTAAGCGGCTCTTCTTTCATTAACTTTTGGAAAATAGAAAGCGCCTGCTGGCGGTGTCCTTCCTCAAGCAGGAAATAGCCGTACTCGGCCAGAAACTCTGTATTTTCATTTAAAATCGGATAAAGGTATTCATATAGTTCTGCCGCTTCTTTGTACTCCTCCAGCCGCTCCGCAGCTCTAGCTGCGTCCCACAGCAGCAAAGGCTCTGCACTGCCCGCTTCGCGGAAGACCGAAGCAATTTCAAGCACGCCTTCGTATTCTTCCTTTTTCATCAGCAATGCATTCAGTGCAAGGGCAGCCTCTGTATATTCCGGGTCCAGGGCGAGGGACTCACGAAGGTGAGCCTCCCCTTCTTCTTCAAGGCCCCGTTTTAAAGCCAGCTTTCCTGCAAGCAAAAACAATTCTTTTTGGTACGCATCCCGCGCAATGCCAGAACGGGCCGCTTCAAGAGCAGCTTCTAAATCTTCTTCCATTTCATGCGCGCGTGCCAGATACAAGTAAACAGAATGGTAATCAGGATCAAGCTCTGCTGCTTCAGTCAGCTTCGCTGCGGCCGTTTTGTATTGGCCTGCTTGAAAAGCGGTAAAACCATACATAAACAACGTATCAATATCTATTTTATCATCAAGGGCCTGCTCGAAGTGAGGCAGGCTTTCTTCAAAAGCACCGCCGGCACTGTATGCTTCTGCCAGGCGCTTTTGAATCGAAATGCCGGCAATCTCCTCCACGCCCGCTTCTTCAAGTTCCTTGTACTGCCGGATGGCTTCTAAAAACTTGCCTTCTTCTAAATACAGCTCCCCAAGTGCAAGCTTAATAACAGGCTCGTCCGGTTCTGCCTGTTGTGCCTGCAGGAGCTTTTGCTCGCTGACTTCATACAGACCCTGCATTTGATATAAATCGGCCAGTACGAGCAGTGATCGCGTATAAAACGGGTCACTATCATCAATTTCATCTAAAATAAGCATCGCTTCTTCTTCACGGTCAAGTTCTACAAGCGTCTCTGCCAAAAGCAGCGACAGCTCTCCTTCTCCCGGAAAAGAACGCAGCAGCTCTTCAAACAGCTGCCTTGCTTCATCTAAAAAGCCAAGCTGGAGCAGCTGCTCCCCCAGCATAAATTGTTCTTCTGCATCACTAGAGGCGAGCACCTTTTCATATAGGGCAGATGCACCTGCCATATCTCCCTTTTCCAGGTGTGCGATCATATTTTCCGCATTGTTCATGTTTACCGCCTCTTCTTTCTCCGTCTTCATTTCTTAATTCCTTATTTTAATCAAAGATGGTCAATCGGGCAACTTTTTGGCTTGTACTTCATGTATTCTACTTTGACCGTTATATTCCTTCTTTCCAAAACAGAAAAACGCCCTCATAAAGAGGACGCTCCTTTAACCAGTGTATTTAAATGATCGAAAAATTCAGGGTATGAAACGGCAATGGCTTCATGATTCTCAAGTTCTACGGCACCATCTGCCAGCAGAGAGGCGATGGCCATCACCATACCGATTCGATGATCTCCGTGTGAAGAAACGGATCCGCCGTGAAGCGAAGACTTTCCGCGAATAATCATTCCATCATCGGTTGCTTCAATGTCTGCTCCCAGCTTTTTCAGCTCATTTACAACGGTGTCAATACGGTTTGTTTCTTTCACTTTTAATTCTTCCGCATCGCGGATCACCGTTTCGCCTTCAGCCTGCGTTGCAAGCAGGGCAATAATCGGAATTTCATCAATCAGCCGCGGAATGATAGAGCCGCCGATTTCGATTCCTTTTAATTGAGATGTTTTCACGGTAATGGTGCCCATTTCTTCACCTGTTTCCGTCGTTTTCTCAATCGTGATATCTGCACCCATTTGCTTCATTACATCAATGATTCCCGTTCTTGTTTCGTTCAAGCCGGTATTTTCGAGCACGACTTCGCTATTTGGTGTAATGGCTGCTGCTACCATAAAAAAGGCAGCTGATGAAATATCTCCCGGTACATACACATCTGTCCCCTGGAATGTCTGGCCGCCCTGAACGATAATCCGGTCACCCTCCCGGCGGATCTGGCCGCCAAACTGCTCGATCATTTTTTCGGTATGATCGCGCGTTGCTTCCGGTTCGATAATAACCGATTCTCCATCTGCCTGAAGCGCTGCAAAGATAACGGCCGATTTTACCTGTGCACTCGCAACGGGCAGGCGGTACTCGGTTGTATTCAACTTACGGCCGCGAATGGAAAGCGGCGTGAAACGCCCATTGTCGCGTCCCGCGATATCTGCACCCATGCTTGCAAGAGGCACTGTTACCCGGTCCATTGGACGCTTGCCGATCGACTCATCCCCAATCATCACAGAATGGAATGGGCGTCCGGCTAAAATACCAAGCATTAACCGTGTGGTTGTCCCTGAATTTCCTGTGTCCAGGATGGCGGACGGCTCTTGCAGCCCTTCCCACCCTTTTCCGTGGACAATGATTTCTTCGTCTGTTTCCTCAATTTGCACGCCAAGCTTGCGGAAGCAGTCAATTGTGCTTAAGCAGTCTTCCCCTTTTAAAAAATGGCGGACTGTTGTTTTTCCTTCTGCCAGCGCCCCGAACATAATGGAGCGGTGAGAAATAGACTTGTCACCCGGCACTTCTATACGCCCGCCAAGAGACGGATTAGTAAACGTCAGTTTCATGTTTTGGACCCTCTCTTATGCTAAGAATAAATCATATGTTGTTTTCTGCTCAATGCACTGCTTGGCGCGAAGGCGGTCTCTTTCGCTTTGAAAGCTGATTACCAAAACACCGAACACATCTTCACGTGTTTCGACAATCCGAATGTTGGTAATGCTGATACGCTCATCCGCCAGATAGCCTGTTAATTCAGAGATGACGCCTGGATAATCCGGCACATCTACGTACAATTCATAGAAAGCAGGAATAGCTCCTTTTGAAGCAGTCGGAAGGCCATCCCGAAATTTTTTCGCGTCGCTAAAATAGTGATAGAGCTTTTCCCCATTTTCTGTTTCCAAAAGAGATAAAACCCCATCCATCTCATCACGCCAGTTGGTTAATAACGAGATGAGCATTTCTTTATTGTGAAGTGAAATATCCCTCCACATTTCCGGGTTTGAGGAAGCAATGCGGGTAATATCCCGGAAACCGCCGGCGGCCAGCCGCTCAATCAACGGATTGTCTTCATTGAATTTTTGAGCCTGGTGCACAAGCGAGGCGGCAATAATATGCGGAAAATGGCTGATTACACCTGTCATTTTATCGTGCTCTTCTGCTGTTACTTCTAAAATGTTTGCCCGCGTGCCTTCCAGCCATTTTCTTAAAATCGCAACGTGTTTTTCTTTGGCGGCACCCCCCGGCGCCAGCAGGTAAAAGGCATTTTCAAATAACAGCTCTTTTGAAGCAGCCACCCCGCTTTTATGGGAACCTGCCATCGGATGGCCGCCGATAAACACAACTTCTTTTTCTTCAAGAAGCTTGGCCCGTTCCATGATACGGCTTTTTGTGCTGCCTGTATCCGTTATCAGCACGCCTTCTTTTAGCGGGAGTCCGGCGAGGATCTCAATCATTTCCTCCGTTTTTAAAACCGGCACCGCTAAAATAATTAAATCCGCTCGTTTGGCCCCTTCTTCAAACGAAGAAGCCTTTTCATCTATAATGTTGAGTGCTTCTGCAAGACCCAGTTCGGATTCTCGAACATCAAACCCGATAATATGAGCCTGCTCATGGGCTTTTTTTATCGCTTTTGCAAGAGATCCGCCAATTAAGCCAAGGCCGGCAATAAAAACATTTCCTCTCATCGGCGCATCACCTTCTATCTTTTTACAGTTTCAGCCAAAAAGCTTTTCATTGCCTCGATAACACCTTCGTTTTGTTCTTTTGATCCGACTGTAACCCGCACCGTTCCCGGAATGCCAAGAGCAGCGCCTGAGCGGACAATATATCCTTTTGACATTAAGTATTCAAACAGCTCGTTGCTGTCACAGTTGAAATCGATCAAAATAAAATTTGCTTCCGATGGATAGAACGCAAGATTATTTTCGCGGCAGAACGCATAAAACTGCTCTAAGCCTTCTTTGTTTGCTGTACGGCACTGTTCAATGAACGATTGGTCCGACAGGGCCGCTGCTGCCGCCACCTGTCCGACCGAATTCACATTAAACGGTTCACGAACGGGATCAAGCTGTGCAATAAGCGATTCGTCTGCAATTCCATAGCCGACACGGAAAGCAGCTAAGCCGTATACTTTAGAAAACGTGCGCAGCACAATCACATTTTTATATTCTTTAATAATTTCAAGCGCGTCATAGTAATCAGATGCTGTTACATACTCGTAGTACGCTTCATCAAGCACAACCAAAACGCCTTCCGGTACCCGGTCTAAAAATCCGCGAAGCTGTACATCCGTAATATGGACACCTGTTGGATTGTTCGGGCTGCAGAGCCAGACAATAGCCGTATTTTCATCAATGGCTTGAGCCATTTTGTCCAAATCGTGTGCGCCATTCACCAGCTCTACTTCCCGTATTTCGGCACCTTCTACAATGGCATTATGGCGATACTGCGGAAATGAAGGAGTTGGCATAACCGTGTTTTTTCCGGGCTCAAGCATCGCGCGGGAAAGCATTAAAATAATTTCATCCGAGCCATTTCCGAAAATCAGCTGTTTTTCGCTTACGTTTAAGAAGGAAGCAAGCTCCTTGCGAAGACTCGTTGTATAACCATCCGGATAAATCGCAAATGATTCCGCGTATTCACGGATACTTTTCGTTACCCGTTCCGATGAGCCAAATGGGTTTTCATTGGATGCAAGCTTAACAACGTCCTGCAGGCCATACGCTTTTTTTACTTCATCCGTTGTACGGCCGGGCTGATATGCTTTTAATGTAAGTATTTGTTCTTTCCATTTCATTTTTCTCCGCTCCTTCAGTTTGTTGATTGCTGCAAGTCCGGACGCAGGACGGACGCTCCTTCTAAATAAACGTGCTGAATATCTTTTTGCGCCACATCTGTGTTCACGTGCATCATAATTCGAATGCAGCGTTCTAAACCGCCTTTGATCGCGAGCTCCTGCATGCACATAACCGGAACGTATTCCCACCCGTTCTGCTCGCGCAGTACCTTGGCTGGAAACATAGCATCCAAGTCATTGGTAGCAGATAAAAACGCCGAGCAGACGGCTTCCGGGTCAATGTTATTTTGTGCAATCATCTCTTCCATGAGACGTTTTGTCGCTTCTTCCATTAAACGGCTGTCATTGGCTGACACCGTAATGGCTCCACGGATTCCTCTTACCATGTGTCGGACTCCTTTCGAAAGTGCTCGTCAATATGCTGAAGCTCTTCTTTTGTCATTTCTGTTACGTACGGCTTGCCTACTTCATTCAGCAAAACAAAGCGGACCGTGCCGCCGTATGCTTTTTTGTCGCGGGCCATCACAGCGTAAATGTCTTCAAACGAAAAAACCGTACCGGCTTTTACCGGATATCCCGCCCGCTTCAGCCATGCGGCAAACGAACTGGTATCGAAGGAAAGGTCGTTTTTAAACTGTGAAGCATAAAGGGCAAAAATCATGCCGCAGGCAACCGCCTCGCCGTGCGCTGTTTTTCCATAGCCGGACAGCGCCTCTACCGCATGTCCGTATGTATGGCCAAAGTTTAAAAAAGCCCGGACGCCCGTTTCTTTTTCATCTTCTTTTACGATTGCACTTTTAATTTCGATCCCTCTTTGCAGACAATGCTCTAAAAAAGACCCTTTTATATCTTCCGCGCTTTTCACCGACTGCTGAATGTTTTCAAGCAGCGATGGGTCCGCAATAAGGGCATGCTTGATCACTTCCGCAAAACCGCTTCTCGTTTCCTTCTCAGAAAGCGATTTTAAGAAAGCTGTGTCATACACCACCGCTTCCGGCTGGTGAAACGCGCCAATCATATTTTTGCCGAGTGGATGATTGATGGCCGTTTTGCCTCCGACAGCACTGTCATGCGCCAATATCGTTGTCGGAACTTGAATAAACGGAATACCGCGCATATAACTCGCCGCGCAAAAACCTGCCAGGTCGCCGCAGGCACCTCCGCCAAATGCGATCACAAGCGAGCGGCGGTCAAGCGCTGCTTCAAGCATAGCCGTTAAGCATTGTTCAAAAACAGAAAAGGATTTAGCTGATTCGCCCGCCGGAACGAAATGCCAGTCTGTGGCAAGCGAAGACGGCAGTGCATCCCGAAGTGCCTCGCCGTGAAGCGCATAAACGGCTTCATCGGCAATGACAAACAAGCGGGTTGGTGCTTTGGGCATATCAAGAATAACGCGGCTGATTTCCTGTACCGCCCCTTCCCCAATGATGACTGGGTAGGTTTTATGAGTCGTTTCAACAAGTACACGGCTCATCATTAAAACTCCCTTGTGTACGCTTCATGTTCCTTTACCTGGCGGATTAAATGCTCCATCCGATCACTGTTGAACTGTTCTAAAATAGCGTTAGCCAGCTCCCAGGCAACCGCTGCCTCTGCCACAACCGCCGCTGCAGGAACAGCGCAGGCATCTGAACGCTCAATGCTTGCTGTAAATGGCTCTTTTGTATCAATGTCCACACTCTCAAGCGGCTTGTAAAGGGTTGGAATTGGCTTCATAACCCCGCGGACAACGACTGGCATCCCGTTTGTCATGCCGCCTTCAAAGCCGCCCAGGCGGTTTGTTTTCCGGTAAAAGCCCTGCTGCTCACTCCAGGCAATCTCGTCATGCACTTCGCTGCCGAATTTGCGTGCTGCTTCAAAGCCAATGCCAATTTCTACTCCTTTGAACGCGTTAATGCTGACAATCGCAGCTGCGACCTTCGCATCAAGCTTGCGGTCATAGTGAACATAGCTTCCAACCCCGATCGGCATTCCTTCTGCAATCACTTCCACAACGCCGCCGATTGAGTCACCGTTTTTCTTCGCGTTATCAATCGCTTCAATCATTTTTGCTGCTGCTTCTTCATCCAGGCAGCGGACAGATGATGCTTCACTGCGCTCCTGCAGTTCAGCAATCGTTTCAAATTGTACATTTTCAGCACGAATGCCGCCAATTTCCACAACGTGTGAGGCAATTTCTACACCGAGTAGTTTTAACAGCTTTTTGGCCGCTGCCCCTGCGGCTACACGTACAGTTGTTTCACGGGCAGATGAGCGTTCCAGCACATTCCGCATATCCCGGTGACCGTATTTGATACCGCCATTTAAATCTGCATGTCCAGGACGAGGGCGGGTAATTTTCCGCTTGATCTCCTCCGCTGCTTCCTCGTTTTCAAGTGGTTCAATTCCCATGATCTTCGTCCAGTGCTTCCAATCATCATTTTCCACAACCAGCGTGACAGGCGAGCCAAGTGTATATCCGTGGCGGACGCCTGATTTGATCGCTACTAAATCTTTTTCTATCTGCATGCGGCGGCCTCGCCCATGCCCTTTCTGGCGGCGAAGCAAATCATGGTTGATGTCTTCTGCAAGAAGCTCCATACCGGCCGGAAGCCCCTCGATAATCGTTGTTAATTGTGGTCCATGTGATTCTCCAGCTGTTAAATATCTCATTCTCCTGCTCCCTTCAATACGTTAAAGCGGTTATGTACTACTATATCATATTTAAAATTCATTGGAACAGCCGAAACGGCTGTTTTTGAGAATTTTATCACAATTTCTGCGCTGCATGGAGACAAATTTAAAAAAGCCGGCATGCCGGCTTTATACTTTTTTATAAAAAAAGGTATCTTCTACCTGAAAACCGTACCGCTCCGGATTAAATATTTGTTCCGTGCTTCCGACAAACAGGACACCGCCAGGCCGAAGTGCTGCATTAAATTTCCGGTACAGCTCATCTTTTGCTTCTTCTGTAAAATAAATCATCACATTCCGGCAGACGATCAAGTCGAAGCTGCTTTCAAATCGATCCGACAAAAGATTTTGTTTTTTAAACGTGACCGTCCTTTTAATATCATCAGAGATTTTATAAAAAGCACCTTCCTGCTGAAAATATTTCCTCTTCATAGGTTCCGGCAGTTCAGCGAGCGACCGTTCCGGATAAAGACCCAGCTTTGCTTTTTGAATCACATTTACGTCAAGATCCGTCGCCTGAACAGACACGGAGGCAAGCGGCATATAAGCAGACAAAATCATAGAAAGCGTATAGGGCTCTTCTCCCGTAGAGCAGGCCGCGCTCCATACTTTCAGCCGCTTGTTTTCCTTGAGCAGCCGCGGCAGAATTTTTTTCTCTAATACTTCCCATCGCTTACCATTCCGATAGAACTCTGACACATTGATGGTCATCCGGTCTAAAAATTCATTCATCATCGTTTGATTTGAATTTAATGCGTCAAAAAACGTAGAAAAGGATGGATACCCCTTTTTTTCGTATAAAGACGTCAGCCTTCTTTTCATTTGTGCTTCTTTATATAAACCAAGGTCAATGCCTGTTTTTCGCTTAATCGAGCCGACAAACTGTTCGTAATCCCCCATTGTGCTCATCCTTTCTGTCGATTCGCTTCTTTTTTCTTTATTATAGCGGATCTCAGGAAAAGAAGTGGGAAAAATCTCACAAAAAAAGAGTTTCCAGCCCAGCCGGCTGAAAACTCGAGGAATGATTAGTAGACCCATTCAGATCCTGATTTTTCATACGCTGTCAGCTCATTTTCTTGGAAGAAAAGGCTGATTTCACGCTTGGCACTTTCAGGAGAATCAGAACCATGAATGACGTTTTTCCCTACAATAACGCCAAAATCACCGCGAATCGTTGCTGGTGCTGCGTCTTTCGGGTTTGTAGACCCCATCATTTGACGAGCAGTCGCAATGACATTTTCACCTTCCCACACCATGGCGAAAACAGGTCCGGAAGTAATAAAATCTACCAATTCACCGAAAAATGGGCGTTCCTTATGTTCCCCGTAGTGCTGTTGAGCTGTTTCAGGTGATAGTTGCATCAGCTTTGCAGCCACAAGGCGGAAGCCTTTTTTCTCAAAACGCGACACAATTTCCCCAATCAAACCACGCTGTACCCCGTCAGGTTTTACCATTAAGTATGTTTGCTCCATCTTCCACCACTCCTGTGTTATGTATACCGCTTACATGCGGACAAGATGAATCGTAACACTTCTTTTGTAAATTTACAACGCTTTCATGGAAAAAATTAATATTTTCTTTTGCCAATAAAATGGGCAATATCACGTAATGAATTCCGGTGCCGGCCCGGCGGTAATTCTGTTAAAATAGCCAGTGCCCGATCGAGATATCTCCTGCTTAACGCGTGAGATTGTTCAATCGCATCGCTGCGCTTTAAGCGGGCAATAATATCGTCTATTTCTTCACGGCTTGAATGAGCGTGAATAGAAGTAATACGCGCACGCATGTCACTGTCCTGCATCGCATACAAAACAGGAAGCGTAATGTTTCCTTGAAGGAGGTCACCGCCGGCTGGTTTGCCCAGTTCTTTTTCACTTGCTGTAAAGTCGAGAATATCATCGGTAATTTGAAAAGACATCCCTACATTGTAGCCGAAATCGTACAGCTTCCGGTGGATCGAAGCTGGAGCGCCCGCTGCAATAGCGCCAAGCTGGCAGCTGGCTGCGATCAAAATAGCCGTTTTTCTCTTGATGCGGCGAAGGTAATCGCGCAGATGCTGATCATACCGGTACTTATCCTGAATTTGAATGATTTCTCCGATACACAGCTCTGTCATCGTATGGGATAGAATCTGGTGAGCCTCTGCTTCTTTAATTCTTGTCATAGAGTCGAGCGCAGCCGCAAAAATGTAATTGCCGGCATACATGGCGATCCGGTTATCCCACTCCGCTTTAACCGTGTACTCTCCCCGTCGGATAACGGCATCATCAATAACGTCGTCATGAACAAGTGAAGCCATGTGAATCAATTCAAGAGAAGCAGCTGCATATTTCACACGTTGAATATCATAATCACCAAACTTCGCGCCAAGCAGAAGCATTACCGGGCGAATGCGTTTTCCGCCTGCTTGAAGAAGATGTACAGACGCCTCCTCCAGAATGGACGATGACGAACGAACGGCGTGTTCCAGCTCCTGCTCAATCAAATCAATATCCGCTTTTAACCGCGTATAAATTAGTTTTATATTCATTTCTTTTCACCCGGCTCTTGGTCTAGTATTATTTGTTTCCGTAATGTGTGGCAGCTACACCGCCTGTGTGAGCTTTAAAACGCACATTTTGAAAGCCGGCCTGCTGAAACATACGGGCAAGCTCTTTCATATCTGGAAAATGGCGCGCTGATTCCTGCAGCCATGAATATTCCTCATAGCTTTTTGCGAAAAGACGGCCAACCGCCGGCATGATGAAGCGGAAATACAGCTCGTACCCTTCCTTAAAAACAGGCATTTGCGGCTGGCTTGTTTCGAGGCATACGACCATTCCGCCTGGTTTTAATACACGGCGCATCTCTGAAAGCACCTGCATATAATCCGGTACATTACGAAGGCCAAAGCCAATCGTCACAAAATCAAACGTATCATCTTCGAACGGAAGCTCCATCGCGTTGCCGTGGATCAGTTCTGCCTGCTCCAAACCGGCCGCCTCTATTTTCTGCCTGCCGACAACGAGCATATTTTCGCTGAAATCAAGCCCCTTGACCACTCCATGCGGCCCCACGGCTTCCGCCAGCGCTATTGTCCAATCGCCTGTTCCGCAGCACACATCAAGCGCTTTTGCACCTTTAGGCACATTCATAATTTTCATTGTTTCATTTCGCCAACGCTTGTGCTGCTGAAAGCTGATAATAGAATTCATTTTATCGTAGTTACCGTATATTTTTTGAAATACACTGTGCACTTTTTCTTCTTTAGATTGCTGCATTTGTCACCCTTCTTCCACGAGCCGAAGCGGCCTGCTGCCAAAAAGGCGGTCGCGCTCCGCTTCAATGACAGACGCTTTATAGAAATCTATGCTTTCTATACACTTTGTTACATCCGCATGGATCTCTTTAAGCCGCTGCTCGATAACCTTGATGACCTGCTGGTCTGTCTCGTATTGTTGTTTTAATGCTTCAAAAAGAATAAAGGGCTCATTTTTCTCACGAAGAAGCCGGTCTGCCGTCAAAAGCTGCCGCAGGGCACGAGCCATTATTTCATCTGTGCCCTTTTCGATGTGCACGGCGCCAATAATATCGCCTTCAATCACTGCAACAGCGTTCAATATGGCTTCTTTTGTTTCAAGCTGATACCGATGAAGCGATGTTTTCGCCTCATTCACCCTTTTTACCGCTCCTGCAAGAACGCCTACCCAGTGGACATAGCCCGCTTCTGCAAGGGTCCGGTAATACATCCCGCTAAAATAATCACCCGCTAATACGATCAGCTGGTTTTTTTGTGTGATTTCTTTGGTCACAGACGGAATGGCATCATGTACATCCATTGCCAGCCCAATGAGAACAGCTGCCTGCATCAGCTTCTGCACCTGTTCACTTTTTCTTTCCTCGTCTGTAAATGCCAGCATTAAAGCAGATGCCCGAAGCGGGTTTATAACCGGCCTGCCGATCACTTTATCTAGAAAAGGCTGACGGCATGCCCGATTGATTTCTTCAAGTAGTGTACTCTGTTGCTCCTGCCACTCCTTCATTGTGAAAACCCCTCACTCGCAAATCATTTCAAATCGTTTCGTTCCTTTTCACTACGCACACTTAGTATATCACACCCGTGTTCTCATGACGAACGAATGAGCGAAAGCAGCTCGGTCCGAAGCTGGGCGTCATTTTCGTACAAACCACGCGCGGCTGTAGTGACCGTTTTAGCGCCTGGCTTTTTCACCCCGCGCATAGCCATGCACATATGCTCCGCCTGCACAATCACCATTACCCCTTGCGGCTGAAGCATGTCCATAATTGCGTCTGCTACTTCATTTGTAATCCGCTCCTGCAGCTGCGGACGGCGGGCAACCGATTCAACGGCCCGTGCCAGCTTGCTTAAGCCGGTTACTTTTCCGCCTTTTGGCATATACGCTACGTGAGCATGGCCGAAAAACGGCACAAGGTGATGCTCACACATCGAGTAAAAAGGAATGTCCTTTACAAGAACAAGCTCTTCATATTGTTCTTCAAATACAGTTTCGAAATAAAATCTTGGATCCACATGAAGACCCGAAAATGCTTCTTCATACATTTTCGCTACCCGTTTCGGTGTATCTTGAAGACCTTCCCGGTCCGGATTTTCACCAACCGCTTCTAAAATCAGGCGTACGGCCTGCTGAATTTTGGCATGATCTACTTCAGCCATTTTTATCCACTCCTGTATACATGTATTGCATGTGTAATATTATTTGTGCTGCACTTCATCTTAGCATATCGGGTCAGCTCTGGGCAAAGTGAAGTGTTCAAAAAAAGAGACTGCCCAATGGGGGCAGTCCCGCTTTAGCCGGAGTAGGCTATGTACTTATTTAACCGCGTCTTTAAGCGCTTTACCTGGTTTAAATGCCGGTACTTTGCTCGCAGCGATTTCGATTTCTTCACCTGTTTGTGGGTTACGTCCTTTACGTGCTGAACGCTCACGCACCTCAAAGTTACCGAAACCAATCAATTGTACTTTGTCGCCTTTTGCCAATGTTTCTTGGATGGCATCGAAAAGAGCATCAACCGCTTTTGTCGCGTCTTTCTTAGAAAGTTCTGCTGTTTCTGCAACTTCATTGATCAAGTCAGTTTTGTTCATGCCATTCACCTCCTCCCGCATGAGACCCGATAAACATTGTTATATCAATGTTTTACCGTAATTCTGTTAAAAGATTATCACATGTGTTCGGGCATATCAAGCAGAATCCACCTTAAACGGGTATTTTCCCCGGTTTCATCAAAAAAAGACTCCCATTTTGAGAGTCTAGCCCGTTTTAAAGCAGTATCGCAATCATTCCGCCTGAGCCTTCATTGATGATTTTTTCAAGCGTATCTTTTAACTTGCTTCGGGCATGATCAGGCATTAAGGATACTTTCGACTGAATACCGTCCCGGACGATCGAGCTTAAATTACGCCCGAAAATGTCACTGTTCCAAACGGACAGCGGATCATCTTCAAAGTCTTTCATCACGTGATGAACGAGCTCTTCACTTTGTTTTTCTGAGCCGATGATCGGTGAAAATTCCGATTCAACATCTACTTGAATCATGTGAATAGATGGCGCCACTGCTTTCATCCGCACGCCATAACGCGAGCCGTGGCGAATAATTTTTGGTTCTTCCAAGCGCATTTCGTTGATGGACGGAACCGCTACACCGTAACCGGTCTGCTTGACCATTCTCAGCGCTTCTTCTACCTGCCCATATTCTTCCTTAATATGAGCATAATCTTGGATAATTTCCAGCAAATGCTCTTTGCCGCGTAATGGTTCCCCAATAATTTCGTTGACGATCTTTTCATACAAGCCATTTGGCGCATTCACGTTGATTTCTGCAATTCCCTGCCCCATATCCATTCCTGTCAGCACAGCGGACTCAATATACTCACCGCCGCCAAACTGGTCAACAACACGGTTCACATCACGGAGCCTTTTAATATCCTTGACCGTTTCTTTTACCATTTCGTTGTATTTATCCCGAAGCCAATGCGATTCATCCAACGCCATAATCCAGGAAGGAAGATGAACGTTCACTTCATGAACGGGGAATTCAAATAAAGCTTCCTGCAAAACATGCAGCACGTTTGATTCTGTCATCGATTCAACCGACATGGCAAGAACCGGAATATCATATTTTTCGGCCAGCTCCTGCTGCAGCTCTAAAGTCTCCAAATTCTCGGGCCGGGCCGAGTTTATAATCAAGATAAAAGGCTTGCCCACTTCTTTTAATCCTGCGACGGCCCGTTCCTCCGCCTCAATATACGTGTGGCGGCGCAGTTCACCGAATGACCCGTCTGTTGTGACTACTACCCCAATCGTCGAATGTTCTTCAATCACCTTTCTCGTTCCAATATCCGCTGCTTCATCGAACGGAATCGGTTCATCATGCCATGGTGTCTGAATCATCCGTGGACCGTGTTCGTCTTCATATCCTTTCGCTTCCGGCACAACATAGCCTACACAGTCTACCAGCCGAATATTGACGAGCACACCGCCCGCCTGCACAGCCGCCGCACGACTCGGAACAAATTTCGGTTCTGTCGTCATAATGGTTTTGCCGGAGGCGCTTTGCGGCAGTTCATCCTGTGCACGGCGCCGTTCCGATTCACTGTCCATGTTCGGCAGCACCAAAAGCTCCATAAACTTCTTTATAAATGTTGATTTCCCCGTTCTGACAGCACCGACAACGCCTAAATAAATATCGCCTTCGGTCCGCTCGGCAATATCCTTAATGACTTCTGTGTTTTCCATCAGCAGCCCCCTCCCGTTTCGAACGGCTCGTCCGCCGCCTGCCATACAGTGTATGAGCGTTTTTTTAAATGTATGCAAAAAAAGAAGCCTGCATGTTAAGCAGGCTTCTTTTTTTGCATAAAAACAGGCTCTCCTTGTTCATCGACCGTATAAGGCAGTGAAAATGCCGGTACAATGGGAGAAGACTGGATAAGCAGGCTGCGGATATCTTCGCCAGGCGCAGGAAGCTTGTCCAATTTTTGAAGGGCTGTATACAAATCAGCCGCATAATCTACATAAAGCGTTCCGTCCCCACTTATGACCAGTGGAAGCTGCCGTCCGGAATAAGGACTGGTTACATAGGGCTCTTCTTCAAACCCAAGTTCCTTAAAATCGAGTGAATATACATTATCGGACAGTGTCTCTTTAAAAGGAGGATACTTGTGGGCAAGAAGGCGGATATTCACGCTTCGAATTTGTTCAGCTATGCGCAAATCAATCAGTTTGACGGTTGGATTTTTTTCGACATCTACAAGTACGTACTGGTAAATACCTCCGCTTTCAAAGGCATTCCCTGGCGGCTCTGCCATAAAACGTGGTGATATTTTTCCGAAATCAACCGGATACTTTTCATAAAGATCGGGATTATTTTCCTTTGTTTTAATCGGCAAAATGCCATCCTCTTCCCTTTGGAACTGATCAACCGCCGTTTGAACGGCTCGTAATTGGTCTTCATACGGCTGTTCATTTTGGCTTAACTTCTCCTCAGGGTATAAGCAGCCGCTTAATATGAAAGAGAGCGCTGCCGCCCAAAAAAGAAGCAGGCTGTTTCTCCTTATCATGGTTACTGGTTCACCCCTTCATTAACGGGTCGGGCCGCTCAAAACCACATAAACAACAATTAGCCCGCCGACAATCATGCATATATAAGCGAAAAGTGCAGTTATTCCTTTTAAAAAGCGGTTACGAAACTTGTAACGGCTCATATAGATTGAAAAAATTGAGACAATCATCAGCCCCATTCCGGCAAATGAAATCCACATTTTCAGCATGGATGGTGACATGGGCGTTCGTCCTTTCCACTAATCCCGCTTTGTATCTAAAATATCGATTAAGTCTTCCAGTTCATGTTTTTTTACACGTGCCATTAAATCATCTACGGCTTTTTTAGGATCCTGCTCTTTAAATAAAATATGATAGAGTGCTTGTGTAATCGGCATTTGCACATCGTATTTTTGGGAAAGCTGATAACCGGCTTTTGTCGTGCGGACTCCTTCCACAACCATTCCCATACTTTCGAGCACCTCATCCAGCTTTTTGCCCTGGCCGAGCATGTTTCCAGCCCGCCAGTTTCTTGAGTGAACACTTGTGCATGTGACGATTAAATCGCCAATACCGGCAAGGCCCGAGAAGGTAAGCGGATTTGCTCCCATCTTTGTGCCAAGCCGGGCAATTTCCGCCAATCCGCGGGTAATAAGTGCTGCTTTTGCGTTGTCTCCATAGCCGAGTCCGTCAGAAATCCCGGCTGCAAGCGCAATAATATTTTTTAATGCGCCGCCGATTTCTACACCGATCATGTCTGGATTTGTGTAAACCCGGAAGTTCTGGTTCATAAATAAGTCCTGAATGTGCTGAGCCGCCTCAAGCGAGCGAGAAGATACCGCCACGGTTGTTGGATGGCGCAGACTTACTTCTTCTGCATGGGAAGGTCCTGACAGTACCACTACGTCTTTCAGTGCATTTTTAGGCATTTCCTGCTCAATCATTTCGGAAATACGGAGCAGTGAATCAGGTTCAATCCCTTTGGACACATGTACAACCGTAACCGGTGATACAGCCGTTTGAACGATTTGACGTGCCACTTCCCGGATCGCTTTTGTCGGCACAGCAAGCACAACTGTACTGCATCCTTCAAGCGCCTCAGCAAGTGATGTTGTACCGCGAATAGAGGCAGGCAGTAAAATATCCGGCAAATACCGGCTGTTTGTATGATGTGTATTCAATTCGGCTATCCGCTCTTTATTTTTTGCCCACATGGTCACATCCAGACCGTTATCGGCAAGCACAAGGGCAAGAGCTGTTCCCCAGCTCCCCGCCCCCAGCATTGCAATTTTTTCTGTCACATGAAACACAGCCTTTCCTTCTTATTTTCTTGCGCGCGCAATAATGCGGATCGGCGTTCCTTCGAATGAGAACGCATCACGAATGCGGTTTTCAAGAAAGCGGAGATAAGAGAAATGCATGAGTTCCGGCTCGTTCACAAATACAACGAACGTTGGCGGCTTGACCGAAACCTGTGTTGCATAATAAACGCGCAGGCGTTTTCCTTTGTCTGCCGGCGCTGGGTTCATCGCCACAGCATCGGTAATGACATCATTCAGCACACTTGATTGAACACGCATTGAGTGGCTTTCGCTCGCCCGGTCAATATATGGCATCAGTGTATGAATTCGTTTTTTCGTCTTGGCAGACAAAAACACGATAGGTGCATAGTCTAAAAATTGAAAATGACTGCGGATATTTTCTTCAAATTCACCCATTGTTTTTTCATCTTTTTCAACAGCATCCCATTTGTTTACAACAATCACAACAGCCCGTCCTGCTTCATGCGCGTAGCCGGCAATGTGCTTATCCTGTTCACGAATGCCTTCCTCAGCATTTAACACGACCAGCACAACGTCAGAGCGTTCGATCGCTCTCATCGCACGCAGTACACTGTATTTTTCAGTTGTCTCATACACTTTACCGCGTTTTCTCATCCCGGCTGTGTCAATGATTACATACTTTTGGCCATTGTACGTGTAAGGAGAGTCAACCGCATCGCGCGTCGTGCCCGCAATATCACTGACAATAACACGGTCTTCTCCGAGCAGTGCATTTGTAAGAGACGACTTTCCTACATTCGGACGGCCAATTAATGAAAATTTAATGACATCATCCTCGTACGGTTTGTCTTCTCCAGTCGGAAAATGCGAGACAACTTCGTCGAGCAGATCTCCAAGCCCAATACCGTGCGAGCCGGAAATCGGAAAAATCTCACCGAAACCAAGTGAATAAAAATCATAAATATCCGTCCGCATATCCGGGTTATCAATTTTATTTACACCAAGTACAATCGGCTTTTTAGACCGGTATAAAATTTTGGCTACTTCTTCGTCTGCCGATGTGACACCTTCACGGCCATTTACAATAAAAATAATCACATCCGCTTCATCAATCGCAATTTCAGCCTGCTGGCGAATTTGCTCTAGAAAAGGCTCGTCACCTAAGTCAATACCGCCTGTATCAATCAAGTTAAATTCATGCGTCAGCCACTCGCCTGAACTGTAGATACGGTCGCGGGTTACACCCGGCACATCTTCGACAATGGAAATACGCTCACCGGCAATCCGGTTAAAAATCGTTGATTTACCTACATTTGGCCTTCCAACGATCGCAACAGTCCGTTTCATCATTACATCTTTCCCTTCAATGGTTCACCCAATTTATTCTCAGTACTTCTTTATTTTGTTCAAAAGAAAACCCTTCTACTATGAGAAGGGGTTCAATCAACAATTTATTTTATCATATTTTGGTTATGAATCAAATGGCACCGGCGTGCGGAGAGCAAATCGCTCCGGCTTTAACCCGCGGGCCTGCAGCCATTGGCACGTTTCTCCTGATATGATAAGCGGAACGCTGTGAAGATGGGAAATGGACCGGGCACCGAGCGCGCACATCATCATTTTTAGATCTGCATTCATTTGTTCGATATGCTCTACCAGAGCTTCCTGTCCGCTTGTCATCAATACGTTTAGCAGAAAGCCGGACAACCCGGCTGCAGAAGCGCCCAGTGCCAATGATTTCACCACATCATCAGCATATTGCAGACCGCCTGAAGCGATAACAGGACGACCTGGAGCCCCCGAAAGGGTTTCAACAATAGACACAGCAGTTGGAATGCCCCAGCTGTTGAAAAAAGCAAGAGGGCGTGCGGCCCGCTCATTTTCAACAGCAGCAAAGTTTGTTCCGCCAAACCCCGCTGTATCAATTGCTGCCAACGGAAGATCATTTAATAGCCGGGCCGTTTCAGCGCTTATCCCGAAACCGGTTTCTTTTACAATCACCGGTACCTTTACCGTTTCGCAAATAGAAGCAATCCGGTCAACAGCTCCACGAAAATCCCGATCCCCTTCAGGCATCACAAGTTCCTGAACGATATTTAAATGGATTTGAAGAATGTCTGCTTCAATCATCTCACACACAGCACGAGCTTCTTCCACTGATGCCTCCGCTCCGATATTCGCCATCATTATGCCCTTTGGATTGGCTTTTCGGGCGGCTTTAAACGTAGCTCTTTCTTCCGGATGGCGAAGCGCTGACATTTGAGAACCGACAGCCATTGGGATGCCGCATGCTGCGGCTGCCTCTGCTAACTGCGTATTAATGCGCGCTGTCACCTCTCCGCCTCCGCCTGTCATCGCATTCACAAAAATCGGCGAACTCCACTGAAGTCCGCCGATTTCCGTCGATAGCGATATATCTTTGACAGAGGAACCCGGGAGGCTCTGGTGAACAAATTGAATGTGATCCAATCCTGTCCGCCGGCTTTGTCCCGTTGACAATGCATAATGAATATGGTCAATCTTACGTTCCGCTCTGCTCAAGTTGTCATCACCGTCTTGTTTATTTTAAATCTTTTAGCTGGTCACCTAAAATATCACCAATTTGGAAGCCTGAGCTTTCTTCCGGCAATTCATAGGAATCAACTGTTTCTTCCGGCTCTACTTCTTCAAATGATTTCATGCTGAGCGATAAACGATGCTCCTGCTCATTGGCATCCAGCACTTTTACTCTAACAGTCTGCCCTTCTTCCAATACTTCATGAGGAGTGCCAATGTGGCGGTTAGAGATTTGAGAAATATGAACGAGACCCTCTACGCCCGGGAACACTTCGACAAACGCACCGTATGAAACAAGGCGTTTCACTGTGCCTTCATGTTCTGATCCAATTGGTGCACGATCTGCGATGTTTTCCCATGGTCCAGGCAGTGTTTCTTTAATAGATAGAGAAATTCGCTCGCTGTCGCGGTCAATAGACAGCACTTTGACTTTTACTTCTTGTCCTTCCGTAAGTACATCGGATGGTTTTTCTACATGCTCATGTGAAAGCTGGGAAATGTGCACAAGCCCGTCAACACCACCGATATCAACAAAAGCGCCGAAATCAGTTAAACGCTGTACTTTTCCATCAATCACATCACCTGCTTGAATGTTTTCAAGCACTTTTTGTTTGTTTTCTGCTTTTTCGATATCCAATACAGCCCGGTGTGAAAGAATTAACCGGTTTTTATCTTGTTCAAGCTCGACGATTTTAAGTTTCATTACGCGGCCTTTGTAATCTTCGAAATCTTCAACGAAGTGATCCTCTACGAGTGAAGCCGGAATAAATCCGCGAATGCCAAGATCTACGACGAGGCCGCCTTTAACGACTTCTTTAATCTCCGCTTCAAAAATAGCGCCTTCTTCAAATCGTTTTTGCATGTCGTCCCACGCGGTTTCCGCATCGGCTTTGCGTTTTGACAACACATATAGATCATCTTCTTCTTTTGTGACAAGCAGTTCAAGCTCGTCGCCTTCTTTGACGACATCTGATGCTTTTTCTACGTGAAGGCTTGACAGTTCACTGATGGGAATAATACCGTCTTTCTTGCTGTCCGGAATTTCCACCTGGACCTGCTTTTCTTCGACTTTCACAACCGTAGCGCGTACTTTGTCGCCAACGGAGTAGTTATTCACTTCTGCCTGGTTCATATCCTCTGTCATATGTAATCCTCCTCAATACAAACTGCGTCAATTTTAAAAATTCTTACTTCTAACTTCTTACAAACCGCCCAATTTGTCAAGCCGGAAGCTCAGCCCTTATGCTCTTTTATTAATTTTGCGATGGCTTCCATTATCGCTTCCGTTGCTTCTTCGGCTGAGGCTTTTCGCTCACGAAGAGAAACCATATCAATCGGCGGTCCATACACAACCTGCAGGGGCTTCCCTAGTTTATAAGGGCCGATAATTGCACACGGTACAACTGCTGCATCCGTCCGAAGAGCGAAAAATCCCGCACCGGCCAGTCCCTTACCTAACTCGCCGTTTTTCGAACGTGTGCCTTCCGGAAAAAGTCCCAGAACTTGTCCTTCTTTTAAAATTTTCAAACCAGTTCGAATGGCTTCCCGGTCACTCATGCCGCGTTTTACCGGAAAAACATTCAGTTCTTTCATTAATTTCCCCATCCACTTCTTTTTAAACAATTCTTCTTTTCCCATAAAGCGAACGGGACGTTTAGAAGTAATGCCTACAATCGGTGGATCGAGATTATCAATGTGGTTTGAACAAAGAAGCACCCCGCCTTCTTTTGGAAAATGTTCATGACCTTTAACATGAATTCGGTAGGCGGGGGTTAAAATAGATTTTACAACTGTTTTAGCGAATGTATAAAAAGTGACCATCTTACTCCCCCGCTCCCGCTGCAGCCATAATCGCCTCAGCTACCTCTTCGATCGACATATGTGTCGTGTCAATTTCAATCGCACCTTCCGCTTTTTTAAGCGGTGACTCTTCCCTCTCTGTATCCATTTTGTCGCGTGCGGCAATCTCTCTTTTTAAATTCTCCAAATCAGATGAAAATCCTTTTTTCAAATTTTCAGCATGGCGGCGCTTTGCCCGCTCCTCCACACCAGCCAGCAGAAAAATCTTAACATCTGCTTCCGGAAGCACACTTGTACCAATATCACGCCCATCCATCACAACGCCGCCTCTGGCCGCTAACTGCTGCTGGCGGCGTGTCATATCACGCCGAACTTCACTGTGACGGGCCACTGCCGAAACATTGTTTGTTACTTCGTCTGTCCGAATCACTTCGGTTACGTCTTCTCCATCCACCAGGACAATCTGGCCGTTTTCTCCCTGTTTAAGTGAAATGGCCGTTTCGGCAAGAAGCTTTCCGAGAGCTTCCCCGTCTTCTACATCTATGTTATATTTAAGCGCTTTATGCGTAATCGCTCTGTACATAGCGCCTGTGTCAATATAAATATAAGAAAGCCGTTCTGCCACGATTTTTGCAGCTGTGCTTTTTCCTGCAGCAGCAGGACCATCAATGGCAATTTGCAGTTGTTTTTCCATGTCGTCACCTCATCCAAAAATTCTTATTCATTTTATCACAGATTGGTTTAGACACAAAAAAAGAACCCAAACGATGGGCCCTTTATTATTCCAATCCTTTCCTGCGCAGCCGCAGCTGCTGTTCAAAGCAGAAACGCATTAATATTTGCTGCTCCGCATAAGGGAGGTCTTTAAATTCGAAGGAACCAATGCAGCGTCCGCTTTTTTCATCCTGACGGATGCGTACCAGCTCCGCTTTCGCTTCAAAATAGAAGGGTTCAGCCTGCTGAGAGGGGATCACCCCGTATACGCTAGCTTCTGTCCCAGGCTCTGCCTGCACAGAATTCGGGAGTACAATCGCTGCGCCGCCTGCACTAATATCTTCCGTCAGCGAAGAAAAAGGCGGCATTCCGTCAAAGCGGACCGCTATATCAATCGCTTTTTGGACCCGTACGAACTTTCGGCGCTGTATGCGTACATATTGATCAAAGCCCGGGTCCTGCAATACAAGCATAGGAATTTTCTTTTTGACCCGGGCGATCACTTCGGTACGGAATAAAAAAACAGCGGATGAAGCAGCCGGATCAAGGAAACTGACAGCAAGCTGCATGCCTTCCATCAAAAAAACCGCCCGGTTTGTTTGAATACTAACCGGGTAGTCAATAAACAGTTTTCCGTCTTCTATATCGACTACTTTGCATCGATACTCTTCTTTTTTACCTGTTTTTTCAAATGGTTCCAGTGTTAGTACGATACCAGGCTGAAGCATTCATATCACTCTCTTTTTTCCTTACTGCGTTTTGTAGGCCAAAACACTTATTGGAAAAAATTATAAAGGATTGAAGACCTAAATGCAATATGATCTTATTGCCTATAGGCAGCTTCCGCTTCTGACAGTTTTTCGATCCGCTCTTCTTTTCCGTTTTCTGCATTAATAAAGATCCGGTAAGAAGCTGTTCCATTCTCCGCTAAAAATTCATAACACATCTTATCTTTCATTTCTTCATTCGTCACAATCGCTTTTTTTGTTTCCATTACCGTTAATTTCGGATGCAGCTCTTTTTTCGCTTCTTCTTCGCTTAAAGCTGGCTCCTTAATGTTCCGTTCTTTTTTATTTTTCCAATAGTTTTGTGCTTCAAGACCCGTAACTGCACCTGTGTCAAGCGCCACCTTGACCGTCACAGATTCTGGGTAAACGAGCGTGTCTTTCACTTTTTTCGTATAGGTAAAAACACCGGTATGGTCATACTGCGCACTGTTCGTCATGACCATCCCTTCAAATCCGTGCTTTGCTAAAAAATCTTCCACTTTCTGAGAAGCAGTATACAAACTTATTCGGCTTTTGCCTGGGGTTCTATTTACGGTAAACGTTAAAGGATAACCGCCTTTTTTGGTAATATCCATGCTGGCTTCTTCACCGTCCTGTCCTGTCACAGATACGTGATAAAACGGAACGGAAGCTCCTTTTAAACTGCTGTCTACAGACGTAACCTCCGCATCAAACTGAAAATAGTCCTTTGCTTGTTGAGCCGCTTCTTTTTCGGTGATCATAGGCCCTTCCAGCTTTTTGAGCGCATCATCCGAAACGGATTTTTCAATTTGAGTCGCCCGGAAAGTGTCTGATTCGGAAAATTCGGATGCTTTTTTCTCAATTGTGTTAAATCCATCGATAACCGTATTGTCTCTTGGCTCATCTCCATCAGCCGCTGCATGGGCTACATCTGTCCAGCGCAAATTTTTATCCAGCACATTCATTTGTACGGCCCGAAGGTCATTTTGAATATCGGCAGACTGCTTATAAAGAGACTCAAGCTGCTCATATTCTTTATCGGTTAACGGCTGGGTATCCAAGTCCCGCACCGCTGTGTTATAGGTGAAATCACCGCTTTTCCCTAAAAATTCTTCTGTTTTCGAAAACGGCATAAAGCCGAGTGGAAGGCGGCTGATGGCATTGTGCGCTTCGGAGGTAAGGCGCCATACATCTGTCAGTGCAGGTGTTAAATTATCTTTCGAATTCATCGCCAGCGCTTCTCCCGTTCGATCATGAATCACATCTACCTGGTACACAAGTTCATGAAATGCCTGCTGATATCCATTCTCCGCTTCGATCGCCAATCTTTCTTTTTCCTGGTGCTGCCTGTATCCCCAAACTGCCGTTACAGCTAAGAGCACAGCGAGTGCGACGGTAATAAATGTCCGCATGTTGATCGCCTCCTATTCGCAAAAAATATGCTGCCCGATTTTCTTAATTTGCGGCCGTGACCAAATCCAGTCACTTGTAGCGGTGTCTGGATTAAAATAATAAAGTGCTTCGCCCGTCGGATCCCATCCGTTAATAGCGTCCAACACGGCTTCCTTCGCTCTCGGGTTTGGCGTCAGCCAAATTTGCCCGTCTGCTACAGCCGTAAAAGCGCCCGGCTCAAAAATAACCCCCGAAGCAGTATTGGGAAAGGATTCACTCGCAATCCGGTTTAAGATAACCGCAGCCACAGCCACCTGGCCTTCATAAGGCTCTCCCCGTGCTTCGCCGTAAACGGCATTCGCCATAAGCTGAATATCGTTTTGGGAAAATCCGGTCGGTGTATTCACTGATTGGGCCGACGTTTCGGTTCCACCGTAATACGTAAATGCTTTCCCTTTACGCATTTGGCCTTTCACATGCTGTTCATCGTATTTAGACACCTGTTCAAGTTTTCGTTTTGTAGCTGTGCCTGCCAGCCCATCTACCGGGAGGCCAAATGATTCCTGGAAGTTTCTTAATGCCCAGTACGTTGACCAGCCAAATACCCCGTCAATTTGATCACGGTAATAACCGGTATATTGAAGCCTTGATTGCAATTCGATGACATCGTCTCCTTCAGCTCCGCGCTGAATCACCTGTCCTGAAAACGCCCCCGCTTGCCCGGATGCAAGCAGCACTACAAGCGTTAGAAAAACTGCAATCTGCTTTTTCCACTTTGTCAATTTCGTTCACCATCCTATCGAAATATACAAGTAGTTTGTCATCCTCCCCCTTTTTTATACGAAAAAAAGAGGCGCCCGTTTGAGCAGCCTCTTTTACAATTTCAGCTTATGGTATGCATCTGTCAGAATGTGTGCTTTTTTTACTTTTTGCATGGCAAACCACCACAAAAACAGCATAAACGGAATCATATAATAAATCCAAGTGCTTTCGATAACCAGAATGTAGTCAAATAACCCGTGAAGCAGAAACGGCACGAAAAAAGCCAGAGCCAGCATTTTCTTTTCTAAACGCCGGTCTCCGAATTTGGCACGGCTCATATAGTACCCCATAATCGCGCCAAACAGCGCATGGCTTGACACGGGCAGGAGCGCTCTTACAAAAGCATATTCTACTCCATGCGCGATTAAATACAGGACATTTTCTGCCGTAGCAAATCCAAGCGAAACACTCGTTGCATACACAATCCCATCATAAGGCTCATCAAAATGTGTATGCGAATAAATAAGAAAATACAAAATAAACCATTTCATAAACTCTTCCGGGATAGCAATCGCGCAGAACGCCTGAATAAAGCCTTCATCGACGACTTTTTCCTCCATCAGCACATATTGAAAAAACATAACCGGAAATGTCACCACAATACCGTATAAAAACGCTTTGGCAACCATTGAGATCGGTTCTGTTTCATAACGATCACGCAAATAAAAAAAGACTAAAAGTGCAAGACCAGGTGCAACCCCTGCTGAAAGAATCGGGATCATCCATGTTCCCTCTTTTCTTTCTGTTTTTTCCATCGTATCATGAGACATAAAGATTGAAAACAAGGAGCATAAAACATGTCGAAAAAACACATTTTACTGCTGCATACCGGCGGAACGATTTCTATGAAAGAAACTGCATCCGGAAGCGTAGCCCCGGATGGTGCCAACCCTATTGCCGAAGTGGTCCATATCCCCGGGGTTGAAGCACGTTATACGGTAAAAGAACCATTCCAGCTCCCTTCTCCCCACATGAATGTAGAGAAGATGCTTTTGCTGAAACAGGAAATCGAGGCATCCGATGCAGATGGCGTCGTGATCACACATGGCACTGACACGATGGAAGAAACCGCGTTTTTTCTCCACTTAACGCTGAATACGGCTATTCCTGTTGTGCTGACAGGTGCGATGCGCTCAAGCAATGAGGCAGGTGCAGACGGCATCCCCAATTTAATAGCTGCTGTTAAAACAGCGGCCAGCTGCGAAGCGCGCGATAAAGGAGTGCTGGTCGTTATGAATGACAGTATTCACAGTGCTGAATTTGTTACAAAAACCAATTCAGGCAGCCTTGATTCCTTTCAAAGCCCTAGCAGCGGGCCCATTGGCACGGTTCTAAAAAGCGGACCCCACTTTTTCTTTGCACCGCTCAAAAAGAAAACATACGTGGTAAAAGAGCTGCATTACCGCGTACCCATTTTAAAAGCATATGCTGGAATGGACGCTTTTTTGATTGAGCAGCTGGCTGCCTGTTGTGATGGAGTCGTCATCGAAGCGATGGGTCAGGGGAACGTGCCGCCTGAAGCTGCTAAAGCACTTCTTCCACTGATTCGATCTGGATTTCCAGTCGTCATTGCTTCAAGATGTGAAAGTGGAATGGTCCAGCCTGTTTATTCTTATGAAGGCGGAGGAGCTGCCCTCAAAGAAGCGGGTGCTTTTTTTGCCGGCGGCTTAAATGGCCCTAAAGCCCGATTAAAGCTGGTTGCCGCCCTGTCAGCAGGATGTAGGGACCAGCTGCATCGCGTATTTCTGTAAAAAAGACGGAGCGTTACGCTCCGTCTTCTTCTTTTTTCCGGATGGCAGCCGCGATTTCACCACCGTGAAAACGGCCGTTTTCAATGAAAATTTCATTTGCATTATTGCCGGCAGCAATCACGCCCGCAATAAAGATATTTTCAACATTTGTTTCTTTGGTTGCCTCATTATAAATAGGCCGGCCTGTGATGTCATCAATCTCGACGCCCATTTTTTTTAAAAAGGCATGGTCCGGATGATAGCCGGTCATGGCAAACACAAAATCACTTTTAATGGTATGCTCGTCACCACGCACTTCATACGTTAACGTTTCCCGGTCAATTTTTTTCACGTTCGCGTCAAAAACCATCCCAATCTCACCATTTCGAACGAGTGCTTCGAATTCCGGCAAAATCCAAGGCTTTATGCTTGGAGAATACGTGCTTCCCCGGTAAAGAACCGTTACTCTGGCCCCCGCTTTATGAAGTTCAAGTGCTGCGTCCACCGATGAATTTTTTCCGCCGATGACGACTGTATCTGTATCGAAGAAAGGGTGGGCTTCTTTAAAATAATGAAAAACGTGTTCCATTTCTTCTCCGGGGATATTCATATAATTAGGATGATCATAATATCCTGTTGCAATTACCACATAAGGTGTTTCATATGATCCTTTAGACGTGTATACATGGAAAAGCCCGCTTTCTTGTTTGTCCACACGCTCAACCTGTTCGAACCGGTTGATCCGCAGCTCTTTCCGTTTCACGACTTCCCGGTAATACACAAGTGCCTGGTTTCGATGAGGCTTCCGCCCTTCAATAATAAAAGGCACATCACCAATCGCAAGCTTCTCACTTGAACTGAAAAACGTCTGATGGGTTGGATAGCCATAAATAGCATTCACAACATTTCCTTTTTCAATTACAAGCGGATTTTTGCCTATTTCCTTTAGTGCTATCGCAGCTGCAAGCCCGCATGGCCCGCCGCCCACAATAATACATTCTTCGGTTTTCATTTCATCCGCTCCCGTTCTTTTTCTCTGCTATCCTATTGTAGAAAAAAAGCCAGCTTATTTCAATTAAGCCGCTTATAGACGGCTGTTCATCCACTCGCTCCATTGGCTTTGAGTGGTACCGACGATATACTGGCCTGCATGCCCGGGAATAGGACCTGTCGTTGCTGCACCCCCAACACCAATATGCATGTCAGGGTACATTTCTTTAATATCCTCTGCAAGCTGCAAAGTCGGCTCCAAATTTTGGCGGAGTGTACAAGAAAGAAAGACGAATTTCGGCTTTACTGTTTGGAGCACTGTAAAGATATCGCCTTCTTTCAGGCTTGCTCCCAGATAAACCACTTCGTAGCCAAGGCGTCTGACAAACAGGGTGAAAATGAGAAGGCCGAGCTCATGCCACTCGTCCGGCCCGCAGACCGCCACTACTTTCGGCAGAACTCCGTTGTGAGGAAACGAATGCATGACCATTCCAATACGCGCACGCAAAATAGAGGTGGCAAAGTGTTCATGAGCAGTCGTAATCTTGCCTTCCTCCCAAAGCGTCCCAATTCGAACGAGCAATGAAGCTAAAATATTAATGGTTACGTTATCTATTGTATAAAGCGCAAAAGCTTTATTGATTAGCTCCTGTGCTTTAACTTCATCGAACCGAAGCAGCGCTTGAAGCAGCTCTTCGGACAGCGCTTCATGCTGGCTTGTTTCAACATGCTGAATACTCGCATGAGTATCTTCATGCTTTTCGAGAAGAGCGGCGGCCTGGCTGATTGTAAAGCCCTGCTGTACTTTTTCCGAAAGCCATTTCAGCTTTCGAATATGTTCTTCCGTGTAAAGCCGGTGCCCTGCTTCATTTCGGACTGGTTCCAAAATGGCATAACGCCGCTCCCATGCGCGGAGAGTACCAGGCTGAATCCCTGTTAACGTCGATACCGCTTTTATATTGTATTTCCCTTCGGTCATAAAGCTCTTCCCTTTCACGGATAGGTTGTACATTCATTATACGGGCCGGATCGGGACCCGTAAAATTTAAGTCGTCTGTCCTGGCCGGCAAATCGTAATAAGGTGTGTTTCTGCCCTGGCGCCCAGCCGAAGCGGAAGTCCGGTCGTTCCATATCCGTTTGATACAAGCATATGAATACCACCCGCGTTTTTCCAGCGGCCTTTCTCATACATCCCCCACGGCCCTAAACGGATCTGGCCGCCATGAGTGTGGCCGCTGAGCAAAACCGCTACCTGGTCCTCTGGCTCAATGATTCGGATAAAAGCGGGATTATGGCTCGCAATAATTTTAAATGCGCTGACTGGCACATTGTGAAAAAGAGCCGCTTTGTCGCTTTTTCCTTCGCTTAAATCGTCAGTTCCAAGCAGGTATACATCATCCGCCAGTACCGCCCAGCTGTTTTTTAATACTGTTACCTGCCACCGGGCAAGCATAGCCGTTAATTGCTCTATACCTGCTTCGTAATCATTATTGCCCGGCACAAAATAAACCGGTGCAATGGAAGACAGGCGCTTGATATTCTCACGGATACGCTCCCTTTTCACACCGCCTTCGCACAAATCGCCGCCAATAATGACAGCATCTGCGCGTCCTTTAACGGCCGAGATAATAGAAGGATGAACGCGGCGCCGGTGAATATCGGAAATAAAAAAAAGCGCGAGCGGCGCTTTTTCCGGAAATCGATCATCAGTTACAACCGTTTCTTTTACCTCGTTTCGGAATGCTTCCTTCCACATATATAAACCAGCTGCCGCTATTGGAAGTGCGACACCTGTCATTAATTGTTTCCACATAACATTTTCAGTCCTCTTCTGTTGGTTACTGCTCGTTTTGAGCCGTTTCCTGATGCGCATCCTCCGGCTGTTCGTGTACGATTTGGTTCACTGCCGGCTTTTCTTCTTTGAAAGCATACACCGCTAAAAAAGGAGATGCAATAAAAAATACGAGCAGCGCTGTAATGAGTGGAAAATGGTTTCTTTTTTCAGCTTTTTCTTTTACAGGGCGCTGCAGTGTTTCACCTTCTGCCAACACAGGCTCTTTTACTTTTTCAAGCGGCTGCTTATGCTGCTCTGCTATTTCACGATAAGGGTCCTTCATGATCATCGTTCCTCCCATTGGTCATCGTAAAAGAAATTATTTCTATTATACCCGACCAGCTCCAATAACGTAATAGGTTAAAACCCTGGCAACAAACTATTTAGCCGCTCCCGCCAGTCAAGCCGCTCCTCGGATGCCTCGCCCCCGCCGCTCGTTTTGTACGGCGCATGATCAAACCCGCACCGGTCACAGCACTGCGGCTGCTCAACCGGTTGTTCATCAAACATACGCATGTAAGCGGCGCGGCGGCACTCTGTTGACTCAATCCACTGCTTGAGCTCATTCCGCTTGGCGGCTTTTTTATCCAGGAGGGTCATTCGTGCCCTGCTGATCCATGCTCCTCTCGGTGCGCCGCGTTCATCGGCAGCTTTTGCATAGTGGATCAAAAAGCGTTCCTGCGTTTCCGAAAGCGGCGGCTGTACATCTCGCGGGTGAAAACCGTATTCTGTTACCTGGCGGATCTGCCCTTCATCAGGAAATTCAGATTCTGCGATAAATTCGTGCAGCTTCTCATCTCCGGGTACATACAAAAGAATCGCGATCGCCGGAGCCCCGTCCCGTCCTGCCCGGCCAATCTCCTGTAAATAAGCTTCTATTTGTGACGGCATGTGATAGTGAATAACAAAACGGACATTATTTTTATTGATCCCCATTCCAAATGCGCTTGTCGCACATACTACATCTACATCGCCGTTTAAAAATTGATGCTGAATCAATAAGCGGTCGCCGGCATCCATTCCGCCGTGGTAAAAAGCCGACCGTTTTATACCGTGCTGTTTCAAGTAGGAGGCCGCTTCTTCTGCAGCTTTTCTTCCCGAGAAATAAATGATGCCTGGTGTTTTCAAAAACTGCAGCCATTCTAACAGCCGGGTTCTTTTTTGCAGCGGCTCTTCCAGCGTCTCAATTTCAAGTGCAATATTCGGCCGGTTTACAGAAAAAACCCATTCTGCTACATCATCTAGCCAAAGCTTTTCACAAATATCCGCACGGACTCGTTCGTCAGCCGTTGCTGTCAAAGCAAGAGTAAGCGGGCTGCCAAGCGCTGCGCGGGCCTTGCCGAGCAAACTATAATCCGGGCGAAAATCGTACCCCCATTGTGAAATACAATGCGCTTCATCAATCACAAACAAAGCGATCGAAAGAGCACGCAGCGCCTGCATCACATTCGGCATTTGCAGCATTTCCGGTGATAAAAAAATAAACTTGTAACGGTCAAGCCGCAGGAGCGCCGCATTTTTTTCTTTATACTGAAGAAACGAATTCAGCGCAATTACCCGCTTTTCTCCTCTTACCTTCAATTGCTCCACTTGATCCTGCATAAGGGATAGAAGCGGTGAAACGATCACAATTGAGCCCTTTAACATATACCCGGGAAGCTGATAACAAAGCGACTTGCCTGTTCCAGTAGGCAGCATGCTCAGGGTATGGCGCCCGCTCAACAGCGATTCAATCGTTTCCCGCTGCCCCGGACGGAAGGAAGAAAAACCAAATGTCTGGCGCAGATGTTCATCAATGGTCATATTGTTCCCCCGCTTTCTTTCGCTAAAACAAGCCGGATTTCAAAATACGAATGATTTGGCAATTGATCTTTAAGCGGCTTAAGCTGGCGCACGCCGCTTGACCCGCCTGCTTTTAATACTTCCGCTTCTTTTTGCTCATCGATAAATGGACGAATGGAAAAGTGAGGATCGTTTAAAGCCAGTTCTACTACGTGGTCTTCAATGGTCGCTTTTTTCAGTCCTCTTGCAGCCGCCACTTCTTCAATGGTCTTTCCTTTATGTAAATAAGCAGCTGTTTTCCGTGCAGATTCAGTTAAAGGGACCGATACCATGATATCGCTTAAAAGATGCTTTAAAAGAGGAAGCTGGCTGCCTTTTTTCATGACAGTCTGTACAACAGCATGCAGGCTGTGTAAAAAGCGAAACCAGTATTCTGTCGGTTCCATTTCGAGGATGTCCGCTGTCTGCTGCACCGTTTTGCCTGTTTGTGTATATCCGGAAAAGCGCAGCAGCAGACAGTCCGGGTGTTCCGGCTGCTCTTCCAGCACAAAAAGAATTTCCCGGTGAAGCTCGGCGGCAAGCTGCCCCTTTTCAAAGCCGCTTTCTTTCACAAATTGTTTGACCCATTGCTGTACGCCTTCGTCGCGCGTAATGGGGTAATATGTCCGGTCTTTATAAACAAGGTGTGAGACAACTTGAACAGCCAGCTGGAGGCGGCTGAAAAACACAGGCGCAGTGCCTGCCAGCTTCCAGCCTGACAGCTGAGGAAATTCACCCGTCTTCTCAAAAGCGGCTCTCATTTTATTCGTTCCTTCCGCTGTGACAAACAGGCGCTGCCGCTCACCCTGGAGACTGCCGGATGCCTGGAGATCTTCTATCATCCGGTCAAACAGCTCCATGGTAAGAAACGGTGTGGTTTGAAACCATTTGTCCAATTTGAACAAATGGGCATCCTGAATAGTCTGGGCCGACTTTTTTCCTTTTAACAAATGAAAAACAGACGAAGCTGTTCGCTCTCCCTCTACTTCTTTCAGCATACAAAGCACCACCGCTTCAAGACATTCCAATTTGTCTACCACCTTTCTATACAGCGATAGTGTATCACAAAACATGCGTTCCTGTCTTTTCTTTTCGCTTCCTCTTCTTGTGAAATCCCTTTCATGCAGGATATGGGAAGTTTTTTATTGAAAAGTAAATTAATCAGACTTAAAATGAACAATAGAAGTGTTTTCACATACGCTTACTGACTGATTTTATGGGAGGTTTACATTTTGGCGAAGTATACGATTGTCGATAAAGACACATGTATCGCTTGCGGCGCTTGTGGAGCTGCAGCCCCTGATATCTATGACTATGATGATGAAGGCATTGCATTCGTTATTTTAGACGATAATGAAGGAACGGCTGTTGTCCCTGACGTTCTTGAAGAAGATATGCAGGACGCGTTCGAAGGCTGCCCGACTGATTCAATTAAAATTGCCGACGAGCCATTTGAAGGCGACGCGTTAAAATTCGAATAAATAAAAAATCCGGTTCCTAAAATGGAAACCGGATTTTTTATTACCGCAGCCATTTTCTTCTTTGCTTGAAAATGGAGAAAATGGCGTATAGCACAGCTCCGGCAGTTATGGCTGCCTAGGAAGAGTAAAAAAGAAAACAGTGCCGTGTCCAAGCCGGCTTTGAACTTTAATCGTCCCGCCGTGGGCCTGAACAATGTTTTTGGCAATCGACAGCCCAAGCCCCGTGCCGCTTCTTCCGCGCGTCCTGGCTTTATCGGCTTTGTAAAACCGCTCGAATACAAAAGGCAGATCTTCCTCTGGTATACCTGCTCCGGAATCTTGAACTTGAATAAGATGAACCTTTTCCTTTATTTCATGCATAACCGTTACCCGTCCGCCCTCTGGTGTATGGCGAAGAGCGTTGTCAATCAAATTGGTCAGCACCTGCTCAATCCGGTCTTCGTCAATAGATACATTTGTTTCCGCTTTATTCGTTTGTGCGGAAAGGACGATATCTTTTTCTTTCGCAAGTCCTTGGAACTTGTTGGTGACACGCTGTAAAAATGGTTCGAGCACTGTATCCGTTTTATGAAGCGTAATATGCCCTGCCTGCATACGGGCAAGATCAAGCAGTTCATTGACGAGACGGCCCATTCGAAGCGATTCTTCATGAATGATTTGAGCGATTTCCCGTTTTTCCTCTTCGGTTGCGGCAATATCATCTACAATGGCCTCGCTGTAGCCCTGCATCATCGAAATGGGGGTCCGAAGCTCATGAGATACGTTGGCAATAAAGTCCTCACGCAGTTTGTCCAGGCGGCGTTCTTCTGTCATATCCCGCACAACCGTGACCGCTCCGCGCACCGAATCGTCATTATAAAGCGGGCTGACAATCATGACATAGGAACGGCCCTGCATCGTTAATTCGCCTTCCTGTTCCGTTTCCGTTTTGACCGCTTCTTGAAATAAATTTTGCAGCAGTGTCGGCGTTTCTGCTTCGATTCCAAGTGCTTTTTTTTCAAAATTCCAGTCATGCAAAAACTGCCGGGCCGGCGGGTTCTTAATTAACACTGCTCCATTCTGATCGAGCGTAATCACACCGTCTGCCATGGAGCTTAAAATGCTCGACAGCTGCTCTTTTTCTTGATTGAGTGCGTGAATGTTTCCCTTCAGCTGGTAAGCCATTCGGTTAAAAGCAGTCGCAAGTGCTCCAATTTCATCATTTGTTAAAATCGGAACCTTCGTATCAAAATGCCCCTGGGACAGCTCGGTAGCAGCCGTACGCATAGAACGAAGCGGTGCGGTAACACGGCTGGAAAGAAAAAATGCAAACACGGTTGTTAAAATAATGGCAATCCCCGCCGCAATCAAAATGAGCTTCGTTGTCTGTTCCGTCGTTTCTTTCATCACTTCAAGAGATTGATAAATAAATACCGCACCTGTCTCACCATTTGTAAGCTTAAAAGGCACTCCGACAATAAAGGAATTTTCAAAGCGGCGGTCCCCGTCCGCTCCCGCAGCTGTATTAATTTCAGCTTTTACTTTTTCCTCACCGTCAAAAACAGCTGCCAGATTAGGGTTGTCCGTAATGATGCTCTGGCTGATTCTGGACTCTTCCTCTTCAAGCGGGGAGAAATGAAAGGTTTGCCCATTTTCGGCAATGACAATATGGGCCGGTTCATCTACAAGCTCCCAGGCCACTTCCAGTCTCGTTTCTTCATCACCGTAATTTTGAATAACCGTGGCAATTTTTTCGGCCGTATTTTCAAGCTGCTGTTCTACTTGCGCAATATTGTACGTCTCGAAGAACTCCAGCAGTAAAATCGTTAAAAAAGCCAGTACGAAGGAAACGAGAAGCAGGATGGTGATCCATAGCTTCCCGACAACACTTCTCCATATCTTCATTCATTCCCAACCTCAAATTTATATCCGACGCCCCAAACCGTCACAATCATTTTAGCTGCTTCTTCCGAGACTTTACTCAGTTTTTCACGCAGACGCTTTACGTGGGTGTCGACTGTTCTTAAGTCGCCAAAAAATTCATAATGCCATACTTCCTTTAATAAATGCTCACGGTCGAATACTTTATCCGGGGCTTTTGCCAGAAAATAAAGAAGTTCATATTCTTTAGGCGTTAAACTCACTTCTGCACTATCGGCTGTTACCCGGTGCGCATCGTTATCGATCGTTAAATGGTTGTAAACAATCAAGTCTTTTGACTTTGTGTCCGTATGTAAATAAGTGGTTGGAGAGGACCGGCGCAGGAGCGCTTTCACCCGCAGCACAACTTCGCGGGGACTGAATGGCTTCACAATATAATCATCCGTGCCAACCTCAAAGCCTTGAACACGGTTTGCTTCTTCTCCTTTTGCCGTCAGCATAATGACCGGAGTAGCTTTTGTTACACGCAGCTCGCGGCATACCTCGATGCCGTCTTTACCCGGCATCATCAGATCAAGCAAAATGCAGTCATAGTCTTTTTGAAGTGCTTTTTCAAGCGCTTCTTCTCCATTTTCCGCTTCATCAATGGCATAGTTTTCCCGCTCAAGATACATCCGCAGCAGTCTGCGAATACGTTCTTCATCATCTACGACTAAAATGCTCATTTCTTTTTCCAAAAACATTCCCTCCCATACGCACATTATCTACTATTATAATACAAAAAAAGAGCCCCGCCAAAGGCAAGGGCTCAATTTCTTATGCGTAAGAGTGAAGCCCTGCAATCACAAGGTTCACTGCTATAAGATTAAACATAATAATACCAAAGCCTACAACAGCAAGCCAGGCCGATTTCTCTCCATGCCAGCCTTTAGACAAACGCAAATGCAAAAAAGCGGCATAGAACAAAAAGGTAATAAGCGCCCATACTTCTTTTGGGTCCCAGCCCCAAAAGCGCGTCCAGGCAATCTGTGCCCAGATCATGGCGAAAATAAGTGCACCGAGTGCAAACACCGGAAAACCAATTAAAACAGACCGGTAACTGATTTCATCCAGTAAATCCGAGCTTACCTGCCGAACAAGCGGCTGTAAAGAAGCAGCCACCCGTTTTCGGGTAATCAAGCGGATCAGCACATATAAGACAACGCCGCCGGCAAGCGACCAAATTACCGTATTCAGCTTTTTCGCATTAATAAATGCCGGCACATGGGCGAGCGGCTCCATTTTCTCCTTTGTGAGAAGAGTGCCTTCATTCGGCCCTACAAGCGCCGGCAGGGTAAATTCCTGCTCGGCTGCCTGCTCTTCCTTGTTTACATACTCGAATTCTGCTTTGTAATCCGCCATGGCAAAACCGGTGGTAAGCAAAATAAACGCAATCACTGAAACGATAAAAAACATGACAGCTTCCAGCCACTTTGTTTTTTTCGTGCTTGTTGCCTGATCAATATTTTTCACGAGAAAGATCATCCCTGCAATAAAGCTGATGGCAAGGATCCCCTGACCCGCCGCTGCCGTTGTTACGTGAATCGCCAGCCAATGACTTTGCAGTGCTGGAATAAGAGGATTAATTTCTCTTGGAAACATGCTTGCATAGGCAATAATAATAATCGCCACCGGCAGTGCAAACAAACCAAGCACCGTTGTTTTGTAAATAAAAAAAAGCAGAATAAAGGCGCCCACAATCATCATCCCGAAGAAAGTGGTAAATTCAAATAAATTACTGACCGGTGCATGGCCTGCCGCCGCCCATCTTGTAAAAAAGTATCCCAGCTGTGCCGCGAACCCAATGATGGTTACGATAATGCCAAGCCTGCCCCACCGATTCAGCGCTTCTCCTTCACGAAGACCTTTTTGACGGATCGCCCCGCCAAAAAGAAAGGTTGCAGCTAAATAAAAGAAAAAAGCTGCTTCAAGCAGCGTGCTGCTCGCATCCGCTAAATGGACCATACAACGTGTGCCCCCTTACTCCTTTTGTCTGTCTTCCGGCTCCGGAACGCTTGTCCCTTCTAAAACCGAACGAATTTCCCGTTTGAGGCCGTGCCAGTTTTTATTCGTATGGCCAGCTGCATATACCTGGCCATTCTTTTCACGAATCCAGAGACGGCGATGATTCCAATACGAGCCTTGAATCACACCGATCATGAAAATAATGCCGCCCGCTGCCAGAATAGGAAGCGTTAAGTCTTTGCGGATGGTCAGGGCTGAAACATCCCGGGTGTCCAGGCTCTTAAACGCCATTTTAAACGTTGTTTCACCGAGAGGCTCCATTGTATTACGGATTTGGGCAAAGCTCACCTCTCCATCTGGCGTCTCTGGCGTAATCATATTAAATAAAAAGGCCGGATTGTTCGGCAGCGGTGATTTTGAGGTCGGTTCTCCTTCTTTTGTGAACCCATCGAAATCCGGATAATAGCCAAGCAGTTCCACTTTATATCCGCCGCCAAGGTCATACGCGGCCTGCTGGTCAAACAAATCAATGACCACTTCTCCGAACTCTTCGCCCGTTTCTTTGTTTGTAAGGGCAAAGTGCATGGCCTTCATCTCATCCTGACGGAAGCTCGTTTGATAAACGGCAAACTGGCCGAACTTCATTGGCTGATTGACCTGGATTGAGTCCTCCTGCACCCTTGTCAGCTCGGGCTCCGCCCCCGGCATCTCATTGTTTTTATTTCGGTATAATACAGCATCGGTCTGATAATTTTTTGCAACGGTTCCAACACGGTCAATCGCTTCATTAAATACTTCCGGGTCTTCCCCTGCTTTGTAATTTTGGAGAGTAAACCCGTTATTTTTCACATAATATTCTCCGTTTGTGCCGGGAACTTGAAGGGTTTCTCCTTCTCGAATCCAAAGCAGCTCATCTACATACATTCCGGGCACCGAACGAAGAAGCGCACCAAGCAGAAAAATAATGAGCCCAACATGATTCACATAAGGTCCCCATCTTGTAAAGCGATTTTTCTCTGCTAAAAGAGCCCCGTTTTCTGTGCGGACTTTATATCTCTTTTTTATCAGGGCTTCTTTTATCTTTTCCCACTCTGCAGGCTCAAGCTTACCCTCCCGCTCGGCAAAAAAGCGCTGCTTTTTCATAAACGTTTCATGCCGGTCGACGCGCTGGTTTTTCAGTGCACGATACAAAGGAACCACGCGGTCGAGGCTGGCAATCACAAGCGACACGCCGAGCGCGGCAACAAGCGCGCTAAACCAGACGGAATTATACAAATCATGAAAACCGATCATGTAATAAAGCTTGCCGAATGTGCCATATACATCCTCATAATAGGTCTCAGCAGAAACGTTGGATGGAAGGTAAAACTCCTGCGGCAGGATCGTGCCGAATGAAGCCGCTACGAGCAGCAGCACAATAATCCAGATACCTACTTTTACGGAGGAAAAGAAATTCCAGACTTTATCAATCAGTGTTTTGTTATAGGTTTGTGAACGGCGCGCGCTTCCCTCATAGCGCATGTCCACAAGCTTGTCCTGCTTTGCTTTTTCCGTCAGTGCACGCCCGCACGATTCACACAAAATCGTACCGGCCGGGTTTAGACGGCCGCATTCACACTTCACTTTCCCCATACAAAAACTCCCTTTACGATGATGGTTTTACCCGTTCAAACAGTGCACGCAGCTGATCTTCCTGAACAAGGCCGCCGATGACAATTTGATCAATCGTGCCATCCGGCTTAATCATAAATGTCGTCGGAAGCGGGTCAACCCCGTACGTATCCATCACTTCTTTTCCCTCATCAATCGCGATTGGGAATGTTAAACCGTACTGCTTGGCGAAGTTCTCAACTTGAAAATCCGATTCGCCTACATTTACCGCTAAAATCTCTACCTGGCCCTCATACTCTTTTGCCAGTTTTTCCATGTACGGCATTTCTTTTTTGCACGGTTCACACCAAGTACCCCAGAAGTTCAAAAACACGCCTTTTCCTTCGTAGTCGGAAAGCTGATGCGTCCCGCCGTTTACATCCCTCAGTACAAAATCCGGAGCTTCATCCCCTTCCTCCAGACTGCCGCGGGATTCTTTCGTTAAGTTCGTATAAAGCGTATACATAACCAGTCCAGCCAAAACCGCTAAAATAGCGGTTCGTATAACGAGTCGTTTTTTCTTTTTTTCCATTTGACAGCCTCCAGGCCCGTTCCACTGCGCGGGCAGGAATAAACACTACACTTATTATATCATTATTTTTTGCTGTAAAAGAAAACGGCTTCAATCTTTAAATGTGACATTTTTATGACTTAGCGGAGAGAACCTGTTTCAGCAAGCGTACGCAGCTGTTTCACCTCATGAGCCGTCAGCTCGCGATATTCGCCCGCATTTAAGCCATGCAGCGTCAGATGAGCAAAACGATCCCGGCGAAGCTTTTGCACCGGATGCCCGATCGCTTCAAACATGCGGCGCACTTGCCGGTTGCGTCCTTCATGAATGGTAATTTCGAGCAGGGAACGGTTTTTCTTCCGGTCAATTGACAGCTCTTTTATTTTTGCCGGCGCCGTCATTCCGTCCTCTAACTTGATGCCGCTCATAAGCCGTTTTAATAAATGGCGCTGCACGATGCCTTCTGTTTTGGCAATATAGGTTTTATCCATTTCATAGCGCGGGTGCGTCATTAAGTTGGCAAATTCACCGTCATTAGTGAGCAGCAAAAGCCCCGATGTATCGTAGTCAAGACGCCCGACCGGAAAAATGCGTTCCTCTACTCCAGGAAAAAAGTCCACAACCGTTTTTCTTCCTTTATCATCTGTTACAGCTGAAATAACACCGCGCGGCTTATAAAACAAGTAATACACTTTTCTTTCCCGCTCAAGCGGCACGCCTTCTACCCGCACATCATCGTTTAATCCTACTTTTGTGCCAAGCTCGGTTACTTTCTTTCCGTTAACCGTTACTTTCCCTTCTAGAATAAGCTGTTCCGCTTTTCTGCGCGATGCAATTCCCGCCTGCGCAATTACTTTTTGCAATCGTTCCATCTATTTCACCTCTATAATTGTCTTTTCGTCCATTAAGCATTATGGCACAAATATTCAAAAAGGAAAAGAAAACAAAAAAACGCAGTAAAAATGCTTTTAAGCAAGTTATACCATCCGGTTATAATAAAATTCTTCCAGCTTTAATAAATCTTAGATAACGGGCTGCCTGCCTTGCTTTAACACTGCCACATTCCGAAAGCTTTTATGCAGAAGCAGCCCGGGTTCTGTGTGTATAATACAAAAAAACCCGGCTACAGGAGCCAGGTTGCTGCAAGAACGGAAAAGAAAAACGCAGCCGCATCCGCAAGCAGGCCAATTTTCAAAGCATCACCGGTTTTCTTGATTCCGACAGCCCCGAAGTAGACAGCCAGCACATAAAGAGTGGTATCAGTGCTGCCCTGCATAATCGCTGCCAGCTTTGCAATGTACGAATCTGCTCCATGCTCCTGCATAATCTGATCCAGCATAGCCAGTGTCGCCGTGCCGGAAATCGGACGCATAAGGGCCAGGGGTACCACATCAGCTGGAATACCGACCAGCGAAAGCAGCGGCGCGAGCCATGAGGCCAGCTCGCCGGCAGCACCGGAAGCGCGGAATATCGTCACAGCCGCCATCATAATGACAAGATGCGGAACGATGGACACCCATGTCTGCATGCCTTCTTTTGCTCCGTCTGTCAGTGTTTCGTAAATGTTTACTTTTTTAAAGATTCCTACGCCAATTACCACTGCTACAATAGCCGGCACAAGCCAAACAGCCATTATCGTCTCCTTCTGAAAGCGTAGTAACGGTCAAGCACAATGGCAAAGAAAAAAGACAAAATGGTCGCAGCCAGGGCCGGTATAATAATATCCGTTGGATCTGATGCTCCATTTTTCATTCCAATAGCGATTACAGTGGTAGGGATAAGCGTAATCGCTGCTGTATTAAGCGCTAAAAAGGTGATCATCGAGCGGCTTGCTTTGTCCCCGTCGCCGCTCAGCTTTTTGAGCTCCCGCATCGCTTTAAGGCCGATCGGTGTGGCTGCATTACCGAGCCCAAAAAAATTGGCGGCCATATTCGAGGCAATATAGCCAAATACAACATGTCCATCCGGTATTTCCGGGAAAAGCCGGGCTAAAAGCGGCTGCACTGCATCCGCCAGTCCTTTTACCATACCAGCGGCTTCTGCTGTTTTCATCACGCCCGTCCAAAACAAAAGAATTCCGGCGAGTGAAATCGCCAATTCAATGGATTGCCCCATGGACGCGAACAAGGCCTCATTCACCTCGGCCATCGTTCCGTTAATGGCTGCAAAAAGAAACCCGGCCAGGATTAAAAAAGCAAAAGCGATGCTTACCATGCCATCAGCTCCTTTTTCAGCTTTGCCCATAGAGATGTGGCCGCCCGTTCTTTTGTTTTATAAACCGTGATCGATGTTTGTTTTTCGTTCCCAATCCATAACTCTGCTTTTCCAGTTTGGCCAGACCCTACGACAAGCCGAATGTAGGCAGACTTTTTTTCGTCAGGTGTCATGGGATAGCGGACCTGTTTTTTTGCATAATATAACTGCTTTTCCCCCGGAACAGCAAAAGGCGTTTTGCCGACAATCATGGTTTGGCTGTACGAATGGAAGCCATACTCAAAAAGAGAAGTATGATCAAGCCAGTCATCTGGTGCATTCAGTGTTACGACCGCTAAAGACATGCCATCCTTTTTGGCTGTTGTGACCAGTGTACGGCCTGACTTTTTCGTAAAGCCCGTTTTGCCTCCCGTAATGATGCCTCCGCTCCGGACAAGACGGTGTTTGTTTTCCCAAACACGAATCGGCTTGCTTTTTGTTCTGTACAAATCCGTTGAAACAATTTTCCGGTACGTACTGTTTTTCATCGCTTCTGATGTTAAAAGAGCCATATCATAAGCGGTTGAATAGTGGGCCGGATCGTGAAGTCCATGCGGATTCATAAAAGAAGTGTTCTTCATTCCGATCTCTTTCGCTTTTTTGTTCATTAAAGCGGCAAACTTTTCTGGTGTGCCGGCAACATGTTCACTGATCGCAATGGCCGCATCATTTCCAGAACGAAGCATTAATCCATATACAAGTTCCTCCAGTTTCAACTTGTCCCCATTTTCCAAGTACAGACTAGACCCCTCTACTTGGCGGGCGCGATCGCTGATAGCCACTGTTTCATTCAGCCGTCCGGATTCTACTGCAAGCAGCGCAGTCATAATTTTGGTAATGCTCGCAATCGGCCGGCGCACATGTGCATCTTTTTGGGCTAAAACCCGCCCGCTTTCCATGTCCATCAGCACGGCACTTTGAGCAGAAAGAGATGGTTCTGCTCTTGCAGCTGTCGGCATAACAGAAAGTGCCAGGAGCAGGATGAAAGCGAACAGCCTCTTTTTTTTCATCAGTCCGCTCCTTTCTTTTTTCACTACTATATGAAAAAAGAAAGACGAGCATGACTAATCCTCAAGGGCTTCTTCGAATCGGCCGAAAAACAAATCGGCTTCCTGCTGCATAGATCCAGTGCTTTCTTCGAGCGGCGGCAGATCTTTGATGCTTTTAAGCTGAAAAGCATCTAAAAATTCAGCTGTAGTCGCATACAAAATAGGCCGGCCCGGGGCATCTGCACGGCCAGCTTCTTCAATGAGCCCCCGTGCACACAAGGTGGCAATGGGACGCTCTGTTTTCACTCCCCGGATTTCTTCCACCTCGATACGTGTAACCGGCTGATTATAAGCAATAATGGCGAGCGTTTCCAACGCTGCCTGGGACAGTGTTTTCGGTGACGGCTTTTCAGCAAGCTTTTGAATAAAGGCCGCATTTTCTTTTTTCGTCATCATCCGGTATTCGTCGCCAAAGGAGGTAATCACTGTTCCCCTCGTTTCATCTTGTTTCAAAGCTTCCTCCATCGATTGAAGAATGTCTTTGACCTCCTGTATCGGCAAGTCCATGACCTCGGCGATTTGCTCCGCTGTCAGCCCTTCGTCTCCTGCTGCAAACAGCAGGCTCTCTATAATGCTTTTATGTTTCATCCTTTATTTCCTCCAGCCGTTACATATAAGTCGGCAAAATTTCCTTCTTGTGAAACAACAATTTCATTTTGCTTCATCAACTCTAAAATGGCTAAAAAACTAACCACAAGCTCGTTCCGTTCATGAGAGTCAAACAAGTCATCAAAAAGAACGGGCTCTTTTGACAGCCTCAGCTTTTCTTTGAGCAGCTCCATTCTTTTTTCTACTGAAAGCTCTTCCCGGCGGACCGTTGCTCGTGGCGGCACAGCCAGCTTTTTACGGCGGGCCATTTTCTGAAAAGCGCCGAGCATATCAAAAAGGGACACATTGAGCGGCCCTTCTTCATTAGATGAAAAAAGCTGGTCTGCGGGCGGTCTTGAAAAAAGCTTTGTCCGCTCTTCCTCCAGCTCATGAAGGCGGCCGGCTGCCTCTTTATACTTTTTATACTCGATTAACCGGCGGGCCAGCTCTTCTCTCGGATCTTCTTCTTCTATATAATCTTCCTCTTCCGCCGAATGATCCGGCAGCAGGGAACGGCTTTTCATGGCAATTAATGTAGCGGCCATCACTAAATATTCACTGGCTACATCAAGTTCAAGCTGCTGCATTGTATTCACATACAATAAGTATTGATTCGTAATTTCCGATACAGGAATATCGTATATGTCTATTTCAAGCTGCTGGATCAAGTGAAGCAGCAAATCAAGCGGCCCTTCAAAAGAATCAATTTTCACTTTATATTCCATTGGTTGCTCCCCTGTACTTCCTGCATTTTTTACATTCTATTCCCTTCCGCTGGCCATAAGCGCATTCAGACGGCTGCTATTGAGAAAAGAATTAAATCATGATACGCTTACTTCGATTCAACCACTTGAACTGGGGGAAACCGAATGTATTCATATCCAGTGCCTTACCTGGCTTTTCTGGCACATTTTCATATTGACCGTGATTATTTTGAATGCCACGAGCTGTTAGAAGAATATTGGAAAAAAACAGATGGCACGCGTGATTCCGTCTGGGTTGGCTTTATCCAGTGTGCTGTTTTCCTTTATCATTACCGGCGCGGAAACAAAGCCGGCGCACTCCGTATGGCTCAAAAATCAATCTCCTGCTTGATCCGCCGCCAGGAAGCCCTGAGGGAGCTCGGTGTTGATCCAGAGCACTTTCTTCTCCTGATTGAGCAGGCGGCAGACGATGTAAAAGCCGATGTTCCTTTTGAGCCCATTGAAATTCCGATTGCGGACCCACAGCTTCAAAACGAATTAAAGCAGTTTACTGCTGCTTTTGAGCCGGAATGCAATGAACAATTTCTACTCAACAAACACAAACTGCGTGACCGTACGGACGTATTAGATGCCCGTACAGCCGCAATCGCATTAAAAAAAGCCGGTAAGGTGACGAGATAATCGTCCTTTACCGGCTTTCTTTCGTACACTTTTCAAAAAATCGGTTCGTTGCTTCGCTTGGCGCAACAGTCCGGTCCGAAAATAATTTTTTTACAGCGGCAATCATTTCTGTTCCAATTCCTTCATCGCGGAAAGACGGATTGACCGCTATGTGCAATATTTCGACTTTTGTATCGCTGATGGCTACACCAACTACGCCTACAATGTCCTCGTCTTCTTTCCAAAGAAACAGCTGTCTGCTGTCATCTGCTTCGTAGCTTTCCATCGTTTCGGTCAGCGTCCGCAGCTCTTTTTCGCGAGGCATGTAGGAAAGCAAGCCCATTGCAATTTTTTTAAACGACTTTTTATATCGAATCAGCATTTAAAATCCCTCTTCAATTAGCAGGATTTACCTGCTTGATATCGCCACGTACTTTATCTTACTAAATCTAAAGCCCGACCGCAAGAGGCGATGTTAACCCGCAATAAAAAACCAGTAATACAGTCCCCATCCCAGTGCCAGAACAGTGAATAAAAGGAGCAAAACAACATTGTTTTTCATACTGCCTGCTCCAATTAGTTTGTCTGCGGCAGCCCAAGGGGCAAGTCTAATTTCACTAAATCCTCAAATGTCTCACGACGAATGACCAGTCTCGCCTCGCCATTTTCGGCAAATACAACTGGCGGACGCGGAATACGGTTGTAGTTATTCGCCATGGAATAGCCGTAAGCGCCCGTACAGAACATCGCGAGCAAATCCCCGGCTTCTGCTTTCGGAAGCGGCAGATCCCAAATGAGCATATCACCGGATTCACAGCATTTTCCGGCAATCGATACCGTTTCTTCAACCGGGTCGTTTACACGGTTTGCGAGTACCGCTTCGTACTTCGCTTCATATAAAGCAGGGCGGATATTATCACTCATGCCGCCATCCACAGCTAAATATTTGCGCACATTCGGCACATCTTTCACTGAACCTGTTTCATAAATTGTCACGCCTGCGTCACCCACAAGGGAACGGCCCGGCTCAATCCAAATTTCAGGCATACTCATTCCATATTTTTTTGTTTCACTTTGCACTTTGCTGATAATCTCTTCTACATAAGCAGCTGGTTTAAGCGGATCATCTTCAGCGGTATAACGGATACCGAAACCGCCGCCAAGGTTTAATACTTTCGCTTTAAATTCGAGACGGTGCTGCCAATCCGCCAATTTTCCGATAATTTTCTCGGCCGCTAAAATAAAGCCTGTTGTTTCGAAAATTTGCGATCCGATATGGCAGTGAAGGCCTAATACGTGGATAAACGGCTTTTGAAGTGCCAGTTTCAATGCTTCTTCCGCTTGTCCATTATTTAAATCAAAGCCAAACTTTGAATCTTCCTGACCCGTTAAAATGTAATCATGCGTATGAGCTTCAATACCCGGCGTAATGCGAAGCAGAATATCCATCACTTGACTGCGGGCTTCACTGATTTCACCAATAAGCTCTAATTCATGAAAGTTATCGACTACCATACAGCCAATCCCTGCTTCAAAAGCCATTTCGATTTCTTCACGGCTTTTGTTGTTTCCATGAAAATGAATTCGCTCTACCGGAAACCCGGCTCTTTGTGCTGTATATAACTCCCCGCCCGATACAACATCAAGCGACAGTCCTTCCTGTTCGGCCAGCTGCATCATGGCTACCGAAGCAAATGCCTTGCTCGCATACGCCACCTGCGCTTTGACTCCCAATTTATCAAATGTCTCTTTAAATCCTCTTGCACGCTCACGAATAAGCGCTACGTCATATAAATAAAGCGGTGTGCCGAATTGAGCTGCCGCTTCTACTACGTCAACACCGCCAATTTCTAAATGTCCGCGGTCATTCACAGCTGCTGTCCCATATGTGTGCATATGCATAATCGCCCCGTTCTATTGTCTTTATGCCTTTTACCCGGCATGAGAATAAAAGTACTATATCATACATTCACCCCTCGCTCAATACACGAAATATTCCTGCTTACCGTAAATCTGTTCGGTTGATTTCTGGAAGTCCGGTTTGCTCCGGTGCCTGCCGTCTAATGAGGATCGTCCAAAGCGATGAAGCGTCAAAGGGAATCAGCGGCCATAGATAAGGAGCGCCGAACGGTTTTAAACGAACGAGATATACAAACACAAGCATAACCGACACAACAAATCCAATTGGACCAAACAGGGCCGTTCCTGCCAGAATAAAAAGGCGTGTTAATTTATTCGCCAGCCCCAGCTCATAGCTGGGTGTAGAAAACGTACCAATGGCTGCAAGTGCTGTATACAATATTACCTCAGGCACAAAAAGCCCCGTATCAATGGCCATTTGTCCAATTAACACGGCCGCAACAAGCCCCATAGCAGTTGAAAGCGGCTGCGGCGTATGAATGGCAGCAACCCGCAGCCACTCTATGCCAAGATCGGCAATAAAGATTTGTAAAACAAGGGGGATTTCAGTTGTTTCACGGGGACCAATAAACGAAAGCGCTTCAGGAAGCATGGCGGGATAAGCAGCGAACAGATACCAGAGCGGCAGCAGAAATAAGGACATCCATAAACCGACAAAACGAAGCAGACGGATAAATGTGCCTGCTGCCGGAAGCTGCCTGTATTCTTCGGCATGCTGCATATGCTGCAGAAAAGTAGCCGGCATGATCATAACCGCTGGTGACGTATCGGTATAAAGGAGGACATGCCCTTCAATTAAATGGGCGGCGGCAATATCCGCTCGTTCAGTGTAACGAACAAGAGGGTAGGGGTTGTAGTGTTGTTTAATTAAAAATTCTTCTACCGTTTTGTCTGCCATAGGAAGACCGGCTGTTTTAATAGAAGTGACTTCTTTCTTAACCCGCTCAACCAATTCACCGGAAGCTACACCTTCCATGTAGCCGACAGCAATATCCATTTGTGAAACACTTCCCGCTCTCATAATTTCAAACCGAAGACGGCCGTCACGGATTCTTCTTCGCGTAAGAGCTGTGTTCACGATGATATTTTCCACAAAACCGTCACGGGAGCCGCGCACAACTTTTTCTGTATCAGGCTCTGCCGGCTGCCGCCCTGGATAACTTCTTACATCAATGATAAACGCCGTTCCCGGTACTGAGATACCAATCAGTCCCGACATGATTGCAGCCGGCAGCTTTGATGGATCTGTGACTTCTTCGACTGCCTGATGGACAAGATGCCCTTTGACGAGGGAAGCAGTCGTTTTCCCCTCCTCCTTTTCAAGCGCAATCAATGATTCCATAATTTCGATAATAAACCGTGTTTCACAAAGACCGTTAATGAAATAAATATGGAGCGGCTCCCCTGCTACTGTCAGCCTTCTTATGCCGGTATCAAAACTTTTACCAAGCCCTGCTTCTTTTTCTAAGTAAACATCCATTTCTTCTGGCGAAATCATCGTGCTGCCTCCTTTTACATCGGTGAAAGTAAAATCCATTGAATAAGCGAGCCTGTTATCTTGCCAAGTGCCACAGCCATCATCAGCATGTTCACCTCGGCAAAAACCCCTACTCTCCTGGCTAGTATAGGAAACACATTCAGTACTTCAGTCAGGGCAGCCGCACCCATGCCGATAAACAAGCCGCTGAATAAACCGATAAAGGCAGTTGTAACAGATGGCCAGTGAAAATGCGTATTAAAAATATGCAGAAGTGTTCCTGTGAGTACACCAAGCACCAGTGAAAGCTCGTACAAGTGAATATACGGCTGTGTTTTCGTAGCCGACATCAGCCTCGGGATCACACCAAGGACTGAAATAAACGCCACATACCCGGCACCTGTAGCCAACCCGCCTGATAGACCGATAAACAAAACAAAAAGCGTCGTCATGCTACGGCTTTTCCTTTTCATTGGCTGCCAGATAGGCATTGATGTCTTCCTCGTACTTAAACATTTCTAAATCAAGCGGGCCCGGCTCTTCATTGAGTCTTTTTTGCCAGAGCCGATTAAAAAATAAAATCATCCCGAGCCCCAGCCCTATAGAATAAGGGATTTGAAGCATAAGCGGGTTTTCATTTTTAATGCCTGTTATTTTTTCATATAAAATTGCATGCACTTTCTGCATGGATACGTCCTCATGAAAATTCATAATGGTCAGTGCAGCACCTGTAAACAGCACAAGCCAGACAAATGTGATTTTCCAAAGCGGGGCTCGTGCACGCACAGGCTGCAGGCTGACAATCGTTTCTGTATCGCCTGTGATAACCGTTTGCGCATCAGGAAAAACCGTTTTTAATGCTTTCACAACATCTAAAATCGTTACAATGACTACATTGCCTGATGATGGCTTTGCCGTTTTCACAATCAGTTTTTCTAAAATGGGCTTTGCTTCCTGGTCGACTTCGGCTTCAGCCACATCAAAAAAAGAAATGCGCCGTTCGTCGAGGCGAACATGGCGCTTTAAGGTGATGTACACGATTTGACCCATAGCAAGCACCTCCGCTTTTTACGAAGTTTCCCCGTGCCGACTAGGTTTTATTCATATCTGACCGCAGGCTTTTAATAATCTGTTTTTCAAGTCTTGATACTTGAACTTGGGAAATCCCGAGCCTGTTTGCGGTTTCCGACTGCGTGCAGTCTTTGAAAAAACGGAGAAATACGATAAGCTGTTCCCGCTCAGGCAGCTTTTCTATGGCTTCTTTTACAACCAATGAATCAAACCACTTGGCTTCTGGTGCTGCAAGCTGGTCAAGCAGCGTAATAGGTTCTCCTTCATTTTCATAAACGGTTTCATGGATAGACGCCGGACGCCGGGAAGATTCCTGGGCCATCATCGCTTCCTCCATCGATATACCAAGCTTTCCGGCCAGTTCCTGTACAGTCGGAGGGCGTCCGCTTTCTGCAATAAACGCTTCACGTTCGCGCCTCATCTTCCCGGCTGTTTCCTTTAAGCGCCTGCTCACCTTTACTTCTCCATCATCACGCAAAAACCGCTGAATCTCGCCGATAATCATCGGAACCGCGTATGTTGAAAACTTAACGTTATAGGAAAGATCAAACTTATCAATACATTTAATTAAACCAATACAGCCGATTTGAAATAAATCTTCTGACTCGTGACCACGATTTAAAAATCGATGCACCACCGACCAGACGAGCCGTGTATTCCACTCAACCAGCTTATTGCGCGCTTCCACGTCGCCTTCCTGGCTTTGCCGAATCAGCTCCTTGACTTCACCATCGGTTAACTGTACAGCCTGCTTCATAAGAAATCCGCTCTTTCCTTAAACACAGTTAACACGCTTTCCCGCCAGCCGCTTTTTAAAACGAACGACTGTACCCGAAGATGTGCTCGATTCCACTTCCAGGAGGTCGGTAAAATGCTCCATAATCGTAAAGCCCATACCGGCTCTTTCCATTTCAGGCTTTGTTGTAAAAAGAGGTTCTTTCGCTTCTTCAATATTTCCGATTCCGCGTCCTTCATCGCGGACAATCACATCGATTTCTCCGTCCTCAATGGTGGCGCTAATATAAACAATTCCCGCCGGATTACTGTCATATCCATGGATAATAGCGTTTGTCACCGCTTCTGAAACAGCCGTTTTTAATTCTGCTAAATCGTCTACAGTCGGATTGAGTTTTGCTGCAAAAGAAGCAACAGCTACCCGCGAAAACGCTTCGTTTTCTCCCAGTGCGTTAAATGAGATCGTCATTGTGTTTTGCATGAAGACTCCTCCAATCTCCCCAGCGCTTCTTCTTCAGTTTGATCCACATACATAATTTTAAACAGCCCCGAAAGCTGAAACAGGCGTTTCACCTGTGTATTCAATCCACAAACGGTTACACTGCCGCCCATTTCATTTACCTGGCGATAGCGCCCTAAAATCACTCCAAGACCTGAGCTGTCCATGAAAGGCAGACCCGACAAGTTCCAAATCAAGTGCTGCGTTTGATGGCTGTCAATTTGCTGCTCTGTAAATTCCTTAACCTGCTCGGAATAGTAGTGGTCGAGCTCTCCCGTTAATCGAATAATGAGAACTTTTCCTTTCGCTTCTGCTTTCATGGTTACCATCGTCATTCCTCCTTTACATGCTGATATGTTCAATTCTTTTTTTAGGAGTCATTTTCCTCCCCCCTACCAAAACTAGAAAAAAGCTCTTAATTTTCGACAAAAAAAGAGACTGACATTTGTCAGTCCCTGATCACTTTATGGATAAGCGTCGGCCGTTCCACTTTTTCATTTGAAAAACGATATGCCTGCTTTACTTTTTCAATGGAGTCTTTTGGTGTGGCGTTATCCGCGTGGAGCGTAACGAGTACCTCTCCTTTTTGAACGAAATCACCGATTTTTTTCTTTAATGTAATACCGACAGCATGATTGATTTGATCGTCTTTTGTTGCGCGTCCCGCCCCTAAATACATAGCAGCTATCCCAATGGACTCTGCGTCAATTTCGGCTACGAAGCCTTCTTGCCCTGATTCAACATCAATATGAAAAGAGGCCTGCGGAAGCTTGGCAGGATTATCAATCATGTCCACATCGCCGCCCTGAGCGATTACAAACTGGCGGAATGCTTCGAACGCTTTGCCGTTTTCCAGATTCGCCTCAAGTGCATCACGTGCTTCTTTGTAATTGCTGAACGCACCGGCCAGCACTGTCATATGAGACGCAATTTCAAGCGAGAGGGTCCGGAGATCTTCTACGTTCTCCCCTTGCAAAATGGCCGCCGCTTCCTTGATTTCATTGGCATTGCCGACTTCAAATCCGAGCGGCTGATTCATATCACTAATAATCGCAACCGTTCTGCGGCCAAGGTTATTGCCGATGGCGACCATTTCTTTTGCTAAAGCCTCGGAGTCCTCCAGCGTTTTCATAAACGCGCCGGACCCTGTTTTTACATCTAATACAATACTGTCTGCACCAGATGCAAGCTTTTTACTCATGATGGAGCCGGCAATCAGCGGAATGGCTTCGACTGTTGCGGTTACATCGCGCAGAGCGTACAGCTTTTTGTCGGCTGGAGCAAGATTTCCGGTCTGGCCGGCAACAGCAAGCTTATGTTTATTGACATTATCAATAAACTGCTCTTTGGACATTTCAATTTGAAGGCCTGCTATCGCTTCAAGCTTATCAAGCGTGCCTCCGGTATGGCCAAGGCCACGGCCGGACATTTTTGCTACCGGCACACCTGCCGAAGCAACAAGCGGCCCGACAATAAATGTGACTTTATCTCCGACTCCGCCCGTTGAGTGCTTATCAACTTTATGGCCTTTAATGCCAGACAAATCAATCGTTTCACCTGAATCAACCATCGCTTTTGTTAAAACAGCCGTTTCCTGCGGGGTCATTCCTTGAAAATAAATCGCCATCATAAAAGCGGATGCCTGATAATCCGGGATTTCGCCTTTTGTATAACCTTGAACAAAAAATTGAATTTCCTCGTCTGTCAGTGCCTGTCCGTTACGCTTTTTATGAATTACGTCCACCATTCTCATTCATCCATCACACCTTTACAAAGATTGAACAATCTCCTTCACGTAAGCAAGAAATTCCGCGCGTACCTTTTCTGTTGTTTCAATTACTTCGTCATGTGCCAGAGGCTGGTCTAAAATACCAGCTGCCATGTTGGAAATGCAGGAAATACCGAGTACATTCATGCCGCCGTGGCGGGCTGCAATCACTTCCGGCACTGTAGACATGCCGACCGCATCCGCGCCGAGAACACGCGCCATGCGCACTTCCGCCGGTGTTTCATAAACTGGACCCGTATTGCCTGCATAAACGCCCTCCCGAACGTTCAAGCCAATCCGCTCCGCTGCTTTTTTTGCCAGTTTTCTTAGTTCCCGGCTGTAAGCAACGGACATATCCGGAAAACGAACGCCAAGACGTGAATCATTTTTGCCGATCAGCGGATTTCCGCCCATTAAATTTAAATGGTCCGAAATGAGCATTAAGTCGCCCGGCTCGAACGATTCATTTACACCGCCCGCTGCATTCGTCACGATAATTGTTTCGATGCCCAGTTCTTTCATCACACGCACCGGAAATGTCACTTCCTGGAATGAATACCCTTCATAATAATGGAAGCGTCCTTTCATAGCAGCAACAGTTTTTCCGGATAAAGTTCCAATGACAAGTTCTCCGGCGTGGCCTTCTACTGTTGAAACCGGGAAATGTGGAATGGTTTCATATGGAATTGAAACAGCGTTCTCCACTTCGTCCGCCAATACGCCGAGGCCAGACCCTAAAATCAATCCGACCTCTGGTGTGACATTTAGTTTTTCTTTTAAAAATCCGGCAGCTTCTTCAATATGTTGAATGTTCATGTTAATTCCCCCATAAAACTATTTCCGTGCTCTGGCATTTTGACGTTAAAGTTGCCCGCAACCGATGCGCCAACATCCGCAAACGTTTTGCGAAGAGGCAGCTCGCGGCCTTCGGCAAACGCTTTTGAATAAACGAGCAGCGGGACAAATTCGCGTGTATGATCGGTTCCATGATGAACAGGGTCATTGCCATGGTCCGCCGTTAAAATAAGCAGATCCTGTTCAGTCAGTTTTTCTAAAAGCTCTGGCAGCCGCGCATCAAATTCCTCGAGCGCCTTACCATAGCCCTCCGGGTCCCGGCGGTGTCCAAAAAGAGCGTCAAAGTCAACCAGGTTCAAAAAAGACAAGCCGGTAAAGTCTTTTTCCGCCGTTTGAATAAACTTATCCATTCCATCCATGTTTGATACAGTTCGAAGGGCTTCGGTAACGCCTTCCCCGTCATAAATATCAGAAATTTTCCCTACTGCAATTACATCTAATCCGGCATCCTTTAATTCATTCATGACCGTGCGGCCAAATGGCTTCAGTGCATAGTCATGCCGGTTAGCCGTTCGTTTAAACTGCCCCGGTTCGCCGATAAACGGGCGGGCAATCACGCGGCCGACCATATAATCACCGGTTTTGGTCATTTCACGCGCCGTTTCACAGATACGATACAGCTCATCAAGCGGCACGATGTCCTCGTGAGCAGCAATTTGCAAAACGGAATCTGCTGATGTGTACACGATCAGGGCCCCGGTTTTCATATGCTCTTCTCCAAGCTCATCTAAAATTTCGGTGCCGCTGGCCGGCTTGTTTCCGATAATTCTGCGACCTGATTTTTCTTCCAATTCTTCAATCAGTGAAGCAGGAAACCCATCCGGGAAAACCTGGAACGGCGTATCGATACGCAGCCCCATGATCTCCCAGTGTCCTGTCATGGTGTCTTTTCCGTTTGATGCCTCCTGCATTTTCGTCCAAAAAGCCGCCGGATGGTCCGCTTTCGGGATACCTTGAATTTCTTTAATATTTGACAAGCCAAGTGCTGCCATATTCGGCATATTGAGCCCGTTCATTTTTTCGGCAATATGCCCAAGCGTATCAGCGCCCTCGTCTCCGAAAGCAGAAGCATCCGGTGCTTCTCCAATACCTACTGAGTCGAGAACGATTAAGTGAATCCTTTTAAATGAATGATTCATCTGGCCGCTTCTCCCTTCTAATCACATTCTTCTTTATTTTTACCCAGACTGCCGGATAAATCATGCTTTGCCTGGCAATTGTCAGAAGTCTGACTTCTCGTTTCTAGTATAATCCATTTCATTATAAAAAACAAAAAGCGCCTGACCTTCTTCAGGCGCGGGGATGAAACTGGCTGTATACATCCTTTAGTCGTGTTTTCGTTACATGTGTGTAAATCTGCGTGGTCGAGATATCGGCATGGCCGAGCATTTCCTGGACAGCCCGCAGGTCCGCTCCGTTTTCAAGCAGGTGGGTCGCAAACGAGTGGCGAATCGTATGGGGCGTAAGCTCTTTTTCAATGGTGGCTTTTTTCGCCAGCGCTTTAATCACCTTCCAAAATCCCTGCCGCGTCAGCCGCTGTCCATAATGATTTAAAAACAGGGCTTCATCGCGCCGCTTCGGTGATACAAGCTTGGGGCGGCCCTCCTGCAAGTATCGTTCAATGGCGCCTAGTGCATGACTGCCGGCCGGGATAATTCTTTCCTTGCCGCCTTTTCCCGTGCAGCGCACAAATCCCATTGTTAAATGAACGTCTTCTTTGTTTAAAGCCGTCAATTCACTGACCCGCAGCCCTGATGCATACATCAGTTCAATCATTGCTTTGTCCCGCATGCCAAGAGGCGTTGTAGTATCCGGTGCTGCCAGCAGTGCTTCCGTTTCATCCATATTTAATACTTTTGGAAGCGTACGGCCCGACTTTGGTGTTTCAATATGATGCGTCGGATCATGCGTACTAATCCGGTCTTGAATTAAAAAGTGATGAAAAGAGCGGATCGTGGAAATATGGCGTGCAATCGTCTTCGATGACTTTCCCTGATCCCGCAGCTGTTCTAAAAAATGTAAAATATGCAGCCGTGTGATATCCGGTATTTTCACTTGCTCTACTTTTTCTATGTATTCTGTATAATGGCGAAGATCACGCCGGTATGCTGAAATGGTATTATCAGAAAGTCCTTTTTCTACAAGTGAAAAATGCAGGAAATCATTTACATAGTCATTCATCCGCCTGCCTCCTTCATGATAAAAAAACCTTTCGACTTGAATCGAAAGGTTTTATTCTACATGCTGCTTTTCTAAATCTTCCTGCTCATCTTCCTGCTGCTTTGAATGGCATCTGCTGCAAATACCATGGAACGTTAAGCGGTGGTCTTTAATTTTAAAATTCCATCTACTTTCCACAATGGCTTCTACATCATCAAGCAAATCTTCTTGAATTTCATCCACTGCTCCACACTCGATGCAAACAAGATGATGATGAAAGTGCGCAGCGCCTTCCTGACGAAGATCATAGCGGGAGACACCGTCTCCAAAATTTATTTTATCAACAACTTTAAGTTCATTTAGTAATTCGAGTGTTCTGTAGACTGTGGCCAACCCAATTTCAGGAGCTTTTTCTTTAACGAGGAGGTACACGTCTTCAGCACTTAAGTGGTCCTCTTCATGCTCAAGAAGAACACGCACAGTAGCTTCACGCTGCGGTGTTAATTTGTAGCTTGCCGCATGCAGCTGTTTTTTTATTCGGTCAATCCGGCTTTCCATATTTGTTCCCTCCCTCGCCGATGTACTCTTTATTATAACAAAAGGCGTCAATGAATCAAAAGAATTTATTTACGAGAATATTCATAAACTGGCTTGAAATAAACGCCTCTGTTAAAGACGCAAGCAAAATAGCCGCCGCCCCTGCTGCAGCGTACCCTATATACGAAAAAACACTTTTGGCAACCGGAAGAGGCATTGTCTGACGGGTTGTAATTTTTTGTACAAGACGAATCGAGCAGGATGCCGACATCACAGCGGTAAAAAGAAAAACAGGTATGAGAATCAGGTTCTGCGGCAAAATGGCCAGAAGCGACAGAAAGAGCCCGTCCCATTTCATTTGCTGGATAAGAAAGCCGACAGAAAACCCTGTTACAGCTCCTTTAATAAAAAGAAGAATAAAAATAAGCGGCAGTCCGATAATCGAAATGCCGGCGACCCACATCGCCCCTGTAAACTTTATGTTATGAATTAAGCTCTCCACAAAAAGATCAGTCGGGTTGGCAACAGTTCCGGACGAAGACTGGCCGAAAAATTCTTTTACATACGTGTACAGCTCCGATTTCTGCACCGGTTCCATGCTGTTGACTGTAATCGCTCCGAATGCTGTTCCCGTCATAAACAATACGGCTGAAAACAAATATAGTGCGGCTCTTTTTTGAATGTGTTCGATGATGGCAGTCCACATAAATGGAGGCCCCCCTCTCTTTTGGCACTATATGAGAGGGGAACCCTTATTATGCCAGGCCGTTTAAGCGGATATATTGCAGTGCCCAAAGTGTTTTGGCATCAAAAATACGTTCGGTTTTCGCCAGTTCCTCTGCTTCTTCCAGCGTGACTTCGAGCAGGTCTACAAACTCATCTTCATCTGCTGCAAGTCCGCCCTCAACCTTTTGAAGCTGCTCCGCTAAAAAAACATGTACAAGTTCATCCGCAAATCCCGGCGATGTGTAAAACGATTGAACAGGCCGGATACTGCCTGGACGATAGCCCGTTTCTTCTTCCAGCTCCCGCGCGGCACAAAGAGACGGCTCTTCTCCTGGCTCCAGCTTTCCTGCCGGCACTTCAACGAGCGGGCGCTCCAGTGCTTTCCGGTACTGTTCTACCAAAATGATTTTCTTTTCATCTGTAATCGCGATCACACAAACCGCACCCGGATGTTTAATTAATTCTCGTTTTGAGTGCTTTCCATCCGGCAGTATAACCTCATCCACTCGTACCTGTATCACTTTTCCGCTGAAAATCGATTCACTTTTCGTTGTTTTCTCTTCAAATTTGTGCATAAAGGTCCCTCTTTTCTATTTTTTTCTTCCATATGTTACACTGTACAAAAAAGGAAGGTGATGCAAATTGAATAAACGCGAAATTGGGAAATCTGGTATTTACGCCAGCGAGCTGGGTCTTGGATGCATGTCCATCGGCACCGAAGAAAAGCAGGCAGAAACGCTTTTAAAAACAGCTCTAGATGAAGGCATCACCTATTTTGATACAGCTGATTTATACGACTTCGGTGTTAATGAACAGCTGGTCGGCAAAACATTGCACGCAGTCCGTGACCAGGTCGTGATCGCGACAAAAGCAGGCAACCGCTGGACCGAGTCGAAAGACAGCTGGACGTGGGATGCCTCAAAGGCATACATAAAAGAAGCAGCCAAACAAAGTTTAAAACGGCTCAGTGTTGACTATATTGATTTATACCAGCTGCACGGCGGCACCCTTGAAGATCCTATTGATGAGACAATCGAAGCATTTGAGGAATTAAAAGCAGAAGGGCTTATCCGTGCTTATGGTATTTCCTCCATTCGACCGACTGTGATCAATGAATATGTAAAAAGATCGAATCTTTCAAATGTCATGATGCAGTACAGCATACTGGACCGCCGTCCTGAAGTACAGGCGCTTCCTATTTTAGCAGAGAATGGCGTCACTGTCGCCGCACGCGGTCCGGTGGCCTTCGGACTTTTAACCAGCCACTGGCGTGACAAGCTTTCAAAGGCGGCAAAAAAAGGGCTTAACTGGTACAGTGAGCCGGAACTCGAATCGGTGCTGTCAACACTTGAGAAAAACGTGCCGGAAGGACGCACATTAAACGGGCTTGCTTTCCGCTATGTGCTCGGTCATCCAGCTGCTGCTACTGTTGTGGCCGGGGCAAGCTCCATTGAGCAGCTGAAAGAAAATGCCCGTGCCGTACGGGAAGCAGCGCTGACGGAGGAAGAGTATAAATGGATACAAGATATCTCAAAAACAGCCGATTACGACGCGCATCGGCTGTAAAAAAAGGCCTGGCCGCCAGTGCTTCTGCGGTGCTGGCCATAGCAGGAACCGGCCTTTATTTGTCCCAGCGGATTTTGTATATCGCCAAAAAAGCGGAAGAAGCAGTTGCGGAACGGGAAACAAAAGCCGGGCGATTTGACCTTGAGCTGTACAAGCAGCTTCCGAAAGAGGAAGTGTGGGTCCGTTCTATAGACGGCACCCGTTTAAAAAGTGTGTTTATTACACCTAACCCCGGCCGTCCATATGTAATCTTCTGCCATGGAGTCACAGAGCATAAAATCAACTCTGTAAAATATATGAATGTATTTTTAAAGCGCGGCTTTAACGCCATTCTTTTTGACCACCGCCGGCACGGAGAGTCCGAAGGGTCTTTTACAAGCTATGGTCATTTTGAAAAGCATGATTTAAAAGCGGTCATCGATGAACTGGTCCGCCGGGAAGGTGAGAGTGTCCGCTTTGGCATCCATGGAGAATCAATGGGTGCGGTTACGCTTTTACTTTATGCCGGCACGGTGGAAGACAAAGCATCTTTTTATATAGCAGATTGTCCATTCTCAGATTTTCGGCAGCAGGTACGCCATCAAATGAAAAGAGAGCTCGGTTTTTCTCCTCCTTTTTTTATGACCATTGCAGAATGGGCCGTTTGGCTGCGCGGGCGTTATAAAATGACGGAGCTGTCTCCGCTCGAAGCGATTCAATCCATCGAGAAGCCGGTTCTTTTTATTCACAGCAAAGAAGATGACTTTATCCTTCCTGATATGACGGAAGCACTGTTTAAAGCAAAAAAAGGGCCGAAACAGCTCTTTATGGCCGAAAACGGCAGACACGCTCAATCTTATAATGAAAATCCAGAAGAATATGAAGCAGCCATTGATCGTTTTCTGGCAGAGTTTGATTTATATCCATTATAAAAAGGAGCCGATCTGGCTCCTTCGGGACTGTCGACAAAGTCGTCAGTCTTTTTTTATAAAAGTTTTCACCGTCGAAAATGGGCAGGAGACTTTTCAAGAAACATTGCTTCTTAAAAAGAGCCGATAGGGAAAGCCGGCCGGACTACGCTTTCCACGGTCAGTGAGGGAGGCTCCTCAGCGCACGCGCCTGTGGGGTCTCCCGGCTCACTGTGCATCCCGCATGAGTCTTCGTCCGGCCGGCTTCCCCATTTGTTTCGAAAAATCAGTAAAGAGGGCATCTCTATATGCGCTTTTACCGCTTTGCTGATGGGTCATGTGTGTCTGTTAAGCTGTGTATGGTTTTATTCAACCACACAGGCGGCTCTCATCCCAGCCGCCCGCACGACTTGCATAAAAAAGAAACGAAAGAAATCCTTTGGCAATCACTTTTATCTGTCTACAATCTGAAAGGAGCCGAATCGGCTCCTTTTTATTTTTTGAAAAAAGCGTTTTTCCCCAGTTTTTCAACTGCGTTCGGAAACAGGGAATGAATGCGGCTGCCTGCGGCCATCCAGCGCGGAACGTTCACTTCCCGCACTGGCCGTCCGATGATGGCAATCGTTTTTTCGGCTACTTTTTTTGGGTCCAGCATAAAACGGCCGGCATTTTTTACGTACGTGCCTTCCGGGTCGGCCTGGTCAAAAAATGGTGTCGCAATCGGGCCGGGATTAATGGCCGTCACCAGCACTCCGGCACGGCTCATTTCCATTCTCAGGCTGTTCGTGTAACCGAGTACTGCATGTTTTGTCGCCGCATAAACGGCTGACTTTGGCGTAGCCATCTTGCCGGCTTGTGATGCAATATTAATAATGTGACCGCTCCGGCGCGCCATCATGTGTGGAACAACCAGTTCACAGCACGTAATCAGCCCGCTCACATTTACATCGAGCATCTGCTTGGTTTCCTCCGCCTTCGCTTCATGTGCCCATGTAAAAAAACCGACTCCCGCGTTGTTAATGAGTACATCAACCATGCCTATTTGTTTAAATACGTCTTCCATTCTCTGCCTGTCTGCCACATCCGCTTCAAACACGCGGACAGAGACGCCCCGTCCGTTCAGCTCCTTTTGCAGCTTCTTTAACCGGTCCAGCCGTCTTGCAAGAAGCACAAGACGGTATCCTTTTGCTCCGGCAGCTCTCGCAAGTTCTGCACCAAGTCCCGACGAAGCACCTGTGATCACCACAACTTTTTCTTGATTACGCTCCATAGTAATAAATCACCCCGTCCTCTGCCCGGTCTGCGCGAATACTTCCCTGCTGGAGTAAATAATCAACTTGTCCGGCTGTTTCAGACAGCGTTAAGCCGGTTTGTTTTTCGTATACTTCCGGAAACAGCTGGATACACAGCTCAAACATAGTCATAGGCCGGCTTTGAAGCATGGATAAAACAAGCATAGCCCGTTCATGCTGCCGTTCAAAGCGGCGCTGAAGCAGCGGCTTGATCGATGAAAGATCATTTCCATGCCCTGTCATCACGTGGCTGATATCCAGATCCATTATTTTTTTCAATGAATGATGATATTGAAGCAGTGGCATGCTTCGCGTCCCTCCCACTTCCATTGGCGGTTCAATCAGAGGATTGGACGAAACGGTTTTTAGTATATGGTCTCCAGCCAGAAGGAGGCCGTCCTTTTCCCGGTAAAAAACAAGATGGCTCTGCGCATGGCCCGGCGTTTCAAACACACGAAAATCCGGCAGGCCCGGAATAGCATCTCCCTCTTTTAAAAAGCCGCTGAGCCGGCTCCTCTGCGATCCAAAAGGCAATGTTTTTTCCAGATTCGCTGCCATTTCGTATTTGTCTGCCGGAATACCAAACTCTTTGAAAAGAGCAGAGAAAAACTCTTTGCGCCATTGCATAAAGGGCTCATTATAGGAAAGCCAGTTTTTGGCGTACTCATGGCCATATATATGGACGTTAAAATGATCTAAAAGCCCGATATGGTCAGGGTGATGGTGGGTTAAAACCACTTGTTCGATATCCGAAACCTCGTAGCCTGCATTTTTCAATCCCGCTTTTAAGGCGGCGCCTGCTTCTTCCGTGCGAATACCCGCATCGATCAAGGTCAGCAGGTCTCCTTTTACAACATATGTATTAACGTCACCGATTGGAAAAGGGGTTGGCACGGTTATTTTTACAATATCCTTATACATTTCAATCGCCATTTTTTCACCTCATTCTTGCTTATATACTCATTGTTCTATTTCATGCAGCGTTTCAGAAAGGAATTGTCATTCCCTTTATCCTCTCCTCTTGACAGATGGGTGATTATTCCGCATAATCACTTGAAAAGTCAAAATGTTTAGGCAATGGGAGGAATGAAATTGAAAGCTGTTTTTATTGGCGCGGGCTCTATGGCAGAAGCCCTCATCGCTGGAGCTCTGCAGAGCGGTGCCTTAAAGGCTGAACATACATATGTAACGAATAAAGCCAACGATGCCAGGCTGCGGCAGCTCGCGGATGAATTCGGGGTTCAAACCGGCTATGAAGCCGGCGCCGCTGTGCGGGATGCTGATCTGGTTGTACTGGCTATGAAGCCGAAAGATGCAGAAGCCGGCCTGTTGAGCATTCAGCCTTTTATTCAGGAGAATTCGGTTATCGTCAGTTTACTTGCTGGTGTCAGCCTTGATTTTATGGAGGAAACGATCGGTAAGCCGTGCGCCATTATCCGCTCGATGCCTAACACGTCCGCTGCAGTCAGAAAATCCGCTACGGCGATTGCCCTGAACCGCTTTGTTACAGAAGAACAGCATGCTGCTGCCATTCATTTATTTTCGGCTATTGGCACCGCGATTACGGTCGATGAATCGAAAATGGATGCTGTAACGGCTGTTTCTGGAAGCGGCCCTGCTTACTTCTATTATGTAGCAGAAGCGATCCAGCAGGCTGGTGAAGATCTTGGCCTGGACCATGACACAGCGAAGGAACTGCTCATGCAGACAATGCTTGGTGCTGCCAGCATGTTCTCTAAACATGACGGCCAGGCCGCTGCCCTCCGGAAAGCCATCACAAGTCCTGGAGGCACAACCGAAGCGGCTGTGCGCACATTTGATGAATTTCGGGTAAAGCAGGCGATTGAAGCAGGTGTTAAAGAAGCAGCTGTCCAGTCAAAGCGCCTTGGCAATGCTTATATCCGCTAATCAATCGGAACTTCCAGGAAATCATGCGCAATCACGACAGATGGGAACCGTTCAGCCGCTTCCTTTGCAAGCTGCTGCTCTTCTTCTTTTGTATAGCGGGAGCTGATATGGGTCAGGCATAGTTTTTTCGCTCCAGCCCGTTCCGCTGTTTCGGCTGCCTGTTTCGTCGTTGAATGGAAATAATCACGGGCCATCTTTTCACTTTTGGCATCAAACGTCGCTTCATGAACAAGTACGTTTGCATTGCGGGCCAGCCGGACGGCACTTTCACACTGTCTTGTATCACCCAGGACAGTGATGATTTTTCCCGGCTGCGGGCCGCTTGTGTATGGAGCTGGGTCAATAACCCGCCCATCCGGGAGGGTAACCGTCTGTCCTTCTTTTATTTTTTTATAAACAGGGCCCGGCGGAATCCCATCCTCGCGCAGCTTTTCAACAAGCAGTTCGCCAGGCTTTTCCTTTTCAGCAAATCGGTAGCCGTATGAATCAATTCCGTGATCAAGCTTTTCGGCTGTTACAAGCATGTGGCTGTCTTCAAACACCGTTCCATCTTGAATTTCTTCGATTAAAAGAGGGTATTGTAAATGAGTATTGCTGACTAAAAGAGCTGTTTCAATAAAAGCTCTTATGCCGGGCGGCCCATACACGGTTAACGGTTCCGTCCCGCCTTGAAATGAACGGCTGCCAAGTAATCCAGGCAGTCCAAAAAGGTGATCGCCGTGCAAATGCGTAATGAAAATTTTTTCTATGCGGCGCGGCTTTAAGCTCGTATGTAAAATTTGATGCTGCGTGGCTTCACCGCAGTCAATCAGCCAGACTGCACCGCGCTCATTCAGCATTTTCAGGGCGATGGACGTAACATTACGCCGTTTTCCAGGAACGCCAGCCCCGGTACCAAGAAATAAAAGTTCGATCAGAAACACTCCTTTGTTTATCTTCTTTTGACATATATGTATCATAAACAAAAATACTTGTCACTTTCACTGTTTTGTGAAAAAATGCAATAGTATAAAAATGAAAACTCAAAAGCGGGGTTACTATCGTGAAACAATTTGAAACGCCATCAGCGCTGACAATCCTGTTCGGCGCAACAGGAGACTTGGCTAAAAGAAAATTATATCCGTCCCTTTACCGTCTTTACCGGAAAGGACATTTAGCTTCGGGCTTTGCCGTGATCGGAACAGCACGCCGCCCGTGGGACAATGAAGTGTTCCGGGAACACGTAAGAGAATCCGTCATGAAATCCACTTCTCTTCATGACCAAATAGATGAATTTATTTCACATTTTTATTATCTGCCGCACGATGTATCGGATTCCGATTCGTATGCTGAATTGCGCACACTCGCCAACGAGATTGACCAAACCTATGCTCTCGGCGGCAATCGTCTTTTTTACCTGGCGATGGCACCGGAATTTTTTGGAACAATCGCCGATCATTTAAAAGCAGACGGTTTAACGGATACGGAAGGCTTTGGCCGTCTTGTGATTGAAAAGCCGTTTGGCCATGACCTTCCTTCTGCTCAAGAGCTGAATGCCCAAATTCGTCAATCATTTGATGAAAAAGACATTTACCGAATTGACCATTATCTTGGCAAGGAAATGGTGCAGAACATCGAAACGATCCGTTTTGCAAATGCACTATTTGAACCGCTTTGGAATAACCGATATATTTCAAATATTCAAATTACATCCAGCGAAACGCTTGGTGTGGAAGAGCGCGGCGGCTATTATGAAACAAGCGGCGCATTAAAAGACATGGTTCAAAACCATATGCTCCAAATGGTAGCCCTTCTTGCTATGGAGCCGCCAATCAGCCTTCAGGATGAAGAAATCCGGCTGGAAAAAGTTCGGGCCTTCCGTTCTATGCGTCCGTTAACGCCTGAAACGGTCAATGATTATTTTGTCCGCGGCCAGTACGGTCCGAATGAAGGTGAACTTCTTCTTGGTTACCGCCAGGAGAGCAATGTGGATCCCCAGTCCAATACAGAAACATATGTAGCTGGAAAAATCATGTTTGATAATTTCCGCTGGGCGGGTGTGCCATTTTATATCCGCACAGGAAAACGGATGCCGATGAAATCAACGAAAATCGTGGTTCAGTTTAAAGATATCCCAATGAACCTGTATTATCGTCCGGATGATCAGGAATTGGAGCCAAACCTGCTCGTTATTCATATTCAGCCGGAAGAGGGTATTACGCTTCACTTGAATGCAAAGCGTGCCGGCCATCAGCTGGAAACAACACCGGTTAAGCTTAGCTACGCAAACAACGGTGTTGATATTATGAATACGCCTGAAGCATATGAAAAGCTTATTCATGATGCTATGCGCGGCGATTCGACGAACTTCACGCATTGGGACGAAGTATCTCTTTCCTGGAGCTTTGTGGATGTCATTTCAAAAGCATGGCGTGAGGAAAAAGCTTCGTTTCCAAATTACGCGGCCAATACGAAAGGACCACAGGCAGCCGATGCACTCCTTGAGAAAGACGGCTTCTTCTGGTGGCCGCTGAACATGCTTGATGTAGATGTATGTAACTAATCTTGCTTATGAAGACGCCTTTTAAAAGGCGTCTTTTTTCATGCCCTATCAATGTCGGTCTTTACGGTCAAACAGCGCCCGTCATGGCGTTCATTTTCTTATAATATACTATAAAGGCACCGTAAAACTATTATATTTCTTTATTTTTTATGAATGAGCCCATGTATGAAGATGCTTATCCCTTTTGTAAGAGAGACATTTGCGTGCGATGAGTAAAAAATAAAGACGCGGCAAGGCTGCATTATCCATAACAGCGCGGCTCCTTTCCCGCTCTCATCCAACTATTTTACGAAAGCAGAATGAATTTGCCTCACTTTTCACCAGCAAAAAATTCAGCACCAATGAGTCCTCTGAAAGAAATTTAAGGAATGGTTGAAGAAGTTGATCCGGCTGTTTTTAGGGGCAGGCGTCATTACAGAGGTGTGCGGCGGCCGCTTTAAAAAAAGAGATATTCCCTAACCTTATCCATATGGCTCTTATAGAAGCAAAAAGCAGCTGCCCGTTTCGGCAGCTGCTTTTTTATTCTGCTGTAATTTCTACAATAGCGACTGCCATTTCGGCAAGCTTGACTAATTCCTTTACCGGCATTTTTTCGTTCACTGTATGAATGTCTTCGTATCCGACAGCCAGGTTGACAGTCGGAATGCCAAAACCGGCAATGACATTGGCGTCGCTTCCGCCGCCGCTTGTTAAAAGCTCGGATGGCCGGCCGATTTTTGTGGCAGCTTTCTGTGCTACTTGTACAACATGATCGTCAGCACCAAATTTAAAGCCTGGATACATGACTTCAATTTCTACTTCTGCACGACCGCCCATTTCGGCTGCCACTTTCTCAAAAGCGGCTTTCATTTTACCCGCCTGCTCCTCCATTTTATCCGGTACAAGCGAGCGGGCTTCCGCCAAAATTTTAACATAATCACAAACGATATTGGTTGCCTGTCCGCCTTCAAAGCGGCCAATATTCGCAGTCGTTTCCTCATCAATCCGGCCAAGAGGCATGCGCGCAATCGCTTTAGCAGCCATTGTGATCGCTGAGACACCTTTTTCAGGTGCTACACCGGCGTGCGCTGTTTTCCCGTATACATGCGCCGTAATTTTGGCCTGCGTCGGTGCGGCTATAATAATATTGCCGACATCCCCGTCACTATCAAGAGCAAACCCATATTTAGCTTTGATAAGAGATGGATCAAGCACTTTCGCTCCTACAAGCCCGGACTCTTCCCCGACGGTAATGATAAATTGAATGTCTCCGTGCTCGATATTACGCTCTTTGAGCTGACGGATCATTTCAAACATAGCCGCAAGCCCGGCTTTATCATCCGCTCCTAAAATGGTTGTGCCGTCTGTTTTGACGATGCCGTTCTCTACAACAGGCTTTACCCCGTTGGCCGGAACCACTGTATCCATATGAGAGGTAAAATAAATCGGATCAACACCCGGTTTATTTCCCGTCAGGGTACAAATTAAATTGCCGGCTCCATGTCCTGTTTTTGCCGCTGCCTCGTCCTCATGAACATCCAAGCCGAGATCTTCAAATTTCTTTTTAAGCAGCTGGGCAATCACCTGTTCATGCTTTGTTTCTGAATCTGTTTGTACAAGTTCTAAAAATTCATTTACTAAACGTTCTTCATTCATCGCGCAGCACCTCCACATTTTCTCACTTTTTCATTATAAACATTTCAAACGGAAAAATCAGCCAGCACGCGCTGCAGCACCGTTTATAAAGGCATGTTTCCATGTTTTTTCTTTGGCCGGTCCTCTTGTTTTGTCCGCATCATATCAAGCGCTTGAATCAACTTAATGCGTGTTTCGCGCGGATCAATGATATCATCCACGATCCCATGGGCAGCCGCCACATAAGGGTGGGCGAATTTTCTGCGATACTCTTCTATTTTCGCCTGACGGGCCGCTTCCGGATTTGGACTTTCGGCAATTTCACGGGCAAAAATAATATTTGCAGCGCCTTCAGGCCCCATAACGGCAATTTCCGCATTCGGCCAGGCAAATACGAGGTCAGCGCCAATAGACTTTGAATTAAGGGCAACATAAGCACCGCCATACGCTTTTCTTAAAATCACCGTAATTTTCGGTACGGTCGCTTCTGAATAAGCGTACAGAATTTTGGCACCGTGGCGGATAATTCCGCCCAGCTCCTGCTTCACACCCGGAAAAAAGCCTGAAACATCTTCAAAGGTAATCAGGGGAATATTAAACGAATCACAAAAGCGGATAAACCGGGCTGCTTTATCAGATGAATCAATATCGAGCCCTCCTGCCATACATTTTGGCTGGTTGCAGACAAGGCCGACCGCTTCTCCTTTTATTCTGGCAAAGCCGACTACAATGTTTTTGGCGAATTCTTTTTGAACTTCCATAAAAGAGCCTGTATCGACAACTTCGCTGACAACGAGGCGCACATCATATGGACGAAGCCCGTCAAATGGCACTATATCCGCCAAGTCGTCTCGGTAATCGCTTTCATCTTTTACTGCAGAAAGAGGTGTTTTTTGATGATTGTTCTGAGGAAAATAGGTTAGTAATGTGCGCACGCCTTCTATTACTTCTTCTTCTGTACGGCCGCGAAAATGGGCATTGCCGCTGACGGTGTTATGTACCTTTGCCCCGCCTAAATCTTCGGCCGAAATTTTTTCACCTGTTACCGTTTGGATCACTTTAGGGCCTGTAATAAACATCTGGCTCGTTTGGTCGACCATAAAAACAAAATCAGTAATGGCCGGCGAATACACCGCGCCGCCCGCACATGGGCCTAAAATAACTGAGATTTGCGGAATCACTCCTGAATAAATCGCATTCCGATAAAAAATTTGGCCGTATCCATCAAGCGAAAGGACTCCCTCTTGAATACGTGCTCCTCCTGAGTCGTTTAAACCGACAAAAGGAGCACCATTTTTAGCCGCTAAGTCCATGACGTGAACAATTTTCTGTGCGTGCATTTCACCGAGAGCGCCTCCGAAAACGGTAAAATCCTGTGAGAACAAATAAATCGGACGGCCGTTTACTTTCCCGTATCCTGTGACAACTCCGTCTCCAGGTCCCTCAATGCGGTCAAGTCCAAAATCTATGCTTCGGTGTTTGGCAAATGGATTTAGTTCGACGAATGTACCTTCATCTACAAGCAGGTCAATCCGCTCACGCGCTGTTTGTTTTCCTTTTTCATGCTGCTTGTCAATTCGCTCGTCGCCGCCGCCCAATTCCACTTCCCGCCGTTTATCCTGCAAATAATGAATAGCATCAAACATATCCTTCATGCTTCGCCCTCCCCTTTTTCACAGAGTTCCATCAGCACGCTGCCTGTTGACTTCGGATGCATAAAAGCAATTTTAGCTCCTCCTGCACCGGCGGCCGGCTCCTCTTGAATCATCTCAATTCCCCGGCTTTTCATCTCCGCTATTCTCGTCTCGATATCTTTCACGTTAAACGCGATATGGTGGATCCCAGGCCCCCGTTTTTGGATAAACCGGGCGATTGGGCTGTCAGGCGCAGCCGGCTCTAATAATTCCAACTTTACATTACCGGCATCAATAAAAGCGACGCGCACCTTCTGTGACGCAACAGTTTCTGTTTTGATATGAGTCATGCCAAGCTGCCCGGCATACAGTAAAAGTGCTGCTTCCAATGATGAAACGGCTATGCCAATATGATCGACTTTATTCATGTTCCCATCCCCTTTGATGAAAATAGATAAGCGGTTAAATGGCGTTTCTTCTGCAGTGAGCCTGTTGAAAATCCGCTTCATTGCCGGTACAATAATACTCAACAACCCTTAAAGGAGAGTTTCATGCGTAATAAAACATTTCAAAAGATTGTTGTGTATTTAATGTTGTTTGCAATGTTGATTTCAACACTTATGTTTGGCTTAACGATGTTTATGTAACAGAAGGGCGGCGCCTACGGGCTGCTCTTTTTTTCATGCCCCGGAACCGTGCTTTAATACGGAGATATCGTTCCATTTCCCTTACAAACTGCAAAAGGGCAGCACGTGCTTCGAACTCTTCGCGTGTTTTCGGCAAAGGCATTTCTTCAAACTCCCGTTTTAAATCATTTAAATGGCTTAAGTGCAGCTTGGCAGTATTGCCCGGGTGAATATTCCCTTTTACTTCTTCCATAAAAGAAGCGATCATTTCCGCCTGTTCCGGACGGTGAGAAATGGAAATCACAACTGAAATAAGCCGTTCAATAATTTCAAACTGCTTTTCACGCATCGTGAAGTACTGATAAAACAAGCTGTTGTGACGGGTAAAATGGTTTTGTACGTCTTTGTAGGAAAGCGATTTTGCCTGTTTAAGCAGTTCGGCCGTTTCCGTCAGTTCTTTTCCGTCCCAAGTGTGTTCATTCGTTCGTAAGTAAGAGATAATTTCTTTGAAAATACGCTCGAACAGTTCTTCTGTCTGCTGCTGCATTTTTACAAGCTCGTTTTCTACGCTCGGCATGTAGGAATTAAGCACAAGTGCTATGCCCACCCCTATGATGACAAGAGCCATTTCATTTAAGAGAAGCGCTGTAGAAACTTCTTTTGCAGCATACATATGCAAAATAAGAACGGTGCTTGAAACAATGCCTTCCTGTACTTTAAGCGCCACGGTTGTCGGAATAAAGACGATTACAATCAGGCCGATCACAACTGCATGATAAGCAAGCAATTCAAAAAAAACGGCGGAATAAAAAAGAGCAAGCATCCCGGCTACAAGACGGGTCCAGGAAGCTTTTAAAGACTGCTGCTTCGTGTTTTGAATACACAAAATGGCAATAATGCCGGCAGAAGCCGAGTTGTGAAGGCCGATCCATTCAGCAATTAAAATAGACACCGCTATACCAAGAGCCGTTTTGGACGTTCGGTACCCGATTTTGATCATTACATTCACCTCGAATTAAAGAAAGCCCTGCCGCACACGGCAGGGCTTCAGGTCATCCTTACACTTCTTCGCAGTGCTCATCGAAGAGTGATTGCAGATGTTCAACGACAGACATCGGGTGATGCCCTTCAATTTCATGGCGTTCCACCATTGCTTGAATCTGTCCATCTTTTAATAAAGCAAAAGATGGAGAAGACGGCGGATAACCCGTGAAAAAGCTGCGCGCCTGAGCTGTCGCTTCTTTATCCTGCCCTGCGAACACAGTCACTAAACGGTCAGGACGCTTGTCATAGTGAATCGCATGCGCTGCTGCTGGACGGGCAATTCCTCCGGCACAGCCGCATACAGAATTCACCATTACAAGTGTTGTTCCTTTTTCGTTTAAAACTGCATCGACTTCCTCGGGTGTTGTAAGCTCTGAATAGCCGGCCGCTTTGATTTCATCGCGCGCCTGGCGAACAACATCATTCATGAAAAAATTAAAATTCATTCCCATGTTTTTCTCTCCTTTGTGATTAGTAGCTTAATCATAAGGGAAAAAAACGTTTATTTCAATAAAGCGGCATCTCTCTTTTACATGCTTTTAAAAATAATGTTTACTTTTTTAAAACACGGGTAGAATAATAAGGCAACTGGATCCATACCCCTAAACTCCCTGTATTGACCGGCTGAGTACAACTCGGCCGGTCCTTTTTTATTTATAAGCTTGAAACACTTTTTTACAAAGCACCCGGGCAGCCTGGGCCGGCGTTACACTGCCCGCCATGGACTGCTTTTCCCAGGAGTCGAGATGTTCCTTCACGTATGGATGATGGTAAAAATAACGCTCCAGCTCATCTGCAATCAACGTATGCATCCATGCTTTTACCTGGGTATGGCGCCGCTTATCAAACGTATCTGATTTTTGTGTAACGGATTGAAAAGCTTGGATCGCCTGCCACAGCATATCTATGCCTTCGTTTTCCAAAGCGGAGCACGTATAAGCTTTGGATTTCCATCCTTCCGTATAGGGCTTTATCGCATGAAGAAGCTGTTCGTATTCCTTTCTTGTTTGTTCAGCCAGCGGCTTATTCGGACCATCTGCTTTGTTGATTACAATGGCATCTGCCAGTTCCATAATTCCTTTTTTGATTCCCTGTAGGTCATCTCCGGCCCCCGTTAACACAAGCATCATAAAAAAATCAACCATATTGCGAACAATACCTTCACTTTGGCCTACGCCAACTGTTTCTACGAGGATGACATCAAAGCCGGCGGCTTCGCATAAAAGAATGGTTTCACGTGTTTTCCCGTGTACACCGCCAAGCGTTCCTCCGGATGGCGAAGGACGGATAAAAGCATTTGAATGCTTCGCCAGCTCTTCCATTCTTGTTTTATCTCCTAAAATAGAACCTCCTGAAATGGAAGAGCTCGGATCAATGGCCAAAACAGCAACCCGGCGGCCCTGTTCACACAGCATAAGGCCAAATGATTCAATAAACGTGCTTTTTCCGGCTCCCGGCACCCCCGTTATTCCAATCCGAATCGAGTTTCCTGTATGCGGCAGCAGCAGCTGAAGCAGCTGCTCGCTATATTCAAAATGAGCCGGATTGCTGCTTTCTATACAAGTAATCGCCTTTGCCAAATCCGTTACCGATCCGCTCTTTACTGCAGCAGCGAGTGATGCCGGCTCAGGCAGCGGACGGTTCTTTTTGCGAAACCGTTTGGGCGGCGATGCTGTCATGCCATCATGAGACGCGTTGCTTTTTTCCTCTCCTTCTTTTTGTTTACCGCTCATTCCGCCACTTCCTCATACCCAAGCCGTTCATAAATTTTTTCTAAGATTACTTGAGCAGAAACCGGAATAATGGTTCCCGGCCCAAAAATGGCAGCAGCGCCATGGCTTTTTAAAAAAGTATAATCTTTTGGCGGAATCACGCCGCCGACAAATACTACAATGTCTTCCCGCCCGCGGTCTCTCAATTCCTCTACCAGCGCAGGCAGCAGAGTTTTATGAGCAGCAGCAAGAGAACTAAAGCCAATGGCATGAACATCATTTTCAACTGCTTGTTTGGCTGTTTCTTCTGGTGTTTGAAAAAGCGGTCCGATATCCACGTCAAAGCCTAGGTCTGCATAAGCAGAAGCAATCACCTTCGCTCCCCGGTCATGGCCGTCCTGCCCCATTTTAGCAACTAAAATCCGTGGACGCCGCCCTTCCTGTTCTTTAAATTCTGCCGTCATCTTCCGAACCGCTTCTATTTGTTCTGCATCTGAGTAATGTTCACTGTACACACCGCTCACTGTCCGGATCACCGCCTTATGCCTTCCGCTTGCTGCTTCTACAGAAGCAGAGATTTCACCGAGCGTTGCCCGCAGTCTTGCCGCTTGAACAGCCAATTCAAGCAGGTTTCCCTTACCTGATCTAACAGCTGTTGTAATCGCTTCTAGTGATTGTTTAACCTGGTGATTGTCACGGTTTTGCCGCACGTTTCTCAACCGGTCCGTTTGTTCTAAACGGACAGCAGTATTGTCAATGTCCAGAATGTCGATCGCTTCCTCCTGTGAAAGCCGGTCCCGGTTTACGCCAATAATCACTTCTTCACCTGAATCGATTCTTGCCTGGCGGCGGGCGGCCGCCTCCTCGATTTTAGACTTCGGAAGCCCTGTTTCTATCGCTTTTGTCATCCCGCCAAGCGTTTCAATTTCTCTAATATGGGCTCTTGCACGTGTCATCAGCTCATCGGTGAGTGTTTCTACATAATACGAACCGCCCCACGGATCAATTACATTGGTAATACCTGTTTCCTCCTGTAAAAACAGCTGTGTGTTACGGGCAATCCGCGCCGAAAAATCGGTTGGAAGAGCGATGGCTTCATCAAGGGCATTCGTATGAAGGGACTGTGTATGCCCCATCGCTGCGGCATGCGCTTCAATCAACGTTCTTGTCACATTATTAAACGGGTCCTGTTCGGTTAAGCTCCAGCCGGATGTTTGCGAGTGGGCCCGCAGCATGCGCGATTTTGGATTTTTGGAGCCAAATGGCTTCATCAGCTCTGCCCACATCCGCCGGGCGGCACGCATTTTCGCCACTTCCATAAAATAATTCATGCCGACTGCCCAGAAAAAGGATAGCCGGGGAGCAAAAGAATCAATGTCAATGCCGGCAGCAAGTCCTGTACGGACATACTCCAATCCGTCAGCAAGCGTATAAGCAAGCTCCAGGTCAGCCGGTGCACCGGCTTCCTGCATATGATAGCCGGAGATGGAAATCGAATTGAACTTTGGCATATGAGCTGATGTATAGCCCAAAATGTCGGTGATAATCCGCATGGAGGTTTCCGGCGGATAAATATACGTGTTGCGCACCATATATTCCTTTAAAATGTCATTTTGAATCGTGCCGGCCAGTTTTTCCTTCGCTACTCCCTGCTCTTCTGCCGAAATAATATAAAAAGCCATAATGGGCAGGACAGCGCCATTCATGGTCATAGAAACCGACATTTGATCAAGCGGTATGCCTTTGAACAATATGTTGGTATCTTCTACAGAGTCAATGGCAACGCCAGCTTTGCCCACGTCCCCGACCACACGCGGATGATCGGAGTCATACCCCCGATGGGTCGGCAGATCAAACGCAACGGAAAGTCCCTTTTGCCCCATTGCTAAATTGCGCCGGTAAAACGCATTGCTTTCCTCGGCTGTTGAAAAGCCGGCATATTGGCGAATGGTCCACGGACGCGTGATGTACATGGTTGGATAAGGCCCGCGGGTAAACGGGACAATACCCGGATAATCATTTGTATGAGCAAGTCCCTCAGTCTCTTTTTCTGTGTAAAGGGCACGCAGGCGAATGGATTCGTTTGTTTGGAAGGATAGTGTGTCATACAGCTGCTTGATGCTGGCTGATGCTTGTTCCTGCTCCCGTTTTGATGACGGTTTGGACGGCCGGTTAAACGGGTTTTGCTTTTTTAAATTCATGCTGGACGGCCTCCCTTAAACACGGCAAGGATTTGTGTGAGTTTTTTTACCATGTCGTCTCCAGCCGCAATCCGTCCGTCAGTCCCCTCCACTGCCTTGCTTCCGGCACTGTCAATCACCGCACCGTTTGCTGCTTTTTTCAGCGAAGACGCCAGAGAGGAGCCGAATTGTTCATAGGTCTCATCGGAGCCGCAAATGCAATAGTAGCTTGTTGAGTGGCTTTGGATAAACTGAACAGCTTCCTCTATTGTGCGGCATCCCTCAGAACAAATTGTTTTAATTCCTCCCGCAGACAGAACACCTGCCGCATAATCGGCACGCTTTTGATAAGTTATCCGTTCACCGAAACAAATCAATCCGGCTGTAAGAGACTGTCCAGTTTGTTGCAGCTTTATAGCTTCTAATCGAAGTGCTTCAAATGGCTCTGCCGTTCTTTTTGGCACAACAGGCTGGATGGGTTCTCCCCGTGCTGCTTTTTGTACAGCCGGCTTCTTCGGCTGCTGGACATGCCCTCCTGGATCAGCGTAGTGGTTAACCCCAATCATTTTAATCCGGAGCTTCGCTGTATCTTGTTCTTTTTTAGCGCGGACCGCTTCTATATTTTTTTGAACCGTTCCAGCCGTCAGGGCCTGCTTGATCCCGCCGGCTTCTTCGATTTCCGCAAATAAATCCCAGGCTTTTCGGCCAATTTCTTCGGTAAGTAACTCAATATAATAAGAGCCGCCTGCAGGGTCTATTACTTTGTCAAGCAGTGCCTCGTGCTTTAAAATGGACGGTATGTTGCGGGCCATCCGCTCGGCAAGCTCTGAGGAAGCTCCTTCTTTTGTTTGATCAAATGGGGATACTTTTACATAATCAACATTTCCAACGACAGCAGCAAACACGGCGCTGCTTGTACGTAACAGGTTTACATGAGGATCTATGACAGACAGCATTGATTCACTCGTTTCCATACTCAGCACCGGCTTTTGGTGGCCTTCAAGCTGATATATATCCACAAAGGCAGACCAAAGTGTGCGGAAAGCCCGGATTTTCGCTATTTCTGTAAAAAAGCTAGTGCCGGCGGCAAAATGAAACAGCCACTTTGAGACCGTCTCCCATTTTTTTCTTTCCGCATTTAAAAAGCAGGCCGCCTCTGAAAGCGCCAACGCGAGTTCCTGAACCGCATTCGCTCCGGCTGTATGGTAAGGAACCGTATTAACGGTAATCCTTTCTCCTTTTCGTACAGCTTGAAGAGCGGAATCTTCTGGAAAGAAGCCGGCTGCAGCACCGGAAGAAATAGGGTCGATCCCGAGCTCAGCATTTGTTTCCGGAAAAGACCACATCGGTCGAAATCCTCTTGTAAACGGCTTTTCACCTGGAAAAGGTAAAAGTACGCTGCGATCTTCCTTCACATACAACGGTTTCAACTGAAATCCTTCTGCAGTTTCTGTACACAATGCCGATAAAGAAGCGCCTTTTAATGCAGCTTCTGCAGCCGCTTTCCAATCTGCCTCTGATACCGGTGGAAATAGTTGATCAGCCAAGTTCCCACTCCTCTTCATTTTGTAATCGGTTACAAATAAAAAGTAAGCAATTGGATATTCTCTTTATTGTAATATAAGCATAGCTTTAGAAGCAATGCACTTTAGCCAAAACGTGAAAAAATATCAGCCGCATGCTATTCTATTACTAGCTCTACGGAGCCAATTTTAGAATTCAGGAGAGAGAGTATGAGAAAATTAATGGGTTTGCTTGGGGTTGCCGTTTTGAGTTTTGGTACTGCCGTTTCTGCAGATAGTACGCCCGGCGATACAATGGTCACGCTTGGCGAAAATTTAACACCTGCCCAAAAAGAAAAGGTGCTTGAAGAAATGAACGTACCAGCGGATGTTCAAACGATTACGGTATCCAATGCGGAGGAGCACAAATATTTGGGTGAATATATTCCAAAAGCCCAAATTGGGACAAAAGCCATCTCATCAAGCAAAATTACAACGACGGAATCTGGTTCCGGATTAAATGTAGAAACCCAAAACATTTCATGGGTATCGAAAGAAATGTACACCAACGCCTTATCTACTGCGAGTGTAAAAGATGCTGATATTTTCATTACAGCCCCGTTTGAGGTGTCCGGTACAGCTGCTCTAACCGGCATTATTAAAGCCTATGAAACGACGACTGGTGAAAAAATTCCCGAAGAACAAAAACAAGTAGCCAATGAAGAAATGGTGACAACGGCTAAGCTTGGCGAGGACATCGGACAGGAAGATGCCACTCAGCTGATTGAGCGAATTAAAGAAGAAGTGGCCGCTCAGAATCCACAATCGCTTCAGGAAATTAAAGTGATTGTCAATAATATCTCCAACGAGCTTAATATTACGCTGACCGACGCACAGACAGACCAGCTTGCTGGCTTATTCAATAAGATGAAAGATTTAAATATCAACTGGGATCAAGTAAACACCCAAATTGATAAAGCAAAAGAACAATGGGACAGCTTTAAAAATTCGGAAGAAGGACAAGGCTTCTTGCAGTCTATTATTGATTTCCTTCAATCGATCGTCGACAGCATTGCCGGCTTGTTTAAATAAAAAACAGCTTCTCCTATTTGGGAGAAGCTGTTTTTTTAATAAATCGGCATTGTATCTTCTGAAGCCGTCTCTAACAATTCTTTCACACGCTGCATAAACCGCCCGCATACAAGCCCGTCAAGCACGCGATGGTCGAGTGACAAGCACAGGTTCACCATATCGCGCACCGCGATCATACCATCAATAATTACAGGACGCTTTACAATCGATTCTACCTGTAAAATAGCCGCCTGCGGATAATTGATAATGCCCATTGACTGAACAGATCCGAACGAGCCTGTATTGTTTACCGTAAAAGTACCCGCGCTGACGTCTTCAGTTGTCAGTGTACCGCTGCGCGCTTTTTTGGCCAAGTCATTTACATCTCGGGCAATGCCTTTGACAGTTTTCTCATCCGCATGCTTCACAACCGGTACAAACAGCTTGTCGTCTGCTGCGACGGCAATCGAGATATTAATATCCTTTTTGCGGATAATGTGGTCGCCCGCCCACATGGCATTCATTTCCGGAAACTCTTTTAACGCACGCGCGACTGCTTTCACAAAAAAAGCAAAATATGTTACGTTATACCCTTCCGCTTCTTTGAATGACGTTTTAATGGAATCCCGGTAACGCACAAGGCTGGTAACGTCCACTTCTACCATCATCCATGCGTGAGGCACTTCCTGCTTTGTTTTCACCATATTGGCTGCAACCGTCTGCTTAATGCCATCGATTGGCACAATAATATCGCCTGTTTGCGTTTCAAATGATTTCTTTGTTTCAGCGGCCGGAGCGCCGGCAGCGGTGCTGGCCGCTGCCGTTGGCGGCACAACGCTTTTTACTCCGCTGTCGATGACTGCCTGCACATCTTTACGGGTAATACGGCCGCCTTTCCCGCTTCCTTTGATTTCTTTTAAATCGATGCCATGAAGCTGCGAAAGCTTTAGTACTGCCGGCGAATATCGGCTGCTTTGATCAGCGGCTGATGGATCAGGCCTTTCACCGTTTACAAATGTTTGTGCTTCGGGCTGCTTTTCCGGCTTCTTTGCGGCTGCTTCTGTTTCGATGGTACAGATCACTTCGCCAACAGCCATTTTTTCATCTTCTTTTGCTATAATTTCACTGATGACTCCGGCGAAAGAAGATGGAATATCAGCTGTTACTTTATCGGTCAGCACTTCGGCAATCGGGTCATATTTATTCACATAATCTCCCGGTGCAACAAGCCACTTGGTAATGGTCCCTTCTGTTACACTTTCGCCGAGTTTAGGCATTTTCACTTCTTGAATTGCCATGATGCGCCTCCTCTTTCTTATTAAAATTCAGCGAGATCACGCATTGCTTTCTCTACTTTTTGGGGATTGACTAAAAAATGCTTTTCTAAAGGTGCTGCATATGGCGTAGCCGGCACTTCAGGCCCGGCCAGGCGCGCAATTGGAGCATCCAGATCAAACAAGCAGTGTTCGGCAATAATCGCCGCTGCCTCACTGATTACACTGCCTTCTTTATTGTCTTCTGTGATCAAAAGTACTTTCCCTGTTTTAGAGGCGGAATGAATGATTGTTTCCTGGTCAAGGGGATAAACCGTCCGAAGATCGACTACTTCTGCACTGATGCCTTCCCCTGCCAGTTTCTCGGCCGCCTGCAGAGCATAGTGAACGCAAAGACCATACGTAATCACGGTAATGTCTTCTCCTTCGCGCTTAACGTCTGCTTTGCCGATTGGAAGTACATAGTCATCGTCTGGTACTTCCCCTTTAATGGAACGGTACGCTTTTTTATGCTCAAAAAACAATACCGGATCTTCATCACGGATAGCGGCTTTTAAAAGTCCTTTTGCGTCATACGGTGTAGAGGGAATCACAATTTTCAGCCCCGGCTGGTTCGCAAAAACAGCTTCTACCGACTGAGAATGATATAACCCCCCTTGAATGCCTGCTCCATACGGCGCCCGAATGACAATCGGACACTGCCAGTCGTTATTGGACCGATACCGGATCCGCGCAGCTTCTGAAATAATTTGGTTCACTGCCGGCATAATAAAATCGGCAAACTGCATTTCAGCGATGGGCCGTTTTCCAACCATGGCCGCACCGATCGCTACGCCGGCAATTGCCGATTCAGCAAGAGGCGTGTCAAGCACCCGGTCTTCTCCAAACTGTTCATAAAGCCCGGCTGTTGCTTTGAAAACACCGCCTTTTTTCCCGACATCCTCACCGAGGATAAATACGTTCGGATCGCGTTCCATTTCTTCGCGCATCGCCATGGTCACTGCTTCGATATACGAAATAACAGCCATTATTTTTCCGCCTCTCTTTCTTCTTCGGCGTAAACAAATTGAAGAACCGATTCTGGATTTGCAAAAGGTGCTTCTTCCGCATACTCCGTTGCCTCATTAATGACGGCAGCAATTTCTTTTTCAAGCTGCTCTTCATGCTCGTCACTTAAAAGACCTGCTTCTTTTACGTACAGCCGGAAGGAGTGAAGCGGATCTTCTTTTTTCGCGCTTTCCACTTCTTCTGCTGTCCGGTACGAACGGTCATCATCATCAGATGTGTGTGGCGTCAGCCGGTATGTGAGTGCTTCAATTAACGTCGGTCCCTCGCCACGCCGCGCACGGTCGGCGGCTTCTTTTACGCACTTGTACACTTCGATCGGATCATTCCCGTCAATCGTATAGCCCGGCATCCCATACCCTGCTGCCCGGTCTGATACGCGGGCTGCAATTTGCTTGTTTAACGGTACAGAAATAGCATACTGGTTGTTTTCACACATAAAAATAACCGGCAGCTTGTGCACGCCCGCAAAGTTTGCTCCTTCATGGAAATCGCCTTGATTGGAAGACCCCTCTCCGAACGTCACAAATGAAACGATCGGTTTTCGATCCATTTTCGCTGCAAGCGCGATGCCTACAGCATGCGGCACCTGGGTCGTTACGGGGGATGATCCTGTCACAATCCGGTTTTTCCGCTGTCCGAAGTGCCCTGGCAGCTGGCGCCCCCCGGAGTTTGGATCTTCCGCTTTCGCAAAAGCGGAAAGCATCAGGTCGCGAACCGTCATGCCAAAAGCAAGTACGACCCCGTAATCACGGTAATAAGGTAATATGTAGTCCTGTTTTCTATTTAACGCATAAGCAGCACCGACCTGCGCCGCTTCCTGGCCCTGGCCCGATACGACAAATGGAATTTTTCCTGACCGGTTTAAAAGCCACATTCTTTCATCGAGACGGCGTGTAAGGAGCATTGTTTCATACATGCCGATTACGTCCTGATCGGTTAATCCTGCTTGTTTATGTTTAGATTCCATTTTTTCCGCTCCCTTCAAAAGTGAATCGCTTTTCCATCCAGCATTAAAGCTGCTTCTCCTATCGCTTCCGATAAAGCAGGATGCGGATGAATGGCTGCGCCAAGCTCCCAGCCGGATGCATCGAGCAGCCGGGCCAATGCAGCTTCTGAAATCAGCTCGGTTGCATGCGGTCCAATTACATGAACTCCTAGTATATCATCCGTTTTAGCATCTGCCACTATTTTTACGAATCCTTCTGTTTCGCCATATACAAGAGCTTTCCCATTCGCTTGAAATGGAAATACACCTGTTTTAATTTTTGTTTTTTCAAGAGCAGCCTGCTCTTCCGTCATGCCGATACTGGCCGCTTCTGGATGTGAGTAAATACAACGCGGAACAGCCGAATAATCAACGGGGTCTGCCGCTTTTCCTGCCATATGTTCAACGGCTGTGATTCCTTCGTAAGAAGCTACATGTGCCAGCTGCAGCCCTCCCGTTACATCACCCACCGCATAAATATGCGATTCATTTGTCTGCATCCACTCATTCACTTGGATCACGCCGTTTTCAACCTTAATATCCGTGTTTTCAAGTCCAAGATGTTCCGTGTTTGCTGTACGGCCGGCCGCAACAAGTACTTTCTCTGCCGAAAAGGTTTCGCCTGCTTCTGTTTGAATCGAAACAGTACCCGAATTTTTTTGCAGCGTATCTGTTTTCACTTTTGCATTTACGATAACTTGAACGCCTCTTTTTGAAAGCTGGCGTGCCATTTCGGCCGAAACGGCTTTGTCCTCCGACGGCAAAATCCGGTCTCCGTATTCAAGAATGGTGACCCTGCTGCCAAAGTCAACAAGCATAGATGCCCATTCCACTCCAATCACACCGCCGCCCACAATGATAATTGACGCCGGGATCTCTTTCATCTCAAGTGCTTCGTCCGAAGACAAAACGATTTCGCCATCCGGCTGAAGGCCCGGAAGATGCTTTGGACGCGATCCTGTTGCGATAATGACGTTCCGCGGTACAAGCATTGCGTTTTCTGTTCCATCATTCATTTCAACCGATATTGTTCCGGCCATCGGTGAAAATAAAGATGGACCCAGCAGGCGCCCCGTCCCTTCATAAACGTCAATTTTTCCTCGTTTTAAAAGGGACTTTACACCGTTATATAATGTATGTACAATTTCTTCTTTTCTTTCCTGTACCCGCTCAAAATGAACAACTGGACTGCCGGCTTCTATACCAAATGATGCAGCCTCTTTTACCGTCCGCTGAACGTCTGCACTTCTCAGCAGCGCTTTTGTTGGAATACAGCCTTTATGCAGGCAAGTGCCGCCTACTTTCCCTTTTTCAACCAGGGCTGTTTTTAACCCAAGCTGAGCTGCACGAATGGCTGCCGTGTATCCACCGGTTCCTCCGCCTAGAATGACAAGATCATAGGTTATTGTCATGTACTTCGCTCCTTATTTATAATTCCTTTATCATTTTATACGGTTTTTAAAACTATGTCATGTAATAAACCAAATTTTATTTGTTTTTTCACTCATTATCCTGTTCTTGACAAATAAAGCGTTTGCGTTATGATGTGGAAAAGAAGAATCTTGAAAGAAGGGGTTCATATGATCCGGATTATTGCCCTGCTTATTTTAGTCATTCCCGGCTTTTTGGCCGGCGTCGGAATTAAATGGATGCGGGATATGCTTTTTGGCATTTTGCAGCCCCCTTTTCCTGCATTATGGATGCAATTTATGGCCGGTTTTCTTCTTTTTATTGGCGGTCTTGGCTTTGTTGCCGGATTTATTTTTAGACGGGACCGCAAATACAACAGGGTGCAGGCAAAATTCCAGGAGAAAAAATAAAAGCAGCTCCTTCCCGAGGACTGCTTTTGTCTGTTCACATTCTTTCTTCGTATTACCTGAGCCATTCTATAAACAAAGAAAACTGCACTCATAAAGAGTGCAGTTTCAATGGGAGACATTTACCTCTGTTGTTGAAAACAACCCTCCTGCTTCGCTAATTCGAACGCTTCTTCTGCTGTTTGAACACGGAGCCTGTTCCAGCGGGCGGCTATTTTATAAACGTCCTTATAATTTGTTTGTTTGCTCATTTTACATTTTGCACAGTATAACAGAACGTTTTTTACTTCTTCAGGCAAGCGGTACAACCGCAGCTTTCCAATCGCCCTCAGGTCCGTTCCTAATACTTTTCCGTCAGACAGCTCTTGAACTAATTGAGCTGTGCTGACTTCTCTTACATATGTGATGATTTTGCGTTCGTCTTCTGTCATTCGGCTGCATAACCCCTTTTGAAAGATACTGGAGGGTCTAACGGTCAGCGTCAGTTTTATTGGCAGAATTTCATTTCAGCCAAACAAGCCGGAGCTGTTCCCGAATTTGCAGCCTTTAATACGAGCGAATGGAGAAAAAATAAGTGAAGCTTCATGCCTCCCCAAAGGCATTTGCCAGCTTTGGTCGTTTTAATCCATCAGAGCGGCTTGTACTGCGTACCGGCTTGCTTGACGTTATTTGACCGAAAGCTCCATATATTACTGTTTCCATCATGCACTCATTTTAAACCTTTCATATGAAAGAGAGGCTTCTTCCGCTTATGCTTTGTCTCCTTTAACGTTTTTCCTGCCGGCCGTACTATCTTTTTTATATAAGTATTTTTATTATGAATTTTGCACAGTATGAAATATGTATAAACCAAGCTCTCCTATAGCGAAAAAAGCGCCTCTTTAAACAAAGTGAACGCTTTTTTGTAGACATTCCTATAGGTAACCAAGCTCTTTTGCCACAGTCTCGTTAAAGTTTTGATGAACAAATTGCTCTTCCTGAACAGGGCTCATGATTCCGTACGCTTTGCCTTCTGTTCCATCTTGAAGTGTCCATAAATAATTATGATCCTGGTCAATTTCTGTGAAATTGCCCGCCTGCCATTTTTTAAGCATGTCCAGAAGAGGCTTCTTTTCTTTATAATCCTCTTTTTCTACAATTGAAATAACTTCCCCGATAGTAGAAGGTGTCATGGGCACGGCTCCCCATTTCTCATTAGCTGCTACTTTTTGATGCGTCATTTTATGCATAACAGAAATAACTTTTTCTTCATCGTCACCCTTTTTTAAATGGGTTGTATTTTGTACACCGTCAATTTTCTCATCGTTCCCGCCATTCAGCTTTTCTTGTTGAGTTGCATTCGTTTTATTCATTTCTATTAATACATAAGTCCCCAGCCCGGCAATGAGAAGGGTGATACAAACAACGATGGTCCATCCGATGATCTTCTTCATTTTCCCAGCTCCAATCTGTATAACAACTTTACCATAAAACTGGAGCGTATTTACAGGGTGTTGGAAAAAGTTTCCCCAAGAGTTAATTTATCTTTTTAATCATCTGCCGATCTTCCTTTTCCCGCTTTAACTTAATAGGCAAAGTTCTTTCCTTTAAAGCTTTTTTGCCATAAAAAAGATCATGATTAAAAAATTCCCCGGTCCACGCTCTTGAATGAGCGTTTTTATTTTGTTTTTTTGGATAGTTCTCGCTTTCGTCGTCAAAAATAAAAAAAACAGGTTTAAAGGAGCTGGGACGATGTCAGGAAGGGGCCATAAAGGACTTGGGATTAGCAGCGATAAAATACTGATCTACATGCTGTATACTGTCGTTTTGATTGTTATGCTGCAGCATATCGAAGTGTTCATTGGCTATACAATACTCGTCGCCCTGTTAGCGATCCCGTATTTTTTGCTGCGCTGGTATACAAAAGATAAAGAAAAACAACAATTCCTTCAATCAGGATTAAATGAACTTAACAGTATGGATAGCGTTCAATTTAAAAAATATGTGGGTGCCTTGTTTGAAAGCAGTGGATACGCCATTGAGTATACGCCGAAATCAGGTGATTATGGGACTGATTTTATTTTACACAGGGGAAACTACAGTATCGCTGTGCAGGCAAAACGACACATTGGCTCAGCCGGTGTCAAAGCCGTGCAAGAAGCGAGCTCCAGCAAAGCGTACTATAAAACAAATGAAGTTTGGGCCGTCACCAATCATACATTTACTAAAAATGCGTATCATTGTGCAGAGAAACTGAACGTAAAACTAATCGACTGCAATGATTTGATTAGGATGCTCTCAGAAAACAATGTTATGGCTAAACCGCAGGAAACCCGGCCAACGTAACAAATAGCAAACGCCGAGATTTTCAATATATTGTGATTTTGTGCGCCAGATGGGGGCCTTTTAATATAGAAGAGGATGATGGAAACGAGGAAGCAGATAATAAGTAAAAAAGAAAAAAGCACCTTCTCGCGGCGCTCATTTGGCATTACTTATTTACCGTATCAGCTCTTTAAAAGTGGTTCTATCGCCGGGTGCGCCTCTAATTGCTGCTGTCTTTGCTCCGGCTGGCTGCCTTTATACACCCAGCCGCTCTCTTCTTTTTCCCATGTTTCAAGATAAAGTTCATAAGGCTCATACAGCTTGTTGCTTTCTTTTCTAAAGCCCGCTTTTGCTGTTATTTTATCATGCGAGTCGTTTAGTTTAGACCAGTATACTTTTTTCAGCATGATTTTTTCGCCTTCTTTCGGTCCTGATATTTTACCTCGGTTTTGCGAACCTTGCTTTACCCTAAATTTATGTTTTAAATTTGAACTCATACCCATCAGCTTCAAAACCCGTGTAATTTTTTGCTTATTCAGCTCTTTGACTCGCGATTTGTCAGCTTGAAAATCGGTTGGGCAGCACAAAAAAGCGCCCTCTTTTTATGGCAGAGGTACGCTTTTATAGCTGGAAAGCCGTTTTCGCCCTTATCGGCCTGCATCGGAAGCCTATCTGTAATCATTGTATCTTAACGTGTAAAGCAATATTATTTCGGCTTTCAAGAAGCCATGTATTCGATACGGAGCTTATCCGCCACCATGGCGATGAATTCTGAATTTGTCGGTTTGGCCTTGGATACAGATACTGTATACCCGAACAATGCCGCAATAGATTCCATATTGCCTCGGCTCCAAGCCACTTCGATCGCATGCCGGATCGCCCGTTCCACCCGGCTTGGTGTTGTGTTGTATTTCCGGGCAATTTCTGGATAAAGTACTTTTGTGATTGAGCCAAGCAGTTCAATGTCATTAAATACCATTGTAATTGCTTCGCGCAAATACAAATAGCCTTTTATATGCGCCGGTACACCGATTTCGTGAATCACTGCCGTAATGCTGGCGTCAATATTTTTCTTTTGCTTTTTCGGCTCTTCTTTTCGTTCTACATGTCGCATCGGCTGTTCCGCACCGGCCACCTGGCGGATTTGACTAATTAAACTTTCCATGTCAAATGGCTTCAGCATAAAATAGGAAGCCCCCAGATCAACCGCTTTTTTCGTTACATCTTCCTGGCCGAATGCGGTCAGCATAATCACATGAGGCTGCTTCTGGCCGCTTGCCCGGAGACGCTCAAGTACAGCCAGCCCATCCATATGCGGCATAATAATATCTAAAATTAACACATCTGCTTCTATTTCCGGCAGCATGCCGAGGCACTCCTGCCCATTAAATGCCGTTCCTGCAACTGTCATATCTTCCTGGCTTGTTATCACTTCTTCAAGCAGCTGTACGAGCTGCCGGTTATCGTCCGCAATTGCTACCTTTATTTTACTCAAATCATTTCCTCCTCACTTCTACCCTTAAGGCGATGCTCCATCCATAAGGTTATTCTAAAGGTTTTTTCGACAAAGCGAAATGGATTCCTTTAAAAAATTCAAAATATTTATTTTACACCGTTTTCTGTCATTTTTCGACTTTCTTTCCAGAAAAATTTCGCTAAAAAAAGAGCGCAGCTGCGCTCTACAATACTCCGGCATCTTTTAGCATCCAGTCAATATGGACACCGTATCCGGAAAGTGGATCGTTCACAAAAACGTGCGTAACAGCTCCAACCACCCGGCCATTTTGTAAGATAGGGCTGCCGCTCATTCCTTGAACGATACCGCCTGTTTTTTCAATTAAGCGGGGATCGGTCATTTTAATAATCATGCCTTTAATGGCTGGCTTTGACTGCTCAACCGTGCGAACAATGGAAATATCGAATGTTTCGATTTTATTGTCCTTTGTCACCGTCCAAATTTGCGCTGGTCCTTCTTTTACTTCATCCGGATGCGCCGCCGGATACAACTTTGTTCTACTCAGTTCGCGATCCAGCTGTCCAAACAAGCCGAATGGCGTATTAGATGTGACCGTTCCCCATCTCTCTTCTGTAGGAATCTCAGCCGCTTTCTCTCCCGGAATCCCTTCCGTTGCACGCTTGATTCCAGTTACGCGGGCAGGGTAAAGCGTGCCTTTAACAGGTGCAAACGGCTTTCCTGACTGCACGTCGCTGATGACGTGGCCAAGTGCGCCAAATTTTTTCGATTTTGGTTCATAAAACGTCAATGTCCCAATACCTGCGGTTTTATTTTTAATGTATAAGCCCAACTTTGAACTTTTTGTTTCTGCATCCTTGATCGGTTTTACTGAAAGACTCAGCGTTTTCTTGCCGCGTAACACTGTGAGCTTTACGGAGGTTTTTCCATCAGCCGCTTTTTGCACATACGGCCGAATGGCTTGAGGTTCTGTTACTTTGTGGCCATTTATACGTGTAATGACATCACCTGGCAGGAGACCTGCTTCTTCACCTGGAGAAATACGGTTTGTATCTGTTTGGATAAAATGAAAGCCGACTACATAAAGCCCTTTTGTTTCAAGCTGTACACCAACCGACTGTCCGCCGGGTACAACAAAAACACGTTCACGTTTTTCTTCTGCTTTTAAAAAGCCAGCCGATTGCAGCAGCTCTGTCTCTGTCTGCTCTGCCCTCGTGACGGCTCCATCTGCCGTCCAAAACGTAAACAGCAGTAAAAATGAAAAAAGACCCCGACTTACTACCGCCATCCCGCTCCCTCCTTTTCATCCTGCGTTGTTACTTTGTCCGGAGGTGCGTGTTCTTATAACGGTAATTAGGGGGCTAGATGGATGGCTTTTCAAACAGCCGATTGCTTTAATTTTGCAGATAGAGCCAGCAGCTCTTTCGCATGTTTTTTCGTTAAGTCGGTCATTTCTACACCAGAAATCATGCGGCCGATTTCTGCTGCTTTTTCTTCTTCATCCAGAGGTGTTACAGACGTGCTTGTCCGTTCTCCTTCCAGATTCTTTTGAATATATAAGTGTGTATCAGCCATCGCTGCTACTTGCGGTAAATGCGAAATACACATCACCTGCGAATGAATGGCAATTTTATAAATTTTTTCGCCAATGGCCTGGGCAACCCGCCCGCTTACACCTGTATCGACCTCATCAAAAATGATGGAGGTAATGCCCTGGTGTCTTGAAAAAATCGTTTTCATTGCCAGCATCACCCGGGACATTTCCCCGCCAGAAGCAATTTTCACAAGCGGCTTTAACGGTTCTCCCGGATTGGTGGTCATGTAAAATTCAACCTGATCCATTCCGTCTCTTTTAAATTGCCCGGATTCATTCAGTACATGTACCTTAAAAACGGTTTTTTCCATATAAAGTTCTTTTAGTTCTCTGTGAATCGCTTCTTCAAGCTTCATGGCTGCTTCGCGGCGAAGAGAGGAGAGCTTTTCCCCTTCTTTCTGTACAAGAACTTCCACTTCGGCCAATTCTTTTTGAAGGCGGTTTACATGCGTATCACGGTGAGTCAGCTGATCAATTTCTCCGGCAATGGATTCTCCGTATTGTAAAATTTCACCAATAGTGGATCCATATTTACGCTTGAGCTGGCTGATTTCATTTAAGCGGCTTTGAATTTCATTTAGTCGCTCTGGATTAAACTCAAGTGTATCAAGCAGTGAACTCACATCCCGCACGGTATCTTCAAGTACATAAAAGCTGTTTGCCGCAGATTCGTGAAGAGCTTTGTATTCTTCATGAATCTCGGCAGCGGATTCAAGCCCATTCACTCCCACTCCGAGCCAATCCAATGCTCTGCCTTCACCGGACAAGGCATTGTATGCTTCAGACAGCGCTCCGTATAATTTTTCAAAGTTCGCCAGCTGCTGGCGTTCCGCTTCCAGCTTTTCTTCTTCACCAGGTACCAGCGCTGCTTTTTCAATTTCATTGAGCTGAAACTGAATTAAATCGAGCCGGTGTGCCAGATGCTGGTCGTTTTCACTTAAACGGCGAATCTCAGCTTGTAAATGCGCATAGCGCTCATATACTTCCCCGTACTGCGCGCGCGCGCCTAAAACAGCTGAACCGCCAAAATCGTCCAGCAGCCGAATATGGCTTCCCGCATTCATTAGTTCCTGATGCTCGTGTTGTCCATGAATATCCATCAGGCGGGCGCCTATTTCCCGGAGAATAGACAGCGTCACCATTTTTCCATTGACCCGGCAGACGCTTTTACCCGCCGCGGAAATTTCCCGACGTAAAATGATGGTCTCTTCATCCACATCGATGCCGAACTCCCGGCAGACGTGGGCACATGGATGCTCACTATGAATCGTGAACATCCCTTCGATTTCCGCCTTTTTTTCTCCATGACGAACAAATTCGCCTGAACCTCTTCCGCCTGTTAAAAGCTGAAGGGCGTCAATTATAATCGATTTCCCTGCTCCTGTTTCACCAGTTAATACAGTGAGCCCCCTTTCAAATGAGAGCGCCAGGGAATCAATGATGGCGAAATGGCGAATGGATAATTCCTGAAGCACAATCGGTCACATCCTTATTAAAGCATTTCTAAAAAGCGAGCCGAGACAACCTCTGTATGCTCTGGCGCACGGCAAATAAGCAGGCATGTATCATCGCCGCATATCGTTCCCATAATTTCTTCCCAGTCCAGATTGTCAACAAGCGCCCCGACAGCCTGCGCATTGCCTGGCAGGGTTTTCATAACGACAAAATGACCGGCTGAGTCAATGCTGACAAAGCTGTCCACAAGCGTTCGTTTTAGTTTTTGCAGCGGATTAAAACGCTGGTCCGCAGGCAGGCTGTACTTATAACGCCCATCCATTAAAGGTACTTTAACAAGGTGAAGCTCTTTAATATCGCGCGATACCGTTGCCTGTGTTACATTATATCCTGATTCACGCAGCAAATCGACAAGCTCGTCCTGCGTTTCGATTTCATTATTGGCAATCATTTCTCTAATTTTTATATGTCGTTGTCCCTTATTCATATCGTTCACCTCATAATGTATAATTATACTTTCTTATACATTATCATACTGTATCTCATTTAAAAAGTATAGAAAAAGCGGCACGTTTCCATTTACACTTACGGAATCGGCCGCTTTTTTGGAGCTGAATCTGTTAGCTTTTTTGGTTAAATTCCTCATGTGCAGCTTTAACAGCTTGTTCAGGTGTAATAGGCAGCTTGATATTTCCGCTTTTCTCTTCACCTGTCCAGCGTATATGCAGTAGAAATTCGATATTTCCGTCGCCGCCTGTAATTGGTGAATGGGATAGGTTGATGATATCGTATCCCAGTGAAGAAGCCAGCTGTACGATTTTTTCAATAACCGCTTGATGCACTTTGCGATCACGAACAATCCCTTTTTTGCCTACTTCTTCACGCCCTGCTTCAAACTGGGGCTTTACAAGGGCCATTACATCAGCACCCGGCACAAGCAATGTTTTTAAAACAGGTAAAATGAGGGCCAGCGAGATGAATGATACATCAATAACGGCAAAATCTGGCATGCCCCTCTCCAAATCTGCCGGTGTTACATAGCGGAAATTTGTTCGTTCCATGACGACTACACGCTCATCCTGCCGAAGCTTCCACGCTAATTGATTGTACCCTACATCGAGTGCGTAAGACATTTTTGCGCCGTTTTGAAGCGCGCAGTCGGTAAAGCCGCCCGTTGAAGCACCAATATCAATTAACGTTTTGTCTTGAACGGTCAAATCAAACACCTGCAGTGCTTTTTCAAGTTTTAAGCCGCCCCGGCTTACATAAGGCATCGTTTTTCCTTTTATTTCAAGCGGAGCATCGACAGGAATTTTTTCACCAGGTTTATCGATCCGCTCCTCATTAGAATAAACAATCCCCGCCATAACAGCGCGTTTTGCTTTTTCTCGAGTTTCAATTAATCCTTTTTCTACAAGCAATACATCAATACGTTCTTTTTTTGCCATGTTTATGCACGTTCCTCTTGCTTTTCCCGAACAAAAGCAGCTACCCGGCGAACCGCTTCTTCTTTCGTTAAATCGATTTCTTCAAGCAGCTTACCCACACTGCCGTGTTCTATAAATTGATCCGGGATTCCCATTCGGTCAATGACCGCACCGTGATGGCCTGCCTCGTGTGCATACTCAAGCACAGCACTGCCAAATCCGCCTTCAAGCACTGCTTCTTCAATCGTTAAAACCGGCATCTTTTGCGCGAAAAGAACATTCAGCATGTTATGATCAAGCGGCTTGATAAAGCGTGCATTCACTACTTTTACGCTGATTCCGCGGGCTTGAAGCTCCTCTGCCGCTTCAAGCGCCATCGGAATGGTTGTCCCAAACGTTAAAATAGCTGCATCGCTGCCTTCCCTGATCACTTCCCACGAGCCGATTGGAATAACTCCAAGCTCTGGATCGATTTCCACGCCAAGCCCGTTGCCGCGCGGGAAGCGCATCGCAATAGGCCCACCGTCGTACTGAATGGCCGTATTTACCATATGGCGTCCTTCATTTTCATCTTTTGGCATCATTAGCACCATATTCGGCACATGACGGAGGAATGCAATATCAAACACTCCCTGATGTGTTTCTCCATCCGCTCCAACGAGACCGGCGCGGTCAATGCCAATAAATACATTTAAATTCGGCCGGCATATATCATGAACGACCTGATCATAGGCGCGCTGCAAAAATGTTGAGTAAATGGCGAGAAACGGCTTCATGCCCTGTGTGGCAAGGCCGGCTGCTACAGTTGCCGCGTGCTGTTCGGCAATCCCAACATCGAACATCCGATCCGGAAATTCGCCTGCGAAACCAAGCAGTTTTGACCCGACCGGCATAGCTGGTGTAATCGCCACAATACGCTCGTCTGTACGAGCAAGCTCCCGGACTGTCTCGCTGACAACCGCGCTCCAGGCAGGCGGTTCACCGCTTGCTTTAATCATATCGCCGGTGTCCATTTTATAAGGACCGGTGCCATGCCAGGAACCAACCGTATCCGTTTCGGCCGGCTTGTATCCCTTTCCTTTTTTTGTGATCACATGCACAAGGACTGGCCCTTCTGTCCGCTTCGCCTGCTCCAGGCTTTTAATCAAATCATCAAAATTGTGGCCGTCAATAGGGCCGAGATAAGTAAATCCAAATTCTTCAAAAAACATGCCCGGAACAAACATATATTTCAAGCTGTCTTTCATGCGCTCCGCTGTTGAGGCTACTTTCCCGCCTACAGCTGGAATTCGCTTGAGCAGCACTTCCAATTCATCTTTAAGCTTATTGTATTTGCCGCCAGTTCTCATTCGGCCAAGCATATTATGCATCGCTCCAACATTCGGCGCGATGGACATTTCGTTATCATTCAAAATAACAATCATATTGGTTTTTTCATGGCCAATATGGTTCAGCGCTTCGAGTGCCATCCCGCCTGTTAGAGCGCCGTCTCCAATAATAGGTACGATATGATCGCCTGACTTTTTTAAATCACGGGCAATTGCCATACCCATTGCCGCAGACAGCGATGTTGAACTGTGGCCGGTTTCCCATACGTCATGCTCGCTTTCAATCGTTTTCGGGAATCCGCATAGACCCTTGTATTGCCGCAGCGTATCAAATTTGTCGGCACGGCCGGTTAAGATTTTATGAACATAGGACTGATGTCCAACATCAAATAAAAATTTGTCTTTCGGGCTTGTAAAACAGTGATGAAGGGCAATCGTCAATTCAACAACTCCAAGGTTCGGGCCGATGTGTCCGCCTGTAACCGACAATTTTTCAATAAGAAATTTACGGATTTCTGAACTCAGCTGCTCCATTTCATGCACATTCATTTTTTTCACAAAAGATGGGTCTTTAATGGATAATAGATCCAAGTGGATCAGCTCACTTTCCTGACTGTTTCAGTTTTGGTTAAAATGTACCGCTATTATAGCACACGCTCAGAGTGCTAACAATTTTCGGCATTTTACGACGTGCGTTTGGCAATCAAATCCGCAAAGGCTTCGAGAAGAGGTGCTGGTCTTTTTAATGAGGCAAGGGCAGATTGCGCCCCCTGCAGCTCTTCCTCTAATTTCTTTTTGGCTCCTGCCATTGTCAGCAGGGACGGATACGTGCTTTTTTCATTCGACTCGTCACTGCCGACGGGCTTGCCGATCTCTTCTTCAGTGCCTTCAATATCCAAAATATCGTCCCGGATTTGAAAAGCAAGGCCAATATGGCGGGCGTAGGTCTCCAGCAGCGCTTTTTCCATTTCGTCCGCACCGCCGATCAACGCGCCGGCCATTACGCTAAAAGCAAGCAGACGGCCCGTTTTATGATGGTGAATATATTCAAGCTCTCCGAGAGACAGCTTTTTTTGTTCCCCTTCCATGTCCGCCACTTGCCCGCCGACCATTCCGGCCGGTCCTGCTGCAAATGACAGCATTCGAATCAGCTCAACCGCCTGCTCCGGCGAATACGCCTCGGAACGTGCAATCACTTCAAATGCGTACGTTAGGAGAGCATCTCCCGCTAAAATAGCGGTTGCTTCACCAAATACTTTATGATTGGTCGGCTTTCCACGCCGCAGATCATCATCATCCATTGCCGGCAGATCATCATGAATCAGCGAATACGTGTGAATCATTTCTAGCGCACAGGCTGCATCAAGGCCGGCGTCCGCTTTTTTACCGTACGTTTCAAGCGCTGCAAACAGGAGCATGGGACGGATTCGTTTGCCTCCCGCTTTGAGTGAATAGATCATTGCTTCTTTAAGCGAACCCGGTGCCTGCAGCGCGTCTATCCGTTCCATCATATGCGCTTCAAATAACGGCAGCTTTTCTTCGATGTATGTTTTAATATTCGTCATGCGTCTTCACCATCCAGCAAAAATGGCTGGTCGCCGTCATTGGTTACAAGCTTAGCCAGTTCTGTTTCCGCTTTTTTCAGCTTGCTGTGGCACAAAGCAGACAATTCCATTCCGCGTTTATACTCTTCAAGCGCTTCTTCAAGCGGGACATCCCCTTCTTCAAGGCGGGCTGTTATTTTTTCTAGTTGTTCCATTGCTTCTTCAAAACTGATGTCTTCACGTTTCATCTTTGTTCCTCCCAATTGAATCAACCTGTGCGTAAATGGTGCCATCTGCCATCTGCACATGGATTCGGTCTCCTTGTTGTACGTCTTGAACCGTTTTGATTAATTCTTTCTCTTCACTGTATACGAGGCTGTACCCTCTTTCCATCACTTTCAGCGGGCTAAGCGCTTCTAGCATGGCAATATGACGCCCAAATGTCGACTTTTTTTCGTTTACAACCGACTGCGTCAGCCGGTATAAGCTTTTTTTCAATTTCCCAAGCTGCTGTGTCTCATATGAAATGCGCGGGCCGGGTCCTGTTCTCGACAGGCGGAACGACGCATGCTGCACTGTCGTTTTCTTGCGGTCAATTAAAGCATTGGTGCTGCGGATAAGCTGCTCATGCAGCCGGTCTGCCCGCTCAAACTGCTGCCTGTAAAGCGCTTCTGGATTGCGCATCACGTATGAGTTCATTACGGCTTGATGACGATTCCGTGAAGAGCGGACCATTTCTGAAGCTGCCCGCATCAGACGGCTTTCTTTTGCCTTGATCCGTTCCGATACTTCCTCCACATGGGGAACCGCCATTTCCGCAGCGGCTGTCGGCGTTGGTGCGCGCAGATCTGCTGCAAAATCGGCAATAGTAAAGTCGGTTTCATGGCCAACAGCAGAAATAACCGGAACTTTTGAAGAGCGAATCGCCCGCGCAACGGCTTCTTCATTAAATGCCCAAAGCTCTTCGATAGAGCCGCCGCCGCGCCCGGCAATCACCACGTCCGCCCGTCCATCCTGGTTCACTTTCTGAAGCTGTCTGACGATCGACTCAGGTGCACGCTCTCCTTGAACAAGCGCAGGATAAACCAGCACTTCCGCTGATGGATAGCGCCGGTTAATGGTCGTTAAAATATCCCGAATCGCGGCACCGGTTGGAGATGTCACAACGGCGATAACGGATGGGTACGCCGGAACCCGACGCTTTGCCTCCGGACGAAAAAGCCCTTCCTGCTCAAGCTTTTTTTTCAACTGCTCAAAAGCCGCAAACAAATTTCCAGCGCCTTCCTGCTGCATCGTTTTTACATACAGCTGGTACTGCCCGCTTGATTCATAAACGGTGGCTTCCCCTGTTAAAATTACTTCCATCCCGTTTTCCGGCCGGAACGCCAAATGCCGGGCAGATGCGGCAAACATAACCGCCATGATACGCGCACTGTCGTCCTTTAATGTAAAGTATAAATGCCCGCTGGAGTGGTGCTTTACGTTTGAAAGCTCGCCTTTTACAGACACATTTTTCAAATGCGGATCCGCATCAAATTTTCGCTTTATGTATTTGGTTAATGCTTTAACAGTTAAATGCCGTCCTGGCTCCATTTCCGATCACCTTTTTCTGTCCATTAAAAAAACTGTCTTTCCGATTATAACATGATCGAAAAGACAGTTTCATTCATCTGCTATGAATTTATTTCGCAGCGAATGCTTTCGCTGATTTGACTGTATTGTAAAGAAGCATTGTAATTGTCATCGGGCCCACGCCGCCTGGCACTGGAGTAATCGCACCCGCTACCTCTTTCGCGCTGTTAAAATCTACATCGCCGCACAGCTTGCCTTCTTCATTGCGGTTAATGCCGACATCAATCACAACAGCACCTGGTTTTAAGTGGTCTGCTGTCACGTAATTCGGGATGCCGACAGCCGCGATTACAACATCAGCCTGACGGGTGATCGCCGCTAAATCTTTCGTGCGGGAATGGCAGATTGTGACGGTTGCGTTGTTCATTAAGGAAAGAAGAGCAGCCGGTTTGCCGACAATATTGCTGCGTCCAATGACCACTACATGCTTGCCTTCAAGCGAAATATGTTCTTTCTCGAGCATCTTCATAATTCCGTATGGTGTACATGAATAAAACGAGTCTTTACCGATGACCATTTTACCAACGTTTACAGGATGAAAGCCGTCCACGTCTTTTTCAGGTGAAATGGCGTCAATGACCTTATCCTCAGAAATATGTTTAGGAAGCGGCAGCTGTACAAGAATGCCATGGATATTTTTGTCGCGATTTAATTCATCCACTTTTTCTAAAAGTGCTTCCTCCGTGAAATCCGCTGGAAAACGGTGTACTTCCGAGTAAATGCCAATTTCTTTGCTGCTTTTTTCCTTGCTGTTTACATACGTATGGGATGCCGGATCATCTCCGACGATCACAACAGCGAGTCCCGGTGTGGTACCTGCTGCTTTCATTGCATCGATTTCTTCTTTTAATTCTGTACGAATGTCTTTTGCAATTGCTTTTCCGTCAATAATAGCTGCCATTGAAAATCCCTCACTTAGTCCATGGATTGATTAATTTTTGATAAAACGCCATTAATAAATTTACCGGCTCGTTCATCACTAAAATATTTCGCCAACTCAATTGCCTCGTTCACGGCTACTTTTGCTGGAACATCGTCTGAATATTGCATTTCATATACAGCGAGGCGTAAAATATTCCGGTCCACTTTTGCAAGGCGGTCAAACGACCACTTTTCCAGATTATTTTTAATAATTGTATCGATTTCCTCACGGTGCTGTTCCACTCCCGTGACGATTTCACGCAAGTAACTGCTGTCGCTGTCGCTGTCCTCTAATACGTTTGCAACTGCTTCCGCTGACTCCGCTCCACTTAAATCCATTTGATAAAGAGCCTGGATGCCCTTTTCCCGTGCCGTACGTCTGTTCATTCGATTGCTCCTTTTTGTTTAATGCCTTTTTGATCATAGCATAAAAAAGCGCCGTGGAAAACATACGAAAAACGCTCCGGCAATGCCAGAGCGCTTTTTCACTTATACTTCATCCTGATATTCAGGTTCCGGCTGTTTCGTTTCAAATTGTATCCCAACAATATGAATGTTAATCTCGTCAGCTTCGAGTGCCGTCATGTTGAGAAGTGTCTGGCGGATTCCTTCCTGCATCAATTTGGCAACACGCGGAATCGATACACCAAATTTCACCACACAATAAACATCTACTTTAATGCCGTCTTCCGTTAAATCAACCCGGACACCTTTGCCGTGGTTTTTCTTTCCAAGCCGTTCCACTACACCCGATGCAAAGCTTCCGCGCATTTTTTCAACGCCATCCACTTCTGATGCAGCGATACCGGCAATCACTTCTATCACTTCAGGAGCAATTTCAATCCGGCCATGGCCGCCCTCTCCATTGCTCATTTCAAGTACTTGATTTACAGATTGCTGTTCCGACATTTTAAGCACCTCCGGATTATGATTGAGTTTGCATTACATCATGGATTTCAAGAAATTTCGTATTGAAATCTCCGCCTACAAACACTTCATGCTCAAGCAGCTTCTGATGAAACGGAATGGTTGTATAAACACCTTCAATCACAAATTCTGAAAGCGCCCGCTTCATCCGTGCAATCGCTTCTTCCCGGGTTTTCCCGTGAACAATTAATTTTGCAACCATTGAATCATAATAAGGCGGAATCATATAGCCTGGATACACTGCAGAATCGATCCGCACCCCGAATCCGCCCGGCGGAAGGTATCCTTCTACCCTTCCTGCAGACGGCATAAAATTCTTTTCCGGGTTTTCTGCATTGATCCGGCATTCAATCGCCCAGCCGTCAAATGTGACGTCTTCCTGTGTCAGTGATAATGCTTCACCGGAAGCGACCCGGATTTGCTCCTTGATCAAATCAACGCCGGTGACCATTTCTGTGACAGGATGCTCTACTTGAATACGGGTATTCATTTCCATGAAATAAAATATGCCCGCATGCGCATCATAAATAAATTCTACCGTGCCTGCCCCTGTATAATCAACTGCTTTGGCTGCTTTAACAGCTGCTTCACCCATTTGGGCTCTTGTTTCTTCGCTTAAAGCCGGAGACGGCGTTTCTTCAAGCAGCTTTTGCATGCGGCGCTGAATCGTACAGTCACGCTCACCCAAATGAATGACGTTTCCGTGCGTATCAGCCAGCACCTGAATTTCAACATGACGGAAATCCTCGATGAATTTCTCTAAATACACACCTGGATTGCCGAAAGCAGTCGCTGCTTCCTGCTGGGTCATATTAATGCCTTTTTCCAGTTCCGCTTCATCACGGGCTACGCGGATCCCTTTTCCGCCTCCGCCGGCTGTCGCCTTGATAATCACCGGATATCCGATTTTGGCAGCAACCGTCAGTCCTTCCTCAATATCTTTAATGATCCCGTCTGAACCAGGAACAATTGGCACTCCTGCTTCTTCCATTGTATCGCGCGCTACGTCTTTTGTTCCCATTTGCGTAATCGCTTCTGGCGACGGACCGATAAAGGTAATATTCAACTCGCGGCATAATTCCGCAAAGCTCGCGTTTTCCGCTAAAAAGCCGTAACCGGGATGGATGGCATCTGACTCTGTTAGCTTCGCTACGCTGACAATATTGGTAAAGTTCAAGTAGCTGTCTTTTGAAGCAGTTGGACCGATGCAGTACGCTTCATCAGCCAGTTGTACATGCAGCGCTTCTCGGTCTGCTTCTGAATAAACCGCCACTGTGTCGATCCCAAGCTCCCTGCAGGCCCGGATAATTCGAACCGCAATTTCTCCACGATTGGCAATCAATACTTTTTTAATCATCGCAAATGCTCCTTTATTCCGGTTTCACCAAGAAAAGCGGCTGGCCATATTCAACAAGCTGGCCATCTTTTACAAGGATTTCAACAATTTCTCCGCTTACTTCTGCTTCGATTTCATTAAACAGCTTCATAGCTTCCACGATGCAGACAACGGAGTCCGGCTGAACCTTTGACCCTGTTTTTACATATGCTTCTTTATCCGGCGATGGCGATTGATAAAACGTTCCGACCATTGGTGAAGTAATTTTATGTAGGCTGGAATCATCCGCTGCTGATTTTGGCGCTTCTGGTGCCGGTGTTTCCTGCGTAACAGGCGCGGCTGGCGCTTCCGGTGTAACAGATACTTGCTGAACGTGTGATACCGGTGCTCCTGGTGCTGCAGCATATGTAGTCGTTCCTGTTGATTTTTTCATTTTCAGCTTACTTCCTGCTGATTCAAATACAAATTCATCAATTCCTGATTGATCAACCAGTTTGATTAGTTCTCTAATTTCTTGTACTTTCATGTACAGAGCACCCCTTTTAGGAAAAAAATAAACGAGCCGTTTTCACATAACAAAAAAGCTCCTTTTCTCATTTTATCTTTTTTTCGTCAATTAGCAAATATAGAATCCAAATGAAAGGAACCCGCTTTACGAAAAGCGGGAGGCTTTTTTTATTTTAAGGGTTCAAATTCTACCGAAACAGGCATTTTGTCGCCCATTTCCTCTTTGGCAAGCCGAATCAGCTCATTGGCGGCTTCAGTGGAATGGCTGTCCGCTTTGACGGTAACCCGAACTTCTCCGTCCATTGTTCGTACGAGTGCGTCTTCATACCCTTTTGATTTAATTACCGTTTCAAGCATCCGCTCGCTTGCAGCCTGCTCATCGAGCTCCTGTATCGTTGTATAAGCTTCATCTTTTGCTTCTGCTGACAGGTCCGCAGAAGCTACTTTAGCGGTTAATTCTTCTTTTAAGCGGCTGCGCTCTTCTTCCGCTTCAAGCCGGATCATTTCAAACACTTCATCCGTTGGGGTTTCTTCGACGGCTACATCTACTTCTTTTTCCGGTTCTGACACTTTTTCCTCAAGGGTAGAGGCTGGCAGCAGCTTCTCCGGACCGGTCATATAATACACACCAAGCACAGCTGTTAAGCTAACCATCGTAAACAGCCAAACCGTTTGTTTTTTCGGCATTAGTTTTTCCCTCCTGATTTTCCAGGCATGACGGCTACGCGGTGCACCGGAACACCGAGCACCCGTGTGACCGCCTCTACCACCCTTTTTTTGACTTGGGCCCGTTCTGTCCCTCCGGCAACAATGAGCACTCCTTGAATATCCGGCCTGCGCGTTTCAATCATGACGGGACTTTCTACATCGCCATCCCGCACAAGAGCAATTTGTTCATCCTTCGTGCTTTCACTTTCTCCATCGGAGGAAACAATGTTTTTTTCGTATACCTTTCGTTCAGAAGAAGCCAGGTTCACGACTACCGAAACATCCGAGACACCTTCAATTTTATTTAATACGTCCGTTAATTCTGTTTCGTAGCTTTTTTTCCAATCCGCTTCTGGATTTGTAGCAGCAGGCTTGCTTTCTTCTTTCTCAGGCGGTTGTTCCGGTCCGGTTAAATCACTAAGCGCCATCAGTGCGATGCCGGCGCCCAGCATGATTGCTGCCCACTTCAGCGGCTTGTCCGCTTTTCCATTTTTCCACCATGTTAAAAGCGATTGCCGGTCAGCCACCTCCTGTTTCCTCCTTTTCCATCACCATATTCACCTGATGAGCCCCAATATTCCATTTTTCCGTTAAACGGCGCTCAATTTCTTGTTCCGGGCACTGCCCTTTCATCTTTATGTCCACCTGTTTTACCTGCTCTTCCGCCACTTCTGCTTCAACAGCAGTTAGTTCACAGGAAGAAAAAGCGGAAACAGCCGCCTGTGCCTCCTGCTGCAGCGCTTGGTTGACATAGGTATCAGAAGCCAGTTCAGAAACACCGGACAACTGCTCGACCTGCTGTTTCGTTTCCTGCTCAAACGAAGAAACGGTACGTTCATTCGAAAAAGAAAAGGACCAATCAGCAGAAAAGAGCGGCTTGACCAGGGCGGCCATGATTACAAGTCCTGCCGCCAGCCTGACGTATTTTTTCATCGGTGATTCGGACAAAAACATGTCTACGATAGAAGCGCATAAAAGAAGTGCCAGCACTGATGCAAGCCAGTCAAAAAGCCCCTGCATTTCCTCACCTCATCATGTAAGCGGCATTTCCAGCCGCTACAACAGCGGCCATGAATAGAAAATACATAAAAGACACGAGTGCAAGTGCAGCCAGCATAAACGACATTGTTTTACCGATTATATCCAGAAGTGACGCAGCCGCTGAGTCACCAAGCGGCTGCAGCACGGCGGCAGATGCCTTATACAAGATGACGAGCACCATTAGTTTTACGACGGGAAAAAGGGCCGTCAGCGCCAAAAGCCCAACGCCGGCCACACCGGCTGTATTGTGAATCATTAAAGCGGCCCCAGAAGCCGTGTCCGCGGCATCCGCCATCATGCGCCCCACAACCGGCACAAACGTACCGCTTATAAATTTTGCTGTTTTGACGGTTAAACCGTCCGCCGCCGCAGCAGTCACGCCCCTTAAAGTCAAAATGGTCAGAAACACCGTCATAAACGCACTGAGAAGCCAGATACTGACCGTTCTAAGGAGTGCAGCAATCCGATCGGCATTGTAGTGATCGGAAAGCAAACTGACCAAGCTGAAAACAACCGAGAAGATCAAGCACGGCAAAATAATCTGGTCAATTAAAATGCCGGACGCATTCATCATAAAAAGAAGCAGCGGCGGGAATAAAGCAGCAGAGGCTACAGCGCCGCTTATCGTCAATAAGGCGATCAAGACCGGCATAAAGGCCATCATGAAAACGGTCATTTGCTCTACCGCTCCCGAAATAGACTCGACAGCGAGCCGGAATGTGCCCATAGCCAGTATAAAAATCGGAATCAATACGGCTGCTTCTGCTGTCTTCGTTACCGTCTGCGTTTCCAATGCTTGTCCTACTGTTTTAAGCACAGCTGCCAAAATGGACAGCAAAAAAATAATGGCTAAGCTCTGCGCGTGTGTGGTAACCTCAAAAAGCACGTAAGACTTCAATGCCGACATCCAGCTTTCGGGAGAAAACAAAGCGGCTAAATCAATATTTCCGGAATCAAACTCCATTTTTCTTGGCAAAAAAGGGCCGTACAGCTGCTTTAATTCGCTCCACCTTTTTTCAAGCGCCGATAAATCTGCTTGCTCCATTATCGGCTGCCATATAGATCCCATGGATCACCGCCCTGGAAGCATGTTTAACACTGTTTCAATCAAAATGGTCAAAATCGGCAGGATAAGCGCCATAATAATGATTTTCCCGGCTATCTCCATTTTTGCTGCAAGAGCCTGCTGACCGGCATCTTTCGCAATATTGGCGATAAATTCCGATATAAAGGCTACGCCGACCGCTTTTAAAACGGTCTCAATATAAAGGGCTTCCACTCCTGCATAAGCAGCCATTTTCCGGACGGCCGCGATCAATTTGGCCATTTCGTCTGCAAATTGAAATAGAAGAATGCTGCACGTAAACAGAACAAACAGCAATGAAAAACCTGGATTATATTCATGAAGCAGAATGGCTAAAAAAACAGCGACGAGTATAATAGCGGCAATATGAGTAATGGCAATGATTCACCGCTCCTGTCATTGAAATAAAAATACGGATTTGATTTTTTCAAACAGCTGGCCAACAATAGTAGCCGCCATAAATAAAATGTAAACAAAGCCAAATAACGTGACCCACTGGGCATATTCTTTTTTTCCAAGCTGGTCTAAAATGGTGTGCAGAAAAGCAGCGACAATGCCAATGCCTGCAATTTTAAACAGTAAATCCACGTCCATATCCATCTATCGACCCACCCTATAGGAGCAAAATGGCTGTCATAAGTCCACACAGCAGGCTGACGGACCGTGTCATGCCGGAAAGCCTTTTTTCTTCGACCGCTGCTTCCTCCCGCTGCTTTTCAAGCTGCTTTAAAACAAGCTGGAGCTTTCTCGCTTCTGCCGTCTGGTTTACAGTCCCCAGCATACAGCCTGCCTGTTCTACAACCTGTAAGTCCCTTTTTTTCAATGCCAGCCCGGTTCCCTGCTTTTTTAAAACAGCGGACCAAAGATCACCAGCACTTTTTTCTGAGACGGCCAGCGCTTCAGCAAATTCTGCAAAAGCCAGATTGGCAGGCTTTTCAATCGTTTGGGAAATAGAGCGCGCAGCCGTTTCCATCGATTCAGCACCATAAGCAATAGAAGACTCAAGCATCATTAGGGCTGTTTCAAACTGGCGAATTTGACGAACACGCTCCCCGTATGACCTGGACTTGTGCCAGCCGATAAACAAGCTCGCTGCGATAATAAAAAGAGCCCCTGCCCACTTCATCCGGCCGCTTGCCTTTCCTTTTTTAAAATCGTAAAGCCATGCTCCCGGTTTACTTCAATATAGGTATCAAACAAGCCGCTTTCTTTAATATGACGAATAACGGGACGGCGAAGCGCTTCTTCTAGGGAACGTGCATGAACAGTGGCAATTACCGCAATGCCTGCATGCAGGGCTTCAGAAAGCGCCTGTGCATCCTCTGGCCGTCCAATCTCATCCACAATCAAAACTTCCGGGCTCATCGAACGGATCATCATCATCATGCCTTCCGATTTAGGACATGCATCGAGTACATCTGTTTTCATGCCAACGTCGAGCTGGGGAACCCCATAGAGACAGCCGGCAATTTCAGATCTTTCATCGACGATGCATGTTTTCACCGGCTTTATATTCCGCTTGTCCTCCCCCGTACCCGCAATGCGGGCAATATCCCGCAGCAGCGTTGTTTTGCCGGACCTTGGGGGACCAATCAGCAGCGTACTTTTCCATCCGCCTTCACATAAAGATGCCAGCAACGGAAGAGCTGCTCCTTTTTTTTGCTTGGCGATCCTAATATTGAAGAATGATAAGTTTGTCATCGAAGACACCGTTCCGTCTTTTAAAACAGCTTGTCCCGCCAGACCGATTCGGTGTCCTCCTTCGATCGTTAAATAACCGCGCTTTAATTGCTCCTCAAGCCGGTATACAGAATGTTTGGTGATTTTATGAACAAACGCGGCACGGTCTTGCTCAGAAAAACAAGTAGACAGCACGTACGGCTTTGGTCCTGACAGCTCTATACGCTGCCCGGTTCGCAGCCGGATTTCTTCAATCGCCGGATCGCTTTTCAAAAGAGGACTGACAGCTTGTAGCGTCGATTCGGGTAAATAAGGGATAATGGTTTTATAGGGCAATCCGCCGCCTCCTTCCGCTCTTTCCACATTGTATGACTGAGGAAGGCATATTATCCATGAAAAAAACCGCCAAGAGATTGGCGGTTTAATATTTACGAGCGAAATTGCGACAGCGCACTTTGGGCAAGCGTCCGGTAAGCAATATCGTCCATTGGCGGATTATGAAGGCCTGCACGAACGTTTTGCCAATACCGGTGAAGCGGGTTTTTCGCAGACAAGCTTCTGGCACCGACAATCCGCATGGCTATATCGGTTACTTCAATAGCCGTGTTGGTTACAAACACTTTTGCCGCGGCCATTTGCGGACCGATTGGATTCTCTGGTTCCCGGTCATACAGTTCTGCTGTTCGGTACAAAAATTGACGGGCAGCCAACAGCTTGGTTTCCATTTCACCAATAGACTGCTCCATAACCGGCAATTCGCCGATCGGGTGATCAAGTGCAGCCGGCGTATAAGAGGCCGCAAACTTAAGCGCATAATCACGGGCGGCACCGGCAATGCCAATGTAACAAGCCGGGATGTGAAGAAGAGACCCTTTTCGGCGAAGCCGCTGGGACTGATCAAGCTTCTCCACAATATAATCAGCCGGAATTCTCACATTCTCGAGAATTAAATCATGGCTCGCTGTTCCACGCATGGCTACACTGTCCCACGTTTCCCGTATGGAAACTCCTTCGGCAGACATCGGTACAAGAAACACAGCTGCCTCTTTTGTTTCGCCAATCGATGCAGAAACAAATACGTAATCCAAGACGGGCGCTGCAGAGGTAAATGTTTTTTCCCCGTTGATTACATATTCCTGGCCGTCACGAACGGCATTTGTTTTAAATCGTGCCCCCCGAAGCGGGCTTCCTGCATTGCGCTCACTTGCTGCCGCATTGACCAGTTTGCCGTTTTGGATTTCTTCTATAAGAAAGTCAGTAATCGCCGGGTTCCAGTGCCGGTACTCTGCATATTCCATCAGGATGCCTGTGTGCCACCCAATCGAAAGACCCGTTGCCCCGCATCCTTTTGCGATCAACTCCTGATGCTGGATAAAATCAACGAGTGACATTCCTCCGTTTTGCGGAAGCATTGCTTTTGTATAGCCGATCTTCTTTAAATCTTTTATATTTTCAAATGGAAAAGAATTCAGCTCATCTAATGCCGGTTCTCTAGATTGAAAGGCTGGAATCAGCGGCTCGATTTTTTCTTTCATATTCAATACGATCGACCTTCTTTCTCTTTATCTTCTTTCATCGTACGAATAAGCAGGACAGAACGCAAATAAAAAGGGCATACCTGTCAGGTACGCCCTAAAAAATCATTATGCACGCGATACATATGATCCGTCCGTTGTATTTACGATCAGTACGTCACCTTCGTTTACGAAGAACGGCACGTTTACAGTAAGTCCTGTTTCTACAGTTGCCGGCTTTGTACCGCCTGATGCTGTATCGCCTTTGATGCCTGGTTCTGTTTCTGTTACTTTTAATTCTACTGTGTTCGGAAGCTCTACACCAAGTGTTTCTGTTCCAAACATCATAATGGATACTTCCATGTTCTCTTTCAGGAACTTTAACTCATAGTCAATTTGAGATGCTGGAATTTCGATTTGTTCATATGATTCGTTATCCATGAACACGTGCTGGTCGCCGTTTGCATACAAGTATTGCATACGACGGTTGTCGATTTGTGCTTTTCCTACTTTTTCACCGGCACGGAATGTTTTTTCCTGAATGGCACCCGTACGAAGGTTGCGCAGCTTTGAACGAACAAACGCTGCTCCTTTTCCTGGTTTTACGTGCTGGAAATCTACAACGCGCCAAATGCCGTTGTCTACTTCAATTGTTAAGCCTGTACGAAAATCGTTTACTGAAATCATGTGTGTTCCTCCTGGGGTTTTTACAAAATAATAAGTTCTTTAGCAGAATGTGTGAGCCGTTCATTCCCGCTGTCTGTAAGCAGGATATCGTCCTCGATCCGGACGCCGCCGATACCCGGCAAATAAATGCCCGGTTCCACTGTTACAACCATACCAGATTCGAGCGGTTTATCACTTTTTACCGAGAGTCTCGGACTTTCATGCACTTCAAGGCCAAGGCCGTGTCCAGTGGAGTGGCCAAATGCATCTCCATATCCTTTTGATGAAATAATATCGCGTGCTACAGCATCTGCCTCGGCACCTGTCATTCCAGGCTTGATTTGATCTACCGCAGCCATTTGCGCTTCCAATACAATCGCATAAATTTCCTTTAGCTGCTCGGATGGTTCTCCAACCGCTACTGTACGGGTGATGTCCGATGCATATCCTTTGTAGTATGCGCCAAAATCAAGCGTAACGAAGTCGCCTGACTGGATTTCCTTTTCACTCGCTACACCGTGCGGCAAAGCTGAGCGGGCACCTGAGGCAACAATAATATCAAAAGAGGAAGAATCTGCACCGCATTTTCTCATGAAAAATTCAAGTTCATTCGATACATCAATTTCTCTTACTCCCGGCTTCAGAAAATCCAAAATATGCTTGAACGCTGCATCTGCGATGTCACACGCTTCCTTTAATATCTTAATCTCTGGTTCGGTCTTAATCAAGCGCAAGTTTTCCACGATTCCTGCCACCGGCTTGAGTGTCCCGTTGAAATACTTTTGAAGTAATTCAAACTCCTGATAAGAAACGTATTCTTTTTCAAAACCAAGCGTCTGTACACCAAGTGCTTCTGCTTTCTGCATAGCTTCTTCGAAAATTGATTTTGTATGCTGGACGATCGTAAATCCAGCTGCCTGCTTTGCTGCCTGCTCTGTATAACGAAAATCGGTCATAAAAACGGCTTCTTCGCTTGTGACGAGTACAGCACCTGATGTACCGGTAAACCCGCTCACATAGCGCCGGTTGTACGGACTCATAATAAATAAACCATCCAGGCCCTGCTCAGCTATTTTTGAGCGCAGCTTTTCAATCTGTCCCATTTTCTCAGCCCTCCCTGTTTACCAAAAAGTCGAGTGCCATTTCGTAGCCGTACAGCCCAAAGCCGCACAGCTGTCCTATCGCGTGAGGTGCCGTAACTGAATGATGCCGGAAAGCTTCTCTCTTATGAATATTTGAAATATGTACTTCTACAATCGGTACGTTAATCCCTGCTGCTGCATCAGCAATAGCATAGCTGTAGTGGGTGAATGCACCGGGATTGAAAATAATCCCATCCATTCTCTCATCCTCTGCTAGATGAAGCCGTTCCACGATTTCTCCTTCAAAATTCGAGTGAAAGGTTACCACTTCCACGCCTGCCTGCGCCCCGCGTTTGATCAGCCGTTCCTCAAGCTCGGCAAGCGTCGTCGTTCCGTAAATATGCGGTTCACGCTTTCCAAGCCGGTTCAGGTTTACCCCATTAATAAGCAAAATTTTCTTCATTTCTTATCCCCCGGCTATTCATTTTCCCGACTAGTTTACCATATTTGCCCGTCTTCTGACTACTTGGCTCTTTCGTAATGCCAGGAAATTGTGAGGCTGATAAACAGGAAATAACCGAGTAAAAGAGAAAAAATGGTGACCAGGTGCAGAAGCGACCGGTCAGCACCGAAAAAAACAAACAAAAAAAAGAAAACAGTTATGGAAATTCCAACGGGGAAGGGCTTTCTTTTACGGAACAGCGCATAGTATAATAAAGAGAGTACAATAGAAATAAGTACACTTACCACTAAGGCAATTCCGTATTTTACAAGCAGCGGCAGCGGGAAAGCAGCAAGCATAAAAACAGGGTTCCAGTTCATAAAATGAAAGGTATAAGAAAGCCAGCTGAATAGCAGCAGCAGCAGGCCTGCCATCACGCCGGTCTCACTTATCATACGCCTTGAATAATCAGAATGTTTAGAATTGTTAGTTCGAATCATTTCTTTCCTCCTTCAAGCAGGTTCCGCTTTTATTTTAGCCGGATTATCGCTAAAATATGATTACTATACGTCCTTGCTAAAGGATGAACGAAAGAAGGAACGAACACATGAGTAATGAAAAGCCGGTGTATGGCGGGCAGGCCGTTGTTGAAGGTGTTATGTTCGGTGGAAAAAATCATACGGTTACCGCCGTACGGCGCAACGATGGATCAATTGAATATTTCCATCTGCCCCGCACGATTCGCCCCGCCCTCCAGACAATGAAGAAAATTCCTCTTCTTCGCGGTATCGTTGCCATTTTAGAAGCTGCTGCCACAGGGTCTAAACATTTAAACTTTGCCAATGACCGGTATGACGTCCTGCCGGGTGAAGAAGAAGCAAAAGCAGAAGAGCCGTCAAAGTTTACCCTTATGTTTGGGGTTGCGCTTGTAGGGATTTTATCATTCCTGTTCGGAAAATTTGTTTTTACCCTTGTACCGGTTGGCCTGGCTGAACTAACAAGGCCTGTTTTTCAAAGTGATATGGCCCAGATCCTGGTAGAAGGGCTGTTTAAATTACTCCTGCTGCTTGTTTACATTTGGGCCATTTCGATGACGCCGCTTATTAAACGTGTATTCCAATATCACGGAGCGGAGCATAAAGTAATAAATGCTTATGAAAATGGGCTTTCGCTGACTGTGCAGAATGTGCAGGCCTCTTCCCGGCTTCACTATCGCTGCGGATCCAGCTTTATTTTATTTACGGTTATTGTTGGTGTTTTTGTGTATATGCTTGTACCGACTGAGCCATTTTATGTACGAGTGCTTAACCGGCTTGCTCTTATTCCTGTTGTGCTTGGCCTTTCTTTTGAGGTTCTGCAGCTCACAAACAAAGTTCGTGATGTTCCCGGCTTAAAATGGCTTGGGTATCCTGGACTTTGCCTTCAGCTTTTAACCACAAAGGATCCATCAGATGATCAAGTGGAAGTGGCGATCGCCTCTTTCAAGAAATTAATTTCCATTGAAGAAAGTACTGAAAAAGGATTAAAAGCAGACGAAATTGTCTAATATGTAAGTAACTCTATTTTTCCGGGAGGTGGCTTTAATGAATGTTCGCACTGTTGTCGTTTCCGTCATTACTGCACTCGCTGCCATTGGTCTTGTGTCAATGATGATCACCTCTCCCGGGCAGCTCGTGCAGCAAATTGCTTTTGCTGTAATCACTGTTGCGATTGTGATGTTCTTGCTCCGGCTGTTTATGCGTAACCGGACTGGAGGAAACCGCAGCGAAGACCGCGCTTACTCTAAAGCTGTGAAACAATCCAAAAAACGTTACGCCACAAAAACAGGTTTTAAACCGAAAGCATCTGTTGCTTTCACAACAGGAAAACCGAAAAAGAAAGCAGTACGCCGCAAGAAAGCCTCACATTTAACTCTTATTCAAGGAAATAAAGGAAAGCGAAGCTCCCGAGCTTCTTCTGAATGACTCTGCCGGATATCCGTGCAGGGTTTTTTATTGCCGGCAATATATAAAAAGCCGCCCTTTTTATTCAAGGGCGGCTTTTTGGAGGCCTTTTTTTCTTATAATCCACATTTCAGCTGGGCGCCGCAGTTCGTACATGTATTGCAGCCGCCGAGCTCTTCTACTGTTCCTTTGCGGCAGACCGGGCAAGTATTGCCGACTTCACTGCCAATTGTCACATTTGTTGAACGAAGATCCTGAATCGTATCAATTAAAACAACATGGTGTTCATGTTGTTTCGGTTCCGTTTTCCCTTCCTCATCCCATGTGTTTTCTTCTGCTTTCAGCGTAAGCACCTGGGAATCACGGCTTCCGTCTACATAAACCGTGCCGCCTTTTGCCCCGCCTTTGTAAAGACGCTCATACACGCTTTCTACCTGCTCAACTGTATAGCCGCGCGGCGCGTTCACGGTTTTGGAGATAGAGCTGTCAATCCATCGTTGAATCACACACTGAACATCTGCATGCGCTTCTGGTGCCAGGCTCATCGCTGTTACAAAGTAATCCGGTAATTGATCCGGATCTGCTTCCGGATTGCGCTCCAGATAGTCTTTTACAATATCCGCTTTGACCTCAATAAATTTACCAAGACGTCCGCTGCGGTAGTACGTAAAGGAGAAATATGGCTCCAATCCCGTTGATACACCCACCATCGTTCCAGTGGAACCCGTTGGTGCCACAGTTAACAAATGTGAATTGCGAATACCGTTTTGAAGAATAGCTTCCCTTACATGCTCCGGCATCTTTTTCATGTAGCCTGTATGAATAAATGCCTCACGAAGACGATTGGTTTCATCTTGTGTTTCTCCCTCAAGGAATGGGAAACTGCCTTTTTCTTTTGCCAGCTCTACAGACGTTTCGTACGCTGTTACAGCAATCGCTTCGAACACCTGGTCAACAAGGGTATTTCCTTCTGGAGAACCATATTCTTTTTCGCAATAAATAAGCAGGTCCGCCAGTCCCATTACGCCAAGGCCGACCCGTCGTTCACCGAGCGCCTGTTTTTTGTTTTCCTCAAGGAAATACGGTGTCGCATCGATAACGTTATCCTGCATACGGACACCTGTGCGAACCGTTTGTTTTAATTTATCAAAATTCACCGTTTTCGAATCCTTGTCCGCCATTTCGGCAAGGTTAACGGCTGCTAAGTTGCAGACTGAAAATGGTGCAAGGGGCTGCTCACCACATGGGTTTGTTGCAACAACCTGCTGGCCATATGCTTTTGCATTGGTCATTTCATTGGCATTGTCGATAAAGAAAATGCCCGGTTCTGCTGAATAAGTCGCACAGACATTAATTAAATTCCATAGCTCGCGTGCTTTAATTTTGCGGTACGTGCGAACTTTATGTCCCTCGCGCTCCCATTCACGGACATCGCCGACCTTGTGCCAATTTTCGTTGTAGTATGCCATTTCTTCTTTGTTGTATGTTTCTACTGCCGGAAAACGCAGCTCATAATCTGCATTTTTTTCCACTGCATCCATAAATTCATTCGTCAGGCAGATCGAGATATTGGCACCTGTTAAAAATTCAGCGTTATGAACGCTGTATGTTCCGCCAGTGTGAAGTTTCTCTTCCGCTTCTTTGATAATTTCAGGACTGAAGCCGCCATAGCCAGGAATGTTTTTATAATTCACCACACCCTGGTACATTTGTTCTTCGCGTTCCGTCAGCGGCTTAAAGTTTAATTTATCCTTTGCCGCTTTTTGAATTTGCTCATCTTCTGTATTTTCAAGAAGATAGCGCAAAATACGCGGGTTTTGCATTTTTGAAATAATAAATTCAACAATATCCGGGTGCCAGTCTGCTAGCATAATCATTTGAGCCAATATGTTACGTTGGTTCGTTACACCAACTCTCTAAGTCACCTTAGAGCTCAGACCATATCTTATACCTATTTTGGTATCCCCGCACTTCGGAAGCACTTGCTTCCTACTCTACTTCCTTCCGCTTACTAAGCGTGGTTTCGATGGTCGTTGAACCTTCTTCCTTTAAGAAGCTTGGCTGCTGATTGTCTTTATCCCCTTGCTGTTTTTAAGCATTCACGCTTACCGTTTCCAGTTACGTTGTAGCCAGCAAGTCATCTATGATGCTTTTGACATATTGAAAGTTATTTAGTATGTCATCTTCCCAAAAACGAACAATTCGGTATCCATTCCTTTTTGCTATCTCATTTTTTTCCTGGTCGATTTTTATCCTTTCGACTTGCCCATCCGATGGTTCTGGATAAAACTTAGGATTGGCGTGCCAATAATCTCCATCGCATTCAATAATAAGGTTATACTTCTTTTAGAAAAAAATCATATTGTCTCTTTTGAAGGATAGAGGAGTACTTATATCCGGTATTCAATTCCTTCAGATGGTTTTCTAAATTTTTTTCTATATTGGTCTTTCTGAAGACCTGTTCCTTCATCTGCTTTAATGCCGCTTGCCGGATTTTTTCGATAGTTCCTTCACTGTAGATACCTGTCTTACCGCTGTTCCAAGAAGGTGTTTGATTCCCTCTTCTTGTCTTGGCTGTCTTGGATATAATATTTTTGAAATGCTTTTCTTTCTCCTCTTCGGACATAGAACCATGCCAGGCTTTTGCGCGAATCGATCTAAGGTACCTTTCACAGCCTTCACTGCATGTTTTCGTTTGCCTGTGAGGCCGGGTGCTCATATCAAACTTGCCACTACATACGACACACTTAAGCGGTTTTCCTTTGTTTCCACAAGACGGCGAGCAGTATTTTTTAGGATTTCCTCTACGAAGTCCCACAGTATTTTCACAAAGCTCGTAGGAGCATCTCAAATCCAATGTACGATAATAATGCTGTTTTAGGTATTCCTCCAGAGTTAAACCATGTTCATATTGAATATGCGATGTGAATCGACCTTGTTTGTTATAAGATAGTTGAAATCCGCAAATGTTACATTCTTGAGAATCTTTTGCATCATATGGTCTCATGATTATCACCTCAAGCAGGGTATATAACAATTGTATAATACCTGGTGCTGATCACCATTCATGACCATAAAGAGTTCCCAGCAATTCACGGGGTTTATTTATAGACGAGGCACTTAAGCTGTTTTACCACGTCTTGACCCGCCCTGCTCAACAAGATGTGTCAGCTTGGCAATATCATCAAGCCACGAAACTGATCCAGACGACTTCCCGTTTACGCCGCGGGCAAGGGTATTGCGCGGCCGAAGAGTGGAGCCGTTCGTTCCGACACCACCGCCGCGGCTCATAATTTCCATTACCTGCTTACGATGCTCGGATATGCCTTCACGTGAATCAGCTACAAATGGCATCACATAACAGTTAAAATACGTTACGTCTGTGTCTGCCCCCGCCCCGTATAATACACGGCCCGCCGGAATAAAGTTTAAGCTTACAAGTTCGTTATAAAATTTGTCGAACCATTCTTTTTTCTTTTCATCTGTTTTTTCAACAGATGAAAGCCCTGCTGCATTGCGTTTAGCAATCTGCTCGTAAAAAACTTCAAGCGGCTTTTCAATCACATCAAGACTGCGGTGAATAATACCTGTTTCTGCTTCTTCTGAATCATCGATCGCACTACGGTATTCTTCATCAATCAAAATCGATGCTCTTTTCGCTTCTCGGTCGAGCGATACGACAAAGCCTGTCCCACGAGCTGGAAATTTAGGATCTTCTTTAATTGTCAAAACAACAAAGTCGCCTTCAGACAGGGTAATTTTTTCAGTATCTTTAAATGAATATCGGTCAATCATAACCAGGCGGGAAACGCCTTTGTGTGTAATGTTCATTTCCGGCGTGATCGGGAAAACCTGCGGGAAAATGCTGATGTCCTTGTTTAACTGGTCTACGTTCAATGACATAACCTTAGCGGACGTAGCAGACATGGAAACAACTCCTTTTGTATTCTGTTGAAAAAACGCGAAAACAAACACAATATATTGTGTTTGTTTTCAATTTTATATTCTATATATTGATTTAGATCTTGCGGTTTGTCAAGCGGCCACCTTTCTGCCCATCCTCTGGCAGGCCTTGAAATCCAAGAGAAAAAAGCAAAAAAAATAATTTTGCCGAACCTCTTTTTATCTGCGAAAATTCCAATCCGGATTTTCATACCGATCCCTTTGAATGGTTTCAATTTGACGTTTTTGGTCATCTGTTAAAACGAGCGGTTCAAGATGAATATTGAGCCCTTCTTCAAACCCTTGTTTGAACGCAACACGTGCTTCATCGAGCGTTACCGGTTCAGCCCGCAGCGCATTAATCGCAACTGCTTTGTTTCCAAACGCCTTCTTCATCCGCTCTTTTACCCGGTCGTTTGGATAGTGAAACAAGCTGAACAGCTTGTCTTCATCTAAATCAAGCAGGATAGAACCATGCTGCAGGATTACCCCTTTTTGCCGGGTCTGCGCGCTTCCCGCCACTTTTCTTCCTTCAACGACAAGCTCATACCAGCTTGGCGCATCAAAACAAACACTTGAACGCGGATTTTTTAAACTTGCTTTTTCCTCCTCTGTCCGCGGGACAGCAAACTCTGCAGCAAGTCCAAGCTTACGGAATCCTTGAAGCACGCCCTCAGAAATGACCCGGTATGCTTCTGTTACACCTGTTGGCATGTCTGGATGCTCTTCACTCACAATCACGCTGTACGTTAACTCATGCTCATGAAGCACGCCTCTTCCGCCAGTCGGACGGCGTACGAAGCCAAGCCCATAATTTCGGACAGCGTCAAAATCCACTTCTTTTTCCGCTTTTTGAAAATACCCAATGGAGAGCGCCGCCGGCTCCCAGCCATAAAAGCGGACGACGGGCGGGATCAGGCCCTTGCTGTGCCAATCAAGCAGTGCCTCATCCACAGCCATATTATAAGCTGCACCTTGATTTCCAGTATCAAGAAAAGCCCATGTTTCTTTTGCCATCATATACGCCTTCTTTTCTTAGTAAATTTCCTCACTCAGTCTATCAAATTGACCCTGAAATTCAAAGGCGAACACGCTTCTTTTTTTAAAGAGAATTTTCTTTTCTTCTTATAACCATATCGATATAATAAAGGGAGCAGTTTATTCGAAAGGGGAACACAACGTTGCTTTATTCTATTGCCGCGGTACTCGGTGCCATTATTTTGTACGCGATCTTTATGTACTTTTCCCAAAAGCGTGCAGTAAAACCGCTTAGTCAGGAAGAATTTGTAAAAGGATACCGGAAAGCGCAGCTGATTGATGTGCGCGAACCGAATGAATACAATGGCGGCCACATTTTAGGAGCCCGGAACATTCCTGTTACGCAAATGAAGCAGCGAATGAAAGAAATTCGCCCGGACAAGCCTGTTTATTTGTATTGCCAGAGCGGCCTTCGCAGCGGCCGTGCTGCACAAATGCTCTACAGAAAAGGCTACCGCGACATTTATCATCTGCAAGGCGGATTTAAAAAATGGACTGGAAAAATTAAAACAAAATAAAAACAGCCCTGTTTAAACAGGGCTGTTTTTGTTTGTCCGCTTGTGTATGTTCTCCCCTTTTTACGGGCAGGCTAGGGACAGCTCATGAAATCGAAAGGAGACTTCGAGATAAATGAAGCCTGCTATTATGTATGATGATACTTGGGCAGATGCACTCGAGCAAAACTTAAAAACCGCCTCAACACCCGGCGGCTGGGCACTTTTTAATTTAACAGCCGAGATGAAGAAGCAAATTTTGCCTTCCCGCTTTGATGGGCTGCTGGCGCCTGATTTTCTGCCGCATATGCAGTTTCTTCCCCACCAGCTGAAAACGGCCCAGACCGTAATGGAAGAAATGAGCGGAACCGCTATTTTAGCAGATGAAGTGGGCCTCGGAAAAACCATTGAAGCCGGACTTATTTTAAAGGAATATATGCTGCGGGGCCTTGCTTCCCGCATCCTTATATTAGCACCTGCTTCCCTGGTCAGCCAGTGGGCCAAAGAACTGCGTGAAAAATTTCAAATTTTTGCGCTCGTCCAGCGGAAAAATCCTGACTGGTCTTGGAACGGTGTTCAGATTGCATCGATTGATTCGGCCAAACAGCCGAAGTTTGCCGATGCATTTGCGGATACGTTATTTGATATGATTATCATCGATGAAGCACACCGATTGAAAAACCCTGCTACAAAAAATCACCAGTTTGTCAGCCGCTTAAATAAAACATACTGCCTGCTGCTGACAGCCACACCGGTTCAGAACAACGCAGATGAATTGTTTCACTTGGTTTCTCTTTTAAGACCGGGGCTTTTTGGCAGCAACGGGTTCTTCCAGTCTGAATTTAAAGATGGAAAGCGCTCCGTTCAAAACCATGATGCTTTTCACGCCCTGCTCAGGCAGGTCATGATACGCAATACCCGGACAGATGTGGAAAGCGAGCCTATAAAACGCTTTATTCAAACTATCCGGATCGACCCGTCAAAAGAAGAAAAAGCGTTTTATGACTCGCTGTCCGAATGCTTGCCAAGCTCCATTACACTTCTGACGCTGCAGCGGGAAGCATGCAGCAGCAAGTATGCGGCCCTGGCGACTCTGCAAAAGCAGGAAGGGTTTGATAAAACAAAAGTTGCCGCGCTCGCTCAGGCCGTTGACCGAAATTCCAAGGCTGAAAAAGCATTAGAAATTGTGAATGGCCTGGAAAATGAAAAGGTGCTTATTTTTACTCAGTACCGGGCAACGCAGGAATATTTAGAGCTGTTTTTTCGTTATCATCAAATTCCGGCTGTTTCTTTCCAAGGAAAGTTCAAAAAAGGAAAAAAAGATTGGATGATTGAACTTTTCAAAGGTCCAGCGCGGGTGCTGATTGCCACGGAAGCGGGCAGTGAAGGATTGAACCTTCAATTTTGCCGCCATGTAATCAATTTTGATCTTCCGTGGAATCCGATGAAACTCGAACAGCGGATTGGGCGTGTGCACCGTTACGGCCAGACTGAGAACGTCCACATTTATCATCTTGCCTATAAACAATCAGTGGAAGACCGCATGCTCTCTTTACTTTACGAAAAGATCGCTCTTTTTCAAACGGCTATCGGAAAGCTGGACAATATTTTGGATCAAAACTGGGTTGAAGAACACTTGCATGATACATTCCACTCATCCAAAAGCATTAGAGAGTGGGAAATAAAAATGCAAAACCTTGCAGCTGCATTGGAGTGAACAACATTGATGTCTTTTCTTCGTTCCTTTTTTACTGCCTGTGAATGTCCTATTCTTGAAGAATCTGAACATTCGTTAAAGGTTCAGTTAACCGAAGAAGCAGATCGTTCCCTGATGAACCGCCCTTTTTATTGGCACTACAAAGACCGCCTCGGCCAGGCAGGCGATCCGATGAGCATCACCTTTTTTACAAAAGACCCTGGCCGGCCGCTCAAACACCAGGAAGAATATATTACATTCGGGTCCCCCCGTTTTCATCAGCTTCTTTCCTATGCTCAAAAAAAAGCATCGTTTGTCAAATTGTATGAAACAACAAACGGAGCGGGAACCATTCAGCTTGATCCTTGGCTGTTTGTTCATTTTCACCTTTCCTATGAAGCAAACAGCAAAAAAGAAAAGCTCGTTCCGCTTGCTCTTCATTTAATCAACGGAGCTTTTTCGGATCAATTTTTGGAACAAGCTGGCTCTCTGTCTCTCAGTCACTCGATCAGTCCTTACCATTATGTGCTCTCGCCTCTTATTACACCCGCAAGCGGCTTGAACCGGCTAAAGCAAAAAATATGGAGAGACTTGATGGAAGAGGAGCATAGCTGGGCTCAAACGGCTCTTAAAAAACAAAAAGCAGAGCTTAAGCTTCTTCAGTCTTTTTTTGACCAGGAGGAAGAGGATAATACGCATTATGAACGGGAAAAAGCAGCCATTATGCGCCGTTTTGAACCAGTAATCCGTGTTTCCGTTTTGAATGGCGGGCTTTTCTATCTGGCTCAGACAAAATAATTAATGGTATTCAACCCGGCTGAGAAACGATTCCAAGCGGGGATCGTATACATAAGTGGCACGGAAAAAACCGTCAGTATGAGTTGTTGTGATTCGAATCTGCCAGTTTTGTTCAGCTGTTTCCGTTACTGCAGTGTTTGTTGTGCCCAGATTTGTTTCTATATCAAAAGAAGCAGGCTCTGACAGGGTTAAAACACGCCGCAGCGCCATCAGCTCAGCCACACGAAACTCATAATAGTTTGTTAAATAATCCGCTGTTTTCCATTTGGTCACGGCAGCATCTGCAGCTGACACAGATGCTGCCATAATCAGTACTAAAATAAGCAAAACATGCGGAAAAATCATTCCCTGCTGACGTTTGATGTGCCTTCTAATAGAAAGGATACATGACCGCTCCTTCCTGTTCACCATTTGAAAATGTAACATGTATGTACATTTTCCCTCCTTTTTCTGAAAACGAAGCCGTTTTTACATCTTGCAGCATCACTTCATGTCCTTGCCCGTTGATCTGCCTTCTAATTTTGTCACGATATTGACTAACCGTGACTAGCATGTCACCAGAAGCTGCTGCTTGGTACGCGAGTCTGGTCCCAGACACATGCCAATTCGAAGATCCCTGCATTTCATTGCGCAGCTGAATGATAAAAAGCTCCCATTCCGTGTTTTTCTCGGCTTTTCCAGCTTCCATAGCCCGATAAGCGCCATCATAAAGCAGCGGAACCGAAGCAGCACACGCACAAAAGACTATTAATGCAATAAGAGACTCAATGAGTGTAAAGCCGTTACTGCTCCTCCACACATCTCTTTTTCCCTTGAATGAATACACACGCTTTCGCCCTTCCTCCGTCTTCTTCCCAAACCAATTTTCCCCTGGCAGCCGGCCCATCCAATTCATAAGAAAAGGAAGCATCCAAAAAAATCCGGGATTCGGCTTCTTCATACAGCTTTCTCATTCCTTCCTGCTTCTCCCAGCGCCAGGAGGTGCCCTCCATTAGTTTTAAACTAAAAGGCAGCAAAACACCTGCCGCTATAAAAAGAGCGGTTAAAGCCAGCAGACTTTCCGCTAATGTCATCCCTCTTTCATTCCTCCGAAAAATAAAAACGGCCCCTTCCAATTAAAAAAATCAGTTTAGTGGTGTTTTCATTTGTTGTAAAATAAAACGTGCCGAATCGGCTGGTCGTACCCGTTTTTAAAAAAGTAATCGTATCTAACCCCCTCTCATCAAATGTGAAATGCTCGGGGATCTCACGCTTGATAATCGTTTTTCTCGGTATTTCAAATGTATAGATATGGTAATACCGGTCTTTATTTTCAAAAAAGTCTACAACAATATTTGCGTTTTTCGAAACAGCATATGCCTGGGCTGCAAACAGATCCCTTTCTACCTGGTGAAAAAACTGACGGTTGCGCACGTCTTCCGCAATCGTCCGAAGCGGAATAAGGGCTGCTCCGAAGCAGACGGTAAAAACCGTCAGCACAATCATTATTTCCAGAAGTGTAAAGCCTTCTTCTTTATGACCCACCGGCTGACACAATTCCTTCCGCATCGATTGTAAGAGCCCCTCCACCCGGGCAGGCCGTTTCATCATCTCTTAAGTACCCATCTGTAACGAGTGTACTGACAGAGGAAGGCAGTGTTCCATTATCAATCCGGTACGCCTGTACCTGCCCCTGCACCATATGTAAATAAGCGGAACAGCCTTTTTTATTGATATTTTTACTTTGCTTTGCCACGTTTGGAATAGCGATGGAAGGCAAAACGGTAATCACCAATAAGACGATCATCATTTCTATCAGATTAAATGCTCGTTCATTCTTCCAGAATCACTTCATTCTTTTTTTCCTCCTTTTTTAAACTGAGCCAATCATCTTAAACATTGGTTTATAACACAACTTAAGCAAGCACTATAAAAAGACCCCATTAAATTTTATCCAAAAAAATGAATTTAAAGACAGAAAGTAGATAAAATGAACTAATTACGATGTTATAATATATCTACAAAGGGAACTATTGGTTTTTTTTTGATGAAATCATCACATTTTGTTGATTCAAATTGACTATCTTACTATTTGCAAAGATGAACCAGATTTGTAGTAGCAGATAGTCGTGTGTATGAAATTGAAAAGCAGGAGGAAAATGATGAAGAAACTATTGTTTGCTTTGATGGCCCTGTTTCTTTTAGGAAGCAGCGTGCTCTTTGCACCGAAAACCACACCAGCTGCCGGTAAGTTTAAGGATGTGAGTGATAGTCACTGGGCATCGCGAGAAATCTTTTATTTGTCAGGACGCGGTATTATTTCTGGGTATCCGGACGGATCGTTTAAGCCTACTGAAAAGCTTACCCGTATTCAAATTGCTATGATGGTACAGCGCGAACGTAAGTATAACACTGCAAACCAGCCAGACCCAGGCCTTCGTGATGTTCCAAAAGGGAGCAAGTATCACGCATTGGTCGCTGCAATGATGAATAATGGATTGTTTACGGACATCGTAAAAAATGGCGAATTTAAATTGAATCAGCCGGTAACACGTTCAGAAATGGCGGCTATTCTCGCAAAGGCATACAAACTTGATGGAGTATCTGGAAAAACGTTCTCAGATGTACCAACAGGCTCATGGAGCTATCCATACATACAGGCGCTAGCAAAAAATCAGATTACGGTTGGCTATAATGATGGAACCTTTAAGCCAAATGACACGCTCACACGAGCGCAGTTTTCAGCAATGATGGCACGGGTGCTAAATAGTGCATTTAAAGATTCATCGGTTACAGGCAAAGTATATCCCGATGGATGGATAGCGCCGGTATTAAAATCATCTTGGAATGCTGACCCTGCTGTAAACTATAAAACACTTCAAAATGAACTTGGCTTTACAAATGGTGGTAGTCGATATGATATTCAAGGTCTGCAAGGAGCTATTCAAGTTATTAGCCAATCTCCTACTTCCTCTTATGAAGTAGGTATTAAATTCAATGTTTGGCAGGATAGCAGTCTTACACAATCTTATCGTGTGCCAGTTGTAGCAAAAGAATTATTGAAGTTGTATTTCAGCGGAGATGCAACTCGTGTTTTGGGTTATCTAAACAGTGGAAATATTCCGGACGATTTTACTGCAAATGGCAGAAAGGTGCATGCTTCTGTTTCCGGAAGTGGTCTTTACCTTGAAGTCGGTAAGTTATCAAACCAACCGACTGGAAAAGTATACCCAGATGGATGGGTAGCGCCAGTGTTGAAGTCGTCTTGGAGTTCTGACCCTACTAAAAATTACAAGACACTTCAAAATGAACTTGGATTTACAGACGGTGGTAAACTTTACTCTATTCCTGGTAAAACTGGAGCTATTCAAGTAATTAGTCAAGGAACAGGCGGTTCATATGAAGTAGCATTACAATTCTACGTATGGAAAGAAAGTGCTCTTCCACAATCATATCGTACCCCTGTTGTTGCCAAAGAACTATTTAAATTTTACTTTGACGGAGAGGCTACTCGTGTTTGGAACTACCTAAACAGTGGCAATATCCCTGATAGCTTTACTGCCAACGGCAGAAGTGTACAAGCATCTGTTTCTTCTGGAAGGGGTGCTTTAACACTGAAATTAGGTCATAAAAAGTAAAAATGAAATGCCAAGGAAATTTTTCGTTTCCTTGGTTTTTTTATAGCTTTTTTGAATTCAACTTACCTTCCAACTGTGCTACGAACTATCTCCTTACTAAGCTACCCCCCCCCTTAGCTCAATAAGAAAGATACTTGTGTTTGTAAGCATTTATATGGATAATGATTTCACATTCTTCATTGATTTTCTCATCAGTTCCGTAAAATAAAAACAGGAAGAGCCTAAGCCCTTCCGTTTTCATCATTGATTACTCGCAATCGTAAACTGCATCTTTACAGGCTGCTTTAACTCTTTGCCTGAAGCTGATTTTACTGCTTTCTCTACATAAATAACATACGTTTCTCCTACTTTGTATCCTTCCTCTGGTGCCTCGACTTTAATTGATTTCTTATCAGCATTTAAGGAAACTTTTACTCCATCTACAAGTATTGAATTGGTTTTCACGTAGATGTTGCTGCTAGTGACTGTTGCCATATCTAAATTGTTATTCAACTTGACAGTGAAATTATAGTGCGGATCGACATTTGTTTTTGTTTCTAACTGTTTATAAACAGTCTCTTTCTTCACTATCACTGTTGCTGCTTCACTTACATTCCCTGCTTTATCGGTGGCTGTTACAGTGATTTCTGTTCCAGCTGCCTGCTTCGGAATACTAACGCTGAACTTCCCATCTGTTCCGGCTTCCACTGTACCTAGTTCGGTTGTTCCTGCTTTAACCAATACAGTTGATCCTGCTTCCGCTTCACCTGTGACTTCTGTTGATTGATCTGTTACTTCATTCACAGTTGGTGATACTGGTGCACTTGTATCTTTTACTGTTACCGTTACTGCTTCACTTACATTGCCCGCTTCATCAGTTGCCGTTACAGTGATTTCTGTTCCAGCTGCCTGCTTCGGAATACTAATGCTAAACTTCCCATCTGTCCCGGCTTCTACTGTACCTAGTTCGGTTGTTCCTGCTTTAACCAATACAGTTGATCCTGCTTCCGCTTCACCTGTGACTTCTGTTGA
>NZ_JAKGCR010000069.1 GCF_022668875.1 Domibacillus sp. PGB-M46 | reverse complement strand
GTGAGAACCAAGTTCTCACTTCCGTAAATATCCTTAGAAAGGAGGTGATCCAGCCGCACCTTCCGATACGGCTACCTTGTTACGACTTCACCCCAATCATCTGCCCCACCTTCGGCGGCTGGCTCCCGTAAGGGTTACCCCACCGACTTCGGGTGTTGCAAACTCTCGTGGTGTGACGGGCGGTGTGTACAAGGCCCGGGAACGTATTCACCGCGGCATGCTGATCCGCGATTACTAGCGATTCCAGCTTCATGCAGGCGAGTTGCAGCCTGCAATCCGAACTGAGAATGGTTTTATGGGATTGGCTAAACCTCGCGGTCTTGCAGCCCTTTGTACCATCCATTGTAGCACGTGTGTAGCCCAGGTCATAAGGGGCATGATGATTTGACGTCATCCCCACCTTCCTCCGGTTTGTCACCGGCAGTCACCTTAGAGTGCCCAACTAAATGCTGGCAACTAAGATCAAGGGTTGCGCTCGTTGCGGGACTTAACCCAACATCTCACGACACGAGCTGACGACAACCATGCACCACCTGTCACCGCTGCCCCCGAAGGGGAAG
>NZ_JAKGCR010000068.1 GCF_022668875.1 Domibacillus sp. PGB-M46 | reverse complement strand
CGAACCTATCTACCTCGTCATCTTCAAGGGATCTTACTTACTTGCGTAATGGGAAATCTCATCTTGAGGGGGGCTTCATGCTTAGATGCTTTCAGCACTTATCCCGTCCACACATAGCTACCCAGCGATGCCTCTGGCGAGACAACTGGTACACCAGCGGTGTGTCCATCCCGGTCCTCTCGTACTAAGGACAGCTCCTCTCAAATTTCCTGCGCCCGCGACGGATAGGGACCGAACTGTCTCACGACGTTCTGAACCCAGCTCGCGTACCGCTTTAATGGGCGAACAGCCCAACCCTTGGGACCGACTACAGCCCCAGGATGCGATGAGCCGACATCGAGGTGCCAAACCTCCCCGTCGATGTGGACTCTTGGGGGAGATAAGCCTGTTATCCCCGGGGTAGCTTTTATCCGTTGAGCGATGGCCCTTCCATGCGGAACCACCGGATCACTAAGCCCGACTTTCGTCCCTGCTCGACTTGTAGGTCTCGCAGTCAAGCTCCCTTGTGCCTTTACACTCTGCGAATGATTTCCAACCATTCTGAGGGAACCTTTGGGCGCCTCC
>NZ_JAKGCR010000067.1 GCF_022668875.1 Domibacillus sp. PGB-M46 | reverse complement strand
GTTTGACTTGCTCACTTGTTTCTATTAAAACACGGGGTGTTTTTAATAGAAGATAAAAATTTAAAACGTTGACGTTTATTTTGTTCAGTTTTCAAAGATCAATTCTCTTTTCTGTCATCTCCGACAGCTAAATAATCATATCATATCCTCATTCACACGTCAACACTTTAAAAGAAAAAATGTTATTTCTTTAAAATGATGAAGATGTAAATCAGTTTGTTTGAGCTCCTCTTTTTTACTGGCGATTTCATAACATAACACAAGCTTTCTTACGAAATCAATAGGGATTTATTAAAAATATTATTTTTCCGGAATAGCATTTTAACTGCTTCCAAATTTCACAAATCCTCCATTCGCTAAATGGAATGACGAAAGTCATCAAAGCAAATAATATGGAGGCGGCAACCGGACTCGAACCGGTGGTAAAGGTTTTGCGGACCTTGGCCCTACCGTTGGACTATAGCCCAAAAATATGGGGCGATCGATGGGAATCGAACCCACGAGTGTCGGAGCCACAATCCGATGCGTTAACCACTTCGCCACGACCGCCATGCTGGTGGAGGGGGGCAGATTCGAACTGCCGAACCCGAAGGAGCGGATTTACAGTCCGCCGCGTTTAGCCACTTCGCT
>NZ_JAKGCR010000066.1 GCF_022668875.1 Domibacillus sp. PGB-M46 | reverse complement strand
AGGTAGCCGTATCGGAAGGTGCGGCTGGATCACCTCCTTTCTAAGGATATTTACGGAAGTGAGAACTTGGTTCTCACGAACGTTTGGCGTTTGATTTTGTTCAGTTTTGAAGAGTTCAATCTCTTCTTATGCCCGCATTTATTTACGCAGGCAGCTGAAACTGTTCTTTGAAAACTGGATAGAAGCAACACATTGTATGACCAAAGCAAAAAACCGAGTAAGATACACCGCCATTTTAGGTTAAGTTAGAAAGGGCGCACGGTGGATGCCTTGGCACTAGGAGCCGACGAAGGACGGGACTAACACCGATATGCTCCGGGGAGCTGTAAGTAAGCTTTGATCCGGAGATTTCCGAATGGGGAAACCCGCCATCCGTAATGGGATGGTACCCCTGCCTGAATACATAGGGCAGGAGGAGGCATACCCGGGGAACTGAAACATCTAAGTACCCGGAGGAAGAGAAAGCAAACGCGATTCCCTGAGTAGCGGCGAGCGAAACGGGACATAGCCCAAACCAAGAAGCTTGCTTCTTGGGGTTGTAGGACACTCTATACGGAGTTACAAAGGAAGAGGATAGGTGAAGCGATCTGGAAAGATCCGCGGTACAAGGTAACAGCCCTGTAGCTGAAATCTTCTTC
>NZ_JAKGCR010000064.1 GCF_022668875.1 Domibacillus sp. PGB-M46 | reverse complement strand
TATGGCGGCAGAATCAGATAGCCGTCTGCGCCTTTGTCTGCCGAAATCCGGGCCAGTTCCAGGGATGTTTGAATGTTGCCCCCTACACCTGTGTAAACCGGTACTTTTCCGCCGGCCACCGATACGGCAATTTCTATCATTGCTTCATATTCACCCTTGCTTAAGGATGGATATTCCGCTGCGGCACATGCGACAAAGATCGCCTCCAGCCCCTCATCCAGTAAATCCTGTACGTTCTGGGCCAGTGCCTGCTCATCCAGCTGATTGTTTTTGGTAAATGGTGCAATCGGGAATCCTAAAATTCCGGTCGGAGCCTGACGATTTTGGTTCATGGTATATCCCCCTTTTGTTGTTTGTTTTATTGTAAGACAAATTGATTTGCCAGTCAACTTTTAACTTTATTTTCTGAAAATTTAACTCGAAATGCCGGCTTTCTTCTGATAATATAGCAATTTGGATATAAAACAGCGGCCGGAAAATCATGCCTGAAAACGGTTGACAAACAAAACCATTTGTCTTACCATTGGACAAAATAAAACAATTTAAATTTTTACAAAAGGAGTGTTGCTTTTGGTAGCGAATATTTCTTAGAATTAGAGTAATTCATCATACACTTTTTGAAAGCGGTATCACATCATCGAATTCATGTGAAGGAAGTGTGTTTATGTCTATGAATGCGCAAGAAAAAATTCTGCCTTCTTCCCCGCCGATGCCCAGCGGCCAGAAAAAAACACGTGCCCGCTGGTTTATTGTTTTCATGCTGTTTCTTGTGACAGCGATTAACTATGCGGACCGGGC
>NZ_JAKGCR010000063.1 GCF_022668875.1 Domibacillus sp. PGB-M46 | reverse complement strand
ATGGATGAAATGGTACAAAGCAGGTGAACTTCATCGGTTTGAACAGCCAGTGGGCAAGCAGTATTCCTTCGGAAAAGGACCTGAATATAAAAGTGAAACAGAGAAATTACACACAGAAAATCGCTATCTGAAACAGCAGATTGAAGTCCTAAAAAAGTACGAAGAATTGGAGAGGAAGTGGTCCCAGAAGTAGCTCTAGAATTAGTAGAGGAACTTAAAATGAGTATGCCCGTCAGGGAAATATGCCGGCATCTTAACCTGGCAAGGTCTACTTATTACCGCTGGAAGAGAAAGAGACAGGAAAAACCAACAAAGCAGGCAGTTGAACAAAAAATTGGCACGTTGTGCCGGGATCATAAGTTTCGATATGGCTACCGTAAAATCACTGCTTTATTGAAACGGGAAATGCCTATTAGCCATAAAACAGTACAGCGCGCGATGCAGAAGTATGGATGGCAATGCCGTGTAAAGAAAAAGAAACGTCGCAAAACCGGTCAGCCTTATTATACAGCGGGCAACCTGCTGGATCGTGACTTTCAGGCAGACCAGCCCCTTCAGAGGCTCGTAACGGACATTACCTACTTGCCTTTTGGACAGAAAACAATGTATCTTTCCAGTATTCAGGATTTATTTAACGGCGAAATCATTGCCTATTCTATTAGAGACTGCCAGGATACGAATTTTGTGCTTGATACCCTGTCGCAGCTTCCACCTCTGCCGGAAGGATGCATTCTGCATAGTGACCAGGGATCCGTTTATACGTCTCAAGCGTATCAACAGAAAGTCAAAGAAAAAGGCATTACCATGAGCATGTCCCGCAAAGGGACGCCCGCTGATAATGCCCCGATCGAATCGTTTCATGCCTCGCTAAAGTCTGAAACGTTCTACCTCGACAACTTGGAAA
>NZ_JAKGCR010000062.1 GCF_022668875.1 Domibacillus sp. PGB-M46 | reverse complement strand
GACGACCAGTCTTATGAAATCACGTTTGTCGGCGGGAAAGTAAATGAGACAGTGAGCGAGCTTGGCCACTGCACGATCGTATTCAATGGAGCAGATCATGCGGATCTGCCGGGAACGATGTGTGTAGAAGAAAAAGCGATGCCTACAATTACCGTATCGACAAAATTATCAATCAGTAAAAAATAATACAACTGTCATTAAGGCCGTTAAGCTAACTACTCTAGCTTAACGGTCATTTTATTATCTTCTTTATTAATAGTAGAAAGTGAATAATAGAGGTCCCCCTATTATTTTTAAATCAACATAGAATAGGTGTGCGAATATGAAACTAATAGCTATTGATTTAAACGGTACCCTTTTAAATAAAAGGAATCAAATTAGCAGAAAAAATGTTGAAGCGATTAAAACGGCTCAGAAAAAAGGAATTGAAATTGCAATTGTAACTGGAAGAGCTCATTTTAATGTTCAATCTATTTTAAAGAACGCTGGTATTTCTGCTTGGATCATAGGCGCCAACGGAGCGACCATTCACGACAAAAAAGGAACACTTTTACATGCGAAGTCTGTTAAGAAAGGAGATGCAAAAGAAATACTCGATTATTTTGCCGAACACAATATGTATTATGAAGTTTTTTCCGACCAGGTCATTTATACACCCCAAAATGGACGGGATTTATTAACAATTGAAATGTTTAAACTGAAGAATGCAAATCCAAAAGTAAACCTAAAACTATTTCAACAAGCTGCAGAAAGACAGTACAGCCAGGAAAAATTTGAATTTGTTTCCTCTCATTTAGAGATTCTAGATAAAGCAACTGAATTTTATAATCTTCTTGGGTTTTCTTTTTATAGAGAAAAAATCAATGATGGCTGGCAGCATTTTGAACAGAGAAGAGAGCTGGCAACTGCCAGCCTGGCTAAACATTTATTCGAATTGACACATTCTGATGTTTCAAAAGGCTGTGCTATCAGATATTTGGCTGGGAAATTGAATATACAAAGAGAGGATATTATAGCTATTGGAGACCATTATAATGATCTCCCTATGTTTGAATCTGCAGGACTAAGCATTGCGATGGGAAATTCCATCCGAGATATTAAATCTTGTGCACACCACATAACTCTATCAAATGATGAAGATGGTGTGGCCCATATTATGAAGCTGCTTATTTAAATTTTATCTATATCTTTATCATTTTCGGCGAGAACACTCCCACTTCAAGCTTGCTAAGTGGGGGATGAATCGCTGCTCTTTCAGTCATTCTTTTTCCTTGAACGCTCTATTGCTAAAATGGTATAATTAGGTATAGA
>NZ_JAKGCR010000061.1 GCF_022668875.1 Domibacillus sp. PGB-M46 | reverse complement strand
TCGCAGTCAAGCTCCCTTGTGCCTTTACACTCTGCGAATGATTTCCAACCATTCTGAGGGAACCTTTGGGCGCCTCCGTTACATTTTAGGAGGCGACCGCCCCAGTCAAACTGCCCGCCTGACACTGTCTCCCACCCGGATCACGGGTGCGGGTTAGAATTTCAACACAGTCAGGGCAGTATCCCACCAGCGCCTCCACCGAAGCTGGCGCTCCGGCTTCCAAGGCTCCTGCCTATCCTGTGCAGACTGTGCCAAAATTCAATATCAGGCTGCAGTAAAGCTCCACGGGGTCTTTCCGTCCTGTCGCGGGTAACCTGCATCTTCACAGGTACTATAATTTCACCGAGTCTCTCGTTGAGACAGTGCCCAGATCGTTGCGCCTTTCGTGCGGGTCGGAACTTACCCGACAAGGAATTTCGCTACCTTAGGACCGTTATAGTTACGGCCGCCGTTTACTGGGGCTTCAATTCAGACCTTCGCTTGCGCTAAGCCCTCCTCTTAACCTTCCAGCACCGGGCAGGCGTCAGCCCCTATACGTCGCCTTGCGGCTTTGCAGAGACCTGTGTTTTTGCTAAACAGTCGCCTGGGCCTATTCACTGCGGCTCTCTCGGGCTTGCACCCTACCAGAGCACCCCTTCTCCCGAAGTTACGGGGTCATTTTGCCGAGTTCCTTAACGAGAGTTCACTCGCTCACCTTAGGATTCTCTCCTCGCCTACCTGTGTCGGTTTGCGGTACGGGCACCTTACATCTCGCTAGAGGCTTTTCTTGGCAGTGTGGAATCGAAGACTTCGGTACTAAAATTCCCTCGTCATCACAGCTCAGCCTTAACGGAAACGGGATTTGCCTCATTTCCAGCCTAACTGCTTAAACACGCGTATCCAGCTGCGTGATCTCCTATCCTCCTGCGTCCCCCCATCACTCAAACGATGCTTGGTGGTACAGGAATATCAACCTGTTATCCATCGCCTACGCCTTTCGGCCTCGGCTTAGGTCCCGACTAACCCTGAGAGGACGAGCCTTCCTCAGGAAACCTTAGGCATTCGGTGGAAGGGATTCTCACCCTTCTTTCGCTACTCATACCGGCATTCTCACTTCCAGACGCTCCACCAGTCCTTCCGGTCTGACTTCACAGCCTCTGGAACGCTCTCCTACCACTGACACCATAAGGTGTCAATCCACAGCTTCGGTGATACGTTTAGCCCCGGTACATTTTCGGCGCAGAGTCACTCGACCAGTGAGCTATTACGCACTCTTTAAATGGTGGCTGCTTCTAAGCCAACATCCTGGTTGTCTGGGCAACTCCACATCCTTTTCCACTTAACGTATACTTTGGGACCTTAGCTGGTGGTCTGGGCTGTTTCCCTCTTGACTACGGATCTTATCACTCGCAGTCTGACTCCCAAATATAAGTTTCTGGCATTCGGAGTTTGTCTGAATTCGGTAACCCGGGATGGGCCCCTAGTCCAAACAGTGCTCTACCTCCAGAACTCTTCATTTGAGGCTAGCCCTAAAGCTATTTCGGAGAGAACCAGCTATCTCCAGGTTCGATTGGAATTTCACCGCTACCCACACCTCATCCCCGCACTTTTCAACGTGCGTGGGTTCGGACCTCCAGTGAGTGTTACCTCACCTTCATCCTGGACATGGGTAGATCACCTGGTTTCGGGTCTACGACCTCATACT
>NZ_JAKGCR010000060.1 GCF_022668875.1 Domibacillus sp. PGB-M46 | reverse complement strand
TACCATGTATGAATTTCTATTTCAATAGCTTTATTAATGTTTTTATTACCTAAATTACCTTTTTGTTCTCAATGCGACTCGCCAGTAAAGATAAGGAATTGATTTAGTAAGGAGGGTACATATGTGTTTTATAAAACTTAGGTTTACACACCAGTATAAAACCTGCTTGTAAGAAGATAGGTTTAGTTAACTTTCCACATATGTTTACACGCATACTTGTAGCCATACGTCGAAACATCACGCTTCTTCTACAAGCACACGTGCACAATCTTCAAGGACGAAACGATCGAGCATTTTATTCAAAACGCCATTGTAGAATCCGGCCAGATTGCGGATTTTCTTCGTTTTTGTACGGATAACAGCCGTGTGTAGTGCGGACATAGCGATATTTTCAACGTCTTGCTTATCGAAAGCTCCGTGCTTTACTAAAGCGGTAGAATGAGCGCGGTAAACTCCATACATGCGTGATACAAGCGACTGATTCTGGCCAATCGTATTTTCCAGCAGATTTTTAAAACGTTCGTAAAACGTTACCGACTTCACAGAATACGTATTATTTAATAATTGACTTTGTTTTAAAAAGATATTGTTTTTTTGGCCGGACATTTTAGCGGCTTCTTGTGGGACATTTTCATTTTTAGCCGGCTGAATTACGATGGCATTGCTTGTTTGTTGCATGTCACTGGAGCGCTTCATGGCGTATTGCTTTATGAATCCCAACACTTCCAAGCGCTTGCACAAACGTGTAATTGTCTTGTCGCTCATCTTAAGATCCGCAGCAATCTTCCGTTTGCCTTTGAATGAAACGCCGAAGAATCTGCAGGAATGGCGTTTAAGGTATTCCATCACAGTCAGCAAGTTCCTTTTTACGTCCTGGCGCAATTCCATAGCATTGATCATATCTTTATACTGACGTACAGTTTGATTTAGCTGCTCTATGGTTTCAAATGACGCTAAACTGGCGTAAGCAGCTTCGCCAGCAACGATTTCAATAAATTTTTTCATGCTCAAGACTCCTCTTTCTCGAAACAAAAAGAACGCTCGCCTGCCGTATTGTTTTCCGGAATCCGGAGAAGCGTACGGCAAAACAAGCGCTCTAAAAAATACAGAAGTATCCCTTGAACTCAACGTTTATTTGCGCTAAAATAAGGGCAAATAAACGTTAGTCCAAAGAGTCTGAGCAAGTGTGTTGCCGTGGTGTGTTCACGGTATACCGCATGAGGGAGTTGGCGCTCCACTTATGCAGCTTAGGCTTTTTTTCTTTTGGTCCGTTCATTTAATTTAAGGTTAGTATATCCTACCCGACAAGGATTCACAACACGCAAAATTCATTACTGTCTCTCCTTTTTTATCCTTCTATTACTTTTAAAATTAATTTTAAAAGTAAAGTCCACATTGATTTTCACAGTAAAATATTCTTTTGAATTTCCAAAATATTGTAATGATAGAATCCTTTTAATAGTTACTCTTTCTACATTAATATTAAACTTTTTTTTAAAGGAGCATAAATGATAAAAGCAATCGACGTAAATAACGATAACTGCAACTCCTTGTACAATAATATAAAAGCATAGTGAACAGAGTATTGAATCAGAAGACACGACAAAAAGCGCCTTCCTTTCTAATAAGGAAGGCGCTTTTTATTACGCAGTGGATCCGGTATTCCGGTAAACAAAAAAAGGACAGCTTTCGCTGTCCTCTCT
>NZ_JAKGCR010000005.1 GCF_022668875.1 Domibacillus sp. PGB-M46 | reverse complement strand
CATAAGCTTTAATAGTAAGTGTCTCCCCTGCACCCAATTGCTTTGGGCTAACCTCCATCCTTTCTAATTTAGGAGGAGTTGAATCTCCGTTTTCATTATTTACGGTGAAGCTAGTTGTACTTTGGTCAGGTAATCTCGTGCCTGTGATTATAACCTCGTTCCCAGCTGTATCTCGCAGTATCATACCATACAGAGTCCACGTTCCTCTTTCGTCTGTGTCTTTTACTGTATAGCTTCCTTGCCACACTTTCTCTGTGGGGTTATACTTCAAGTTTAGTCCCTGTGTCCTGTTTCCTGAAGGAGATTTGTAACTCACAAACACTTGGGATACATCTGATCCTTCATCTGTTGCATAAGCTTTAATAGTAAGTGTCTCCCCTGCACCCAATTGCTTTGGGCTAACCTCCATCCTTTCTAATTTAGGAGGAATTGAATCTCCATCACTTTGTGCGCTTGCTTTACTAAATAATAATCCATTAGAGAGAATAACAAGCCAACAGAGAACTATTATTAAGAACCTTTTCTTACTACCTTCATTTTTATAAGCTCTAATAGTTTTATACCTATTCTTTTTCAGATAAACTCCTCCAACCTAATTTAATCCTTGTGAAACAATGTTCTCAACTCAATTAAATCCATCAAAAAGAAATCATAATATTAAATGATCTACCCCCCTATTGTTCTCTAAAAAGAATTTTAGCACCGCTTTTGTTCCTTAACAAGATTAAAAAGTTCATCTTTATAAGTATCTCTATACTGTGATTTTCACTTGTTTTTGTATACGATTATATGAATAAAACTTTAGCATCCTTTTTTGAAGACTCTCTCGGTTCTTCCTCTGATTAACTACATGAAATATAAAAAAGGAAGAGCATTAGCTCTCCCTGTTGCTTATTTGAAAACCCATTTTTGCACTTCATTAATTACACTTGCATCATGCTGTATATTTGTATGTGTTGTCTTAACTTCTTTAACTGAAATATTTTTAGTATATATCTTGAGACCATGAGCACTATTTTTGCTAACATACACATCAGAACCTGTTGCAGCATAGCTCATTACCTTTATATTCTTATTAAAACTATTAGCTTTTGCTAATGTTGTCACCAATGCTGCAGAAAATGGCCTTAGGTCACGAAGTGCTGCGTCTAGATAAGGCAAAAGTGAAAAATTTGTTGTAGGATTAACCCCCAAAATTGGCGAGTCTAAAGTAACTAATTTATTTATATCTTTTCCCCCAGTATCCACTATATATCTTGTTGCAACCAAACCTCCCATACTGTGACCAATGATATTAACTTTCTTAGCACCATAAAAGTTTTTAGTATAATTCACCATATCTTTGAACCAAACTGTTTGTTTTTGTAAAGAAGCAGTATTGTCCTTAAAAAGAAAGTTGACGACTGGTCGAGTATAGCCTTCTTCTCCCGGCCCTGCTACATCTACTCTTTTAAGATGACCGGTAATTTTCTTTCCGTCTTTACTCATTGTTAATTCACCGTAATTCTCCCCTATTGTACCGTTCTGCTTATAAACCTGTCTCATAGTTTTAAATGTCTTGGCATCTCCCGTAAACCCATGCATAATAATTGTTGGAATCTTCTCTGTAGAAGCAGAAACTTGATTTATTGAAGTGGTTAAAACACATCCCATCATTACTAATAGACTCATTAAAGCACAAATTATTTTCTTCATTAAAACACTCCCTTTTCTAATATTTAAAAACTCTTCTCATTCTTTTTAGTGAACAAATCGTTCTTAAAAAAGAATAAATCATTTACAGATTAATGTCTACAAATTTTTACATTACAATCTTACTTACTTGTTTTTGTATGCAACCATATGAACAAACGCGTCACAGCCTTTTGCATTGATATTTTTACTTTGCTTTGCCACGTTTGGAATGGCAATGAAAAGCAAAACGGTAATCACCAATAAGACGATCATCATTTCTATCAGTGTAAATGCCCGTTCATTCTTCCAAAATTGCTTCATTCTTTTTTCCTCCTTTTTTAAACCGAGCCAATCATCTCAAACATTGGTTTATAACATAACTAAAAATACACAAAAAAGACCGAAAAAAATCGGTCTTTTTGTATTTTTCTTATTCTTCTTGGAAGAGGTTTTTTGATCTTTATTAAAAATCGCTTTAAGTTCTACTAAAATTTTCCGGCAATACTCCCTTTATCTAACTGTTCAGGTCTAACGATCAAATCACTATATGCTTTTTAAACCATTCACCATCCTAAGTAGGTCTATTTTCCCTTATTAAATATACCTATATTAGAGAAAAGCCGTTATAATATAAAAAACAAGAATTTCAAAGAACTTGCAAAGGGTTTTTAACGGAGGGAATCATTTTGAGTTATGATGACAGATTATTATTAGATAGTATGAATGCGATCCATTCCACTTTATCTTGGGATTTATCTTCAAATTTGCAATATCTATCTACAGATGTATCAAGTTTATCTAGAGGGCTATCAGATATAGCAGATATAGTTTCTGAATCAATGGACGATCCATATAAGTATTTGGCCATTGAGAATAAGCTAGATGAATTGAATTTAAACTTAGGAGAAGTTATAAGCGAAATCACTTCTCTTAAAGCTGGTTTGTTTATGATGCACCAGGACCAAATGGATGTACTGAGATCAATCGAAGAAACTTTAAAGCAACCAAACCAAACAGAAGCTGCTGAACAGGTTGAAATGGCTGATCGACTCGTAGCTATTGAAGAATATGAAGATGCCATAACCCTATTAAACAAGGCTTTTCAATTGAATCCTGTCAGTTATCGAATTACGTTAATGCTATCGCTAAATTATTACCGTATAAAAAACTATGAACAAGCTTTGGTATATGCAATAAAAAGTCAAAAACGAGTAAAGGAGTACTTTCCTTCAAGTGACATGGTCAAACAACAAATTGAACCCTTCAGGCTTGCAACGAGAATTTATTTATCTCTAGGCGATGAACAAAAGGCACTTGATTCTATATTTGAAGCAAAAGACCTGGTTGACTCTGCTATAGTGAATAACACTTGGTCTGTTGCCAAAAAATTGACAGACTTCAAAAAGTTGACAGATGTTTATGCAGGTGTTTATTACGAAATCAGTACTATGTTCGCTGCTCGTAAGGATGCAATAAATGCTACAAAACACCTCAAAATAGCTATCGACAAAAACAAAGAATACTTTGGTATATCCACTCTAGACGCGTCATTCGAACCAATAAGGAGTGAAATTAACAAGTTTTTACTTGACATGAAACAGAAACATCTAGCCTTGTTAAATGTGGCTGATATACACCAAATAGAACCGATAATTAAAAGTATAGAAAAACTAAAAGTATATATCGGGGCTTCGTTTGAAGATGATATCCACTCTAAGTATGTTCCTGAGTTTTCAAAATTTCAGAATCGAACAAGAAATTTTATTGAGTATGTCCCGCACGCATCTATAAATGATGGGATTTCAACATTAACTCAAGAAGCTCAGAAAAGAGATTCTCAGTTAAGATGGTATTCACGTTATATAGAGGACTTTCAAAATCAATTCAATCACTTCAAGAAGGATGTTGAAAAAAAGTATTATACCTTTCCAAACATTGTAATGAAAACAGAAGAACTGGAAACAGAAGAACTGAAAACAGAAAAATTGAAAAAAGAAGAACTGGCTAAAGCAATGCAAGAACATCAAACAACATTAGAGAAATTAAAATCAAACAATGAAGCAATGGAGAAAGAATTAGCGGGTCTTGGGTTACTAGGTTTTAGAAGGAAAAAGGCGTTAACCCAAGAAATCCCTTCAAATCAACGAAAGATTAGACGTGAAGAACTCAATTTAAGAAAAGCAAAGAGAACATTAGATAAAAAAACTTCTGATATCGGACAGTTACAAAGACAAATACAAGAACAAATGCAAGAACAAATGCAAAAACGAGCATTACAACAGGCTGAAGCAGCGTTCCAAACATTTAAAGCAGATTTACAACTATTTGAAAAAGATTTACATAACCTTAAACGGGCTTTCAGATTACAATATGCGGAGTTTTTAAAGTAACTGGACGCAATAAACAAATAAAAAGGAACTAGTGATATTTATATATGTCTTGTTAAACTAATCTGCTCTGTTGTTCAGTAAAAAACAACATCATCGCACTTGAAATTATTATAGCACCTGTTCTCAAACATTGGTTTTTAATATAACTAAATACAAAGAAAAAAAGACCGAAAAAAATCGGTCTTTTTTCATGTCCTCTTGAACCTAAGCACCCCTTAGTTGAATAGGGGTAAGTATTTAAACATTCAAGTTTCTATATCAACAAAAAATCAGTATAATTTCTATTTTTGTTGAATGTTCATTTGAAAAGCTTATTTGTTTAAAAGCCTTGCTCTTTCAATTAAATCATTTGCCAGCAGTTTAAAAGTAAATGATTTAATACCATCCACTTTATAATGTTGATGATTACGAATTAACCTAATCAATTGGAGCATCGGTTGGTAATCGTCTTTATAATAATCTCTGATATTTGAGAAGCTATAAATCGAATTAAATAATACACGCACCTTATGTAAATCTGCATTAGTTAGTCCTGTTAATTTTGAGAAAAACTCTGGTATGTTAATCAGAGGCATAACTGCGTTATAATTATCCCTGCCTTTGGCTAATTGGTAATATTGGTCTGTGAAATCATCTACATTCTCAGGAAGCAAACCAAGTATTATATCCATATCCTTTTTTAGACGTTGGGATCTAACATGTATAAACCTATAATTTATAATGTCTTCTATTTCTTTTAAATGATCCGACTTTGTTTCGACATAAAGCATCTCGAGCCTGTCATCCTCTGTCTGCTTTGGATTGGAAATTTTGATGCCCTCGATAAAAATTTGTTTTACCTCTTCAATATTTTTATCTATTAATGCGTGATTTACAAAAACTTCAAATTGGTAAAAAATCTTACTTATGAATTCTAAAGGGTAAACACCCTCTTTTACTTCTGAGAGAACATCTTGGATACAGTGATTAAATTCCTCGTTTTCTAACTCCAAAAAATCACCTATTAACTTTTGAACAGAGGTTTTTGGAATCTCAGCTTTTGTTTCTGCTTCTTTTTTGGACATTTCAGAAATAAAGTTTCTTGCTTCCGCCAATAATTCTGCTTCATTTAAAATACTACTGGAAATATAAGTGATAATTGATTTTGACGAATAAAACTCGTCATGCTTTATATAATCTTGTAGATATTCCCTGTATCCAAAAGGTGGTATTTGAACAAGTGACGTGTTTAAGGCTGCACGGGTTAGGGTTGCAGTCGTTACATTCTTTATCTGATCTTCAGTAATTTTCCCAGATTTAAATTCTATTCCGAAAATCAATGAAGGGACGAAATATCTAATTAGAAGCTGCTTTTTATAACTGGAATCAGCTAGAGTATCTAGGATTTCGTATACATTTGTAAAATCACTTAATGAATGTTTTAAAACCCTGATGTTTCTCCTTGAACTTTTATCAAAGATATACAATATATCTTCTGTGAATTCGTTTAAAAATTGAAAATAGTTCGGGTTCGATTCTTCGTAATCTCTTATTATTTCCTGTACGACTGTCATTGAATCTGGCGAGTAGACAATGGTTTTGCCAATTATTTTTTCCTTAATCACATCATAAGTTTTCTGTTCAGAAAATAAATTCTTTAACGTTTTGTTTATTTCCTCATTATTTACACCCTTGTTTAATCCTAATGATGCTATTGCAGTTAACATCTTTAATTCTTTATTTTGTTCTGAACTAATATCCTTAATTTCTTTTTCATTTCCCACAATTATCGTTTTTACTTCGTCATGTTCCACAAAATTATTTAAGTATCCCAGTAATTCAATAATATTTATCTGACATCTTTCCAAATCGTCAAAGCATAGTACAATGTTATTTTTTAAATCAATTAATTCCTCAAAATTTATAGTGGTTTCCGATATGCCTGTACCGTAAAACGCCGATGCGGCTTTTATAAGCTGCGCTGCATATTTTGCTGGCTTTGATTCTGTGAACTTTTGTACACCTTTATCGCGCAGGAGACTAGTTTTAAGGTAAATTTCTTTACTTATTTCCTCCGTAGAGCTTATTCCATTTAAGGATATGTAAATAGGCTTTTTTCCTTCTTCCATTAACTTTGGTAAAACCACTTTATCTATAAAATGGGTCTTGCCGTTGCCCCAGTCTCCACTTATCAATAACGCGTAGTTCGTATCAGGACGATTGATATAATCCATAACCATTGACAGATACTTATCCACTTTACCTACCTCTTTCCTTAACTTTGTAATGTAGTAAAAACAAACCAACACAATTATACAATATTTTCATCTATTCCATTTGGATTTGAGTCAATAATTTGGATACAGAAAACTTAACTCCATAGGGGAACAACTACATTTGACACTTAATTGTTATAGTCCCTGTTCTCAAACATTGGTTTATGGAATAACAAATAAAACCCGTATCGGATTACCTCCAGTACGGGTTTCTTCTATAAGTATTAATTTTCGATAAACATGCATCATCATTATTTAATTAAAAACTTCAATTACCAATTCAAATCAGGATTTCTCGGAAATTTCCGCTTTTTCCTTCTGTTTTTTTCGGCATCCCAAGGAGCTGCAACCCATTTAAAAGTGACAAGATACAATTCCCCATCTTTTTCTCTTTCTAAATCTAGCCCAAATAACATTATTTTTGCTAATTGTTCTTCTACATCATATCCCCAGTCTGTTACTTTGTTTTTATAATAAGGGGCTCCTATCTTTGGAATGCGCTTTTCAAATTTCTTACTTAGTAAAATAATATCTTCTTTATTTAAGTGATAATAGCCATATCCCTGTTCGTAATATGCAAACTCTTCTATTGGTTCAGATTCATACTGGAATGTGAATTTGATGGAAAGGCCGTCATGGCCATAACACATACCACTAAACGACGTAACCTTAATTGTTTCTCTTAACATATTTCTCCTCCTTTAATATAGAATTAGCATTTATACACAAATGAAGGAAAACAGTATATTTTGAAAAAAGACCGAAAAAAACCGGTCTTTATTGTCTTCCTTCTTAAAATATTGCCCAATTGTTCTATGACAGTGCTTCTGGTTCAATTTTTTCATATAACCACTTATTTAAGATAATAAATACAACATTATTGTGAAATAGATAGTTAAGCTCTTGCATTAACCACTCCGGTCCTAAAAAGGGGCGAATTTCAAGTCTACTTATATCCGATGCATCAAAGTAACCTTGGTGAAAATGAGCAGATCTAACTGAATCATATAACTCACCAATTTTCTTCCCCTGACCTTCTAAATAGTATTTATCTGTTAATGCCATTATAGCGCTTTTATTTTTCCCGTTTTCCCTATAAGGTTTTGACAGTGCGTCAAGAGCAGCAAGTTGATAAGAAGCTCTTACAGTATTTGAGTTTCGGCCTGCTGTTAAAGAAATTTGATACATTCGTGACGCATTTACAAATGCCTCTTGTTCATCTGCTGGAAGGCTATAATATGCTCTAAACAATTTTCTAATGGCTTTAGGTAGACGGAGCGTTTGCTGTTCCCCAGTATACTCAATATATTCTTTAGGATTTTCACTAAAAGTTCCAGCTTTCTTACGGTCTTTAGGTGGCATCGATTCTGGACGTGGTTCATTATCTCGAAATCCAATATGAAAGCGACCATGCTCTGTGGCAGAAAGACGAACCCACCTTTGCTCATGTTCATGTTTATAAAATCCTGTGTTCAAAATAACTGATAAAATTGCTGTTATTTCGTTTCCCAAAACTTGTGACCTTGAGTGGGCGTGTGAGTGATCAATCCCCTCTACCTCCATATCTAAATACATATAATTTTCACCCAATAAAAAAATACTCTCTTCTTCAGTAGCGGGTGAAACTCTAAAGTTTGCAATGTAATAAGCACCATCTAAAGGATGCCCAAAATATCTGAAATAAACTCTAAAGAAATATTTTTCTTCTTTCTGTGCTGCTAGCATAGCAAACGATTTAGATACCGCTTTTCTTAAGAATTCAATCAAAAGATTCCAATATGCTTTATCAAGATCCGCAAAAACCTCTATATCTAAAAGACTACCTTTAAACCAGTTTATTGTGAACGTCAGGGGAACTTCAATACCCTCTGGCAATCTCAAAGTTATCTTATTTGTACTGACAAAATGATCTAAGGAATGAACTTCTGGTTCCTCATTTTTAAAACGCCCTTTTCCACTCCAATCTTTGATCGAATCTTCAAGGTTTTTGTGAAAGTAGGATAAAAATAAACGCCTCATCTCCTCATCCAAAAACTCAAGTTCCTCTTTAACTAAAACAGTCTTCATTATATTTCCTTCCTTTATATACATTTGAGATTACAAAATTCTTTACGGTATATTCGTCATGAACAATACAATCTCCTTTATTAGTGTTTCATATCACATTTGCTGCACTGAATCATCTAGTTAGCTTAATATGAAACAACATTTCCATTCGATTGTTATAGTCCCTGTTCTTAAACATTGGTTTATAACATAACAAGAGACAAATAAAGTAGATTATTAAAGGATATTTGGTTAATATGAAGTGTGACTATAAAATTAATGGAGGTGTAGTTAGTTTGTCTTCGGTCCATCAAGCTGCAAACGCTGCAGTGCGTAATTTGTTGATAGATTTCGGTATTGTATTTGAAGCACTAGTTGGGAATGTACTCTACACAGATAGTTCAACAGATCGGACTGTTCTCTTAACTGATTTTAATCACCGATGTTGCTACTGTGAAAAAAAATTAACTATAGACACAATGGAGAAAGATCACTTAATTCCAATGAACAAGACATATGTAGGTTTACATGCGTGGGGAAATTTAGTTCCAGCATGCCATTCATGTAATTCTAAAAAGAGTGGAAAAGAATGGATGAGTTTTCTTTTGGGCAAATGTGGTGGTAAAAAGGGAAAGGTTTTTACCAGAAGACATAATATGATTATAGATCATGTGAATAAATACGGTTATGACCAACTTACTACTACAAATATAAGAAAAATTTCGCAATTAGCGAATGACCTACATAGGGATGTAGTCCTCTCTCTTAATCAGATACATGACAAGTATCAACGAAATATGTATAAGCCATTTTTATAATTACAACAACTCTTGAATGAAATGGTGTTTTCTTTTGGAATACATTCAGTAAAAAACACATTACAAGTAAAACCCGTATTGGATTTTCTCCGATACGGGTTTTTTCTTTTCATATATTATTTTTTTCACAGTAATCCAATATATCGACTACTAACTTATCCAACTCCATTCTATATATTTCTAACTCGCGTATTTTTTCAATTTCAGGAACATCACCGCTATAGATCCCAGTATGAACAAACTCACTTCTTATCTTATAACATTTATTAAAGAAAGCTATAGCATCCAGGTTCAAATAGGTTTTTTCAAGGTTACAGCGTTCAATCAGTTCCTTACACTTTTCGCCAATTGACTTTTTCTTAAGAGAACCAATAGAGCCTTTAATACTCTGTACTATTTTTTGCATCTCTTCTTCTGGTATATCTAAATCGTTGCTCATTTTTTCCATTGAGATTAATTTATTGGCTTGATTTATAAAATAACAATATTTATCGTCTTTATAGGATTTATCTGGAACTAATGATTCGATAGCAGATACTTTTAGTAAGAAACTAGCTCTTAAATCGTTAATCGCATTGCTAGAATTTAGTAAAGAATACGCAATATTTATTTTAGTGTTCTCTTTATATTCAGCCATTTCTATTTTGGGAAAATCCATTGTCTTTTTAATTTTTGCCTCTTGAGCTATGAAAGTAATCGTAGATATATCTTCATCTAACTTGTAGATTTCCATTCCTAATGTTTCATTTCTCACTGGTTTGTTTTTTAATTGAGGAAAAAGCTGATCTATATTTTTTAAACCGTGTTCTGTTAATCCGCCGTTAGCAAATGACATTTGAAGTGTATCTAATACTCCTAGACCTCCGGAGATGTTGATAGGAATTCCCTCTTTGATGAACTGCTTTTTTATACTATAAAAAAGCTTTTCTCCTTCTTGCTCGGCAACTTCTCTATCTTTAAATCCACCATAGGAAAGAATAACCTTCGGATCCGTGTCTTCTCTACGTTTAATCTCCACCTTACAAGTAATATCTCCAGACTGGAATAAAGTAAATTCATTTTCAATATTAAAATCGTATTCTTTACTGATAAAAAAAACTATTCTTACATAATACATATCGAGCAATGCAGCTCCTATCTATTTTATATTGTGATTATGTAATTTAATTCGACAAAATTATCTATATTACCTTCTCACACTAACCTATCCGTTAGCTCAATAAGAGAGCAACATTTTTACCTAAATTGTTATAGTCCCTGTTCTCAAACATCGGCAGCATCACCGACAGATAAACAGCCATGACAACCGTGCCAATTATTAAAAAAACGGCCGGCTGAATAATGCTTGTTGCTTTTTTTATTTTGTTTTCAATCAGCTGGTCACAGAATGATGCGTAAAGAAGCAGCTCTTCTCCCATTCTGCCATTTGCCCCTCCATGGCTGATCAAAGCAGGCAACTTTCGGTCAAACCAAGTGATATTCGCAATGGCTTCTTTCAAAGAAGTACCGGATATAAGCTGGCTGTTTATTTTTTTGAAGCCTCACGAAGCATGGGATAAACCGTTTGTTCTTCAAATATATGGAGAAGCTCGTTCACCGAAAATCCACTGCTTAACAGTTGAGCAGATTCCCTGGCAAAAAGACGGGTAAAATAAAGCTGAAACAAGGTTTTCATATACGGAATTTTTATGATCATGTCCGCTCTTTTTTGCGGAGAAAGAAGTTTATAGCGGGTATACAAAAGAAGAAGCAGACCAGTCAGAACAGGGGCTGTAATTAAGACGGCCGGGGGTGCCCATTGAAGAAAAAAAAGCAGGAGCAGGATCATCCCTTTTGGTTCATATCCCATTGAAGCGTGAAGATCCCGAAATTGAGGAAGAACGAAAGTATTTAAGACGGCGAGCAATACAATAAGCAAAGCCAGCAGGAAGATCGGATATTGCAGAAGCCGTATAAGCTTTTCTTTCGCCTGTTCAGTCTTGCTCCACTGTGTTCCTGCATGTACGAGCGTTTCTTCAACATTTCCGTGCTGTTCAGCAAAGAAAATTTGCAGGCAGATAAGGGAAGGAACATGAAGCACCGGCAGAATTTCGTGAAGCGGAACGCCCTCCCGCAGCTGCTTTTGAATCAAGTTTGTTTGCCTTTTATTTATATCCGGTATGTTCATCAACAAAAATTCTACCGCTTCTCCAATGGAAAAACCTTTTATCATCATTTCCCCGAGCCTTGTAATAAAATCAGCTCCATTTTTCGCTGAAGTCCGTTTCGCTAAAACACCAGCGAGCCCATTCCTCGTGTGTGATAAATCCATATGCTACCCCCTTTCGCAGCTCATCCTGCAGCTTTTTATAAACAGATACCGGCTGATGTGATAATTTGTTCCCCAGTGTAGAAAACAGCGCTTTTCCCAATAGTAATTCGCATACGATCGCCTGCTTTGTTTTTCGCTTACATTCTTCATTGCAGACCGCACCACAGTCCGCACAGCAGATGCGGACAAGCCGCTGTGCGGTAATGCCGACCAGTGTCTGTATCATTTCATGCTGGGTAATACCAAGCTCTTTTAACCTGCCGATAACGCCCGCAGCGTCGCGAGCATGAATGGTCGAAAGAACCAAGTGTCCCGTAAGGGCACTTTTCACAGCGGCTCGTGCAGTTTCTTCATCACGTATTTCACCAACCATAATCACGTCAGGATCGTGGCGTAAAATGGCTTTTAAGCCCGTTGCATACGTAATGCCGGCTTTTTCATTTACTTGAATTTGCACGAAAGCATCCTGCTGTTTTTCAACGGGATCCTCGAGTGTAATGACATGCTTATTTAAATGGGAGGCACAATGCTGAATCATAGAGTAAAGTGTAGTGGATTTTCCGCTCCCGGTTGGGCCGCTAAGCAGAATGAGGCCGTTTGAATGGTTTAATAACGAGGTTAACTTGACCGCTGTGTAGGGAAACAGTGTTAATTGGGAAAGAGGTGGAACATGTTCCTGTGGCAAAAGGCGGATCACAAGGCTTTCTTTGTGGGGTACAGCGGGCAGCGTGGAAACACGCAGCGATAGGGAAAATTGATCAACCGTCTGGCGAAAGGAGCCGCTTTGAGGCTTTCGTTTTTCACCGATATCCATCGAAGCCGTAAATTTCAAATAAGCAATCAGCCGTTCGCCCTCCCGTATGGAAAAGGTTTCACTTTTTATCAGCTGGCCGCCGACACGAATTTTAAGCAAATAACCGTTTTGTTTTGGCATTAAATGAAGGTCGGTGGCCTGCATTTGAACAGCTTCTTTTAAGATCTGCTCCATTTTTTGCTCAACCTGCAAATTATCACCCTCTCTCCCTTTGAGCATACAACAATGTGCCTGATTAGACATGACCTTTTGAAAATATTTACAAAACTTTAACAAAAAAACCTTTAAAGCTTTCCGCTTTAAAGGCTTTGCTTGTTTTAATGCCCTCCGCTTCCCGGCGTCATCATAAAGGTTGACCAATAAGTAAAGGCGGCAAAAAAAACGGTTAAATAAGCACCAAAAACATAAATATACATTCGTTCAGAAAGACGTAAATAGCCGAGTAACAAGAAAAAGCCAGTTTGGCCAAGAAAAATTAAAGCCGTAATATTCATGTGGCCCAAGTAAAACATTAAAGAAAAAATACCGGTCCAAAATGCCATAACGCGAAACATCCGATCCATTATGTATCCCTCCCTTTTTTCAAAGCTTGGTCCATTAATACCACTATTATAAAGGATAACAGACAAAAATGTAAGCGTTTCTTTTATTCAGTTTACTGCAACCGACTGATAGATACATTCCTGCCATCTATTAAGCATCGTAGAATACTGGCTTAAAATAGCGGCAAATAAGGTTTCCATAACTCCTTTAAAAACGGCTTTATGAATCCGACATGCTGCTGCATCCTTTTCCTGAAGCAATTCTTTAAATGGACAGTTATAAATAGCAAATTGAACAACGAGCCCCTTTTCTACTTCTTTCGCATGCGCTGTATAACCAATTCTTATATTCAACGTTTTAAGCAATTGAGGACGTTTTTTATTTGGAAGAGAGGAAACAGTCCCTTTCGTTTCTGCTTCTAGAAAAAACCGGCCGCCTTTTCCTGTTTTCTGCAGGCAGGAACCAATTAAATTGACACCTTCAAGCTTTGTTAAGTGAAGGCGTGCCACGTTCGGGTGAATGCCAAATTGAGCGGCTATATCCTGTACTGTCAAGTCTCTATGTTCTTTTAAAATATATTCATAAATGGAATAATGGGCGGCATCAGCAAGTGCCCCTGTTGCTTTAAAACAGAATGCATTTTATCGCCTCGCCATTCTTTAATTATTATAAACAACAATTTTATGGTGAAAAAATGATAAAAGTCATACTTATAAGCGTCTTACGAAATTGAACACAATTAAAAGAGTAATAACTGTACAACAATTGTACAATTATTGTACAATTCATTTAAGAATAAAAAAGGAGGAGTATTTATGTCTGCTGTTACCTTTTATACGTATCCAAGCTGTACATCATGCCGAAAAACAAAAAAATGGCTGTCTGCCCATTCAGTTGATGTTCAGGAACGCCACCTTTTCCGTGAAACTCCTACACGCCAGGAGCTGCTAAATCTTCTGTCTATGACTTCAGAAGGTCTTGATGAGCTGCTTGCCACCCGAAGCAGAACGTTTAAATCGTTAAATGTGAGTGTCGATGAGATGCCCCTTTCAGCCGTTGTCGATCTGATTATTGAAGAGCCTAAATTGCTGCGGCGTCCGATTTTAACGGACGGAGAATCGCTTGTGGTTGGATATAATCTTGAAAAGCTAAGAAGCCTGACAAAAAAAAAGCAGATTATGAAATATACCGGATAAAAAAACAGAGAACACCTTAATGGCGTTCTCTGTTTTTTTAAAAACCATTTAAAAAAGGATTGCTGTCCATTTCCGTGATCACGGATGTTGCCGGGCCATGGCCCGGGAGCACAATGGTTTCCTCAGGCAGTGACATAATTTTTTCATGAATGCTCGTAAGAAGTGTCTGGTGATCGCCGCCAGCAAGGTCTGTACGCCCGATGCTCCCCATGAAAAGAGTATCACCGGCAAACAAGGCGCCGCCTTCTTCAAAATAATAAGATACGCTGCCCGGTGAATGGCCCGGTGTGTGCAGCAGTTTGAATGTAAAGAGATCAATCGTTAAATTTTCTTCATGACGGATCAAAACATCAGCCGGCGGTGCCGTAATGCTTCCCATGCCAAAGCGGCTTGATCCATTCAAATCGGCATTTTCAAGCCACTCTGCTTCTTTTTCATGCAGATAAACCGGCATGTTAAAAGCTTCTTTCAGCGGGCGAACAGCCCCAATATGGTCAAAATGAGCATGGGTCAGCAAAACAGCAAGCGGATCAAGCTTGTTTTCCTTCAGCCAGCTTACAAGCTGATCTCCTTCTGAACCCGGGTCAAAAACAATACATTTTGACTCATGAGAAAGTATGTAGCAATTTGTTTGCAGAGGACCAAGCGGCAATTGCGTCCAATCCATATCATCTCCACCTTTTTCTTTATTCACTTGATATCGTAACAGGAAACCGCAGCTGTTAAAAGAATTATCCGCTTTCATCTCGACAAATATGAAAAAACCTTATACAATAGGGGTGTGTTTTGCGCTTACATGGGTTTTTATGGATTTTCATATAAGGAGGCCTGGAAAAATGAACGGGTTAACGATTATTTTTGCCCTTATTGCCCTTCTTGCCGTTTTCAGTACCATCAGCGCTGTGAAAAACAAAAATCTGCTCGGCATCGTTTTTAGTCTGGGTACAGCTGGTGTAATCGGCTGGTTTACCATCATGACGGTTTTGCATCACGGCTATCCGGCTGCCCATTAAAAAAGCCCCTGATAAAAATCAGGGGCTTTTTTTATTCTTTTCTTGCAGCATCTGGATCATAAAAACGAAGCAAGTCCCCGTAAATAACCCGATCTGAATAATTTAATTCAGCAGCTGCTTTTTCAATATAAGGCGCACAGTAGGAAGCATCTGTTTGCTCGCCCGTCTTTTTATCCCAGCATACGTCGCCGGCATACACATAATTCTCTGTCACAAAACGGCCGTCACGGAATGCGGCAAAGCTTTCATGCTCGCCAGAAAGCAAATCTTGTCCAAACTGAATATCTCCTTTTGTATCAATGCCAAGAAGATGAAGCAGTGTTGGCCGCACATCCACCTGTCCGCCGACCGTATCAATTTCCCGGCCTTTAACGCCTGGAATGTGAATCATAAACGGTACTTTTTGAAGATCAGCTGATACGTATGGCGTCACTTCTTTACCTAAATATTGAGACATAGCTTCATTATGATTCTCTGAAATGCCATAATGATCCCCATACAAAACAATCACAGAGTTCTCATAAAGGCCTGCTTTTTTCAAATCTTCCACAAACGTTTTTAATGCTTCGTCCGTGTAACGAACGGTAACGAAATAACGATTTAGTGTGCCGCTTGATGAATTAAATTCATCAATCATCTGGTCTTCTTTATCGTAGTAGAACGGATGATGATTGGTCAGCGTAATCATTTTCGAATAAAATGGCTGCGGCATGGTTTTCATCAGCTCGGCCGATTGTTCAAAAAACGGAATATCTTTCATTCCCCAGTTTACACTGTTGTCTTCATTCACCTTATAATCATTTACATTGTAAAAACGTTCATATCCAATCGAATCATACATAATGTCCCGGTTCCAGAAACTTTTATTGTTCGCATGCATCGCATTTGAAAAATAGCCATTTTCCTCAAGCTTTTCAGCCATTGAATTAAATTGGTTGCCGGAGTGAGTAAAAAACACGGCACCGCGGCTTAGCGGGTACAGTGCATTTTCCGTTAAAAATTCTGCATCAGACGTTTTCCCCTGCCCGGTTTGATGGTAGAAGTTAGTGAAGTTTAAACTCTCTTTTGCAAAATCATTCAGAAATGGCGTAATTTCCTGGCCGTTTACGGTATTGTTTAAAACAAAAGCCTGTGTTGATTCAACGGACACCATAATCAGGTTTTTTCCTTTGGCGGCGCCAAACAACTCTGTATTTGGTTCGGCATAATTGGCGTCAGCATAGTTTTCAATTTCAGTTAATTCGCTGCCATCTGCCAGTGCACGCTGGGCAGATGATTTAGATTGAAGAAAAATGTCATAAAGGTGATAGTTGAACGTTCCGATGTTTTTCACAAGCATTTCACGGTCGAAGGTTCTTGTTAAAAGCTGCGGACGTTCCACTTCTGCTAGTCCAAGGTTCAAAAACATTAGCGCAGCAGCTGATAAAAAATAAGCGCGGCGGTTCATTTTTGACATTGGGCGAAACTTCACAAATGACGGCTTGAACTTAAGCAGGAGGAATAAAAGAATGACATCGGCGAAATATAAAATATCCGCTACATTAAATTCTTCTGTAACACTGTTACCCAAATCAGCAAAGTTGCTTGTTTGAAATAAAAGAGGCAGCGTAATAAAGTCATTAAAAAAGCGATAAAACACAACGTTCGCATAAAGCAGAAAACTTAGGAAAAAGCTCATGCCCAGCAAATAACGATTGCGTGCTTTGTCACTTTTTAAGAAAAAGCCAATTCCCATTACCAGCATAATAAAGCTCAGCGGGTTAATCAGCAAAATAAATTCCTGCAGTGAGTTTTCAATATCCATGTTAAAGCTTGTTTTATAGACGATGTATGTTTTCATCCATAAGAACAAAACGGTTACAGCAATAAGAGAAATGTTGCTGCGTATTGTTCTTTTCATCTTTCAGCCTCCTCGTTACTTCTATAAAAGTGATCGGGGAATTGCATACACTTTAACCCAGTGTAAATTGTCTTTCACAATCTTAATACTTTTTTTACAAAAAATCAATCAGAACGAAAAAGCAAAGCTTTATAATAGTTCCGCGATAATTCCGCCTCTTATTCATACGCATACGATTAAAAAAAGTTTCATAAAATAAAAAACAGTCCCAGCGGGACTGTTTTTTATTTTATGAAACTGACATTACTTTTGCTAAGTAAGCTGCACCGATCACACCGGCATCGTTGCCAAGCTGTGCTTTTTGAAGTGCAAGCACATCCATCGCCCGCGGGAACGTGAACTCTCTTACGTATTTCTCTAAAGGCTGCATAAGAGCCGCACCTGCTTCTGAAACGCCGCCGCCAATTACAATCTTAGCTGGGTTCAAGGTGTTAGCAATGTTTCCAACTGCAAGACCTAAATAAAAAGCACAGCGGTCAACCGCATATTGCGCTGCCGTATCTCCTGCCGCAGCTTGTCCGAATACTGTGCGTGCATCAGGCGCGTCTTTGCCTTGTTGTTTGTACAAATTAACAATTCCCGTTGCAGAAGCTACTGTTTCAAGACAGCCGCGCTTGCCGCAGTTACAAAGAAACCCATTCTCTGTTACAACCGTAATGTGGCCGATTTCTCCCGCTGCTCCATTTACCCCTGTAATAATCATTCCCTTTGACACAACGCCGCCGCCGACACCTGTGCCAAGTGTAATGCAAACTACGTCGCCTGCGCCTCCTCCCGCGCCTTTCCACATTTCGCCAAGTGCAGCACAGTTTGCATCGTTTTCAATAAAAACAGGCAATTCAATTGCTTCTTCTAGAAGCTTTTTTAGAGGATATCCATTCGGCCAGCCGATATTTACCGCACCAGAAATCGTCCCCAATACTGGATCGGCAGGACCCGGCGCCCCTACTCCTGCTGCGAGCACATCGGCAGTTGTTAATCCATCTGCTTCTAATTCTTTATAAAAAGAACGGGCAATATCTGCTACTATTCTACTTCCTTTGTCCATACGGTCGGTTGGAATCGACCATTTTCGTATGATTTCTCCCTCTGTTGTTAAAAAAGCTAATTTAACCGTTGTGCCGCCAATATCAAAAGCAGCGAGCCGTTTCTCTGACATGTCATTTCCCCTGTTCTTTTTCTTTTTCTTTTTCAATTGCAATATGCTGTCGTAATATAAGCAGCGCCATTTGATATTCTTTTGGCTCTATCAGCTGAGACTGATACAGTTCTTTCAGTTCAAGCTCCATTAATTGTAAATCTGCTACACGATTGCCGATATAAACGAAAACACCGTATCTTTTCAGCAGCTGCTGTACATCAAAAATCGTTTCCATCTTTTCACCCTGCTTTTCACTCATTATTCAGCTTGCGAACTAAATCTTCATATGTTTGCTCATTAGGAGCGTATGCTGCGGCTTGTTCGGCTGCCTGCAGCGCTTCTTCCTGCCGTCCCTGGCTAGAATAAATAAGCGCCAGGTTATAATGTGCTTCGGAAAAATTACTCCTTAACCGGACAGCTTGCTTAAAATGAGAGGCAGCCTCCTCCAGGCGACCGTCCCCCGCTTTAATTACACCCAGGTAAAAATACGTTTCGGCAGAAGGCTGGCCGCCTTTTTGAATAAAGTTCGACAAGATCCGTTCAGCTTCCTGCTTATTTCCGTCCTGAAGCTTGTCTGCGGCCTGAATATTCACAGACTGCGCGTCAAGAGCGGCATACCCGTGCTGGAACCCAAAGAACAAACCGACTGCCACAAAAGTCGAAGCTGCTGCCAAAAACAACAGCTGTTGCAGAATACGCCGCTTTTTCGGAAAATGAACAATGCCCGTTGCTAAAAAACCGCCGATAAGTCCGCCAATGTGTCCGGCATTGTCAATTCCCGGTACTGTAAATCCAAAGGCCAGGTTGATTCCAATCACAACAAGGACATTCATGCCCATCGTCCGAAAAAACAACTTTGGCTTGGTTACCCCGAAATAAAGAAGGGCCCCAAACAGCCCAAAAATAGCTCCACTCGCTCCTGCTGACAAATTAGGAGTCAGCAAAAAGCTGAGCAGGCTCCCTGTAAAGCCGGAAAACAAATAAATCCACAAAAATCTCAGCCGGCCGTAAATTTGTTCAACCGCTGTTCCTAAATAGTACAAAGCCATTGAATTCATTAAAAGATGCAGCAGTCCAATATGCAGAAAAACCGGTGTGATAAAACGCCACCATTCCCCCTCTAAAATAAGAGGATTGAATTTTGCGCCAAATTGTATAAGCACATCAGTCGCTGTACTGCCTCCTGCGATCGTCATTAAAAAAAACATGATGACATTAACCGCGGTAAAAACATACGTGAAAAAAGGCTTTCCATAGTAAAAAAATCGATTTTCTTCTTCTTTTCGTTTTACTTCATGGGATAAAACAGCCCGCTCATATGCAGCCGCTTCATCGTCAGCCCCTTCAAATTCCCGCTGCTCCGGTACAGACTCCATAAACCGTTCCAGCTCTTGAAGCGGACCCCCCAGGTTTTCTTCAGTAAACAGCAGGACAGCTGTTTGTGTTTTTCCGCTTTGAACCGGTTTCATGAACTGTGAAAATTCGTCAACGGGCTGATGAGGAGACACCATTACATTGAGCATATTAAGCTTTCTCATCCCTCTTTGCTTTCGGAGGCGCTCGCCGACCCAGGCCGTTTGTTCAATGTCACGTCCCAGAGAAGCTGCCCAGCCAAGATTTTGCTGAGAAAGTCTAATAATGGCCGCTTTTTTTACTGAACGATTTTCAAGCAGCATTTCTCTGCGATCCTGGCTCAGCCTTGTTAATGTATACTCCTGCTCTACAACAAAAAAATAAGCAAGACGCCAAAATATCAAATTTGTTTGCGTTGTCATTTCATCACTACTTTCGTCCATCCTGTTGATTCCACTATAACGGAACTCATTCAGACGGTAAAGAAAGAAGGACATTTATGAGCAGAGGATTGTTTCACTTTCCGTCAAAATTTTCTGAACAGGGATGTCATGCTCTTCAACGGGAATATCCGGCCGTAATTGAATGGAAAACGCTAATGAAATCGTTTGTCCTATGTATGTAGATAAAAAACGGTCGTAGTAGCCGCCGCCAAAGCCAACCCTGAACCCCTTCCGGTTAAAAAGCAGGCCGGGTACAATCATTAATTCGATCTCCTTCGCGTCAATCAATGTTGTGTTTTGAAGAATCGGTTCATACAACCCCGCATACACCATTTCAAGATCTTCAAACTTATCCAATTGATAGAAATACATGGCTTTTGTATCCGGATGGCACTTTGGCACACAAATTTTTTTGCCGGCAAGCCAAGCAGATCGGATAATCTGCCAGGTGTCTACTTCAAAATCCGCTGAAATCGTAACCGCAATTTTGTTTGATTCCTGCCATTCCGGAAGCGCATACAATCTTCTGGCAATTTGAAAGCTTTTTTCCTCATACACGGGCCGGCTTATTGCAGCAAGCTGCTGTTTTATCCCATCCCTCAGTATCTTTTTATCCATTGGTTCCTCCTAAAAGAAAAAACAGCAGGAAAGTCTCCTGCTGCTTACTTTGTTTCACGATGCACTGTTACTTTTTTCAATCGCGGGCTGTATTTTTTCAACTCGAGACGATCCGGGTTGTTACGTTTGTTTTTAGTTGTGATATAGTTACGGTCACCGCTCTCAGTGCAAGCTAATGTAATGTTTACACGCATGTTTTTCCCTCCAAACTTGTCTCGCTTATTTTCAAGTCGTTTGCGACTTTACTATAATAGCACCTTTTCATCAGAAATGCCAGCCTGTTTTTTCAACATTGTTGAATAACAATCGGACCGCTCTGCAAGTCCATCGTTTTCGTTCAGTATAGAAGCAGGAAATGTATTCGAAAGCGGGTAAACAGGCTGCAGACGGTTCGTAATTCCTGGTATTCCCCGCTTAAGCCGCTTCTCAGCCAGCTTGTATGCGGGATGGGTGCCAATATCCTGCCAGTATGCATTTGTCTCATAAACATAAACCGGCTCCTGATTGGCCAGAAGCATTGGAAATACATCCTGGGCGAAATCTGCTTTCCCATAAAGTGCGTAATCTTCAAACAAGGACGGTTCAACCAAATAAATACCCGTGCTTACTTGATTCGTCCACAATTGCACGTTAGAAGGCTTTTCAAGAAAAGAAAGAAGCTTTCCGCTTTGGTCTGTGAGGCAGACACCAAAATGCTCAGGGTGCTCTGCTCTCGCCGTAACAATGGTTACACGGGCTCCTTTTTCTTTGTGAAAGTTATACGCCTGGCGAAGCGGTATATTGGTCAGTGCATCACCGCTTAATACAGCGAGTGTTTCTTTAAATAACCCTTTGGAGGCAAATAAGCTTCCGGCAGTACCAAGAGGCTCGCACTCTTCTATATATTGAATATCAAGTCCATTTTGATGGCCGAAACCTGCATGCTGCTGAATAACTTCCTTTTTATAACAAACCGTCATGATCACGCGGTAAATTTTATTTCTTTTAAAAACATTTAAATTGTAATCTAAAAGAGGTTTACCCAACAATGGGACCATTGGCTTTGGTATGTGGTCAGTTATCGGGCGCAGCCTTTTTCCACGCCCCCCAGCAAGCAGAATACCTATCATGTACGAACTCCCTCCATTTTTTTGATGAAAACGGTCTGATCGTAGATCTTTTCTGTTTGTGCGCTGATGTGTGCCCAACTGTAAAGTTCTTTTGCCATTTCATGTCCATTCAAACCTAGTTCATTTGCATAACCGGGCTGATCCAAAACAGCCGCTATTTTCTCGGATAAGTCTTCGGCATTGCCTGGTTCGAACAAAAGCCCGGTTTGTTTATGTAAAACAAACGATTTTAACCCGCCTGTTGCAGCTGCGATTACAGGCTTTCGGAACGCCATGGCTTCCAGAGCCACAATACCGAACGGTTCGTACAGACTTGGAAATACAGCCGCTTTACAAGATTGAAACAAAGCCCTTCTTTCCTCATCACTCACGTAGCCGACAAAATGAATCGTATCCTCAAGTCCACGCTTTTTCACTTCTTCACGCCATGTTTCTAATAGAGGACCCTTACCCGCAATAATAAACTGAATATTTTCTTTTTTCAAGTTTTTTAAGTTCATTTCAAAGAATGTTTGAAAACCTTTCTCAAACACCATACGGCCGATTGAAAAAATAAAGGGCTCCATAGAGCGAAACCTTGTCAGGCCTGATACGCTTTCTTCAAATTCCACACCATTCGGCACCACGTATATATCTTTCCCTGATCCCTCATAGTAAACCCGTAATTCTTCCTTCATCGGCTGGCTGCACACAATAACCGTATCGGAAGCTTCAATGAGCTTTTTCTCTTTTGACGCAATCGCGTGCTGCAGCTCATTATGCAGCCCATTATTCCGTCCATGCTCGGTGGCATGAATAGTAGAGATGAGCGGCAGCTGCTTTTGTTCGGCAAGCAGAATTGCCGCGTCTCCTGTCAGCCAGTCGTGGGTATGAATAAGAGCAATGTCGTGCTTATGCATCAGCTCCATCGCTTTTTGAAAAAGACATAGATTCAAATCGGAGGTTTGCTTTAAAAAATCCTGCTCTCCTTTATGAAGCGGGCCGGATCGATAAATGTGAACGCCATTGACACATTCATATTCTGCTGATTCATGATGGGAAGATGTCAAAACAATCACTTCACGTCCAGACGCAACTAGTGCTTCTGCAAGTCCATGAACATGCCGGGCCATTCCCCCGACAATGTTTGGCGGATACTCCCAGGAAAGCAGCAGGACAGCTCCTTCCATTCTTTCTACGCCGCCAACAAACTGTTTGGATTGAAGCGTCACTCCATAATGAAGACGCATGCGCTGGTGTGCATAATCGAGGTCAGGAAACTCTTTATGGGCTCCATCTAATAAATAGCGCAAGGAATCAATAGCGCTTTTTAATTCCTCTTTTAAACCATGAACAGCGGCATAAATACAATAAGCCCATTCCAGGTCTAAAACACCTGCCGCTTCTGAAATAGCGAGGGCATACTTTTCGTCCCACTCTTCTTTTAAATGAATAATAGGGTCACAACGATGAAGTTCTTCCGCGGTAATCAATGTGTGTCCTTCATTCATGTTTTCATACACGAGTGGAAAATGAATCACACGCTTTGCAGAAGAACGATCAGACGAGGATACCTGCCTTTTTTGAATATCTTCCCAGTGCCTGCGGGCGCTCTGCCCAGCTAAAGAAAAAAGCGTGACGCCTGTTGTTCCGCTTTCTTGATGATCCTTCCGATACGGAATCAGTTTAAGGCCGCGCGGAGATACCCACTGAACCCCTTCCTGTTCCTCCAAAGGAAAAGCATCATGCGGAAGAAATACGAACTGACAGCCTTCTTGCAAAAGAAGTTCGTCTATCCCAGGTGTATAAGCGCCACGCGGAAGCCATATGGATAAAGGCAGAGTGCCGAATAGTTCTTTCCATATAGCAGAAGTTCGTTTTAAGTCTTCCTTTGCTGCCCCTTTTAGTGTATAAGCCGTCAAAGGAAACTGGCTGAGAGACACAGGCAGCAGTACAAGCTTTTGCTGTGTCATCAACTCTTTAAAAGCTTGAATAAAAGACCCGTTATGTGCGCGTAAAACCGCAGGCAGTACCCCGTCCGGTTGAAGCTTCATAAAAGAAGCGACAGCCATCTTTCCTCGAGCTCCATTCATCCAGCCCAATGTAAATAAATTCACAACGCCTGTAACCGGCTTTCCAGGCTCCGTACGGCTTGCTGCTTCAAGCAGGGTTCCATATGCCTTCATCAGTGTGATGATTTCCGCGCTGTCTGCTGTCGACCCAGCCAGAGCAAGAGGCCGAAAGGGATGATTAACCATCATAATACTTGAAAAAGAATATTTCATTTTCCCTTACCTCCTTCAGCTAGTATCGGTTTATTGCAAGCAATCTGGATGTTCGATCCAGGCTGGCTCGTTGAAAGAATGTTGATAAAACGCTTCCGCTTCTCCTGCTTTAAGTATATAGTCTGTACTGTACTCGTATGAAGTATGAACCGGATGTGATTGCAGAATCGGCCAAAAAGAATAGTTTTTTGTTAAATAGCCAATTTCACAAAGGTAAGAACGATTGCTCTTTAACCCTTTTATTATCCAGAAGCCATCCTCCCTGTTTACTTTTACACATGTCATGGAGTGAGCGTTCGTTCCATTAAAATAAATATCTGTTACGTCAAAAATACGAAGATCCAGCACATCAGGATTTAACGGAGTTTCACAATAGAAAGCCGCCCTTAATAAAAAAGGATCGAGATGCCATTTACAATAAATTCGTTCTTTCGACAACAATACAGTATGAAGACTATTTTGTACGTTTCGCTTTGCTTTTTCTGTTAGTCTATACTGCCACTCTTGTTTTGCCTGCTGCTTTGGAATAGATAATGTTGCCGCAATTTGTTCCCAAGAGAAATTCTCATTTTTCAGCCTTACAATCTCCTCAATCAATATGTATCACCTCGATCCGGCAGTTTTCCTAATCAAAATATCATTATATCATTATGGTATCACGTTCAATAGCAGGCGGCAATTGCCCAACGCACCCCTTCCTGCGGATACGATGTGGTACAATATGGACAAAGAAAACGAAAGGAGATTTGATATGAATGAACTAACCATCGGATTGGCCTGCGCCGGTGCCTTTTTTATTTTGCTGTCCTTTTTTCTGCCCGATAAGCAGCGGCAGCTCGAAAAAGAAATTGAGGAATTATCCATGAAAATGTTGCAGGAGCACTATCAATTTAACAAAAAATTAAAAGTGCTTGAGGAAGAGCTGCTCATTGGAGAAACACCTGCTGTACATACTGAAAAGCCGGCTGCTGTAAATAAGATTATTCAAAGCCAAGTGATTGCCCTTTATGAGCAGGGCACACCTATTGCCCAAATTGCTGCACAATCCTCTCTTTCAACCGAGCAGGTAAAGAGCATTTTGGATGAAAACATGCAGACGGAGAGTTCATCAATATGAGGAAACAGCCTATTCGCGCTTTCGGCTTCGGTCTTCTTGCGGCTTCAGCAGCCCTGTATATTTCTGATCAAACAGCGTCCGAGCGCCCTATCGAACTATCAGCACAACAAATGATTCAACGGCTGGAGGCAGAGAATTATGTCGTTCAAAAAAAAGAAAACGAACAGACAGAAAAACAGCTTGATTCTGCCCAAAAAGAAACGACAGCCCCCAAAACGGCTGTTCAATCCGTTACAGTTGTAATTGAATCCGGCATGTCTTCTAATGAAATTGCGGCCAAATTAAAGGAATCCGGCATCATCCAGGATCAAGCAGCTTTTAATCAATTTTTAACATCCAATGGATACGCAGATAAGCTGCAAACAGGGTCGTTTGTTTTAAAAAAAGACATGACAGAAAAAGAAGTGGCTGACGCACTTACAAAATAAACAGCCTAACAAAAAAGCCGGCGCTAAAGCGCCGGCTTTTCTTTTTTATCCGAAGCGTCCTGAAATATAATCGTCTGTACGACTATCTGCAGGATTGTTAAAAATAGTATCTGTAGAATTAAACTCCACAACTTCTCCGTTTAAGAAGAAAGCTGTTTTATCGGAGATACGAGCAGCTTGCTGCATATTGTGTGTCACGATAATGATGGAGTATTTTTCTTTTAGTTCTTGAATAAGTTCTTCTACTTTTAAAGTTGAAACCGGGTCTAATGCAGAAGTTGGCTCATCCATTAAAATAACATCCGGCTCAAGAGCCAGGCAGCGCGCAATGCAAAGACGCTGCTGCTGTCCACCTGACAAACCATAAGCAGGTTCGTGGATGCGGTCTTTTACTTCATCCCAAAGGGCTGCTCCACGCAAGCTCTTTTCCACTGTTTCAGTAATGATTTGCTTGTTTTTAATACCGTGAATTTTCAAGCCGAATGCAATGTTTTCATAAATAGATTTCGGGAACGGATTTGGCTTTTGGAATACCATGCCGACACGTGTCCGCAATTCTTCTACAAGAAAATCTTTGCTGAAAATGTCCCGGTCGCGATATTCGATCTGTCCTGTTGTTTTTACCCCCGGCACAAGATCGATCATGCGGTTTAATGTTTTAATGTATGTTGATTTTCCACAGCCTGATGGACCAATAATCGCTGTGACTTCCCGCTCTTTAATACCTAAATTAATGTTTTTAAGAGCATGATGCTCTCCATACCATAAGTTTAAATTTTTAGTGTTATATACGAACAGTTCCTCGTTTTGAACAGACTGGTTGTTTTTCGTTGTATTTACAGCAGTTAACGCCATTTTACATTCCCTCCAAGTTTTCAATCGCAATTTCCCAAGGTTTATTATCTTGCCTGATAACGGTTGCGGATCCAGACTGCAACAGAATTCATTAAAATAAGCACGGCCAGCAGGATGATAATACCCGCAGCTGCAAGGTTATGGAAGTCAACTTGCGGACGGCTTGTCCAGTTGTAAATTTGCATTGGAAGTGCTGTAAATGAATCCAAGTAGCCAGATGGCAGAAACGCAACGAATGTTGGAATGCCGACAACAATAAGCGGGGCCGTTTCACCAATAGCACGTGAAAAAGCTAAGATGCTTCCTGTTGCAATACCCGGTATCGCATACGGAAGAACTACTCGGTAGATCGTCTGCCACTTTGTTGCACCAAGACCAAATGATGCTTCCTTAAGTTCTTTTGGAACAGCGCGTATCGCTTCCTGGGCTGCTACGATGACAACCGGAAGAACAAGCAGAGCCATTGTAAAGCCTGCAGCTAAAATACTATTTCCAAAACCAAACACACGAACGAAAATAGTTAAGCCAAGAAGACCGAATACAACAGAAGGCACACCCGCTAAATTTGAAATATTCATTTGAATCCAGCGAGTTAACTTGTTTTTCTTTGCATACTCTTCCAGGTAAATCGCTGTACCGACTCCCAAAATAGCGGCTGTAGGAATAACCACACTCATCATCCAAAGCGTACCAATAACAGCTGCTTTAATTCCCGCCTGCTCAGGACGGCGCGACGCGAAATTCTGGAAAAAGTCCCATGTTAAATAAGGAGCACCTTGTGAAATGATACGGTAAAGCAGCACAATTAAAATAATGGACGTAAAAATCGTTGCCGTCAAGAAAATTCCTTTGACGACTTTATTTTTTGCTAGGCGGCCGTCAATACGGCTTACCATTTCTTCTGATTTAACCCGTGCAGTGTTTTCCATTAGTATTCCTCCCTGAAACGCTTCGAGATGAATTGAGCTAGTATATTCATCAGAAGGGTGAAAATAAACAATGTAAAGCCGACAGAATAAATACTGTAATAAATCGTCGTGCCAAATCCTGCATCACCAGTCGTAACCTGTACAATGTAGGATGTCATTGTTTGTAGGGATGTTGTTAAATCCAGGGATGCAGATGGCGTTGATCCTGCTGCAATGGATACAATCATCGTTTCCCCGATAGCGCGGGAGACACCAAGCACAATCGATGCAAGAATACCGGAAAGAGCGGCCGGGAAAATAACTTTTGATGCAGTTTCCCATTTTGTCGACCCGAGTGCAAGCGCACCTTGGCGAACAGATTCTGGAACCGAAGAAAGAGCATCTTCAGACAGGGAAACAATTGTTGGAATAATCATGATTCCCACTACGATCCCCGGGCTGATCGCATTAAACATTTCAAGCGAAGGGAAAATACCGCGTAAAACCGGAGTAATAAATGTTAAGGCAAAAAAGCCATAAACAATAGTCGGAACACCAGCAAGCACTTCGAGAATTGGCTTCATAATTTTACGTGTGCGCGCACTTGCATATTCACTTAAATACAAAGCTACTGCAAGCCCGATTGGGATAGCAAATAATGAAGCAATTATCGTTATTTTTAATGTACCCAATACAAGCGGCCAAATACCGTAAACAGGATCCGTTCCTGAGAATGGATACCACTCTTTAGCTGTAAAAAATTCAACGATCGAAACATCACCGAAGAAAGTGATCGTTTCAAAAATCAGTGTTAAAACGATTCCGAGTGTAGTTAACACTGAAACGGCAGCCATAAGAAACAAAACCGCCGGAATAATTTTTTCACTTCTGTTCAAAAAGCCGCTATTATATTTTTTTTCAAGCAGCTGTTGAACAGGACTGAGTTCTTTGTTTGTTGTTTTCAACCCAATCTTGCTCCTTTCAACCCGTGTACACCAATAGAGGGCTCTGCCCTCTATTGGTGTATTTTTCTTTATCCGCTTTTTTTAATCCAGTGACAATTATTTTAAGCCTTCAATTGTTTCAAGCTGCTTTGTGTACTCCTCTTCAGGAAGAGCTACATATCCCACATCTTCTGCAAGAGCTGCTGCATTTTCAAGTGTAAATTGTGTATAAGCCTTTACTGCTTCATCTTCTTTAACAGCCGAGTTGCTTACATATGTGTACAATGGACGTGAAAGTGGCTCATATTCGCCGCTCTTGATTGTTTCAGCATCTGGTGTAACGGCTTTTCCTTCTCCATTTACAATCGGTACCACTTTCAAGTTGTCTTTGTTTTCAAGGTAGTATGCATAGCCGAAGTAACCAATTGAATTTTTGTCTCCTGTTACACCTTGTACAAGAACGTTATCATCTTCAGAAAGTGTAGCGGACTTGTCGATTTGACCTCCGTCAAGAATTACTTCATCGAAATAATCAAATGTTCCGGAATCTGTACCTGGAGAGTAGAATTTAATTTCTTCAGCCGGCCAGCCTTCACGAATATCAGACCATTTTTTTGTTTTGCCATTATCAAGCCATAGCTTTTTCAACTCATCGACCGTTAATTGATCTACCCAGTCATTTTCTTTATTAACGACTACAGACAACCCGTCGTAAGCAAGTTGAAGTTCTGTATAATCAACACCCGCATCTTTAAGGCCTTGTACTTCTTCATCCTTAATCGGGCGAGATGCATTACTCATTTGCGTTTCGCCAGCGATAAACTTTTCGAAACCACCGCCTGTACCAGATAATCCGACTGTTACTTTCACATCCGGCTGTTCAAGCATAAATTCTTCTGCTACCGCTTCAGCAATCGGATAAACTGTTGATGAACCATCGATTGAGATTTGGCCTTGAAGCTGTGCATCCTGTCCTTCTTCGCCATTTCCTCCTGCTCCATTATCAGCATTGTTATTTCCGCATGCACCCATTACAAGTGCTGATCCTACTAGTGCTGATAGCGTGAGAACTTTTACTGGTTTCATTCTTCATTTCCCCCTGCGAGTTTGTTTTTTTTTGTTATCTGCTACATTGAATACAATAAAGGATGAGTATTAATAAGGTTTTAATGAAATGTTAAGGTTTTGTAAATCGAAGACGATTTTAAGAAATAAATGTTGATTTTTATCATTGAAAGCGATTACCATAAAAAATAATTATTTTTAAAATTTTCTGACATCCCTTCTTATCGTGTTTATACATTCGTTGAACCCATCAAAACAGGTATAATCTTTTCAACAAAAAACAGCCTTTCCGTTAAAGTAAGCGGAAAGGCTGTTTTTTATTCGTCCTCAGATTCCTCTGTTTCAGATTCGTCTGCATCAGATGTTTCTGTGCCTGTTTTTGTCACAATATCCTGGTCAATCACGGCCTGGGCTGGTTTTTCACTGGCTCTTTGTTCTTTCAGCTCAAAATACTTATCCATTGCCCGGCGGCCGATATAATGGTTGATCGGAATCGAACTTGAGCTGTCCTCATATGCCCATGGAACCACAACGGCCATCGCTACTTCCGGGTTGTCATAAGGAGCGTATCCAACAAGGGTCACATTCCAGGTCATTTCGTTTTTATTTTTTTCTTTTAAAGGACCGTCATATACACCTTCAGCTGTTCCTGTTTTGGCTGCCATTTTATAAGGGGCATCCCCAAAATAGCTTGCCGCTGTTCCTTCGGATCCGTGAACAACTAGGCGGAAGCCTTCCTGCACTTGTTCGATCCATCCAGGTTCAAGCTCCAGTGTATTTAACACATTAGGCTCAATTTCTTCCGCGATCGGACCAATTTTATTGGTTGAAGAAATCGGCTTCCTGATTTCCTTAACAATATGCGGCTGCATGCGGTAGCCGCCGTTTGCAATGGTAGATACGTACTGCGCAAGCTGAAGCGGCGTATACGTATCAAACTGGCCGATAGAGAAGTCCAGAAGCTTACCGGGTTCGGTTTCATTAATGATTCCCTTATACCCCTGTTGTTCACCCGGCAGGTCAATACCTGTTTTTACGCCGAGGCCAAATTGATTAAAGTAACTGCGCATCGTTGTAAACGCGTCAAAGTCAATTCTCAATCTTCCATGCGGTACATAGCCCGATCCGCCGATTTCCATTGCTGTTTTAAACATGTATACATTGGAAGAACGCATTAGTGCGTAGGTATCACTAATACTCATGGCGCCACTTCTGTTAAACCAGGAACTTTTTGAGTTTTTCGTCACGCCAAAATAAAGCGGCTCATCAACGATGCGTTCACCCGGTTCATTGACCCCTGTCATATACCCTGTTAAAACAGTCGCTCCTTTTACAGCCGAGCCCATTGCATAAGATGTAGTCATGTTACCGAGTGCAAAATCGACAATTTTCGGTTGCCCATCAGACGTTGTATATTGTTTCCCTGCCATGGCAAGAATTTCACCCGTGTTTGGATCCATCATAGTGACAAATGCCCGGTCCAAAAATGGATGATAACTTGATTTCGCTTTAATCAGCTCTTCTTCAATAATCTTTTCTACAGATGTTTGCAGATCCATATCAATGGTTAGAACCAGATCATCTCCGCGCTGGCCTTCCGTAATGATTTCCGAATCAAGGATATTTCCTGATTTATCGGTCACATTTTTCATCTTCGTTTTCTGGCCGCGCAAAACATCTTCATACTGATATTCCAGATAACTTTTTCCTACCCGGTCATTGCGGCTGTAACCACGTGCCAGATAGTAGTCCGCCATTTCCCTTGGTAACCCTTCTTTAGAAGAAGAAATATTGCCAAGCACCGTTTTTAACGTAGCATCATATGCATACGAACGTTCCCAGTCGGTGGTTGTATTCACACCTGGAAGGGATGATAAGTTCTCACTCACTACAGCGTATTCTACATCCGTCACATTTTCGTTTTTAACAATTTGCGGGGTTTGCGCATAACCGGCTGTAAACTCCCTGTAAATGGCTAATACTTCAAGTTCCGCCGAAGTCAGCTCATTTAAATCTGTTTCTGTAATCCGATCCAGCTGCATGTCGTAAATTTCATCTTCTGTAAGCTTGTCCTCTTTGTAAGCAGCCCATTCTGCATCGGTAATTTTTGCTTCTGCTTTTTTCGGGTGTTTCGTGATCCAAAAATCTTTTTTGTCACGCTCCGTCACTTGATCCGTCTCTTTTTCAATTAACTGGGCAAGCTTTTCTGCTGTTTTCATCATTTCTTCTGGATCTGCATTAGAAGAACGTGTGTACGTAATTGCATTTTGCGGCTTGTTATCTACTACGACTTTCCCGTATCGGTCATAAATTTTCCCGCGCGGCACGCTTGTGTTCACCGTTACATCTTCTGTCCGCTCAATTTTGCGCTGATAATCTTCTCCCTGTACAATTTGGACAATACCAAGCCGGAATATCAGAGCCGAAAACAATAGGAAAACCACAAAAAACAGCATGTTCATTCGAAACGGTACATGCGTTTTTTTCTTCTTATTCGCTTTTTTCAACCGCCTAACCCTTTCTTCGTTTCATTTACTCTATTATTCATTGTATCGAAATCAACGGGTTTTTTCCACCAAAAAACCGGCCCGATAATCGGACCGGCTTTTATGAGCACTTATATTAAAGAGCTGCTTCGTAGCGTTTTGAAACTTCATCCCAGTTTACTACATTCCAGAATGCAGCTATGTAATCCGGGCGACGGTTTTGGTAATTTAAGTAGTACGCATGCTCCCAAACGTCAAGGCCAAGGATTGGTGTTTTTCCTTCCATAATTGGAGAGTCCTGGTTTGGTGTGCTTGAAAGGTCAAGTTGGCCATTTGCAACAGAAAGCCATGCCCAGCCTGAACCAAAGCGTGTAGCTCCCGCTTTTGCAAATTCTTCTTTGAACGCGTCAAAGCTTCCGAATTTTGCATCGATTGCTTCCGCAAGCTTTCCAGTTGGCGCGCCGCCGCCGTTTGGCGAAAGAAGCTGCCAGAAAAGAGAATGGTTTGCATGGCCGCCGCCGTTGTTGCGAACCGCAGTACGTGCAGATTCAGGAACTGCATCTAAGTTTGCAATCACTTCTTCTACTGATTTAGAAAGAAGCTCTTCATTTCCTTCTAGGGCTGCGTTTAAGTTTGTAACGTACGTGTTGTGATGTTTTGTGTGATGGATGTTCATTGTTTCTTTATCGATGTGGGGTTCTAGTGCGTCATACGCATAAGGTAGCTGTGGTAATTCAAAAGCCATTGTTTAATTCCTCCCAAAATAAAGTGATTTACCTAACATAACTAAGATTAACAAAATTGTGAACACGGCGCAATGATTATGCCCGCAGATGAATAGAGGGTCCAAACGGCCGTTTTGATTTGAAACCGGGATGGCTTTCGCTCTTTCTCCTGCTATATAATGAAAGAGATTACATTAAATGAGAGGATCTTGGTTTATGCCGCTATATAAGAGATTATTTAAAAGTCTTTACTCGCCGAAATATATTGCTGCTTCCCGCCTGCTGGGGATCGGCACAACGATTCAATATCTTTTTATCCTGTCTTTTATTTTATGCCTTCCTTCCTGCTTGTCCGTTTTCACCCATCTTACAGCCGGCTCTTCTCCTGCAAAAGCGATTGAAAGTATCCTGCCTGCTCTGGCAGCAAACGAAGAATTCACACGCCAAACAATCTTTATTTATATACCAGTTGTTCTCCTTTTCTATTATATTCTGCTGTCATTTGGGCTGTTTTTAAAGGCAGCGGTTTTTGCCGGTATTGGGCTTTTTTTAGTATTCATTCGCAGTAAACGCGGCGAATACCGGCATTTATTTCGACTGAGCACCCACGCGCTTACACTGTCTGTTTTTGTCACTGTGCTAATGGAATGGGCGAATTGGACTTTTTCTTATGCATACGCAGCAGACTTGCTCATTGTAACGATTATGCTGTATCTTTCTATCCGCTGGCTGCCCGACGCAGCAAGGTAAACGGAATTGTTGTCTGAACAGCCGTTCCTCTGATAGAATGAAACAGATATGATAGTCAGATTAACTTTTAAAGGAGCGAATCACCATTGAGTGAAATCACCCACCGCACGAAAACCCGTCCAGTGAAAGTTGGCAATTTAACGATTGGCGGAAACGACCAGGTTGTTATCCAAAGTATGACCACAACAAAAACACACGACGTTGAAGCAACAGTTGCTGAAATAAACCGGCTTGAAGAAGCGGGCTGCCAAGTTGTACGCGTTGCCGTTCCGGACGAGCGCGCTGCAGACGCGCTTGCGGCGATCAAGAGCCAAATTAACATTCCGCTCGTTGCTGATATTCATTTTGATTATAAATTAGCACTCAAGGCGATTGAAGCAGGCGTTGATAAAATCCGTATCAACCCGGGCAACATTGGACGCCGTGAGAAAGTGGAGGCTGTTGTAAACGCAGCAAAAGCGAAAGGTGTGCCGATTCGAATTGGCGTTAACGCCGGAAGCTTAGAGCGCAAAATTCTTGAAAAGTACGGCTATCCGACAGCAGACGGCATGGTTGAAAGTGCTCTTCATCACATTAAAATTTTAGAAGATCTTGATTTCCATGACATCATTGTTTCCATGAAAGCATCGGATGTAAACTTAGCCATTGAAGCATATGAAAAAGCAGCAAAAGCATTTGATTACCCGCTGCACCTGGGGATCACAGAATCCGGTACTCTTTTTGCAGGAACTGTAAAAAGTGCGGCGGGCCTTGGTGCCATCTTAAGCAAAGGAATCGGGAACACGCTTCGTATCTCACTAAGTGCCGATCCGGTTGAAGAAGTGAAAGTAGCACGCGAATTGCTGAAATCATTTGGCCTGGCTGCCAATGCCGCTACACTTATTTCATGCCCAACATGCGGCCGAATTGAAATCGACTTGATTTCGATTGCAAATGAAGTAGAAGAGTATATTTCCAAGATTAAAGCTCCTATTAAAGTCGCGGTACTTGGCTGTGCAGTAAATGGTCCAGGTGAGGCACGCGAAGCGGACATCGGTATTGCGGGCGCCCGCGGTGAAGGCCTCCTGTTCCGCCACGGTAAAACAGTTCGAAAAGTACCGGAAGAAACAATGGTTGAAGAATTGAAAAAAGAAATCGATTTGATTGCGGAAGAGTATCACCGGAAACAAGCGCTTGCGGTCGAGCAGTGATTGCAATGTCACAAAAACGCTTCGGTATAGATATTGACGGTACAGTCACCTGTCCAGCAAGCCTTGTTCCTTTTATTAACGAAGCTTTCTCGCTTAATATTACTCTTGAGGATATCAAACAGTATGATTTATCAGCTGCTTTGAACATTCCGCCAGACAAAATGCGGGATTGGTTTGATCAAACAGAGCCTGCTATTTATGCCGCTTCCCCTTTGGCGGAGGGAGCGGACAGCATTTTAGCAAAATGGCAGAAACGGTTTCACCTGCTTTTTATAAGCGCAAGACGCCAGCATCTTTTTGATGTCACCGAGCAGTGGTTTCAAGATAAGCAAATTTATTATGATCATATTGAATTAATCGGCTCTCACGATAAAGTGGAAGCAGCAAAACGGCACAAGGTGGATATTTTCTTTGAGGATAAACACGACAATGCCGTTACGCTGGCGGAAGAGCTGCATATTCCCGTTGTTTTATTTAACACGCCTTATAACCAAGATCCCGTTCCTGATCATGTCGTTCGCGTGAACAATTGGCATGAAGCGGATTTATGGGTGCAACAGTGGCTTGAGCAAGGCGAAATCCGTCCGCTTATACACACATAAAAAAGCGTGACCAGAAGAAATTCTTTTGGTCACGCTTTTTTCATGCATTTTTCACACTTGCCGTATACTTCAAACTTGTGTCCGGTGATCTCGCAGCCTGCGAGCTCCCTCACTTCGTTCATGGGACACATATCTATTTCTTTTGTTTTTCCGCATTCCATGCAGATAAAGTGATGATGGTGATGATTGTGAGAACAGGCAAAGCGGAAATGACGCTCGCCCGACAGCTCGGTTTCTTCCAATATATTCATTTCAGCAAAAAGAGCCAAATTACGGTAAATCGTATCAAAACTCAGGCCCGGATAGTCATGTTTCATTTCTTCGAGAACATCCTTTGCCGTTAAGTATTTATCCTGTCTTGCAAACAGTGCCAGCATTTCCTCCCGCTTTCCTGTCTGCTTATAGCCTTTTTCTTTCATGATTTCCATCGCTTTTGTTAAATTCATGATGGACCCCTCTTTACTAGTTTTTCTCTTTTTTCCAAAAAATTACTCCTAATAAAATAATAATAGACGTTACAACGATCGTACCGCCCGGTGCCAGGTCAAGATAAAAAGCACTGATTAAGCCGGCAATCACGGAAACTTCTCCAAATAAAACAGACAGCCAGATGGTTTGCTTAAATCCTTTCGCAATCCGCATAGCAGCCGCAACAGGAAGTGTCATTAAAGCCGACACAAGCAAAACACCGACAATTCTCATTGAAACGGCAATCACAAGAGCTGTTAAAATAATAAATGCGAGATGTACGGCCTTAGATGGGATGCCTGAGGCTTTTGCATACTCTTCATCGAACGATAAAACAAACAATTCTTTATACAGTAAGTACACTGTAACGAGAACAATGAGGCTGATTCCGATAACAGCATATAAATCATTTCGGCTCACCGCGCTGACACTGCCGAATAAATAGCTGAACAAATCTGTATTAAACCCGTTTGCAATGGAAATCAGGATAACGCCAAGTCCAATTCCCCCGGACATCATAATCGGGATGGCCAGCTCTTGATAATGTTTATATACGTTTCGCAGCCGTTCCACCAGCAGGGAGCCCCCAACGGAAAATACCATTCCAAAATAAAGCGGGTTTACAGCGGAAAGCACCGGAAAGGTTTGTCCAAGAAGCAGGCCTGCCGCAATGCCTGACAGCGTAACATGGCTTAGCGCATCTGCAATGAGAGACAAACGGCGTACTACTATGAATGCGCCAAGCAGCGGCGCGATAATACCAATAATCGCGCCGGATAAAAACGCATTCTGCAAAAACTCATAGGTGAAAATAGCTTCTATCATAATGGTCTTCCCTTCAGTGATCGTGATGATGATCAAGCAGGCGGATGCCGTGTCCATATAAATCGGACAGTTCTTGCTCATCCAGTTCTACAAATTGCTGCATACTGCCGTGAAAATGCAGATACTTATTTAAGCAGGCTACATGTGTCACTTTGTCAGTAATGGCGCCAATGTCATGCGTGACAAGCAGCAGCGTCATCCCCAGGTCTTGATTCAAATGCGTCAGCATATGGTAAAACGATTCGACATTTTGGCTGTCTACCCCAACTGTTGGCTCGTCCAAAATTAAAACAGATGGATTAGATACGATAGCCCGGGCGATGAATACACGCTGCTGCTGGCCGCCGGATAAATCACCGATATTACGTGTTAAAAAAGACTCCATTCCAACAGCACGAACAGCCTGTTCTACCGCTTCCTTTTCTTTAGAGCCCGGACGGCGGAACAATCCCATTTTTTTAACGAGTCCGCCCATGACGACTTCAAAAACAGTTGCCGGAAAACCAGTATTAAACGAATTCGCTTTTTGCGAAACAAAACCAATCCGGTCCCATTCCTTAAATTTGTCTTGCGGGACACCAAAAAGTTCTACGTAACCCTCTTTGGCTTTTAATAAGCCTAATATAATTTTTAATAATGTTGATTTCCCAGATCCGTTTGGGCCGACCAGGCCGACGAAGGAACCTTTTGGAATCGACAGATTAATCCGCTCGAGAACATTTTCGCGGTCATAACGAAAGTTCACGTCGCGTATATCAATGACAGGCGGTTTTTCCTTCATATATAGAACTCCTTTAAGGTAAGAATGATTACGATTTAAACACTATCCAGTATACAGGATGGCCGCTCTCAAGTAAATGAAGTGACCTTAAGAAAGGAGCCCGGTATGCAGCCTCTTCATCAAATGATCAATCGCCGTGTTCAAACCATCACAAAAGCTGAGCTGATGGAGCAAGCAAGAAAATTCCAAGTTTCCTTGACCGAAAAGCAGGCGGATCAGTTTATCGGCTGGCTCGCCCGCCACGAAGTTGATTTGTTTTCCGAAACAAAAAGGACCGAGCTTTTTCAAGCAGCTGAAAGGATTCTCGGCAAACGAGAAGCCGCAGCGCTTGAAAAAATGCTCCGTCCATATATGCACTTCCTTAAGTTATAACGCCTGCTGCAATTTTTTCCCTTATGCCTTCATCAAATTGCTTGCCTCGAAGCATGGCAATCTCCTGAAGGTATGGGGGTTTTTTTGTATTTTTATCTTCTCCTATATAAGGTGTTTCCAAGATTTTAGGGATATCGGTTAACTGAGGATGATGCACAATATAAGACAGCGCATCAAAGCCAATATAGCCAAAGCCGATATTTTCGTGCCGGTCTTTACCGGCGCCGCGCTCATTTTTGCTGTCATTGATGTGCAGCACTTTAAGGCGGTCCACACCGATCATTCGATCAAATTGATCTAAAACTCCGTCAAAGTCCTCTCGAATTGGATAACCCGCATCATGTGTATGGCACGTATCAAAGCAGACCGATAATTTTTCGTTATGATGGACCATATCCATAATCATCGCGATTTCTTCAAATTGGCGGCCGCATTCCGTTCCTTTTCCAGCCATCGTCTCCAGTGCAATTTGCACGGACTGGTTTTGCTGAAGCACTTCGTTCAAACCTTCCGCAATTTTTTTCAGCCCAGCTTCGGTTCCAGCTCCAACATGGGCGCCTGGATGAAGCACAATCTGGCTCGCACCAATTGCTGTTGACCGTTCGATTTCCATATGAAGAAAATCTACTCCCAGCTCGAATGTTTCCGGCTTGATGGTATTGCCAAGGTTAATAATATAAGGAGCATGAACGACAATTTCGCTGATGCCGTTTTGCTCCATATGGCGGCGCCCGGCCTCGATATTCAAGTCTTCAATCGGCTTTCGGCGTGTGTTCTGTGGGGCGCCTGTATACACCATAAAGGTAGAGGCGCCGTAAGAAATAGCTTCTTCACTAGCACCAAGCAGCATTTTTTTGCCGCTCATTGAAACATGTGATCCTATTTTTAACATCCTTAAACTCCCTGTTACTTTTTATTGCGGGCGTCAATACGGCGCTGGCGTTTTTCAATTTTTGCTACTTCCATTTTCCGTTTCTTTTTATAGCCTGGTTTTACTTTTTGCGGACGGCTTGTGACCGCTCTGACTTTCGGGTTGATCGTATCTTCTTTTTTCTCCCGTTTTTTACGGCGATTACGATCGGCTGTTTCAACGATTTCTCCACCTTTGATATCACCATTCGAAAACGTAATATCGCGTTTTTCCAGTTTTGCGATCGCATCTTCATCAGCCGGAAGATAAACTGTTGCACAAATGCCGGATGCACCGGCACGGGCTGTACGGCCTGCCCGGTGAATGTAAAAGTCAAGATCTGCCGGCAGCTCATAATTGATTACATGACTAACGCCTTCGATATCAATACCGCGGGCAGCAAGGTCTGTTGCGACAATATAACGGTACTCAAGGTCATGAACCTGCTTCATCATTTTTTTCCGTTCACGAGGCGGCAGGTCACCGTGGATACGACCGGTTTTCAAGCCTTTTGCCGCCAGCTTATCCGCTACTTCATCCGCTTTTTGCTTCGTGTTTGTGAAGACAACAGCCAGATACGGATTAAAGGCTTGCAGTAGATCATACACGACGTCTACTTTATCACGGCTCTTTGCCGCTACAAGCAAATGTTCGATGTTAGCGGCAGATGCGCGTTTGGGCTCAATGTGTACGTATTCCGGATTTTCCATGTATTTTTTCAAAAAAGGTTTTAGTTTCTGTGGAATAGTAGCAGAAAAAACAAACATGCCAAGCTCTTCTGGCATACCGGATGCAATTCGATCTACATCATTGATAAAGCCCATATCAAGCATTAAATCAGCTTCATCGACAACAAGCATTTCCGCTTTGTGAACAGAAATCGCATTATCGCCAATAAGGTCAGCAATTCTTCCCGGTGTCCCAACCATGATGTGTGGCGGGTTTTTCAATCGCTCTATATCCCGTTTTTTATCCGTCCCTCCGACAAAATGACGGATAGAAATTTCTTCCTCTGATTCTTTTGCCACTTTTTGGAATGCCTGATAAATTTGCGTGGCTAGTTCGCGCGTTGGAGCTGTAATTACAGCCTGCACTTCTTTTTTGTCGGTTTCGATACGGTTTAAAATAGGCAGTACATATGAATGGGTTTTTCCTGTGCCCGTTTGGGATTGTCCAATTGCGCTTTCCCCTTTTAGGATAAGCGGAATCATATTACGTTGAATTGGCGTAGGCTCTTTGAAGCGCAGTGCTTCGATTCCTTTATAAATAAACGGCTTTAGACCGTATTGTTCAAATGTATAGTTTGCCATATGGCATCAAATTCCTTTCACGTTCAAAGTTTATGCACGTTACGATAATATACTAAAAGCGTCAAGAAAGCAAAAGAAGGTTTACGCACATGATCTTTCCAATATGAATACGATAGAGAAAAAGGAAAGGGTGACTGCGTTGCTGCCTCGATATGCACCGAATGCCAGACGTGGATTTTTTTATACTCCTCCCCCTACCCACCCGCCTGTTCAGCCGCCAATGCCTCCGTTTTTCGGTACAGCCGCAAAGTCGGGACGATGGCTGGAACAAGCCAGACAGGTCATGGCGACTGCTGAACAGATGCGGCCGTTGATTGAACAGTACGGCCCGCTTGTTAAAAACCTTCCGGCTATGTGGAGGCTTTACCGGACTGTACAATCCATGCCGGACCCCGAAAGCGATCCACAGCAAGAAGTAAAAGAAGCGGCAAGCACTCTGCCTCCACAGCGTGAAAAAAAGCGGACAGCTGAGTCTGTGCCCTGGTTTCCGGGCCGGCTTGATTGATCGCTTTGTTTTCCCTGCTTTCTCCTTTATAATAAAGTGAGAAGCTGGAGGAGGATGCTGTATGAAAATAATAAAAATTTCACCACGCGGTTACTGTTACGGTGTTGTTGATGCAATGGTTATTGCCCGTAACGCCGCTCTTGATAAAACATTGCCGCGTCCAATCTATATTTTAGGCATGATTGTACACAACAAACATGTTACAGATGCTTTTGAAGCGGAAGGCATCATTACCTTGGACGGAAAAAACCGAAAAGACATTATTGAGCAGGTATCAGAAGGCACAATCATTTTCACAGCTCACGGTGTGTCGCCGGAAGTACGGGAAATTGCCCGTCAAAAAAACTTAACGACAATCGATGCAACCTGTCCTGATGTTACCGTTACCCATGATTTAATCCGGGCTAAAAAAGCAGAAGGCTATCATGTGATTTACATCGGCAAAAAAGGGCATCCGGAACCGGAAGGCGCCGTTGGTGTGGCACCGGAAATTGTTCACCTTGTGGAAAATGCAGACGATGTTAAGGCGCTGGACATGAAAAATGATAAAATTATCGTTACAAACCAAACAACCATGAGCCAATGGGATGTTATTGATATTATGGATGCGATCAAAGAAAAGTATCCACATGCAGAAATGCATAAGGAAATCTGCCTTGCGACGCAAGTGCGGCAGGAAGCAGTGGCTGATCAAGCCGGTGAAGCAGATGTGCTGATTGTCGTAGGAGATCCGAAAAGCAATAACTCCAATCGACTTGCGCAGGTATCTATTGAAATTGCCGGCACCACTGCATACCGGGTGTCTGATGTTTCTGAAATTAATATTGACTGGCTTAAAGATGCCGAAACAGTGGCTGTCACCGCCGGCGCTTCTACACCAACACCTATCGTAAAAGAAGTGATTCAGTTTTTAGAAGCATTTGACCCCGAAGATGAATCAACCTGGGTACGTGAGCGAAAAGTACCGCTTGAGAAAATTTTGCCTAAAGTAAAAAAATCGACGTTAACCTCACGCTAAAAAAGCAGCTCCTTAAACGGAGCTGCTTTTTTATTTACATAAATTGAAAAGGGTCTGTTTCAACGGCAGAAGCCACAAATTCAACAGTCCATTTTTGTCTGGAGGCCTGCTCGTGAAGAACGGCTGCTACGCCTTTTTTCATCACTTTCTCTACGTTATGCCCCGGATCGACAACTGCGAGGCCTTCAGCATCTGCATCATGCGCAGTATGATAATAAAAATCACCTGTTACGTACACGTCTGCTCCTTTACGCAGCGCCGTCTGCCAGTATTTGTTGCCGTCTCCGCCCAATACGGCTACCTTACGGACAAGACGTGTTTTATCACCGACTACTCTTACGCCTCCAGATTGTAATGACTCCTTCACATGCATAGCAAACTGCTCCAGTGTCATTTCCTGTGGAAGCAGGCCGATACGGCCCAGTCCAAGCTGTTCTCCTTTGTTTTGAAGAGGATAAATATCATAAGCTGCCTCTTCATATGGATGGGCTTTAAGCATGGCACTGAGCACTTTCTTCTCTATGTGAACAGGATAAATCACTTCGATTTTTTCTTCCTGTACTGTTTCTAAGCGGCCGCCGGCTTGGCCGATAAAAGGCTCAGCTTCTTCACCGGGCTGAAAACGCCCTTCTCCTTGTTGAGAAAAAGAACAGTTTTGATAATTTCCAAGCGCTCCAGCGCCTGCTTTTCCAAGTGCCTCTCTTACGGCTTCTGCCTGATCGAGCGGCACAAAAACGGCCAGCTTTCTCAACTCTTCAGCTATGGTCGGCACGAGCACTTCTGTATTCGTTAAGTGAAGAGCGGAAGCCAGCAGGTCATTTACTCCGCCTTTCGCTACATCCAAATTCGTATGAGCAGCGTATACCGCAATATCATGCTTAATCAGCTTTTCAATCACTCTTCCTGCTGTCTGATCCGTTTGAATGGCACCAAGCGGCCGGTAAATAAGCGGATGATGGGCTATAATCAAATCAGTGTTTTCTTCGATCGCTTCATCCACGACGCTTTCAAGAACATCCAGCGCAATCATAACTTTTTTGCACGGCTTGTTTAAGCGGCCGATCTGCAATCCGATTTTGTCTCCTTCCATCGCATAAGATTTCGGTGAAAATCGTTCAAACAGCCCAATAATCTCATGTCCGTTAGGCGTTTTCATCGGCGATCACTTCCTCAATCCACTGTTTTTTTTGTTTTAACTCACTTTTCTTCTTTTCAGTGCCCTCTGTATGCTGGGCATCGGTTAAACGGCTGAGGACATGATTAATTTGATCAAGTTCCCGCTGCCATTTCAGCCGGAATGCGTTGTTTTTCTGCTTTATCAAGAACGGTCCAAAGAGCAATTCCTTCGGCGACAAAGCACGTGACGAGCCGGCTGTAGCGCTGATAACCTCATACAATTGGCCATCTTCTTCTAAAATGGCTTCTTGTTCTATAGTCCAGCCATTTGCATCAAGCCATTCCCGAACTGCATGGCCGGCAATATTCGGCTGCAGAATGAGCTTTGCAACGCCGGCAAGCTTGCTCTTTCCTTCTTCTAAAATCGATGCGATCAGTGGACCTCCCATTCCTGCAATCGTGATGCACTCCACTTCTCCCGCTTCCAGCACAGCGAGTCCGTTTCCTTTACGCACATCAACTTTCTCTGACAACCCTTCTGACAGTACTTGCCGTCTCGCAGACTGAAAAGGGCCTTCCACCACTTCTCCCGCCACAGCCCGGTCTACCAGATTTTTTTTCACCGCATAACAGGGCAGATAAGCATGGTCTGAGCCAATATCCGCGATTGTTCTGGCTGGTGCAATAAACGAAACAACCGTTTCGAGTCTTTTTGATAACTGATTGCTATTCATATATGTTCACCGCTTTTTATTAAAATTCTTTCCTATCTTATCACATTTCAAAAGAAAAAAGGCCTTTGCATACACAAAGGCCTTTGTAGAATGTTATTATTTAATTTCAGCTACCCAGGCTGCCATCGCCTCGGCGTTTTCCTGGGGAACAAGACCTGCCGGCATACTGCCTTTACCGTTTACCACAATATCTTGAATTTCTTCCTGGGAAAGCTTTTCTCCTACTCCAACGAGCGACGGGCCTGCACCGCCTTCATAGTTGCTGCCATGACAGCCAATGCAAGAGGACTCATAGTGGGCCTCCGGATCAAATTTTCCCCCTGCCGCTGTTTCTCCTCCGCCTTCTTCTGCTGTCTTTCCTTCCTCGGCTCTTTCTTTTGCGTTATCAATTCCATCCAACGACAAAAAGAACATTAATCCGAGCCCGAATACCGCAATTAACAAAAATGGAATTAACGGATTACGATTCATGCTGTTTCCCCCTCTCTTTTTATGTAAAAAGAAAACCGAAAAATACAAACACTTATTATTTTACTTGAAAATAAAGGGTACGAAAAGGCTTACTTTAAAGTTTTCCCCTTATGACAGATCATTCAGCTGCCCTTTTAGTTTTGCAGCCAGAAAAAGAGAAGCACGATAAGGCCCAATCCACCGGAAATAGAAAAGTAAAACAGCTTGAGCTTTACACCGGTAAAAATCCAAAGCAGGCAATTTACAGCAAGAAGCCCATATAAAGTATAAGAACGATCATGAAAAATCCGGGTATTTAATTCCAAGGAGAGCAGCAAAAGCAGGACTGCAGCACCTAAAAAAAGCATAGGCGCCAGCACTTTTTGGCGTGAAAAATAAATGGCCAGCAGCAACAGGCTTCCGACAAAACTTGTCAAAATCACTGTTTGCAAAAGAAAAGACAATTCCGTAAAATAGAGAATACATACAGCAACTGGCAATAAAAGCAGTGCAAGCAGTGCGGTTGACATGTGAATTCGCTTCAATCGGGCGCGTCTTCCTGCTTCTGTAAATTCTGTTCCTTGTGTATAAAGCGCTAGTAAATAATCACAATAATGTGGAGGCAGCATTTGATTGTCTTTCCAGAGAAGTATTTCCTGAATAATAATGTCTTTTTTCGTTTGTTTCACCCTGCTTCACACCCCAATACACAATACTATTCGTGACCGGCAAGGATTATCCTGCTTTTTTGCACGAAAAAAGCCGGGAAACCCGGCCTTGAATTTAACTTATTCTAAGAAATCCTTCAAACGTTTGCTGCGGCTTGGATGGCGGAGCTTACGAAGGGCTTTTGCTTCAATTTGGCGAATACGCTCACGCGTTACACCAAATACTTTACCTACTTCTTCAAGTGTCCGTGTCCGTCCATCATCAAGGCCAAAACGAAGGCGAAGAACATTCTCTTCCCGGTCCGTTAAGGTATCGAGCACGTCTTCAAGCTGCTCTTTCAACAATTCATAAGCAGCGTGTTCAGACGGAGAAGTCGCTTCCTGGTCTTCAATAAAGTCGCCAAGATGTGAATCATCTTCTTCCCCAATTGGTGTTTCAAGTGAAACAGGCTCTTGCGCGATCTTTAAAATTTCACGTACTTTTTCAGGTGTTAAATCCATTTCTTCCGCAATTTCTTCTGGTGCCGGTTCGCGGCCTAGATCCTGAAGAAGCTGGCGCTGAACACGAATTAATTTATTAATCGTTTCAACCATATGAACCGGGATCCGAATGGTACGGGCCTGGTCGGCAATGGCACGGGTAATCGCCTGGCGAATCCACCATGTGGCATACGTACTGAATTTAAACCCTTTACGGTAGTCGAACTTCTCAACCGCTTTGATTAAGCCCATATTTCCTTCTTGAATCAAATCAAGGAACAGCATGCCACGGCCTACATAACGTTTGGCAATGCTGACAACAAGGCGCAGGTTCGCTTCTGCTAAACGTCGTTTTGCTTCTTCGTCCCCTTCTTCAATCCGGTGAGCCAGTTCAATTTCTTCCTGGGCAGACAAAAGATCAACACGGCCAATTTCTTTTAAGTACATACGAACGGGATCGTTGATTTTCACACCAGGAGGAACACTTAAGTCGTTTAAATCAAATTCCTCATTTTCTTTTTCAAGCTCCTGGATGTTCGGATCACCGTCATCGTTGCTTTCTTCTTCATCAACGAGTTCTACCCCCTGCTCTGTAAGGGATTCGTAAAACTCATCAATCTGGCCGGAATCCACTTCAAACGAGGCTAATTTGTCCGCTACGTAATTGTATGTTAATTCTCCTCTTTGTTTACCTGTCTCAATAATAAGTTCTTTTGCTTTTTCAAGTGTTAATTCAGCTTCTTTGGAACGTGTTGACTTTTCAGCCATTAGTCCCCCTCCTTCCAACTTCCTGGACAATCTTAGCGGGCGAGTTGTTTTTCAAGCGAAATGATTTCATGCAAAATTCGGGCAGCTCCTACATAATCATGACGTTTTTCTGCCTCAATCCGCTCTCTTTTTTTCTCTTCGATTTCCAAACGGCGATGCTGTTTTTGAATTTCTTTTACATAATCGGAAAGCTCTTCCTCGCCAGGCTCGCCGCTGACTGTTGTTAAGCTGATGTCAACAGCGAGACGCCTGAGCTGGCTGTCTTGCAGTACAGACAAAAAAGATGCCATATCCGGTTCTGTTGTTTGTTCATAATATCCAAGTAAATACGTAAACAGTGCCTGGTGCTCATCTATGGAAAACGAATCTCCTTGAAGCATCATTCGGATTCGTTCTGCGAGCTCAGGATTGGCCAGCATATGAGCCAGCAGTCTTCTTTCAGCTGTTTCATGACGCGGATACTGCCGGATCAACCGTTCCCGCTGTGGAGCATTTCCGGAAACTTCCTCTTTTTGAGGCAGGGCCGGCCGCACCGGACGTTTTTTTAGGAATAATGCTTTTTCCTGTTCCTGCAGCGCCTGCAGAGACAGTGAAAATTCATCAGCCAGCCGGCGTAAGTAATGATCCCGCTCTACTGCTTTTTTTAACCTAGAGATTTCTGTCAGCACTTCTTCAATATAGCGAAACTTTTGTTCATCATCCCGCATATTTTTTCCGCGCTTTAAAAACTCCATTTTAAACGCCATCAGTGTAAGCGAAGAATCCTTTATATAAGCAGAAAAAGCATCTGTACCCTTTTGCCTGATAAATTCATCAGGATCAAGCTGCTCGGGAAGAATCGTGACTTTTACGCCGATATCGTGACTGTCAAGCATATTGGCCGCTTTGTAAGCAGCATTTAAGCCAGCCTTGTCCCCGTCATAACAAATGACCGCTTGATCACAAATGCGCTTTAACTGCCTGATGTGCTCTTCCGTGAGGGCGGTTCCCATAACGGCTACCGATTGATGAAAACCGGCTCTCACCGCTGCAATAACATCGGCAAAACCTTCAAAAAGGATAAATTGTTTTTGCTTCTTGATTGCTGTTCTTGCTGCATGAAAGTGGTACAAAAGGCTGCTCTTATAAAAAATGGGTGTCTCGGGTGAATTTAAATATTTTGGCTGCCCTTCTCCAAGGTCGCGGCCGGAAAATCCGGACACACGCCCCTTTTGATCATGAAGGGGAAACATAATCCTGCCGCGAAACCGATCAAAGTAACGGCCGGTTTCTTCGTTTTTAACCAGCAGGCCAGCCTGTTCCATTCGTTCGACAGAAAAACCGCGTTTTGTAAGAATGTTTAACGCAAATTCAGGCTGCGGCGGTGCCCAGCCGATTTGAAAGCGGTCAATGTCTTCGTCTGTAAATCCGCGCTTGCGCAAATAAAAAAGCGCCTCACTTCCTTCTTCTGTATTCAGAAGCAGGTGCCGGTAAAATTTCGCCATCAGTTCATGCGCTTCATACAGATCGGCATTCTCATCTGTTTTTGTCGTTTCTTCGCTTTCTGATGGGGAAATATCCAGTGTGATCCCTGCACGGTCAGCAAGTCTTGCCGCCGCTTCCTGAAACGGAATCTGGTCGATTTCCATTAAAAAGGTAAACGCGTTCCCTCCAGCGCCGCAGCCGAAACAATGATAAATTTGTTTCTCGGGCGACACTGAGAAAGACGGTGAGTTTTCACCATGAAATGGGCATAAACCGAAGTAATTCCGGCCCTGCTTTTTCAACTGAACATACTCTCCGATTACATCAGCGATCTCAACACCCTGTTTAATTTGCTGAATGGTTTCTTCAGGTATTCTTCTGGACAAATGACATCACCAGCTGTAAAATCGTATTTTGTTATTTATTCTACAAACGTGAGTAGAATCCTTCTTTTCGCACAAAAGTTCGTCGAAAAGAACTTCTTGCTGGGTAAAGACTGCCACCTGAAGGGTTACATAGATAGTTTATTCTTTTGAAGGCAGCTCTAAACCTTTTTGAACATTTTTATCACAATTTTTTATTATAGAACATTTCCATGAAAATGAAAAGTACATAATCGACTGATTATGTACTTTTTCGGCTTCGATAAAGGCTCATAATAATATTCGCTGTTTCTTCCACCGCTTTGTTGGTTACATCGATGACGTCGCAGCCTATTCTCGCCGTAATCTCCTCGAAATACGTCAATTCTTTTTTGATACGTTCTACATCCGCATAGCTGGCGCTGTCGTCCAGTCCTAAAGAAATCAACCGCTCACGACGAATCGAATTCAGCTTTTCCGGACTGATCTTCAAGCCGATGCACTTTTCTTTTGGAATCGTGAATAATTCCTGCGGCGGATCCACTTCCGGCACAATCGGTACATTTGCTACTTTTACCCGTTTATGGGCTAAAAATTGTGAAAGCGGCGTTTTGGATGTGCGCGATACACCGATTAAGATAATATCGGCTTTTAATAATCCGCGTGGATCGCGTCCATCATCGTACTTTACCGCAAATTCAATCGCATCCACCTTTTTGAAATAATCTTCATCCAGGCGCCTTACAAGCCCCGGTTCGAATAATGGCTGCATGGTGTACATTGATTCAAGCTGGTCCATAAGAGGGCCGATTAAGTCAATGACCTCTATATTATTCACATCCGCGGATTTAATCATGTATGCACGAATATCCGGTTTTACAAGCGTGTATACAATAATCCCGCCATCTTCCCTGGCCAGGTTAATGACCTCATCAATGTGGGAGGGGTCCTCTACGTAAGGAAATCGTTTAATGACGGCATGAGGGCCGCTGAACTGGCTTAAAGCTGCTTTCGTAACAAGTTCTGCTGTTTCACCGACGGAATCGGATACAATATAAATGATCGGATCATTCATGCATGGTAGCCGCCTTTCTTTTAATGATCATCTGTCAGGGACACAAGAGCACGGGTAATCGTTGTTTTGGTGACCCGGCCGGTTACTTCCTGCCCTTTATCGGTTTTTTTCACAACAGGCACGCAGTCGATTTGTTTCTCAAGCAGCGTTTTTGCTACATCCAGAAGCAAATCATCCCGCTGACAAACCGCAATGTTAGGCATCCGCGTCATAATAATATTGACGGGAAGAGAGTTTAAATCCTGCTTACCGATGCTGGCTCGAAGCAAATCTTTTCTTGATAGGACACCTGATAAGCAAAAGGATTCATCCACCACAAACAAGGTGCCGACGTCTTCAAGAAACATGGTAACGATCGCATCATAGACGGTTGACTGCTCCTTCACCACGATCGGCACCGCTTGGAAGTCGCGCACATACAGTTTCATTAAACTCTCCGTCATAAGCTGCGGACCGGACTTTCCTGTGTAAAAATAACCGACACGCGGACGCGCATCCAAGAACCCGGCCATTGTTAAAATAGCCAGGTCCGGACGCAGTGTAGCACGGGTCAGGTTAAGCTGGTCCGCTATACTTTCTCCTGTAATCGGACCGTTTTCTTTTACAATTTCAAGAATTTTTTCCTGCCGTTTATTTAGTTCCATCGTCCTCACCATCCCGTCAATATAAATCCCGTTGTTTTATGTCATCTTCTTATTATAACTTATTTTTCCTGATTCAACAGCGGGCACCGCAGGATGGACCGGTTTATTTTACAAGAACAGCCGGCACTTCTGCGAAGTCAAGAATAAAGCGGGCCAGATGCGTCATCATCGCTAAGCGGTTTTGTTTAAGCGCCTCGTCTTCTGCCATGACCATTGTATGATCAAAATAATCTTCAATAGCCGGCTTTAAGGACGCAAGAAGGCTGTAACGGGCTTCCGCTGATGCCGTCTGGTTCCATTCACTTTGTAACGTCTCATATCCTTTATACAATGCTGCTTCCTGGTCGTTTTCAAACAATGATGGATTTACCGTTTGTTCACCGGCTGCTTTTCTTGAAATATTCACAATGCGGCTCAGCGCTTCCATCGTTTCCTTGAAATCCTCATCTTCTTTATGGGCCATTAACACCGCAGCTGTTTCTTCCATGCTCTTCAGCGTTCCTGCTTTTGTTAAAACAGCATCAATAATGTCATACCGAACGCCTTTTTCCTGAAGAATATGCTTGACGCGAAGCGAGAAAAAGGAGCTGATTTCCTCTTGAAGCGTTTCGGCTGTTTTATCACCCACATGGTCTGCAAGCACTTCTTTAATTGCAGCAGCAATCACGTCTTCAAGCGGTACATTCCAGTTCTGCTCCAGCATCGTCTGCACAATACCTGCTGCCTGACGGCGAAGGGCGTATGGATCTTGAGAGCCGGTCGGGATAATTCCAACTGCGAAGCAGGCCGTAATTGTATCAAGCTTATCTGCGATACTGACAAGGGCGCCTGTTTCCGTTGCCGGAACGGCATCATCTGCTGAACGCGGCATATAGTGCTCATTAACCGCCACAGCTACTTCTTCTTTTTCACCTTTTTGACGGGCATATTTTTCACCCATCACGCCTTGCAGCTCTGGAAATTCATACACCATTTGTGTAACAAGGTCAAATTTGCAAATTTCTGCTGCGCGGTCTGCCAACGCTTTTACTTCGTCTGTTGCACCGATTAACTGGGCGAGACTTGCTGTAATACGGCGAATCCGGGACACTTTTTCTGACAGTGTGCCAATTTTTTCATGGTAAACAATTCTTTCCAGCTTTTGAAGAGAATCAGCAATCGGCGTTTTCTGATCTTCTTTGTAAAAGAAGTCGGCATCCGCTAAACGGGCACGCAATACTTTTTCATTGCCGCGTGCGACTTTCTCAATCGCATGAGTGTTGCCGTTGCGGACGGTAATAAAATGAGGCAGCAGCGTACCGTCTGCATCTTTAACCGGGAAGTAACGCTGGTGCTCTTTCATAGATGTAATCAGCACTTCTTCCGGCAAGTCCAGAAACGCTTCATTAAATGAACCAGAAAGCGCCGTAGGATATTCGACGAGGTTATTCACTTCCTCTAAAAGCGATTCATCTACAGGAATGGACCAGTTATTTTGATTTTCCAGCTCTTTCAATTGGGCCAGGATCATGCCGCGGCGTTCTTCAGGATCTGCAACGACAAACTCGCCTTTTAACGTATCCACATATGCTGCCGGCTCTGAAATAAGAGCTGACGTGCCCAGGAACCGGTGCCCTGCCGTTTGATTTCCGGCTTCAACATTTGCTACCTCGAATGAAATGACGTTCTGTCCAAACAAGGCTGCTACCCATTTAATCGGACGCACGTAGCGAATGTCATTGGAGCCCCACCGCATGTTTTTGCCGAATGTTAAAGAAAGCACAACATCCTCAAGGCCTGAAAGAAGCGCGGCTGTTTCCTGCCCTTTGACGAACTTTTTCACATGCGCGTATTCAACACCCTTTATTTCTTTAAAGTAAATATCATCTGTTGTCATACCCTGGCCTTTTGCAAAGCCAATGGCCGCTTTTGACCATTCGCCACCTTCTGTCTGCGCAATTTTTTTAGCCGGGCCTTTTGCTTCTTCATTAATATCTTCCTGTGCTTCCGAGACATTTTTCACAAGGACGGCAAGACGTCTTGGCGTCGAGTATGTTTGAACATCTCCAAAGCTGATGTTTAGCTCTGTTAAAAAAGCGGCTGTTTTATCGCCCAGCTGCTTCATGGACTGCGTTACAAAACGGGCCGGCATTTCCTCCAGGCCGATTTCCAATAAAAGATCTTTACTCATGAGCCGCGTCCCCTTTCCGGTTTAAAATCGGGAAGCCTAATTTTTCCCGCTCTTCATAAAATGTTTTTGCTACCTGACGGGCAAGATTCCGCATCCGTCCAATGTAAGCTGTCCGTTCCGTAACCGAAATGGCTCCTCGGGCATCAAGTACGTTAAAAACGTGCGAACATTTCAACACATAATCGTATGCCGGATGAACAAGCCCCTCGTCCATTTGGCGTTTTGCTTCTTTTTCGTATACGCTGAACAAGTTAAACAGCATATCTGGATCAGACGTTTCAAATGTATATTTTGAATGCTCAAATTCCGGCTGATAAAAAATGTCATGCACGGTAAATCCGTTTGTCCATTCCAGTTCAAAAACATTTTCTTTGTCTTGAATATAAGAAGCCAGACGTTCGATACCATACGTAATTTCAACGGATACCGGCTTGCACTCAAGCCCCCCAACCTGCTGGAAATACGTAAATTGAGTGATTTCCATCCCATCAAGCCATACTTCCCAGCCAAGGCCCGCGCAGCCAAGCGACGGGTTTTCCCAATTATCTTCTACAAAACGGATATCATGTTCAAGCGGATCAATACCAAGCGCTTTTAATGAATCCAAATATAATTCCTGAATATTGTCTGGAGACGGCTTCATAATAACTTGAAATTGATGGTGCTGATACAAACGGTTTGGGTTGTCTCCATAACGCCCATCTGCCGGACGTCGGGACGGCTCTACATAAGCTACATTCCACGGCTCCGGCCCAATAGCCCGCAAAAATGTATAAGGGCTCATCGTACCTGCTCCTTTTTCCACATCGTACGCCTGCATTAAAATGCAGCCTTGATCTGACCAATGCTTCTGGAGCGTTAAAATCATCTCTTGAATATTCACTTTACTTCCTCCTTTTTATTAATAAAGCGCAGGACGTCTCTCGACCTGATCGTATCGAAAGCTGGAAAATCATTTAAAGAAAAAAAGTTATTTTAACAGCAAAAAGCCCGTCCCTATGTAGCACAAAATTGTGTACATAGGGACGGGCTTTTGCCCGCGGTTCCACCCTATTTGCCAAATGGCCGCTTTCTTTAAAATGTGCTCCAGAGTGCCCCTTCAGCCTGTTTCTTTACCTGGCTCACACCGCCCCAGGCTCGCTTGAAAAGAAAAATCACGCTTACTTGTTTCCTTCACTGCACTTGATTATTTGCTTTTGTCTATTAAACGGTAATGCATAACGATCTTTTTGTCAATCATCCGCCTCATCTTTTTTAAAGACACTTTCAAACCGTTCCATTTGTTCCAAGAACCGGCGCGATTTTAAAAACAAGCCGGCATACTCGTCATAATACATGGAAATAGCCGACCGCAGCTCTTTTTTCGTTGATTCCTTCACATCAATGGAGCCAAGGCGGTCCAAGTCGAAAAAGTAAAAAAGCCTCAGCAGACGGATCGCGGCTGGGGAAAGCGGAAGATAGTAAGGATCTTTGTCAAAACAGCGGTGGCAGATTAAGCCGTTTTCCCGAATAGAAAAGCCAAAACGCCCTTCTGTTTCACCGCATACGGCACAGGAAGAAAGCCCAGGCCGGAGTCCGACATGTGCCAGCATTTTCATTTCGAAAATATTGGTCACAATAGCCGGGTCCATCCCTTCGTTGATGTACACCAGACTTTTACGAACGAGCTCAAACAGCGGTGCGCCCCCTTCACCATCCTCGGTTGTTCGGTCGGTCATCTCAACAATGTAGGCCGCATAAGCTGTTTTTACCAGGTCTTCCCGAATATGGCGCATGGAATCAAGCGTTTCTCCCTGCTGCATGGTGCCAAGCCCGCGGCCGCCCTGCACAAGAAAATATCCATGTGTAAACGGCTGGGTAACACCAGAAAGCCGGCTGTTTGTTTTTTTGGCTCCCCGCGCCACTGCCCCTCTTTTTCCTTTTTCACGTGTCAGCATGGTGACAATTTTATTCGTTTCTCCATAATCATTGGTCCGGAGCACGATGCCTTCCCACTTTTCAAGCATGCTGCCCACTCCTTCTCAAGCCCTTAATATTCGTCTTCTTTAAAACCGAAGTCGCGTAAATTTGCCGCTTTGTTGCGCCAGTCTTTTTGTACTTTTACCCAGAGCTCTAAAAATACTTTTGAACCGAGCAAATGCTCAATATCCCGGCGTGAACGCTTGCCGATTTCTTTTAAAAGCGCTCCTTGCTTGCCGATGACAATTCCTTTTTGTGAATCCCGTTCTACAATAATGGTCGCCATCACATCGATCATATCTTTGCCATCACGCTTGGAGATTTTATCAATCACAACCGCAATCGAGTGCGGCACTTCTTCACGAGTTAAATGCAGCACTTTTTCACGAATTAATTCTGAAACAATAAAGCGCTCAGGGTGATCGGTTACTTGATCGGCCGGATAGTACTGCGGGCCTTCCGGCAGTATTTTCCCCACTTGCTCAAGCAACCTGTCTACATTATTTCCTTCAAGCGCTGAAATCGGCACAATCTCAGCAAACGGAAGAAATTCTTTGTATTGCACGATTAATTCCATCAATTTGTCCGGATGAATACGGTCAATCTTATTAATGACAAGAAAAATAGGTGTTTTCACATCTTTCAGCTTGTCGATAATAAATTCATCGCCTCCGCCAAGTCCTTCTTCTGCGTTGATCATAAAAAGAATGAGATCGACTTCCTTTAACGTATTGACAGCGGTTTTCATCATAAAATCCCCAAGCTTATGCTTCGGCTTATGAATCCCCGGCGTATCGATAAACACCATTTGGGCGTTCTCTGTTGTTAAAACGCCCTGCACTTTGTTACGGGTTGTCTGGGGCTTGTCGCTCATAATGGCGATTTTCTGGCCGATTACCCGATTTAAAAAAGTTGATTTACCGACATTCGGGCGGCCGATAATAGCAATAAATCCTGATTTGTATGTGTTATTCTCCATTTAAATCCTCCGGTGAAAAAGCGCCCGGCAAAAGCTCTGCTACGGTCAGTGTCTGCACGTCGCCTTTCAAATTTGTTAAAATAACCGGCATGTCCGGCGGGCAAAGCTCCGCAATCACCTGCCGGCACGCTCCGCACGGCGGCACAGGCCGGTTCGTGTCTGCTACAACAGCAATGGCTGCATACTCGCTTGCGCCTTCAGACCAAGCTTTAAAAATAGCGGTACGTTCAGCGCAGTTCACAACGCCATATGCGGCATTTTCAATATTACATCCGCCAAATATCTGCCCATCTTTTGTCAGCAGTGCAGCGCCTACTTTAAAATTCGAGTAAGGAACGTACGCTCGTTCACGCGCCTGCTTTGCCGCTTCCATAAGCTGTTGTTGATTCATGTTCATTCACCTCATTAAAGTTTCGGAATAAATAAAAGGCAGCCAATGATCATCGCTGCGATGGCAAAAAGCAGAACGGCTCCCGCTGCCAGGTCTTTCGCCATTTTTGCGAGCGGCCTGTATTCTTCCGTGACAAGATCCACTGTTTTTTCAATAGCTGTATTCACCATTTCAAATGACATAACACCTGCTATCGTTAAAAGCAGTACACACCATTCCGTTCGGGTAAGCTCAAAAATAAAACCGGCTGCAGATATCAATATACCTGCAGCAATATGCACGCGCATATTCGGTTCAGATAAAGCGAGCTTCAGCCCATTTCCAGCGAAGCGGAACGAAGAAAAAAGTCTTTTTATGTGAAAAGACCGTTTATCTTTCAAGTCCATACGCATCCAAAATATCTTTTTGGCGGCTGATCATCTCTTTTTCGTCTTGTTCATTCATGTGGTCATACCCAAGAAGATGCAAAAAACCGTGGACCGTTAAAAAGCCAAGCTCCCGTTCAAAGGAGTGGCCGTATTCTTCCGCCTGCTCCTTCGCCCGGTCAATGGAAATAATGATATCGCCTAATATACGGGGCATATCTGTTCCAGTAATGGTCACTTCATCTTCGCCCATTTCTTCAAGAGCAAATGAAATCACGTCAGTCGGGGTGTCCTTGTCCCGATAGTCGCGGTTAATTTCCTGAATCCGCTCGTTGGTTACAAACGTGATAGAAACTTCACTGCCGTCTGGCACAGCTTCCTTCTCAGCTGCCAGCTGAAGCAGTTCTTCAGCAAGCTTTTCTACTCCTTCTTCAAGCTTGTTCGTTTCGTCCAAAAAATCAACGACGAGTGCCATGCTGGCCATCTCCTTTTTCCGCTTTTTCATATGCTGTAATGACTTTTGCCACGAGTGGATGGCGCACAACATCCGTCCCTGTTAAATGAATAAACGAAATGCCAGAAGTGTTTCCAAGTACCTGTTCTGCTGACACAAGACCTGAAGCAGCGCCTTTTGGCAGGTCAATTTGTGTGCGGTCACCTGTGATGACCATTTTAGAGCCGAAACCGAGACGCGTTAAAAACATCTTCATTTGTGCATTCGTTGTATTTTGCGCTTCATCTAAAATAACAAAAGCATCATCAAGCGTACGGCCCCGCATATAAGCAAGCGGCGCCACTTCTATTGTCCCCCGTTCAATCATACGCTCGGTATGTTCTGCACCAAGAACATCATGAAGCGCATCATATAATGGACGCAGGTACGGATCGACTTTTTCCTTTAAGTCTCCTGGCAGAAAGCCAAGGCTCTCGCCTGCCTCAACGGCCGGGCGTGTTAAAATAATTCGTTTCACCTGGCCGTTTTTCAATGCACGCACAGCCATTACAACAGCAAGGTATGTTTTACCGGTTCCAGCAGGCCCGATGCCAAAAACAATGTCCCTGCCGCGAATGGCTTCAATGTAATCCCGCTGGCCCAGCGTTTTAATACGAATAGACTTTCCTTTCGCATTCTTTGTGATTTCTTCTTCATACAGTTCATCTAAATATTCAATTGTGCCATTTTTAGCCATTTGAACAGCATTAATGACATCGCGTTCACTTATATTGATTTGCTTGCGAATGACAGCAAGCAGCTGCTCCACCACTACCCGTGCTTTTTCAACGTTTTCCGCGGTTCCAGATAAATGAACCGCTTCTCCCCGTGTTACCATTGATACGTGGAATTCTTCTTCCATGATCGTTAAATGACGATCAGAAACGCCGAATAATAGAACGGCTTCGTTTTGGTCGCCGAGAGCGACGGCTGCTGACTTCAATTCTTCCTGCATTCAATCATTCTCCTTAGCTGCCACGTTAGTTAATTGCAATATTTTCAAGTACTTGGAAGTGTATAATCACCTTTACTTTACCACTTTCAGACCGCTTCTGTAAAACGTTTTCGCCTACCACTTCTGCTTCTTTAGGAAGTTTAGCCATCAATGTCGCTTTCGCTGCCTGAACAGCTCTTTCTTCTTGTTCCGCTTCCGTTTCTACTGTTCCAGCCGGCTTTAATGCATACTCTGTTTCAGTCCGCACCGAAAAAGGAAGCTGATAAGAAAAAAAGTAAAAAGAATATCGGTTTTCCTCCCTCTGAATAGACCCTTTCAAAGACGAAGGCTTCCATAAGGCATACTCTTTTTCACCAATTGAAAAGAAGATATGTTTTCTATTTTCCCCATTTCTCGTTTTTAATGCGCCACCTCCAAGCGTAACGGTTGCTTTATACCATGTTTCTGCCGTAACGGTCCCGGAAGCTGGCTTTTTTTTTGTTCCCTTAATCAGCCGGTCTCCGGCTTCTACAAAATCACCGCGCTGCACTTCCGACACACCGTACTTAATAAACATATCCTGAATAACACCCGATTTTACAGCCTTTACATGCCGTGTTTTAGCCGTATCGCGCGGAGGCGGATGTTCTGAGGAAACATCCACTACATACACGACTCCTTTTTTTTGAATTAAAAAACGCACTACACCGGGTATATCCTGCACGGCACGCCTGGATATCGCTTCGGTATCTACATCGTTCAGGCGAATCGCTCCTTCACGGATTCCTTCTTTTTTCAAAAAAGCCCGGACGTCTCTTTCCAGTTCGTCATCCGCCCCCTGTATATCGATTCGAATAATCATCGCAGACAGCAAAACCATCACCAGAAAAAAGCAAAGGCTGGCAATGAGGAATGGCGCATAGCGGATGACCCGCTTTTTCAAAAAAGGAAGGCCAGTCCGTTCCTTGAACCGAACGGTGCCTGAAAAGCGTCTTGCTTCCTGCCGAAGCTTGCTTATGTCTTCAAGGCACAGGGTGAATTGAACTTCATTTTGGCGGCTGTACTGAATGTTTTTTAAGGTGACGCCGCGCTGGTGCAGTCTGCCAGGAAATAAAGGGGCCTCTTCTCCTCTGACCAGCACGGTTACAGCGCCTTTTACAAAAAAGTCAGCCAAATCGTTTTTCCTTTAAGCAAACGCTTGTCATTGTTCCTTCAATCACCACTTCAGAGGGCATGAGTTCCAGGACCTCAAGTGATTTCCCCTGTATTTCAAGCACAGCATCCGACAGCTGGATGCGCACAGTCCGGTCAGTAAATTGCTCAAGCTTTTCGGCATTGTAAACCGTTACTTTATTCATGCCAATGACCACTACTCTTGGAATGCGGCCGATAGCATCTTCTGGCAGCCCGGCCATTTTCCCCATCCATTTCATTAAAAGCGCCCCTTTCTTTTTCATATATCTATGAAAAAAAAGGGGCACTCATCACTTTTTACACTTCGACTTTGGCGGACCAAGAACTTCAGACAGGATAATCCCTTTTATCATGTCTTCTCCCGTCCATGTATCAATGACCGAGATCGGCTCTTGTTTTTTTGTTCGGTTTACCCGGGCAGGGCGTGACTCGCTTTTTTCCTCTTTTAGTACCGGCTGCGTATTCGGCTGTTTTAATTCGCCCGGTATTGCTGCCTTCACGTTTGCACGTTGATCTTCTAGACGGCCGGCTAAATCCTTTGCTTTCCGTTCAGCTTTTTGTTTATGAGACTTAGGCGTTTCCTGCTTTTCTTTTTTATTAAAAAGCATTGAGATCAAACCGGCAATAACGGCAATAATGAGTGCTTCTATTGCGACGACCCCCTTTTACATTGGATTAATCCTGATTATGATCTTTTTTCTTTTCCCCAAGACCGCTGATTGCATCACGCATATCTGTATCCGCAGAAAGATTTTGGATATTTAAATAGTCCATCACGCCAATATTACCGGCACGCAATGCTTCTCCCATCGCACGAGGTACATCTGCCTCTGCTTCTACAACTTTTGCCCGCATTTCTTCTACGCGCGCTTTCATTTCCTGCTCCTTCGCTACCGCCATTGCACGGCGTTCTTCTGCTTTTGCCTGAGCAATATTTTTATCGGCTTCTGCCTGTTCTGTCTGCAGTTCGGCACCGATATTTTTGCCGATATCCACATCTGCGATATCAATAGACAAAATTTCAAATGCAGTGCCGGAATCCAGCCCTTTATTTAAAACCGTCTGTGAAATCATATCCGGGTTTTCCAGCACTTTTTTATGATGATCGCTTGAACCAATGGTCGAAACGATTCCTTCACCCACACGGGCTACAATGGTTTCTTCCCCGGCTCCCCCGACAAGGCGGTCAATATTGGCCCGAACTGTAATACGCGCTTTTGCTTTTACTTCGATTCCATTCATAGCAACCCCAGCAATAAAAGGTGTTTCAATCACTTTCGGATTAACACTCATTTGAACGGCTTCCAGTACATCACGGCCGGCGAGGTCAATCGCAGCTGCCCGTTCAAACGTCAGGTCGATATTGGCCCGATGAGCGGCAATCAGCGCATTTACCACACGGTCAACGTTGCCCCCGGCCAAATAATGGCTCTCAAGCTGATTAATGGTTAAGCCAAGGCCCGCTTTAGATGCTTTAATAAGCGGATTCACAACACGGCTTGGTATAACCCGGCGCAGCCGCATACCAACCAATGTAAAGATGCTAATTTTCACACCGGCTGCCAGGGCAGAAATCCAAAGCGCGACCGGCACAAGTGTTAACAAAACACTGAGTAAAATAATGACTCCAACCACAACAGCAATTAAAAGAACAGTATTTCCTACAACCATACAATCCTTCCTCCTTTAGGACTCCATTTCTCTAACAACAACCCGGACACCTTCTGTTTTTACAACAGCTACCTCTACGCCTGCGGGAATGAAAACGCCTTCTGCCACCGCATCAATGCGCTCTCCGTCAATCACAACCGTCCCTGATGGACGCAGAGGTGTTTTCGTTTTACCTGTTTTCCCGATTAAGTCTGTGCGCGTCACATTCGACACATAGCCGCGTTCAGTATTCGTCGAATCACTTAAAATAAACTTTTTTAAAAATTTCATTTCTTTTCCCAACACCTTTACCATCAAAATCAGTACTGCAGTTGCTACTAAAAAGGCGATCAATAGGGAAACGGCCGTCCATAGCATGCTTGCACCGGCAAAAAGTACTCCTGCGGCAAAAAGAAGAAAGCCTAAAAAACCGACAACCCCGCCTGGTAAGATGACTTCGGCCAGAATAAAAAGAACACCAACAATGATAAGCAGAACGGTTGATATCCCGGCATCACCTGACATCATATGGCCTGCTATAAAGATGATTAATGCAAGGGTGGCAGCCATCCCAGGGAGTCCGAAGCCTGGTGTAAACAATTCCAAAATAAAACCTGCCAGCATAACGGATAACAAAATCATGACCGTAATAGGGTGTGTCGCAAACTCAATAAACCGGTCACTCCAGTTAAAGGCCGTTAAAACTGGAAAACCTGCAAGCAGCCCTGTCCAGTTTCTCATGTCACTCAATTTCACCGCCTTTCTGTAGGTTGTTTCTTATTTATACGGAATAAACAGGAAAAAAGTTTCATAAAATAAAATAAAAAAGCTGCCGCCCAATTAAGGACGGCAGCTTTTTAAGAAAGCTTTTGCTGAACAAGACGGTTGACAAGTGATCCATCTGCTTTGCCTTTTACTTTTGGCATAAGCGCAGCCATCACTTTCCCCATGTCTGATTTTGCAGAAGCGCCTGTTTCAGCGATTGTTTCTTCCACAATGGCTGATACTTCTTCTTCTGAAAGCTGTTCGGGCATATATTCGTTCACGTAAGTCAGTTCAGTCTGAATTTTGGCCACAAGATCCTCACGGCCGGCTTTTTCAAACTCGTGGAGGGAGTCTTTGCGCTGTTTCACTTCGCGAGAAAGGACTGTCAGTTCTTCCTCTTCTGTCAGGTCGCGGCCGCCTGCTTTAATACTTTCATTTTGCAATGCAGCTTTGAGCATGCGGATGACTGTCAGCTTTTCTTTCTCTTTGTTCTTCATCGCTTGCTTCATCTCATCATTAAGACGTCCGAGAAGACTCATATAAAAACCTCCTCTTAGAACTTACGTTTACGAGCTGCTTCTGATTTCTTTTTGCGTTTCACGCTTGGTTTTTCATAAAATTCGCGCTTTCTGTACTCCTGCAGGGTGCCAGTTTTAGAAACAGTTTTCTTGAAACGGCGAAGAGCATCTTCAAGCGATTCGTTTTTGCGAACAACAGTTTTTGACATTTCTTTTTCCCTCCCTCCGAACACATTACGATGGAAATTCCATGTACTGCATTATTATAATACATGCATAGTATTCGGTCAAGAAACTTTCTTTACAAAACATTCATAATTAATATCCGGCTTCTCCTTCAACTCCGGTTACAATGGCAATTCCTGAGCTTGCGCCGATTCGTGTTGCTCCTGCTTTCACCATTGTCATAGCATCCTGCTGGGTACGAACGCCTCCTGAAGCTTTTACGCCTACTTTAGGCCCGACGGTTTCACGCATTAAGCGTACATCTTCCTCCGTTGCTCCGCCTGCTGAAAAGCCGGTTGATGTTTTAACATAATCCGCTCCTGCAGCCACTGCGAGCTCGCATGCTGTTTTCTTTTCTTTTTGCGTTAACAGGCTTGTTTCAATAATGACTTTTACAAGCGCTTTTCCCTGCGCAGAAGCCACGACCGCTTTGATATCTTTTTGAACAGTTTCGGTGTCGCCGTCTTTTAAAGCGCCAATATTGATCACCATATCGACTTCTGTCGCTCCGTGCTCAATCGCTGTTTTTGTTTCAAACGCTTTTACTTCCGTCAGCGTAGCGCCAAGCGGAAAGCCGATCACTGTACAAACCTTTACTTCTGATCCCCGCAGGAGTTCAGCCGCCTGCTTGACCCGCGCTGGATTCACACAGACCGATGCAAAGCCGTGCCGGTTTGCTTCCTCACAAAGCTTCGCAATTTCTTCCTGTGTCGCATCTGCTTTTAACAGCGTATGGTCAATTGTTTTAGCAATATTTCCAAATGTATCGGTAATCATCTTCATGATCCCCTTTCGGTTAGTTGTCCGTACCTCTTTAGTTTACCATTATTCCGGGCGGCTTGCGAGAAACAGCCGCAAAAAAGCCGGCCCAGCGGCCGGCTTTGGATTATGCGTGAACTGGTTCAAGAACGCGGACAAACTGTCCTTCGTTGTATGGGTAGCCAGCTTTTGTAATCTTCACTTTTACAATTTTCCCTACCATATCTTCTGTAGCCGGGAAAACCACTTTTAAATAATTGTCGGTATAACCGCTGTAAAGCCCTTCTCCGCCTTCTCCAAACGGTTCTTCAGGAATCACTTCGAGCACTTCGTTTTCAAAGCGGGCTGCGTATTCTTTCGCAAGCTGATCGGAAAGGGCGATCAACTTATGAACACGCTCATTTTTCACTTCTTCATCTACTTGATCTTCCATTCGGGCTGCCGGCGTACCCGTCCGTTTTGAATACGGGAATACATGCAGCTCAGAGAAACCATGTTCCTGAATAAAGTTGTACGTCTCCATAAATTCTTCTTCTGTTTCGCCCGGGAAGCCCACAATAACGTCAGACGTTACAGCAAGCCCTGGAAGTGCTTTTTTCAGCCGGTTTAAGCGATCTGCAAAAGCGGCCATTGTATACTTGCGGCGCATCCGCTTTAATACTGTGTCCGAACCGGACTGAAGCGGAATATGCAGGTGACGGACCACAATATTTGACTGGTCAATCACATCAATCACTTCATCGGTTAACTGACTTGCTTCAATCGAAGAAATACGGATTCGTTTTAATCCAGGCACCTTCGCCTCAAGATCACGAAGAAGCATTGCCAGATTATAATCCTTAAAGTCAGACCCATAACCGCCAGTGTGAATACCTGTTAAAACGATTTCCTGATAGCCGGACTCGACAAGCTGTTTTGCCTGACGAATGACTTCTTCCGGATCACGCGAACGCATTAAGCCGCGTGCCCATGGAATAATACAAAACGTGCAGAAGTTATTGCAGCCTTCTTGAATTTTTAAAGAAGCACGAGTCCGGTCCGTAAATGCCGGCACATCCAGTTCTTCATATACGCGATTCTTCATAATATTTCCTACCGCATTGATCGGCTGTCGCTCCGCTTTAAATTGCTCGATATAATCAAGCATCTTGACACGATCCTGTGTCCCTACAACAATATCTACTCCCGGAATGGCCATAATTTCAGCCGGGGATGTCTGCGCATAGCAGCCAGTTACACAAATAACCGCATCCGGATTTTTGCGCACTGCGCGCCGGATTACCTGCCGGCTTTTTTTATCACCTGTATTGGTAACGGTACACGTATTAATTACATAAACGTCAGACGTTTTTTCAAAATCTGTACGTTCATAGCCTCGCTGCTCAAACAGCTGCCAGATTGCTTCTGTTTCGTAATGGTTTACTTTGCAGCCTAATGTATGAAATGCCACTGTTGGCATGTTGATCACCTCTTTAATTCTAGATAAAACGAAACCGCCGACAGCACATACAAAGGCGCTGTTTCCGCCCGAAGAATTCTTGGGCCAAGGGCACAGGGAATAAATCCTGAATCCTGCAGCTGAGCCGCTTCTTTTTCGGAAAACCCGCCTTCCGGACCGGTGACGACCAGCATTCGCCCGCCTGGCTTCAATAAATGAACAGCCTCATAAAATGCCGTCATTTCTCCGGATTTAGCCGTTTCTTCATAAGCAAAGATTTTCACATCAAACGTGCTTGACTGCTCAATCATCTGCTTCATAGACACAGGTTCTGCTACGCCTGGAATTCGGTTTCGGTGTGACTGTTCCGCCGCTTCTTTAGCAATTTTCTGCCAGCGCTCTGTTTTCTTGGCTCCTTTTTTCGGATCCCACTTTACGATCGAGCGCTCTGCTTCAAATGGAACAAACCCGGCAGCGCCGAGTTCTGTTCCTTTCTGTATAATATAATCGAATTTATCACCTTTCACAAGACCGCAGGCAACTACAACCTCAGCCGGCATTTCCGTTGACTGCTCAATCCATTCCTCTATTCTCGCTTCAACAGAGGTGTCTGTTACAGACGTTAAGACAGCCACCCCTGCTTCGCCTTCCGGGAAGACGGCATAAACACGGTCTCCTTCTTCCATCCGCATAACCCGGCGGATGTGATGCGCATCTTCTTTTGAAAAGTGAATGTTTTCTGCATTCTGCCCACTCGTTAAGAAATATCGCTGCATACTTGCACCTCTGTCATTCCGCTTTTTTACCGACGATGCAGACCCAGTCTTCCATAACTACGGTTTCTTCGATAAATAAACCAGCATCCGTCATCGCCTTGCGAACCTCTTCTTTTTTCTGCCCGATAATACCGGATGCAATAAAGAATCCGCCCGGACGCAGGATTGACGCTACGTCACCGGTAAAGGAAATAATCACTTCCGCTAAAATATTGGAGACAACTACATCGGGCTGGTCGTCAATTCCGTCAATTAAATTGTTTTTTGAAACTGTAACAATGTGTTCTGCATGGTTCAGTGCCACGTTCTGGCGTGCTGCTGATACGGCCACTTCATCTAAATCAAGCGCTGTGACACGAGAAGCTCCCAGCAGAGCGGCACCAATAGCCAGCACCCCTGATCCTGTTCCCACATCCACTACATGGTGGTTTGGTTGCACAAACCGTTCCAGCGCCTGCAGACACATCACGGTTGTTGGGTGCGTTCCTGTACCAAATGCCATGCCCGGGTCCAGCTCAATGATGAGTTCATCGGTTGAAAACGGCTCATACTCTTCCCATGTAGGGACAATCGTAAATTTTTCAGAGATTTTTACCGGATTATAATATTGTTTCCATGCGGTTGCCCAGTCTTCTTCATGTACTTCGCTGACAGATACGCGCAGCTTTCCAGTATCAATTTGATAAGCAGACAAATTTTTAACAGCAGCTGTAATATCATCAACCGTTTCCTGCAGAAAACTGTTTACCGGCAGGTACGCTTTTACAGCCACTCCCTCATCCGGGTAGTCGTTCGGGTTCAGCTCGTACAATTCACCGAAAAGGCCGCCTTCCCGCTTCTTATCAAGCTCGGCACGATCTTCAATGACAACACCGCTCGCCCCTGCCTCATGTAAAATATTCGAAATCGGTTCAACTGCATCATTTACGGTTTCAATGCAAATTTCTGACCACTTCATATATGTCCGCTCCCATCATGCCATTTAATCACGCTTGAGTGCGCGTTTTACTTTATCAAAGAAGCCATCTTCTTCGCTTGGCTGCTCACCGCTTACCTCTGCAAACTCCCGCAGCAGCTGCTTTTGCTTTTCATTTAGTTTTACCGGTGTAATTACTTTTACTAAAACATGCTGATCGCCAGTGCCAAAACCTCTTACGTTGGCTACACCCTTGCCGCGCAGACGGAATCTGGTGCCGCTTTGTGTGCCAGCCGGAATCTTCAGCTTCACTTTACCATGAACTGTCGGCACTTCGATTTCATCACCAAGAGCAGCCTGTACGAATGTGATCGGCATTTCACAGTAAATATCATCGCCGTCCCGTTCGAATAATTCATGTTCGCGCACGCGGAATACAACATACAAATCGCCTGGAGGTCCCCCGTTAATACCGGCTTCTCCCTGCCCGGATAAACGGATTTGCTGGCCTTCATCAATACCAGCAGGCACTTTCACATTGATTTTTTTGTTTTTCGTTACACGGCCGTCTCCACCACATGTAGAACATTTATCTTTAATCATTTTGCCTGTACCGCTGCAATGATGACAAGTACGGCGCGTTGCTACACGGCCAAATGGTGTGTTTTGCTCCACATTTACCTGGCCGGCTCCGCCACAGTGTGAGCATGTTTCAGGAGATGTGCCCGGCTTCGCACCGCTTCCGTGGCACGTTCCGCATTCTTCTTCTTTCGGAATGGTAATATCTTTTTCCACACCGAAAACCGCTTCTTCAAACGTCAAAGTCATTGTATATTGAAGGTCGTCTCCCTGACGGGGCGCATTCGGATCGCGTCTGCGTCCTCCACCACCGAAAAAGGTACTAAAAATATCATCAAAACCGCCGCCAAAGCCGGAGAACCCGCCACCGCCGAATCCGCCCTGCTGCGGGCCTGCGTGGCCAAATTGGTCGTACTGGGCTCTTTTTGACTCATCGCTCAGCACTTCATAAGCTTCCGAAATCTCTTTAAACTTTTCATCCGCGCCCGCTTCTTTATTGATATCCGGATGATATTTTTTAGACAGCTTTCGGTATGCTTTTTTAATTTCGTCTTTTGAAGCCGTTTTACCGACGCCTAATACGTCATAATAATCCCGTTTACTCACCGTTTTCACTCCCGTTTTATTCACATAACCGCTATTTTAACACACATCTGCTCTTCATTGGTAAATTAAATTGCTTCACGAAAAAAGCCAAAGCCGGAAAACCGCTGACTTTGACTTTTTCGTGTGACTTCGCTTAGTTTTTATCTTTTGAATCGTCCACTTCTTCAAATTCGGCATCCACGACACCGTCATCTTTTGCGGCCGCACCTTCAGCCCCTTGCTGTGCTTGAGCCGCTTTTGCTGCTTCTTCATACAGCTTCATAGACAATGCCTGCACAATTTCATTTAATGCATCGCGTTTTGTGCGGATTTCTTCAAGATCGCCTTTTTCAATAGCTTCTTTCAGCGCATCTTTTGCTTCCGTAGCTTTTTGAAGTTCTGCTTCGTCCACTTTGCCTTCAAGCTCTTTTACCGTTTTTTCTGTTGTAAACACAAGCTGGTCTGCTTCGTTGCGAAGTTCTACTTCTTCTTTACGCTGTTTGTCAGCATCCGCGTTTTCTTCCGCTTCTTTTACCATGCGTTCGATTTCTTCATCAGAAAGACCGGATGAAGATTGAATCGTAATCGCCTGTTCTTTTTGTGTGCCAAGATCTTTTGCTTTTACATTTACAATACCGTTTTTATCAATATCAAATGTTACTTCAATTTGCGGTACACCGCGCGGTGCCGGCGGAATGTCTGTCAACTGGAAGCGGCCAAGTGTTTTATTGTCCGCTGACATTGGACGCTCGCCTTGAAGCACATGAATATCAACAGCCGGCTGGTTATCTGCTGCCGTCGAGAATACTTGTGATTTTGATGTCGGGATTGTTGTATTGCGATCGATCAGCTTTGTGAATACGCCGCCCATTGTTTCAATACCAAGCGAAAGCGGTGTAACGTCAAGAAGAACAACGTCTTTTACGTCACCTGTAAGAACGCCGCCCTGGATCGCTGCACCCATTGCAACTACTTCGTCCGGGTTAACGCCTTTATGCGGCTCTTTGCCTGTTTGCTTTTTGATCGCTTCCTGTACAGCCGGAATACGAGTTGATCCACCGACAAGGATTACTTTATCGATATCCGCATTTGTTTTGCCTGCATCTTGAAGTGCCTGACGAACAGGGCCCATCGTACGCTCTACAAGGTTTGATGACAGTTCATCAAATTTTGCACGTGTAAGTGTTGTTTCAAGGTGAAGCGGTCCAGCTTCGCCTGCTGTGATAAATGGAAGAGAGATTTGTGTAGATGTAACACCAGACAAATCTTTTTTCGCTTTTTCAGCAGCATCTTTTAAACGCTGCATTGCCATTTTGTCTTTTGACAAATCAATGCCGTTTTCTTTTTTGAATTCATTTACAAGATAGTCAATGATGACTTCATCAAAGTCGTCGCCGCCCAGACGGTTGTCGCCGGCAGTTGAAAGTACTTCAAATACGCCGTCGCCCAGCTCAAGGATCGAAACGTCAAATGTACCGCCGCCAAGGTCGTATACAAGAATCGTTTGGTCCTGGTCTGTTTTATCCATGCCGTATGCAAGCGCAGCAGCTGTCGGCTCATTGATAATACGCTCTACTTCAAGACCAGCAATTTTACCGGCATCTTTTGTAGCCTGGCGTTCAGCATCATTGAAGTAAGCCGGTACCGTAATAACAGCTTTGTCTACTTTTTCACCAAGGTAATCTTCTGCATAAGCTTTTAAATGTTGTAAAATCATTGCGGAAATCTCTTGTGGTGAATACTCTTTTCCATCAATCGTTTCTTTATGGGTTGTACCCATATGGCGCTTAATCGAAATAATGGTATTCGGGTTTGTAATCGCTTGGCGTTTTGCCACTTCCCCTACCTGGCGCTCGTCATTTTTAAATGCTACAACAGATGGTGTTGTGCGATTGCCTTCTGGATTTGGGATTACTTTTGCTTCGCCGCCTTCAAGGACTGCTACGCAAGAGTTCGTTGTTCCAAGGTCAATACCGATAATTTTACTCATTTTTAAAGTTCCCTCCTGAAATCATTGCTTATCAAAATAAATTTATTGATTTACTTTTACCATTGACGGGCGGATAACCCGATCTTTTAATGTATAGCCTTTTTGCAGCTCAGCTAAAACTGAATTTGGTTCTGCTGATTCATCGCTGTCAGTCATGACTGCTTGATGTACATTCGGATCAAATGGCTTTCCGACTGTTTCGATTGGCTTAACACCTTCGCTCTCAAGCGCTGTAACAAATGTTTTATAAACCATTTCCATTCCTTGAAGAACAGATTTTGTTTCTTCATGTTCTGGAGTGATTTGCAGCGCCCGCTCGAAATTATCAAGCACTGGCAGCAGCTCCGTTACAAGCTTTTGCGCGCGGTATTTTTCCTGTGCTTCCCGGTCCAGGTTTGCCCGGCGACGGAAATTATCGAAATCTGCCCGCAGACGCAGATAACGGTCCTCTGCTTCATCGAGCTGCTTTTGAAGCTGCTCTTCTTTTGATTCTTCTTCTACCTCTTCAATGGTTGTTTGATCCACTTCTACTTCAACGGTACCTTGCTCTTCTGTAGAAGAAACCGCCTCATCGGCTGGTTTTTCTTCCGTCAATGGCTTTTGTTCTTCTGCCACTGATATCACCTCCAACATTTATCATCAATTTATGTTCGCGTATTGTAAAGGCGCGTCAGCACCTTTGTCATGTCATGACTTAAAAAATCCACAAGTGTAATCACACGCGAATACTCCATCCGTTTCGGACCAAGAATGGCAATGGTGCCAACCGGCTCATCCCCAACGGAATAAGATGCCGTAATTAAACTGCAGTCCTCCATTGCCTGCTCCGCGTTTTCCGTTCCGATTCTCACCTGTACACCGGTTTCTGTCGGGCGGATTAACTCATACATATCTTGTTCTTTCTCCATCATGTCCATCACAAGGCGGACTTTTTCCACATCACGAAATTCCGGCTGATTGAAAATATTTGTTTTGCCCCCGATAAACAGCTTGCCGATTGGAGAGCCGCCGGAAGCTTCCGCAAACATATGCAGCACAGCTTCGTAATTGTGAAGATGCCGTCTCATTAATTCCGCTGTTTCTTTGTAAATTTTCCGGTGAAGCTCTGCCAATGGCACACCGGTCAGCCGATCATTTAAAATATTAACCATTTTTTCAATATCTGACGGCTCTATTCCTTCCGGCAGAGTGAAAATTCTATTTTCCACATGTCCCGTGTCGGTCACAATGATAGCAACAGCAGACTGGGTATCAATAGGAATAATTTGCAGGCGCTTAACCCGGTGGTCGTTAAATTTCGGTCCAAGAACGATCGATGTATAATTTGTCAATTCTGACAAAATCGTCGCTGCATTTTGAACGGCTTTTTCAAGCCCTTCCTGCCTGTCGGCAAAAATAGAATGAATCGCTGTCCGTTCGCTGCGCCGCAAAGATCCCGGTGACAGTAAGTGATCTACGTAATACCGGTACCCTTTTTCCGACGGAACACGGCCGGATGAGGTATGCGTTTTTTCCAAAAACCCCATTTCCTCCAAATCCGCCATTTCATTACGAATAGTGGCCGGACTAAAGGAAATTTCCTCTTTCTTGGCAAGATTGCGTGAACCGACTGGCTGCGCCGAACGAATAAAGTCGTCAATGATAATCTGCAAGATGAAAAGTTGGCGGTCTGTCAGCACGTATATCACCTCTGTTAGCACTCTTTGTATTCGAGTGCTAAATCTACATTTAAATTATCAAAATCCTTTTTGTCTGTCAACGAGTACGCTCACATTTGTGCGCCAATTAAAAAAGATTGAAACACTTCATTTCCAAGAAACTTTCCACGATGGGTAAGGCGGATAAAACCTTCTTCCACCTCAAGCAGGCCACGGCTCGTCATTTCCTGGATGGCTTTTTGGAACAGCTGGACAGGGCTCTCCCCGTATTGTTTTTCGAAAGCTGCGATAGAAACACCCTCCATTTTTCGCAATCCGAGAAACATTTCTTCTTCCATTTGTTCCGGCTTCGTTACCCTTTGGGAAGACATACGCGGCTGTTCATTACGCTCAATGGGCTGCATGTATTTTTTGAGCGGGCCAAAATTCGCGTATCGCTCTCCATCTACATACCCGTGCGCACCGGCACCGAATCCATAATATTCTTCATTGTTCCAATACGTAATGTTATGAATACTTTCAAATCCCGGACGGGCAAAATTACTGATTTCATATTGATGAAGCCCCTGCGCTTCCATTTCTCTCATGACGGCTTCGTACATATCCGCTTCCGCTTCTTCCTTTGGAAGCGGGAGGCGGCCTTTGGCCATTAAATTATAAAAAACCGTTTTCGGTTCGATGATCAGTGAATAAGCGGAGTAATGCGGAAGGCCAAGTGCCAGTGCCTGCTTTACTGTATCCACTGCATCATCAACCGTCTGCTCCGGCAGACCATAAATTAAATCAATGCTTAAATGATCGAAGCCTGCCCGTTCAGCATCCCGGACCGTGCGCAGAACATCTTCTTTCGTATGCGTGCGCCCGATCCGTTTTAAATGGGCGTCATTAAAGGACTGAACCCCAATGCTCAGCCGGTTTACGCCGCCTTCTTTTAAAATGCGCAGTTTTTCAGGTGTTAAGTCGCCCGGATTGGCTTCGAATGTATACTCGGCACCCGGCTGTAAAGGAAGCCGCTGTTCAATTGACTCGACCAGCTGAAGAAGCTGTGCCTCATTTAGGGAGGTCGGTGTTCCGCCTCCTACAAAAATCGACTGTAGTCCCTGCTTGACGCCGGCCATCGCCATTTCTTTATCAAGCGCATTTAAATACCCTTCCACTGGCTGGTTTTTCATAAATACTTTATTAAAATCACAATAATGACAAATATGATGGCAAAACGGAATATGAAGATAAGCTGCTTTTGTCATTTTGTTCACGCCCTTCTATACATAAAGGAAGGTGCCCATCATAAGGGCACCTCAGGCTGCTGACAAACGCCCGCTTTCGGCGTCACTTGCCGTGCGTGAATGCTCATGACCCAAAAGGTCACTCCGCTTCTCGAACGGCTTCGTTCCTGGAAAGGCAGACGTTTTCAATCAGCCTGCTTTCTTCCTGTGTCTACGCACTGAGATACCCGTAATCCAGGCACCTTCTTGTTATTTTTGTGGATCATCCATTTTTAAGACAGCCATAAACGCTTCCTGCGGTACTTCAACCGATCCAACCTGCTTCATGCGCTTTTTCCCTTCCTTCTGCTTCTCAAGCAGTTTCCGTTTTCGGGAAATGTCCCCGCCGTAACACTTGGCCAGAACATTTTTACGCATCGCTTTGATCGTGGACCGGGCCACAATCTTGTTGCCGATCGCGGCCTGTACAGGCACCTCAAACTGCTGGCGCGGAATGAGTTCTTTCAGCTTTTCAACGATAATCTTGCCGCGGTCATATGCAAAGTCACGGTGAACAATAAAGCTGAGTGCATCGACCGTTTCTGCGTTGAGAAGAATATCCATCTTCACCAGCTTGGATTGTTTGTAGCCAATTAGCTCGTAATCGAATGAGGCATAGCCTTTCGTACTCGACTTCAGCTGGTCAAAGAAGTCATACACAATTTCAGACAGCGGCATTTCATAAATAACGCTGACGCGGTTTGTATCAAGGTATTGCATATCAATAAAAATGCCGCGTTTACCCTGGGCAAGCTCCATTACTGCTCCGACATAGTCATTCGGCACGATGATTGAGGCTTTTACATACGGTTCTTCAACGTGGGCAATTTTTTGTGGATCCGGCATATCAGATGGATTATCGATCCGAACCTCTTCACCATCTGTCATCGTTACCTGATAAATAACGCTTGGTGCTGTTGTGATCAAGTCAATTTTAAACTCGCGTTCAATCCGTTCCTGAATAATCTCCATATGAAGCAGGCCAAGGAAGCCGCAGCGGAAACCGAAGCCGAGTGCCTGGGATGTTTCCGGCTCATATTGAAGAGCAGAGTCGTTCAACTCAAGCTTTTCAAGCGCTTCACGTAAATCATTGTATTTTGACGAATCGATCGGATAAAGACCGCAGTACACCATTGGATTCAGTTTTCGATAGCCGGCAAGCGGTTCTGTCGCACTGTTTTTCGCCGATGTGATTGTATCCCCGACCTGCGTATCTCCGACATTCTTAATGGCGGCAGCAAGGTAGCCAACATCACCAACCGTCAGCTCCTTTCGCTGTGTCGTTTTTGGGGTAAAAACACCGATTTCAGTTACTTCAAACTCCTTTCCGGTCGCCATCATTTTAATTTTATCGCCGACCTTCACTGTGCCGTCTACAACCCGGATATAAGCAATAACCCCGCGGTATGCATCGTAAAGAGAGTCAAAAATAAGGGCTTTAAGCGGTGCTTCCGGATCCCCGGTTGGCGCCGGCACTTTTTCAACCACCTGTTCTAAAATTTCCTCTATACCAATGCCGGCTTTCGCTGACGCTAGTACCGCTTCTGAGGCATCCAGGCCGATAACATCTTCTACTTCCTGGCGCACACGCTCCGGTTCTGCAGCCGGAAGGTCAATTTTATTAATAACCGGCAAAATTTCAAGGTCATTGTCCAGGGCTAAATAAACGTTAGCGAGCGTTTGTGCTTCAATGCCCTGTGCCGCATCCACCACAAGGATGGCACCTTCGCAGGCTGCAAGACTTCTTGATACTTCGTACGTAAAATCGACGTGTCCTGGCGTATCAATCAAATGAAAGATATAGTCCTGTCCGTCTTTAGCCGTATAGTTCAGCTGTACTGCATTTAGTTTAATCGTAATACCGCGTTCCCGTTCAAGATCCATTGAATCAAGAAGCTGGCTTTTCATTTCACGTGCTGTTAAAGCTTTTGTTTTTTCTAAAATACGGTCAGCGAGCGTTGATTTCCCGTGGTCAATGTGGGCAATGATCGAGAAATTCCGAATGCGCTCCTGCCGTTCTAGTCGTTCGTTGTTGTTCATTTCACTGTTCACTCCTGTTTATCGGCACATAGATACTATTGTGATTATATCAGCGCGTTATGCAATTGACAACGAACATTAAACGAACGGGCTATTCATTTTGTTCCGCTTTAATAAAACGGGCCAAAATATCAGCGACAGCAGCCGCACTTCTTTCCAATTCCTCACGAGTGTTATCGACACCGCCCATTTCAATCAAAATCGCCCGGTTTGAAAGATCCTGGTTGAATTTTCCGTTTGTCTGGCTGCCCGACTTCACGATTACACCGCGCGAAAGACCGGGATAATACTGTTCGAAAAGTTTATGGAGTGATGAAGCAAAACGGGCATTTTCTTCATACCCTGGATGCTCTCCGCCGACGACAAATACGGTTTTTGCCATATCCTGCCCGTTTACGCGGGCTGTTGTAATCGATTTGCCCTGTGAATCGCGATGAACATCAATTAAATAAGACAACGACGGCTCTTCTTTTTGAACAGCCGCAACGACAGTCCGTGATTCCTCATAGGAAGCACTGTATTTTTTTCCTTTTTTCTTTAACAGCGCTCCTATATCCGTTTTATTGACAGAAACCCCGATTCCTTCTTCTTCTAAACTTTTTCCAATCATTGTTCCCACTTCTGTAATGTTCATTGGAGCTTGTCCATTTTTGGGAGTGAATGATTCGGACGTATGCGTAAAGTAAAGAAGCACTTTTTCTTCCCCGGCTGGAGGCGTATTTTCTTTTGGCTCATCCGGTTCTGATTCTTTCGGCACCGGAAGATCATCCGGCTTTTTGGATTCAACCGGTAAATTCGTATAATTCGTTCCTTCCCCGGCAATTAAAATTTGGCTGTCATAAATAGAAAAGCCCGGAAGTTCTTTTCCCAGAAAGGTCCGCGGATCGCGCAGACTAATTCCGGCAGCCGATTGAAAAGCAGCGTCCACCCAGCCGATTGTACCTTGTCCCACTTTTTCATTTGACTGGAAAGCATGATTTTCTAAACGCAGAAGCTGATAAAAAGAAGCGGCCGGAATTTCTGCTGCCGCCCGGCTCATAGATTGGGAGGTAAAATGGTACGAAAACGGCATGACCGTTAAAAACCCCGCCATCCAAAACGGCATGACCACTAGGCAGGCGTATACGGGAACAAGCCAGTATGGTATATGCTTTTTTTTGTGCAAAAGGATTGTCGCCATCCCCTTTTCAGCTCTTATCCCTTTACCTTATGCAGCAAATAAAAAAAGCAGACCATGAATCAGCCTGCAAAAAAAGATCGTGTTTCTTCCGGCGGACGGTCATGAAGAGATTCATTCAATGCACTGGAAACGACCGCTGCCGCTCCTTGAATAAACATATCCGCTTCTTTTGGTGTTACAATCATATTTAAACCTGCCGGGGTCAGCACTTCATGAATTAATTGATGTTTTTCGTTTTCATCCAGCAGACCGATATTTCCTAAAAACGACCGCTTCCATTCTTCATCTCCGCGTCCGCTTTTTTCTTGCAGATTCTCCATGACCATTTCTACTGCGTCACGCGTGACGGTAGCAGCATCAATCACAGTAGGAATGCCGATGGCGATCACCGGGATACCTGCTGTTTCACGACTGATTTCTTTTCGGCGGTTCCCGATCCCGGCTCCCGGCTGAATACCTGTATCCGTCATTTGAATCGTTGCATTCAGTCTTTCAATCGAACGAGCAGCAAGCGCGTCAATGACAATTAAAAAATCCGGCTTCTCCCTCTCAATTAAACCAAGCAGAATATCTCCCGTTTCAATTCCCGTCATGCCCATAACACCGGGAGAAATGGCGCTGACCGGGCGATAGCCGGGCTGAACGTGTTCAGGATGAAGCTTGAATAAATGATTGGTCACGATAAGACGGTCCGTTACACGCGGCCCAAGAGAATCGGGCGTAACGAGTTCATTTCCAAGACCGGCAATTAAACAAGAGGCGTCTTGCTTAATACCCGCTCCCTTTATAAATAAACGAATTTCTTCTGCTACAACCCGGCTGATGGCAGCATGGCGGGCAGAATCGGAGTGGCGCAAGTCCGCTGATTCAACGGTAACATAATGACCCGCTTTTCTTCCGGTTATCTGCTCAGCTTCCTTTGTAATTTCGACCGTTGTCACCTTCGTGCCTTCTTTTTCTTCTTCCTTCATTTCAATTCCAGGGACTTTACTTCCTGTTTGCTGCTCGGCAATCAAAGCGGATTCCAAGGCTAAATCTGTGCGTGGAGACCATTTTTCCATTCAATTCACCCTCCATTTTTTTCTCAGTTTGCCCCTATGTGTAAAAGTTTATTCCTTTACACCGGATTCCTATTGCATTTCTTTTATTCCTTTGCTACAATACTTCTTGTTGTTTAATTCAATAATGATTGATAATCGGGTACGAACAAAAGTTCGATCCATTTTAGGAGGTGACAGTAAATGCCAAATATTAAATCTGCCATCAAACGCACAAAAACTGCTCAAATTCGTTCAGCACGCAACACGCAAGCAAAATCAGCTATGCGCAGCGCGGTGAAAAAGTTCGAAACAGCAGCTGCTAATAATGACGAAAACGCAAAAGAATTGCTTGTACAAGCAGTTAGCAAACTAGATAAAGCTGCAGCAAAAGGCCTTATCCACAAAAACGCTGCGAACCGTCAAAAAAGCCGTCTTATGAAAAAGTTGGCTAACTAATAAAAAAAGTGTCCAATATTGGACACTTTTTTTATTTTGTCTGCATCATCGTCTGCAGCCGGAAGAAAAATAATTCCATAATCATCTTTTTATCCATAGCACTGCTTTTCATCTCATAATCGCTTTCTGCAAGCATTTGTATCACTGCGGCAAGCTGCGCTTCCGAAAAGGCCCGTGCCTGCCCCCCCGCTATTTTTACACGAAACGGATGCACTTTCAGCTGTCCGGCTATTTGCTGCTGGCCGTATCCTTTTTTTAACAGCTCTTTTACTTGATAAATCAGCCGAAACTGCCCCGCTATAACGGCAAGAATTTTTAACGGCTCTTCATTCAGGCGGATTAAATCATAATAAATGCGCAATGCTTCAGACAAATGCCCTGTGACGATGCGGTCTACCAGTCGAAAAATATCACTTTCGAGCGTCCGCGCCGTCAGTGCTGTTACACTTTCTTCGGTAATCTCGTTTCCCTGCCCGGCATGAAGAGCAAGCTTCATAATCTCCATCGACAGGACAGACAAGTTAAATCCGGCAATGGCAAGGAGCTGATGGATCGCTCCATCTTCTATTACCGCTCCTTCTTCCGCGGCTCTGCCCTTAATCCAGCCGGACAGCTCCCGTTCAGCCGGACGTTTTGCTTCCAAAACGCCTGCCTGCTTTTTAATGAGCTTTGTTAATTTTTTTCGTTCATCAAGCTTTTCAAACCTTCCTTGAAAAACAAGAATTGTAAATGGAGCGGGGTCCTGCAGGTATTGTTCAAGCGTTTTTGTATCATGCTCTATTTTTGATTTTTCAGCTGTGAAAAAAATCGGGTTCTGAACAAACACAAGCTTCCTGTCTCCAAGAAACGGCAGAGTTTCCGCTTCTTCAATGGCCGCTTCTACCGGCACTTCTGCCATATCAAAGGAAGTGACGTTTAAATCAGTGTCTTCCCCATCCAGTGCTCCTTTTAAAAGCAGCTGTCGTGCTTCTTCTATAAAATACTGCTCCGGCCCGTACAACAAATAAACGGAACGAAACCGGCCGCTCCTTAACTCTTTTAATACATCCATTTACTCGACTCCATTCTGTTTCTGTTTTCATTGTAGGAAAAACCACCCCGATACGCAAGATAGACTCCATCTTTTCCATCTACAAACTTATCCGCTTCTTAAATGAAATGAAGCTGTCTCGTATAGATTTTTCTGTTTCCATTGTCTATACTTAAAGAAAATGGGAGGGATGGCTGTGAACGATTTCGAAAAAAATGTTCAATCTAAGCGTAATGATGCTGTAGACTCCGCTGTAGGTTTTATCGTTTCATTCGGTTTCTTTGCCACCATGTTCATTCTTGCCACTGTGATTCAGCTGGTTGGTTGATGCACCAAAACCCCGCCCTTTCATAGGGCGGGGTTTTTTATGGAAATGGGAGTACAGTTTCGATTTTCCCATGCCCTCCTTTAAATATATACGTAATGGCACCATGTTTGTCTGTACGGTATATGCGGACTCCTGCTTTTTCCAGCGTATCGGTCACTTCTTTATGCGGATGTCCATAACGATTGTTAAGTCCGGCAGATATCACGGCAAACTGTGGTTGAAGGGCTTGAATAAACGAGGGCCAGGAAGAGGTTTTGCTGCCGTGATGGCCTACTTTTAACCAGTCTGCATGGAAACTGTACTTTTCGATCAATTCGGCTTCTCCCTCTTTTTCAAGATCACCTGTGAACAGCCATGTTTTCCCTCCGATTCTGGCAAAAAGCACAAGCGAGTCGTTGTTTCCTTCATAATCCCGGTCATCCGGCGCTAAAAACTGAAAAACTGCGCTTTTTGTCCTCCAGCTTTCCCCTTCTCCGCCTTCCCGTATCTTCAGGCCGGTTTTGATCATGTCGGCTATGACCGGTTCTCCTCCTGATCCTGGTGAAATAATGATTTCTTTTGCCGAAATAGATTGGAGCACTTCTGCGGCTGCACCGGCATGATCAAAATCTGCGTGGGTGATAATCAGCTTATCCAGCTTGGTGATCCCTTCTCTTTTCAAAAAAGGAACGACCGTATCTTTCCCTACTGAAAACCCGCCATTCCGTTCCTTCCAGACTTCCTGCTCAAACGGCACCTGCCCGCCTGTATCAATTAAATAGTTCCCTTCATTGCGGGGCAATTGAATCAAAATGCTGTCTCCCTGCCCAACATCTAAAAAGGTGATTTTCCCTTCCGGGGAGAAACGGCCGGCCAGGACAAAAACAGCCAGAGCAAAACTGCATATCGCGAGGCTTAGTTTCATGTTTTTTCTCAATTCCCACAATAAAAGAGATGCGAGAGAAGTGACAGTCAAAAGAGCAGCTGCATCCATGCCTGGCTGTCCTGTTACAAGAACCGCAAATGGCAGATTCGCCAGCAGCGCGGCCAATTGATCCATTTTGATCAAACATTCATTGACAAATGAAGCGAAAAAAGAAATAGGCACCAAAAAAGACAAGCAAAACAAAAGAAGAACGGCCGGCATCATAAAAAATGAATAAAATGGGACAAAAAGAAGGTTGGCCAGCGGTGAAATAACGGAGAGTTCTGCGAAATGGAAAAGTAATACCGGCAGGGCGGCAAGCTGAGACAAAACCGAAACAAATAAAGAAAGCTCGATTGCATGCTGCGCTTTTTTTAAAATTACGCCGGTTGATAAAACGAGGGCGAATGTAACGAGGAAGGAAAGCTGAAAACCAGCTTGAAAGATCAAAAATGGGTTCCAAAGGGTCATGATTAAAAAAGCAGCTCCAAGTGCTCCAGCAGCTGATAATTTTCTGCTGTCAGAAGCAGCAAGCAAAATGGCACCTGTCATTAAACAGGAGCGAACAACCGGCGGAGACCCTCCCGCCAACAGAGCATAAAGGGGCAGCGCTGCTAATAAAAGCAGACGTGCCCGCTCACGTGTCATTCCTGCACGGAGCAGCAGATAAAAAAGCAGTCCTGTCAAAAGCGTTACATGCAATCCTGAGATCGACAGAATATGCACGATGCCAAGCCGCTCGTAGTCTTCTTCTGTTTCTTCGGGACCGGATGACCGGTCGCCAACCAGAAGCGCAGCCGCTGTATGGGCAAAGGGTGCTGGAAAACGCTCTTGAATACGCTTAATGGCGGCCATCCGCCAGGCAGCAGGTACATAACGAAGTGACTGGTTTAACACACACTGATCGAGAGAAATGTGTTCAGGTGTGAGAACAAAGAAGGTTCCGCTCGCGGCTAAATAGGTCCGGTAGTCGAATTCACCTGGATTTCTGGCTTCGTTCGGAAGAGATGCCTTCCCTTGAATCCGACAGGTTAATCCTGGAGTGAGCCCCTCTTGTAAAAGCTCTTTTTCTTCTTTCGAGTTCATTCGGTAGACCAAGCTGAGTTTTTCATGAAATTGTGTTTCTTCTACACCTGCTCTTAACCTGTCCCCTTCGATTTGGATATCGTCTGTAAATGAAACGATCCATTTTGTTTCTTTTCCAGTAAAAGCAGACTGGCTGCGCTCTTGCTGAATGGGCACCACGCTCAAAAACAGCATAAATGTCCCGATCATCCAAAAGCGTGTACGCCGGTCCACATTCCAACATAATAATCCTCCTATCGCAGCAGCCAGCAAAGCAGCCTGCCATGGCGCATGCACTGCGAATAAAATGGCTGCAAGGGCTGCCATGCTCATTTGAAGAAGCGGCATACATCACCATCCTTTATTCAGCGGGGACGTGGATGACCTCAATATCTTTTAAAAAGTGGCTGTTCCATTTGTTTGGATAGGCGTTACGATAGATAATCCGCGCTACACCGGCCTGGGCAAGCGTTTTTGCACAGTTTTCACATGGCTCGTGGGTAACGTAAGCAGATGCCCCTTTTAACTTATCACGCTCTGCATGAAGCACTGCATTTAATTCTGCATGCAGACACCGGATACAGCGGCCTTGATCCGATAGTAAGCAGCCTGCGTCCTGGCAATGTTCATGCCCATGAATAGAACCGTTATATCCCGTAGACACAATATGCTTGTCTTTTACAATCACACAGCCAACATGAAGCCGATTGCAGGTTGAACGGGTAGCCACCACCTCCGCAATATTCAAAAAATAATCATCCCAGCTTTTTCGTTCCATTCTCAAAACCTCTTTTCTGTTTCTTCCGGTCTGCGGCCGGTTTATTCTTTCAGTTTATCGAGAGGTCCTTCCATCCGTCAAACCCTTTACTGAATAGTGACAAGAGGAGCCAGCTTTTCAAATATTTTATCACCAATCCCTGCCACGTTTTTCAAATCCTCTACTGCTGTAAAAGCTCCTTCCGTTTCCCGGAAATCAATAATCGCCTGGGCTTTCGACTCACCAACACCCGGAAGCTCCTGCAATAATGCCGAGTCTGCTGTGTTGATATTGATCACAGCAGACTCGGCAGCCTCATCACTGCCGGCTGCAGCTGAAGGTGATGCAGATGCCTGCTGTACGTCCGGCATTTCCTCCCCCTCTGCCGGCACATAGATGACCATTTCATCCTGTACTTTTTGTGCTAAATTAATGGCAGCCGCATCTGCTTTTTCGGTAAGTCCGCCCGCTTTATTGATTGCATCATTCACCCGCTGATCATTTGACAACACGTAAATGCCCGGCATTGAAACGGCCCCTTTCACATCAATGGCTACTTCACTAGGCTGATCTTGCGCTGGATCTGCTTCCTTGGCAGCCGGTTCGTTTTTAGGTGCTTCTAAAAGAGCCGGCTCCGGAGGCAAAGCTTGTGGCTCTTCTTTTGTTAAACCGTAAAGCCAGACGGCGGCTAAAACAGCTCCTGCAGCTGCTGGAACTTTGTATTTTTTAAGCACTTCTTGTTTGTTCATTTCTTCTCTTCTCCTTTCATTTACAGTCATATTTACAAATAACATGCATACAGTGTTTAGATGAATAGGAAAGGGTGAATGCAAGCATGAACATTGGGATAATTGGTACAGGAAGCATTGGCACCGTTTTAACAGAAGCGCTCATGTTTGCTGCTGCTGCTGAGCCGGAAAATATTGTCCTGCACAATCGTACACGGGAAAAAGCCGTGCATTTAAAAGCCTCGTTTCCCGGGATACATGTGTGCCAAACCACTAAAGAGCTTGTTAAAAAAACCCAGTTGATTTTTGTATGCGTCCGGCAGCCCGATCTAAAGCCTCTTCTTGAATCAATCGCACCCTATTTAACGCAGGATCATTGTGTGCTGGCTACTGCAAGTGCGGTTTCAACGAAGCAAATGGAATCGATTATTTCCTGCTCCTGCGGAAAAGTGATCCCCTCTGTCACCAATACAGTGGCTTCTGGCGGTATTTTATACTCTTTTGGGGATTCCTGTGACAACGACTGGCAGCAAAAAGTAACAGGCCTGCTCAATCAGATTGCCAGCGTTGCGCTTGAAACAGATGATAATATTATCCGGGCTGCCTCAGATTTAACTGGATGCGGACCCGCTTTCTTTTCCAAAATGGCTGTCATGTATGCAGATGAAGCCGTCACATACGGATTAACCAAAAGCCAGGCAGAAACGCTGGCGTTCCATATGATGATTGGCTTGGGAGAATTGCTGAAACAAAAGGATTGGACATTGGAGATGCTGACGGAACGCACCGCTGCAAAAGGCGGCGTAACAGGAAGAGGCCTTACGGTTATTGAATCGGAGGCGGGAGAATTGTTTGCATCGCTTTGCAGAATGACACAGCAAAAAGCTGCAGAAGACAGAAAAGAGGCATCTGCCGCGTTTGGCATTATTGACTAAATTCGGCACTCCTTCTCGTTTTCCTTTCTTCTTTACAAAATCTTAACAAAAAAAGAGCAGCTGATCAGCTGCTCTTTCTTGCTTTGATAAAGATCCGTTCTGATTCTGGTGCTGGGGCACCATTTGTAAAATCGGCTGTGATCGCTTCAACATAGAAGCCCGCTTCTTTAAGCCATTGGGCATATGCTTTAGGCTCAAAAGTGCGCTGATAGTGCAATTCATCAAATCGTTCATATTCGCCGTTCTCTGTTTGAACGAAGAACGTTAATTCATGTTCCACACTGTCCAGATGTTCTCCCGGAAATGCATTCCATATAAATGAAACATCTTCGGCGGCATCCGCAAACGTCTGCTCTACAAAAACATGATTCATTTTAAAAGAGGAATGGACATCAAATAGAAACAAACCGTCTTCTTTTAAGTGGCTGAACACCGATTGAAACGTTTGCTTCACATCTTCTTCTGACTGTAAATAGTTAAGCGAGTCGCAAAAAATAACAGCTGTGTCAAATTGACCAATCCCATCAAGCTCACGCATATCCTGCTGGAATAGCGGGATGTTCATTCCATTTGCTTCCGCTTTTTCGCGGGCAATGGCAAGCATATCAACGGAAAGGTCAATCCCTGTTACTTGAAAGCCGGCCCGGGCAAAACGAACGGCCAGTTCTCCTGTTCCGCAGCCGATATCAAGCAGGGATCCCCCTTTTACTTCTCTTTGCAAATATGCTTCCCATTCATCGTACGGTGCATCCTGCATAAGCGCATCGTACACCGAAGCAAACCGGTTATAACTCATGACATCAGCACATCAACGTGCGGCGCATCGCCCCATAGACGTTCAAGATTGTAGTAAACCCGTTCCTCACGATGAAAAACGTGAACGACTACATCGCCGATATCGATCAATACCCAGCGTGCTTCGTCAAACCCTTCCATCCGGCGAATATCAAAGCCAAGTTCTTCTGCTTTCTCTTTTACTTCACGGGCAATTGCCTGTACTTGCTTATCTGAATTCCCATGGCAGATCACGAAGTAATCAGCGACCGGTGAAATACCTTCCATATTAAGGGCTGTAATATTTTCTGCCCGCTTATCATCTGCTGCTTTTGTTACTGCTTGCAGTAATTGCTGTTGTTCTGTCAATTAAACATCGTCTCCATTCTGAATAAGATCATTATACGTATCCATCGTAACCGGGAAAACCGGCTGTTTTTTACTCATTAAAAAGAGAATTGAATTTTTTACAGCCGCCAAAACAGCCGCATTCAAACTCTGCTTTGCAATCGCCCGTACTTCCTCGACACCTGGAAATGCCCTTCCCGGCTCAATATAATCTGCCAGGTAGATGATTTTTTCAAGCAAGGTCATGCCAGGCTTCCCGGTTGTATGCCAGCGGATAGCAGAGAGTATGTCTTCGTCTTCAATTCCTGCTTCTCTGCGCACCAGTACAGCCCCCGCCGGCGCATGCCAAAGCTCGTGGTGAAATGCAAGAAGCCGCTCGTCTTCTCTCTCGTCTATTAAAATCTGCTTCATCTCTTCTTTCGGACGAAACTTTGCATAATCGTGGAAAATAGCGGCCAGCTCCGCTTTGTAGATATCTGCTCCGTAGCGGCCTGCCAGCTCGACAGCTGCTTCTGATACCCCTAGAGTATGCGTGTACCGCTTTTCCGTTAATTGTTTTTCAACAATCTCCAGTGCTCTGCTACGCTCCATATAAGCCGTTCTCCTTTATATACCGAATAACCGTTTCCGGCATAAGATAATGAAGCGTTTTGTTTGACGCTGCTTTTTCCCGGAGAACCGTTGATGACAAATGAATTTCGGGCGTATCAATTAATAGCACCGGGTAAGGCGTTTCTGTTGAATAGCCCGGCCGCTTGACTCCGACAAAGGTGACAAGCCGGCTTAATTCATCAATGTCACGCCATTTCGGTAAATATTCAATCATGTCCGCACCAATTATAAAATAAAATGATGTTTCAGGTTCTCGCTTTATCAATTCCCGCATTGTATCAATCGTATACGATACCCCTGCACGCTGGATTTCAACCGTTTCAACCCGAAAGCCGTCATTCCCTTCAATGGCAAGCTCTGTCATACGGAGACGGTGTTCGTCCTCCACATGACCAGCAAGCTTTTTATGCGGCGGAAGTGAGTTGGGCATAAAACGGATTTCATCTAGGTCGAGCGCATGCAGAGCCTCATTGGCTGCAATTAAATGCCCAACATGCGGCGGGTTAAACGTTCCGCCTAAAATACCCACTTTTTTCATCGCGGCAGAACAATTTTTTTGTTTTCTTTTGATTCTTTATATAATACCACTGTGTGGCCGATCAACTGAACAAGCTCTGCTTTTGCACCCTTGGCCAGTGCTTCTGCCACCTCATGTTTATCATCTTCATTGTTTTGCAAAATACTCACCTTGATTAACTCGCGCACTTCAAGTGCTTCGGCAATTTGCGTTGTCATGTTTTCATTAACGCCCCCTTTACCTACTTGAAAAATTGGGTCTAGATGATGAGCCTCTGCTCGTAAAAATCGTTTTTGTTTTCCTGTCAGCATGATGTTCCTCCAAGTTTATTCTGTACTATTTTTTGCATACGTTTCGTGTCAGGCAGGATGCCTGTCCATTTTTCAAAAGCAAGCGCACCCTGATAAGCAAACATTTTCAAACCGTTTTGCACACGTGCGCCCTGCTTTTTAGCTTCTTTCATGATCATTGTTTCCGCTGGATTGTAAATGATATCCGATACAAACGCATCTGGACGGATATTCTTTACATAAATAGGTGTTTCACTTACTTTCGGCGACATGCCAATGGATGTTGTTTGAATGATAATATCATAATCACCGAGCTGCTCTTCCGCCTGCTCAAGAGATAAAAGAGCCGTTTTAACGGGATACGGACACCGGTTTTTCAGCTCCTCGGCTTTTGCCGGTGTTCGATTGGCAATGTCTACCCGTTCGGCTCCCTGCTGGCCAAGCGTATAGTAAATTGCTCTTGCTGCGCCGCCCGCTCCAATAATCATGATCTTTTTATCGAGTACGGAGCTTCCATATTCCTCATTCAGCCCGCGTACAAACCCTTCTCCATCTGTATTATACCCAATGAAGCGGTTCCCATCTCGCACAACTGTGTTTACTGCACCGATCGCTTCAGCAAGCGGATCTATTTCATCTAATAGCGGCATAATGGCTGTTTTATGAGGTACAGTGACGTTAAAGCCCGAAAGGCCAATGGCCTTCATTCCTGCGACCGCTGTTTTCAGCTCTTCACTTTTAATATGAAAAGGGTGATAGTATGCTTCCATATGAAGCGCCCCAAACGCATCGTTATGCATATCAGGCGACATAGAATGGCCAATTGGATCGCCTATAACCCCGTATAGCTTTTTCACGCGACAACCCCCACTTTTTAAATTAACGACTTGCGCAATGTTACAGCAGCCCCTTTTGGTACGTAAGCTGCTACTTTTGCACCTGGCTCGTTAACGGTAATCCAGCCGAGCCCTGAGAAAACAATGTCTGTTTTCGCTTCTTGAATTGTCCATTCCTGACGAACAAGATCAAGCGGCGCTCCGCCATGCCCCGCTGGCTTCAGCAGCTCCCCGGCATGGTTTTCGTACAAAGCATCTGCTTTTTCGAGCTTCGTACGGTGAATGTCGATTTCATTAGAAAGATGGCATATAAAAGAGCGCCGGCCGCCTGAAAGATAGTCAAAGCGGGCTAATCCGCCAAAAAATAGTGTTTGCTCTTCATTCAACTGAAAAACTTTTGGTTTAATTTCTTTTTTTGGCAGTAAAAACTTTAAGTTTTCTTTATCAACAAAGTGCGCCATTTGATGACGATTGATAATTCCCGGCGTGTCTACAAGCGCATGGCCGTCAGAAAGTGGAATTTCAATCATATCCAATGTCGTACCCGGGAAATGAGACGTCGTAATAATATCTCCTTCTCCTGTAATTTCCTGAATGATTCGGTTAATAAATGTAGACTTTCCGACATTTGTACAGCCGACTACGTACACATCTTTTCCGTTCCGATAATGCTCGATGGCATCCGCCGCATCGCGGATCGCTTTTCCTTCTGAAGCACTTGTTAAAAGTACATCAATCGGTTTTAACCCAAGCTGGCTTGCTTCGTGGCGCATCCAATGAATAACCCGTTCCTTTTTCACGGATTTCGGCAGCAAATCCGATTTATTCCCGATAAGCAGGACGGGGTTTTTACCGGCAAAGCGGTGCAAGCCCGGAAGCCAGCTTCCATTAAAATCGAAGATATCCACGATTTTAACGATTAATGAATCTGTCTCACCGATTGTGTTCAAGATTTTTAAAAAGTCATCGTCGGTCAGTTCTACGTCCTGTACTTCATTATAATGCTTTAAGCGAAAGCACCGTTTGCAGACAACGGTTTCTTTCTCCAGTGCAGCAGCCGGTGCGTAACCAAGCGCAGCCGGGTCTCCTGTTTGAATGACGACTCCACAGCCATCACACGTAATTACTTCGTTCATTGATTTCGTTCCTCCCATTGAATCATTCCTTTACGCTGGAAAAAAGTCATGAGTCTTCTTTCTATTTTCCGATTAATGCGCGTCCAAAATCCATCGGTCGCTGCAATGGGAATGACCAAAATTGTATAAATCCCGCTTCGGTTTCCGCCAAATACATCTGTCAGCAGCTGGTCCCCGATTACGACAGTTTCTTCTTTTCGTACGCTTAAAAGCTTGATGGCTTTTCTGAAAGCACGCCCCATCGGCTTTCTCGCTTCAAAAATAAACGGCAGATCAAGCGGCGTTGAAAACGTGCTGACCCGCTTTTGGTTATTGTTTGATACAATCAGTACTTTAATGCCCGCTTCCCGCATTTTTTGAAACCAAATTAAAAGCTCGGGTGTTGCATCTGGTCTGTCCCAGGCAACGAGTGTATTATCAAGATCGGTTATGATCGCTTTAATTCCTTTTTGTTTCAAGCGCTCTGGCTGGATTTCAAGCACACTTCTTACCTGCTCATTCGGCAAAAATAATTTCAGCACAATGTACACCTCTACTATTCGTTTGCTTCTCCTATCATAGCCGATTTTTCCATATGTGACAAAGTAATATTAAGAACAAAAACTTTTCGACATATTTCTCATTATCCTACTCTGTGGATAACCTTATTCACAAATTAACACAGCTGTTTCAAGGGTTTAATCTAGTTATTCTATTTGTTATCCTCACTTATCCACTATATCCTGTGGAAAAAAGAACAATTGTTCTTAATGGTTTTTTTTGTTAAACTGAAAAAAATAATTAATCAATGACATTGGAGATGACAGACTATGCACTCATTATCCGATCACTTACTTCTTTCTTCTTATAAAAAAGCGGCAAAACTAAAATTAAATGATGACTTTCTAGCTCTGATAGAAAAAGAAATGAAGCGGCGGGAAATTCAGTCGCAAAAAAGAGCCAAAAAGGAATAGCCGTCTCCCCCTCCGAATATGATGCCTATAAAGGAGGGATCATCATGATTGAACTAGCAGCCGCTCTCTCTTTTTTGTTGAAGGAAGCGGTTTTTTTCGTCTCTTATGTAAAGCATAATGCGTTTCCTCAGCCGCTGAGTGCGGAAGAAGAACGAAAGTACCTGGCGCTTCATGAACAGGGAGACCGCAATGCCCGTGCCAAGCTGATCGAGCATAATCTCCGTTTAGTAGCCCATATTGTGAAAAAATTCGAGAAAACCCATCACGATACAGAAGACTTAATTTCTATTGGGACCATCGGCCTGATCAAAGGCATCGAAAGCTACTCCGGGAAAAAAGGAACTAAGCTTGCCACTTATGCGGCAAGATGTATAGAAAATGAGATTCTGATGCACTTCCGCTCCTTAAAGAAAACGAAGAAGGACGTATCACTTTACGATCCAGTCGGCCGCGACAAAGAAGGAAATGAAATCAGTCTTCTTGATTTACTTAAAACGGAAGACGAAGACGTCGCAGGCCGCCTCTCCCTTCAAATGGATATCGAACAAATGAAAAAGTGCCTCTCTGTTCTTGATGAACGAGAATTGTCCGTAATCGCTGCCCGCTATGGCTTAACGAATGATCAAGATAAAACGCAGCGTGAAATTGCGGCCAAAATGAACATTTCTAGAAGTTACGTTTCCCGAATTGAAAAAAGAGCCCTTGCTAAAATGATGCAGGAATTTAAGCGGCTTCAAGCAAAACAAAAAAGGGCTCCAAAAGATCTGGAGCACCCTTCAAATCACTTTTCCTCAATCGATTGAAACAGAGATCATTACGCCTGTCACTGTAGCTAAAAGAAGCCCCATAATCATCATAATCATTTTGTGACATCTCTCCCTTTTCATCCGCCTTGTTTCTTACGAATACTTTATCATAAAAGATGCTTTTTGTATTGGATTATTTCTCCTCTTGAAGCTGCTCAACTATTTTCATCACAAGGTTAGCGGAGTGAAGCCCGGCCTTCGGCAAAAATTGTTCAAACGAAATATTCGATTCTTTTCCTGCAATATCAGAAAGTGCCCGGATGACTACAAACGGCACACTAAACTGGTGAGCCACCTGTGCAATGGCGGCCGCTTCCATTTCAACTGCCTGAAGGCCAGGGAAGATATCGGCAATCGCTTGTACACTTGCTGGATCATTCATAAATGAATCCCCTGTCGCAATCAGTCCTTTTACCGTTTTCAGCTCAGTATCTCCTTCGGATGCTTGAAACGCGATATCAACCAGTTTCTCATCGGCTGTAAAAGCGGCCGGGAGCTGCGGCACCTGTCCGTATTCATAGCCAAAAGCTGTTACGTCTACATCATGGTGGCGGACTTCAGTTGAAATGATTACGTCTCCTACCTGCAGGTCCGGAGACAATCCGCCGGCAGAACCTGTGTTAATTAACACATCCGGCTTGAATTCATGAATTAAAACAGCTGTTGTCATCGCCGCATTTACTTTACCGATCCCCGAGCGTAGCAAAACCGTTTCAACACCGCGCAGCTCGCCGATTGTAAACTCGCTGCCGCCAATGACTTTTACTTCCTTGTTTTTCATTTCACCACGTAAAATGGTTACTTCTTCTTCCATTGCACCAATAATCGCTGCTTTCATTTGCTGCACTCCTTTTTTAATTCCGCAAAAAAACCCGCCGGCAAAGCGGGTTTTTAGCGGCCTTTATCATTTTCTTCAAGCTTTTGTACTTTTGTCGGCTTCCATCCCTCGCCGTCTACCCATTCAATGTACACGCGGTACGCTTCATCCTGGTTTGACTTGGGAGAAACAGTTCCGATCGCTGCTTGAGGCCCATTTCCGCTAATATACCAAACGGTCATGTTTTCTTGTGGAATTCCTGTTGCATAAGATAAGGCTTGTTCCTTTTCCTGCCAGTCAGTTGAGCCCGTTTCGAATGAAGAGGTATGTTCTCCTGATTGAGTCGTACCTACTCCTTCCCAGTTTGGATTGACGATATCTTGTTCCACATTCGGTTCTGTGCCTTCTGAAACCACTACTTCTTCTTTATCTTCTGTTTTGTCTTCAGTTTGCTCTTCCGTCTTTTCTGCTGCTTTCTCTTCTTCAGTCTGCTCGTCTGTTTCAGCCGGTTCCTCTGTCGTTTCAGCGGCCTGTTCTTTTTCTGTTTCTTCATCAGATACGGCAGTGGTTTGTTCCTGCTTTGTTTCCTGCGCTTTTTCTGGCGCTGCTGTTTCTTCGTCATTTCCACCGGCAAAGATGGTAAATCCAACGATTACAATAAGCAGTACCACAACCGCAATGGCTGTATTTAAAATGCGGTTTGTTTTTCTCCGCTTCGTTTTGCGCTCAGCACGCGACGATTGTTCCATTTGCTTCTCCTCCTCATTCCGCTTTCATTTTAACATGTCTCGTTTAACGGATAAATGTTTTTACACAAAAAAGCGCAAAAGGCCTGCGCCTTTTGCGCTTTTTTATGTTAATCAATGGAAACGATTTTTACGTTCATTTCACCAGCCGGTGTTTGAACAATCACTTTGTCGCCCACGCGTTTGCCGATCATGCTTTTGGCAATAGGAGAGTCATTTGAAATTTTCCCTTCAAATGGATCCGCTTCCGCGCTTCCAACAATTGTATAGCTTTCTTCTTCGCCATCAGGAAGTTCAATGAATGTAACCGTTCTGCCAAGCGATACTTCGTCTGCATTCATTTCACTGTCTTCAATAATTCTTGCATTGCGGATCATCGTCTCAATTGTGCCGATCCGGCCTTCTACAAACGCCTGCTCTTCTTTTGCTGAGTCATACTCAGAGTTCTCTGACAGGTCGCCGAAGCTGCGGGCAATTTTAATGCGCTCCACTACCTCTTTACGCTTAACTGTTTTTAAATGTTCAAGCTCTTGTTCCAGTTTTTCTTTACCTTCTCGTGTCATCGGGTATACTTTTTCGTTCGACAACTTCTTCCACTCCTTTAATGTTCACCAAAAAAAGCACTTAAATATGAGCGCGCCCCTTCTGCTTTAGAGAAGGCGCGCGTTTTTCCCATTGTATGCCTGTTTTCTAAAAACATACTATAAAATGTCTTTTTGTTCAAGAATTGTTTGTATTTTTGCAATTAATAAATCAATGGCTACCTTGTTTTCTCCGCCGATTGGGATAATCACATCCGCATATCGCTTCGTTGGCTCGATAAACTGGTTGTGCATCGGCCGCACAACTTCTGTATACTGTTCGATCACGGAATCCAGCGAACGACCCCGCTCTTTTATATCGCGTGTCAGACGGCGGATAAACCGCAAATCTGCGTCCGTGTCTACAAACAGTTTTATGTCCATTAAATCACGCAGGCGCTCATCCTCAAGTACTAGAATGCCTTCTAAAATAATCACGTCATTCGGCTCGAGTGGAATTGTTTCTTCAGAGCGCGTATGCTGTGCATAATCATAGACCGGCTTTTGAACAGGCCGGCCATTGATCAGCTCATTTACCTGTTCAATCAGCAGGTCATTATCAAATGCAAGCGGATGGTCGTAATTTGTTTGTAAACGCTCTTCAAACGTTAGATGTGATTGGTCTTTATAATAGTAATCCTGCTCGATCATCATAATCGAGCCATCTTGAAAATAATCATGTATCGCACGGGCAACGCTGGTTTTACCAGAGCCTGATCCGCCCGCGACGCCGATGACAATCGGCTTTTTACTCATCAATGTCACAGCCCTTTCCGCATCATATCATCTTTTGAAACAGGACGGTCTACTTTGAAACGGACAATTTGAAGCGGGTGGCGCGCTGCATCCAGTTCATTTCCGTCTTCATCCACAACCGTGCCGATTACTTGCTGGAAGGTTTCCATCTTTGGCCCGAAAAACTCCACTGTATCGCCTGGACGGAAGAAATTACGCTGCTGCAGTGTAACGATTTGTGTTTCTTCATCGTAATCTACAACAAGACCTGTAAAATCGTGGGACGCTTTTTTGCCATGAACGCCGAAAAGCTGTTCGTCAGCTCCTGGTGTTCCTGCAAAGAATGCTGGTGCTGCCGGCCGGTTAGCACACTTCTCCAGTTCTTCAAGCCACTCATCTTTGATGGTGAAATTTTCAGGGTCTGCACAGTATGCGTCAATTACTTTCCGATATACACCGACTACCGTTGCTACATAGTGAATCGATTTCATGCGGCCTTCAATTTTTAAGCTGTCAATGCCCAGTTCAATCAGTCCCGGAATAGACTGCAGCAGACGCAAATCTTTTGGACTCATCGCAAACGGCGAATCGCCTTCCTGCGTGATTGCTGTTTCAACACCGTCTTCCATCTCTACCAGGTTATAATCCCAGCGGCATGATTGACAGCAGCCGCCACGGTTGGAGTCACGCGCAGTCATATGGTTACTCAGTACACAGCGGCCTGAATAAGCAATACACATCGCTCCGTGAATAAACGTTTCAATTTCAATATCGACTTTTTCTTTCATTAAGCGCATTTCTTCCCCGGTTGTTTCACGGGCAAGAACAACACGGTCAAGGCCTTCATCTTTCCAGTATTTCACTGCACGCCAGTTTGAAAGAGACTGCTGTGTGCTCAAGTGAACTTCCACATTCGGCGCTACACGGCGGCATGTTTCAATAATAAGCGGATCCGCTACGATAATACCCGTAACACCAGCTTCACCCACTCCACGCAAGTAGTCTTCCAGGCCGTCGATGTTTTCATTATGTGCAAAAATGTTGGTCGTTACATACACTTTTGCACCGTAAGCTTTAGCAAACTCAACGCCTTCTTTCATTTCTTCAAATGTAAAGTTGCCGGCATTTGAGCGGAGGCCATACTCCTGACCGCCAATATATACCGCATCCGCTCCGTAACGGACGGCGATTTTCAGCTTTTCAAGTGTTCCGGCCGGCGCCAAAAGCTCCGGCTTTTTCACAATGACCCGTTTGCCATCGACGATCTCGGAGATCGCATCGTTTATCAATCCGTTCATTTCCGTTTCCTCCTTTATTAATAAACCGTTTCTTTAAAGAAAAAGCCTGAATCAAGTGGACGGTGCTCGGGCTGAAGTGCTTCCGCAGCTTCAAGCAAGTCCTCTTTTTCATCTTCATATTGATCCGGCTGATCTACGCAAAGGTCAATCGCTTTCCGATACAATTTCGTTGTTTCAAGACGATATTCTTCTGTTTGCAGCACACCGTCAATTTTAAATGAATCGATACCTGCTTCCACAAGTTCCTGCAGTTCATCAATAATGCACATATCGTTCGGGCTCATAATATGAGTGCCATTTGCATCTTCATAAATAGGGTATTTGTTGCTGCGTTCTGGATCGTGAAGCAGCATGTTTTTCGCACCCTGCCGGTTTTCTATTTCCATATTTTTCCCCATGTATTCAAAATAATGGCCTAGAAGCGGACGCTTTGACTGGAACATGCATGTCATCCCATGAACCTGCACTTCAATTTGAACATTCGCCTGTTCTTTCGTTTCAATAACCGCATCCATGCTGAGTTCCCGGGCAAGTACGGCACGAACAGCCCCGCGTTTGCCCCAGTAGTTTGCTGTGTAGTAATTGGTCGCCGTTGTTTCCGGATTCCAATGCATTGGAATAGCCGCGCCTGTTTCCCGAACGGCCATAATAACAGCCGGATCACCGAATACGATAGCATCAGCACCTGCTTGTTCAACAAACGTTACGTATTCATCAAGTTCGTTCGCGATATTGTTATGAAAAAGGGCATTAACTGCCACATATACTTTTTTGCCATGCTCATGCGCAATGCGAATGGCTTCCTTTACCTCCTCACGGGTAAACTCACCCGCAAGGCGCAGACCATACCGCTGCTCTCCAATAAGAAAAGCGTCAGCACCCGCTTCTATTTGTTTGATCAGTTCATCAACACTGCCCGGTGTCACAAGCAATTCTGGTTTTTTCATTTTTCTTCACTCCGTTTTGTGCTGATGGCAATGCCATCACCGGCTGGGATAATAGATGTATCATAGCCGGGATGCGCCATCAGCCATTGATTGTAATCCATAATTTTTTGTGCCATCTTCTCAAGACGTTTCGACGGTGCATCTGTTCCAGCAGCGTACCCTTTAAACAACACATTGTCTGAATAAATAACGCCGCCCGGCTTTAACATCGGTTCGTATAATTCAAAAAAGCGGCGATATTGTCCTTTTGCCGCATCAATAAAGATGGCGTCAAACGGTCCGTCTTCCGCTGCCTGTTCCGCTAGTTCAAGCGCATCGCCTAACAGGATTCGGATCCGGTTTTGCCCGCCTGACTGGCTGATGTATTGAGTAGCTTTGTTAAATCGTTCCTCGTCACGCTCAAGCGTTGTAATGTGCAGCCCCGGAACCGCCTCTGCCATCCGAAGAGCCGAATACCCGATCGCCGTGCCAATCTCAAGCAGACGCCCAGGCTTTTGTAGCTTCATGACAGCCAGCAGTGTGTCCATGCCGACCGGTTCCATAATCGGAACGCGGTGCTCGGCCGCATATTGCTCCATCTCTGCGAGCAAACCCGTACGCGGCTGAAGCAATGACTCAATGTAGCCATGTATATTGTCGTTCATGGTAATAATACCCTCTTTTCTAAGAAAAAGAGAAAGCTATGAAAGCTTTCCCGTGTCTTTTTGCGCCCGAACTATTTTATCATAGAAAGCGCGGAAAATCTATGTGTGCTTTTTCACTCGGCGTTTGTGATATATTTTGCTTTTAATTTATTGTGTTCCTCGAGTGTTTTTGAGTAGTAAACATCTCCTGCCGGTGAAGCAAGGAAGTAAAGGAAATCTGTTTGCTCAGGTGACAGCACAGCTTCCATCGAATCAATGCCGCTGTTGCCGATCGGTCCTGGCGTTAAGCCTTTGACTTTGTACGTATTATATGGAGAATCCACCTCGAGGTCTTCGTATAGAACTCGATCTTTATGCTCTCCTTTCGCGTACAGCACTGTCGGATCTGTTTGCAGCGGCATGTTTGCTTTCATTCGATTATAGAAGACGCTGGCAATTTTCCTGCGGTCCGTTTTACCGGTTGCTTCCTCCTCGACGAGTGAAGCAAATGTTAAAAATTCGTGAACGCTCATGCCGGATGCTTTAATTTGAGCGGAATAGCCTTGTACGACTTCATCCATTTTGGCAATCATTTCTTCTGCGATCTTCTCAACCGGCTTTTCCGGATTTTCTATATCATAGGTCGCCGGATACAAATAGCCTTCGAGCGGATAGCGAATATTTTCATTCATCACTGCGTTTGTGACAAGTGCAGGGTGGTTTGTCATCATTTTTTGAATAAATGCTTCGCTGTTCAGCACAGCCAGCACGTCTTCTGCTTCCCGGTTCGTTTGAACAGCGATCAGCTCCGCAATCTGAGCCAGCTGATAGCCTTCCGGAATGGCTAAGCTGCCGTCCCCCAGTACTTTCCCTTCTTTTAAGGAAGCCATAATGGCGTCAGGGGTCATGGAAGGAGACAACACATATTCTCCCGCCTGAAAATCACCTTCGCCTTTATACTTTACGTAATATTTAAACAGGATTGCATTTTTTACAATGCCTTTGTCTTCAAGCGTTTGTGAAATGGAAGACAGGCTTGAACCAAGCGGAATGGATACATTCACTTGTTTATCATTTCCTGCATCCGCAGGGTCTGATGCGCTTTTCCAGACGTAATAAGCTCCCGCCGCAAGCGCTGCTGCCAGCAGAAGTAGTAAAAAAAACACGATTAAAACTGCTCTTTTCAACCGCCTTTTACGCCCCGAAGGCGGCAGAAAAATATCATTCGACATAAAAATCTCCTTTCGACACCATTTTCTTTTTATAGTATACAAGAATGATGCCCAAAAGAAAAAGAACAGGCGCTTATTTTAGCGCCTGTTCCTGCTGATTATTCTTGTTCTTCATCATCAAGAAATGTGTTAAGCATTTCTTCGATCATGTTCCACTCTTCATCCGACTCGATCGGCTGAAGTTCTCCGTCTTCTCCTTCGTCACCCGGCGTAAAAGAAGAAGCATGAATTTCAATTTCCTCGTTATCGTCTTCTTCTGCGCCTACTGGGAAGTAAAGTACGTAGGACTTGTCAAATTCATCGTTGTGGAAAGTAAATAAAACTTCACAAAGCTGTTCATTACCGTTTTCGTCAATTACCGTGATTTGCTTTTCACCATGTTCCATCAATGGTCACCTCATCATTTTTGGCTGTCGAGATATCCTTGCAGAATCATCACCGCAGCCATTTTATCAATTACTTTTTTTCGTTTTTTCCGGCTTACATCTGCGTCAATAAGCATTCTTTCCGCTGCCATTGTTGTCAGCCGCTCATCCCACAGTACAACCGGAAGGTTAAAGGATTCCTCAAGAAGACCTGCAAACATCTTGGCAGCTTCTCCTCTCGGCCCTACTGTATTATTCATGTTTTTCGGAAAGCCGACAACAAATTTGCTCACTTCGTGCTCCCGCACAAGCTCGCCGATCCGATCAAGACCAAATTCGCCTGCCGCCTCATCAATCTTTATCGTTTCAATGCCTTGCGCTGTCCAGCCAAGTGCGTCGCTGACGGCAATGCCGATTGTTTTTGTGCCGGCGTCAAGGCCCATAGTTCTCATGATGTAGGTTCCTCCTGCTGTTCTTTCAGGTACGTTTTGACAAGCTCCTCAATAATTTCATCCCGCTCAAGCCGGCGGATTAAATTCCGGGCGTCATTGTGACGCGGAATGTAAGCCGGATCTCCGGAAAGCAAATAGCCGACAATTTGATTGATCGGATTGTACCCTTTTTCCTCCAGTGCGCCATGAACCTTTAGCAGCACCTCTTTTACATTTTCTTCATACGGCTCTTCTGGAAAATTAAACCGCATCGTCTTGTCAAAAGAACTCACTGTCAGCACCTCACTTCAGGCGGATCTTACATGCCCGCTTCTGTACGATATGTTTCATTGTACAACAAATGACAACATATTCAAATGGATTTCACCCATTCAATGGCAATTTGCAGTGCTTCGTCAATTTTCGATGGGTCTTTTCCACCTGCCTGTGCCATATCTGGACGGCCTCCACCGCCTCCGCCAAGGCATCCAGCCACTTCCTTCACTAGTTTTCCAGCATGGAAGCCTTTTTCGGTTAAATCGCCTGTCACCGCTGTGACGACGTTTACTTTGCTGTCTGCTTCAGCAACCAGCACAATGACACCTGGCGTGACTTTTTGCTTTAACTCATCCGCCATTGTCCGAAGAGCATTCATATCGGCCGCCTGCACTTTTGCCGCGAGCAGCTGTACGCCATTCACTGTTTCGATGTTATCGGTGAGGCTGCCTGCTTCTATGTTTGACAATTTCTTTGAAAGTGATTCATTTTCACGCTGCAGTTCACGCATTTCTGTCTGCAGGCTGTCCACTTTCGTTAAAATATCTTTCGGATTGGATTTTAGTTTTGACGCTGCTTCTTTTAATACAGCTGCCTGCTCATTCAAATAGCGGAATGCCCCTTCGCCTGTTACCGCTTCGATCCGGCGTGTCCCTGCACCAATGCCGCTTTCAGACAAAACCTTAAACAAGCCGATTTCCGCTGTGTTTACTACGTGGCAGCCACCGCAAAGCTCAAGGCTGTAATCCCCAACTGAAACGACCCGGACAATATCGCCGTATTTCTCGCCGAACAGGGCCATCGCTCCCATTGCTTTTGCTTCTGCGATTGGTTTAAACGCTGTTTCCACCGCGATCCCCTGCCAGATCTTTTCGTTGACAATCGCTTCTACCTGGGCAATCTCATCTGCTGTTACCTGGCCGAAATGCGAAAAGTCAAAGCGAAGGCGGTCTGGTTCAACGAGAGATCCCGCTTGGTTTACGTGCGTGCCAAGTACATCTTTTAATGCTTGGTGCATTAAGTGTGTAGCTGTGTGGTTTTTAATAATTTTGCCGCGCGACAGTACATCTACTTTTGCTGTAGCCGCACTTCCCGCTGACAATGTTCCGCTTTCCACGACCGCACTGTGAACGTTTTGGCCGTTCGGTGCTTTTTGCACATCTTTTACCACAACACGCGCTGTTTCCGATACTAAAATTCCTTTATCGGCAATTTGGCCGCCGCTTTCTGCGTAAAATGGCGTTTCTTTTAGAATAAATTGAATTTCTTCTCCTTCGTGCGCTTCCTCAACAAGAACACCGTCTTTGATTAAAACCGCTACAGTGGTATCGACGGTCAATCGGTCGTACATAAATGTGCTTTCTTCTTTCACAGAGGACAGCACACCGCCCTGCACCTGCATGGACTCGGTATCCTGACGAGCGGCACGTGCACGCTCACGCTGCTGCTGCATCTCACGCTCAAAACCGGCTTGGTCTGCTTTCATGCCTTCTTCTTCCGCATATTCTTCCGTCAATTCAACCGGGAAGCCATACGTGTCGTATAAACGGAAAACATCCGCGCCTTCAATGGTATTCGAGCCGGCCGCTTTCGCTTTTTCGATGACAGCTGAAAGAATGGCAAGCCCTTCGTTAAGCGTTTCATGGAAACGTTCTTCTTCATTTTTGATGACTTTTTGAATGAACGCCGATTTTTCTGATACTTCCGGATAATAATCATTCATCACTTCACCGACTACCGGTACCAGTTCATACATAAATGGACGGTTAATGCCAATTTGCTTTGCATAACGTACAGCACGGCGAAGTAGACGGCGAAGCACGTAGCCGCGGCCTTCGTTTGATGGCAGCGCGCCATCGCCAATCGCAAATGCAACCGTACGGATATGGTCGGCAATCACCTTAAATGCTGTGTCTTTCTCCGGATCCACCCCGTATTGTTCACCCGAAACCCGCTCTGTTTCACGAATAATCGGCATAAAAAGATCGGTATCGAAGTTGGTCGGCACATTTTGCACAACAGAGGCCATGCGCTCAAGACCCATACCTGTATCAATATTTTTCTTTGGAAGCGGTGTGTAAGTACCGTCTGGATTATGGTTAAATTCAGAGAATACAAGATTCCATACTTCTAAATAACGTTCATTTTCGCCGCCAGGATATAACTCGGGATTGTTTTCGTCGTCTCCATATTCGGCGCCGCGGTCATAAAAGATTTCCGTGTTTGGACCGGATGGGCCTTCTCCAATATCCCAGAAGTTTCCTTCTAAACGGATAATCCGTTCGTCCGGCACACCCACTTCGTTTTTCCAAATAAGATATGCTTCTTCATCTTCTGGATGAATCGTAACAGACAGTTTCTCCCGATCAAAACCGATCCATTTTTCGTCTGTTAAAAACTCCCATGCCCAGTGAATCGCTTCCGTTTTAAAATATTCACCGATGGAAAAGTTGCCAAGCATCTCAAAAAATGTATGATGACGCGCCGTTTTACCGACATTTTCAATGTCATTCGTCCGGATTGACTTTTGCGCATTTGTAATACGCGGATTGTCCGGAATAATACGCCCGTCAAAATATTTTTTTAGTGTTGCCACCCCGCTGTTAATCCAGAGCAGACTTGGATCGTCAATCGGCACAAGCGGCGCGCTCGGTTCAACACGGTGTCCTTTTTCTTGGAAAAAGTCTAGATAAAGGCGGCGGATCTCCGCACCTGTTAATGTTTTCATGATCAAAATCCTCCTTATCGTATGTACACAACCGAAAAAAGACAACAAAAAAAGCCCCATCCCCCAACAGGGACGAAGCTTGTTCGCGGTACCACCCTGATTGCCAATTCCTTCACTGGAATTCGCCTCTCAAATGCCTTAACGCGGCAGACGGCAGTGTTTGCTGCACTCAGGACCCAGCTTTCCATCATTCTTCATCCGAAATATTTCTCAGCCATGAATATTTCTCTCTTTGAATGGGCTATGATGTACTCCTGTCCTTCTTCGATTTGTCACAATTCATATACCCGAATTATAAAAAGGAATGGGACGTTTGTCAATGACTCAAGACCACTCATCAATCTGAACAAGTGTCCCGTCTTCTTCTACTTGGTGAATCACAAGGCCGCCTTCAAGCTCGGACATTTCCACACAGCAGTCATGACAGTAATAATGGTCGGAGCCGATACGACCTACTTCCCGGCTTCCACAGTTCGGACATGATTGCACGATGATCCCTCCTGTTTTTGCCATCAGTATGTCCGAAACAGCTCCCTCTTATACCACCATAAAATCGAAAGGCGTAATACCTTTCATGCCGATCATTGGATCGATCGACATCCATGTTTCTTCTGTCAGTGCTTCTGCTTCTTTTTCGGGGGCTTCTTGACCGGAGAGCCGGTCCGCAAGGCCTGTTTTTCGCACCAGGTCATCGTTGCGGGCAATGCCGATTCGAAACGCTTCTTCTTCGCCGCACAGGATTAAAAACTGCCGGCTTCTCGTAATGGCTGTGTACAGAAGATTCCGCCTCAGCATGCGGTAATAACTTTTAACGACCGGCAAAATCACGATCGGGAATTCACTTCCCTGCGACTTATGAATTGAGCAGCAAAACGCATGTGTGATTTGGTTTAAGTCATTGCGTGTATAGGTTACTTCATTGCCTTCGTATGAAACAATGACCATGTCTTCTTTTTCTGTGTTTTCTTTTGCATAAAAAATGGCGACAATCTCCCCGATATCTCCATTAAATACATTTTGCTCCGGCTGATTTACAAGCTGCAGCACCTTGTCGCCAATTCGATATTTAACCGGGCCAAACGCAATTTCTTTCCGCCGGCCGTCTTCGTTTGGGTTGAGCACCTGCTGGAGCACCTCGTTGAGCTTATCGATGCCTGCCGGTCCTTTGTACATGGGGGCGAGCACTTGAATGTCCCGCGGCTCATATCCTTTCCCCGCAGCATTTTTCACGACTTTTTCGATGACATCCGCAATTTGTCCAGTTCCGCACCGGAGAAAAGAACGGTCTTTCTGGGGAGCCGTGAGTGTTTCTGGAACCACGCCGTCTTTGATACTGTGGGCCAGGCTAATGATGGAAGAGCCTTCTTCCTGGCGGTAAATATCCGTCAGGCGCACGGACGGAATGACGCCTGAGGCAAGCATATCTTTTAATACCTGCCCTGGTCCAACCGATGGAAGCTGGTCTTCATCTCCCACTAGTATGACCTGCATATCGTCTGGTATGGCTTTAAACAGCTGATGGGCAAGCCATATATCTACCATTGACGTTTCATCGACAATCAACAGCCGTCCTCCAACTGCATTGCCTTCTTCCTCCGGATCTTCCTGTCCATTGAATCCAAGAAGCCGATGGATGGTCACAGCAGGAAGCCCGGTTGACTCCATCATCCGCTTTGCCGCACGGCCCGTCGGCGCGCAAAGCTTGATTGGAAAAGGCTCGTCTTTGTCATATTTTTTCGGGTCGAGCGATAAGCCATGAAGTTCACCGTACAATTCAACAATCCCTTTTATAACCGTTGTTTTCCCCGTTCCAGGCCCTCCTGTTAAAATCATCACCGGTGAAGTAAGCGCGGTTTGAATGGCTTCCTTCTGGGAAGGCGCGTAAGAAATGCCGGTACGGTCTTCGAGCTCACCGAGCGCAAGCAAAAACTCCGACTCCGGAAACGAATGAGGCTCCTGCTCCATTACACGCTGCACGTTGGTAACGAGCCCTTTTTCCGAAAAATAAAGAGACGGCATATAAACCCGCTGCTCTTCTCCAGCTACTTTCCCTTCTTCCTCCAGCTCAATCAGCCGTTTGGCGATCGCCTCGAATTCCGCTGTGCCATTCGCGCTTTTATCGAGCAGCTCCTTTACGTTTTTCAGCAGTTCTTCTGCCTCTATATAGCAGTGGCCATCTTGAAGACACTGCTGTTCAAGAGAATATAAAATCGCAGCTTTCAGGCGGTCGGGATGCCCTCCGCTAATGCCAATTTGAGCACCGATTTCATCAGCCCGTACAAAACCGATTCCTTCGATGTTTTCCACAAGCCGGTATGGATTTTCTTGAATGACGTTCAATGACTCTTCGTAATACATTTGATAAATTTTCATAGACAGCTGCGGTCCGAAGCCAAATTCATTCAGAGCCACCATAATCTGTTCAAGCCCTTGGTGCTTCATCAGCGTATCGTAGAGTACATCCGCTTTTTCAGCCGGGAGGCGCGGTACATTTTGCAGGCAGCTTTTATCCGCAATAATTTTGGAGATCGCCTGCTCGCCGAGGATCTCTACAATCGATTCAGCCGTTTTTTTGCCGATGCCTTTAAATAAGTCCCCGGATAAATAAGCCACAAGCCCCTGCTTCGTCTGCGGCATTTCTTTTTGAGCCGTGCGGGCAATAAACTGCCGCCCAAACCTTGGATGATCTTTGAAATGACCGCGAAACTCATACATTTCATGCTCATGGACAGCAGGGAAATAGCCGGTTACCACCGCTTCTTTTTCATCATACGTTCCGTCCGTTTCGGTCACACGGACACGCAGAACGGTATAAAAGTTTTCATCGTTCCGGAAAATCGTGACAATATGCCGGCCTTTTAAAAACTGCTCTCCTTCTGTGAATAAATCCCGTTTTTCCTGCACGGTGCTGACCACCTCTTTTTATTCTGCTTTTTCCAGCATTTTTTTGCCGTACCCTGCCAGCATATGGTCCGGCTGAATCTCTAACGCCCGATCAAAAAATTGAGCTGCTTTGTCAGCTTGTTCGTAATGACCGGCATATAAAACACCGAGGTTATAAAAAGCATCAGCATGCTCCGGATCCTGCCCGACGACTTTTTGCATGTTTTTCTCTGCTTCTTCATATTGCTCTGTTTTTGCCAGAGCAAGCGCATATTGAAAGCGCGCTTCCACATCGTCTTCATCCAATTCCACCGCACGCATTAAATACGGCAGCGCCATCACAGTTTGATCCAGATATAAAAAAGACAGCCCCAGCATAAAGTAAGCATCCGCTTCTTCCATTCCGCTCCGAATGGCCTTTTCAAAGCGCTGCGCGGCTTCTTCAAAACGCTCATTCGTAAAATAAAAAGAGCCAAGCGCGTATTGGGCTGAACTCGAGTCAGGAGCGACCTCAACCGCTTTTTGATAAAATCTTAATGCCCGTTCACCATCATTCATCTCAGCCAGTACATGGCCAAAATTAATATATGCAGCTGGTTCTTCCGGCTTTTCTTCAATTTGCTCGGTGAAAAGCTTAAGTGCTTCTTCCCATTTTCCTTCTTGTAACAATTCAATACCCTGCTGATTTTTATCCATGTGAAGCCTCCCAGTTTTTCTTTATTATAACAAAGAAAACCGCTCCACGTAGAGAGGAGCGGACTGCAATCAGCCGACATAATCGAGCTGTTTGTTTTCTTTATATACTTTATCGATTGTTCCGCCGCCAAGACAAACATCTCCATCATACAGTACAACCGCCTGACCCGGGGTAATCGCACGAACCGGTTCATCAAAAACGACCCGCGCTGTTCCGTCTCCGGTTTGTGTTACCGTCACGCCGGTATCCGCCTGGCGGTAACGGAATTTCGCTGTACAATGGAACGTCTCCGGCATTGGTTCATTTGTTGTAAAGCCCACTTGCACAGCGTCAAGCGAATCGGAGTACAGTGATTCATGATGGAAGCCTTGTACAACATACAGTTCGTTTGTTTTTAAATTTTTCCCGCCAACAAACCATGGCTCACCGCTTCCGCCAATCCCAAGACCGTGCCGCTGCCCGATTGTATAGTACATGAGTCCGTCATGACGGCCCATTTTACGGCCATCGAATGTAACCATATCACCCGGCTGAGCAGGCAAATACTGACCTAAAAACTCTTTGAAATTGCGCTCGCCAATAAAACAAATACCAGTCGAGTCTTTTTTCGTCGCAGTTGCAAGTCCGGCTTCTGCTGCCAGCTCCCGCACCCGTTTTTTCTCAAGCTCGCCGATAGGGAACATTACTTTTTCCAGCTGGCTTTGAGACAACTGGTTTAAAAAGTAGGTCTGATCCTTGTTATCATCCACACCGCGCAGCATTTTCACTTCACCGCCGGAACGGTCAATACGCGCGTAGTGGCCGGTTGCCAAGTAATCAGCGCCCAGCTTCATCGCATGATCAAGAAAAGCTTTAAATTTTATTTCTTTGTTGCACATCACGTCCGGATTAGGGGTCCGGCCCGCTTTATATTCATCTAAAAAGTAGGTAAATACTTTATCCCAGTACTGTTTTTCAAAGTTAACCGCGTAATACGGAATACCAATTTGGTTGCAGACACGAATAACGTCCTCATAGTCTTCAGTCGCCGTGCAGACACCAAATTCGTCTGTATCATCCCAGTTTTTCATAAAAATGCCGACTACATCATACCCTTGTTCTTTTAATAAAAGCGCCGCTACCGAAGAATCAACGCCTCCTGACATACCGACGACAACACGGGTGTCTTTCGGTGCTTTCATTGCTTCATCCTCTTTCTATTGAAGCCGCTTCGCGATTTTCGCTGTTTCAAGAGCGGCTTGTTCAATTTGTTTCGTTGTATTATTAAACCCAAAGCTAAAGCGGATTGACGACCGAAGTTTAGGTGAATTCTCCCCAAACATCGCCGTTAAAACATGCGACGGCTCAATGGATCCAGCTGTACAAGCCGACCCGCTTGATGCGGCGATACCAGCCATATCCAGGTTCACCAAAAAAGCTTCTACATCTGTTTCGGGAAAAAACAAGTTTAGCACATGCGGCAGGGAATGTTCAACTTTGCCGTTTACTGAAAAAGAAGCGCCCTGCTCGGAAAGTGTATCGATAAAAAGCTTTTTCATTTCTATATAACGGGCAGCTCGTTCTTCCCGTGTTTGTTCCGCGATTTTGGCGGCTTGCGCCATACCAGCAATGGCCGCTGTATTTTCCGTTCCTGCACGGCGTTTACGCTCCTGCTCTCCTCCGTATAAAAGCGGCGCAAGCGCTGTTCCCGGTTTAACATAAAGAGCGCCGATACCTTTTGGGCCGTTAATTTTATGCCCTGAGACGGAAAGAAAGTCGACGTTCAATTTTTTTACATCAATTGGCAGGATACCATATGCCTGGACAGCATCTGTGTGAAAAAGAGCGGAATGGCCCGAAAGCAGCTGTCCGATAGCCTCGATTGGCTGAAGAGCACCTGTTTCGTTGTTGCCATACATGATAGAAACAAGAATGGTATCCTCCCGCAGCGCATCTTCTACTGCTGAAAGAGATACAATTCCTTCTTCATTGACAGGAAGATACGTTACTTCAAATCCTTCCCTCTCAAGGGCTTCACATGCATGCAAAACCGCGTGATGTTCAATAGTGGTAGTAATAATGTGGCCCGCCCCTTTTGAACGCGCGGTACCCAAAATGGCCAGATTATCTGCTTCTGTACCGCTCCCCGTAAAAATGATGTCGTTAAAGCCGGCATTTATCGTAGCAGCAATCACCGTTCTTGCTTCATCGACAATCCGGCGCGATTCCCGGCCAAACGAATGAATGCTTGATGGGTTTCCATAAGTTTCGGTTAAAACTTCTGCCATCGCTGCGGCCGCTTCTGGATGAACAGGCGACGTGGCTGCGTGGTCTAAATAAATTCTTTCCATATTGACACCTCGTTAAATATAAAACATATATGCGTCAGATTCACCGGTTACGGTGTGATTCGCCAGGTCATCGAGTGTTGTATTTTCCAAAACACCCTTGATCGCTTCGCTGATCCGGATCCATAGCTCCCGTTTCGCCGGCTCTTCGTCTTCAATTCCCTCCACAAGCGTGATTGGACCTTCGAGCACCCGTATAATATCGCCTGCTGTAATGTCCTGCGGCTCGTGTCCAAGCACATAGCCGCCATAGGCACCACGAATACTGCGGACAAACCCGGCATTGCGGAGCGGCGCAATCAGCTGCTCAAGGTAGTGTTCCGACAAATCATGGGCTCCAGCAATTACACGAAGAGAAGTTGGCCCATCACCGTGGCGCTTAGCCAATTCAATCATAATGGTTAGTCCGTATCTTCCTTTGGTTGAGATTCTCATTTATTTGTGCCTCATTTCTTTTTTAATCCAACGATCCCTATAGTATATCATTTTATAGGTACAAAAAACATGCCGGAATACTCGGGATATGATACAGTGAATCTACCAAATAAGAAAGAGGGATTCATATGAAGCCGCTCGCCTACCGAATGAGACCGCGCACCATTGATGAGGTAGCCGGACAGGAACACTTAACAGGTGAAGGCAAAATCATCAGACGAATGACTGAAGCCAAAAAATTATCTTCTATGATTTTATACGGTCCCCCCGGAACCGGCAAAACATCGATTGCCAGTGCCATTGCGGGCACAACACGGTATGCGTTTCGCATGCTTAATGCTGTTACCAGCAACAAAAAAGATATGGAAATTGTTGCTGCGGAAGCTAAAATGTCCGGGACCGTCATTTTGCTTTTAGACGAGGTTCACCGCCTTGATAAAGCCAAGCAGGATTATTTGCTGCCTTTTCTTGAAAATGGCATGATTATTTTAATCGGCGCAACAACAAGCAATCCGTATCATGCGATAAATCCGGCGATCCGAAGCCGCTGCCAGATTTTTGAAGTAAAGCCGCTCCAGCCCGATTCGGTCAAACGGCTGTTGAGGGAAGCTCTGCGAGACGAAGAGCGCGGGCTGGGCATGTTCAAAACGGAGATTACAGACGAAGCACTTTCTCATTTTGCCCAAGGTTCCGGCGGTGATGTACGCAGTTCACTAAACGCGCTTGAACTGGCTGTGTCGTCAACCAAGCCGGGTGCAGACGGGATCATTCGTATCTCGCTTGAAACAGCCGAAGAATGTCTTCAGCAAAAAAGTTTTGCCCATGATAAGAACGGCGATGCCCATTATGATGTTTTGAGCGCTTTTCAAAAATCAATTCGCGGCAGCGATGTGAATGCTGCACTTCATTATCTGGCCCGCTTGATTGAAGCTGGCGACATTGTCAGCATCGCCCGGCGCCTTGTTGTAATCGCGTATGAAGATATCGGCCTTGCAAGCCCGCAGGCTGGTGAACGCACACTGGCCGCTGTCGAAGCGGCCGAACGGCTCGGATTTCCGGAAGCGCGCATTCCCCTTGCCAATGCAGTAGTAGAGCTTTGCTTATCGCCGAAATCCAATTCCGCTTACAAAGCGATTGATGCCGCACTGGCCGATGTGCGGGCCGGGCGGTCAGGTACAGTTCCTGACCATTTAAAGGACGCTCACTATAAAAGTGCGGCCAAACTGGGCCATGGAGTGGGCTATCAGTACCCGCATGATTTTGACGGCGGGTGGGTCGCACAGTCTTATCTGCCGGATACCTTAAAGCACAAGCGTTATTTTGAACCGAAAGCAACCGGTAAATTCGAAAAGACATTGGCCGGTATATACGAAAAAATTGAAAAAAGCAAAACATAATATTCCGGTGTACAGTCAGACAAAAACACCAGCCTCTTTTTAGAGGAGCTGGTGTTTTTCATCTGCATCAGTTCATTGCCTCACTGACCTGGCTCATTTCTCCCGCCCACTGCCGGGCCTCTTCATAAATCATTTTCACCGTTTGCGCATTCAGCCCAAGCTCTTGCGCTTTTGTTTCAATGATCTTCCAATCTACAATATCCATCCCGACCACAAGCTCTAAATAAGGAGTGATAGGCGTGATAGTTCCCCTTAACGTTTCATTTACCTGATCAGATAATGAAATTTGTGCTAAAATATCTGAAATGGTGCAGCCAAGCAGTACATCCACGAGTGAAAACATACCTGCAAGAAAAAACTCAGCCGCATTCCCAGTTTGCGTCTCCTTAGCCAGCTCCTCACATGCTTTTGCGCGAAACAGCGCAGATTCCATTAATTCTTTTGTTGTGGCCGGCATGTCCTTCTGAATTTCCCGCAGAGCCAGCATATACAGCCATTTCGTCAGTTCAGTAAACCCAAGCATCATAATTGCTTGTTTAATAGATTTGATCTTGGCTCTTGTGCGCAATGCAGGTGAGTTGACCAGCTTTAATAATTGGTATGACAGTGACACATCCCGCTCAATCAGGCCAGTAATGTTTTCAATATCGATTTCCTCTCCCTGCAAAAGCCTAATCAAATGAAAATAAGTGACTGCATTGATCGGCAGATCTGCTGACTGAATCAGCTGCGGCTTCGCGAAAAAGTAGCCTTGAAACAGCTCATAACCTGCACTTTTTGCCCTCTCGAATTCTTCATGTGTCTCGACCTTTTCTGCCAGAAGCACAATATGCGGAAAATTATTTTTCACTTTTTGTTCGACGGCCAGCCGCTCAGCGGGTGTTGTATGTAAAAAATCTATCTTTATATATGTAGTCAGGTTAAACAGTTCATTATACAGATCCGTCTGCCCGCGTAGAACAAAATCATCTAAAGCAATTGAGTATCCTTTTCGTTTCAGCCGCCGAAGAACGTCAATTAACTGGGGCGTAATCGGAATATCCTCCAGCACTTCAATAATAACATGCTCCGGCGGAAAGTTTTCAGCCACTCTTTCTTTTAACAGCGTTTCTGTGAAGTTAATAAAACAGGGGTGCCCGTGTGCTATTTTTTCTACTCCAACCGTTACAAATGAATGAATTAACACTTCAATTGTTGCCTGATCCGGAGATACATCCGGAAAAGTACTGGCTTCGCTGTTTCGGTACAGCAGCTCATAACCAAATACGTGCTCATGAACGTTGAAAATGGGCTGGCGGGCCATAAATAAATTCATCTTTTTGCACTCCGATCGTTATTAATCTATGACATTATAGCAAAATGTAGATAAAAAGTCCCTTTTTTCAAGCAAAAAAAGTCATCCTTGGAAAAGGATGACTTTTTAGTCGTTTACACGGGTGATTTTCACATCTTTTAAAATATCGCGAACAACATAGCTTGCTGCGATTAAGCCCGCAACAGATGGGACAAAAGCGTTTGAAGCGGGAGGCATTTTCGCTTTGCGAATTTCCGCCTCATCGTTGCCGACGACCTGACGTACATCTTCCCGGATCACAATTGGGCTTTCATCCGAGAAAATAACGGGAATGCCTTTTCGAATGCCTTCTTTGCGCAGGCGTGTGCGAATCACCTTTGCAATAGGATCCGTATGAGTTTTGGAAATATCGGCAATGGTAAACCGTGTCGGGTCTAACTTATTAGCCGCCCCCATGCTGGAGATAATCGGAATATTTCGGTTTAAACATTCTTTCATTAAGTGAATTTTGTAAGAGATCGTATCGGACGCATCAACAACGTAATCAAGTCCGTAACTGAAAAACTGCTCATATGTTTCTTCTGTATAAAACATTTTCAGTGCAATCACTTCACATTCAGGATTGATATCCGCAATTCGTTCTTTCATTAAATCCGCTTTTGGCTGTCCGACTGTTGATAAAAGTGCCGGCAGCTGGCGATTAATATTTGTAATATCGATCACATCTTTATCGACCAGAATTAAGCGGCCGACTCCCGACCGGGCGAGTGCTTCCGCTGCAAATGAGCCCACTCCGCCAATGCCTAAAACGGCAACGGTTGCATTTTTTAATAGGTCAAGCCCTTCTTTTCCGAAGGCAAGTTCATTACGGGAAAATTGGTGAAGCATTTAAACGATCACTCCTGTTTTTAAGCATAAAAAAAGACGGCGAATCCCAATCGTGCCGTCGTTGTAATACATATGTTTTGAACCCGCTCTACAGCAGGTGGGTGCCCTGTTCTGGGCGTTGCAAGTCCCCGCAAAGGGCATGTGCGCTGTCCAAAAACTCAGACTCCCTAACATATAGTGTTCGGTCAAAACAGAATGTGTAACTAACGTACACATCAGGATCCGCCTCATTGGAATCATATTATCATACGTTTTTTTGAAAATCAACTAATGACTACTGCTAATTTATCAGAAAATTAAAAACACTACTTTTTTCTTATTTCGCTGTTTGGCTGATACGCAGATGCAGTTCTTCAAGCTGGGCATTGGACACTTCACCCGGCGCATCTGTTAATACGTCTGCTGCACTTGCTGTTTTCGGGAAAGCAATGGTATCACGCAGATTTGTACGGCCGGCAAGAAGCATAACCAAACGGTCTAAGCCAAGCGCAATACCGCCGTGCGGAGGCGTACCGTATTCAAATGCATCCAGAAGGAAGCCGAACTGTTCTTTCGCCTGCTCTTCTGTGAAACCAAGCAGCTTGAACATTTTTTCCTGCACATCACGTTCGAAAATACGAATCGAGCCGCCGCCGAGTTCATAGCCGTTTAACACAATGTCATAGGCTTGCGCACGTACCGCGCCCGGGTCTGATTCCATTTTCTCGATATCTTCACGGAATGGCATTGTAAATGGATGGTGCGCTGCGTAGTAACGTCCTTCTTCTTCATCATACTCGAGCAGCGGCCAGTCTGTTACCCAAAGGAAATTGTACTTAGATTCATCGATCATGCCAAGCTCTTTACCAAGTTTTAAGCGAAGCGCACCTAATGCATCGGCTACAACCTGCTTTTTGTCTGCGACGAACATGATTAAATCGCCTGTTTTTGCTCCGGCTGTTTCCAGCATCTTCGCTTGTTCTTCATCCGTGAAGAACTTAATAATTGGCCCTTTCATGCCATCTTCTTCGACTTTCAGCCAAGCAAGGCCTTTCGCACCGTAAATCGCTGCAAACTCTGTTAGATGATCAATATCTTTACGAGAATACTTTTCAGCACCGCCTGGTACACAAAGCGCTTTTACTTGTCCGCCTGACTCCACAACCTGCGCGAATACTTTAAATCCAGATCCGCGAACTACATCGGCCATATCGATCAATTCAAGACCAAAGCGTGTATCCGGCTTGTCAGAACCAAAACGGTTCATCGCGTCTTCATATGTCATGCGTTCAAAAGATCCACTGATGTCAAGGTCTTTCACGCGCTTCATCACTTTTTTCAGCATTTCTTCTGTCATTTGCATGATGTCTTCCTGACTCATAAAGCTTGTTTCAATATCAACTTGCGTGAATTCAGGCTGACGGTCTGCACGCAAATCTTCATCACGGAAGCAGCGGGCAATTTGATAGTAACGGTCTACACCAGATACCATAAGCAGCTGTTTGAAAATTTGCGGTGACTGCGGCAGCGCGTAAAACTCGCCTGGGTGCACACGGCTTGGAACCAGATAATCACGTGCGCCTTCCGGTGTTGACTTTGTTAAAATCGGTGTTTCCACATCAAGAAAACGATTTTCGTCTAAATAATCACGAATTGTTTTTGTTACATCGCTGCGCATTTTCAGTGTTTCAAACATCACGGGGCGGCGAAGATCCATGTAACGATATTTTAAACGGACGTCTTCGTTTACTTCCGTTCCGTCTTCAATCATGAACGGAGGTGTTTTCGCTTCGCTCAGTACGTTGATTTCCGTTACGTGTACTTCAATCGTACCAGTCGGGATATTTTCATTTACGGTTTCCGCATCACGCTTTACAATTGTCCCTTTGACATCAAGTACATATTCATTGCGGACTTTTTCTGCTACAGCAAGTGCTTCTGCTGAAATTTCCGGGTTAAACACGATCTGCATGATGCCTGTACGGTCACGCAAATCAATAAAAATGACGCTCCCAAGGTCACGGCGGCGCTGCACCCATCCTTTTAATGATACTTCTTTTCCAATATGTTCTTCGGTCATTTCACCGTTATAAAACGTGCGTCCAAACATTTACTTCGCCTCCATTTTTGTTTTAATATAACCAGCCAGCTCATTCAGTGGCACCTGGTCCTGCGAACCTGCCGCCATGTCTTTGAGGGTAATCCGGTTTTCCGCCAGTTCATCTTCGCCCAAAATCGCTGTAAAGCGGGCGTGCTGGCGATCAGATGCTTTAAGCTGAGCTTTCATTTTTCGGTCCTGGTAGTCACGGTCTGCTGAAAGACCTGCTGTACGCAGCTCATGAACAAGCGAGACGGACCGGTCTTTTGCTGCATCTCCAAGCGCTACTACAAAACAGTCAATTCCTTGATCGATCGGCCATTCTACGCCTTCAGCCTCCATCGCGGCAATAAACCGCTCAATACTGAAAGCAAAGCCGATTCCCGGTGATTCCGGACCGCCAAGCTGCTGGACAAGACCGTTGTAGCGTCCTCCTCCGCACAGCGTCGTGATGGCCCCGAAGCCCTCTGCCTCGCTCATCACTTCAAAAGCTGTGTGGTTGTAGTAATCAAGCCCGCGGACAAGCTTTGGATCTACGGTATACGAAACGCCGATTGCATCTAAATAGCCGGTTACTTTCTCAAAGTACACTTTTGATTCTTCGTTTAAGTAGTCCAGAATAGAAGGTGCTGTCTGCATCAGCTCATGATTCCGGTCTTTTTTGCAATCTAAAATCCGGAGCGGATTTTGCTGCAAACGCGTCTGGCAGTCGCTGCAGAATTCCTCAATACGCGGTTCAAAATGACCGATGAGCGCTTCCCGGTGTGCATTTCGGCTGTCAGCATCGCCAAGAGAATTAATAACGAGATTTAACTTTTGAAGCCCTGCTGCTTTGTAAATATCCATTACAAGTGCAATCACTTCCGCGTCTATGGCCGGATCTTCGCTGCCAATCGCTTCTACACCAAACTGGACAAACTGGCGGTAGCGGCCCGCCTGGGGACGTTCATACCGGAACATCGGGCCTGTGTAAAACAGCTTGACCGGCTGATCCGGGTGGCCAAACATTTTGTTTTCCACAAACGAACGGACAACCGCGGCTGTTCCTTCTGGGCGAAGAGTTAAACTGCGCTCTCCTCTGTCTTCGAACGTGTACATTTCTTTCTGAACGATATCGGTTGTATCGCCGACGCTGCGCTTGAACAATTCGGTATGCTCAAAAATCGGTGTGCGAATTTCTTTATAGTGATAACGGCGGCAGACGTCTTTAGCAATGGATTCTATGTACTGCCATTTTTCTGACTGTCCTGGCAAAATATCCTGCGTACCACGTGGAATATTCACTGACATGGTCGTTCCTCCTTTATTTGTAAAAGCACATAAAAAAACTTCCATCCCTGCACTGCGCGCAGGGACGGAAGTTTTCCGCGGTACCACCCTCGTTAAAGCCGAAGCTTTCCCTTTTTTGATAACGCAATACGCGGTTTTTCCTACTATTGTTTCAGAAAAACGCCTCAGAAGTGTCTGTTCATGAAGGTGCACCGTAAATGCTCTCAGTCGCGGCATTTTTCTCTGTCCGGGCATGGGCTTCACTACTTTTCTTCGTCTATGGCTTTTCATATGTTCTTTTATAATGGACTGGATATCCAGCCGATGAAAAGATTATAAAAAACTTTTCTCCTGATTTCAACCTTAATCTTTTGTATCAAGAATTAAGGTAACCGGACCGTCGTTCACAAGCGACACATCCATCATGGCGCCAAACACACCTGTTTCCACCTGTACGCCTTTTTCGCGGATGAGGCGGTTAAAGGCATTATATAGCCCTTCTGCCTGGGCACCGGCTGCTGCCTTCATAAAATTCGGACGCCGCCCTTTTTTGCAGTCACCGTACAAGGTAAACTGGGAAACCGATAAAATCGATCCGCCCCGCTCAAGTAGTGATTGATTCATTTTTCCCGACTCATCTTCGAAAATACGCAGATGCACAATTTTTTCGGCGAGCCAGGCTGCATCCTGCTCCGTATCCTCATGTGTTACACCGACTAGAAGGACAAGGCCTGAGTCAATGGCTCCTTTGATTACTCCGTCCACCGTCACGCTTGCTTGATTGCTTCTTTGTAAAACCACTCTCATTCTTCTACACCTGCCAACGTTAATTCATAATGCGGCGGACCGCATAAATGTCCGGAATTTGTTTGACCCGTTCCACCACTTTTTGCAGGTGATTCACATTACGAATAAAAATAGACATATCGATTTTGGCCATTTTATTCCGGTCTGAACGTCCAGATACCGCGGAAATATTTGTTTTTGTTTCACTGACTACATGCAGCACTTCATTTAAGAGACCTTGACGGTCGTAGCCAGAAATTTCAATATCAACCAAATACTCTTTTTGATTTGCACCGCCTGACTCCCACTCAACCGGGATCAAGCGATTTTCTGCATCGTCATCCGCCGTCACGTTTGGACAGTCTTCCCGGTGAACAGAGACACCGCGCCCCTTTGTAATATAGCCGACGATATCATCACCCGGCACAGGGTTACAGCAGCGGGACAGCCGAATCAGCAAGTTGTCGATGCCTTTAACCGTAACACCGGCATTTTTCTTTTGAGCGGCTGGATTTGGCGGCGTTTTAATTTCCTTCACCACTTCACTCAGCGCCGCTTCCTGATCACGCTGCTTGCGAAGCTTTTCAGTCAGCCGGTTGGCTACTTGAAGAGCGGTGACTCCGTTATAACCGACTGCTGCATACATGTCTTCCTCATTTAAGAAGTTGAACTTTTCCGCCACTCGCTTTAAGTTCTGCTGCGACAACACTTCTTTTACATCGAATTCCATATTTTTAATTTCATTCTCGACCATTTCCTGGCCTTTTTCCACGTTTTCTTCACGATTTTGCTTTTTGAAGAATTGGCGGATTTTGTTTTTCGCCTGCGACGTCTGCGCCATTTTGATCCAGTCTTTACTCGGGCCGTATGAATGCTTTGATGTCAAAATTTCTAAAATATCGCCTGTTTTTAATTTATAATCAAGCGTAACCATCTTCCCATTTACTTTTGCGCCAATGGTTTTATTGCCGATTTCCGAGTGAATACGGTAGGCGAAATCAATCGGGACAGAACCGGCCGGCAGCTCAAGCACATCGCCTTTTGGCGTAAACACAAACACCATATCCGAGAACAAATCGAGCTTTAATGATTCCATAAACTCTTCTGCATCCTGCGATTCATTTTGAAAATCGAGAATTTCACGGAACCACGTCATTTTCTTTTCAAACGAAGCATTTTCGTCTACCGTTCGCCCTTCTTTATAGGCCCAATGCGCCGCGACCCCGTACTCGGCAATTCGGTGCATCTCTTCTGTGCGAATCTGCACTTCAAGCGGATCACCTTTCGGGCCGATGACCGTCGTGTGGAGAGACTGGTACATGTTCGTTTTTGGCATCGCTATATAATCTTTAAAACGTCCTGGCATCGGTTTCCAGCATGTATGAATAATGCCGAGCGCTGCATAGCAGTCTTTGATGCTGTCTACGACAATACGAACCGCTAATAAGTCGTAAATTTCATTAAACTGTTTGTGCTGCATGGCCATTTTCCGATAAATACTGTAAATATGTTTAGGGCGGCCGGAAATTTCCGCGCTGATATCCATCTCATCGAGCCGTGTTCTCATTAAATCAATGACGTCATCTAAATACTGCTCCCGCTCCTCGCGCTTGCGTTTCATCAAGTTGACAATCCGGTAATACTGCTGTGGATTCAAATAACGAAGTGCTGTATCTTCCAGCTCCCATTTAATCTTCGACATTCCAAGACGATGGGCAAGAGGAGCAAAAATTTCCAGCGTTTCGTTGGAAATACGGCGCTGCTTTTCCTGCGGCAGGTGTTTCAACGTTCTCATATTGTGCAGACGGTCTGCCAGCTTGATTAAAATCACACGAATATCCTGTGCCATTGCGACAAACATTTTCCGGTGATTTTCCGCCTGCTGTTCTTCTTTTGACTTATATTTAATTTTCCCAAGCTTTGTGACACCGTCTACCAGCATTGCTACTTCCGCATTAAATTCATTCGCCAAATCCTGCAGTGTCACATCCGTGTCTTCTACCACATCATGCAGAAAACCGGATGCGACCGTTGCCGGGTCCATTTCAAGATCAGCCAATATGCCCGCAACCTGGATAGGATGAATAATGTACGGTTCGCCCGATTTACGAAACTGGTGCTTATGCGCTTCTTTTGCGTACTCAAACGCACGCCGGACAAATCCGACATGCTCTTCGTTCAAGTAGGCACGGGTCCGGTCGATGACCTGGTCGGCGGTTAATATCTGGTCTTTCGCCATATGTTTTGTTCACCTTCGCCCTTTCCGAAAAAAAACTGATTGTTCTTATTATCGAAAAAAAAGTGCAGGATGTAAAGTCATCCTGCACTTTTTTTGTGAATTAGGCGATTTTTGTCGAATCAGTCGTACGGAATGATGGTTAATATATCATATCCATCCAATTTTTCGCGCCCGTTCAAGTAATTTAATTCAATTAAAAATGCAATACCTACTACAATACCGCCAAGCTGCTCTACAAGCTTGATCGTCGCTTCAATCGTACCGCCTGTTGCCAGCAGGTCATCTGTAATAAGAACACGCTGACCCGGCTTAACGGCGTCTTTATGGATCGTCAGCACGTCTTTTCCATACTCAAGCCCATATTGTACTTTGATCGTCTCACGCGGCAGCTTGCCTTCTTTACGGACCGGCGCAAAGCCAACACCAAGAGAGTAGGCAACCGGGCAGCCTACAATAAAGCCACGCGCTTCCGGACCTACAATTAAATCTACTTGTTTATCTTTTGCATATGTGACAATTTGGTCCGTTGCATAACGAAATGCCTCGCCATTGTCCATAAGTGGTGTGATATCTTTAAACTGAATGCCCGGCTTTGGCCAATCCGGCACAATTTTAATATACTCTTTTAAATTCATGTTAATCGTTCCTCCCAGTGTCTAGCGGGCTGCTTCATCCATTCATCCAGAATTACTTTTAATTCACGGTAAGATGAGTACAGCAGCTTTTGTTCAAGGTTAAATTGCGTCTGCTTTCGTAGGTAGGCAGGCGACTCGCTCAAATCACGCTTGTCCGCTTCTCTTTGCACTTCAATCTTTCCATTCTCTAGTTTAACAAATCCAAGCTCTAAAAACACGTTTGACATAAAACGAACAGCAGCATAAGACCAGCCCTGCTTTTTTGCCAGCAGCTCACCATGCTGTTTCACGTCAAATGAGCCTCTTTTCAATAAAAACGCGTAATACCATTTGAAATGATCCCGTGTTGGCATCGAACTGAAGAAATGATTCTCCTGCGTGCTGAAATGGGCATAAATACGAGCCGGCGACTTTCCGCCCAGGAGTGACCTGATCACTTCTTCCCTTTCCGGCAAATCTAACAGTACTACATTTTTGCCATCCATTTCAACGGCTTGGGCGTCCTGTTCGTTTTGAACAAATACGACATTAGGATCCCCTGGTGCACGGCTGAAGGATACAGCGACCTTTACATCGGGTATGTTCTTGTACCAGCTTGAAACATTTTTTCCGCCGCGCATATCAAACAGCTGACATTCGTCCACTCGAAGGTCGCGAAGCATAAGCTGCGGGCGGCGCATATTATTCCATTCATTAATAGACAGTTCGCCAATCACCGAGATGTCTGATGTTTTCGCTATTTGATCGGCGTACTCTCCCATGCCAAAACCGACTCCGTCAATGGTCTGCCCATTTTGTTCAAACGCTGCTTTTAAGTGCGTTTGGTTGGCGCCAATTTTTTTCATCGAAGCAATTTTAGCATCTTGGATCATAAAAAGCGGTTTCGGGTTGTTCATGCCAAACGGCGCCAGCTTATTCAGCTCCTCAATCCCCTGCACTGTAATATCCGACACCGAGGCCTGTGCATCGACTTGAACAATCGGCGTAAAATCCTCTTCCGTAAGTGTATCCTTAGCGATACGAACCATACGGCTGCGCAGCTCATCTACATCATGAATCGACAGGGTCATGCCGGCAGCCATTGGATGACCGCCGAAATGCGGCAAAATATCCCGGCAGGTTGACAGGCTTTGAAACAAATCAAAGCCTTTAATACTTCTGGCTGAGCCTTTCGCAATGCCTTTCTCAGAATCAAAACCAAGCACGATAGCCGGCCGATAAAATGTGTCAGTCAAACGGGACGCAACAATTCCGACAACGCCCGGATTCCACCCTTCCTTGCCTACCACTATGACCGGGTACTCATCCGGCGGAAACTCCTGGTTTACCATGTCAATTGCTTCTTTTGCCATATCATTGACGATAGACTGCCGTTGTTTATTCATCGCGTCGATTTCTTCTGCAAGCATCATCGCTTCTTCTATGTCTTCCGTTAACATTAATTCTGCAGCAGGACCCGCATCATCAAGGCGGCCGGCTGCATTAATACGCGGTCCGATCATAAATCCGACCGTTTCTTCATCAATAGATGACTGCTCTGTGCCGGTCTGTTTACAAAGCGCGACAATCCCCGGCCGCTCTGTCTGGCGCAAGGCGGACAGCCCTTTTTTGGCAATCAGCCGGTTCTCTCCATACAGCGGCACCAGGTCGGCAATGGTGCCAATCGCAGCCAAATCAAGCAGATGTTCCGGTACTTTCCCATATAACGCATGTGCCACCTTCAGCGCCACCCCTACGCCGGCAAGATATCCAAATGGATACGTGCCCTCTGGATGCTTCGGGTGGATAATCGCTAATGCTTCCGGCAGTACAGGTCCGGGTTCGTGATGATCGGTAATAATTAAGTCAATGCCAATCTCCTTGGCCACCTGTGCTTCATGAACGCCTGAAATTCCGGTATCAACCGTAATAATTAAACCAAAGCCACTTTCTTTCGCATGACGAAAAGCCGGCTCATTCGGACCATAGCCTTCAGTGAACCGGTTCGGAATATAATAATCAGCGAGAACACCATAATCGCGAAGCGCTGTTAAAAGCAGCGACGTACTGCTGACACCGTCAGCGTCATAGTCACCAAAAACAAGAACAGCTTCTTCCCGCTCTTTCGCCTGACGAATGCGTTCGATTGCTTTGTTCATATCTTTTAACAAAAAAGGATCGTGAAAAGCGACACCTTCATCAAACAAAAATGCACGCGCTTCTTCTTTTTCTGTGATTCCCCGTCCCAATAAAAGCGATGCAGCGAGAGGGCTTGTTCCAACTTCTTCCGCAAACGCTTCACTTTTTTTGCGATCCACTTCTTTCAAGGACCAGCGCATTTTTGGTTTCAGCATAATTTCACCCCATAACGTACTCATTATACGGGTCAATTGAACAAATGACAATATGATTCAAAAGAAGAGAGCTGAGTGGGTTTCACTCAGCTCTTCTTTTTCTATTATGAATCACCGTCCGGCGCCAGCCGGGTTGACGTAGCAGCGGGTGTTCTCTGCTCCCGATGCTCAAGCTTTAATTCATGCAATTCTTTTTTCAGCTGCTCATTTTGCCGGACCAGCTCCTTACGCTGCCGCTTAAGCGCCAATGTACGAAACAAACTAAACATAAAGATAGCGAGTCCGCCAAGCAGCACAGAAAACAAAATAACAAGAATAAGCGGCCATTGTGCAGAACCAAATAGGTAATTTACCGTTACCGGATTTACATTAATGACAGCAAAAACAGCGATAACAAGTGCGAAAATCAATCCTAAAATAAGAGCTGTTTGTGTTTTCATCTTTTCCCCTCCTTACATGTCTTTACTTTTCCTTTTTCGAATTCACTTCAAACATTGGCCGGCCGCTTCTCCCTTGAATTCTTTTTCCAAAACAGGCACGATAAGAGAAAAAGAAAGCAGGAGTAGCATGCAGCGTTTTTATATCGACATTCTTCAAGGAAGAGGGAGTTATTATGAGCTCGGGCTTCTTGCCGGCGAAAAATTAAAGGAATCACCGCTTTTTGCGGCTCATCAAAAACGGCGCCAAAAGTCTCTTCGTTCTTATGATATTGATTTCAAAAAGGTAAAAGCCTACTTTCAATCCTTCCTTCCTCTTATATGGGAAGAGCTTGAGGGCCTTGCAGAGTCCCTTGGCTGGTCTTTATATGAGGTGGTTCACGAATACAGCGGTTTTCAAGCTGATGATGTAAACAGCGGATGTTCTGCCCTGATGAACAACGGCATTTTCGCAAGAAACTATGATTATCACCCGAAAACCTATGAAGGCAGACTTTTATTGTGGCAGCCTGATCATGGCTACGCTTCAGTCGGTATAAGCGGCAGGATGATTGGGCGGATTGACGGAATGAATGAAAAAGGGCTTGTGATTGGCTTTCACTTTGTAAACCGGCGCCGTGCCGAAGATGGATTTACATGCAGCGTTATCGCTCGCATGGTGCTGGACTCGTGTGCGACAACAGACCAGGCGATCGACCTGCTTCGTTCTATTCCGCATCGTCATGCATTTAATTACTCTCTTTATGATGCCTCCATGCATAGTGCAGTTGTCGAAGCGTCACCCCGGGGGGTACAAGTGCACAAGCAGGCTGCAGCTTGTGCGAATCATTTTCTCTCGGACACTTTATCGTCCGAAAACCGCCATCATACAGCTGAGTCTAAAGAACGGCTGCAGACGCTGCAGCACTTTTCCGGAACCGCACAAAGCGCCATGGAACGATACAAGCTTTTCAATGATCCTGCTTATGGCATTTTTAAAAAGAAATACGCCAGCTGGGCGGGAACACTTCACACAACCGTATATGAACCGGCTTCTCTCCGGATACTTCTTGGCGTCGGCGAAAGCGCCCATCCTCTTCCCATTGACTTCGGCCGCTGGCTGGCTGGAGAACGGCTTCCCATTACCCGTTTGTTCGGAAAAATTGATTCGAATGAGTCGTTTTTGCATATGTAATGAGCGTACAAAAAAAGACAGGCTTTTTCAGCCTGTCTTTTCTTATTATGCAGATTTCGATTGCTGCATTTGACGCACTTCCTCGAGGTATTGTCTCCCTTTCACTTCATTGTACTGTCCTTCCCATTTAGACATTACAATAGCAGCAAGAGAGTTACCTACGACGTTAACCACTGTACGGGCCATGTCCATGATCCGGTCGATTCCTGCGATGAATGCCAAGCCTTCAACCGGGATTCCCACGCTTCCAAGTGTAGCAAGAAGCACGACGAAGGAAACGCCTGGAACTCCTGCAATCCCTTTAGAAGTAACCATTAACACAAGTACAAGTGAGATTTGTTCTGCCATCGACAAGTCGATTCCATACATTTGCGCGATAAACAAAGCTGCAATCGCCTGGTAAAGGGTAGATCCATCAAGGTTAAATGAATAACCCGTCGGAATAACGAATGAAACGATCGCTTTCGGGCAGCCGAACTTCTCCATTTTTTCAATTAATTTCGGCAGCACTGTCTCCGAACTTGACGTTGTATACGCAAGAATCATTTCGTCTTTTAAAATTCTAAATACGTTAAAAATATTTACTCCAGCGATTTTCGCTGTAATTCCCAATACAACAAGGATAAAGAAAATCATCGACCCATATACAAGAATAACCAGTTTGCTTAGCGGGATCAGTGATTCAACCCCGAATTTAGACACAGTTACACCAATCAAGGCAAATACGCCGAACGGTGCAAATTTCATGATTTGGTTTGTAATATAAAACATCGCTTCTGCCGTTCCCTGGAAAAATTGCAGAACCGGCTTTCCTTTTTCACCGATTGCGGCAATACCAAGACCAAATACAACAGAGAAAAAGATGATGGCCAGCATATCACCTTCTGCAAGAGACGTGAATAAGTTTGACGGCACAATATTGACAAACGTTTCCGCAAATCCATGGCTGGATGTTTCTTCTGTTGTGTCTACGTAGCTGCTGATATCAGTTTTATCCAAATTGGACATATCAACTCCAGCACCAGGCTGGAAAATATTAGCGGCAAAAAGACCAACCAAAATCGCGATTGTTGTAATGATTTCAAAGTAAAGAATGGTTTTACCGCCCAGTCTTCCAAGCTTTTTCGTATCGCCGACACCGGCTACCCCGACAATAATGCTGGAAATGACAATCGGAATGACAATCATCTTAATGAGACGCAGAAAAATATCGCCAATTGGTTGCAGATACGTGGCAACATGCGGGTTTCCGAAAAACATGGCTCCGACCGCTATACCAAGAATTAAACCAATTAAAATCTGCCATGCTAAACCTATTTTTTTCATTTCATCAATCCCTTCCCCTTATTTATCATCCATCGCTGCATTCGGCTGTCCGCCAAATGCGGCTGGTTATTCCCTAAAAAACCAGCTGTCAACCGTGCTTTTTTTGTTTACATCCAGATGACAGGTATACTTCCATGTGTATAACTATATTTCACTACCTACAAAATCATACAGTTACCTACAAAGGGAGCGTTTTTTTTATAAAAAAAAACGTTAAGTTGTATTACGCATCGCCCAATTGTATACTATTCTTCATAAATCGAAACAAAAGGAGGGGTTTTTATTTTTCCTTCCCGCGCCTTTTTGAAAAATGAGCGGCTCCTGGTACTGATTATGATTTTGGCTGTTCCAGCAGCAGGAGAACTGAAGATTTATCCATTTGGAGAAGTATTCCGGATTGGCCTGGGTCCGCCGGTTATGTTTTTCTTTTTGTTATATTTAAGGAAAGAACGAATCATATGGGCCGGCCTGCTTACCGCTGCAGCGGTCTTTTTATTTCGTACCGGACTTGAGACAGCCTCTTTTCATGAACAAGATCTCATCCTTTCTTTTTCGCATCATGTTCCAGCTTTTATTTATTATTTTTCACACGCATGTTTGTTCCGCCTTTTTTACGTAAAAAGTCATCGACATCATCTGCTTGGCGTCGGATTTGCCATGCTTGGAATTGACCTGGCTTCTAATTCTATCGAGCTGTTTGTTGATTATCTGCTGTTTGAAATTTCTCTTTCTTTCGACGACATAAAAGAAATTGTTTTTATTGCACTTGCACGCAGTTTTATCGTTGTTAGTTTGCTGAACATGCTGAAACTAAATGAAGCGTATACAAGAGAAAAGCATATCACGGAGCGAAATGAGTATATGCTCATGCTTATTTCCAGCTTATACGAAGAAACCGTTTATTTAAAAAAAACCCTCACTGATGCAGAAGAAGCGACAAAAGAATCCTATCATCTCTATCGCTCTCTAAAACAGGAAGATCATCCGGGAAGCCAGGAGGCATTGAAGCTGGCAGGTAAAATTCACGATATTAAAAAAGATAATCAGCGGATTTATGCCGGGCTTTCCAATGTGATTACAAACGAAAGCCCGAAAGACTTCATGAGTGCTGAGGAACTTCTTCAACTAACAGTCCAGATCAATGAAAAGTATGCTGTTGCCTTAAAAAAGAAGGTGACCTTTTTATCTACAGTATCGGGGAAGCATCCTCCATATCATGCTTATACGTTCCTATCCCTTCTCAATAATTTGGTTTCAAATGCCGTCGAGGCCATACCGAAGGAAGGGTTTGTCCAGATCAAGCTTTTATCAGAGCAGGAGCACATTGAGCTTCAGGTGCGCAATAGCGGTCTTCCTATTTCCGACAAATATCAGAAGGTAATTTTCGAGCCGGGCTTTACCACAAAGTATGATGAGCAAGGAAACCCTTCAACAGGCATTGGGCTTGCCCATGTAAAAGAGATCGTGAATGGCTTTCATGGCAGCATTGAATTAAAAAATGAACAGGGCAGTGTTTTGTTTCAAATTAACATTCCGGTTCAGGCGTTTATGCAGAAAGGTTGATTACATATGCGTTTTTTTCTTGTAGATGATGATGATGCAATTCGTCTTACGCTGACGAAAATTATTGAAGATGAGGATTTGGGAGAAGTAGCCGGAGAACAAGCAGATGGCGATGGATTAACCGGCGCGTTTTTGAGCATGCAAAAAATTGATATCCTTTTTATTGATTTGCTGATGCCGATCAAAGACGGCCTGGAAACGATCCGCGACCTGGCAGGGTACAATGGCAAAGTGATTATGATTTCACAAGTGGAAACGAAGGAACTGATCGGTGAAGCATACGCCCTTGGTGTAGAATACTACGTTATGAAACCGATCAACCGAATTGAAATCATTACCGTTATTCGAAAAGTAAAAGAGCGGATTCAGCTTGAAAAGTCAATCCAGACGATTAAAACATCCTTAAACAGCCTGCTGCCGCCCGAAGAAGCGGACAAACGCACCGTACAAAGCGAAACGAGCTTAATCGATACAGGAGAGTACCTGCTGGCTGAACTGGGGATTGTCGGCCATAACGGTGCGAAGGATTTGCTTGATATTCTTTCTTTTTTATTTTCAGACGAGGAAGCAGCCTTCGATCAAAACTTCCCTTCTTTAAAAACCATTTTTGAAAAGACAATTCAAAAAAGACTGGGTGAATCTGCTCCCGCCCAGGCGGTTAACAGGGAAATAAAAGCTTCGGAGCAGCGGGTTCGCCGGGCTATTATTCACTCTATCGTCCATTTTGCTTCACTCGGGCTGACTGATTATGCCAATCCTAAATTTGAGTTCTATGCGGCCAAGTTTTTTGACTTTATGACCGTCCGCCAAAAAATGATGGAACTGCAAAAAGATCCAAACGCCGCTTCTGCTCCCGTTAAAGTGAATATGAAAAAATTTATCCAAATGTTCTTTTTTGAAGCAAAACGCTTAAGAACTGAAACAAGCCATCTATACTAACAGAAAAAACCTGCAGGCTGATGCGTCTGCAGGTTTTTTGCATTTATACTTGTAATTCGTCTTTGTTTGCTGCTTTTTCTTTGTACGTAATTAACTTGCCTTTTTTCTTTAATTCTTTCTTTTTCCAAATCAGCCATAGCTGGGAAGCAATAAAGATAGACGAGTATGCTCCACCAATCAAGCCAACCAAAAGTGCAATAGAGAAGTTTAAGATCGACGGGCTTCCAAGCACAATCAGTGCGATAACAGCAATGACGACAGTCAAAACTGTATTGATAGAACGGGCCAGCGTCTGCCGGATACTTTTATTGACAATAACGTCCAGCTGCTCCGGTGCCGTGATTTTCTTTGCTTTCGTCATATTTTCGCGAATCCGGTCAAATGTAACGATCGTATCGTTAATCGAATATCCGACAATCGTCAATACAGCCGCGATAAAAGTAATATCGACTTCAAGGCGCGTTAAACTGAAAAACGCAATGATGAAGAATACGTCATGCAAAAGTGCTAAAACGGCAGCAAGGCCCATATAGAATTCAAAGCGGAACGCCACATACAAAATAATTCCTATTGTGGCAATGGCAAGTGCCTTCATTGCATTTTTCGCCAGCTCTTTTCCAACGACCGGCGAAACGGTGCTGATATTTGGCTCAGATCCAAATTTTTCATTCATGCCTGCTTTGACTTTAGCAATTTCCTGCTGCGCCAGCGCTTCATCAAACCGGGCAGACGCAATGGTTTGATTGTCCCCGCCAAGCGTTACATTTACGTCATGGCCAAGCTTGTCGAGCTCTGCTTCAACCGCCTCCTCGGTTAACGGTTTCTCAGACAGCAATTCCATCCGGGAACCGCTGGAGAAATCAATACCCAGGTTTAAACGGAACACAGCCAGTACAATCATGCCGGCAATAATCGCAACAGCCGACAGTGCAAACAGCTTTTTATGCGGTTTAACAAAATCCAGCTTGTCAAATTTAGTTGGCAGATCCAGTGCATCATATCCTTCACTGATCGGATGAATATCTGCTTTTTTCACGCCAAACCAGCCCGGCTTATTATTTAGCCAGTTGCTTTTTACAAGAATGCTCATCAGCACCCTTGCACCCCAGATAGCGGTAATAAAGCTGACAAGAATACTGATAATCAAAGTTGTCGCAAAGCCTTTTACAGAGCTTGTCCCAAAGTAAAATAAAACGCCGCCTGCCAGCAGTGTCGTTAAGTTTGCGTCAACGACGGTCAGAAAGGCATTGCTGCTTCCTGTCTTGAAAGCGGCTTTGATCGGCCGGCCGATCTTAATTTCTTCCTTGATCCGCTCTGCGGTAATGATGTTCGCATCTACTGCCATCCCAACCCCAAGTATAAGAGCCGCGATACCCGGCAGCGTCATGACTGCACCGAGCAAATCAAAAATAAGCAGTGTTAAGTAAAGAAAGGCTACCAGTGTAATGACTGCTACGAATCCCGGCAAGCGGTAATATAGAATCATAAATAAGAAGATGATCCCGATACCAACAATACCAGCAAGAATCGTTTCATTGAGTGCTTGTTCACCAAACTGTGCCCCAACGGACGTTGAATATATTTCTTTCAGTTTGACCGGAAGAGCCCCCGCATCCAGCAGTGCTGCAAGTTCCTGTGCTTCTTCTACTGTAAAATCCCCTTGAATGGTGACTTCTGTTGTATTGAATACCTCGTCAACATTTGGGGCCGACAAAAACTTCGGATTTTCTTTTTGAACTTCCTTGGCAAAGGAATCTTTGCCTTCTTCAAAATCAAGCCAGATGACCAGCTGATTGTTTGGTGTCATGGAAACAATTTTTTCTGTTACTTCTTTGAATTTATCCTTATCTTTTAACTTAACAGCAACGTTGGGCTGTCCTGTTTCCGTAAAGGACTGTTCAGCTCCACCTTCGACAAGATCGCTTCCATCCATCATCAACTTGTCGTTTACATCGCGAAAAGATAAATTTGCCTGTGTAGACAGCATGCTTCGTGCCTGCTCCTGATCCTCTATACCAGCCAGCTGCACACGAATCCGATTGCCTTCCTCCACTTGAATGCTTGGCTCGCTGACACCGAGAGCGTTAATTCGCTTATCCAGCGCTTCAGCGGTATCCGCTACTACACTTTCCGTTATTTTCTGTCCTTCTTTTGCAGGCTGTACTTCATACAGCACTTCAAAACCACCTTGCAAATCAAGCCCCAGCTTAATATCCTGGACGATGTTTTTTGCCGTGGTACTCATCGCTCCTAACAAAACGAGGACCACGAGCAAAAAAGCAACGATCCGGCTCCGTTTTACCATTCTACATTCCCACTCCTTATGATATATAAAAACCAGTTGATAAAAAAAATTCCGGTAACGAATACCAGAATCCCTCAGCCCTCTACATTATGAATGAGAACAAACAGGCTGTCAATTTACTCCCTTTCTTTAGGCGGAACAAACAAAGCAGCTATTTCCTCATCAGACAGCGGTTCACTCCATTCCGGCGCTTTAAAGGCCGTCAGCTGCGTGTAATTCATATATTCCCCCGGCTTCACCGATAAGATATCTCCTACTAAACGGGAAATCGAACGCTCTGTGTCCATTGATTTCCACCTTTTTTCTTTCAAAAACCGCCATAGCATATCCGTTTCTGCAGTTTCATAGTGAAGCAGCCGAAACTCTTCAACTTTGCTGATTAGTGCCGGCAGCAGCTTGTCGTAATACACATCGTACGGATGATTTCCCATCATGAATGCCCCCTGTCATGCTCGTCCACCTTTGTACATATATCTCATTATACAATACTTTCCTCACAATTACTTTCTTAGAAAAGGCGGTGGCAGATTGTCATCATTTATAAAAGGAACGATGTGGCTTGCAGGCGCTATTTTCCTTGTAAAAATCCTTGGCTTCGTCAACCGGATGGTCATTGCCCGGTTAATTGGCGAAGAAGGCGTCGGCTTGTATATGGCTGTATTTCCAGCTTTTATATTAACAATTACAGCCGTTCAGTTCGGACTGCCGGTGGCTGTTACACGAAGCGTTGCCGCTGCAGAAAATGATGCACAGCGAAAGCATATTTTCTGCACATCGCTTTTTATTACCCTTTCACTGGCAGCCGTTTTAACACCTTTATTTTGTTTGCTGGCACCCTATCTTGCTGAAAACTTATTTCATGATAAACGGGCAGTCCTGCCGCTTTATGCCATAGCACCGTCAATTCCAATTATCGCCATTTCATCTATTGTGCGCGGCTATTTTCAAGGAAAGATGAATATGAAGCCAGCTGCTCTCTCACAGCTGATTGAGCAGATCGTCCGAATTGGCTTGATTATCGTATCAGGGAGGCTTCTTCTGCCTTATGGAATCGAGTATGCTGCAGCAGGTGCCATGGCAGCTGCTTCAGCTGGAGAGCTGATTTCCCTCCTTTATCTTCTCGGCTCCTTTCGTTCGGAGTGGCGGAAAGTCCGGAAGTATCCCGGCAGGCGGACAAGCCGGCCTCTTTTTGGCGAATTGGCGGAAACGGCTCTTCCTGCTGTTGGAAGCCGGCTGATTGGGTCGGGCGCCTGGTTTTTAGAACCGATTGTCGTCGTGAAGAGCCTGGCCATTGCAGGGCTTGCTTCGAATGAAGCGATGAAAGAATACGGGGTGTTGACAGGTTACGCGCTGCCGCTCATGTTCCTGCCGTCTTTTTTAACGGTTGCTCTTTCCTCTTCACTCGTTCCGGATATTAGCGAGTCTTTCAGTAAAAAAAGATTCAGCAACGTTGCCTGGCGGGTAAATGAATCTATCCGCTTTTGCTTGTTTTCAGGCGGATTCGCTACGATTATTCTGTTTTTGTTTGCAGAGCCTTTTATGCTGGTGATGTATCATACCCAAAAAGGAGCCGATTTAATTCAGGTTATGGCACCCTTTTTTCTTCTTTATTACTGCCAGGGACCGCTCCAGGCTGTTCTTCAAGCACTTAACTTGTCACGTGCTGCCATGCTGAACAGCTTTTATGGTGCTGTGGTAAAACTTCTCGTCATCTTTCTTTTATCAAGCCAGCCTGTGTTTGGTATTCGCGGAACAGCTATTGCCATAGCGGCCGGCATCGTGATTGTTACACTTCTTCACACAGCGTCTATGCTAAAAGCCGTACCGTTTTCCCTTCAATATGGCTTATACGCAAAAATTGGTTTGCTGCTTCTCTTTACCTTTTTCAGCGCCCAGGCGTTTCTTCCCTTTCTTAAAGAGAGTACCTTCCTTTATGTAGGAGGTGGAATGGCCGGCTGCCTGCTCGTTTATGTGGCTGGTGCTGTTGTACTTGGTATCTTTAAAAAAGACGACTTGTCCACGCTACTTTTTTGGCGCACATAAAAAAAGCCCGGATTCTTATCCGGGCTTTTGCATGTTAGGCATTCGTTTTGTTTACTACATCACGTACCGCAGAGCGGTCAAATGTTAAACGTGTACCATCGCCGACTACAATGGTGATCGTTGTTTCGTCGGTTGATTCAATCATACCGTGAAGACCGCCAATTGTAACGATCTTGTCTCCTTTTTGCAAATTGTTCTGCATTTCCATCACCGTGCGCTGACGCTTTCGCTGCGGGCGGATCAATAGGAAATAAAACAGTGCAAACATAATAATCAAAGGGAGAAACTGAGCTAATGCTTCCATTCGTATTCTTCACTCCTTTCCAAAAAACAAACAACGTCAAAAGTTTTTTGCATCCGGACGATTGAACCCGTATTGCTCAAAGAACTCCTCGCGGAAATCACCAAGCCGGTCCTCTCGGATCGCTTGACGTACGTTTTCCATTAATTTTATCAGAAAATGTAGGTTATGGTAAGTCGTAAGTCTAATTCCAAATGTTTCATTACAGTGAAGCAAGTGGCGGACATACGCACGAGAATAATTTTTACATGCATAGCAGCTGCAATTTGGATCAAGCGGCCCAAAATCACGGGCATACTTGGCGTTTTTCACAACAAGTCTTCCTTCACTTGTCATCAAGGTGCCGTTGCGGGCAATGCGTGTCGGCAGTACGCAGTCGAACATGTCGATTCCGCGTATCGCTCCATCAATTAACGAGTCTGGCGATCCTACCCCCATTAAATAGCGCGGCTTGTCTGCCGGCAAATGAGGCGTCGTAAACTCAAGTACACGATTCATGACATCTTTTGGCTCGCCGACCGATAAGCCGCCAATGGCATAACCCGGGAAGTCAAGCGACACGAGATCACGAGCGCTTTGTTTACGAAGATCTTCATACTCACCGCCCTGTACAATACCAAACAGCCCCTGATCCTGCGGCCGTTGGTGTGCAGTAAGGCAGCGTTCCGCCCAGCGGGATGTGCGCTCTACAGATTTTTTCATATATTCATACTCTGCCGGATACGGCGGGCACTCGTCAAATGCCATCATAATATCAGAGCCGAGCGCATTTTGAATCTCCATCGCTTTTTCTGGAGATAAAAACAATTTGTCGCCATTAATGTGATTACGGAAATGAACGCCTTCTTCTTCGATTTTCCGGAATTCACTTAACGAAAATACCTGGAACCCACCAGAATCCGTTAAAATAGCGCCATCCCAATTCATGAATTTATGGAGGCCTCCTGCCTCCTTCACAATATCATGCCCAGGGCGGAGCCACAGGTGGTACGTATTGCTGAGCAAAATGTTCGCGCCCATCGCCTTAATATCTTCCGGCGCCATTGTTTTAACCGTGGCAAGCGTTCCAACCGGCATAAAAACCGGCGTCTCGAAGCTGCCATGCGGCGTATGTACACGGCCAAGACGCGCTCCTGTTTGTTTACATGTTTTAATGTGTTCATATTTAATGGCTGTCATTCGTTTTGTCACCTTTCACATCGATAATAAGCATCGCATCTCCAAAACTGAAAAAGCGGTATTTTTCCTTTACGGCTTCTTCATAAGCTGCGAGGACACGCTGCTGTCCGGCCAGGGCACTGATTAACATAATGAGCGTAGACTTTGGCAGGTGAAAATTCGTAATCATGCCGTCAATCGCCCGGAATTCAAATCCCGGATAAATAAAAATATCGGTCCAGCCGCTTGATTGTTTCACTTCACCGTGTTCGCGCGCAGCCGTTTCAAGCGTACGAACCGAAGTTGTTCCGACCGCAATAACCCGGCCGCCTGCTCGTTTTGTTTCGCGAATCGCTTCTTCCGTTTCGGCAGAAATGGTATAGTACTCCGCATGCATGTCATGGTCTTCGATTGAATCAACCGAAACCGGTCGGAATGTCCCAAGACCGACATGGAGCGTAATAAACTCGATTCGCACGCCTTTTTCTTTTAACTCGGCTAAAAGCGGCTCAGTAAAATGAAGACCCGCCGTCGGTGCAGCTGCAGAGCCGCGCTCTTTTGCATATACGGTCTGATAGCGGTCCCGTTCTTCAAGCTGTTCTTTAATATACGGAGGGAGCGGCATTTCACCAAGCTCGTCAAGCACTTCATAAAAGATTCCTTCGTATTCAAAGCGAAGCATCCGTCCGCCCTGCTCTTTTTCTCCTACACAGACCGCTTTCAGTTTACCATCTCCGAATAAGATGACACTGCCTTCTTTAATACGCTTGGCCGGCTTCACCAACGTTTCCCATACATCCGTTTCATCCTGCTTCAAAAGAAGCACTTCGATATTAGCGCCTGTTTCTTCTTTGACGCCATGCAGACGAGCCGGCAGCACTTTTGTGTCATTTAACACAAGTAAGTCGCCCGGCTGTAAATAGTTTGTGACATTTTGGAACGTTTCATGAGTGACGCTTCCCGTGCCCTTATCGAGCACCATCAAACGACTCTTAGCCCGCTCTTTCAGCGGTGTCTGTGCAATTAACTCTTCAGGAAGCTCAAAATCAAAATCTTCTACTTTCATTTCTTACACCTCTAATTTATCTCCATTTTCCAATTACATAAAAAAGAAGCGACAGCACAATGCTTGCCACGATCGATGTTACAATCGGAAAATAAAAGGTTGCGTTTTCTTTTTTAATCACAATATCGCCCGGCAGCCGGCCGAGCTTTCCAAATTGGACAAGAAGCCCAATGAGGAATAAAACGGCCCCGGCTGCCATCAGCATTTTGCCCATACCTGTCATAATGCAGGCATCTCCATTCCAAAATGCTCGTAAGCCGCCGGCAGGGCGATTCTTCCACGCGGCGTCCGCTGCAGAAAACCAATTTGCAATAAATAAGGTTCATATACATCTTCTATTGTAGCAGATTCTTCACCAATGCTGGCAGCCAGAGTATCAAGCCCTACCGGACCGCCTTTAAAACGGCTTAATATCGTGTTAAGCAATTTATGGTCAATATGATCAAGGCCAAGGCGGTCGACCTGCAGAAGCTCAAGCGCTTCGTTCGCTTTTTCGATCGTAATGTGCCCTTCTCCACGGACTTCCGCATAATCGCGCACCCTTTTTAATAATCGATTGGCAATACGGGGTGTACCGCGTGAGCGGCGCGCCAGCTCACCGGCTCCTTCTGCATCAATTGAAGTGCCAAGTATATCTGCCGTCCGCATGACTACTTCCTTGAGCTGATCAGGCGTATAGTACTCTAACCGGGAGTGAACGCCAAACCGGTCGCGAAGCGGCGCAGAAAGTGCCCCGGCCCTTGTGGTTGCGCCAATAAGCGTAAACGGAGGCAGGTCAAGCCGCACTGACCTTGCTTCCGGCCCTTTTCCAATTACAATATCAAGACAGAAGTCTTCCATTGCCGGATAAAGGACTTCTTCAATCGAGCGTGGCAGCCGGTGAATCTCATCGATAAACAGCACATCGCCCGGGGCGAGGGCTGTTAATACTGCGGCCAAGTCTCCTGGACGTTCAATGGCCGGACCGGATGTTGTCCGGAATCCGGACCCCATTTCATTGGCAATGACCGCTGCCATCGTTGTTTTGCCAAGTCCGGGAGGCCCATACAGAAGCACGTGATCCAGTGTTTCTTCCCGTTTCAATGCTGCTTCAATAAAAATAGACAAGTTTTGTTTAACTTGTTCCTGTCCAATATATTGACGTAACGTTTGCGGCCGGAGCGACTGCTCTTCAAATCGTTCTTCTGCTCCGGCTCCGCCTGATAATACCCGCTGATCTTCCAATCCAGTCCCTCCTTCTTATCCAAGCAGCAGCTGCAGTCCTTTTCGAATGTACTCATCAGTAGACGTAGCTGCTTCTTTCTCGAGCCGGCCCGTAATGCGCTTGATTTCCCGCGCTGAATAGCCCAGCGCCTCAAGCGCAAGCAGCGCTTCATCAAGCGCAGCATTCCCCGATGAAGCAGGTTCCGGCTGTTTTGGAGCAAATAAACCGGTTAAAGAATCCGATACCACGTGATCCAGTTTTCCTTTTAAATCTAAAATCATTTGGCGCGCCGTTTTTTTGCCGATCCCCGGGAATTTCACCAAATAGGGCTCATCTTCGCGTTCGATTGCACTGACAACATGTGATGGTGTTCCAGAAGCCAGAACCGCCAGTGCTCCTTTTGGACCAATGCCGGACACACTAATCAGCTTTTCAAACAGCCTTTTTTCTTCCATCGTTGCAAATCCAAACAGAATATGAGCATCCTCACGAACATGCTGGTACAAATAAACCGTTTTTTCCTGCTGCTCATGTTTTGAAAAAGCAAACGGGTTCGGTGTAAGCACCCGGTAGCCGATGCCATTGTTTTCAACAACAATATACTCAGGCCCTACAAATGTAATAAATCCTTTAATATACTCGTACAAATTCCTGTCTCCTTTATACGCTTGTTCATTGTATCATATCATATCAGCGCTAAAAAAGAAACATTTGTTCCCTGAATATTCAGTCACCTTTAAAAAACTCATCAACTGCTACAACAAGTGCTCCCATTCGCTCATGTTCCGGTGCTACCACCCGGGTGACGCCATATTCGCTTAGCGTTCCAGTTGTAACCCTGCCAATCGAGCCAGCAACCGCTTTTTCATTAAAAGCCTGCGCCAGCTGCCCGGCCAGCCCCTGTTTTTCCGCTTCTTTAAATAAAACACGCACTTGCGGCGTCGCCGTAAATAAAACAGCATCGATGTCACCGTCAATGATTTCATGGACCAGTTTCGTAACTACTTCAGGATATGGAACCGTCGTTTCGTACGGCATAATGCATGTTAAATCTGCTCCTTTTTCTGCAAACCCCTGCTCAAGAGCCGGCACCCGCTCTCCATGAAGCTGCAAGAACACGCGCTGTCCAGCTAAATCCACTCCTTCAAGCGCCCCAAGCAGGCCGGCGTTTGTGCCGTCACCATCAATAATTTCCGGAGCTAACCCATGTTTTTTTAACTCCTGCACAGTTTTGTAGCCGCGCGTTGCAATTCGGGAAGTCGCTACCGCTTTTTGAAGCGGCTCGCTCAGGCCAAGCGAGGCAGCTGCTTCAAAAAGAGCCGCTGTTCCGACACCCGTTGTGAAAACACTCCAATCTGTTCCGCTTGCGATTACAGCTTCAAGAATTCCCTGCATATCCTCCGGCTTACATTTTATTGTTTCCTGAAGTGGCCGTTCGTAAGCCGTGCCGCCTTTTTTTTGAACCATCATGCTCATTTCTGCCATTTTCCGTGAGCCAGTAATGGCAATTTTTTTTTCATGCAAGTTTCCCATTTTATCTCTCCGTTTCTCTTTTCTTTTAATACTATCCGTTTCCCAGGCTTTTTTCCATAGAAAAAGGCGGTTCAACCTCGGTTGAACCGCCCTAGTTTCTTATTTAACTGGCTTTTTCAAAACAGCAAGAAGGAGAGCTGTTACAGCTGCGCCTACCAGGACTGCTACCAGGTAAAGAAGCGGGTTGCCTTGTACAACAGGGAAAACGAAGATTCCGCCGTGCGGTGCAGGCAATTTAACGCCAAAAATCATTGTCAGCGCACCGGCTACTGCTGAACCAGCTACTGCCGCTGGAATGACGCGTGCCGGATCTTTTGCAGCGAACGGAATCGCTCCTTCCGTGATAAAAGAAAGACCCATAATGTAATTTGTTTTACCCGCATCGCGTTCTTGTACAGTAAAACGATTTTTAAAGAATGTTGTCGCAAGCGCGATACCAAGCGGCGGAACCATACCACCTGCCATAACCGCTGCGTGCGGTGCAAAGTTGCCGGCATCAATCATGGCAATACCGAATGTGAAAGCGGCTTTGTTAATCGGACCACCCATATCAACAGCCATCATACCGCCAAGAATCACACCAAGAAGAACGAGGTTGCTTGTTCCCATGCCGCCAAGGGCATCTACAAGCCATTGGTTCAGGGCACTTACAGGACCATTAATCACATAAACCATTGCCATACCGGTAATAAAGATACCGAATAGCGGGTACAACAGAACTGGCTTAATTCCATCTAATGCCTGAGGAAGGCCAGCAAAGACTTTTTTCAACAATACAACTGCATAACCAGCAAGGAAACCGGCGATTAAACCACCAAGGAAACCGGAGCCGCCATTTGCAGCCAGCATACCACCAACTAAACCAGGAGCAAGGCCAGGACGATCCGCAATACTCATCGCAATGAATCCAGCAAGAATCGGAATCATAAGAGCAAACGCACTGCCGCCGCCGATATCCATTAATGCTTTTGCAAACGGATTGTATGTTGGATCATCAGGATTTACTGCATTAATACCAAAGAAGAATGAAATCGCGATTAAAATACCGCCGCCGACTACAAGTGGAAGCATGGCGGATACACCGCTCATTAAGTGCTTGTAGAATGCGTTGCCAGCTGAAGAATCGCTTTTCGATGAAGACGCTGTAGCACCACCGCCGCCCTGGAATACAGGTGCATCCTGCTTTACGGCACGGTCAAGCAGTCCATCCGGGTTGCGAATCCCTTGTGCCACTGGCACTTGAATCACATGCTTGCCTTTAAAGCGCTCCATTTCTACCTGCTTGTCCGCTGCGACGATAATGGCTGACGCTTTCGCAATTTCATCGGCTGTAAGCGCGTTTTTCACGCCGCTTGAACCGTTTGTTTCCACTTTAAAGTTTAAGCCTTTTTCTTTCGCTTTTGCTTTCAGTGAGTCTGCTGCCATATACGTATGCGCAATCCCTGTCGGGCAGGCTGTTACCGCCAGTACAAGCGGTGCATCCGCCTCAGCAGGAGCAGTTGTTTCTTCTTTTTCTTCTACATTTTCACGCAGGTCAAACGCTTGAATAATTTCGTCTTCATTTTTAGCATTCATTAGCTCATCCCGGAAGCCAGGATCCATTAAAAAGCCGGATAAGCTTGAAAGTGTTTCTAAGTGCGCTTCGTTTGCGCCATCTGGAGCCGCGATCATGAAGAAAAGTGTAGCTGGCTGTCCATCTAATGATTCATAATCAATTCCATTTTTCGCACGGCCAAATGCTACAGCCGGTGTTTTAACAGCTGCTGTTTTCGCATGTGGAATCGCAATGCCTTCTCCAACACCTGTTGTGCTTTGTGCTTCACGGGCTAAAATAGCTTCTTTATAAGCAGCACGGTCGTTTAAACGGCCGGCTTGATCTAGTTTCGCAACCAATTCATCAATAACAGACGCTTTATCCGTTGCAGACAAGTCCATGATGACTGTGTCTTTTTTCAGCAAGTCTGTGATTTTCATACTAATCCCTCCTGCTCTGATTTTACAATCGTCACACGGCTGTACACGTCTTCTACTTCTTCTTTTGTGCACAGATCATCGGAAAACGCTGTTGCGCTTCCTGCAGCAACCGCCCAGCGGAACGCTTCATGGGGCGCTAAACCCGCATCGATTTTAGCCATGAAAGCAGCTACCATGGAGTCACCGGATCCGACTGTGTTTTTCACTGTGCCTTTTGGTGAAGAAGCGAAATAAACGCCTTCTTTATGAACAAGAACAGCACCGTCGCCACCCATAGAAACGATCACGTTTTGGGCGCCTTCATCTACAAGTTTTTTCGCAATAGAAGCGGCTTGTTCTTTTGTTTCTACTTTTGTATCGAACAATTCACCGAGCTCATGATGATTCGGCTTTACGAAAAACGGCTTGTATGGAAGAAGTGCTTTCAGAGCTGCGCCGCTCGTATCCACGACAACCCGTGCCCCTTTTGCTCTTGCCGCATCAATTAATGTTCCTGCATAGTCTGCTGGCAGTGAAGACGGTACACTTCCGCCGATGTGAAGCCAGTCCCGATCCGTTAATTCACTCGTTAGCTGAACCAGCTGCTTTGCATTCTCGTCTGAAATAAGAGGTGATGGACCATTGATTTCTGTTTCGCTGTTTGATTTCAGCTTTACATTAATACGCGTGGCGCCTTCAACAGGTGTAAAGCGGTGAGCTACCCCTTCGCGATCCAGTTCGCTTTTGATAAACTCTCCTGTAAATCCTCCTGCAAAGCCAATCGCGCACGTGTCGCTTTCAAGGCGCTTTAAAACACGCGATACGTTAATTCCTTTTCCTCCGGCATACATATCGGCGCTTTCAGAGCGGTTTAATCCGCCTGCTTGAAATTGATCGACCCGTATCACGTAATCAATGGCCGGGTTTAGTGTGCATGTGTAAATCATGATAGTGCCTCCTTGATGTCCGTTACTTTCTCGAACATCCGTCTTGTTTTCTCCGGGATTTTGCCCGTAATAATGACTGCGTCTTCAAGATTAGCAATATGAGCAAACGTGCTTTCCTGAAACTTCGACGCATCCGCTAAAATAAACGGCTGCTGTGCACGCTTTATTGCCTCTGTTTTCACAGCTGCTTCTTCCGGATCCGGTGTAGTATACCCTGCTTTTAAATGAATCCCGTTTACACCAAGAAATGCTTTGTCAAACCAATATTGCTGAAGGCCGTGCACCGCTCCAGTTCCCGTTAAAGCTTCCGTAGACTTCTTTAACCGGCCGCCGGTTCCGTACGCTTCAATTCCCTGTGCAGCTAAGAGACGCAAATGATCAAAACCGCTCGTGACGGCGACAATGTTTTTCGCTTGAATATATGGAATAAGAGCAAGTGTTGTTGTTCCCGCATCAATAAACACGCAGTCATTGTCTTCAATAAGGGATGCAGCCAGGCGTCCGGCCGCACGCTTTTCTTCTGAGAAACGATTACTTTTTTCACCCATCGATGGTTCAATACGTTTCCTGGATACTTTTGCAGCGCCGCCGTGAACCCGCCTAAGGAGTCCTGATTCTTCCAGATCCGTCAAATCGCGGCGGATGGTAGATTCTGACGCCCCTGTTGCTTCCGTTAGTTCTTGAATCTTAACCACTTCTTTTTCTTTTAAAAGATTTAAAATCGTGGCGTGGCGTTCTTCTGTCAGCACTGGCTGCATCCCTCCTTTGTTTTTGTTACTCTCATTATATAACCGCTTTCATACAAAAACAATCATTTTCAATCATTATTTCTCAAAAACATTCATATTTTGATTATTTGTGACTGATTCACGAAAAAAACGGGCAATTCCCGTACTATTTTATCTGAAAATTATGTGAATATACAAAAACATACTTTTTTCCATCCATACAAAAAAAGACGTGCGAAAGAGCACGTCTTTTCAGTCAACGATGACAGTATGGGCATTTTGGCATCATCATTTCCGGATAATGCATGTTGTCATGATGCTCTTGTTCTTCCTCATCTTCCATCTCTGGCATCAACCCGTAAGGCTGGTGCATATACGGCACTGGGCAAGGCACCGGCACAAAGTAACATGGTATTGGCGGACAAGGCATCATCATCTCGTGTTCAAGCTGTGGCGGTGCGGATGGCATGGATGGCATCTGCGGTACAGATGGCATCGATGGCATAGACTGTATCGGCGGCACAGACGGCATCGATGGTGTTGGTACTGGTTCTGCCGTTGGTGCCGGTACCGGCTCTGTCATCCAGTCTTCCGGCATGGTCAGTTCAGGTTCAGATTTCATGTCTTCTTCCATTCCCTTTGCTTCTTCCATCCCTTTTGTTTCTTCCATTCCCTTCGCTTCTTCCATTCCTTTTGTTTCTTCCATTAAAGGTGGGTATGCAAATGGCTTATTGTTTGCATATGGATGGCTTTTTTCCATTATCGCAGCCGTGTCGGGTAATTTAATTTTCATACCCGGAACGATCATATCCGGATTGGCCAAATGGGCATTTAGTTTTTGTACTTCTTCAAACGTCACTCCATGTTTCTCGGCAATCGACCATAGCGTATCACCGCGCTGCACAATATGGATCTTCATTGTGTCCCTCCTCAATGATCATTCACCCATATTGTATGCGCCCGGTAGGCCGGTGTGCGAAAAAATCAGTATGCTCGTGCCAGCATACGGTCAAGCGACCATTTGGCTTCTTGGGCCGTGCGTACATCCACTTGAATAACGTTTCCGCTCTTTCCTTCTGCAATGGTTTCCAGTGACCAAAGCAGGTGTGGCAGATCAATCCGATTCATGGTGAGGCACGGACACATATTTGGATTTAACGAGATGATTTCTTTGTCCGGATGCTGCGCCATAATCCGTTTGACAAGGTTCATTTCTGTTCCAATAGCCCAGGCTGTACCTGGTTCTGCCTGCTCAATCACATCGATAATATACTTTGTGGAGCCGTTATCATCTGCCAGCGCCACTACTTCTCTACGGCATTCTGGATGAACGATAATCTTCATGTCCGGCCGTGTGCGGCGCAGTTCTTCAATATTAGCGACTGTGAAATTTTCGTGAACCGAGCAGTGTCCCTTCCATAAAATGACCCGGACTTTTTCTATATCTCCTTCATATTCCAATGTATCGGTAATCGGGTTCCAGACCGCCATTTCTTCAAGCGGTACACCAATGTCGAAGGCTGTATTGCGCCCAAGGTGCTGATCCGGCAAAAACAAAATACGCGGCTTTTCCGTAAACGCCCATTCTACCATTGACCTTGCATTGGATGAAGTAACACATGACCCGCCATTGCGTCCGGTAAAAGCTTTTATCGCTGCGGTTGAATTGACATAAGTCAGGGGAATCATCGTGTCACCGAACAACGCCTGAAGGGCTGTCCACGCGCGCTCTGTCTGGTAAATATCAGCCATATCCGCCATGGAGCATCCTGCACGCATATCAGGCAGGTAAACCGTTTGTTTTTCACTTGTTAAAATGTCGGCTGTTTCCGCCATAAAATGAACACCACAAAACACAATATGTTCTGCTTCACGGTTCGCTGCTGAGACCTGTGCAAGTTGAAGAGAATCTCCTACTGCATCCGCGAATTGAATGACTTCGTCTTTTTGATAATGGTGGCCAGGAATAAATAACGATTTGCCCATTTCCTTTTTAATTTCCCGCACCCGTACTTCCATATCCTCCTGCGCCATTTGCCGATATTGATCCGGCAGCATCCCTTTAACCAGTTCAGTTAATGCCATGCAAAACCTCTCCTTTCATTTCTACTCTTGCGCTAATATCAAGTGCTTGAACGGAATGTGTTAATGCGCCAAGCGAAATCCATCCGATTCCCGTTAATGCGTAGTCACGGATTGTTTCAAGCTCAATGCCTCCTGATGCTTCTGTTTCAATATGGGCCGGCACAAGCGGGAGCCATGCTTTGATCTGTTCCGGCGTGCAGTTATCAAACATAATAATATCTGCACCTGCCTGTACAGCTTCTCTGAGCTGTTCCTCCGATTCAATTTCCACTTCAATTTTGATGGTGTGTCCGCATGCCTGCTTCGCTTTTCTAACAGCCTGCTTAATTCCGCCTGCAAATGCAATATGGTTATCTTTCAGCATAATGGCATCATAGAGCCCGTTGCGGTGATTGAATGCACCGCCTGTCCGAACTGCATACTTTTCAAGCATACGAAGGCCGGGAACCGTTTTTCTTGTATCACATATTCTCGCCCTTGTTCCTTCTGTTTCTTTTACCGCGGCCGCCGCAGCTGTGGCAATCCCGCTCATTCGCTGAACCAAATTTAAAATGACCCGCTCTCCTGCTAAAAGCGATCGATACGGCCCTGTAATTCTTGCAAGGCATTCTCCTTTTTTCACCTGGTCGCCGTCCTGTTTCAGTACACTTGTTGAAATGGTTTCATCTACAAGCCGGAATCCCCGTTCAATCACAGCTCTTCCGCAAAAAATACCGGCTTCTTTTGCCCAAAAAGAAAACGTCCCTGCTTCGTGTTCACTAAAAATGCTCTCCCCTGTCAGGTCGCGATCCCCTATATCCTCAATAAAAAAAGCTTTCAGCATATCGTCCAGTTTCATGCCATTCATGTTCTTCACTCCTTGTATACAGCCATTTATTTTGAAAGGTAATCCATGTTTTTGCCCATTGCTCATTTTTTTCCGGGTAATCAGCCCGAATATGGGCGCCGCGTGACTCAGTACGTTTTAACGCGGCGGAAACAATCAAATAAGCGGTTATATGCATAAAGAAACGCTCGATTTTCTCGATCGGCCAGCCGCTGATATCCCCTTTTTGTGTTCCTGCCTGCTTTAAGCAGTCTTCGAGTTCTTGAAGTGTTTTCTTTGTCCGGATAATACCGGCTCCCTCCATCATAGCCTCCTGAAGCTCTTCTTTTTGTAAAAGCGGCGGAGGGGAAGGCGGCATCACCGGCTCCGGTCCATAAACGCTTCTTTTCTCTTCTTCGTCGTGAAGCACCGCTTCAACAAAACGTTTTCCGAAGGCAAGGCCTTCAAGAAGAGAATTGCTTGCTAAACGGTTTGCCCCATGCACACCTGTACAGGCTGTTTCTCCAATCGCATACAGCCCTTTTACGCTTGTACGGCCGCATATGTCTGTTTTTACGCCGCCCATTAAAAAGTGGCTTCCAGGTGCAACAGGGATGCGTCCTTTTGTAACGTCTACACCGTGCCGGCGGCATAACGCGGCAATAGACGGGAAACGGCGGTCAAACTCTTCGATCATCGAGATATCCAAAAAAACATCTCTTCCCTGCTGCCGGGCTTTGTAAATCTCAAAAGCTGTTACATGACGGGGTGCTAAATCTTCGAGCGGATGTATATCCTTCATTATTTTGCAGCCCTGCTCATCGACCAGTATAGCCCCCGCTCCCCTGACCGCTTCTGAAACGAGTCCTTTCGTTTCGCCATTTATAAATAAAAGAGTCGGATGAAATTGCATAAATTCCATATCGGTTACTGCGGCTCCAGCCCGGCAGGCCAAAGCAATCCCGTCACCCGTAATCGTCTCCTGGTTAGAGGTAAACGAATAAAGAGCACCGGCCCCGCCCGTTGCCAGCACAATATGGTCTGCATCATAGTGATACAAATCCCCTTGACTGGATTTTGTTTTAACACCCGTGCAGATACCGTCATAAACGATGAGTTCAATCGCCATTTCTCCTTCACGGATCGTGACCTGCTCTGGCAGGTGTGCGATTAAATGCTCAATTGTCCACTTCCCGGTTGCATCGCCGCCCGCATGAATAATCCGGCTTGTGCTGTGTGCTCCTTCTAAACCGAATGAGAGACTTCCATCTGCTTGCCGATCGGCCGGAAACCCTTCCCTTAATAAGCTGTTTACTTCACGTGCTCCTTTTACAACCAGCTCTCTGACGGCTTCTTTATTGTGATGGTATTCACCCGCCGCGAGAGTATCTTGTATGTGAGATTCATTTGTATCAGATAAAGACAAAACGGCTGCAATACCGCCTTGTGCATAGTAAGAGTTGCTTTGCCGAATCGTCGTCTTTGTGATAACAATCACATTCATATGCAGCGCTAAATGTCTAGCGGCCTGCAGCGCCGCAATCCCGGAGCCGATAATGACCGCCTGTGGCATTTTTTTCATTGCCCACCCTCACTTTACAGTTGTCTTGACACCTATCTTTACATAAAATAAAAAGAAAGACAAGCTTTAATTTTTTGCTCAGAAAGCAGGGATAATATGTATTTTGATTATGCAGCCACCTCCCCAATGAAAAAGGAGGCACTCGATATATATATAGAAGCAGCAAGTCGTTTTTGGGGAAACAGTTCCAGTCCGCATGATGAAGGAACACGCGCTTCCCTCCTGCTTGAACGAAGCCGGGCTCTTATTGCTGAGCGGGCTGGTGTGCAAAAAGAGGGGATTTACTTTACAGGCAGCGGAACGGAAGGGAATTTGCTGGCCATTCTCTCTTTAGCGCGAAGCAGCGGAAAAAAACATATCATCACCTCTATGGCAGAGCATACATCTGTGCATTCTGCGATGTCCGTTCTGCAATCAGAAGGGTTTTCTGTGACGAAGCTGCCGATGACCAGGGAAGGAATTGTTGCTGCAGAATCGGTAAAAGCATCGCTCACCCCCCAAACCGGGCTCATTTCCATTCAGCATATTAATCCGGAAATCGGTACGATTCAGCCGGTGGAAGAACTGGCTGTAGCGGCAAAGAAGCGAGGGATTTTTTTTCATACAGACTGTGTTCAATCGTTTGGCAAAATGCCTCTTCATTCCATTCACGCCGACGCCATGACTTTTTCAGCCCACAAAGTCGGCGGCCCAAAAGGCTGCGGGGCAATTTATCTGTCTCCGTTTCATGCGTTAAAGCCTGTGTTTCCCGGTTTAACGCATGAAAAAGGCGTCCGCGGCGGTACAGTGGATACACCGGCTGTTGCAGCTTTTGCAGAAGCTGCCCAAACGAATTCATCTCTTGAGAGGCTTTCCTCCCTGCGCCGTCTGCTGAAGAAGGAGCTGAAGGACTCTTCGATTCGGTGGATTGAAGGGCCAGACAGCAAGCAGTACCCGGGTGTAATTGGTATGTGTATTCCCGGCGTGGAAGGGCAGCTGGTGATGCTCGCTTTAAATGCCCGGAATATGTATATCTCAACCGGGAGTGCTTGTGACGCTTCTTCTGCATCAGGCATGAAAGCAGCACTTGCGATGGGAATGTCCATGGAAGAAGCACGGCAGTTTTTCCGCGTTTCCTTTGGTTCCGAGACGACAGAAGACGAAGTCCGGCAGCTCGGACAGGCACTTATTCATGTTGCAAAACAAGCGGTTGTGCTATGATTACCGGTGGAGGGATTGCATCATGATAGATAAAAGAAAACTGATCGGCGAAAATCGGCGTGAGCAGATTTTGCACTGGCTTCAATCAAGCCAGAATCCGCTGACCGGGAGTGAGCTGGCCGAACGGGCACAAGTGAGCCGTCAGGTTGTAGTCGGAGATATTACGCTGCTTAAAGCCCGCGGCATTCCAATTGTGGCGACAAGCCAAGGGTATGTATATATGGATTCACCTAAGAGCGGACAAGTGGAACGGATCGTTGCCTGCTCGCATCCGCCCGGTCAAACAAAAGAAGAGCTTCTTCTCCTCGTAGACCTTGGTGTTCTTGTTAAAGACGTTAAAATTGAACATCCGGTTTATGGTGATTTAACCGCGTCCATTATGGTATCAAATCGAAAAGAAGCAATGCAGTTTTTGGATAAAATCAATCAAACAGGTGCGGCTTACTTGTCTGAGCTGACAGAAGGCGCTCATTTGCATACATTGTCCGCCAAAGAAGCCGCGGTGCTTGATGAAGCCGAGCAGGCTTTGCGTGAAGCCGGATTTTTGCTTCAATAAAATAAAAAAGAAGCCCGTTTTGAAACAGGCTTCTTTTTTATGCTTTTTCTGCGGCTTGTCCTACTTCATAGCCGTAATAACTTCCGAGCACCTGCACCTTGCATCCGAGTGCTTCCATCTCAGCGAAAGCGCCCGGCACTAACACATCGTCAATGCGCTGTGCAACATCAATAATGAAAAAGTAATTGCCCAGACCTGTTTTAAGAGGGCGAGACTCAATTTTCGCAAGGTTCAGATTTCGCCAGGCGAACGTTGCCAATACTTGATGAAGCGTCCCCGGCCGGTCTGTCGGCAGCGTAACAACAATGGTTGTTTTACCGCCTGTTTTAGGAAGTGAAAACGATAACTCTTCGTGTGTTTTAGATAAAACAAGAAAACGAGTATGATTAAACGCAAAATCATGAATATCTGCTTTTGCTGTATACAGGCCATATTCTCTTGCTGAAAGTGAATTGGCTATGGCTGCAATGCATTCTTCCGGATGCTCACTTACATATTTCGCTGCGGCCGCCGTCGAAGTCATTTGCTGCGACGGAACGCCATAAAAGTAACGGTGCAAAAATTTGTGGCATTGCGCAATGGCATGCGGATGCGACAAAACTCTTTTAGCCTCTGTCCATTTTTGGGCGTTGTCCGGATGAACAAGCAGGTGCTGCTGAATCGGAGCCGTTAGTTCGCCGACAATGGTTAAATCCGCTTCATGAAACAAATGATCGATGGTCATATTGACTGTACCTTCTAAGGCGTTTTCAATCGGTACAACAGCCAGATCTGCTTTTCCTTCAATAACATAGTCCATGCATTCCGGGATAGTCACACATGGAATCCGCCCATCATTCGGGAATGCTTCTGATACTGCAATATCAGTGAATGTAGCCGCGGGACCTAAAAAAGCAATTTTCCTCAAAACAGTTCACTCCAGTCTTCTCTTCAAACAACTTATGCGCCCGAACCGAGCACTTCTACTGTATCAACAAATTCCAATTTTTTTAATTGAGATAATAGCTCGTCCAGCCCGGTAATCATACCGGTCACATTCAAGGACAGCGTCACGTTTGCGCGTCCCTGCAGCGGAATCGTCTGGTGAATCGTCAACACGTTTCCGCCGCAGCTCGCGACAACGGCCAGCAGTTCAGATAAGGTACCCGACCGGTCTTCCAGGTGAAAAAATAAAGTAATGATCCGCTCTTTGACAACGGTGTGAAACGGAAACACCGTGTCGCGGTATTTATAAAAAGCACTGCGGCTCAAATCCACTTGTTGAACCGCGTCCCAGACAGAGTCTGCTCGTTTCCGTTCGATTAATTCTTTTGCATCAAGCGTTTTTTTCATCGCTTCCGGAAGTACATCTTCGCGGACAAGATAAAATTTTTCATTCTGTTCTTTCTTCCCCATGTCGCTCCCCCTCAAAACCGCCGGCTGCAGCTTTTAATCGACAAATTCAAATTCGTAATCAAGCAGACGGACGATGTCGCCGTTTTCAGCACCCCGTTCACGCAGCGCTTCATCTACCCCCATTGAGCGCAGCTGGCGGGCAAAGCGTTGAACGGATGGTTCCCGCGAGAAGTCCGTCATTTTAAACAATTTTTCAATTTTGCTGCCTGTCAGCTCAAACGCTCCATCCGGACCGCGTGTAATCACAAACTCAGCGGCCTGCTTGTCATGGCGGTACATCACCCGGTTTACAGACAAATCTTCTTCCTCGTGCTCAAGCGGGAATTCAGGCGTCTCTTCCACTTTATCGGCAATAGCAAACAGCAAGTCGCGCAGCCCGCTGCGTGTCAGCGCAGAAATTGGGAAAATAACCGCATCTTCTCCTACTTTTTCCTTGAACTCTTTTAAATTTTCTTCTGCTTCCGGCATATCCATTTTATTGGCTACAATAATTTCCGGACGCTCTGTCAGCCGAAGATTATATTCTTTAAGCTCATTGTTAATGGTTACGTAATCCTCATACGGATCACGGCCTTCCATCGCAGACATGTCAAGTACGTGAACAATGACGCGCGTCCGCTCGATATGACGCAGGAATTGATGGCCAAGCCCGGTTCCTTCATGCGCACCTTCAATTAATCCTGGCAGATCCGCCATAACAAAACTGCGGCCGTCTTCGGTCTCAACCATGCCGAGATTTGGAACGAGCGTTGTAAAGTGGTAGGCCGCGATTTTGGGCTTAGCCGCCGTTACAACTGAAAGAAGAGTGGATTTACCCACACTCGGAAAACCGACAAGTCCTACATCTGCCAAAAGCTTTAATTCTAACGTAACATTACGCTCGATGCCCGGCTCCCCGTTTTCAGAGATTTCCGGTGCCGGATTAGCCGGTGTCGCAAAGCGGCTGTTTCCACGGCCGCCGCGGCCGCCGCGTGCAATAATGGCCTGCTGTCCATGTTCTACCAGATCCGCAATTACTTCTCCCGTTTCATCATCTGTTACGACTGTGCCCGGCGGAACCTTGATAATCATATCTTTTGAATTACGGCCGTGCATGTTTTTGCTCATGCCGTGCTCGCCGCGCGGCGCTTTGAAATGGCGCTGGTAACGGAAGTCCATTAATGTGCGGAGTCCTTCTTCCACTTCAAACACTACATTCGCGCCGTTTCCGCCATCGCCGCCGGCCGGGCCGCCGTTCGGTACGTATTTTTCACGGCGGAATGCGACCATTCCGTTTCCTCCGTCGCCGCCTTTAACATATATTTTAACCTGATCTACAAACATATTGTCTGTTCCTCCTAAAATGTCACTTCCATTAGTATATCCCCGGAATCCGTTTCCCACACAGCACTTTTAAGCTCAAGACTATGCGCAAATTCCTTTATTTTCTTCAGAAGCAGCGGCCGGTTAGCCACTTCTCCCATCCATTCCATCTCTGCAGCAAGAGACCCCTCTTTTTCAGATAAATGAACAAACAGCTCGTGCTCGTTAAATTCTTTTACATGCTGCTCCAGCAGCGAAAATAACCGATTAAAGAAACGGCACGCTTTTTGGTCGTCCGCCGTGCCGGCTGCAACGGATTCATCCAGTTCATATTCAAGCCGGAATAAGTGCTGCGACCAGTTAAACGTCATAAACAGCTCCGCCATCCCCGGCATGCCAAGATTACACAGCCTCGACTCCTGTACAGCCTTTAAAATGATATGATCTGTAGCTCGGGCTGCGGCATCAATGTTATTAAGAGAAAGATACCCTTTGACAATTTGTATATCATTCATCCAGTCATGACGCGCATGACGAAGCGTTTTTAACAACGTCCATTTTTCATTTTCCACTTGGCTGATCACACCCCCCGCTCGTTCCAACGTTCACACATTCTTTTTTAGTATAGCAGAAAAATGTCCCAATTGAACGGGAAAACCTCAAAGCCTGCACACAAAAAAATAGAGGCGCTCCGAAAGGTTGACTTTCAGAACGCCTCCATTCGTTCATCCAATTATTGAGCAGCAGGATAAACACTTACTTTTTTACGATCGCGTCCAACGCGCTCGAAACGAACGATACCGTCTGTTTTCGCAAACAATGTATCATCGCCGCCACGGCCAACGTTTTCACCTGGGTGAATTTTTGTGCCGCGTTGACGGTAAAGGATTGAACCACCTGTAACGAATTGACCGTCAGCACGTTTAGCGCCAAGGCGTTTTGCTTCAGAGTCACGTCCGTTCTTTGTAGAACCTACCCCTTTTTTGGATGCGAAAAATTGAAGATCCAATTTCAACAACATGTGATTTCACCTCCTATAGAAAATTTATCTTAATATACTGTCCGTGCCCTTCTTCAATCGTCTGCAGTGAAACGACCATGCCTTCGAGCAGAAGCTGAATCTGGCTGCGCTTGTCTTCAGGCAGTCCGTCCGGCACCTTGCAGTAAAGCAGGCCGCCATCTTCCCCCAGTTCAATATGAGGTGTAATACCGGTCAATGCCTGTACTGCATTAATGGCGCCGAACGAAACAGCTGATGCGCCAGCGCATACAAGATCTTTGCCGCTTTCATCAAAGCCGGCATGTCCTTTCATCGTAAATGACTGAATGAGCCCGGCCTCGTTTTTGTTCACATCTACATAGATCATTGCATCATCGCCTTATGCGTTGATTTTTTCAATGACTACTTTCGTGTAAGGCTGACGGTGTCCTTGCTTTCTGCGGTAGTTTTTCTTCGCTTTGAATTTGAAAACGATGATTTTCTTCGCGCGTCCTTGCTTTTCAACCTTCGCCGTTACAGTTGCGCCTTCTACGACTGGGCTGCCGACTTTCACGTCGTTGCCACCAACGAAAAGAACTTTATCAAAAGTGACAGTGTCACCATCTTGTGCGTTCAATTTTTCGATGTAGATTGCTTGACCTTCTTCAACTTTAACCTGCTTGCCGCCTGTTTCAATAATTGCGTACATTTCTGCACCTCCCTGTTTACTCAGACTCGCCACTTGACAGGTGATCGATCGATACTTAAAACCTGCTGTGCGCGGTTGTAGCACGGGTGCTACAAACAATAACATATGAATTCTATCATCTTTTAAAAGAAGTGTCAATCTATATTTTCATCAACTTCCCGGATGTATTTTTTTCCCGCAAAAAAGGATTGAAGTAATTGCTCTTCTGTCATATCCCTGCCGCCTTTCACATTAAGCGTGTGCGTCCGGTTCCGTTTAAACCTTCTGACCGTGTAAAGCAGGCGGTCTGATTTCAATACAGGCAGATCAAGCAGGCGCAGTGAAACCGGCTCATAATAGCGGGCCGTTAAAAATCGGATAAACATTACTTCTTTTTCTTTCCACATAACAAGAAGCTGGACGGCCACGTAGGAAGCCGTTAAAACGAGCTGGACGTAAAAGGGAAGAAGAACAATAGCTGCCCCCATCAGCAAAGCAAGCGATGCAAATGAAAAAAAGATCGACTGCTTGTACGCTTTGTAGTAAGGGTGAAGTGTACATAAAAGGAGCTGAACCATTTTTCCCCCGTCAAGCGGCAGGACCGGAAGCAGATTAAACAAAAAAATAAAAGCATTTAATTGAAACAGCAATTGCGACACATCTGCGCTGATCCAGCCGGCTTTTTGCATAAGTGTGCTTGCCGCAAGCATGGGGACATGCATAAAAGGACCAGAGATGACAACGAGCCATTCTTCGACAAGCGGCCGCCCTGCATGCTCATCTGTTTCAAGTTTTCCGCCAAATGGCAGAAACTCCATTTTGATGATGCGCCAGCCTGCTGCTTTAGCAGCAGCAGCATGCCCCATTTCGTGGACAAACAAAATGAGGGCGACACAAAGCCCTTCTAAAAAAAGACCTGTAGCAGCAGCAACAGCCCCAAACAGCCAGGTGATTGGATGAATGCAGACCTTATTCATTTACATTCACTTTTCTGGAAGAAAGAACCTGGCCGTTTTTTCGTTCGATGAATTCAACGGATTTTCCAGAAGCGGCTCCAACCGGCTCTCCTTGTTTAATGCGTTCAAAAAGACGATACGAATGAGGACGCAGTCCCTTCACCTCCATTTCTGAACCATCTTCCTGCTGAATGACGATATTTTCAGCGCCAACCCGTACCACTACGCCGTTTTGTTCCGCGGCGAGCAGGCTGTTTGTGCTGGCAACGAAAGTCTGCCTGTCATTTGTTTGATGCATAGCCGGCAATAAAGGACCGAACTGTTCCTCATATGCGGCCGAAAAAACGGCAAACGAAAAGTCACGGGTAAAGATGGTTTGCACAAAGGAGGTATGCTGATTAACATACACGGCCGCAAATAAGCAAACAGAAACGAGGACTTTCTTGATCATCAGAATCCCTCCCGCCTGCTTATGTATATGCCGTCCAAAGAAAAAAAGCCGCTTTAAAAAAGCGGCTTTTTTTATCAGCTCATGCCGATAAATCGTTTGAGCTTCGTGAAGAACGTATCTTTTTCCTGCTCAAGCGGCTGAAGCGGAACCGACTCGCCGAGTATACGGCGGGCGATGTTCCGATATGCGATTGAAGCACGGTTATTTGGGTTATGAGCAACCGGCTCTCCGTTATGAGACGATTTAATGACCTCATCATCATCAGCTACAATCCCGATCAGCTCAATCGACAAATGAGCAGCTACTTCATCCACATCCAGCATGTCACCTTCTTTGACCATATGATTGCGGATCCGGTTCACCACAAGCTTTGGCGGTGCCATGCCTTCTTCTTTTTCCAAAAGACCAATTACACGGTCTGCATCCCGGACGGATGATTTTTCCGGTGTAGTCACGACAATGGCGCGGTCTGCGCCAGCTACAGCATTTTTATATCCCTGCTCTATTCCAGCGGGGCAGTCAATCAAAATATAATCATAATCTTGTTTTAATTCATCGACCAATTTTTTCATTTGCTCAGGTGTAACAGCAGACTTATCGGTCGTTTGGGCAGCCGGCAGCAAATAGAGGAGATCATTAAAACGCTTGTCCTTTACAAGAGCCTGATGCGTTTTGCACCGCTCCTCCACTACATCAACAAGGTCATAAATAATCCGATTTTCAAGTCCCATGACTACATCCAGGTTACGAAGACCGATATCTGTGTCAACGAGACATACTTTTTTCTCCTGCAGCGCAAGCGCTGTACCGAGATTTGCGGTCGTTGTTGTTTTGCCGACTCCGCCTTTTCCAGAAGTAATGACAATTGCTTCCCCCACTTAAAAGCCCCCTTTAAACGTCGATAAATCAGGACGCAAATATTTCAATACCTGCAGCCGATCAATCACCAATTGTTGTGCTTCATTAATAAACGCGCATTCCGACTCTGTAATATCTTCTTCATCATATCGGTCTGGTGAACGGGTTAAATGACTGCTGATCCGCAGCTGGGACGGCATCATTTTTCCGGCGGCAATCACCGCATTGTCATTTCCATAGCAGCCCGCGTGCGCCATGCCTTTTAGCGCCCCCATGATAAAAATGCTTCCTCCTGCCATCACAGCACCGCCAGGATTTACATCCCCAATCAGCAGTAAATCTCCTGGCACTTCCAGCACCTGACCGGAACGGATACGGCCTGTATATGAAACAATTTCATTTTCTTCTTTCCATTGTATAGCTTCGTCAATTGTCAGCACGTTGGACCTGATGTCTTCGACAACTAGATGACGGCGCTGCCTGATCAGCTGACGCAGTTCTTCTTTTTCTTCTTCAGTCAAATATCGGTTCCCCGTTTGAACCGTGACTGTAATGAGTGCATTTTCGCCGTCTTTTGTAACGGCATCTAATTTTTCGGTTAATTCCTCTATTAATTCACTATAGGAACATTTATCACTTAACTGAAGAGTCAGGCCGTCTTTCGTCCCTTTAATGACGACATTTTGACTTTGTTTCATAGAAAGTATCCCACCTCTGTACGTCTCAATATTCGACAGCGCTATCCGATATTCCTTTTTTCTCTCTTAATCGAACACTTTTTTCAATTTCAAAAAAGCACCTCGAAGCGGGATGGCAAACAGAATGTAAAAAAGAGCGTTTAACACAAACGTTGCCAAAAGCCGCATATAGGTGAACTGCTCAAATGAAAAGGTTGTCCGCTGTACGAGCACATTCAATCCGTACATGACCAATTCAAGCAGGGCAATATCAAACAACACGATAACGAGAAAAACAGGCAGCGTACCATGGAGCCATTTCGTCAGCATGGATGTTATGTAAACGATAAGCGGCAGGAAAAAGAAATAGGCGCCTAGAAGCCCTGTATAAAACATATCAAATAAAAAGCCGAAGAAAAAGCCATATTTTATAGCTGTATTCCTGTCAAAGAAAACAGACATAAACAAAAGGCCAATGATAAAAAAACGCGGAACCGGCATGTAGGCCCCGTCAAAGGCCTGTTCTGAAAAAAAGATCATAAACACACTATCACTATAAAACAGGGCGGTCATTAAAAGAGGAAGGAGCGCTTTTTTCACATTCCTTCCTCCTCAACCACTACCTGCTGGCGGTCTTCTTCTTCAGGCAGTACTTTTGTCATTTTACGCTTGGACACCATAACGTGTTCCAAATCATAAAAGCTTGCGGCCGGTTTGACAAGTGCTGTCTGTGTTAAACCAAATTCATCCGGAACAAGCTCTGATACCTTTCCAATCACCAGGCCTTTCGGGAAAACGCCGCCAAGGCCGGATGTTGTGACAGCTTGTCCTTTTTTTACTTTCGCATCGGACGGAATCTTCGTTAATTGAAGCATTTGTTTTTCTTCATCATATCCTTCAATAAGCCCATAAACGGTTTTGTCGCCTTGGACAAGCGCCGAAACGCGGTTGTTTGAATCGTGAGCCGACAAAAGCTGCACAGTAGACGTGAACTTTGACGTACTCTGTACTTTTCCAACCAAGCCGCTCGCTGTCATCACTGCCATATCCGGCTCAATCCCATTTGATTCTCCTTGATCGATGGTAATCAACTCATACCAGCGGTCAGGATTGCGGGCAATGACTGTTGCCTGAACGGGCTCGTAATCAGCCAGGCTGTCTTCTTTCTCAAGCACTTTACGGAGTTCAGCATTATCTTTTTCAAGACGCGCCACGTCACTTTCCAGCTGGGCAAGCTCTTCCAAGTGAGTGCGAAGCTTTTCATTTTCTTCATATGTATGGCGCAACCTGCTTACATCGTCAAAAAAAGACTCCACAGCACCCGCGGGCTTCGACACAATATTCTGCCCGAAACCTGTTACGTCTTTAATGAATTTTTCCGGCCAAGTGATGTTCTCCCGGTCCCGCATGGAAAAACCAATCATAGCAACAAGAAGAATAATACTGCCGAGCAATATAATCAACCGCTTGTTTGTTAAAAAGTGCGGCATGAATTCCACCTCAGTTTTCTAAGCATTCAAAACGGTGAGGCTGGTTCAACGCGCACCGGAAAACCGGTTAAGACGCGCGGAGAACCGGCCTCATCGTCAACGATTATTTGTTTTTAAACAGATGAATGTGATCCAATGCAAGACCCGTTCCTACTGCAACACAGTCAAGTGGATTTTCAGCAATAATAACTGGCATATTGGTTTCCTTGCTGATCACCTTGTCTAAATTGCGCAGCAACGCACCGCCGCCCGTTAGTACAATACCGCGATCCATAATATCGGCTGCTAATTCCGGAGGCGTTTTTTCCAAGGTGCTTTTTACCGTTTCTACAATAGCGTAAACCGTGTCTTTTAGCGCATCTGCTATTTCTTGTGCGGTAATCTCAATCGTTTTCGGCAATCCTGTCAACAAATCACGGCCGCGGATTTCCAAGTTTGGAATGCCTTCCGCATCGCCGGCTGACCCGATTTCCATTTTAATCATTTCTGCTGTCCGGTCTCCGATCAGCAAATTGTACTGCTTGCGGATATACGCGATAATTGCATCATCCATTTCATCACCGGCAATCCGAAGGGATTCGCTTGTCACAATACCGCCAAGCGAAATAATCGCGACTTCTGTCGTACCGCCGCCGATATCTACTACCATGCTTCCCGTTGGTTCCCATACAGGAAGATTGGCTCCGATGGCTGCTGCAAACGGCTCTTCAATCGGATAAGCATCCCGTGCCCCTGCCTGGCGTGTTGCATCAATCACCGCGCGGCGTTCAACGGCTGTAATACCAGATGGCACACAAACCATTACGTACGGCTTGCTTGATAGGAAGCCGCTTGCACCTTTTGTCGCCTGCTTAATGTAGTACTTAATCATCGTGGCTGTTGTTTCATAGTCGGCAATAACACCGTCTTTCATCGGGCGTGTGGCAATGATATTACCCGGCGTCCGGCCGATCATGTTGCGTGCATCATTCCCAACTGCCACGATCTGTTTTGTATCTGTCTGCAATGCAACAACAGATGGCTCCCGTACAATAACACCTTTTCCTTTTGCATAAACAAGTGTATTCGCTGTTCCAAGGTCGATGCCAAGGTCACGGCTCCCAATTCCAAACATGTAGTGTATCTCCCTTTCCTCAATAGACCCTTTTTATCGTGATCATTTCACTAGATATGGCTGTTTTAAAATGTGTGAAAAGTTTCTCAAAAACCATAACTTATATTATAGCGGAACGAAAAAAAAAAGCATAGCGTTATAAATAACCTTTTTCTTTCAAACTCACATATTTCTTCTCGCCTATAATCAAATGGTCGAGGACATCAATGCCTAATATTTTTCCGCACTCCACCAGCCGTTTAGTTACATCGATGTCTTCACGGCTGGGAGACGGGTCGCCCGATGGATGATTATGCAGACAGACAATCGAAGCAGCGGAACGGCGGAATGCTTCTTTAAAGACCTCGCGCGGGTGGACAATCGAGGCATTTAAGCTGCCAATAAACAGGGTTTGTTTGTGCATCACCTGGTTTTTTGTGTTTAAATAGAGCGCGACAAAATGCTCCTGGCTTAAGAAGCGCATTTCTTCCATCATATAATTAGCGGCATCTTCCGGAGAGCGGATGGTAAAACGCTCATCATACTTTAAGCGTTCTATACGCCGCCCTATTTCAACGGCCGCCATCAGCTGAATCGCTTTAGCACCCCCTATTCCTTTGATGGACGTAATTTCTTCAAGTGAGGCATCCTTGAGCAGGCGAAGGCCTTCAAAGTGGATTAAGATACGGTTGGACAGCTGCAGAACGGATTCTTCTTTTGAACCGGTACGAAGTAAAATAGCGAGGAGTTCATGGTTGGATAAACTGTGCGGACCGCTCGCAATCATTCTTTCACGCGGGCGGTCGTGCGGCGGAACATCCCGTATCATCAGCGGGTGAGACGGGATTGTTTTATCATGGGTCATTTGGATTCTTCCCTTCTTTTAATCGTGGACCGGCCCGGCCCGGCCCGTCCTCAAGAAGGCCCGATTGATTCAATCGGCGGTGAAGTGAGGAAACCGGCAGTCCCACTACATTAAAGTAATCACCGTGAATCGCTTTAACAAAAAGCGCGCCGGCTGTTTGAATTCCATAGCTGCCTGCCTTATCAAATGGGTCGCCTGTCTTGATATAAGCCGCAATCTCCGCTTTTGTCAGTTCCCAAAATTCAACGTCGGTTTTTTCATGAAAGACCACTTTTTCATTTCTCGAGAGAATGGCAACACCGGTATAGACGGCATGGTGGCGGCCGGAAAGCATACAAAGCATGTCCATCGCCTCCTGCTCGGTTTCCGGCTTTCCAAGAATACGATCGCCAACAGCTACGACGGTATCCGCACCGATCACTACTTTATCCGGGTACGCCGCCAAAACAGCTTCTGCTTTTCGTAGAGCAAGCTGTTCAACTGCCTGGGCCGGATGCGTTCCGGGTGCAATGGTTTCGTCCGTATTGGCCGCATGAACGATAAAAGGAATGTTTACTTGAGCAAGCAATTCTTTTCTGCGGGGCGATGATGAAGCCAAAATAATGTGGGTCAAAGAGGATCACCTTTCCTTTTGGTTGGATATAAAGAGTCATTGGGAGTTACGCGTTTATCATATCAAACAACATACCGGCAAACAAATAAAACCCGCCGGATGGAGGCAGGCTAGGGTGACAGAATCGAGGCGGCTTCTTCCAACTGCTGATCCTCTGCCGCTTTTTTTAACGCTTTTTCTTCTTCGCTTGAAACAGTGACTTTCGTTTCTTTTACATAAGCGGCTGTTCCGTCCGCTTCCAATTGCTGCTCGGCTTGATCCGCTTCAGGTTTGGAGAAAAAAACACCGTAGATCATGCTGTATTGCTTCCCTGTTGAAAGGACAGCGGCCCGCTCTTCTGATGCAGCAGCTGCTTCTTCTGCTGCCGATTTTGTAGAATAAAGCCCTCCTTGAAGAACAAACAGCGAAATATTTTTTTCGGTAGCAGCTATTCCTTTTTCGGCCGGCTCCTCTGCTGACGGCGCCGCTTGCTCAGAAGGCGTACCCGATGCCTGCACTTGTTTGGCTGATTTTTGATCCGGAACCGCGCTCATCATTAACAGCCCGAACACACTGCCTGTTAAAAGAGCAGCAAAAATAATTAGGATTCCCGTTCCTGCTTTTAAAGCAGGCTTTTTTTTCGGCTTCGGCAGTACCGTTTCTTCGCCGGGAAGCTGCCAAATCAATACCTCTCCATCCCGGCGTGTCCAGTCTGGCTCTTCCATGTTTATCCCTCCTCTCTTAAACATACGGCTTATAGAAAGCAAAAAGAACAGAATAAATACTATTCTGTCCTTATAATTTTTAATAGACAAGATGATCACTAGATACGTTTCTTTACACCTGTTTTTCAAAAGAAACTTAAGTACCAATCAATAAATATATTACCTTTAAAATAAGCTAGCAATGTACCCATCGAAATAAATGGAGCGAAAGGGACAGGTTCTTTTCTTTTTATTATTCCAAAAAATAAAAGAATAAGACTTATGACTGCTCCAAAGAAACAAGCAAGGAAAAAAGCTAGCAGAATCAATTTAAATCCTAACGTAAATCCAAGCAGCGCAAACAATTTAATATCTCCTCCGCCAATTCCTCCCCTTGATAACATAGCAAATGCTGCTAATACACCAAAAGTGAATAAAGCGGCTAACAAAGAGTTTCCCCAAGATTCTAGAGGCTTAATAAGCCATATAGGAAATATGATACTTCCAAAAACCAGTAAGATTTTATTTGGAATAAGCATATAAACAAGATCTGAAACAATAAGAATACTAAGTAACGAAATAAGCAGAAAGGCGTATAAAAAAGATAACGACGAGCCAAAAGTTTGATATGCAAATACAAAAAGCAGTGGTGTAACGAGCTCCATTATAAAATAAAGAGGAGAAATACTCTTTTTACACTTTCTACACCTGCCTTTTAACAGGATATAGGATATAAGAGGCAATAAGTCAGCAAAAGTTAAGCGATACTGACAGTGAGTGCATGTGCTTGGCGGGTAAAGAATTGACTTTCCGGCTGGAACACGTATCCCTATTACATTATAAAACGAACTGAAAACAAGTCCATATAGAAAAATCACCAAAGAATTCGCCATTAAACTTGATCATTAGAAACACGCATAGACTTTTTGTGAATTTTTGACCTGTTGGCCTTCTTCTGAAAAGTGAACGGATACATAAAATTCTTACTTTGTTTGTATTTGATTAACCTAATCATTTTAATGTTCCTCCTCCACTTCCTTTACTCTGTGCTCACTATACTTTAAATTTTTCTGGTTATGAAATATAGAAACGGCGTATTTCCACCCATATATTTACCATTTCCCTCTCTCTATCTAAAGAACTTATACATTTGGTCTTTAATCCAAAAAAAGAAAAGAAGACAATAACACTGATAGTAATATCTTTTGGAGGACACTAAAACGACGTAAACTAGTGAGCAAATAATCCTTTTGCTCCTTTTCCCCACTTTGAACCAACCATTTAAATGGTTAGTTCTTGTTTTATCATAGAAATAAAATAAAGGGAGCCCGTGACAATAAGAATATCTTGAATGGTAGAATTTTGCTGGAAGTCTCGAATAACCCTAACACAATCTGGATCAAATATAACTGATGCGCTTTGAAATGGTGCATACTCTTTTGCGCCTGCGGCTCTTGGAAAGTCAAACGAAGTCAGGTACAGCTGATCTGCCATTTGGTTTAAGCGTGCAATCATTCCATCCAGCGGTTTGTCCTTCATTGCCGCAAACAGGATCGTTATGTTTTTATTCGGAAACCGCTGGACGGCTGTCCGCACAAGTGCTTCTACTCCTTCTTCATTATGGGCGCCGTCTGCAATGATCAGCGGGTCGTCTGAGAGTGTTTCAAACCGTCCCGGCCATACGGCTTTTTGGAGCCCCTGCTCAATATGGTGCTCTTCGATTAAAAAGGAGTAAAATACACGTAAAAAGTCAGCTGCCATCACAGCTGTTGCCGCGTTTTGCACCTGGTGCAGCCCGGCAAGTCCCGTTTCGAGGGCAGAACGGCTGCTGTAAAGGGACGTGAAGTCAAATTGTTCTCCTTTTTCCGTTGAAGCGGTCCAGCTGCCCGTGAAATCCCGGCCGTATTGGTAAAGTGCTGAACGTTTTTGCTTTGCCGTCTCGGCAATCACAGCAAGAGCTTCCGGCTGATGAACCGCTGTTACAACGGGCACACCGCTTTTAATAATGCCTGCTTTTTCCCGCGCAATTTCTTCCAGCGTGTCACCAAGGAATTGAAGGTGATCCATGCCAATCGTGGTGATCACCGACAGCAGTGGATGAACAATGTTTGTTGAATCCAGGCGGCCGCCAAGACCGACTTCAAATAAAACAAGGTCAACCGGGTGCATATAAGCAAAATAATAAAAAGCCATAGCCGTAATGATTTCAAATTCACTCGGCCCGCCCATTTCCAGCTCTTCCATTTCATCTGCAATCGTTTTAATTTTCACTGCCAAAGCCGTAATCTCTTCATCTGAAATAGGCGTCCCATTAACGCTGATCCGCTCATTGAATTGTTCAATATAAGGTGATGTAAACGTCCCTGTTTCAAAGCCGGCTTCCGTTAAAATCGATCGCAGCATAGCGGTAGTCGAGCCTTTTCCATTTGTTCCGCCAATATGGACTGCACGCAGGCGGCGCTCAGGATGATCAAGCCGTTCCATCATATATTCCATCCGCATCAGACCCGGCTTAATGCCTACGCGCAGACGTCCATGAATCCAGGCAAGTGCTTCTTCGTACGTATTCATGCTATTTCTTCTCCTTATGTACGAAAAAGACGAACCGCCTTGAGGCGGGTTCGTCTTCTCGATTAATTCTTTAAATCTTCGATGCGTGCTTCAACAGCAGCGAGTTTTTCACGGTAATCCGCTTCTTTCGCGCGCTCTTCATCAACGACTTTTTGCGGTGCTTTTGAGATAAACCGCTCATTAGACAGCTTTTTCAGTACGCGGTCTACTTCAGACTGCCACTTTGCTTTTTCTTTTTCAAGACGGGCAATTTCTTCATCAATATTTAATAGACCTGCAAGCGGCATAAAGAGCTCGGCTCCCGTTACAACAGCTGTCATCGCTTTTTCAGGCACTGCCGGGTTTGCATCAATTACAAGCTCATCCGGGTTACAGAATCGCTCAATGTAGTAGCGGTTTTCTGTTAAAGTAGAAAGAACTGCTTCGTCTTTTGCTTTTAAAACAAGCGGTACTTTCTTGCTCATCGGCGTGTTCACTTCTGAACGAATGTTGCGCACAGCACGGATAATATCAACGAGCAGCTTCATGCTGGCTGCTGCTTCTTTGTTTGTTAAAGAATCATCTGCTGTTGGCCATGATGCTTCGACAATCGTTTCCCCTTCATGCGGCAGGTTCTGCCAAATTTCTTCGGTAATAAACGGCATAAATGGATGCAGAAGACGCATTGTGCTGTCGAGCACATAAGCAAGAACCGAACGGGTCATTTGCTTCGCCTGTTCGTCTTCCCCGTACAGCGGCAGTTTCGCCATTTCAATATACCAGTCACAGAAATCGTCCCAAATAAAGTTATACAGCGTCCGGCCGACTTCCCCGAACTCGTATTTATCCGATAAGTGTGTCACGCTTTCAATCGTTTCATTTAAGCGTGTTAAAATCCATTCATCTGCAACTGATTTTTTGCCCGTCAAATCAATTTGATCATATGTCATGCCGCCCATATTCATCAGGGCGAATCGAGACGCATTCCAAATTTTATTGGCAAAGTTCCATGTTGCTTCCACTTTCTCGGTTGTATAGCGCAAGTCCTGTCCAGGCGAGCTTCCCGTTGCAAGGAAGTAGCGAAGTGAATCGGCACCGTACTGGTCAATGACTTCCATCGGATCCACGCCGTTGCCAAGAGACTTCGACATTTTGCGCCCTTCTGCGTCGCGTACAAGACCATGGATTAAAACATCTTCAAACGGGCGTTCACCTGTAAATTCAAGCCCCTGGAAAATCATTCGGGATACCCAGAAGAAAATAATATCATACCCCGTTACAAGGGCTGCAGTCGGGTAATAGCGCTTGAATTCAGCAGAATCCTCATCTGGCCAGCCCAGCGTTGAAAACGGCCACAGAGCTGATGAGAACCATGTATCAAGTACGTCGGTATCCTGCTCCCAGTTTTCTGCATCCTGAGGCGCTTCCTGCCCTACATAAACTTCACCTGTTTCTTTATGATACCAGGCTGGAATGCGGTGCCCCCACCAAAGCTGACGGGAAATACACCAGTCACGGATGTTCTCCATCCAATGCAGGTATGTTTTTTCAAAACGATCCGGTACAAAGTTTACTTTGTTTTCGTTTTTTTGAAGCTCAACGGCTTGTTCAGCCAAAGGACCCATTTTAACGAACCACTGGGTAGACAAATACGGCTCGACAACAGCGCCGCTTCTTTCCGAATGGCCGACTGAATGTAAATGGTCTTCAATCTTAAATAGGACACCTTGTTCCTGAAGATCTTTGACAATCTGCTTACGGCATTCAAAACGGTCCATGCCGCCGTATGTACCGGCTTCTTTGTTCATTGTTCCGTCTTCGTTCATCACAAGGATACGCGGAAGATCATGACGGTTTCCGACTTCAAAATCGTTCGGATCATGCGCTGGCGTAATTTTCACAACACCGCTTCCGAATTCTGGATCTACATACTCATCAGCGATAATTGGAATTACCCGGCCGACAATTGGCAGGACAACATTTTTACCGATTAAATGTTTGTAGCGCTCATCTTCCGGATGAACCGCTACGGCCGTATCACCAAGCATCGTCTCCGGGCGTGTTGTGGCAACTTCAATAGAGCCTGATCCGTCCTCAAGCGGATATTTCATATGATAAAAAGCACCTTGTACATCTTTATAGATAACTTCAATATCTGACAGCGCCGTTTTAGTAGACGGATCCCAGTTGATAATGTACTCACCACGGTAGATGAGCCCTTTTTCATACAGCTTTACGAATACTTCACGAACGGCTTTTGACAACCCTTCATCCAGCGTAAAGCGTTCCCGGCTGTAGTCAAGGCCAAGACCAAGCTTTGCCCACTGGGCACGGATATGCCCGGCGTATTCTTCTTTCCATTTCCATGATTCTTCAAGGAATTTCTCACGGCCAAGATCATATCGGGTCTTGCCTTCTTCTTTTAACTTCTGTTCTACTTTTGCCTGTGTCGCGATACCGGCATGGTCCATTCCTGGAAGCCATAGAACGTCAAAGCCCTGCATGCGCTTCATGCGCGTTAAAATATCCTGCAGTGTTGTATCCCATGCATGCCCAAGGTGAAGCTTGCCTGTAACATTCGGGGGCGGAATCACAATCGTGTAAGGGGTTTTGGATTCATCGTTTTTTGCTTCGAAAAATTTGCCGGCTGTCCACCAGTCGTATCGGCCTTTCTCGATCGCCTGTGGATCATATTTTGTCGGCATCGTTGTTTCTTGTTGTGACATTGTTTTTCCTCCTTGTAAAAAAGCGCGAGGCACACGTTTTTCAGCGGCAAGCTTAAGACACCCCCTCACAGAAGCGGTTTGTACCTCCGGAAGGAACCGGCTTATGCCCTTGCTGATGGCGCCTGGAGCTTGGACATCATAAAAAAAAGCCCCGCCGTCTGAAAAGGACGAAGAGGCTGCTTGCGGTACCACCTTTTCCCGGTCCACACGTTTCTTTTCAATATCATTATCTTAGCCGAAAATGCTTCAGTGCGTCAACCTTACGCACCTTTTTTCGTGCAATTCATATGATGTCAAAAAGGAGTGTTTTCCATGATGCGCCATTACGATAGGTGGCCGCCGTGGCTGCGCCGCTGCCGCTTTATGTGCTGCCGGATTATTATTCCGCTTTGCTGCTTTCAAGGGCTGCGCACGCTTTTTTTGCCGACGACGTTTGATGTTATTCTGTTGGCTCTTTTGATTCTTCTTGCGGCTGCCCTTCATCTTGAGTGGTTATAAGCTCCACATTGCCGGAGGATACCTGGAACCGCCATTTAGCTTTTTGTGCAGGCCGCTCTTCAAGCCAGCTAAAAACGGAAGCATCGTCTTCCGCCCGTTTTTGAACTTGAACAGCGGCATCTTCTGATTCCATTTCGGCTGTTTCCTGCTCCTCTTCGGCTTCTGCGCTTTTTTCTGCTTCACTCTCCTCAAGCTCTTCTGCGTTGCTTTCTAAGCTTCCTTCTGGCTCGTACTCGTATGCAGCTGCCACGATTGGCGCTGGTTCTTCCTCTATTTTTCTGACAGTGGACACTGCAATAGCAAGCTCTGCTTCTAAAATAAGCCGGTCCGGCTTTTCTACTGTATAATCAAAGGTGTGAATTTCAATATCTGCCCCCTCCGCCGCACGCTGGTCCGGAGGCAAGACGGCCTGCACCGGAATATGACGGAAAAACTGGCGGATAGAATCTTCTTCCAGGCCAAAATAATCGTGTATACGATACTCGCCTGTTACCTCAATAGAGCCCTGCACACTTGCTCCTTGAATCACAACTTGCGGATCAAGGGAAATGGACAGCAGTTCATCCACTTCTTCTCCTTCTGGAAATACAACATCCTCCTGAAGCGCAACGAAAAATAACTCTTCCATGCACACCCCTCCCTTTCGCGCTAGTGTATGCGCGCAGAAACGGAAACATGAAAAAAAGGTGTCTATAACATAGCCTTAAAGGCTTTGTTATAGACACCACGTCGCTTTATTTTGCCAAGCGGCTAAACGCTTTTTCGGCTGCTTGAATGGTTTGATCAATATCCTCGTCTGAATGCGCTGTTGATAAAAACAGCCCTTCAAATTGGGACGGAGGCAAGAAAACACCTTCAAGCGCCATTTCGCGGAAATAATCAGCGAACAGAGCAAGGTCTGACCCTTTTGCATCTTCATAGTTTTGAACAGGCCCTTCATGGAAGAAGCAGCCGACCATCGAGCCAGCACGGTTAAACGTGATTGGAACCCCATATTTACGTGCCGCATCCGTCAGCCCTTTTTCAAGCATATCCGCTTTGCGTCCAAACTCCTCATAGGATGCCGGCGTCAATTGACGAAGTGTTTCGATTCCGGCAGTCATAGCCATCGGGTTTCCGGACAGCGTGCCCGCCTGATAAATGGTTCCCGCCGGCGCCACATTATTCATAATTTCCGCTTTGCCGCCGTAAGCCCCAACCGGAAGACCGCCGCCGATCACCTTGCCAAGACAGGTAAGATCCGGCGTAACACCGAAGTGCCCCTGTGCACAGTTGTAGCCGACACGGAAACCCGTCATCACTTCATCAAAAATAAGCAGCGAACCATTTTGCTCCGTAATTTCACGCAGGCCTTCTAAAAAGCCCGGCAGCGGAGGAACAACGCCCATATTGCCGGCAACCGGCTCAACAATTATACAGGCAATATCCTCACTATATTGTTCAAATGCAAAACGAACACTTTCCAAATCATTGTATGGAACCGTAATGGTGTTTTTAGCAACACTCTCCGGCACACCCGGGCTGTCCGGCAGTCCGAGCGTTGCAACACCGGAACCGGCTTTAATGAGCAGTGAATCTCCATGTCCATGGTAGCACCCTTCGAACTTAAGGATTTTGTTGCGTCCTGTATATCCCCGTGCCAGCCGAAGCGCACTCATTGTAGCTTCCGTACCGCTTGATACCATTCGAACGACTTCAATCGACGGTACGCGCTCAACGACGAGCTTTGCCATTTCATTTTCAAGCAGCGTAGAAGCGCCGAAGCTCGTACCCGTTTCCGCCGTTTTTTTCAATGCTTCGACTACCTCGTCATTTGAATGGCCTAAAATAAGCGGACCCCACGACAGCACATAATCAATGTACTCATTCCCATCAATATCGTAAATTTTTGACCCTTTGCCCCGCTCCATGAAAATAGGATCGATATTGACCGATTTAAACGCACGAACCGGACTGTTTACGCCGCCCGGCATCATTTGAACCGCTTCTTTAAAAGCAGCTTTTGATTTTTCGAATGAACGCATGAAAAAGCCTCCTCTTATTGTTCGTTTAGCCAGCGTGCCGCATCTTTTGCATGATACGTCATAATTAAATCTGCACCTGCGCGCTTCATGCCGGTTAATGTTTCAAGAACAATCGCCCTTTCATCAACCCAGCCATTTAAAGCAGCGGCTTTCACCATGGCATATTCACCGCTTACGTTGTATGCCACAACCGGTGCATCAAATTCGTTTCGTACGTCCCGGACAATGTCCATGTAGGAAAGAGCCGGCTTAACGATTAAAAAGTCCGCACCCTGTTCAATGTCAGCCCGCGCTTCCCGAATCGCTTCACGCCGGTTTGCCGGATCCATTTGATACGTTTTCCGGTCGCCAAATTGCGGTGTAGAATCGGCCGCATCACGAAATGGTCCATAATAAGCAGAAGAATATTTTACAGCGTAAGACATGATTGGCACTTCTGTAAAGCCCGCTTCATCCAGCCCTTTGCGGATTGCTGCGACAAACCCGTCCATCATGTTTGATGGCGCGATGATGTCGGCACCTGCTTCTGCCTGGCTGATTGCCGCTTTGGCCAAAAGATCAAGAGACGGGTCGTTTAATATGCGGCTTCCTTCGATAACGCCGCAATGACCGTGATCGGTATATTCACATAAACATGTATCCGCAATCACAATAAGGTCTGGATAGTGGTTCTTAATATGGCGTGTAGCTTTCTGGACAATGCCATCATTATGATAAGCGCCTGTTCCAACTGCATCTTTTACATCAGGCAGACCGAATAAAATAACCGATTTAATGCCAAGCCCGATTACCTCTTCGATTTCCTCGTTCAATTGATCAATAGATAATTGAAAAACGCCCGGCATAGATGGAACCTCGTTGCGGATTCCCTCTCCTTCTGCTACGAAAAGCGGGTATATAAAATCATTCACATGAAGACGTGTTTCCCGCACAAGTGCCCGCATATTTGCAGTTTGACGCAAACGGCGGTGACGTTCAAAATTCAATTCCATTTGTATCACTCCTTATAAAATCTGCTCATTTCCTTTACAAGCGCATCAATGGTAAAAACGGTTGGACAGACCGAAACCGGTATGCCGAATGCGACTGCTTCTTTTTCTGTTACCCGGCCAATCACTCCGTAATCTGTTTTTGGCAGCGGCTCTTGCGCCCGCTTCAAAATCTGCATAAAATGCCGGACAGCAGATGGACTTGTGAATGTAATCATATCTACTTTTTCCGTCCGAATCAGCTTTAATAAGTGTGCCCGCTCATCGGCTGGAAAGTAGGTTTCATAAACAAGCCATTCGTCTGCCTGTCTGCCTGCCTCACGAACGGTATCCGCTATTAAGCTGCGCGCCATGCTGCCTTTTGGAATCAGCACTTTTTCAGGCAAAAAACATCCTTTTCGTATGTCTTCGGCAACATCCTCCGCGGAAAACCGTCTGGGCATATAAGAAACAGAAAGTCCGTAGGATGCTGCTGCTTTAGCCGTTTGTGTGCCGATCGCCGCCCATTTTGGCCTTATTCTGTGCAAAAGATGACCGGCTTTTTGCATAAAAAAATCAACGCCGTTTTTGCTTGTAAACAAAATCCAATCATATGTATGCAAGCTGGCCAAAATGGCCTCTTCCTGCCCGTCTTCAAACGCCCGGAATGCGATAAGCGGCACTGCGTATGCTGTGCCGCCCGCTTCTTCTATTTTACCAATAAACGGTGCTGCCTGTCCCCTCGGACGGGTTACAACGATTCGTTTACCAGCGAGCGGCTTCATTCGGCTGCCGCCCTCGCCGCCTGGATTAATTCGAGCGCACCCCGGTCCTTTAAAAGATGTGCCGCTTCTAAGCCCACTTTTTCAGCGTTACTTCCGGAGACTGTTTCTTTTAAAATGGTTTTTCCATCCGGTGAAGCAACAAGTGCTGTTAAAGAGAGCTCTTCACCTTTTATTGTAGCAAAACCAGCTACCGGTACCTGGCATCCGCCCTCTACTGCTCCTAAAAAAGCACGCTCTGCCGTAACAGCTCGTTTCGTGTTGTCACAAGTGAATTGATCCAGCAAATTCCGTAATTCTTTGTCATCTTCACGGCACTCAATCGCTAGAGCCCCTTGACCGACAGCAGAAACAGACAATTCTTCACTCAAAAATTCTGTTACGGTATCTGCAGACCAGCTCATACGTGCCAGACCCGCGGCAGCAAGAATAATCGCATCATATTCTTCGTTCTGGAGCTTAGTCAGCCGCGTGTCAATATTGCCCCGAATCCATTTGATTTCAAGATCCGGTCTTGCCGCCAAAATCTGGGCGCTCCGGCGAAGACTACTTGTACCAACAATGGAGCCGGCCGGTAATTCATGAAACTTCACATGACCGTTTGAAATAAGCGCGTCGCGATGATCTTCCCGCTCCGGCACGGCGCCTATTACCAGACCTTCCGGCAGGACAGCAGGCATATCTTTCATGCTGTGAACAGCCATATCGATTTCGCCATCAAGCAGTGCCTGTTCGATTTCTTTTACAAACAGGCCTTTACCGCCTACTTTTGATAACGTCACATCCAGAATACGATCGCCTTTTGTCACGATTTCTTTTACTTCAAATTCTGTTCCAGGCGACAGCGCCTTCAGCTGATCGATCACTTGATTCGTTTGTGTGAGCGCCAGGCGGCTTCTTCTCGATCCGACAATAATTTTCCGCAAGATGATTCCCTCCATAACCGCCCGAAAGCCGGTGTCACGAATACCAGAAATGGAATGTGGACAGCCGGCTTCCGAGGAAAAAGTTCATTAAGATGATAAGAAAAGCCGCTGCATTGATCGATGCAAGGGTTTTTCCCGAAACTCCTTTTCGCACTTTTACATATAAAAAAGCACTATATATAAACAGTAAAACAAAAGAAGTAACAATTTTCAAATCAAACCAGCTTACATCAGGCAGTTTAATCGTTTTCCAAACCAGTCCTAAAATTAAGCTCAGCAGCAAAAGCGGAACACCTATTGCATTCCAGATGACTGACAGCTTTTCAAGCTGGCCAAGATCTCCAAGCCTCCAGAGGCGTTCATTCCACTTTTTCATTTTTAAAAGCCGGTATTGAAGCAGGTATAGGGCTGAAAAAATAAACGACAGAGAGAACGCTCCATACGACAAAATCGCTGTCGTGATATGAAGAAGCAAAAGTTCCGATACCAGTTTTTCCGCCGCCGCCTGCGACTCTACCTGAACCGGCGCAAAGGTATGGATCGTCATAATCATAAATCCTATCACATTCGTAAAGAAAACCGTGAAATCCATCCGAAGCAGCTTATTTAAAACAAGAGAAAACGTAACTAGCACCCATGCATAAAAATAAAGACCCTCAAAAAGAGTCAATACAGGAAATCGGCCTGTATTATACATATACAAGCCTAAAAAAATAGTTTGAAGGCTCCAAACCACTGTTAAAATCCAGAAGGCGATTCGATTCGCCCGCTGGTTTTTTTGAACAAAATCAAGAAAATAAAGCAATACGCTTACAGCGTACAAAATAATCATAAGTTCATGAAGGCGGATCATCCCTTGCTCCAACATCACGTAACCTCACTTAAAACTGGAGTAAAGGCTTTGTTTGAACCCTCTGAACACGCTCTTCCTCTTCCTGTGCACGTTTCAGTTCTTGAACGTCTTCCTCAATATTGAAAATGTGCATAAAAAGCTCAAGCTTTTCAGCCGCCCGCTTGTCACCGGCTAATTCTTTTGCCTGCAAGATCGGATCTTTCAGCATCTGATTGACAATACTTTTTGTGTGTTTACTTAATACTTTCCGGTCACGCTCTGATAAATGCGGGAGCTTCCGGTTAAGGCTCTCCATCGTGTCTGCTTGAATCGAAAGTGCTTTTTGGCGCAAAGCCGAAATAACCGGCACAACACCAAGCAAATTAATCCACTCATTAAACGCGACGATTTCCCCTTCAATCATAAGGCCTATTTTTGCAGCGGCTTTTTCTCGTTCAGCCAGGTTCGCTTCAACAATGCCTTCCAAGTCATCGATATCATATAAGAAAATGCTGTCCAAATCTGCAACCTCAGGAGCAATATCACGAGGAACTGCAATATCGACCATAAACAAAGGACGCCCTTTGCGCAGCTTTTGAACACCCTCAATTATTTCTTTTGTGATGACGTAATCCTTTGAGCCGGTTGAGCTGATTAGGATATCCGCCTCAACCAATGCGCCTTGCAGCTCGTCCATTGTTTTAGCCCGGCCCTGGAACCGCTCAGCAAGTGCTTCTGCTTTTTCGAACGTCCGGTTTACGACAGTCACTTTTGTCGCACCGCTGCCATGCAGGTTCTGGATGGCCAGTTCGCCCATTTTACCAGCACCCAGAACTAAAACATGGCGGCCGGACAAGCGGCCAAAAATCTTTTTGGCAAGTTCGACTGCTGCATAGCTGACAGATACTGCATTCGCGCCAATATCTGTTTCGGCATGCGCCCGTTTAGCCAATGTAACCGCCTGTTTAAATAAATGGTTAAAAACGGTACCTGCCGCTTTTACTTCTTGTGATTGCAAAAAGCTTTGGCGGACCTGTCCTAAAATTTGTGTTTCGCCCAGAACCATTGAATTTAATCCAGCAGACACACGAAAAAGATGTTCAACCGCCGCCTCTTGCTCATAAATAAACAAAAACGGCGTAAAGTCTGCCTGAGGAATATCGAACCATTTCGACAAAAATTCTTTTATATAGTAACGGCCGGTATGCAGCTGATCAACAACCGCGTAAATTTCTGTACGGTTACACGTCGATACGATGACATTTTCAAGCACACTTTTTTGTTTTTGGAGCTCTGCCATCGCTGCCGCGAGCGTTTCTTCTCTAAATGAAAGGCGCTCACGAATTTCTACCGGGGCTGTTTTATAATTTAATCCCACCGTGATGATATGCACGTCACTGCACCCCCGAAAACGATTCATTGTAGGTTTCATTATACCATAATGCAACGTTTTTATTTTTTATAAATTGTGAACATATGCTAACATAAAAGACAGTCGTGCTTTTAAAACATATATACACGTATTCCTGTTTCTATTTGTACTATAGACAGAAACTCCAATGCTAAAACTACGGCGTCACCGATCACCGTTATAACGCATGAGCTAATGCGCTGAACAACAGGTAAAATGATAGAAGTTCGGGGCCGTATTTTTTCAAACGACGTTTGTTCGGTTTCTTATTTATAAATATTATCAAATAAAAATTATTTTAGCAATAGGTTAAAATCATTGTACAAAGACTAAAAACGTGACGTCCTGTCACAATATCTTCGTGATCCACTTCCTGTGGTCGCTCTATTAAATGTGTTGGAAAGCGGGGGGCTTAATCGATATGAATGAACAGCGTATCTTCCCAGGAGTTTTATTAATCGGCTTTGGTTTGTACTTTTTTCTCCACCAATCAGCTTTTACGTGGGTTAAGCCTTACCTTGGCTGGCCGGCTCTGCTCTTTATTACAGGTCTTGCTTTTCTTGCCCAGGGGTTTAAAGGTGATGGAAGCGGACTGGTTCCCGGTGTCGTGCTTTCGGGATTTGGCTTTCATTTTTATGTAGTCGACTACCTCGGCTGGTGGGCCAATGATACCGGTGTTTTTCTTCTCATTATTGCCGTAGGCTTTTTGCTGCAGCATCAGCAGACCGGCCGCGGTCTTTTAAACGGTATTTTATTTTTGGCTTTAGCAGCCGTCATGCTTTTTTATGGGACTGTGAAACAATGGCTGGGACCGGTGGGTTCCTTTTGGCAGTTTTGGCCGCTGATTTTAATTGTGGTGGGCGGATACCTGCTGTTTGTGAAAAAAAACAGCGGACCGGCCCGCAAAAAAACATAAAAAAACAGCCTCCCTTATTGGGAGGCTGTTTTTATTCTTCTCCGAATTCTTCTTCTTTACGCAGCTCTGTTTGATATTCTTTTTGGTCGAGCGTCCGTTTTTTCACAGCTTTCCACACTTCATCTTTTCCAAGGCCTGTCTCCGATGAAAAAACAATGATATCATCGAGCGGATCGAAATCAAGGGTTTCTTTTACCACTTTTAAATGCTTTTGCCATTTTCCTCTTGGAATTTTGTCTGCTTTTGTCGCAATGACAATAGCTGGAATGTCGTGATATTTTAAAAACTCATACATCGCTACATCGTCAGCAGATGGAGCATGACGCAAATCGACAATATGAATGCAGGCAGCAAGGGGCTTCCGGTCCGTCATATACGTTTCGATCATGCGTCCCCAGGCTTCACGCTCTGTTTTAGCCACTTTTGCATAGCCGTAACCCGGCACATCGACAAAAAAGACGGTATCTTCAATTTTATAGAAGTTCAGTGTTTGCGTTTTGCCGGGTTTTGATGAAATGCGGGCCAGGCTTTTACGGCCGATCATGCGGTTAATAAAAGATGATTTTCCCACGTTCGACCGTCCGGCAAGTGCAAACTCCGGCAGTCCATCCGTCGGGTATTGGTGCGGTTTCGCGGCACTGATCACCAGTTCCACATTGTTTACTTTCATGAATTGCTTCCTCCGATCGCGATGTCCAATACTTCATCCATGGTCGAAACAGGCAGGAACGTCATGCCTTCACGGATACTTTCTGGAACATCATCGATATCTTTTTCATTGTCTTTAGGCAGAATGATCGTTGTTAAACCGGCACGGTGCGCACCGAGTGATTTTTCCTTTACACCGCCGATAGGCAGCACGCGGCCGCGCAGTGTAATTTCTCCCGTCATGCCCACATCCCGGCGTACTGGACGTCCCGTAAGAGCCGAAATAAGTGCCGTCGCCATTGTAATCCCTGCAGATGGCCCGTCTTTCGGAACCGCCCCTTCTGGAACGTGAATGTGAATGTCATAATGTTCATGAAAATCCGCTTCAATGCCCAGCTCATCCGCTTTTGAACGCACATAGCTGAATGCAGCCTGCGCGGATTCTTTCATCACATCTCCCAGTTTTCCGGTTAAAATAAGCTTGCCTTTCCCCGAGGAAAGTGACACTTCGATTTGCAGCGTATCGCCGCCGACAGAGGTATAAGCCAGACCGTTTGCTACGCCGATCTGATCTTCGGTATCAGCCTGCCCATAGCGGAAGATGCGCTTACCAAGAAATTCCTGCAAGTTTTTGTCTGTAACCGTAATCCGCTTTTTCTCGCCTGATACGATTTTTTTAGCGGCTTTGCGGCAGATGGCAGCCATTTGGCGTTCAAGACCCCGCACGCCGGCTTCACGAGTATAATAACGGACGATATCCCGAATCGCTTCTTCTTTTAAACGAAGCTGATTTCGCGAAAGGCCATTTTCTTTTACTTGTTTCGGGAATAAATGGTCTTTTGCAATATTGATTTTTTCCACTTCTGTGTAGCCGGCGATAGAGATTACTTCCATGCGGTCACGCAGCGGTCCTGGAATAGCGCTCAGATCATTGGCTGTTGCAATGAACATGACATTCGATAAGTCGTATGTTTCTTCAATGTAATGGTCACTAAAATTATGGTTTTGTTCCGGATCAAGCACTTCTAAAAGCGCAGCAGATGGATCACCACGAAAATCACTCGACATTTTATCAATTTCATCAAGCAAGAAAACGGGGTTGATCGTACCTGCTTTTTTCATGCCTTGAATAATCCGGCCCGGCATAGCACCTACGTACGTGCGGCGATGACCGCGGATTTCCGATTCATCACGCACGCCGCCAAGTGAGATGCGTACAAAATTCCGGCCAAGCGATTCCGCGATAGAACGGACCAGGCTTGTTTTCCCCACGCCCGGAGGACCTCCAAGGCAAAGAATCGGCCCGCGCAATGACTGCGTTAACTGACGGACAGCTAAAAATTCAAGCACCCGCTCTTTTACTTTTTCAAGACCGTAATGATCGCGGTTTAATACGTCCTCGGCTTTTAATACATCCAGGTCATCTTCGGTCGCCTTGGACCATGGCAGTGTAACGAGCCATTCAAGATAGTTGCGGATAACCGCACTTTCCGCGGCGCTTTGCGGAATTTTTTCGTAACGGTCAAGCTCCTTCATCGCTGTTTTTTCCACATGCTCCGGCATATTTGCAGCCATAATGCGTGTGGTTAGTTCTTCAACTTCACCTGTTTTTCCTTCTTTATCGCCAAGTTCAAGCTGGATCGCTTTCATCTGCTCACGCAAATAATATTCTTTCTGCGTTTTTTCCATCGATGTTTTCACACGCTGTCCGATTTGCTTTTCTAAATTCAATACTTCCCGTTCACTGTGAAGAAGGGAAATTAATCGTTCCAGTCGTTCTTTTATAGAGAATGTCGCTAAAATCTCCTGCTTTTCTTTTACTTTTAGTGACATGTGAGATGTGGCAATATCAGCCAGTCTTCCCGGTTCTTCAATATCAGCCACTGAACTGATCGTTTCCGCCGAACCTTTCTTGGACAGCTTGACATATTGCTCAAACTGCTTTAACAGCATCCGCATAAGTGCTTCTGTTTCTGGATCTTTAGTCACATCTTCTTTATGCACTTCTACGACTGCTTCATAAAATGCTCCCTGGTCTACAACAGAAATCAGCTTTGCCCGGTCCAGACCTTCAACAAGCACACGAATCGTTCCATTTGGCAGCTTCAGCATTTGCTTTACTTTCGTTAATGTACCGACTTCGTATACATCATCCCCAGATGGATCATCTAAATCCGGGTCTTTTTGAGCGGATAAAAAAACAAGCTGATCGTTCATCATGGCTTTTTCAAGTGCTTCGATCGACCGATCACGTCCTACATCCAAATGCAGAACCATTGTCGGATATACATGCATTCCGCGCAGCGGAAGCAATGGCACAGTATAAATTGTATCTGCCTTCATGACAAATCTCCCTCCCAGTAAGAAAAGCGCAAGGCGCCCGTTTATCCATCCAAACAAAAGCCAAGATATCATACCGCGGCGCTTTTATGCTTTCCGTAAGCGGATCCCCGGCGGCGCCTGAAGCTGGATAACGTCCAAAATATCTCTTTTCTTCCCTTTCTTTCTTCCTATCTTAACGCAAACGAACAGAAAATGTCGATTGAAAAGAAGGGACAGCACCCCGAGAGGCACTGTCCCTTCCTAAAATGACCCGTCTTTATGCAGACGTTTTATCGGCAGAGCCGACATCGTTTCCATTTTCATCAAGAAGACGCGGCGGCGCAAGGTCGGTTACGGTTTCCTTCGTGATCACACATGTTTTAATATCTTCACGTGTCGGCAATTCATACATTACATCGAGCATAATGCTTTCAATAATGGAACGAAGACCACGGGCACCTGTTTTCCGCTCAATCGCTTTTTTCGCAATTTCACTTAAAGCTGCGTCTTCAAATTGAAGATCTACATCGTCAAGCTCCAGCATTTTTTGGTACTGCTTGATCAGCGCATTTTTCGGCTTTGTTAAAATTTCAATCAACGCGTCTTCATCTAGCTGTTCCAGGCTTGCAATCACCGGAAGACGTCCGATAAATTCCGGAATTAATCCAAAACGAAGCAAGTCTTCTGGTACAAGCTGAGCAAGGTAGGATTTTTCCTCACCTTGGTCATTTTTCTGCTCGGAGCCAAATCCAATGACTTTTTGGCCAAGGCGGCGTTTAATAATTTGTTCGACGCCGTCAAACGCTCCGCCACAGATAAATAGGATGTTCGTTGTGTCAATTTGAATAAATTCCTGATGCGGATGCTTACGTCCCCCTTGCGGCGGTACGCTCGCTACTGTTCCTTCCAGGATTTTCAACAGTGCCTGTTGAACACCTTCACCGGATACATCACGTGTAATCGATGGATTTTCTGATTTGCGGGCTACTTTATCAATTTCATCGATGTAAATAATCCCTTTTTCAGCTTTTTCCACATCATAATCAGCCGCTTGAATTAACTTAAGAAGGATATTTTCAACATCTTCCCCTACATAACCGGCTTCTGTCAGTGATGTTGCATCCGCAATCGCAAATGGCACATTTAAAATACGCGCCAGCGTTTGAGCAAGAAGCGTTTTCCCGCTTCCTGTCGGGCCAATCAAGCAAATATTTGATTTTGCCAATTCAACGTCATCAATTTTGCTGTTTGAATTAATACGTTTATAGTGGTTATACACTGCCACAGCAAGCGATTTTTTCGCACGCTCCTGACCAATAACGTACTCACCTAAAATTTCACGAATTTCAGTTGGTTTTGGCACATCTTTAAATTCTACTTCTTCTTCTGTACCCAGTTCTTCTTCCACGATCTCTGTGCATAGTTCAATGCATTCATCGCAAATATAAACGCCAGGTCCCGCGACGAGTTTCCTCACCTGGTCCTGTGATTTTCCACAAAACGAGCACTTCAATTGTCCTTTTTCTTCATTGAACTTAAACATCTGTTCACCCCTTATGCTATGTTGGTGCAGCTGGGAGCCCCTTTTTAATAGTCCGCTTTTTAACTGCGCCGTAACTAAGTTATGTATCGCATTGTAGCACATCTGCCACAAAACCAAAACGAAAAAGCGTTTCTCAGCTCTTTTTGGGTAGAAAACAAGGCACGATCACGTCGCGCCCTGTCAGTTTGTTCTTTATTTATTATGCACCAACTGTGCTGTTTTCGACAAGAAATTCGACTGCTTTACGAATTTTCAAGTCTGCTTTCATGCCTTCAAGACTTCCAAGTGCTTTTTGAATGTCTTCTTTAGAAAGACCAAATTGCTCAGACATTTTTGTTACTTCCGCATCTACGTCTTCGTCTGTTGGCTCAAGGTTTTCTGCTTCTGCGATCGCTTCAAGCGTTAAGCTTGTACGTACGCGTGTTTCAGCATTTTCTTTCATTTGGCTGCGAAGGTCTTCTTCTGTTTGTCCAGAGAATTGGTAGTATAAGTCAAGATTCATACCTTGCATAGAAAGGTTTTGCGTGAATTCTTGAAGCATACGGTCGATTTCCGTGTTGATCATTGCTTCAGGCACATCTGTTTGTGCGTTGGCAACTGCTTTTTCAACAAGATCGTCACGAAGCTTTTGCTCTGCAGCGCTTTTCTTTTGCTCTGCAAGACGCTCTTGGATTTTTGTTTTTAATGCTTCTAATGTTTCTACTTCTTCGTCTGTTTCTTTTGCGAATTCATCGTTCAGCTCAGGAAGCTCCTGCGCTTTGATTTCATGAAGTTTTACTTTGAACGTTGCTGGTTTACCCGCAAGCTCTTCTGCATGGTACTCTTCAGGGAATGTTACTTCAACGTCTTTTTCTTCGCCTGTTTTCATGCCGATCAATTGTTCTTCAAAACCTGGGATAAATGTGCCAGAACCGATTACGATTGAATAGTTGTCAGCTTGGCCGCCTTCGAATGCTTCACCATTCACGAAGCCTTCAAAATCGATTACAACTGTGTCGTCGTTTTCAACTGTACCGTCTTCTTTTACAACAAGCTCAGCATGACGTTTTTGAAGATCTTTTAATTCATTTTGCACATCTTCTTCTGTTACTTCTGTGTTTTCTTTTTCTACTTCAAGGCCTTTGTAGTCGCCAAGTGTTACTTCAGGTTTTACCGTAACTTTCGCAGTGAAGATAAACGGCTTGCCTTTTTCGAATTGCTCTACATCGATTTCTGGACGGTCCACTGGCTCAATGCCTGTTTCGTCGATCGCTTTTCCGTATGCTTCAGGAAGAATCGCATCAATCGCATCCTGGTAAAGAGCTTCCACGCCAAAACGCTGTTCAAACAACGGACGCGGCATTTTCCCTTTACGGAATCCTGGAACGTTAATTGTTTTAACTACTTTTTGAAATGCTGTGTTAAGGCCTTTATCAACGGTTTCAGCGTCAACCTCAACTGTTAGTACGCCTTGGTTGCCTTCTTGTTTTTCCCACTTTGCTGACATAAAAATTCCCTCCAACAATCTATTAATAAATATGAACGTTCGTCCTATGTATATTCTGAACTGATATAAAAAGGACACAATACGACTTTTACATTATACCATACAGCCGCTTTGTTTCAACTAAAAGGCTGAAATTTCATCGAGTTCTTTCATAAATTGAATCGCTGCTTCGCCTTCTGAAGTACCTTCCTCTGTACTGCTCATCTCGTACAGGCGGCTTATTTTCAGCACCAATGCCTCCGCCCACCGCTCTACAGATGCAGGGGGATCAAAAGGATACAGCAAAAATTGATACTGTCTGGCCAGCTCTACAGCCTGCTCGCACAGGGCGGGGTCATTTTGGCCGGCGGTTTCTTCTAAGTATTGTATTACACCTCTGAAAAAAGGATGGCTGAACACTTCCCCTTCCATCACAGGAATGACCTCTTTTTCAAAGTGAAATTTACACACCAACACCCTTTCGGCAGTTCCTATATCCCTCAGCAGCCCAAGAGCCATCGTTTGAATGAAAGGATGCTCGGTTTGATCGCCCGCTCGGTCTATCAGCTCTTTTTCAAAAGGAGCGGCATCCGTTTTGGCCAGTTCTGCCAGCTTCATCATTTTATCCTGAAAGGAATCGTCCGTTTTAAACAGCGTTTCTTCTTTTTTCACACTCATTCGGTCTGCCAGTGCTTTTAAGTGTGCAAAATGCTCGTAACGATCTGGCGGAAGCCCTTCTTCAAGCAGGACGGATAATGTATCCGCGACTTCTTTATACCGCCGTTTTTGAATAAGCATCAACACATGCAGGTCAAGCACGTCAAAATAATGGCCTTCTCCTGCATGCAGCATCGCACGTGAAAGCTCTATCCCTTCATCGTGGTTCCCGCTTTCGTGATAAGCAATTAAGAGAGCTGTTTTAATTTCTTCCTGGTGCCCTTCGTCAAAACGGAGCGCTTCGGTATACAGACGAATGGCTTCATCAAACCGCTTTTCCTCCAGCGCCTGCTGTCCCTGCTGCTGGAGCCGGGCTGAGGTGCCGGGGAATTGAACGACATTGCCTGATTTTTTTCTTCTTTTTTTCTTCAACGTTCTCACCCGCCAGCTCTTATAATAGTTGAGTGTAGCATGGTACCGGGCGGTTGAACAGAGAAAACAGTTGCTCTTGCCGCTTCCGACTGTCATGCTGTTAGTATGAATACAATGAAAAGGAGATCCAATCATGATCGAAGTTAAAACATCTACATTAAGCGACGGTGAACTGAACCGCGGCGTTTTCGCTGTCCGTGATATAAAAAAGGGAGAGATGCTTCACGAGGCACCTGTTATTCCCTACCCGAACGACCAGCACATCCATATCGAAAAGACCCTGTTAGCCGACTATGCTTTTGAATACGGCGTCAATCACTCAGCTATCCTGCTTGGTTATGGTATGCTGTTTAACCATTCCTATGACCCTAATGCTACATATGACATTCATTTTGAAAGTCATTCTTTTAAATTTTATGCATATCGGGATATTCAAGCCGGTGAAGAGATTTTAATTAATTACAACGGTGATGTGGATGACAACGCTCCGCTTTGGTTTAATGATGACAGCCTGGAGCAATAAGAGCAAAGCTGCCGTACTTTCAGGGCGGCTCTCTATGTCCAGTTTATAATAAGCCCTCTCGTCCTGCATCATGCTGGCAAAAAAGCCATACATCCCCTGTATGGCTTTTGCTTTGTTTTATATATTGGACTGCCAGATTTCTTTTTTTGTTCTATAAAAAAATCAAAGCATTGGTCCATGCTTTGATCTGCAGCTTTACTTAATATAATAAAAATAGAGATAGATTCCTATAAATATAAAAAAGCGCCCTGCGGCGCTTTTTTATTACGTCCCAGGAGGGATTCGAACCCCCGACCGACGGCTTAGAAGGCCGTTGCTCTATCCAGCTGAGCTACTGAGACTTCCTCTGAAGACAATATCTATAATATCACTCCATATATCACCTGTCAACACTTGTTTCAATTTAAAATAAATTATTTGTTATACCGCTCGATTTTTGACTTAAAACAAAAACGCCCTGCACGAACAGCAGGACGTTCTGTTCGCTCAACGGCTGAATGTATAGCTTAGTTCTTTTACTTCTTGATGTGTGTCATCATAAAATTGAACGGAAATCGCCGATTTGCTTACATCGACAATAGCGTATGTTTTTTCACGGCGTCCTCTTGGCAGGGAAATGCTTCCCGGGTTCAAATACAAAACACCGTCTTCCATTTCAGCACCCGGGGTATGAGAATGACCGAAAAAAACAAAATCGGCTCCGGTTTCTTTTGCCTTCATAGCTAAGTTCGTTAACGTCATTTTGATATTGTAGCGATGGCCGTGTGTCACAAATACACGGCAGTCTTCTACACTTTCTAAAATGTCGTTTGGGAACTTGTTCTCATCATCGCAATTGCCGCGGACAATCGTATAGCCGACGACTTCCGGGTCTGTTGCCCTCATTTCGGAATCTCCGCAATGAATCATCACCGAAACTTTACCTGCATAGCGCTGCTTTAAATCCGACAAAATGCTGTTCCATCCATGGTTATCACTTACGACAAGCATCTTCATTCCGGTTCACCTGCCAATTCCGGCAGCTGTGCCCGTAATGACTGAAGGGCATTTGCACGGTGGCTGATTCGGTTTTTTTCTTCCGGATCAAGCTGTGCCATTGTCACATTGTACCCTTCCGGAATAAACAATGGATCATACCCGAACCCATGCTGGCCCGCTTCTTCAAAGCCAATAATTCCTTCACAGCGCCCTTCTGCATAAATCGGGTCACGCCCATCCGGAAACGCTACAGCGAGCACACACATAAAACGGCCGGTCCGGTCTTCTCTCGGTACGTCTTTCATTTCGGCCAGTACTTTATCATTGTTCGCCTGATCGTTTTTTTCTTCTCCGGCATACCGTGCTGAATAAACGCCCGGACGTCCATCAAGTGCATCAATGATCAAGCCTGAATCGTCAGCAATCGCCGGCCGGCCTGTTGACCGGGCGGCAAAATCAGCTTTTAAAAAGGCATTTTCCGCAAAGGTTTTGCCTGTTTCCTCTACATCCGGAAGATCGGGATAATCAAGCAGTGTTTTCACTGTGATGCCGACAGGCTCAAACATGCGAATAAATTCCTTTGCTTTACCAGCATTACGTGTAGCCACGATGACTTCATTCATTGACTGACTTCCTTTCGTAGATTAACTCTGCTGCAACGCCAAGCGCCTCTGCTTGAATATCAAATAACGTTTCCAGGCCGCTTTGTGCTGCTTGAAGCATTTCTTGAAGCTCGTTCATAGAGAAAGTGGCTTCCTCTCCTGTTCCCTGTACTTCAACAAATTGTCCGGTCCCTGTCATGACGACATTCATATCTACTTCTGCACTGCTGTCTTCTTCATAATTTAAATCTACAACAACCCCATGCCCCTTGACAATGCCGACACTTGTAGCGGCAAGAAAATCCGTAATCGGATAAACGGAAAACTCCTTTTCGATCGCCAAATCATGCAGAGCCAGGGTCATGGCTACGAACGCGCCTGTAATGGCTGCAGTCCGGGTTCCGCCGTCTGCCTGAATCACATCGCAGTCGATCCAGACAGTGCGCTCTCCAATGATATCAAGGTCTACGACTGCGCGCAGCGCCCGGCCGATCAGCCGCTGAATCTCCATCGTCCGTCCGGTTACTTTTCCTTTTGTTGATTCCCTCATGTTGCGCTGGCCGGTCGCTCGCGGAATCATCGCGTATTCTGCTGTAACCCAGCCTTTTCCGCTCCCTCTCATAAAAGGCGGAACCCGGTCTTCAATCGTCGCGGTGCAAATTACTTTTGTATTTCCAACTGAAATCAGCACGGACCCTTCCGGATGTGTTAAAAAGCTGGTTTGAATGTCAACCGGCCGAAGTTCTTTTTCTGTCCGTCCATCTGTGCGCATATACATTCCTCCGTTTTTTCCTGCTTCCGCTGTCCATTTTCCAAAAATTATACGCGTCTGTCAAATATTCATTCGGCAGATGGAAGACTTTCTTCATTTACAAACAAAGGAGTCGTCAAGGAAGCCGGCAGAGGGGCCCCTGTTTCCATTTTCACCTCTGGGTGGCCTTCCACTTCAACCCCTATACTTTCAATTTGGGCAGTAGCAGCCAGCGTTAGTGATAACGGCTTTAACAGACTGCTTGAAACAAGAGCTTCTCCGTTGTTTTCCAAAACGGCCTCGTTAAACTGAAGAACAGCCCGTCCATCTTCTACTTCCGGTTCTTTTGTCAGCTTTGCATCAGCCGGCCAGCTTGTCATAAGCCCGCTGCCTGCCGCAGGTCCCTTCGCAAGCTCTTTTACAGAAGCAGCAATAAGGTCTGTTTCATCCTCTGAAATGCGGCGGGTAACCGGCACTAAATAAGGCCCCTGTTCATTTTGTCCGGTAAAATACACAGTAATCGGTTTTGTTGCTCCAGGATCAGTATAGCCCGCTTTTAAGTTGATACCATCTTCCCGCTTCATGCCTCCGGCTGCAATCGGCAGTCCTGCTTTCGGCATGGACTCCAGTGTTTCGCCGTTAAATTTAATTTTAACGCGATCTGCCTGGCCCATTCCGGTAACCGTCCACGTAATGGCTGATGCGACAAGTGCCTCTTCCTCTGCCGGATAATTGGCAAAAGCGCCTCCCACACTTACGATAGCTGTTTTCCCATCGAGCTCGACATCTTGAATAACGGTTCCTTCAGGCAATGGAGAACGGAAGCCGGCTGGAATGTTCCCTTCCGCCAGCGCGATAAGCGCAGCTTGCTCTTCCTCCCCGTTTCCTTCGACTGCCGCTATTTGAGGAACAAGAAGTCCATTTTCGTCCACAACATACAATTCTGCCATCACTTTTTCTTCTGCCGCGACCGGCTTGTCTCCCTCTTCTTCGGTGTACACCACTTTCACCGGCAGTCCTTCCTCTGGTTCCGCTGAACAGCCTGACAGTATAAGCAGCAACAGCAAGCCACATTTTTTCTGCACTTAAACCGCCCCTTTCATTTGCATTCATACAAATATATGCAGACAAATGAAAAAAAGCCGGCATTTATGCCAGCTGAATTTTTTTCGTATTTAATGGAACATCCCCAAGCCAGTCTGCTGCAATCGCGTTAAAAGCCCGGACACTTCCGGTTGTAAAAAAACGGTGATCCGCCTGTTCACTATTTGAAAGCATCTCATTAAACTCTAAAATCGCACTGACTTCACGAGCGGTTTCATCACCAGAACTAATGACTGACACCTCTTCCCCCATAAAACCCGCAATAATCGGTTCCAAGAGAGGATAGTGTGTGCAGCCAAGTATAATCGTATCAGACGGCGTTTCTTTTAGCGGTTCAAGCGTATGGGCCACCACCTGCTTGGCTCGCTCGCTGCGATATTTTCCACTTTCAACAAGCGGGACAAATCCCGGGCAGGCAAGAGCATATACTTCTGCTCCCGGATCAATGGCGGCAATAGCTTTTTCATAAGCTTTGCTTTTCACCGTGCCAGCGGTTCCAAGCACAGCAATACGACGGTTCTTGGTTTGTTTAATAGCCGCGCGGGAGCCTGGCTGAATAACACCGACAACCGGAATAGGCAGCTGGCGTTTGATTTCATCTAACACAACAGCGGTAGCCGTGTTGCAGGCAATCACCAGCATTTTCATATCGTACCGCTCTAAAAAACGGGTCATTTCCCAAGTAAACTGCCGTACCTCTCCGGGCAGCCGCGGGCCGTACGGACAGCGCGCTGTATCCCCTATATAATAAATGGTTTCCTTAGGCAGCTGGCGCATCATTTCTTTTGCAACCGTCAGCCCGCCGACACCTGAATCAATTACTCCAATTGGTCTGTTCAACACCGACGCCTCATTCCACTTTCATTTCAATGTGCATTTTACTTAAAAGGGCATTTAATTGCGCTGTTTCTTCCTCCGAAAAGTTATCCAGCACATCCTCAACATATTGGCGGCGCCTTTTAATAACTTCTTTAATAATTTTTTCGCCTTCTTCTAGAAGATGAATCCGGACAATGCGCCGGTCTTTTGTGTCCCGGACACGCGCAACAAGGGACGCTTTTTCCATTCGGTTAATTAAATCCGTTGTCGTGCTGCATGCCAAAAACATTCTTGAAGAAAGATCGCCAATTGTTGTATCCCCTTTTTCATATAATGAATGCAAGGCAATAAATTGTGGCGGCGTAATCATATAATCATTTAAAATTTCACGGCCTTTTTGCTTGATAATGCTGTCAATATGACGCAGGTTCCGTTCAATATCGGCGACCGCTTCTCCCGAACTGCTTCGTGTGAGAGACATGTTTTTGCACCCTTTCATATGTAAAACAATATGCCATTCTTCTTTTATTTTCGCTTTTTTTCAAACAAAATGCAAGCAAGGGAAAAGCCGCGCCCTTCCCGGCACGGCTTTAGCTTTATAACGTAAGCTCCCCGATCCGAAGCAATTCTACAATAGCTTGCGCCCGTCCTTTGACGCCCAGCTTTTGAATGCCATTTGAAATATGGTTCCGGACCGTTTTTTCACTGATTCCCAATTCTTCTGCAATGTCGTGTGTAGATTTTCCGTCAACCAGTCTCTTGAATACGTCTTTTTCGCGCTTCGTCAAAATCAGAGCTGCCACAAACAACGTCACCCTTTCAAAGAGCAGCCTGTGTCGGTTAGCCGCCACTACCCTTATCATATGCGCGCTATACGTAATTGGTTTTACATAAGAAGCTCTTTTGTATTATCAGTAAAAGAAACAGGCCGGCCATAGGTTTTATCAGGGGCATCACCACGTTACTTTTTCACCATAAAAACCACCGGGAAAGTGACACGGGAAGCTGTTTAAACTTACATTTTAATTCATTACGATAGAGCACCTTTCCCTATAGCCACTTATAAATCAGTTTTTACAGCTGTAATGAGGTCCACGATCGTTTTTTTAAAGCCGCCTGCCTGCAAAAAGCAAACGAGACCTTTTCCAGAGTATATAAATACGGCGGGTGTATGACGAGGACATGCCTATTCTTCCAAAGCTTCACATACGCAGCTGCTTTCATTCACCGACAACGGTTATGGTATCTTTCCATACAAAAAACCTCCAGCATAAGCTGGAGGTTTTCTATTAATCTACTGCGTGGTCGCTTCCGAAGAAATTACGGAACGACTGGAATGTAGCTTCACGGTTTAACGCAGCGATCGATGTCGTTAACGGAATACCTTTCGGGCAGGACTGAACACAGTTTTGCGAGTTACCGCAGTTGGCAAGTCCTCCGTCTCCCATAATCGTTTCAAGGCGCTCATCACGGTTCATGGCACCTGTTGGATGCGCATTAAACAAACGAACCTGCGATAATGGCTGCGGACCGATAAAGTTTGATTTGCTGTTTACATTTGGACAAGCTTCCAAGCATACACCGCACGTCATACATTTGGACAGTTCGTATGCCCATTGGCGCTTCCGCTCCGGCATACGCGGTCCAGGCCCTAAATCGTACGTTCCATCAATTGGCACCCACGCTTTAACACGCTTCAATGAATCAAACATACGGCTGCGGTCTACCTGAAGGTCACGAATAACCGGGAACGTATTCATTGGAGCCAGGCGAATCGGCTGCTCCAATTGGTCAACAAGAGCTGTACAAGACTGGCGCGGCTTGCCGTTGATATTCATAGAGCAGGCACCGCATACTTCCTCAAGACAGTTCATGTCCCAGGTAATCGGTGTTGTTTTTTCACCTTTTTTATTTACCGGATTACGACGGATTTCCATTAGGGCGGAAATCACGTTCATATTCGGACGGTAGGGTATTTCGAACTCTTCCTCATACGGAGTAGAATCAGCGGCATCTTGACGTGTGATGAGAAATCGAACTGTTTTTTGCTCACTCATTATTTCTCCTCCTTCTTCTTCGAGTAGTCCCGTTTACGAGGCGGAATGAGCGATACATCGATGTCTTCGTAATGGAAAGAAGGCGCCGTGTTTTCACCTGTGAACGTGGCCATCGTTGTTTTCATAAATTCTTCGTCATTACGGTCCGGGAAGTCCGGCTTGTAGTGTGCTCCGCGGCTTTCGTTCCGGTTCAAAGCACCAATCGTCATGACGCGTGCCAAATGAAGCATGTTTTTCAACTGGCGGGTAAACATCGCACCCTGATTGCTCCACTTGGCTGTATCATTAATGTCGATGTTTTTATAGCGTTCCATCAACTCAACAATTTTATCGTCTGTCTGCTGCAACTTATCATTATATCGAACAACGGTCACATTAGCGGTCATCCATTCGCCCAATTCCTTGTGAAGAACATAGGCATTTTCAGATCCTTTGTTTAAGGACATGACATCGTTCCATTTTGCCTGCTCCTGCTTCACATGATTGTCGAATACAGACGAAGAAACGGCCTCGGCACTTTTCTCTAGTCCGTTAATGTACCGTACTGCGTTTGGCCCTGCTACCATACCGCCATAAATAGCGGAAAGGAGAGAATTCGCCCCAAGACGGTTTGCACCGTGCTGTGAATAGTCACACTCACCAGCTGCAAAAAGACCTGGAATATTGGTCTGCTGATCATAATCAACCCATAGTCCGCCCATAGAGTAATGAACAGCAGGGAAGATTTTCATCGGTACTTTACGCGGATCATCACCCATGAATTTTTCATAGATTTCGATAATTCCGCCCAGCTTGATGTCTAGTTCGTGTGGATCTTTATGGGACAGATCCAAGTATACCATGTTTTCACCATTGATACCTAGTTTTTGGTTTACACAAACATCAAAGATTTCGCGTGTTGCAATATCCCGCGGCACCAGGTTTCCGTAAGCTGGATACTTCTCTTCCAGGAAGTACCAAGGCTTTCCATCTTTATATGTCCAAACGCGCCCACCCTCACCGCGCGCTGATTCACTCATTAGGCGAAGTTTGTCATCCCCCGGAATCGCTGTTGGGTGAATTTGAATGAACTCGCCATTTGCGTAATGAACGCCCTGCTGATACACAATTGATGCAGCTGAGCCTGTGTTGATAATCGAGTTTGTAGACTTACCAAAGATAATACCAGGGCCGCCTGTTGCCATAATAACCGCATCTGCTGGAAACGATTGAATTTCCATCGTTGCCAGATTTTGACCGACAATCCCACGGCAAATTCCTTCGTCATCAACTACGGCGCCGAGAAATTCCCAGCCTTCATATTTTGTCACAAGACCTGCTACTTCAAAGCGGCGCACCTGCTCATCCAGCGCATACAGCAGCTGCTGGCCTGTAGTGGCACCTGCAAAAGCAGTACGGTGATGCTGTGTGCCTCCGAAACGGCGGAAATCAAGAAGACCTTCTGGTGTCCGGTTAAACATAACGCCCATACGGTCAAGCAAATGAATAATGCCCGGTGCCGCTTCTGCCATCGCTTTTACCGGCGGCTGATTCGCTAAGAAATCGCCTCCATAAATGGTGTCATCAAAATGTACCCACGGAGAATCGCCTTCCCCTTTTGTATTAACCGCTCCATTAATGCCGCCCTGCGCACAAACGGAATGAGAACGCTTTACCGGAACGAGCGAAAATAACTCGACAGGCGTACCTGACTCTGCTGCTTTAATCGTAGCCATCAAACCGGCCAAACCGCCGCCGACTACGATAACTTTACCTTTACTCATTGTGAGGTCCACTCCCTTTTCAGTCCTGCCTTCTATCTATCTGACAAAACTCCATTCATTGCCGGGTTTTATACAAACGCAAAGATAGCGCTTAATCCGACATATGATAAAGCTAAAAATACAAGCAATGTTGCGTATGTAACAATACGTTGTGAACGTGGCGATACTGCGATTCCCCAGCTCACACAAAACGACCATAAACCATTTGCAAAATGGAAAATTGCTGAAAGCACTCCAACTATGTAAAAAACGAGCATAAATGGATTATCTAAAATATTCTCCATCATCTGAAAATTCACTTCTGCACCAAGCGCAGCTTGAACCCGTGTTTCCCATACGTGCCATGCAACAAAGATCAGTGTAATCACGCCTGTCCAGCGCTGCAGCACAAACATCCAGTTGCGGAAGTACCCAAAGCGTCCAGGATTGTTTTTCGCAGTGAACGCAATGTAAAGCCCATAAATCGCGTGGAACAAAAGTGGCAGGAAGATCACTAACGTTTCAAGCACAAGCACAAAAGGTAAACTTCCCATAAAGCCTGCCGCCTGGTTAAACGCTTCTTCCCCTTTCGTCGCAAAATGATTCACGACTAGATGCTGCGTCATAAAAAGCCCGACCGGAATGACACCGAGCAATGAGTGCAGCCTGCGGTAAAAAAACTCTCGATTGTCAGCCACCATTTTCCCCCCTTGAATTTGAAGCATCCGACAAATATTTTGTTTATTCGCACATTGCTTCATCTAGTAATCTTACGATGTGACAAATTCATTTTACTCCCATAAATTAAGAGCGTCAAGGTAAGGCGGGGACATTTTTGTCCGGCTTTTCATGCGGAATATGCTTTTTTTGAGACGGCCAATTGTATATAATAACGAGAGAGAAAGCGAGGAATTCACTTTGACTATTGAAAACGAAGAACAGGGACTCGTTGAAGCACCGAAAGTGTCCGTTTCTGTCTTTGGCTATGAACTGATACGGGATGTTTTACTTGGCGATCTGCTCGGAAATGACGCGGCTGAAATCTTATATTGGGGCGGAAAAATGCTTGCGCGGAGCTTTCCTTGTGCAAATACAGAAGAATTGACAGCTTTTTTCAAAGAAGCCGGCTGGGGTACAATTGAACTTGTAAAAGAAACGAGAAAAGAATGGGTCTACCGCTTATCTGGAAGTTTAGTTGAACGGCGGTTTACCGTGCAGGCAAATCCTGCTTTTACACTTGAAAGCGGCTTTATTGCGGAACAGGCAGCAGCCCGTTTTGAGTCGAACGCTGAAGCAATTTGTCAATTACATAAGAAAAATAAGCATGTCGAAATTACTGTAAAATGGGAATAGACCGCTCGCTGAGCGGTCTATTCTTCATTTAGAGCTGCCATAACGGCTTCGGCTGTTTTGGCTGGAATCCCAGCCGCCATGATTTCTTCTTTTGAGGCTTCTTTTAGTTTTTTAAGAGAGCCAAATACTTTCAACAGCTGCTTTTTCCGCTGCGGCCCCACGCCCTCTATGTCATCTAAAATAGATTGAAAAGCACCTTTGCCCCGGATTTGCCGGTGGAAGGTAATCGCAAACCGGTGCACCTCATCCTGAATACGCTGAAGTAAATAAAATGCCTGGCTGTTGTGCGCAAGCGGCACAATTTGCAGCGGGCTTCCATAAAGAAGCTGAGAGGTGCGGTGACGCTCGTCTTTTGCGAGGCCGGCGACCGGGATATCAAGCCCAAGCTCATCGAGCAATACATCGCGCGCTGCTTCTATCTGCCCTTTTCCGCCATCGATAATAATTAAATCAGGCAGCGGCAGCCCTTCCCGCAGCACACGAGTATACCGGCGCCGCACTACTTCCCGCATAGAGCCGTAATCATCGGGCCCTTTTACGGTTTTAATTTTATATTTTCGATATTCTTTTTTTTCAGGCTTCCCGTCAATAAAGACAATCATCGCCGACACCGGTGCTGTTCCCTGGATGTTTGAGTTATCAAACGCTTCAATTCGGCGGGGAACATGAATATTCATGACTTCGCCAAGCTGCTCAGCCGCTTTGATCGTTCTTTCTTCGTCCCGGTCAATTAACGCAAATTTTTCTTTTAAAGCCGCTTTTGCGTTGTTGCCTGCAAGCTCCACCAATTCCTTTTTCTTGCCCCGCTGCGGCTTTGTAACCGGCACACCGATCAGCTGTCCGGCAAGATCTGCATCAACAGCGTCTGGAAGAAGAATTTCCTTCGGCTTAAAATGCTCCGGCGCCTCATAAAAACGGCCAAGAAATGTTAAAAATTCTTCTTCAGGCTCACTATAAATAGGAAAAGTGGACACATCCCGTTCAATTAAGCGTCCCTGACGCACAAAAAATACCTGCACACACATCCAGCCTTTATCGACTGTATAGCCAAAAACATCACGATCCGTAAGGTCGGCCATGTTGATTTTTTGCTTTTCCATCAGGGTGTCGATATGAGAAATTTGATCACGGTATTCTTTTGCGCGTTCAAATTCAAGCTTTTCCGCTGCTTCTTCCATTTTTGCAGTCAAAGCTTTTTTCACTTCTTGATGGCCGCCATTTAAAAAGCGGGTAATTTCCGCTGCCATTTCTTTATACGTATCAGCTGGCACTTCTTTTACACAAGGGGCGAGACACTGCCCCATATGGTAATACAGACAAACGCGGTCAGGCAGCGTTGAGCATTTGCGGAGCGGATACAAGCGGTCCAGAAGCTTTTTTGTTTCCGATGCAGCATACGCATTCGGGTACGGACCAAAGTACTTCCCTTTGTCTTTTTTTACCTTCCTCGTGATAATGAGGCGCGGATGCCGCTCTGCAGTCAGCTTAATAAACGGATAACTTTTGTCGTCCTTAAGCATGATATTATACTTTGGATCGTATTTTTTAATTAAGTTCAGCTCTAAAATAAGTGCTTCAAGATCCGAGGAAGTAATAATATATTCAAAGTCTGCAATTTCACTGACCAATCTCGTTGTTTTCGCATCATGCGAGCCGGTAAAATAGGAACGGACCCGGTTCTTCAGCACTTTTGCTTTTCCCACATAAATCACTGTCCCGTGCCGGTCCTTCATTAAATAGCATCCAGATTCATCCGGCAGGAGAGCCAGTTTATGCTGGATCAGTTCATTCATCTCTTTTCACTCCTTTTATAAGTAAGAAAGCATACGGCGGACGAGCCAGGCAGCATTCTTTACCGGAAGGCTAGCTGGCAGGAAAACGAAGGAGCTTTTAAGGAAATAACGTAAAAAAAACGCCCCGTCAATGCGGGACGCCTTTTCTTTCATTACGCGTTGCGGTTGATTAGTTCTTCAAGCGCTTCTTTTGGCTGGAATCCAATCACTTTATCGACCGGCTGGCCGTCTTTGAATAAGATCAGTGTCGGGATACTCATTACGCCGTACTCGCCAGCAGTTTGTTGGTTTTCATCAACGTCAATTTTGACGATTTTTACTTTGTCGCTCATTTCAGAATCTAATTCTTCAAGAACAGGCGCAATCATTTTGCACGGTCCGCACCAAGGTGCCCAGAAATCCGCGAGAACAAGTCCGCTTCCTGTTTCAGTCGAGAAGTTTGCATCAGTCGCTTTTACAATTGCCATGTATAAATACCTCCTAAAGTTTCTGTACGGAAAGTATATCACCGTTTTTTGGGGTTAGCTATTATTTTGCTTACCCTAAGTAAAAGAGCCCCAAACCCAGGGGCTCACAGGCTATTGACAAACGCCCGCTTTCGGCGTCACTTGCTGGCTGTGAATGCTCATGACCCCAAAAAGGTCACTCCGCTTCCCATCCAGCTGCGTTCCTGGAAGAGCAGGCGCTTTCAATCAGCCTGCTTCCTAACTTAATCTACACTCTAAGAGTCCAAAATTAGGGGCTCACTGCTTTTATTTTTTTCAGCTCTTCCGTCAGCATCGGGACTACCTGAAATAAGTCACCGACAATTCCGTAATCCGCCACCTTAAAAATCTCTGCATCCGGGTCTTTATTAACCGCTACAATCACTTTTGAATTGGACATTCCGGCCAAATGCTGAATGGCTCCGGAAATGCCACAGGCAATGTATAAATCAGGGGTTACCACCTTGCCCGTCTGTCCAATTTGCAGAGAATAGTCACAATATCCGGCATCACAGGCCCCCCTGGAAGCACCAACGGCTCCGCCCATAACATCCGCCAGCTCCTGCAGCGGCCGGAAGCCTTCCGCGCTTTTTACCCCTCGTCCGCCGGCTACAATCACTTTTGCTTCTGAAAGATCTACGCTTCCCGCTGATTTTCGAATGACCTCCTCGATCACAACGCGGATATCTTTAACCGGAAAAGAAAGAGGGGAAACATCTCCGGAACGCGTCCGATCCCTCGTGCATGGCTCAATGTTATTCGGCCGGATGGCTGCCAGCAAAAGGCCTTCAGGAACGGTTACTTTTTGAAATGCCTTGCCTGCATAAATAGGTCTTGTAAATACAACCTCTCCGCCCCTCACTTCGAGAGCCGTCACATCCGAAACGAGCCCTGCGTCCAGCTGTGCAGCGATTTTGGGAGCTAAATCCTTGCCGAGCGCTGTATGCCCGAAGAAAATGCCATCTGGCTGCTCCTGCTCAACAGCCGCCATCATCGCGCTGGCAAATCCATCTGATGTATAGTATCCGAGCTTTTCATCTTCTGCTGTCCGCACCCGGTCTGCCCCATATTGAATCATTTCTTCCGCAAGAGCACCGGCCTCTTTGCCAATCAAAACACCGACCACCTCCCCGCCCTCTGCAGCGGCTTTTGCAGCGGCAATGGTTTCAAAAGAAACACGGCGGAGCTGTCCTTCCCTTATTTCTCCTACTGCCATGATTTTCTTTGGCATAATAAACCCCTCCCCTAGAAATCAAATGACATGTGCTTCAGAGCGGAGCAATGCGGCCAGCTCACTGACCTGTCCGGCTAATTCTCCCTGCAGAATGCGTCCGGCTGTTTTTTGGGGCGGCATAAATACTTCAACGGTTTTTGTTTTGGGCGCTGCATCGCCTTCCTCCAGCTGAAGGTCGTCGAGCCCACATTCTTCAAGCGGCTTTTTTTTCGCTTTCATAATGCCGGGCAAAGAAGGATAACGGGGATCGTTTAACCCCTGCTGACAGGTTACAAGAAGCGGCAGTGTTGTTTTCACCCTTTCGGTATCGCCTTCTACGTCCCGGGTAATCAAAACTTCCCTTCCGTTTATTTCTATTTTTGTAATGGTCGACACGCAGACTATGCCGAGACTCTCTGCTACACGTGGTCCGACCTGGCCGCTTCCTCCGTCAATCGTGACGTTTCCCGCCAAAATAAGATCTGCTTTTTTGTTTTTTAAATACTCGGTCAAAACCCGGGCTGTAGTAAAGGCGTCCCCTTCCCCGATCTCTTCTTCTATATTGATAAGCACGGCTTTGTCTGCGCCCATGGCGAGAGCTGTTCGAAGCTGCTTTTGGGCTTCGTCTGTGCCGACAGTCATAACGGTTACTTCTCCGCCGTGCGCATCCCGGATTTTGATGGCTTCTTCAATAGCATATTCATCATATGGATTAATAATAAATTCGGCTCCGTCTTCTTGAATACTTCCGTCTGAAATAAAGATTTTTTCTTCTGTATCAAATGTTCTTTTCATTAAAACATATAAGTTCATTTGATTTCCTCCTTCTGTTCAGACAATTAACGGCCGGAAAAACCATTTAACAGCATCCTGGTTACTTCTTCCGCTGAAGCAGCCAGGTTATACTTTTGGTCATTCATCACCCAGGTAGTGACCATTTCATCGAGGGTTCCGAATACCATTTGCCGGGACAGGCGTATATTTAAGACTGCATTGAACTCGCCGTTTTGGACTCCTTTTTGTAAAATTTGTTCGATCAGCTGCAAGTATGATTTTAACACTTCATTGATTTTCAAACGCAGCTCCTTGTTGGACTGACGCAGTTCTAACTGGGTTACAACCGCCAGGTGGGGATCTTCTGCAAGAAGTCCAAAGTGGTTTTGGACAAGCAGCTCCAGCTGCTCAGCTGCCGTTTGCTTCGTTTCAATAATTTCACTTGTTTTTTGGATAAATGTCCCCATTTTTTCCTGGAACAATGAAATTAAAATATCTTCTTTATTTTTAAAGTATAAATAGATGGTTCCATCCGCGACACCGGCCTGCCGGGCTATTTTCGATACTTGTGCTTGATGGTAGCCGTTCTCGGCAATAGCGACAACGGCGGCATCGATGATTTGATGGTATTTTGGTTTGTTTCGCTGCATGAAGCAAGCCGCCTCCTGTGAAATCAATAATGAATGACTATTCATTCATGCATTTATCTTATTCTTATTCTTTGATTTCGTCAAGCAGGCAGCCCCTTCAGCTCGTTTAGTCCTTTTTTTGCTTTTCTTCTTCAATGAGCACGCGGCGTAAAATTTTACCGACAGCTGTTTTCGGCAGCTCTTCACGGAATTCATAAATACGGGGCACTTTAAAAGCGGCTAAATGTGTCCGGCAGTATTTATCGAGTTCTTCTGCAGCTGTATGCCGACCTTCTTTCAAGACGATAAAAGCTTTAACTGTTTCACCGCGGTATGGATCCGGAACACCCGCCACCACGGCCTCTTGGACGTTTTCGTGCTCATACAGTACTTCTTCTACTTCGCGCGGATATATGTTAAATCCTCCTGCGATAATCATGTCTTTTTTTCGATCGACTACATAAAAGAAGCCGTCTTCATCCATATAGCCAATGTCTCCCGTTAACAGCCAGCCGTCTTGAAAACACTGTTCCGTTTCTTCCGGCCGGTTCCAATATCCTTTCATCACCTGCGGGCCGCGGACAGCAATTTCTCCACGTTCTCCCGGCTGATCCACCGGCTTGCCGGTTTGCAGCGATAAAATCACTGCTTCTGTATCCGGCCATGGAACGCCGACACTTCCTTTTACACGCTTTTCCCAAATAAAATTAGCGTGGGTAACGGGAGATGTTTCTGTTAACCCATATCCTTCAACAAGCTTTCCGCCTGTGGCCCGCTCGAACTTTTCCTGCACCTCAACCGGCAGCGGCGCTGAACCGCTAATACATGAATCAATAGAAGACAAATCGTACTTTTGTAAGCGTGGAGCGTTAAGCAGGCCAATGTAAATCGTCGGCGCCCCTGGAAAAATAGTCGGCTTTTGCTTATGAATCGTTTTTAAGGTTGTTTTCACATCAAACTTTGGCAGCAGTACCATTTTATATCCTTGCATAACGCCTAAAATCATCACGGTTGTCATGCCGTACACATGGAAAAAAGGAATGACGCCTAAAATCACTTCCCCGCCAGGACGGTATTTGTACATCCATGCGCCGCACATCGAAGCGTTTGCCACAAGATTTTGATGAGTTAGGACTACACCCTTTGGAAAGCCTGTCGTACCTCCTGTATACTGCAAAACGGCCAGGTCGTTTTCAATATCCACTTCCAAGACTTCTTCCTTTGCTTCGATCTCCTCCATAATAGATGTGAAAAAGTGATTGTTATAACGGTTTTCTATACTTACCGAGATGCCAGTTTGCTTTTTTTGAATGAAGGGGTAAAGGACGTTTTTTGGAAAGGGCAGATAGTCTTTGATAGCGGTTACAATCAAGTGCTGCACATTTGTATGGTGAATGATTTTTTGAACGCGTGGATAAAGAAGATCGAGGACAATCATCACTTTGGCACCACAATCTTTTAACTGATACTCGATTTCCCGTTCTTTGTAAAGCGGATTGAACTGGACAACGACTGCCCCTGTGTACAAAATAGCGTAAAAGCTTATCACAGCCTGCGGGGTATTGGGAAGCATAATACCGATACGATCGCCTTTTTGAATACCGAGTTTTTTTAAATAGGAGGCAAGTTTTAGTGCGGATTCATGAAGCTCTTTATAGGATAATTCTTTCCCGAGAAAATGAATAGCCGTTTTGTCGGGATACTTCGCGGCGGCTTCCGTTAGAAACGATGACAGCGGCTCCTTCGGGTAATCCAGCGCAGCGGGAATTTCCTTCGGATAATGAATCAGCCACGGTTTTTCGGACATCTTCATCTGCCCCTTTACAAAAAGAATAGGTGCTGCCTTCAGTATAATGAACAGAAATTCATTTTACAAGAGAAGAAAAAGCAGCTCTGGAGCCGCTTTTTCTTTCCGCCATAAGCGGTTTTATTTCTTTTTTATTTTATGAGTTCATTACCATATAAATGATGCCGACAATCAAAAAAGCTGCACAGCAGGCCATCAAGATCTTTGCTAATGTTTCCAAGTTTGTGCTCCTCTTTTCTTTACAAAAGCGCAGCGCCAATCATGTATGAGAGGCCTGCAGAAATGATAAATGAAATAAAGCCGACAGCCCGGTTATCGCGCTGGATTTCTTTGTCCACGTTAAAACTCGGCGTCAGAAACTCAAACATAAAATAGCCGGCCAATAGCAGGATAAAGCCGAAAAGGCCCCATCCCGCCATGGTTAAAACAGAATCATTATGCAAAATAGAGTGGTGAAAAACGTTGGCAATACCGAAGATTTTGCCTCCAGTTGCCATGGCTACTGCCATATTGCCTTTTTTGATTTCTTCCCAATTCCGATAGGATGTGACCAGTTCAAATATAGCCAGGCAGATAATAATACAGATGGTTGCAATGCTGTAATAGCCCGCCATCTGCACATATTGGTTTTCCCAAAAACCTGTCATAACCCGGCCCCCTCTTATTTCAGCTCAGCGATTGTAACACCAAGCCCGCCTTCGCCCGCTCCGCCAAATCGTATATTTTTGACCATCCGATGTTTTGTCAGGTAACTGCGTACCCCTTTCATAAGCGCACCCGTTCCTTTTCCGTGGATAATCGACACTTGATGGTACCCCGCTAAAAGCGCATCATCCAGGTACTTTTCCACTCGCTTCAGTGCATCTTCATATCGCTCACCGCGTAAATCCAGTTCAGAGGAAACGTGAAAATCTTTGCCCCGGATCGTCGCAATTGGTTTTGGTTCTTTCTTTTTCTCGGATTTAATGAATTCCATATCCGATTCGGCTACCTTCATTTTGATGATCCCCATCTGAACGATCCATTCATCTCCGGCGGCTTTTTCAATGATGCTGCCTTTTTGGCCGAAGCTGATCACTTTGACTTCATCGCCTGGTTTCCACTGGCGTTTCGCTGGTTCAATAGCCGGCTTTTTCGTTTTGCGTTCCGGCACCGCGTCTTCCAGCCTTTTACGTGCTTCGATCAGTTCATGCTCTTTTACATTCGCTCCGCCTGCCAGGCGAAGTGCCCGAAGCTCTTTCATCACACCTTCTGCTTCTGCACGTGCTTTTTCTACAATCTCGGCTGCTTCCGCACGCGCTTTTTCTTCCATTTTTTCTTTCTGCTCGTGATAAGCAATCACTTCTTTTTGCAGGTCACGGTGAAGTTTTTCTGTGTCACGCAAATAAGCACGCGTTTCCTGTTCATGCTGTTCAGCTTTGCGGCGGCTCTCATCAAGCGCTGCAATCATATTATCCACTTCGTGCGAATCGGCGCTGATTAAATTCCGGGCATTTTCGATAAGCGCAGGATCAAGCCCAATCCGCTTCGAAATTTCAAATGCGTTGCTTCGTCCCGGAATGCCAATCAGCAAGCGGTATGTCGGGCTTAACGTTTCCACATTAAATTCCACACTTGCGTTAATGACTCTATCACGGTTATATCCGTAGGCTTTTAGCTCTGGATAATGCGTTGTTGCGATTACCCGTGCCCCTCGGCTGATCACTTCATCTAAAATCGAAATCGCCAGGGCGGATCCTTCCTGCGGATCCGTTCCTGATCCAAGCTCATCGAATAGAACAAGGCTTTCATGATCAATTTCTTTTAGCATAGCGGCGATATTAACCATATGAGAAGAGAAGGTACTTAAGTTTTGTTCAATCGACTGCTCGTCACCGATATCGGCAAACACGGATTGGAAAACCGCTGTTTCGGATCCGTCTTCAGCAGGGATAAACAACCCGGACTGCGCCATCAGCACAGAAAGACCCGTTGTCTTTAGCGTAACGGTTTTACCACCGGTATTCGGACCCGTGATCACGATCGCGGTATATTCGCGGCCGATCTCAATGTCACTTGCCACCGCTTCATCCGCAGGCAAAAGCGGATGCCGCGCGCCAATATAATGAATGTAGCCTTCCTCGTTTAAAAGCGGCTTTGTGGCATTCATCGACCGGGCAAACTTTCCTTTTGTAAAAATAAAATCAATTTCAGACAGCATCTTTGTCATGGCGAAAAGACCCGGTGCGTGCTCGGCCGTTTGGGCGGTCAGCTCCTGCAGAATCTTTTCCACTTCATACTGCTCTTTTACGGTCAGCTCTCGCAGTTCATTGTTTAAGCTGACAACCGATGCCGGTTCAATAAACAGGGTTTGTCCAGAAGACGACTGGTCATGTACGATACCGCCATAGTGGGAACGGTATTCCTGCTTTACCGGAATAACATAGCGGTCGTTTCGAATAGTCACAATGGCATCCGACAGCATTTTTTGTGCACTTTGCCCGCGTGTCAGGCTTTCAAGCTTGGCCCGGATACGCGATTCCGCCGAACGCATGCCGTGACGAATATGCCGCAGGCTGTCACTTGCTGAATCAAGCACACGGCCATTTTCGTCGACTGTATGTTTAATTTTATGTTCAAGGTCTGTTAAAACCGGAATCACAGCTGTTTTTTCCGGTAAAATACGCAGGGTCACCTGTCCTTCTGAACGTACATCTTCAATAAAATTACGGATGTGGCGGCTTGCAGCGATTGTGCTGGCAATCCGCACTAGTTCTGTACCACTAAGTACGCCGCCGATTTGCGCGCGTTTGGCATGCGGACGGATATCATAAATGCCGTCAAGCGGAACATTTCCTTTAATGCGAATCACCGCGGCTGCTTCTTCTGTTTCATCGAGCCACCGCTGTACCTCTTCCGGGTTCAGTGAAGGCTTTAATTCTTCCGCAAACGAACGGCCGACTTCGGAAGAAGCATATTCGGCCAGTTTGGCAATAATTTTATCAAATTCAAGTGTGGCAAGCACTTTTTTATTCAACACGTTTCGACTCCTTTAAAAGCTACAAGCGGCGGATAAATGACATCAGTTCCGCTTTTGGCCATGTATTCACGACCGTTTCCGGCCGCAGCCATCCTTTTCGGCCAGCGCTCGCGCCAGTTTCCATAAATTGTAGATGCTCGATGGCATGGGCATCTGTATTGATCATAATTTTCACGCCAGCTTCCTGAGCCGCCTTTAAGTGCTCAGCAGACAAATCGAGCCGATGCGGATTTGCATTTAATTCAAGCGCTGTGTTCGTTTGGGCCGCAAGACGGATTAACTCTTCCATATTGACTGAATAGCCGTCGCGCCGGCCGATAATCCGCCCGGTCGGGTGAGCAATCAGTTTCACGTATGGATTGTGCAGCGCTGTTTTTAACCGCCCCATAATCTGCTCCTGCGTCTGTGAAAAGCTTGAATGAATCGATGCGATCACAAAATCAAGCTGTTTTAATACGTCGTCCTCGTAGTCAAGTGTTCCATCAGGCAAAATATCCATTTCAATGCCAGAGAGGATTTCGATATCGCTGTATTTAGCGTTCCACTCTTTAATTTCTTCGTTTTGTCGAAGCAGCCTGTCAACAGACAGGCCATTTGCTACTTTTAAATACTGGGAATGGTCGGTAATAGCCATGTATTCATATCCGCGTGCGCGGCATGCTTCAATCATTTCTTCAATGGAAAATGCCCCATCCGACCAGGCTGTGTGCATATGCAGGTCGCCTTTAATATCAGACAGCTCAATTAACGTACCTTCTTTATATTTATCCGTTTCTGTCCCGTCCTCGCGGATTTCCGGCGGAAAGTATGGCAGCCCGAGGTGATGATAAAGCGACGCTTCACTGTCGAATGTTTTGACGCTGCCGTCCGGCTGCTCAATGCCGTATTCGCTTACTTTCTCATCCCGTTCTTTTGCAATTTGACGAATCTTCACGTTATGGTCTTTAGAACCGGTAAAGTGATGGAGTGCACTTGCAAACTGGTCCGGTGTGACAATGCGGAAGTCAATGGATAGATCAAATTCTCCTCCGATGACCACTGACACCTTTGTCGGTCCGGCAGCAATCACTTCTTTTATATCCGGCATGGCTAAAAGATGTTCTTTTACCCGTTCCGGTTTTTCAGTCGCAACGATAAAGTCAAGATCTTTGACTGTTTCACGGAGGCGCCGCAAGCTGCCTGCACGTGAAAAGCGGCTGATTTCTTCAAAACTGTCGAGATAAGCTTCAATCCCTTCCGCAACGGGCATAACATACATAATTGGCAGCCGTTCAGGCTGCGTTCCTGCTTTTGCTACCGCCGCTAAAATCTTTTCTTCTGTTTTAGCGCCAAACCCGGCAAGCTGCTGGACACGATGTTCTTCACAAGCTGCTTTCAGCTCAGTCATATTGGTAATACCCAGTTCCTTGTATAGCTTGGCAATTTTTTTGCCGCCGAGCCCTGGCAGTCCAAGCAGTGCCACAAGCCCTTCCGGCACCTCGCTGGAGAGCTCGGTCAGAACAGTAGATTTGCCTGTTTCCATGTACTCGGCAATCACAGCAGCCGTTCCTTTACCGATGCCAGACAGCTTCGTGACGTCGTCAATTTCCGACAAGCTTCGGTCATCCTGCTCAAGCGCCGCAGCCGCTTTTCGAAACGCGGATATTTTAAAGGGATTGTCCCCTTTCAGCTCCATATAAACAGCGATTTTTTCAAGCAATCGAATGATATCTTTTTTATTTACCATACAGGTCACCTGCTTTTCTTTTATAGTAGCAGAAAAAAACTTCTCTACCAAATAGGAGAGAAGTTTTTCAGCCATTCACCGCATTGCGGCTTTTCATACGGCTCATTTCCATTTTCATTTGTTCCAATTCTTCTTCCATTTTTAAATAATCATTCACCATATTAACAGCCGTCAGCACCGCAATTTTCTGCGTATCGAGCGAGGCATTGCGGCTGCCGATTTCACGCATTTTATCATCAACCATTTCCGTTACACGGCGAATATGGTATTCTGATTCAGTTCCGATAATCGTGTACTGATAACCGTAAATGTCAACTGTTAGGCGAGTCTTTTGTCGATCTGACAAATGCAAGGCCCCCATTTCTGTTGCAATTCTGTTATATATCATACCATGAGTCATTTACCGTGAAAAGGAAGAAAGTCTGGAGGCGTGTCGAATTGAGTCATACTGTCCTTGTTGTAAACGAAGCTACACTGCAAAAAATGAAAGATCATTATGGAATACCAGCCAAACTTCCCGCCGGCGCCGTTTTTGCGGCAAAGGTGGACGGCTGTTCTGTGACAGGCTACCGGTCCGGAAAAGTGCTGTTTCAAGGAAAGGAGGCCCAAACAGAGTCGGCCAAATGGGAGGGCCAGGCAGCGGCTTCAAAACCGAAGAAGGTATCTCCGCCAAGCGGCCAGCTGCCCGCTGGATTTGCCAATATGTCAGTGGCTGGAAGCGATGAAGTGGGCACAGGTGATTTTTTTGGACCGATTACCGTTGTGGCTGCCTACGTTGAAGCGGACCGGATTCCGGAGCTTGCCGCACTTGGTGTACGGGACTCCAAAGATATGAAAGATCCTGAGATTGTATCAGTTGCCAAAAAACTGCTCCGGACGATTCCATACAGCCTGCTCGTTCTACGCAATGAAAAATACAATGATTTACAGGAAAGCGGCATGTCGCAGGGAAAAATAAAAGCCATCTTGCATAATCAGGCGCTTGGCAAGCTGCAGGATAAAATGGCACCCGAAAAACCAGAAGCGGTGCTGGTGGACCAATTCGCGGAAAAATCCATTTATTACCGGCATTTAAAGGGACAAAAACGGATTATAGAGGAAAATGTCTTTTTCAGTACAAAAGGGGAAAGTATTCATTTAGCGGTTGCAGCGGCTTCGATTCTAGCGCGTTATGCATTCCTGAAAGAAATGGAGACACTGTCCGAAAAAGCGGGCTTCACCATTCCCAAGGGCGCCGGTCCAAAGGTGGATGAAGCGGCAGCACGCCTCATTCGAACCTATGATGAAAGCGTGCTGCGCCACTTTACCAAGCTTCATTTTGCCAATACGGAAAAAGCAAGACGGATCGTGCGGGGATTATAATGGTTTATGCCTGCAGAGCCGCCATATAAAAAGCAGGGCCGGATTCCTTTAAACTCCGGCCTGCTATTTGAAAATTACGGCCTAAACAAATGGATTCCGGGCCAAAAAAGTACATTTTTTATCGAAAAAGCAGTCCCGCTATACGAGGGACTGCTTTTCTTCTTTTATGCGCGCAAATCAGCGTTTGCTTTTTCTTTCAACGCCGTAAGCACTTTTTCGTGTACAGCTGTGACTTCTTCATCCGTCAGTGTTTTTTCAGGATTCATATACGTCAGGGCAAAGGCAACAGATTTCTTGCCTGCCTCCATCCGTTCTCCTTCATACACATCGAACACGTGAACATTCGTTAAAAGCGCTCCGCCTGCTTCTTTAATGACAGCCTCCAGCGAAGCCGCTTCCGTTGCCCTATCTACAACCAGCGCAATATCACGGCTGATCGATGGGAAGCGCGGAATTGGTGTATAAGCAAGTGCTGAACGATCTGTATTCAATAGAACATCAAGCTTCAACTCAAACAAATACGCTTCTTTTATATCTGCTTCTTTTGCGAGCGACGGATGAAGCTGTCCGATGACTCCGACCGGCTGCTCATCAAGTAAAACAGCAGCTGTCCGGCCCGGGTGGAAGCCTTCCGGTGCGGCTTTTTGGAAAGAAAGACGGTCTGTTAAGCCAAGACGGTCAGCGATTCCTTCGATTACGCCTTTAACCGCAAAGAAATCAACGGCTGTTTTTTCTCCCTGCCACAGATGCTCCTGCCATAGGCCTGTAACGATACCTGCAAGCCGTTCTTCTTCTTTCGGCTGCACGTTTTCGCCTTCATTTAAGTAAACAGAGCCTGTTTCATAAAGAGCGACAGAACCCATTTGACGGGCGTTGTTGTAAGCAGCCGCTTCGATTAAATGCGGCAGCAGACTTTCACGCAAGTACGCACGCTCCTCACTCATCGGCATCGCAAGCGCGACCGGCTCGCGTACTTCAAGCGCAAACTGGGCAGCCCGCTTTTGGGACGTTAAAGAGTACGTAACAGCCTGGTTAAATCCGGCTCCTTCCAAATAACGGCGCACCGTACGACGGCCAAGCTGATACGGTGATAAAGCACCCGGCAGCGCTTCTCCTTCCGGCAGCGTAAGCGGGATGTGATCATAACCGTAAAGACGGGCCACTTCTTCTGTTAGATCTTCTGGAATGGTAATATCCGCGCGGCGCGTTGGAACCGTTACAGTAATCGTGTCTCCATTAGTTTCTGCTTCGAATTTCAAACGGCTGAAGATCTCTTCCACGTTTTCCATTGTTAAGCTTGTGCCAAGGCGCATATTTAGACGGTCAAGTGTAATCGATACTTGTTTTGGCTCAGGTGCATATTCGCCAGCCACAACCGATCCCGACAAAACTGTGCCTTCTGCCAATTCTGCCATCAGCTCTGCTGCGCGGTCACATGCGGCCTGCACACGGGCTGGATCCACCCCTTTTTCAAAGCGGGCACTCGCTTCTGAACGAAGACCATGTGCTTTAGATGCTGCACGGACCGTTTGACCGTTAAAATAAGCAGACTCAATGAGTACATTTACCGTTTGCTCTGTTACTTCTGAGTTTGCACCGCCCATTACGCCGGCAAGGGCAATTGGCTTCTGGCCGTTTGTAATGACAAGCTGATCAGCCGACAATGTCCGTTCTACGTCATCAAGCGTGGTGAATGTTTCACCTTCCTCGGCATGGCGGACCACAACTTCTCCGGTTTCAACCCGGTTAAGGTCAAAGGCATGAAGCGGCTGTCCGTATTCCATCAGGACATAGTTCGTAATATCAACGACGTTATTGTGCGGGCGGATTCCTGCATTCATAAGCAGTGTCTGCATCCATAGCGGTGACGGACCGATTTTTACGTTTTTCACTACTCGTGCAATATAAAGCGGATTATCTTCTGGCGCGTTGATTTGAATGCGAACAGCGTCTGATGCTTTTTCATCCGCTTCAGCCGGCTTTGGCTCCGGCAGTTTCACATCACGGCCTAGAATGGCCGCTACTTCATAAGCTACCCCGATCATGCTGAGTGCGTCTGAACGGTTCGGTGTCAGGGATAGCTCTAAAATGGCGTCGTCGCGATTCAAGGCAGCGAGCGCATCCTCTCCTGGTGTAACGTCATTTGGAAAATTAAAAATACCTTCCGCATATTCTTTCGGATTTAAGCGGCTTTCAATACCAAGTTCGGACAGCGAGCAGATCATGCCGTTTGATTCTTCGCCGCGCAGCTTGGCACGCTTAATTTTAAAGTTACCAGGCAAAACCGCACCTGTTCGGGCTACAGCTACAAATTGGCCTGCATCTACATTTTTAGCTCCGCAAATAATTTGCACGGGCTCTTCCTCGCCTACATCTACAAGGCACTTGCTTAATTTGTCAGCATTCGGGTGCTGTTCACGTGATTGCACATACCCGACTACGATGCCTTTCATCTCAGAAGCAGGCATTTCAACGCCTTCCACTTCAATACCGGCGCGTGTGATTTTTTCCGCCAGCTCCTCCGGGGTTTGATCGGCAATGTCCACGTACTGAGACAGCCATTTATATGAAACAAACATGGGTTAATTCCTCCTTATTCGTGTACAGAAAATTGCTTTAAGAAACGAAGATCATTTGTGTAGAAATGGCGGATATCATCAATACCGTACTTCAGCATGGCAATGCGCTCCTGCCCCATGCCGAATGCGAAACCGGAATAAACATTTGAATCAAATCCGGCCATTTCAAGCACGTTTGGATGCACCATGCCGGCACCCAGAACTTCAATCCAGCCGGTACCTTTACAAATCGAGCAGCCTTTGCCGCCGCACATACAGCTCACATCTACTTCAACAGACGGTTCAGTGAATGGAAAGAAACTTGGACGAAGGCGGATTTGGCGGTCTGCACCAAACATTTTCTTCACAAACACATCCAGCGTGCCTTTTAAGTCACTCATGCGGATGTTTTCACCCACCACAAGCCCTTCGATTTGGTTGAATTGGTGGGAGTGCGTCGCGTCATCACTGTCACGGCGGTATACTTTACCCGGGCAAATAATTTTAACCGGCCCTTTGCCTTCATGCTGAAGCATCGTTCGTACTTGTACGGGTGAGGTATGTGTACGCATTAAAAGCTCCGGCGTAATGTAAAATGTATCCTGCATATCACGCGCCGGATGGCCTTTTGGCAGGTTGAGCGCTTCGAAGTTATAGTAGTCCTGCTCCACTTCCGGCCCTTCAGCCACTGTATAGCCCATGCCGATAAATAAATCCTCAATTTCTTCTGTAATACGTGTAAGCGGATGATGTCCGCCAAGTTTGACCGGGCGGCCCGGCAGAGTTACATCAACGGATTCTTCTGCCAGCTGCTTTTGAATAGCTTCGGACTCTAATGAAGCCTGCTTCGATTCAATCGCTTTTGTGATGGCTTCACGCACAACATTGACAAGCGCCCCCATTTTCGGGCGTTCTTCTGCAGACAGCTTGCCCATGCCTTTTAGCACTTCTGTAACTGGTCCTTTTTTGCCAAGGTACGCAACGCGTACATCATTCAGTTCTTTTAAATCCTGTGCGGCTGCCGCTTTCTTAATCGCTTCTTCCTGCAGCACTTTTAACTGTTCTTCCACGTTTTTTCCTCCTTTTTGGCAACAAAAAAAGCCCCGTTCCCGGAAAGGGACGAGGCTTCTGATATCGCGGTACCACCCTTTTTAACGCGCTAGAAAAACACGCGTTCACTTCATTCAGATAACGGTAAAAACCGGTATGCCTTTACACGAATGTGGTCCAAGCACCGGCTCGGGAGGTGAACTTCGGCCAGCTCTTTTTAAAAATGCTTTCAGTCGGGGCATTTTCTTCCTAAAAAAAGAGGGATGGCGTACTTTTCTCCGTCATTGCCTTTTAATTATCAAATTTTATACTTTCTTATTATAGACAACCCATTTTTGAAATTCAATTGTTTTCCCGAAAATGATAAAGAAGGATACCGGCCGCAACCGCGACATTCAGCGACTCACTTTGGCCGAAAATCGGAATGTAAACATTTTTGGTTGTTTTCTCAAGAAGCTCTGGACGTACGCCGTTTCCTTCATTGCCCACGAGCAGCGCAAACGGCCCTGCTTGTTCCTTTCTGTAATCAGACGCTCCTTCCAAAGCCGTACCGTACACCGGAATATTTCGTTTTTTCAGCTCTTCAACCGCTTCGGTTAAATCTACGCTTAAAACAGGCAGGTGAAAATGGCTTCCCTGTGCCGAACGAAGCACTTTTGGGTTATACAGATCAGCAGATCCGTGGCTGAGCAGCACCGCATCAATTCCGGCGGCATCGGCTGTCCGGATCATCGTGCCGATATTACCCGGATCCTGCACGGCATCCAGCAGCAAAAAGCTTTTCCCAGCAGGCAGTTCCGTTGCTTCCTGTTTTTGGCATACTGCAAAAACGCCCTGGCCGTTTTCCGTGTCAGAAAGCTTTTTTGCCACCTCGGCCGAAATCATGGTCACGTCAAGGCCATCTATATTCCACGATGCCGGTACTGCCGCTTCCTCTGATAAAAGAAGTTCCTTTATCTGCTCTTTGTGTCGAAGCGCTTCTTCTACGAGATGAAAGCCTTCGAGCATATAAAGACCTGTTTTATCGCGTTCTTTTTTTGTCCATAGTTTATTCAGCTGTTTTATATGTGTGTTATGTGCGGATTGAATGTACGTCAATGTGATTCTCCTTTCGCCGTATTCATTATAGCATTTCTCTGTATAATGGGCGCTACAGTGGTAAAAATAATCAAAACAAGGAGGGATAAACATGGATTTACGAGGCGCTATTATTCAAAATTTAAACGGACAAAATCCAAATGAATTATCGGCTGTAATTCAAGACGCGATTTCAAATGGCGAAGAAAAAACGCTGCCAGGTCTTGGTGTGATGCTTGAACTTTTCTGGAAAAAAAGCACAACAGAAGAGCAAAAAGTCGTATTAGAACGCATGTCATCTGCTCTTCAGTAACACAAAAAAACCGCTCACAGCGCTGTGAGCGGTTTTTTTTTAATCAAATGTAATGGTGTTAACTGTATCGCGGTCAAGGCGAAGGATTACTTCCCCAAGCAGCTTCACGGCGTTTTCATAATCATCACGGTGAAGCATGGCCGCATGAGAATGTATATAGCGTGTAGCAATGGTAACAGACAGCGTCGGAACGCCATTGCCTGTTTTATGAATTTCCCCTGAATCTGTTCCGCCGCCTGCCATAGCGTCAAACTGGTAAGGAATATTTAATTCATCGGCTACATCCGTTACAAAGTCACGCAGTCCTTTATGGGATACCATTGATGCATCATACAAAATAATCTGCGGGCCTTTGCCCATTTTTCCCATTGCCTCTTTTTCTGTTACCCCCGGTGTATCGCCGGCAATGCCAACATCAACGCCAAAGGCGATATCCGGGCCAATTTGGTGAGCGGATGTTTTCGCACCGCGCAGGCCGACCTCTTCCTGTACCGTTCCAACACCGTACACGATATTCGCATGCTGTTTATCTTTTACGTACTTCATCACATCAATGGCGATCGCACAGCCGATTCGGTTGTCCCAAGCTTTAGCCAGCAGCATTTTTTCATTGTTCATAACAGTAAATTCAAAGTAAGGAACGACCATGTCACCAGGACGCACGCCCCATTCTGAAGCTTCTTCGCGGCTTGATGCGCCGATATCGATAAACATGTCTTTAATATCAACCGGTTTTTTGCGTGCTTCAGCCGGCAAAATGTGCGGCGGCTTTGAGCCGATCACGCCTGTAATATCTCCTTTGCGCGTCACAATCGTAACGCGCTGGGCGAGCATTACCTGGCTCCACCATCCGCCGACGGTTTGAAAACGAATAAACCCTTTGTCATCAATGCGTGTAACCATAAAGCCGACTTCATCCAGGTGCCCAGCCACCATGATTTTCGGGCCGTTTGCGTCCCCGGTTTTTTTGGCGATCAAGCTGCCAAGGCCGTCCGTTGTCACTTCTTCTGCAAATGGCTCAATGTATTTTTGCATGACTTCACGCGCTTCGCGTTCATTCCCGGCAATCCCTTTTGCATCCGTTAGCTCTTTTAGCATCGTTAACGTTTCATCGAGTTTCTTCATTATAAATAAAGTCCCCTTTCTTAGTAGCCCGACTGCTGGCGCTTATAGTTTACTTCATTTTTGGCGATATACGCCTGTTCCACTTCTTCTGCTGAAAATCCAAGCATATCCCCCAGTGTAAAGAAACGGTCAAGCAGGGAATGATACGCTTCTTTTGTTTTATCACGGTGGAAGGTATGAACGGCTTCTGTAACAAGCAAAAACTGGTCCGTCGCCGTTTTTGCAGGCTGCTGGGACGCCGGCACTGCATCTGTCAGGTCAGCTAAAATGCCGAGTGACAGAATAAAATGTACGCCGTCTACAAATTCTTCTAAAATGATTCCCCGCTCGGACGGCCCTTTTGTACTCCAAAATTTAAAGCATCTCGTTTCATTAGCCAGTTCACCAATTTCAACAAGCAGAGCGAGCACTTTTTGGTCAAATAAATCCGTTCCTTCCAGATTGTGTTCCTTTTCTATGTATGAATCGAGCCCGCGCTGCATTTCAAACAATGTATTCATATTCAAATGGCTGTTCCTCCTATCATTGCTAACACCATTAAATCCATAACGGCAAGAACCGGCATTCCGTATTTAAAGGATGCATGCTTCGTTTTATGCCGATACGTCTGCATGGCCACCCATCCGCCCGGTGCACCGCCAAGCAAAGCCAGCAGCCAGAGCGTCCTTTCCCGGGTTCGGTACAGCCGTTTTTGGGCTTTTTTCTTATCATTTGCCATCGTTATGTAGGCAATCATATTAATAAAAATAAAATAAATGAAGACCATCACTATCTGCTCTCCCCCTTCCCTATTTTAACAAACTTTTCCCGAAACAGCCTAATTTGGAGAACAAGCGAAACAAATCTTTTATCAGCCGGCTGCTTTCCTGAAGCTGATGATATAAAAAACTGCTCATTCGGCTCGTTGCTTTTACAGGCCGTTAAAACCAATAAGCATAAAAAAACCGCCCTGACGGATCAGGACGGTTTTGAGGTTATTAACCTAGTTGTTTTTTTGCAGCGTCTGCAAGCTGTGCAAATCCTTGTGCATCGCTAACAGCAAGATCAGCAAGCATTTTGCGGTTTACTTCGATACCAGCAAGCTTCAAACCGTGCATTAAACGGCTGTAAGAAAGACCGTTTGTACGAGCAGCTGCGTTAATACGAGTGATCCACAATTTGCGGAAATCACGTTTTTTGTTACGGCGATCCCGGTATGCATATTGCAGGGATTTCATAACTTGTTGGTTGGCAACTTTATATAAACGATGTTTCGAACCGAAATAACCTTTTGCTAATTTAAGAACCTTTTTACGACGTTTGCGTGTTACAGTACCGCCTTTTACGCGTGGCATACTATTTCCCTCCTAATGATGTTACGTTAATTTTCTTACAGATTGTCAAGCATGTGGCGAATACGTTTGAAATCGCCTTTTGATACAAGAGCGCCTTTGCGCAATTTACGTTTTTGTTTTTGAGATTTGTTTGCGAACAAGTGGCTTGTGTAACCGTGTGAACGTTTCAGTTTACCTGAACCTGTTTTCTTGAAACGTTTGGCAGAACCACGGTGAGTTTTCATTTTTGGCATTTCGTCTTCCTCCTCAAACTGGTTTACTTTTCGTTTTTAGGCGCCATAATAAGGAACATACTACGGCCGTCCATTTTCGGCTTGGACTCAACAGTCGCAACTTCCTTGCACGCTTCTGCAAAGCGGTCAAGTACACGCTGGCCGATTTCTTTATGCGTAATCGCACGTCCTTTGAATCGGATCGATGCTTTTACTTTATCACCTTTTTCCAAGAACTTAATCGCATTGCGAAGCTTGGTATTAAAATCGTGGTCATCAATCGTTGGACTGAAGCGCACTTCTTTTAATTGGATGATTTTCTGGTTTTTGCGGGCTTCCTTCTCTTTCTTCTGCTGTTCGAACTTGAACTTTCCATAGTCCATGATGCGGGCTACAGGCGGTTTCGCGTTCGGAGCAACAAGCACAAGATCAAGATTTACGCGGGCAGCAATTTCAAGCGCTTCGCGTTTTTGTTTAATGCCGAGCTGATCGCCGTTTTGATCGATCAAGCGTACTTCACGGGCACGGATGCCTTCGTTTAAATTCATATCTTTGCTAATAACAAGCCACCTCCGGGTCATTTTAAAAACACTGTTTAAAAGAGAAGCGCACTGCTGCATGAAAAAAGCGAGGCATCTAAAAGTAGATGCCCCGCTAGTAAAAAGCTGCCCAAAACAGCTTAGTCGTTTTACCATGTCAACCTGCCAACTTTTCTGTCAGACGAGGTGAGAAGCGGGTGCTTCTGCTTTCTTTTATTATGTGTTTCATTCACCTAAGTAACTATATCATATCCTCTTTCAAATGTCCAGAAGACAAATTGAAAGAACCAACGTTTTAAATAATACCATTGCTTTTCAAAAAAAACAATAGTTTTTTTCTTAACGTTTGCCTTCTTTTTGAACAAGGCCGCGGAAAGCGTCAAATGACATCGTCTCAGACTGCTGCTCCCCGTACTTGCGGACGTTCACTGTACCGCTCTCAAGCTCTTTATCACCCACTACGAGCATGTACGGAATTTTCTTCATTTGCGATTCACGGATTTTATACCCGAGCTTTTCTTCACGGCTGTCCATTTCGACACGGATGCCGGCTGCTTTCAGCTCATCCTGTAACTTTCTTGCATAGTCGTAGTGAACCTCGTTAGAAACAGGAATGATTTGAACCTGAACCGGTGCAAGCCATGTCGGGAATGCTCCCTTGTATTCTTCAATCAAAAACGCAACAAAGCGTTCCATTGTGGAAACAACACCGCGGTGAATAACAACCGGGCGGTGCTGCTTGCCGTCTTCACCCACATATGTTAAGTCAAAGCGTTCCGGAAGAAGGAAATCCAGCTGTACAGTAGACAAAGTTTCTTCTTTGCCAAGCGCTGTTTTCACTTGTACGTCAAGCTTCGGACCGTAGAACGCCGCTTCATCTTCTGCTTCTACGTACTCCATTCCAAGTTCATCCATTGCGTCTTTCAGCATCGCTTGTGCTTTTTCCCACATTTCATCATCATCGTAGTATTTCTCTGTGTTTTCCGGATCGCGGTAAGACAAGCGGAACGAGTAATCATTTAAGTCGAAATCTTTATAAACAGACAAGATCAGCTCGACAACACGTTTGAGTTCATCTTTGATTTGGTCTGGACGAACAAAGATGTGGGCGTCATTCAATGTCATCCCGCGAACACGCTGCAGGCCGGCAAGGGCGCCTGACATTTCATAGCGGTGCATTGTGCCAAGTTCAGCAATACGGATCGGCAGCTCGCGATAGCTATGGATGTCATTTTTATAAATCATCATGTGATGAGGGCAGTTCATCGGGCGAAGAACAAGATCCTCGTTGTCCATTTCCATGACCGGGAACATACCATCCTGATAATGATCCCAGTGGCCGCTTGTTTTGTAAAGTTCAACACTTCCCATTACCGGTGTGTATACATGGTCATAACCGAGGCTTACTTCTTTATCGACAATGTAGCGCTCGATAATACGGCGGATGGTTGCACCTTTTGGCAGCCAAAGCGGCAGACCCTGTCCGACTTTCTGGGAATTTGTAAACAAATCAAGCTCTTTTCCAATTTTGCGGTGATCGCGCTCTTTTGCTTCTTCAATCATTTTCAAGTGATGCTCAAGATCTTCCTTTTTAAAGAAAGCCGTTCCGTAAATACGCTGAAGCATTTTGTTGTCTGAATTACCGCGCCAGTATGCGCCGGCGATGTTAAGCAGCTTAAATTCTTTTAACTTTCCAGTGGACGGAACGTGTACACCGCGGCATAGATCGGTGAAATCACCCTGCTCATACAGTGTAACCGTTTCGTTCTCCGGAATTGCTTCAAGAAGCTCCAGCTTGTATTCATCATCAATTTCTTTGAAAAACTGCTCTGCTTCCGCGCGTGATACTTCTTTGCGGATAACCGGCACGTTTTCGTTAATGATTTTCTTCATTTCTTTTTCGATTTTCGGCAAATCTTCCGGTGTAATGGATTCATCCAGATCAATATCATAATAAAAGCCGCCTTCAATAACCGGACCCACACCAAGCTTGACTTTGTCGGCTCCGTAAACACGTTTGATCGCCTGCGCCATCAAGTGTGCTGTACTGTGGCGAAGCACTTCAAGCGCGTCAGCATGCTCAGGTGTAATAATTTCAATCGCGCCATCCTGCTCGATCGGTGTTTTTAAATCAATAAACTGCCCTGATACTTTGCCGGCAAGTGCTTTTTTACGCAGGCCCGGGCTGATCGACTGCGCAACCTCTTCCATTGTTGTTCCAGACGGAAATTCCTTTACAGCGCCGTCTGGGAATGTTAATTGAATCGACATTTGTATTTCCTCCTTCTTTTTAAACGACAAAAAACCCCGCTCCTTCATAAACGAAGGGGCGAGGTTTAATCGCGGTTCCACCCAACTTTCCGGGAAATTCCCGGCTCAATTACAGTCAGATAACGGTCTGGTGCCGCCGCTTCTTACTTTCAGGTTCAGAAGCAGAGCTCGAGGGTGGTGAATTCATTTGTTTCGACGGGAAAGTTGCAGCTCATCGCTTTCCCTCTCTGTAGACGTCTCAAATGAAACATGTCCCTGTCTTCGCTTTTCATATGACGTTATTATAGTCTCCCTCTCGCTCAAAATCAAGAGTGAGTTTTAGTGCCGGCGGTTCATACCGGTCAGTTCTACTGGTGTGGTCAAAAACTTAATGCGTTCCATAATGCGTGCTGCTTTCAGCTCTTCGGATTCACCGCGCTGTGAATGCGTCAAGTGATGCTCAAGCTCACTATAATTAAAGTTAGAGGTAAACAAAACCGGAAGTCCTTCAAGCATACGATGCTGCAGAATCGTGCCGAGTATATCGTCACGAATCCAGCTCGACATCGTTTCTGCCCCAATATCGTCAATCATTAAAACAGGTGCGGATTTCACCGCTTCAATTTTCTCTCCCGTTGAATGATCGTTAAGCGACTGTTTCATTTCACGGACAAACTCCGGAAAATAAACGATCATGGATGCAATATGCTTCTCGGCCAATTCATTGGCGATAGCACCAAATAAAAAGGATTTACCGACGCCGAATTTCCCATGTATATATAAACCTTTAGAAGCCTGACCAAGCGCGTAGCTGTCAACAAAATCTTTTGCCATTGAAACCGCATCTATTCTGCTTTCATCGTCCAGCTCCACTTGATCAAATGTAGCTTTTAAAACGTCTCCCGGCATATAGAGGCTTTTCACGTGCCGGCGCAAATGTTTCATTTCATCATCCCGAATTTTACGAGAACAGCGCTTGTAATCCAGTTCAACTGCCTGGTAACGCATGGAAAGCTCCGGCTCAAAGCCCGGCATCATGTTCACACACCCGTCAAGAGATGGGCATTTCCCACAGCCGCGGCTTTGGGATACATACTCATATAGTTTGACCATCGCGCGCGTTACTTCCCGTTCACCCAGATTGTGTTCTTTAATAAATTTCTGGACTGTTTTGTCTGCCAGCACTTCCCGTTTTGTCTGCTCATATTGTTCTGCAAACCCGGGTGACGTTTTAATAATCCCGAGTGCTTCGTTAATCTTTTTCACCGGCCGACGCCCCCTCTTTCCGTTTTCTCAATTCTTCCTGCAGCTTGCGTTTCTTCGCTTCAAAGTCTTCGCTTTGTTTAGGCCGCTCTTTTTCTATGTCTTTTTCTTTTTCCTTTTCCGTAAACCAGGCTGGCAGTTTTTCCTGGCGAACTGCTTTGCGGTTTCCATAGGATGATGAGGTGCTCTTTGGCTTTGTCCATTCCTTCGGCTGCTTTTGTTCCGTTTTTGCCAGTTCAATACCCTCTTTGGCCGTTTTTACTTTTTTGCGTGCCCACTGGGCGGCAATTTTGTCCATAAAGCTTTTAGACAGCTTCATATTTGATTTCAGCATAACATATTGAATGAGCGCATTCATTACACCCGGCGTAAAATCGTACTGCAGCATCACCTGCTCAATAAGCTTCATATCTACAGATGAGGGCGCTTTATCTGATATATCGATCATCATTTGATAGGGGGTGACCGATTCACAATGAAGGATCAGCTTTTCTTCTTTTGTTTTCGGCTCACCCGCTTCTTTAAGCTCCTGGCTTCCCATGCGCGGTGTCATGTCTGGAAGGCGCCCGCCTGATTCAAACTGATAGGCATTACGCGCAGATTTCCGAAGTTCCTCCACCTCAATTTCATCCTGCTCGTTTATCGAAGACAAAACCAGGTTCTTCATATCAAGCGGTTGAATGCCATATAAAAAAGACAATTTTTTAATCGTTTCTTTAATAAAGGGGGTGAGGGCAGATGCCGGAATCAAGGCGTCTTTAAGAGCCCGTTCAAGCGCTGAAAAGTCAAAGGATTCATTTAAAACCGGTCCTGTTTTGGTTCCTTTTGAAGCGAGGCGGGTGCCCGGCTCCGGCGCACTGTCTATTTCTGCTTCCTGCATTTCTGTATACCCTGTTGAAAAAACGTCCGGAAAAGCATGGGTCACATCCTGATAATCAGGCGACTTCGGCTCCCGGTCGCAAAATATCCGCTTCAGCCTCAAAAAATGAGGACGGCCTATTTTCCGGTATAAAAAAACGTTTAAAAGACCGTCTGTAAAAAATTGGTCCGGAGCAAGAGGCGGCAGCAGCTCATAAAGAAATTCGCGGTTTTCTCCTGTTTTTTTCACATAGGTTTTCAGTAAGCCAATCCCTTCCAGCTTAAGCCGGTCTTCGTATATTTGCTGCGGACTGCAGCCGAGCGTATTCATTAAATGATAGTGCAGAGCACTCTCAGACGACAGCTTGCCGTCCTCCACCTCCGCATACATGGTCATATATAAGCTGAGTGCCTGGGCACCGATCAGCGGCTGGTACAACAGCGCGACCACTTTTTGTTCAAGGCTGTCTACACAGCCGGACACTGTCACCCTGTAAGCATCGGCGGGCTGCATTTCATTCCAGTGCCGATTCATATTCTTCACCTCAAAGTTTCTTAAATAAGAAGAAAAAAGCCCGGAGCTCTATCTCTCCCGGGAGTTTATTTTTCTTTGTTAATAATTTCTTTTAATTCATCCAAAAATACGTTAATATCTTTGAATTGCCGGTACACGGACGCAAAGCGGACATACGCTACTTCATCAATTTCTGCAAGACGGTCCATGACCATTTCACCGATTGCATCTGACTGCACTTCCGATACACCTTTTGAGCGCAGTTCCTGTTCGATATCAGCGGTCATTTTTTCAAGCGTTCCAAGCGGCACCGGCCGCTTCTCGCATGCTTTTATCAATCCGCGAAGCATTTTCTCGCGGTTAAATTCTTCGCGCATTCCTTCTTTTTTTACAACGATGAGCGGCATGTGCTCTACGCGTTCAAAAGTCGTAAACCGGTAGCCGCATTTTTCACATTCACGGCGCCGGCGGATGGAATGCCCGTCATCTGCCGGGCGCGAATCGACAACTTTCGTCCCGTTAAAACGGCAGTCAGGGCAAATCATGGCTTTAATCAACTCCGATTTTATTTATATCCTGCAATGTGCTGGTTTCGTTCTTACTCATTATCATACTAAAAAAGAGACCTTATGAAAATAAAAAAGAGGTGTATGAAAGTTCATACACCTCGTTTTGCTTACACATTTGCAGTTTCTTTAAGTTGCGTGCGTACCGGACCCATACCACGCGGCATCTCAATTGTTTCGCGTGTTTCAGCTTCAAGTGCATCTGCAATATAGTTTGCAGCAATGTTCGGATCGAGATCCCCACATGTATAAACATCAATACTTGCATATCCATGTTCCGGGAAGCTGTGAATCGTTAAATGAGACTCGGAGATAATGACGACTCCACTTACTCCTTGAGGAGCAAACTTGTGGAACGCGACTTCGCGAATTTCCGCACCTGATTTAAGAGCGGCGTCGACAAATGTTCTCTCGATGACTTCCATATCGTTTAATTTGTCAAAATTGCAGCCCCATAATTCTGAAATGACGTGACGACCCATTGTTTCCATGATCGTTCCCCCTTTTACAAAGTAGTTTTTGAATCAATTGTAAAAGTGATCACTGCCACGGGGGAAAGTTAGTCCGAAGAGGTCCTAACCCTTTAAGCATTTATTTCACAAAGTTGAGTATACGACCTGTCAAAACATTTTGCAACAAGTTTCTTTATTTTTTTCATAGAAAAAAGCCTCGGCGGGTACCGGGGCTTATGTATGAGACAATTAAGCTGAAATATAAACTTTTTTCTTCATTTGTTCTGCCACAAACTGAACAAGATCAACAACGCGGCATGAGTAGCCCCATTCATTATCGTACCAGGCAAGCACTTTTACTTTTGTTTCGCCCATGACCATCGTAGTCAGGCCATCGATCGTAGAAGAATGAGGGTTTGTATTAAAATCAACCGATACAAGCGGCTCTTCTGTAAAGCCGAGAATACCATTTAATGGACCTGCCGCTGCTTTTTGAAAGGCTTCGTTTACTTCTTCTGCTGTTACTGGCGTTTTCACATCAACTACCAAGTCTACCAGTGAAACATTAGACGTTGGCACCCGCAGGGCCATTCCATGCACTTTTCCTTTTAATTGCGGCAGCACAAGAGAAAGTGCTTTTGCTGCTCCAGTTGAAGTCGGAATAATAGACTGAGCGCAGGCACGGGCACGGCGAAGGTCTTTATGCGGGTTATCAATATTTTTTTGATCATTTGTGTACGCATGAACGGTTGTCATCAATCCGTTTTCAATACCGAATTGATCATCCAGTACTTTTGCGACCGGCGCAAGACAATTTGTTGTGCAGGATGCATTGGAAATAATATGATGATTATCAATATCAAGTACTTCTTCATTAACCCCCATCACAATAGTGACGTCTTCTTCTTTGCCCGGTGCCGTCAAAATGACTTTTTTTGCACCTGCCTGCAGGTGAAGGGCCGCTTTATCGCGGGCATTAAATTTACCTGTTGCTTCAATCACAATCTCTACCCCAAGTTTGTCCCATGGAAGCTCAAGCGGGTCACGGCTGGACAGAAGCTGCACGCGCTTTCCATTTACAATAAGCGCTTTTTCTTCAACTTCGATATCCCCTTCGAACTTTCCGTGATTCGTGTCGTATTTAAGCAAATGTGCAAGGGTTTCCGCCGGATAGCTGGCGTTTATCGCAATAATATCAAGGTTGTCCTCTAAAATAGCTTTACGAAATACCATACGGCCAATACGTCCAAATCCATTAATGGCTACTTTTGCTTTTGTCATAAATAAGGCCCTCCCGCTAATAATGTTATACTTTATATTGATTAACTGAATTTAGTATAACATATTAAACGGAAAATGGAACAAAAAATGTCCCACTAATTTTAAAAAAATTATTAAGGGACAAAAAAAGACCCGATTAAGAATCGAGTCCTAGTCGGGTCAGCCAATGCTCAAGCTGCTTTGCGGTTTCTTCTTTTGTACCACTGTTATTAATGATATCATCAGCCAGCTCTTTTTTTTCTTCAATTGGCATTTGAGATTGAATGCGGGCAGATGCTTCTTCTTCCGTGTAACCGTTTCGGTTCATCAGCCTGTGTAATTGAACAGCAGGATCAGTGTAAACAAGCAGCGTGCGGTCTGCCATCCAGGTAAGCTTACTTTCAAAAAGAAGCGGGATATCAAACACAATGGTTTTGTACCCCTTCTGGACAGCTTTATCCTTCTCAGCCATCATCCAGGACCGCACGGCAGGATGCACAATTTCATTCAGCTTCTTTCGCTTTTCTTCATCATGAAAAATAATCGAGCCGAGCTTTTGCCGGTTTAATGATCCGTCCGCACTTAACACATCACTGCCAAATGCATTCATAATTTCCTGTAAAGCTGGCTGTCCCGGCTCTACAACGGCACGGGCAGCAATATCAGCATCTATAACAGGGAAGCCTTTTTCTTTTAACATATTGCTGACCGTACTTTTTCCAGTCGCAATGCCGCCTGTTAATCCAATAATCACAGCGGACGCTCCAACGGCTGGCAGTTCAGACATATGTGCGTGCCGCGCCCGCCTGTTTTCGTTTTTACAATTTCTGCTCCGCATTCTACACATGCTTCCCCGGCACGTCCATATACATTTAATATTTCCTGGAAGGTCCCTTTTTGTCCCTGGCTGTTTACATATGTGCGAATCGTACTTCCGCCCCGCTTTACCGCTTCTGTCAGTACGGCGACCGTATGCCGGTGAATCTCTGCCGCTTCTTCCTTTGTAATCGTCCGGCCGAGCCGATGCGGATGCACGCGGGAACGAAACAGCACTTCGTCCACATAAATGTTGCCAAGCCCTGTTACAATCACTTGATCTAAAAGAGCTGTTTTTACCTGGCGTGATGTTTTTTGCAGCTTTTGATACAAATGATCGGCTGTAAAGTGTTCATCAAACGGCTCAGGACCGAGCCCTTTCAGCGAAGCCAGCTCGTGTTCGGCACCTTTCGCCGTTAAATGCATCGTACCGAATTTACGAACGTCCCGGTACCGAAGCTCCGTACCGTCTGTGAATGAAAAAACAACATGAGTATGAGGGGCTTCAGGCTCTGCAGCTTCATTTACACTAAACTTGCCTTCCATACGCAAATGGGAAATAAGCGCATAATGATCAAGCTGAAAAATTAAAAATTTCCCCCTCCGGTCGATTGACTGAATGGTTTCACCAATCACTGCATCGCGAAAAGCGTCTGCCTCGGGCTGTTTGATCATTTTCGGCCAGCGCACATCAACGCCGGCAATTGTTTTGCCCGCCGCCAGCTCGCTCAGCGTACGGCGGACTGTTTCTACTTCTGGTAATTCCGGCATGTTTCTCTCTCCTTACTTCGCATCATACCATGTTGGCCCAAATGAATAATCTACCTTCAGCGGGACATCGAGCTCAAAAGCATGCTCCATGACATCCGGCACAATTTGTTCCATTAGTTTGATTTCTTCCTTTGGCACATCAAAAATCAATTCATCATGCACCTGCAGCAGCAGCTTGGATGTTAAGCCTTCTCTCTCAAGACGTTCAGCAACGTCAATCATCGCTTTTTTAATAATATCTGCTGCGCTTCCTTGAATCGGTGTGTTCATCGCCGTACGTTCCCCAAATGAACGCAGGTTAAAGTTTCGGCTGGTGACTTCCGGAATGTAACGCCGGCGGTTTAACAATGTCGTCACATAGCCTTTTTCTTTAGCCTGGCGAATAGCCGTATCCATATATTCTTTTACACCTGGATAGGTGTTTAAATACCGTTCGATAAAAGCGGCTGCATCCTTTCTTGTAATGCCAAGACTTTGAGACAAGCCGTAATCGCTGATGCCGTAAACAATGCCGAAGTTAACGGCTTTTGCCTGTCGCCGCATATTCGATGTTACTCCGTCTTCATCTACATGAAAAACTTCCATGGCCGTGGCCGTATGAATATCAAGTCCCTGCTGAAAAGCTTCAATCAGTTTTTCATCGCCGCTTATATGTGCCAGCACCCGCAGCTCAATTTGAGAGTAGTCGGCAGCAAACATAACAGAATCCTTTTTTTCCGGCACGAATGCCTGTCGGATTTTCCGTCCTTCTTCAAGCCGGATCGGAATGTTTTGCAGGTTAGGATCAGTAGAGCTTAACCGTCCCGTCTGAGTCAAAGCCTGATTAAAGCGGGTATGGATTTTATGTGTATCCGGGTCCGCTACTTTCAGCAGTCCTTCAATATACGTAGACTGCAATTTGCCGATTTGTCGGTAATCTAAAATATGCTGTACAATTTCATGTGACGGCGCCAATTTTTCAAGAACGTCCGCCGAAGTCGAGTACCCGGTTTTTGTTTTTTTAACCGGCGGAAGACCGAGCTTTTCAAACAAAATAACGCCAAGCTGCTTCGGTGAATTTATATTAAAGTCCGTTCCAGCCAGCTGGTGAATCGTTTGTTCCATTTGTGCAAGCCGTTTTTTCAGCTCGGTTCCCATTTCATTTAACCGGTCCATATCAACCCGCACGCCTTCCGATTCCATATCGGCTAAAATGAGGGCAAGCGGAAGCTCTAATTCATCAAACAATTCATTTTGGTCATTTTCAGTCAGCTCCTGCCGGCATGTGTCATCAAGCCGGCTTAACGCTTCTGCTTTTGCACTAATATGTTTCGCATAAACAGCTTCGTCCGGAAGAGCCAGTTTTGCCCCTTTCCCATAAACGGTTTCGTCCGATGCGATGCCTGTTTCCCCATGCAGCTTCGCTACAGCAGCGAAATCTTCCGGTGATTCAGATGGGTTAATTAAATAAGACGCCAAAAACACATCAAAATCAATACCGGCCAACCCGATCCCCGAACGCCGCAGCGCAATGACCGTTCTTTTTGCATCATAAACGGTTTTACGGGCAGACGGGTTTTCCGCCCACTGCTTAAATGCCGGAGAAGACACAGCCGTTTCGCCCGGCAGAAAAATGGTTTTCCCACTTCCCGACACAGCAATACCGGCAATTGGCGCCCGGTGGTAGTTCACATCGAGCATTTCTACATATACAGCGTCCGCTTGTTCAAAATGAGATGCCTCCGGCTCCCTTACAATGGCAAAATCCACGTCTGCTGCCGGGCCGGTTTCCTCCGTACGCTGAATACTGTCAAGCAATGACTTAAATTCAAGATCCCGGTATAAATCATACAATTTATCTTGATCTGCCCCCTGATAAGCAAGCCGTTCGACTCCGAGCTCCATAGGCACCGTCCGTAAGATCGTTGCAAGCTGCTTGCTCATGACTGCTTTATCTTTATGTTCGACAAGCTTTTCCTTCAGCTTTGCACCGCTAACCTCATCAATTGACTGGATCAATTCTTCAACAGAGTGAAACTGCTTTAACAGTTTAATCGCTGTTTTTTCACCGATACCCGGCACCCCGGGGATATTGTCGGAAGCATCTCCCATCAGCCCCTTCATGTCTATGATCTGCATCGGTGTCAGGCCATATTTTTCTTCAATATGTTCAGGTGTATATTCTTCAATATCTGTTATGCCTTTGCGTGTAATGCATACAGTCGTTTTGTCTGTAGCGAGCTGTGTCAGATCTTTGTCGCCCGAATATACTTTAACCGTATATCCTTCTTTTTCCGCTTGAAGTGACAATGTCCCGATAATGTCATCGGCTTCATAGTTTTCCAATTCAAAGTAAGGAATACTGTACGCTTTCAGCAGTTCGCGCACATAAGAAAATTGTTCGGACAGCTCGGGCGGCGTTTTTTGGCGCGTCCCTTTATATTCTGTAAATGTTTTGTGGCGAAAAGTCGTTTTCCCCGCATCAAAGGCAACCAGTATATGAGTCGGCTGTTCGTCTTTCACCATTTTATTAAGCATCATCGCAAAGCCATATACGGCATTTGTATGCACGCCTTTTGAATTACTTAAAAGCGGCAATGCAAAAAAAGCCCGATATGCAATGCTGTTTCCGTCAATAAGCACTAATTTTTTTTCCATACATCCTCCTTGGCATTCATAGTACATGCACCTCAAAAAGCGCCAAGCGCCCCTTATCGGCAGCAGGCGTAAGAATGGAGCAGAAGTTAACAGCATCCGGCTGCCGTACCTTGTGACCCCTTTTCCTGTAAGCCCTCAGGCACCCGGCGCTACATATTCGTCAGTAAAAAAGCCGTTGTTTTTCTTTTTTATTCTACCATGCACGGCAGAAAAAAAGAAAACAACGGCTTGTTTGTTTTTCGGAAAAAAAAGCGGCGGAGAGCCATCAACTAAGCGCCTCCGCCAAACAAAAGCTGGATAAAGGGGTTGATATTTATACTATACCAGTTCAATATAAAATAAATGTAAACGGTTCGTTAATCTTTTGTAAAATCATTCCGCAAATTCTTGATGAACGAAACAGTAAATGTCGTTCCTTCATTCAGCTTGCTTTCCACGTTAATTTTCCCGTGATGGGCTTCCATAATATGTTTAACAATGGCAAGTCCAAGCCCTGTTCCGCCTGAATCCCGGCTCCGCGCTTTATCCACACGGTAAAACCGTTCAAAAATACGCGGCAGCTCCGCTTTTTCAATTCCAATACCGGTATCAGAAACTTTTACATCCACCACCTGGTCCGACTCGCTTGCATCCACGAAAATCTGCCCGCCTTTTGGTGTGTATAAAATGGCATTTGTAATGAGGTTAACAAATACCTGCTTAAGCCGGTATTCATCTCCTTGAATAACCAGATGGTCAGACACGTTCATTTGAAGGGCAATATCTTTTGCTTCCAGACGACTTTCAAGCGTGACAATCACTTCACTCAACAGTTTTTTCAACGGCACTGCTGTTAAATTAAGCGTAAGTCCTTTCTGCTCAATTTTGGAAAGGTCGAGTAAATCGGCCACAAGTCTTTCCATGCGGCCGCTTTCTTTCCAGATAATCTCCAGAAACATCTTTGCCGCATCCGGGTCATTCAGCGCACCGTCCAGCAATGTTTCTGAAAAGCCTTTGATTGAGGTGATCGGTGTTTTTAATTCATGGGACACATTGGCAACAAAATCCTTACGCATTTGTTCCAAATGCTTAATTTCCGTAATGTCATGGTACACGACGAGAATCCCTTTCCATTCGTCATTTGTACCGATAATCGGGGCCCCTGATACTTCAATGTCCTTCTCTTCAAGATCAAACGTCATTTTAATTTGCCGGCGGACATTTTTCTCTGTCATAAAAACATCCTCGACAATTTTAATCACGTCTTCTTGGGTAATGACCTCATAATACCGTTTTTTAATGATGCGGCCAGTGCTGTACATTTTTTTAAAAGACCGGTTCGCCATCACAATATAGCCGCGGTCATCAATAAGCAGAAGCCCGCTTTCAATGTTTTCAATCAACGTTGTCAGGCGATTTTGATGAACTTCCTGCGCCTGCATCATTTCTTGAAGGTTTCTTGCTAATATGTTAATCGACGTACTGAGCATTCCCATCTCATCAGGAGGCGTTTCATATGTTCTCGCCCTATAGTTACCCTTTGCCAGCTCAATGGCCACCATAGCTGCCGATTCAATTGGCTTTACATACCGGGTTGTAATTTTGGTCCCGATTAAAATAATCAAGAGCAGGGACAGTCCAAGCGAAGTCAGCAAAATCGCCCAAATTTGGCCGTATATTTCATCGAGCGCATCGACCCGCATACTCACAATGACGTAGCCTTCCTGCTCTCCCGTTTTTGTTAAAATAGGTGTCCAGTGGTACTGAACATCCATTTTACGCATTAAGGAGGTTTGGTAGTTTTTTTCATTTAAAGTTTCTGAGATACGGTGGGCGATATCCCGGTGCACGGCGTTTTCTTCTTCATCTGTCCCGCCGCTGTCATAAAGAAGATCTCCATTGTTATCCGCCACACTCAAACGCGTATCCATCTGCTCGCTCCATTTGTCGAGCACCACCGGATTAATTGCTTCTGTTCCTCCCCAATCTTCCACTGCACCGGCTAGCAGGGAGGTTTCCCGCTCAAGCCGGTCATTAATGGTAGCAAGATAGTAAGATTTAAACATTTGACCAAGCCAGATTCCCAAAGCGGCCAAAACAGCCGCAATCAAAATAAAAAGCGACAGAATGAGTTTTGCCCGGAAATTGATCACGCTTCTTTCGGCTCTTCCAGTTTATATCCAAGTCCGCGGATTGTTTTAATATACTGCGGTTTTTTCGTATTTTCTTCCATCTTATCTCTTAAATGGCTGATGTGAACATCTACAATACGGGTATCCCCGACAAAGTCATATTTCCAGACTGCCGCAAGAAGCTGGTCACGTGTCAGCACTCTCGTTTTGTTTTCTGCTAAAAACAGCAGCAGTTCAAATTCCTTTGGTGTTAAATCCAGCAGGTTTTCCTTGTAATACGCTTCATATTTTTCAGGATAAAGCTTTAAGTCCGCCACTTTAATTAAGGCACTGTCCTCTTCTTCCTCAATAACTGGTTCTGCCGGCGGCAGCTGCACGCGGCGCAAAATCGCTTTTACGCGTGCAATCAGTTCTCTTGGACTGAACGGTTTTGTCATATAGTCATCTGCCCCAAGTTCAAGACCAAGCACCTTATCAAATTCTTCATCTTTTGCTGTCAGCATTAAAATAGGCGTAGCAACCCGCCTTTGCCGCAAGTCCTTGCACACTTCCATGCCATCGAACTTTGGCAGCATCCAATCTAAAATAATTAAATCTGCAGACACAGACTCCGCTTTTTGAAGAGCTTCCTCTCCATCACAAGCGGTGTCCACTTCAAAACCTGCCTGCTCCAGATTATATTTAATTAACGTGACAATAGATGGTTCATCATCTACAACCAAAATTTTCTTCATATGACCCTCCTGATTCAAATGTCTATCTTTCATTATAGCGAAGAAATCCTACCCGATAAAGTGCTGTTCTGCATAAAAAAAGAACCTGCCGTATTACGGCAGGTTCTTTTTTTGCACTTGATTTAAGAAAGAACAGACATCACGCTGCGTACAGCTTCAGCAGATCTGTCAAGACCTGCTTGCTCTTCTGCAGTTAATTCAAGCTCAATGATTTTTTCAATGCCGTTGCCGCCTAGAATGGTCGGAACGCCTAAATATAAATCATTGTAGCCATACTCACCTTCGAGATACGCAATTGCCGGCAAAATGCGGCGCTGATCTTTTAAAATCGCTTCAGTCATTTCAACAAGTGACGCAGCCGGTGCGTAATACGCTGAACCGTTGCCTAAAAGCTGGACAATTTCACCGCCGCCTTTACGCGTACGCTCAACAATGGCATCTAGGCGGTCCTTTGGAATAAGTGTTTCAAGCGGAATCCCGCCTGCGTAAGAATAGCGTACGAGCGGAACCATGTCGTCTCCGTGCCCGCCAAGAACAAATCCTGTAATGTCTTTTACAGAAATCTTAAGCTCTTGTGCAACGAATGTGCGGAAACGAGCTGTATCCAGGACACCTGATTGGCCGATTACACGGCTTTTCGGGAAGCCCGATTCTTTTAAAACGGTGTATGTCATCGCATCAACCGGGTTTGTTAAAACGATAATTGTACAGTTTGGAGAATATTTTACAATTTCAGACGTAACAGATTTCATAACCTTTTGGTTTGTTTGAACAAGATCGTCACGGCTCATGCCTGGTTTGCGTGCAATACCTGCTGTAATAATGACGATATCTGAATCTGCTGTTTCAGCATAATCAGACGTGCCGGTAATATTTGCATCAAATCCTTGGACAGGGCTTGCTTCAAGCATATCAAGTGCTTTGCCTTTTGTTGGGCCCTCTGCCTGCGGGATATCGACAAGAACAACGTCTGCCAGCTCTTTTTGCGCCAGAAGAAATGCCGTTGTAGCACCAGTAAAGCCGCCCCCGATTACAGAAACCTTTTTACGGTTATATGCTGTCATAATAAAACTCCTCCTTTAATTATGGTGGAACCAAATATTATGCAAGATGCTCTCCTTTTGGGGAGAGCATCAATCAACATTACAGGTTTTTAATCAATTCGTCTGCGAACTCAGAACATTTAACTTCTGTTGCCCCGTCCATTAAGCGGGCAAAGTCATATGTAACAACCTTCGAAGAAATTGTTTTTTCAACTGATTTTGTAATCGCAGTTGCTGCTTCATTCCAGCCAAGGTGCTCAAGAAGCAAAACGCCTGACAACAAAACAGATGATGGATTTACTTTATCAAGACCTGCATATTTCGGCGCAGTACCGTGTGTTGCTTCGAAAATTGCATGGCCAGTTTCATAGTTGATATTGGCACCTGGTGCGATTCCAATTCCGCCTACTTGAGCTGCAAGCGCATCAGAAATATAGTCTCCGTTCAAGTTCATTGTCGCTACGACATCAAACTCTTTCGGACGAGTTAAAATTTGTTGTAAGAAGATATCGGCAATAGAATCTTTTACGATAATTTTGCCTGCAGCTTCCGCTTCAGATTGTGCTTTGTTTGCGGCTTCTGTGCCTTCAGCTTCTTTGATTTTGTCGTATTGTGCCCAAGTGAACACTTTATCGCCAAATTCTTTTTCAGCAAGCTCATAGCCCCAGTTTTTAAATGCACCTTCTGTGAATTTCATGATGTTGCCTTTGTGAACAAGCGTTAAAGATTTACGGCCTTCTTTGATTGCGTAGTTGATCGCCGCACGCACCAGACGCTGTGTTCCTTCTTTTGATACAGGTTTAATACCAATACCAGATGTTTCAGGGAAACGGATTTTGTTAACGCCCATTTCGTTTTTCAAGAACTCGATCACTTTTTTCACTTCATCTGATCCTTCAGCATACTCAATACCTGCATAAATATCTTCTGTGTTTTCACGGAAGATGACCATATCAGTATCTTCAGGACGTTTTACTGGTGAAGGTACGCCATCGAAATAACGAACAGGACGAAGGCATGTGAAAAGATCCAATTCCTGGCGAAGTGCTACGTTCAATGAACGGATTCCGCCGCCAACTGGCGTTGTAAGTGGACCTTTAATTGCGATCAAATACTCGTCAATTTGCTCAAGCGTTTCTTTTGGAAGCCATTCGCCTGTTTGGTTAAAGGCTTTTTCACCCGCAAGAACTTCTTTCCAAACGATTTTCTTTTCGCCATTGTACGCTTTTTCAACCGCTGCATCTAAAACGCGTGAAGCAGCTGCCCAAATATCAGGGCCAATTCCATCGCCTTCAATAAAAGGAACGATTGGATTGTTTGGTACATTTAGTACGCCATCTTGCATTGAAATTTTTTCGCCTTGAGTCATCTTGCCTTTCCCTCCAATTCCATGTTCAAAGGCTAGAGAAAATTTCTCTAACCCGTGTTTACCATCTTTCATATTACACTAGTTATTTATTTTTTTGCAAATGCTTTCTTAATTATACACGTTCGCCAATAGGTACGTATTTTTGCATATCCGGACCTGTATATTCAGCTCTCGGACGGATCAGTCTGTTGTTGGCATACTGTTCAAGAATATGTGCAATCCATCCCGATGCACGGCTTACAGCAAAGATAGGCGTGAACAAATCATGCTCAATACCAAGGCTGTGATAAACGGATGCTGAATAGAAGTCTACGTTTGGCGGCAGGTTTTTGCTTCCTGTAACAAGACTTTCAATTTCGATAGACATGTTATAAAGCTCTGCTTCACCGTTTTGCTCTGTTAAACGCTTAGACATTTCACGAAGGTGTTTAGCCCGTGGATCGCCCTGGCGGTATACGCGGTGACCGAAGCCCATGATCTTTTCTTTGTTATTGAGTTTCTCAAGAATATACGGTTCTACATTATCTGCTGAACCGATTTCTGTAAGCATTTTCATAACCTGCTCATTTGCGCCGCCATGAAGAGGCCCTTTTAAAGCGCCAAGAGCTGCAGTTACACCTGAATACATATCTGACAAAGTAGCGACACATACACGGGCTGTAAAAGTAGACGCATTAAGCTCATGATCTGCGTGAAGAACAAGGGCTTTATCAAATGCTTCAACTTCTACGGCTGTTGGTTCATTACCAGAAAGCATATACAAGAAGTTTGCGGCAATACCGTACTCCTTTTTCGGTGCAATCGGCTCTTCCCCTTTACGAATGCGTGAGAATGCTGTCACAAGCGCCGGAATCTTCGCCTGGATGCGAATGGCTTTGCGGTAGTTGGCTTCATCTGTCATAACATCAGCTTCTTCATCGTAAAGGCCAAGCAGTGACACAGATGAACGAAGCGCCGCCATTGGATGAACTTTCTCAATTGGATACATTTTAAAATGATCCAAAATTTCTTTTGGAATGGTATAGTTTTCCGAAAGCTGCTCTTTCAGTTCATCCAGCTGCGCTTGTGTTGGAAGACGGCGATGCCAAAGTAAATAAATTACTTCTTCAAAGCTTGCATTCTCTGTCAGATCATCAATATTGTATCCTGCGTATGTAAGTGTGTCATCAATGATAGAGCTGACAGATGATGTTGTAGCCACTACTCCCTCGAGTCCGCGTGCAGTAGTCATAATTATCTCTCCTTCGCTTGTTTATTTCCCCGTTACCCGCTTTTTTATTTGTATATGTATGCCGAGCAACTGCTCAGTACCATTTTATAAATAAAAAAGCATATGTAAATTACGTGCTCCTTTTAAAACAAAATTACTTAAATGTTCAAAAAGGTGTGCGCTTACATTGCTTATTATAAACAATGTGAGCAAGTTTGTGAATCAAAACGTGCCAAATTGTTCGAATTTTTTTGAAAACAGTAAAATTCCGGGCGTAACATACCCGGAATTTATGGTATTATAGTAAGTTTTAGTTTAAAAGTCAGACCGTCTGTTCATTCTGTCCGCTGTTTTGTAAGCATCATAAATGCCCCAGATCCATACAAGCGGATAAGTGATAAACCCAATCAGCACAAACATCAAGGCTGCATTAATCATCTGCACAACAATTAAAATTAAACCTTTCATAATCTGGCCGTTATAAATTTGCCCGACACCCGTCCAGAATACACTTAAGACAGCGGCAATACCCGGATTTTTGTTTAACAACACATCCAGCTCCTTTTTATCTTATTGTGTATTCATACGGTGAAGTATTGAAAAAGTTTCATTTTTTCTGCTAAAGTACAGAAAACACCTTCATTGCATAATACGCGATGCCGGCACCAATTAACGGCCCGACTGGAACTCCATTAAAAAGAGCGACTGCTAATACGGTGCCAAGCACCAGCGCTGTTGTAATATGGGGATCATCGGCTAAAAGCACGATTCCTCCTTTTGCAATGAGCGCTACTAAAATGCCTGCTGTAAGGGCGATCCAGGCATACGGTGATTTCAGAGCCGCGCCCAATTCCCTAAAGCCAATCGCCCCTGTTGCAATGGGGACGAGTACCGCAATGGTGATTACCGTAACCCCCCAGTTTATTCCGTTTTTCTGCATCATATCAAACCACTTCAGATCGAGGCCTATTGCTTTTAAGGCCAGTAAGAATGCCGAAGCAATAAGCAATGATTGGTTTTTGGCTACAATGCTGATCACTGTCAGCAGAAGCAAAAATAAAAACGCCTGCATAACTTCACTCCTAAAAAAAGACGCATGGCCGTGCCCTTTTTCTCATACGAGTAGTATAGAAACGGGGGCATGTACCATGCGGATCATTGTTCAATATCTTATTGCCAGTGCAATTTTTCTGCTTATTTACTGGCTCCTGCCAATTTTCAAGCCATTTTTAGCTGGGGCATTTTTTGCCGCTGTGTTACATAGACCAGCCCACTTTATTCAAAGGAAAACGAATGCCTCCCGGACAGTGGCTGTATGTGTATCAATGGTCTGGATTCTTCTGCTTCTGTCAGCGGGGTGCCTGCTGTTCGCCTGGATTAGCGCCCGGACCGTTTCCCATCTGCATACGGTGATTCCTCATTATATTCCTATTGCCGTTATACATTTGGAGCAGCTGCTTCAAAGCATGATGAATTTTTTAACCAAAGACCAGCTTGCTCTTTTGCTGCAATATCTGCACACGGTCGAAACGGCGGCTGCTCACACCGTTGAGGAATCCGCTGGAAAGTGGCTTCTTGCAGGCACTTTTTACTTTCTCTCACTTCCAGGTACAGCTACCCAATTGCTGATTGCTCTGCTGGCTGCTTTTTTCATGGCAAAAGACGGCTCTTTTTTCCTCTCTCTTTTGCCCGAATCCATCCGTGCCAAAACAGCCCGTGCAGCCAATACCTTTTCTTTTTCCTTGTACGCCTATGGATACGCACAATTAAAGCTGTTTACTGTTACTTTTACAGCAGCATGCGCAGGCTTTTTTCTGCTGGGTACTCCACATATACTGGAGCTGGCTTTTTTAACAGCCGTTCTTGAGTTTATTCCCATTGTCGGCTCTATCCTTTTGTTTGTACCCTGGATTTTCTTCTGCCTTCTTACTGGACAAACCCACGCAGCCATTTTCACTGCTGTTTTATATACGACCCTTGTTCTTGTACGCCAGCTGCTTGAACCGAAGCTTGTTTCCGATTCAGCGGGTCTTCATCCCCTGGCCGTTTTGTTTGCAGCATTTGCAGGCTACCATTTAACCGGCATTTTCGGGCTCATCACAGCACCCTTATTTTTGCTTCTTGGTTTGTCTATCCATCAAGCTGGTTTGTTTTTTACAAAACGTTAGCGTGACCGTTGTAAATAATACCGCGTGCCGCATCTACTGTAATTTCCTGTCCATCTGAGAACGTATTAAGGGCTCCCTCAACATCCACGATAACCGGAATGCCAAGATTGATGCCAACTACAGCTGCATGGCTTGTTAACCCGCCTTCTTCTGTAATAAGGGCACTGCATTTTTCAATGGCAGGCATCATTTCACGATCTGTTCCGTATGTGACAAGAATATCGCCCGGCTTTACTTTTTCAATGGCTTCAGAAGCTGTTTTAGCTGTCACAACTCTTCCATATGCTGAATGACGGCCGATACCTTGTGCTTTCACAAGAATGTCACCAACAACATGAATTTTCATTAAGTTCGTTGTTCCAGATTCACCTACCGGTACACCCGCTGTAATAACAACAAGCTCACCGTGGCTGATCAGCCCTTCATCAAGGCAGTGGACAATCGCGTTATCCAGCATATCATCTGTTGAAGACACACTAAGCCCCATTACCGGGAATACGCCCCAGACAAGTGATAAGCTTCTCATTACGCGTTCGCTGTCTGTTACAGCATAGATAGATGCTTTAGAACGGTAACGTGAAATCATCCGTGCAGTATGTCCGCTTGACGTTGGCGCGATAATCGCTTTTACTTCCAATGCTTCCGCCGTTTTAGCTACAGACTGGCCAATAGCGTCTGTCATAGTCATACGGCCTGTATTGTTGCGGCGGCGAGGCGGAATATCTCTCATTTGCAGCTCTGCTTCCGCGCGGACTGCGATGTTGTGCATCGTTTTTACTGCTTCAAGCGGATATGCACCGGCTGCTGTTTCACCTGACAGCATAATCGCATCTGTTCCATCAAAAATCGCATTTGCTACGTCACTTGCTTCCGCACGTGTTGGACGCGGATTACGCTGCATAGAATCAAGCATTTGTGTAGCCGTAATAACTGGTTTGCCAAGGAGATTACACTTTTTAATCAGTTGCTTTTGCACAATCGGCACTTCTTCAGCCGGAATTTCCACACCAAGATCACCACGTGCAACCATCAGCCCGTCTGATACTTCAAGAATGTCATCGATGTTATCAACACCTTCTTGGTTTTCAATTTTCGGGATGATTTGAATGTGAGTAGCATTGTTTTTTTCCAGCAGCTCACGAATATCCAATACGTCAGATGTGCGGCGTACAAAAGAAGCAGCGATAAAGTCGACACCCTGCTCGATACCAAAACGGATATCGTCCGCATCTTTTTCTGTAATACCCGGCAATTTAACAGAAACGCCTGGTACGTTTACACCTTTTTTATTTTTTAATGTACCGCTGTTTAAAATTCGAACGCCGATTTCGCCTTTTTCACGATCAATGCCTGTAACTAAAAGACCAATCAAGCCGTCATCAAGCAAAATACTTGAACCTGGCTCCACATCATCAATCAAACCTGAGTAAGTAATCGAAAACTTTTCAGGTGTCCCCAATACTTCTGTCATGGAAATTACAGCATCTTTGCCGCTTTCAAGATCAATGGCTCCGTTTTCCATGTTATGTGTGCGAATTTCAGGACCTTTTGTATCGAGTAAAATCGCAACAGTTTTCCCTGTGTTTTTTGCTGCTTGGCGAATGTTTTGAATACGCGCTCCATGCTCTTCATGGCTTCCGTGAGAAAAGTTTAAGCGTGCAACATTCATGCCTGCGTTCATTAATGATTGAAGCGTTTCAAGGCTTTCGCTTGCTGGTCCAATTGTACAGACGATTTTCGTTTTTTGCATTGATAGTTCCTCCATTTTTGTGATTAAATCGACAGTTCTTGCGATAATTCATACATACGCTGATCGACTTTATGCGGTTTTGAGAGAGCCTCAATAATGTCGTAATCAACAATTTGGTTTTGTTCGATCCCGACAGCACGACCGCCTTTTCCTTCTAGAAGTAATTCCACTGCATGTGCACCAAGACGGCTGGCGAGCACTCGGTCTGCTGCGCTTGGTGAACCTCCGCGCTGCATATGGCCCAAAACGGAAACACGCGTGTCGAATCCTGTCAACTCTTCAATAATAGCACCAAACTTGCTGCCTGTCATGACTCCTTCTGCTACGACGATAATACTGTGTTTTTTACCGCGCTCCTGGCTGCGTTTCAGCTTGGCCGCAATTTTGTTCATATCGTAGGGTGCTTCCGGAATAAGGATTGTTTCCGCACCGCCTGCAAGGCCTGACCAAAGCGCTAGATCACCGGCATGACGGCCCATTACTTCTACAATGAATGTGCGCTCATGGGAGCTGGCTGTATCCCGGATTTTATCGATCGCATCGATGACTGTATTTAAAGCTGTATCAAAGCCAATTGTAAATTCTGTTCCGGGAATGTCGTTATCGATTGTTCCAGGCACTCCGACACATGGAAAACCGTGTTCTGTTAATGCTTTCGCACCCATGTAAGAACCGTCTCCACCGATTACCACTAACCCTTCGATCCCAAACTTCTCCATTTGCTCGATGCCTTGCTTTTGGCCTTCAAGCGTTTTAAATTCCAAACAGCGGGCTGAACGCAGCATCGTTCCGCCTCGGTGAATAATATCGCCGACCGAACCACGATCTAATTGTTTAATATGCCCATTAATTAAGCCATGATATCCCTGATAAACACCAAATACTTCCATGTCGTGGTAAATCGCTTTCCGGACAACAGCACGCACGGCTGCATTCATTCCAGGTGCATCCCCGCCACTTGTTAACACACCAATTCGTTTCATATCTTGTCACCTCTAAAAATTTTTGTCAGTTGCATCTTTTGTATGCCTACCCTCTTTTAAGATAACAGAACGTTTTCCCGTTCACAATGTTTACTCAACAAGTAAGCGTTACCACCAAGAAAATGTCTATGCATGGAAAAAACCGGTCCTGAATATTAATTATTCAGGCCGGTTGTTTGTTCAGCATAGCCGCCGATTCGTTTGTATTTTTCATAACGCCGGTCAACCAGGTTTGCATGATCAATGCTCTGCAGCTCTTTCATGGCCGGATACAACACTTGGTCAATCAGCTGCGCCTGCTCTTTTGCATCACGGTGTGCCCCGCCCCGCACCTCTGGAATAATTTCATCCACAATACCGAGTGAGCGCAAATCCCGGGCTGTAATTTTCATCGTTTCTGCTGCACGCTTCGCGAGACTCGCGTCTTTCCATAATAAAGCGGCTGCTCCCTCGGGCGAGATAACCGAGTACGTAGAGTTTTCAAGCATAAACAGACGGTCACCGACACCGAGTGCTAAAGCTCCCCCACTACCTCCTTCACCAATAACAATGCAGATAATTGGTACGGTTAAGCCGGCCATTTCAAAAATATTACGGGCAATGGCTTCACTTTGTCCCCGCTCCTCCGCCGCTTTGCCCGGATAGGCACCTTTTGTATCAATTAAGCAAATGATCGGTCGTTTAAACTTTTCTGCCTGTTTCATTAAACGAAGTGCTTTCCGGTAGCCTTCCGGGTGGGGCATGCCAAACGTACGCTGAATATTTTCTTTTGTATCGCGTCCCCGCTGATGCCCAATCACCGTTACCGGCTGGCCGTGGTACTTTGCCACCCCCGCTACGATGGCTGCATCATCGCCGTATGCACGGTCTCCATGAAGTTCAAAAAATCCTTCAAACAAGAAAGGAATGTAATCCAGTGTGGTTGGACGGTTTGGATGGCGTGCCATTTGAACACGGTCCCAAGGTGTCATGCTGTTGTAAATGTCGTCTTCAAGCTTCTTTAAGCGCAGCTCAAGCTTTTCAATTTCATCTGACAAGTCTACATCAGAGCTGGAGGTGAAATTTTTGAGCTCCGCTATTTTTTCCTGCAGGTCACGGACCGGCTTTTCAAATTCAAGTCCTGTCATTGTTTTACACCGCCCGTTTGATGGATATCGAGTAAAAATGAAAGCTTTTCTTTCATTTCTTTTCTGTGCAGAACGGCATCAAGCTGTCCGCACTGAAGCAAAAATTCAGCTGTTTGAAAATCTTCCGGCAGCTTTTCGCGAATGGTTTGCTCAATAATCCGCCGCCCGGCAAATCCAATCAGCGCACCCGGCTCTGCAAAGTTAAAGTCGCCGAGAGATGCAAAGCTCGCCGATACGCCGCCTGTTGTCGGATGCGTCATTACAGAAATAATAAGTCCGCCCCGGTCGCTGAGACGCTTAAAAGCAGCCCCTGTTTTCGCCATTTGCATCAGCGATAAAACGCCTTCCTGCATCCGCGCTCCGCCGGAAGCGGTAAAGATAATAAAAGGAACTTGCAGGCGGATCGCTTCTTCAACAGCACGGGTGATTTTCTCACCCACCACTGAACCCATGCTGCCCATCCGGAAAGATGAGTCCATGAACGCAAAAGCGGCCCGATGGCCATCGATGGCGCCAACGCCTGTGACAATCGCTTCATTCAGCCCGGTTTTCTTTCGGTCGGCCGCTATTTTTTCTTCATAATCAGGAAACCCGAGCGGATTAGCTGTTGACAGCTCCGCATCAAGTTCACGGAAAGATCCTTCATCAAGAAGGCTTTCGATCCGTTCAAACGCCTTCATCGGATAATGATATCCGCAGCCCATGCAAACATGAAGATTTTTTTCGAGTTCTTTTGTATACATGATCTTTTTGCACTTCGGACACTTTTGCATGATGCCTTCTGGAACATCCTGCTTGGCTGCCTCCGAAGGAATGGTTGCATATTTTATTTTTTTTGGTTTTTGTTTGGTAAACATATTTTTAATCGCCATTGTCCCACCCCTTTACTGGCGTTTTGAATACTGAATTTGTCTGGCTGATGCCAGCAGCTTTTGGAGCCGTTCATGGTCCGGATCTCTTCCTGCGTAATTTGAAATAATCATCCATATGTTTTGCAGGAGCCGATTGCCGGTTTTACCTGTCAGCTCTTCAAAAGAACCTGTCAGCTCTATTGAATCTAAATCGGCTTTTCCCGCCAAAACGGCGAGACAGCCGAGCTCCAAGATCGCCTTTACATCGTGAAGATCTTCTTTTGCTTGGTCGCCATCAAAAAGAAAGGTACCGATAAGCGGGACAAGCTGATGGTCTTTGAAGTCACGCAGAAAAGTCCCTTCGCCGCGCCGCGTTTCAATAAGCCCCAGCAGCTCGAGCGCCCGCAATGCTTCACGAACTGAGGAACGCCCGATAGAAAGCTTGTCTGAAAGCTCGCGCTCTGAAGGGATTTTATCTCCGGGCCGAAGGCGGTCCCTTTTGATCATTTCCTGAATTTGTGCAATGGCAGCCAAAAATTTTGATGGCGGGCGCAAAGAATCAGTCATTTATTCACCTTTGCCAATCAATGACAGCTGCATGGTTCTTTGGCGAACATCCTCCGGTTCTACTTTCCGGCGCGCCACGCCTGTTTCCATGCCGGCTTTTGCTACAGCCGCTGCTACGGCAGGCGCAACCCGGGGGTCAAAAGGACCTGGAATTACATAATCGGCATGAAGGTCTTCTTCAGCCACAAGGCTGGCAATCGCTTCTACAGCAGCTTGTTTCATTTTTTCATTTATATGTGTGGCACGGACATCTAATGCCCCGCGGAAAATACCCGGAAAAGCCAGCACATTGTTTACTTGGTTCGGAAAATCAGAACGGCCGGTTCCGATTACTTTTGCTCCGGCTGCTTTTGCTTCTTCCGGCATAATTTCTGGTGTCGGGTTTGCCATCGCAAAAATAATAGGTTCTTCGTTCATCGTTTGGATCATTTCTTTCGTCAGTGCACCCGCTACCGATACTCCGATAAATACGTCCGCTCCTTCAATAATATCAGCAAGGCTGCCGGCTTTTTTCTCGCGGTTCGTAAACTTCGCTACTTCGTCTTTTACGGAATTCATGCCATCTGGACGCCCTTCGTAAATGGCTCCGCGCGAGTCACACATAATAATATTTTGCACGCCATATCCTTTTAATAATTTAATAATAGCAATACCTGCCGCACCCGCGCCATTCGCCACTACTTTAATGTCCGTCATCTTTTTCCCTGCCAGCTTAAGGGCATTAATTAAACCGGCTACTGTCACAATAGCAGTACCGTGCTGATCATCATGGAAAACAGGGATATTTGTTTCTTTCTTCAGCCGCTCCTCAATCACAAAGCAGTTCGGAGCCGCAATATCTTCTAAGTTTACGCCGCCAAATGTCGGCTCCATCATTTTAACCGTTTCAATGATTTTTTCTGGATCCGTTGAGTTTAAGCAGACTGGAAAAGCATCTACGCCTGCAAAGCTCTTAAACAGCACAGCTTTTCCTTCCATTACCGGAAGAGAGGCTTCCGGGCCGATATTGCCCAGTCCAAGCACTGCAGTGCCGTCTGAGACAACCGCTACCATATTGCCTTTCATTGTATAATCATACACAGTTTCTGGCTTTTCATAAATTTCTTTGCACGGCTCTGCCACACCGGGTGAATAAGCAAGACTTAAGTCTTTTGCATTTTTCACAACTGTTTTAATACCGGTCGACAATTTACCGTGATTTTCTTTATGCATTTGAAGCGCTTCTTCCCGATTCGACATTCTGCCAGCTCCTCTTTTTCTCCTTCAAGTGGTCAGACCACACAATTCAATATAATACTTTAAACGATTCACCCCGAATTGTAAAGGTTAGTCAAAAGATTTAAGCACAACGTTGCGTGTTCCACACTTTTTTTTCAGCCCCTCAATCAATTCTTCTTTCGGTGACACTTTATACTTCGGCCCGAGCCTTACCGTTTCCTTCGTCCGTTCATAATGGATCACCACCGAGGCCTGGCCCGGATAAAGCTGAAGCTCTTCCACTACCCAGCCTGCCAGCTCACTTTCTCCTTTTCCCTCCGGCAGCTGGATAAAAAGAACTTGTTTTTTCTCCATCGTTTTGTTTATTCCTTCTTGAATCGGTTCCAGAGAATGAACAATAAGCTGGAGACTGCCGTTTCGTTCTTCTGCTGATCCTTTTACAAGTACAGCTTTCCCTTTTTCAATAAATGGGCCATGTTTTCGGTACGCTTCCGGAAACAAGATCATTTCCCGCTCTCCTGTTTCATCTGCAAGAGAGGAAAAAGCCATTTTATCTCCTTTTTTCGTACGGATCTCACGAATGCTTCCGATCATTCCTGCTGTGATGACCTTTCGGCCGGATTGAACCTTTATCACCGGAACGGCACCGGCTTGAGCAAGCACCTTTCGATGAATCGCTATCGGGTGATCCGAAACATACAGACCGAGCATTTCCCGTTCTTTTTCCAGTTTTATATCTACGGGAAGTCCAGTTACATCCGCATATTTAGGATGGAACGATACACCAAGCCCTTCAAATAAACTCCCTTCGTCCGGCTGAATAAGAGCTGCGTGTTCTATGGCCGCATCAATACTGGCCAGCAGCACCGCACGATCCTGGCCAAACTCATCCATCGCTCCCGCATAAATCAGTGATTCGATTGCTTTCCGATTTACAATATTCGCCGGAACCCGCTGGCAGAAATCAAATAAATCCTGAAAACGGCCCTCTTTGCGCTCCTCTATAATCGTTTTGGCAACCGTCTGGCCCACTCCTTTTACCGGCACAAGACCAAATCTAATTCCATCTTGTTCTGCTTGAAAGGAATAGCTGCTCATATTAACAGATGGTGCGAGAAAAGAAAGATCATACTCCGCTGCCTCCGCTGCGTACTGCCGCATCTTTTCTTCATTTCCCGTTTGAGATTGCAAAAGCGCTGCTAGAAAATGAGCCGGATAATGGACCTTCAGCCAGGCAAGCCAGTATGCGATCATACTGTAGGCAACCGCATGGCTTCGGTTAAAGCCGTAGTCGGCAAACCGGACAATCAAGTCGTACACGAAAAGAGCGATGTTTTCATCGACACCGTTTTGAACAGCACCGCTGACAAAATGTTTTCGCTCCTGCTCCAATGTCTCTTTTTTCTTTTTGCTTACAGCACGGCGCAGCAAATCGGCTTCTCCGGGTGTGAAGCCGGATAGCTGCACAGCGATTTGAATAATCTGCTCCTGGTAGACAATGATGCCATACGTCGGCTCTAGTATCTCTTTTAAAACGGGATGTGGATACTGAAGCGATTCCTGTCCATGCCGCCGTTTAATATAGGTGGGAATCTGTTCCATTGGGCCGGGCCGGTATAAGGCATTCACGGCCACCATATCTTCAAAGCGGTTTGGCTGCAGCTGCGTGAGAACATTTTTCATTCCTTCAGATTCAAATTGAAAAATACCGGCTGTTTTTCCTTCCCCAAGCAGCTTGAAAACATCATGATCATCTAGCGAAAGCGACAATAAGTCTATCCTCCGGCCGGTTTTTCTTCGAATAGAAGCGATGATCCGTTCGATTGTTGTTAAATTGCGCAAGCCCAGCAAATCTATTTTTAAAAGCCCCAGCTGCTCAAGCGGCTCCATTGGATATTGCGTTAAATACACCTCGTCATGCCCCTTCATGATAGGCACATGGTCAGTGAGCGGCTTTTCAGTCATTACGATACCCGCTGCATGTGTAGAGGTATGGCGCGGCAGTCCTTCCAGGCGGAGTGCTGTTTGATAAATGCGTTCATGAACAGGGGACTCCGCCCGCCAGCCCCCTAAGTTAACCTGTGAAAGCTTTGTTCCTGGCGTCGACGGAATAAGCTTTGACAGCCGTGATAATTCTCCGCTTTCAAAACCGAAGACCCGGGCTGTGTCCCTCATCACCGCTTTAGCTGATAATGTACCGAACGTTACAATTTGCGCGGCGTGAACAGCTCCATATTTTTGGGTGATGTACCGGATTACCTCATCACGGCGATAATCCGGAAAGTCAATATCAATATCCGGCATCGTAATCCGCTCCGGATTTAAAAACCGCTCAAACAAGAGATTATGGCGGATAGGATCTACTGCGGTAATACCAAGGGCAAAGGCTACAAGAGATCCGGCAGCGGATCCCCGGCCCGGTCCTGTGAGAATTCCTTGTTTTTTGGCAAAGTGTACAAAATCATGAACAATTAAAAAGTAATCACTGAAATTCATTCTGCTGATTACAGACAGCTCGTAGGAAAGGCGTTCTATATAAGCTGGATCACTTCGATCCCTCAGCCCTTCCATACACAAATTTTTCAGCCGTTCATCGGCACTTTCTCCCTCCGGAAGAGGAAATGCAGGAAGAAGGCGGCTGCCAAATTTTATGTTTACATCGCAGAGCCTGGCAATAACCGCTGTATTGTCCATTGCTTCCGGAATATCTTGATAGAGTTCCTTCCATTCAGCCTCGGACTTAAAAGAATACACCGCTTCCGTTAATTCTTCTTCCGGTTCAATAAGCCGGTTGTCCCGGATGGCCTGGAGGCATGCTGAAGCAAAAGCGCCTGCTGGATCGGCATACTGAACATGGCCAATGGCTACAACCGGAATGTCGTCAGCCCTTGCTTTTTCTATTAAAAAACGTTCAGCCCGCGTTCCACGAAGCCCAATATAAAAATGCTGAAAAACTTCTTTAAAAAAAGCCAGTGCTTCCCCGGAAGGATCACCGTCCAGGCCTGGCAGGACGGCAATCAGATCTTTGGCATATCCGTTCAGCCAGCGAAGCGGAAGACCGGCTTCTGCTTTTGTCTGCAGAGCACTGGAAATTTTAATTAAGTTTGAAAAGCCATTATCATTTTGCGCGTACAAAAGAAGCGGATATGCCCGACCACTCTCCTGCTGGGCCTCTACTTCCGCTTTTAATCCCATAATAGGCTTAATGCCGCGCTTTTGACAGGCAAGATAAAAAGGAATAGCTCCATGCAGGTTGTTCCAATCTGTCAGCGCGACCGCCTTTTGGCCCGCTTCCTGCGTTTTTTGAGCGATTTGCTCTGGCGTGAGCGTCGCGCCGCGAAAGCTGTATGCCGTTTCCGTTTCCAGCTGGATCACTTCTTTTCACTCCTCTCACAATCTGAATATACGTTCTCTTTTTAATATAAAAAGAAAGGAGAAAAAATTCTCCTTTATTGTCCTGCTACAAGATTTTTTAAATCTGCTATAACTTGGTCTGCTTCTTCCCATGAATACACACTTGCCCCTGCCGCAAGCGCATGGCCGCCGCCTCCGTGCTTCATCGCCAGCCCATTAATGACAGGTCCCTTTGAGCGGAAGCGCACGCGGATTTGATCTTCTTCTTCAATAAAGAAGACCCATGCTTTAATGCCTTTTACACCACTTAAAATACTGACAAGCAGAGAGGTTTCAGCTTGTGTAGCACGGAATTGCTTTAACAATTCTTTCGTCAGCCGCACTTCCGCTACACCCGATTCATCCATCACAAAATGCTGAAGGATATATCCTTCAAGCTTCAAGACATGTGCGTCTTTTTCATACAAATGGTTAAACAGCTCCTGCCGGTCAAACGCATACTGCATCAATTCGCCAGCGCACTGCATAGTCTCAATCGTCGTAGACGGGTATAAAAAACGCCCTGTATCACTGACAATACCTGCATAAAGAAGGCGTGCTGCTTCGTCATTGATCTTCAGCTGTCCGCCAGATGTTTTAAACAGTTCATAAATCATCTGGCTGCACGCTGCCGCATCTTCCTCTACCCAAAGAAGATCGCCGTATGGATCCTCATTTGGATGATGATCAATTTTAATCACTTCTTTGCCAAGTTTGAAACGCTGATCGCAAACTCGCGCCTGGTTGGCTGTATCACATACAATGACGAGCGCATTTTCATAAACACTGTCTTCAATTTGATCGAGGCGCCGCATAAAAGAAAGCGTCTGCTCCTCTGCCCCAACTGTATAAACGTTTTTTTCCGGAAACGTAGCGCGGATTATTTCAGCGAGCCCTCCTTGTGATCCGTATGCGTCCGGGTCCGGACGTACGTGACGGTGAAGAATGATCGTATCGTATTCTTTAATTTTATCAATAATCTGTTGTTTCAACTTTTTTCCCCTTCTCTATAGGCTTGTTTCCGGTGGAAATCCGCCGCTGTTCCCGTTACAATAAAAACGGAAGCCAAAAAACGGAGGAATACATCGAATGCCTAATTTCTTGTTGGTCGTCATCATTGTTTTATCGTTTATGTTTTACTTGTTTTATAAAGTACAGTATGTCAGAAGCAGACGGCCAATGGAAAGAAAATGGCTGTCCGCTAAATCCAGTATGGCACTGGGGTTATTTGTCGGCATGTTTGGCGTAAATACGCTGCTTATTCAGCAGACTACAACCGCCTATATTATTTCCGCCATTTTTATTTTGTACGGATTCGCCAGCATGGCGGCCGGTTTTAAATTGTATAGGCATTACCAGCCATTCGCCCGGCAGGAAGCAGAACAAATGGATCGGCTGTAACCGAGGAAGCAGGCAGGCCGCCTGCTTTTTTATCGATCAATTAACTGGCACATCATCATCGCTTTGCCCGCAAGCACCCCTGCATTATATACCTCGACATCTACTTTCCCGAACTTACGGCCAATTTCCAGCACTTTGGGGGCAACCGTAAGAATGGACTCCATCTGAATCGGTTTTAAAAAGTAAATCGTGATATTTTCTACCACCAGGTCCCCGCGTTTATGTGCACGCAAAACGCGATTTGCAGCTTCGGTTACAATTGTTGTAAACACTCCGTAAGAAACCGTGCCAAGCTGGTTGGTCATTTGCGGGGTTACCTCAAACTGATAACTGCCGCTTGCGCTTTGATCCTCAGGCAGAATCAGCTGCTTGGCAATCGTATCATCGAGGGTCTCGGCTGCCTGTGGCTGACGCTGTGCGGTTTGCATCGCTTTAAGCACATCCTGGCGGCTGACAATACCCTGCAGACGATTTTGTTCGTCTACGACTGGCAGCAGTTCAATTCCTTCCCAGATCATCATATGGGCGGCTGAAGCCACACTTGTTTTCAAGGTGACGGTAAGCGGGTGTTTTGTCATTACTTTTTCCACACCAGTTTCCTGGCCGCTTCCCATAATATCCTTCGCCGTTACAATACCGAATACCTTTAAGTGCTCATCTACAACCGGAAACCGGCTGTGTGACGTTTCTCTGTTTTTATCCAGCCAGTCACCCACTGTATCTCCAAGTTGAAGAAATACACTGCTTTCCACTGGTGTTAAAATATCCCCGACCAGTACAATTTCTTTTTTGATCAGCTGATCGTAGATCGCCCGGTTGATCATGGCTGCTACGGTAAATGTATCATAGCTTGTTGAGATGACCGGCATCTCCAGCTCATCGGCCAGTTTTTTTATTTCGTCGCCTGCCTCAAATCCGCCTGTAATGAGGACAGCAGCGCCCGCTTGAAGAGCGAGCTCATGAGCTTTCACACGGTTACCAATAATCAGCAGGTTGCCTGGTCCTGTGTAGCGCATCATCGCCTCGAGCTGCATTGCTCCGATGACAAACTTATTTAATGTTTTATACAACCCGTTCCGCCCGCCAAGCACTTGTCCGTCTACAATATTTACAACCTCTGCAAATGTCAGCTTTTCAATATTCTCTTTTTTCTTCTGCTCGATCCGAATCGTGCCGACACGCTCAATCGCACTGACCATGCCTTTTGTCTCAGCATCCTTTATGGCCCGGTAAGCAGTCCCTTCACTAAGCGACAGCGCTTTGGCAATCTGGCGGACGGAAATTTTTTCACCGATCGGTAATTCCTCAATATATTGAAGAATTTGTTCGTGTTTTGTTGTCACTGGCTCCACCCGTCCCTTTCCGCTCTCATTCCTTTTTCAATTATAGAACAAAACAAAGCGAAAAAAAAGAAGCCGCCTCAATTGAGACGGCTCCGCTTTTATAACTCGATTACTTCCCCTACGGTCATTACCCGGCCGCTTCCGTTTTGTACCCTAGAAACAAAATCTGCAGGATTTTGGCGGATTGGCGGAAATGTATCGTAATGAATAGGCACCGTTATTTTTGCCTGCAAAAATTCTGCTGCGACCGCCGCGTCTTCCGGCCCCATCGTAAAATTGTCCCCGATCGGAAGAAAGGCCAGGTCGATTGGATGACGCTCCGCGATTAGTTTCATATCGGAAAATAAAGCAGTATCACCTGCGTGATAAACGGTTTTTCCTTCATTCATAATCAGTACACCCGCCGGCATACCCATATAAAGAAACGTTCCATCTGCCTGCTGAAGCCCTGAGCCATGGAAAGCCTGCGTAAATTTGATTTTCCCAAATTCGAATTCACGGCTTCCGCCAATATGCATCGGATGGGCTTCTATCCCCTGGTGCTGCAGGTAAAGAGCGAGTTCATTGACTGCAATGACGAGCGCACCGCTTCGCCTGGCAATATCAACCGTATCTCCGACGTGGTCCCCATGTCCGTGTGTAAGAACAATAAAATCCGGACTTTGTTCATCTGCTCTTAAATCTGTTAAATCATTTCCAGTAATAAACGGATCGATCAGAACTGTTTTTCCATTTGATCGGATTTTTACAACTGAATGTCCATGATACGATACTTTCATGAGCAGACTCCCTTCTTTAATCTTTAATACATCAGAGGATTTTTCCCTATCTTTAAAATCTCCAAACCTCTTTAAGAAAGTTTACAGAAATGTTAGACTTATCACTTTTGATTTCCTTTTTTTGAGGTAAAATAAAACTATAAGGGGGAATGAATTATGCTCAAATACAAGCACATCTTAGTAGCGGTAGATGGGTCAAAGGAAGCGGAATGGGCATTTAAAAAGTCTATTCAAATCGCCAAACGAAATGGCGCTTCGCTTAATCTGGTCCATGTCATTGATACCCGCTCATTCGCTGCTATTGAAGCGTATGACCGTTCCATTGCCGACCGGGCAACAAAGTACGGAAATGAACTCTTAAATGATTACAAAAAAGAAGCAGCAGCGGCCGGTGTTACAAACATAAATGTATTTGTTGAATACGGGTCTCCAAAAACTGTTATTCCAAAAAACGTAGCAAAGCATGTAGAAGCCGATTTAATTATATGCGGGGCCACCGGGCTTAACGCAATGGAACGCTTTTTGATCGGAAGCGTTTCCGAGCATATAACGCGGGCAGCCGGATGCGATGTGTTAATTGTCCGTACGGATGATCCTGATGAATAACAAAAAAACCGCCACTCCTTTGGCGGTTTTTTTATAGAAAGCGCCACTGATAGCAGCGCCTTACGCTTTTTATTTAAGCAGTTCTTTTGCCGCTTGAATCTGGTTTTCTACTTGGTCAAAACCAGTGCCGCCAAGAGACTTCCTTCTCTTAACCGCTTCATACGGAGATAGAACGCCGTAAATATCCTCTTCAATAACACTTGATGCTTCTTTCAGCTCTTCCATAGAAAGATCAAGCAGGAAGCACCCTTTTTGAATGCACGTAAAAACAAGTTTCCCTGTGATTTCATGCGCCTCTCGGAATGGGATGCCTTTTGCAGCCAGGTAATCCGCAAGCTCTGTTGCATTAGAAAAGTCATTTTGCACGGCGTCTTTCATGCGGTCTTCGTTTACCGTCATTGTATCCACCATGCCAGCGAAAATTTTCAAAGAACCGAGAACAGTATGAACAGTGTCAAACATGCCCTCTTTGTCTTCCTGCATATCTTTGTTATATGCAAGCGGCAGTCCTTTTAAAATCGTCAGCAAACTAAACAAGTTTCCATATACACGGCCCGTTTTGCCGCGGATCAACTCTGCCATATCCGGATTTTTCTTTTGCGGCATAATGCTTGAGCCTGTTGAGAACGTATCGTCCATCTCGACAAAACGAAACTCCTGGCTTGACCATAAAATAATTTCTTCTGCAAAGCGGGATAAGTGCATCATTAAAATGGATGATGCGCTTAAAAACTCAAGAATGAAATCCCGATCGCTTACCGCATCCATGCTGTTTTGATAGACGCCGGCGAATCCAAGCAGTTCTGCTGAACGCTCACGGTCAATCGGGAATGTTGTTCCCGCAAGTGCCCCCGCCCCGAGCGGTGATACATCGATCCGTTTAAGCGCTTCTGTGAACCGCTCTTTGTCACGCTGCAGCATCCAAAAATATGTCATTAAATGATGGCCGAATGAAATCGGCTGCGCCCGCTGCAAGTGTGTGTAGCCTGGCGCAATCGTTTCTTTGTGCTGATCGGCTTTCTCCACTAAAACCGATTGAAATTGGCTGATTAGCCCGATAATGTTTTTAACCTGCTTCTTCAGGTACAAATGCATATCTGTAGCAACTTGATCATTCCGGCTTCTTCCGGTATGAAGCTTGCCGCCAACAGGGCCAATCGAATCAATTAAAGCTTTTTCTAAATTTAAATGGATGTCTTCAAGCGAAACCGAAAACTCGATTTCACCGGCTTCGGCTTTCTTCTTTAAAGCCTCAAGTCCTGACTTGATTTGTTCCATTTCTTCACTTGTTAAAATACCTGTTTCACCAAGCATGGTCACGTGGGCGATGCTGCCTTCGATATCCTCGAAAACGAGCTCCTGGTCAAATGAGATGGACGCTCCGAATTCGTCTACCCACTCTTCCGCTGATTTTTGAAACCGGCCGCCCCATAACTTTTTCGTCATGATTACTTAAGCCCCTTCTCTTTATGAACCCGTGAACTCACAACCGTTGGAAGACCATATAAGTTGATGAAACCAACTGCAGACGCATGGTCAAAAGCATCGTCTTTCGAGTATGTTGCAAGGCTTTCATCATACAATGAATACGGCGATTTTCTTCCTTCTACAATTGCATGGCCTTTAAACAATTTTACACGAACTGTGCCTGTTACATATTTCTGTGTATCTTTTAAAAACGCAACAAGCGATTCACGAATTGGGTTAAACCAAAGACCGTCATAAATAATTTCCGTTAAACGTTTTTCAATGACTGGTTTAAAGTGAGCCAATTCTTTTACAAGTGTAATATCTTCAAGCTCTTTATGTGCAGTGATCAATGTCGTCGCACCCGGAGTCTCGTATACTTCACGCGATTTAATGCCGATCAAGCGGTTTTCAATATGGTCAATACGGCCGATACCGTGCTTGCCTGCCACTTCGTTTAAGTGAAGAATGAGTTCTGCCAGCTCCATTTTTTCACCATTCACAGATGTTGGAACCCCTTCTTCAAAATCAATTTCAATGATATCCGGCGTATCCGGCGTATCTTCTAAGTGAGCAGTTAAGTCGTATGCCTCAAGCGGCGGTGCTGCCCAAGGATCTTCAAGAGCGCCACACTCATTAGCACGTCCCCATAAGTTTTGGTCAATTGAGAACGGGCTTTCTTTACCGATTGGCACCGGCACATTATGCTGTTTCGCATATTCGATTTCTTCTTCACGTGACCAAGCCCAGTCACGAACAGGCGCCAATACTTCAAGGTCTGGATTAAGAGCGCGGATCGCCACTTCAAAACGAACCTGGTCGTTTCCTTTTCCTGTGCATCCGTGCGCAACAGCTGTTGCATTTTCTTGTTCTGCGATTTCAACCAGCTTTTTTGAAATAAGCGGACGAGACAGTGCAGATACAACTGGATACTTGTTTTCGTACCATGTATGCCCCTGCAAAGCAACAAGCGCAAAATCTTCCGCGAATTCTTTTTTCGCATCGATCATGTAGCTTTCGACTGCACCAACCTGCAGGGCTTTGTTTTTAATAAATTCAAGATCTTTTCCTTCGCCGACGTCCAAGCAAACCGCTACAACGTCGTATCCTTTTTCTTTCAGCCACGGAATTGCAACGGATGTATCAAGGCCACCCGAATATGCCAGAACTACTTTCTTACCCATCTATATTTCCTCCTCTTTCTTGCGAACAAAAGTATATTTATTCAACGAATCTTATTTTTATTCTTATATTATGTATAAAGAATATCATGTTCAGAGGGGCCTTTCAAGTGGTTTTCTCAAAAAAAAATACATTTTTTTGTGTATTTATGTAAAGATTCTGCATATTCAGCTCTTTTGCTATTTTACCCTTTTTCTTTTACTATGGAAGAAACCCGTTAAAAGCAGGTGACCAAATGTTTCAATATGATAAACGCCTGGGCATTCCTCTTCCTTCGCTTCAGCATGACTGGTTTTCTTATTCCGTGAATGAACGCCAGCAGATCACTCTCGAATGGGAAACGATCCGAGGAACCATCCCAGACCGCATCGGCGAACTTGAAGGGCAAATTAATAGGAAACAAGCCGCCTTAAATGAAGAAGAGAACTTCGACCAATCGTGCCGGCTGAATACAGAGATCAGTGAACTTGCTTCTATCATTAATGATTTATGGCTTTGGTTTAGAACGTCGCCAGACGTAGATGAGGCAAAAAAAACACATGCATAAAAAAGAACCGGTTTTTTAATTCCGGTTCTTTTTTTCATGCAAATAACGGTATTGATAATATCGTTCCGCCAACACTGCTGTTTCGTTTACTGTCCGCCAGCTTGCTCCAATGCCAATGGCCATTGACAGGAGTGGAAGGCCGGACATTTTCTGGCGGCGAAATCCCCTGACAGCTGCCAGCTTGATGATGTATTGCAGCGGCTCCCGCAGCATCGACTCATTGAAGGACCAGCGGCCGTCTATATAAGACGTTCCTTCTTCCAACTCCGTAATCAGCTGCACCCATCCATCTACTTTTAAATGCTTCGGGAGCATGGCTGTATACAGTACGTGAAGGATGGTTTCTTTCTCAAATGGTTCGTTCAAATCAAAACCATAGGACATCGCAGTTGCTTCAATAACATGCAGCTGAATAACGGGCAGTGAAACCACATCGGCTGCCAGCGGCAAAAGTTTTCCTGTTCCCGTAAGAGCCCCCTGTGCAGCTGCAAGAAGGCGGCTGCGGGCTGTTTGCTGGCTGCTTATGTAATGAAGCTGATCAATGGGCAGGCGGCTCATATGTGCCAGCGTTTCGATTTCCTCATCAAAAACCCGCGCTACAGCCAGCACTCGACTGCATACTTGGTTTTGAAGCTGTGTTTTGTGCATAAACGCATAAATATTCTTTAAGCCTTCATCCGCTTTTTCAGCGAGGAGCGTCTGCGTCTCTTCCGGCAGGACAGCTGCGGCCTGGCTCGTAAAAGAATTCGCTTCTTCTGCTGTGCTGTTTTGATCAGCTGCAAGCTGCTGTTCCCACGCCATTAACTCATCCCAGTAAGCCTGATCCCGTTTTGTCCACATATTGGTCATCCCTTCTGATAATCTGCAAACCACCGATCAATTTTTTGTACAATAGACGCTGTTGCCCTTTTATCCGTTAAAGACGGCATTGCTGCGAGCAGTACTTCCTTCGGCTTTTTCACACCCGGTGCTTTTTTCCGGATCATCAAAATACTTTTTGCTGCATTTTTGTTTTTAAAAAGGGTTTCCGGCAGCTGGATCACACCTTCGATATACGCTTCTTCCGTTAAAAAAGCCTGCAGCTTTTTCGCTTCCGGCGATTCGAACAGACCATTTGGAATAATAAAGAAAAGCTGGCCGCCCGGCCTAGTGTGATGTAAGCTCTGCTCAATAAACAGATGATGTGCATATGAGTGGCCGCTGTCCGCTTTTAGCTTGTAAGAAGACGCCCGAGCATCATTTGGATAATAGCCAACCGGCAGGTCGCATACAACAACATCAACTGGATCGATTAAAAGCGGCTCTAGTGCGTCCTGGTTATATAGCGTAATAGGATGGTGCAGGAGGTTGGCTCCCGCATATGCCAGCTTAAGCAGCACATCATCAAGGTCAACCCCATACGCTTCCACCTTGCCGCCAAATTCATTTAACACAGTGGCCACGAGATTTCCTGTTCCAATAGTTGGGTCAAGAAGGGTAAAAGAATTATTTTTCCCCATGCTTTTTCTTAATAAATAAGCAATAAACAAACCGATCGAGTCCGGTGTCATTTGATGATTGGGCTGTACATGCTCTTTCATGCCTTTTAAAATAGCGAGCTGAAACGCTTTGCGGATCGCTTCTTTTGAATAGCGGTCGAGCTGTGCGCTGCTGTAAAGCTTTTGCAGGCGTTTTTCATCCATCTCATTTAATTCTTCCTGGATAACATCCCCGTGGAAAAGATTTTCTGCCGTTTCACCGAGTGCTTCTAAATAGGGAATAGACAAAAGACGGCTTAGAAGAGCGGCCGATTCATCGAATACCCCAAATAAATTTTCTACTGTTAATTCCTGTGTCATAAAAAAACCTCACTTTCCTGTCGAAAAAAACAGCCGGCTCCGACAAAATGTCAAAGCCGGCTGCAAACCGAGCCTGTACTAAATTAGTTTGCTGCTTTTGCAGCTTCAATTGCTGCGGCGTAGTCTGGATGATCTGTTCCTTCTCCAACATACTCCACGTATGTAACAGTGTCGCTTGAATCGATTACAAAAACAGAACGAGCCAGAAGGCGAAGTTCCTGCATGCCAACGCCGTACGCTTGTGCAAATGAAAAATCACGGTGATCTGATAATGTTTTTACATTTTCAAGACCCGCTGCTGCACACCAGCGTTTTTGAGCAAATGGAAGGTCAGCCGAAATGGTTAATACTTCAACGTTGTCCAATTGGGCTGCTTCTTCGTTAAAACGGCGTGTCTGCGCATCGCAAACACCTGTATCAATCGAAGGCACTACACTGATTAAACGCACTTTGCCTGCTGTGTCTGCAAGCGTGACTGGAGATAAGTCATTTGCCAAAACAGTAAAGTCCGGCGCTTTGTCTCCTACTTTTACTTCATCGCCAATCAATGTCATTGGATTGCCTTTAAATGTTACGTTTGCCATCTATAATTCCCTCCACATTCTGCATTATACATACATCATACTGAATCGACCAATGCCATTGCAATGAAAAAGAGTTAAATAACGGCTTTTTTCTTTTGAACCGTTTTTAATTGAGCAAATGTAAAAACAACGAGCGCACTCCAAATAAAAGAAAACGACAGCAGCTGGGATGGTGTAAAAGGCTCATGGTATAAAAACACACCGAGCAGCAGTGTCATTGTCGGAGCAATATACTGTAAAAAACCAATTAAATAAAGCGGTATTTTTTGGGCGCCGTGACCAAACAAAAGAAGGGGAACGGCTGTCAGTACGCCTCCTCCGATAAGCAGAAGATCCGTTTGTACACTGCCGGAAAACAATTGAAGGGTTCCGCCCGATGAAAGAAAAGCCAAATATAAAACAGCGATCGGCGTCACAACAGCTGTCTCGATCGTCAATCCCACTGCAGCATCCATTCTGATCATTTTCTTAGCCAGTCCGTAAAGCGCAAACGAAACCGCCAGTGATATCGATACCCACGGAAAAGAGCCATAGGAAAAAGTCATAATGAGCACACCGCATCCTGCTAGAATAAAAGAAAGGATTTGTGCTTTTGAAAGAGCTTCTTTCAACACAAGAATACCGAGCAGCACACTCATAAGCGGATTGATATAATAGCCCATGCTTGTTTCAATAATATGGTTGTTGTTAACTGCCCAAATAAACACAAACCAGTTAATGCTGACTAAAACAGAAGCCGTTGCAAGTGCCGCCGCTTTCTTAGGGTGAGCGGTAATTTCTTTTAACACTTGTCCCAGCGGAGCAAGCTTTCTCATCAGAACAAGCAGCAAAATCATAAAAACAAACGACCATATCACGCGGTTAGCGAGTATTTCATAAGCGGATACACCGCTGACCAGCTTCCAGTAAATCGGAATCAAGCCCCATATTACATACGAACCGGCTGTATAGATCATGCCGGCTTTTCGTTCGTCCTGCATTTTTTCACCTCATTTATTTCTATACACGAAATATTTGTTGAAAGAAGCCGCGCTCACAGGCGCGGTGTTTTACAAAAGATCGTCCATTTCTTCTTCAATGTTTGGAAGCAACATTGTCTCGGTTGATTGAATCGCTTCTTCAATCAGCGGTTCAAAGTCTAAAAAGCTTTCAAAAAACTGGACTTTTTCCGTTTTCGGCTTTGTTTTTGGTGCAGCCGGCGTAAAAATCGTGCAGCAGTCTTCAAATGGAAGAATCGAAATATCATGCGTACCGATTTTGCGGGCAATATTCATGATTTCGAGTTTGTCTGCTGCAATGAGCGGCCGGAGGACGGGTGTGTTGGTTACATCATTGATCGCAGCCATGCTTTCCATCGTCTGGCTGGCTACCTGTCCAAGGCTCTCTCCTGTGACAATAGCCAATGCGCCGGCCTGTTCACGAATGCGGTCAGCAATGCGCATCATAATCCGCCGTGTTGAGGTCATTGTATAGTTTTCCGGCACCTGCTTGTGAATCGTTTCTTGAATCTTCGTAAACGGCACGATATGCAGACGGATATTGCCGCCATATGTTGTCAGTACGTTTGCCAAATCAATCACTTTTTGTTTAGCCCGGTCGCTTGTATAAGGAGGGCTGAAAAAATGGACTGCTTCGATTTCGACGCCGCGCTTCATCATCATGTAACCGGCAACCGGACTGTCAATTCCGCCGGATAAAAGAAGAACCGCTTTACCTGAAGCGCCCGCTGGCATGCCGCCTGCTCCAGGAATCGTTTCTGAAGATAAATAAACCCCTTCTTCTCTTACTTCGATCGTTAAGACGAAATCCGGATTTCGTACATCTACCGTTAATTGTTCGGTTTTCCGTAAAACAAAGCTGCCAATTTCATGATTCAGCTCATGCGTATCAAGCGGAAACTGTTTGTCTGCCCGGCGTGTATTGACTTTGAACGAAGCCGGTTTGCCATCCATCGCTTTTTCAACCAGCGCCAGTGCTGCTTCTTTTATGTCATCAATATTCTGCGCTGTTTTCATTACCGGGCTGAAGGATTGAATGCCCGACACATGGACAAGCGCATCCTTCACTTTGTCAAAAGATGCCCCATTTAAATAAAGAAACATCCGATCCCGCTGCGCTTCTACACCAATTCGATCATCTTTTAACAAACGTTTAATGTTGGTTTTCATTTTATTTGTAAATTTACTCCGGTTCCGTCCTTTTGTAGACATTTCACCATACCGGATCAATACGCGGTCATAATTCATGTTCGTTCATTCCTTTTTTTTGCGAGCGTTGGAACGACGCGGTCCAACGCTTCGATAAATTGTTCAGCTTCCTTCATCGTATTGCGGGATGACAAGCTGATGCGAATTGCCGAAGCCGCAAGTTCGCTGCTGATGCCCATCGCCTGAAGCACCCGGCTTGGCTTTGCGAGCTTCGAAGAACAGGCGCTGGTCGTTGAAACAATCACTTCTTCCTGTTCAAGGGCATGTACAAGAACTTCCCCCTTTAAACCAGGAAAAGATAAACTTAAAATATGTGGAGCTGACTGAGCAACCGGAGTATGGATGTTTACCCACGGACGTTTTTCCAGTTCATGATACAGCCATTCGGTGATGTGCCGCACCGGTTCCATATCCGACTCAAACGCCATACGAACGGCTTTTGCCAGTGAAGCTGCTCCAGCCGTATGCTCTGTACCGCTTCGGAAGCCGCTTTCCTGCCCGCCGCCCGAAAGCAAAGGAGCAAGGTGGATACCGTGCTTTTTAAATAAAAAGCCTGTGCCATTTAATCCATGCAGCTTATGACCGGATACAGACATGAGGTGAACACCCCAACCCTCCAGGTTAAGCGGCACTTTGCCGAACCCCTGAACAGCATCTACATGAAATAGTGTTTGCGGATGCTGCTGGATAATACGGCCGATCTCCTGGATGGGCTGCACCGCACCCGTTTCATTGTTCACGTGCATAACAGAAACTAAAATCGTTTCATCTGTTATCGCCTGCTCAATATCCGCCGGCGTCACAACCCCGTTTGCTGACGGCTTTACATACGTCACTCGAAATCCTTCCTGTTCAAGATCGCGGCATGCCTCAAAAACAGAAGGATGCTCAATTTGAGTCGTGACGATGTGCCGTCCCCTGCCCTTGTAGAACTGTGCCGCTCCTTTGATCGCCAGGTTATTGGATTCTGTACCGCCCGACGTAAAAATAATTTCGGGCGCTGACACTCCACAGAGCGAAGCCACTTGAGTACGCGCTTTTTGAAGAAATCGTTCTGCCTCCATGCCTGCATGATGAAGAGAAGACGGATTGGCGAAGAAACGCTTGCTTGCTTTTATAAATGTCTCGAGCACCGAATCATCGGGCATCGTTGTCGCACTGTTGTCGAAATAGATCATAGGCGCTGCTCCTCATTTTTTTTACCTATCCATGTTAGCATATTGAGTCAGAAAAAGCCGCCTCTTTTTCTCGAGGCGGCTCTGCATTATCATTGTTCTTGTTTGAACTGGGCATCAAACTTTTTGAGTCCTTTGGAATCCACCCTGTCGATCGCTGTCGCGCACAGTTCCAATGCTTTACTGTAATCTGCCTGGCGAAAAGCGAGCTCGGCTTCATTCAGTTTAGGTTCCACAGCAGGATGAGTGCGGCGGTACCGGTTGCCAAACTGAATCATTCGTTCTGCCAGCGCCACTTGGTCAATCAGCTCGTCTGTTTTATTAGCAAGATGATCAATCGAGGCACTTGCTGCATCCAGCTGTTCCCGCACCGCTTTCATATTTAACGGTTTTTCATTCAAATGTGTATTCGTCTGCTGAATACGTACACGCGCATCTTCACTCATTTCCCGGTAATAATCTGGGATATCCGGCAGATTGCTTTGCTTTACTTTCCGCATAATCTGCTGAAGCCGGTTTCTGAGTCCGTACAGTTCCTCTGCCGCCTCTACCTCGTCTTTTCGAAGCGTTTGAAGGAAAGCAGCAAAGCCCTGTTGCTCTTTTTTCATTTCGGCGATACGGACCTGGATTTCTTTTAATTCATCATGAAGGAACGAATAAGCCGTTTTTTCTTCTTGAATGCGCCCGTGTAAAATTTCATATTGTTTCTCAAGATGGTAAATTTCCTCTTTTAGCCGTTTCGGCACATCCGATTCTTCTCCGCTGAGCTGATAGCTTTGTTTCACGAGATCGGTTTCTTCAAGCAGCTCCTCGTTCTGGTCACTGATCCCGGCAATAGCCGTACCTGTTTCACCTTCATCTTTTAACACTTGATGCTTGGCCATCACTTCTTTTTCAAGCAGATCATAGAAAAATTCTATACTGTCTCTGGCATCGGACACAATAAGCTCTGTTTCTCCTACTTCTGTTTTCAAAAGAAGTTCGCGTCCGCGGCTCAGCTCTTCTTTTAAAGCAGCTGTTTCTTTTTCAATCTGTAAATGATCGAGCAGATAGCCGTCCTGCTTCATTTCCTTATAGCCATGCTCAATTTCCGATAATTGAGCCGGAAGCGTATGGTTTACCTCTGTCATTAAAATAGGAATGCGCGACATCTTATGCTCCATCGCATCCATTTCCGCTTGAATTTCCATTAACAGCTCCCGCGCTTCAAGATAGTTGCCTTCTTCTGTTAAATCGGCGAACTTTTCAAAACGGCCTGCAAGCACTTCAAGCTGCACCTCAAGCACGGATGCCGCTTTGCCAAAAGTGTGACGATGAGCAAGCAGTCTTTTTCTCGCTTCACGCTGGCGTGTGTGCATGTCTTCACCTTCGGACCGGTTTTTTTCCTCACTTCCAACCAGCTGATCGAGTTCCGATAAAATATTATTTACTTTTTTTTCAATTTGATGGAGGCGGCTTTCAATCTCATTATTTGTTTTTTTGGCGGCGCCAAATCGAAATTTATCCGTCTGCTCTTCTGAAAGAAAAAGCTTTTCATCCACAGCCGGAAGATCGATGGTTACGACCTCGTCCCATTCGGTGCGCCATCTATCGAACAGAGCCTCTGTCTGCCCTGTCATATTAAGTCTTTTTACTTTAGCCAGCTCTTCATGAACCGGCCGGTGAAGCAGTTCTGTTTTCTTCATATCCAGCCGATCGATTTCAGCCCTGTTTTTTTTCTTATTCATCAGCGTATAGATGAAAAAAACAAGTACGACAATGATCGCTCCAATGACAAATTCCACCCTCATAAGCCCCCTCGTAACCACGAATAAATAGTATGTATAGAAAGAAAACGCCTCATTGCGTCCTTTCAGTCAATTGCGTATAATTTCACTATCATTAATAATAGCATGATTGTCCACATTTTTAATGGGAACTTACGTTTTTTTAAGCAGGTTTTCGCAAAAAAATGTCAAAATAAGTACTTTTTAAAAGAAAAAGGAGTTTTTTCGCATGCTTAGAGACGGACATATTCATACACGATACTGCCCGCACGGCTCAACCGATTCATTAGATCAGTATATTGAGCGTGCACTTGAGCTTGGCTTTTCAGAAATTACGTTTACAGAACACGCGCCGCTGCCGGACCACTTTATAGACCCTGCACCAAACCGGGACAGTTCTATGCGAAAAAGCGACCTTGAACAGTATTTAAAAGAAGTGGAAAACGCGAAAAAGCAATATTCCTCTTCTCTTACCATCCATACCGGTCTGGAAGTGGATTTCATCACAGGTTTCGAAGAAGAAACCACTCAATTTCTAGCAGAATACGGTCCCTTTTTAGATGATGCGATTTTATCCGTTCATTTTCTTCCGTTGAACGAACGATTTGTCTGCGTCGACTTCAGTGAAGAAGAATTTGGACGAATCATAAAAGAAGCCGGATCGATTGAATTTATCTATGAATTATACTATGATACCGTATTGAAGTCTGTACAAGCGAATCTCGGGGTTTTTAAGCCAACCCGAATTGGACATATTACGCTTGCGCGTAAATTTCAGCTCCTATATCCGTGCACAACATCGTTCGAGCCGCATATAAACCGCTTGCTGCAGGCCATTAAACAGGCCAATTATTCGCTTGATTATAACGGGGCCGGATTTGTTAAACCGCTTTGCGGTGAAACATATCCTCCTCTTGATATTGCCCGTGCCGCCCATTCGCTCGGTATTCCGCTCGTTTACGGATCAGATGCTCACGCGGCTGCCGGCATTGGTCAGGGTTTAGAGCAAATTGACCGTACTATTATAATAGAAGGAAGTGTTTAAATATGTTTCAAACCGCCGCTTACTCTGGAACAAAACCAGAACAATATTCACTTGTAAATAAGCAGTTAGAAGCACTGCTGACAGGAGAAACAAATACGATTGCCAATTTAGCCAATGCGTCGGCTCTTCTTGGCCAATTCCTTCCCCGGATTAACTGGGTTGGTTTTTACGTACTTGATGAAAACAAAAACGGACTCGTGCTTGGGCCTTTCCAGGGGCTTCCTGCCTGCGTCCGTATTCCGTTCGGCAAAGGCGTATGCGGAACTGCTGCTGCTGAGCGAAAAACACTTCGCATTGAAGATGTACATGCATTTCCGGGACACATCGCCTGTGACGCCGCATCCCGGTCTGAAATTGTCGTTCCTTTAATCAAAGATGGCGAGCTGCTGGGTGTGCTCGATATTGACAGTCCGGAAACAAACCGCTTTGACGAAGCGGATGAAGAAGGACTCGTTCAGTTTGCCGAAATACTCGTCCGCTTTTTATAAGAAAAGGTTGACACTATAATAGGCACGTTATATACTATTCTTTGTGTAAAATAAATGCAGCCTATGTGTTCGCTGTTTAGATGTCATTTTGTTTCTTTATCCGGTATCAATCTGGAAAAGGGGCATCGTGTAACCCGTTGCTGCAGGGCGATGGTGCATGAAAACAAAATGTGCTGGCAGTTATTCACACCGGTTTTTATTTTACAACAAAATAAAAACACAGAAGGAGGAGTCATTCAATGGCTCGTTACACAGGTCCAAGCTGGAAAATTTCCCGCCGTCTAGGCATTTCTCTTAGCGGTACAGGTAAAGAAATCGAAAAACGCCCTTACGCTCCAGGTCCACACGGCCCGAACCAGCGTAAAAAGATGTCTGAATACGGACAACAACTTCAAGAAAAACAAAAACTTCGTCACATGTACGGCGTGACTGAGCGTCAATTCCGTAACTTGTTTGACCGCGCTGGTAAACTAAAAGGCGTATACGGTGAAAACTTCATGATTCTTCTTGAATCACGTCTTGACAACCTTGTATACCGTTTAGGTCTTGCCCGCACTCGTCGTCAAGCTCGTCAGCTTGTTAACCATGGTCACATCACAGTTGATGGAAAACGTCTTGACATTCCATCATACCAAGTGAAAATTGGCCAAACAATCGGCGTTCGCGAAAAATCAAGCAACTTCTCAATCATCAAGGAAGCAGTAGAAGTAAACAACTTCGTACCTGACTACTTGACGTTTGATGCTGATAAACTTGAAGGTACGTTCACTCGTCTTCCAGAGCGTTCTGAACTTCCAGCAGAAATCAACGAAGCGCTTATCGTAGAGTTCTACTCTCGTTAATTTTATCGCTTTATGGTTTTACGCAAAACACCAGCTGTTATATATAACAGCTGGTGTTTTTTTATGCTCAATAGATTTATATCATCTCTTCATACAAAGGAAATTGAATCGTTACTGTTGTTCCTTTTTCTTTTACACTTTGAAAACGGATCGTTCCTTTATATTTTTTCACGATATTGAAGCAAATCATTAAGCCAAGGCCGGTTCCTTTGCTTTTTAATGAATAAAAAGGAGTGCCCAGTGATTGAATTTCCGTTTCGGACATGCCCTTTCCATGATCAATAATGCAGATTTCTACGTTCTGTTTAACCCGTTTTGCCCGAACAAGTACAGAATGACCTTCTTCAGACGCTTCTATCGCATTTTTAATGAGATTAATACATAATTGCTTGAATTCTATTTGATTGGCCGCAATCATACACTCTTCCTCCGCTTCTAACTCAATCCGGTTTGCATGAAGCAGGCCATATGAATGGAGCAGGCCCACTACACTATAGAGACTTTCTTTTATCTTTATTTTTTCCATACTCACTTCTTTGCTTGGCGCAGAAAGCGATAAAAATTGAGAGATTACTTCCTCCGCCGTATCGAGCTCATCTATCATTAAAGCAAAGTGCTTTTTTGCTTCTTCATTGTATGAAGAGTCTTGTTCATACAGCTGTAAAAATCCTTTTACGACCGTTAGCGGATTTCTTATTTCATGTGCAACTGCAGCCGCTAATTGTCCGGCTGTTTTAATTCGCTCCGCCTGCTGAATTTGTTCATAATAAAGACGCTGTTTTTTAATTCGTAAGTAGGTCAGATAAAAAAGAAGGCACAAGATAATCTGGCTGCCGAAAAAGTTAATCATATTTCCGATCAGATCCTGCTTCATTAAAACATACAGTCCGCCTTTTTGAGTAATCATGACATAACTCACAATACTTGTAATAGCGGCCGTGTTCATAAACAGCGTTAAATAAAAAAGTTTTGGATCAAAGAATAAAATGGAGATAGCCGGAATCAAACAAATGTAAATAAACGTAGACCACGTATCTGGATAAAGGAAGAAAATCGTATAAAAATAAGCGATGGCTGCCGAAATGAGCACAGTTTTCATCACCCGGTTTTGAAAAGCAGGATACATGAGAAGGCACAAAGAAACTGCGGCTACAAGAAGCATATGCATCGTAAAAGTTGAATCCATTTGATGAAAATGAGGATTTCCCCACAATAATCCTGTTATCATGGCTGCTATTACAAATCCCATTCCAATATAATAGTTTCTTTTTAAATTAAAATATGTATTCATCTGATATAATTACTCCCTGACTTCATCACAAAATGGATTGACTCTTAGTTTTCTCTTCTCTTTATTTTACCATAAAACAGTAATCTCTATTTATCGATCGAAAAAGCAAAAAAACCGTCCCTTTTGCGTGACGGTTTTTTGAATGCATATGCACGTTATTGATTACTTGTACTGAACTAAAAAGTACTTCTTTTTCCCGCGGCGGACGACAGTGAATCGGCCGTCCATTTTGTCTTCTTCCGATAAAATATAAGCCGTGTCTGTCATTTTTTCACCGTTGATCGATACAGCGCCGTTTTGAACATCTTCACGCGCCTGGCGTTTTGATGGAGAAATTTTAGCGTCGACAAGCAGGTCAACAATGTTTGGAAGCTCTCCTTCTGCCGTGTAGCTTGGAACGTCTTTAAGCCCCTGCTCGATTTCATCAGCAGATAATGACTTAATGTCACCGCTGAACAGCGCTTTTGTAATATTGATCGCTTGAGCCAGCGCTTCTTCTCCATGAATGAGACGTGTCATTTCTTCTGCAAGCGCTTTTTGTGCTTTGCGAAGGTGCGCTTCTTCTTTCATTGATGCTTCAAGTGCTTCGATTTCCTCTTTTGAAAGGAACGTAAAAATTTTCAAGTAGCGGATTGTATCAGCGTCCGCTGTGTTAATCCAAAATTGGTAAAACTCGTAAGGAGATGTTTTCTCCGGATCAAGCCATACTGCGCCGCTTTCCGTTTTTCCGAATTTTGTTCCGTCTGATTTCGTTACAAGCGGGATGGTAAAGCCGTATGCCTGCTCGCCTTCTGGGTTTAGTTTACGGATCATTTCAAGGCCGGTTGTAATATTGCCCCATTGATCACTGCCCCCAATTTGCATGCGGCAGCCGTGGTTTTTATGAAGATAGTAGAAATCCATCGCCTGTAAAATTGTATAAGCAAACTCTGTGAATGAAATGCCGCTTTCAAGCCGTGATGCGACTGTATCCTTGGCCAGCATGTAGTTCACGCCGATATTTTTTCCAAAGTCACGCAGGAATGTCACTACATCCATAGACCCGATCCAGTCGTAGTTATTGACAAGAACAGCGCCATTTTCACCTTCTACTGAGAAGATTTTTTCCAGCTGGGCACGAAGGCCATTCACATTTTTTTGCACCTGATCCATCGTCTGCAGGGTACGCTCTTCTTTTTTACCGCTCGGGTCGCCGATTGTTCCCGTCGCTCCACCCACCAGTACAATAGGCTTATGGCCGTTCTGCTGGAAACGGCGGAGTGTTAAAAACGGCAGTAAATGGCCGATATGCATACTGTCTGCTGTCGGATCGACACCGCAGTACAAGGCAATTTTTTCATCTTTCAGCATTTTTTCAATGCCTTCTTCGTCTGTCTGCTGGTAGACGATGCCCCGCCATTTTAAGTCTTCTAACAATTCCATATTATCCTCTCCTTTTTCAACAAAAAAACGCCCCTGCAATCAATGCAGGGACGCTGTTTACGCGCGGTACCACCCAGGCTTGAGAAAATCATTCTCCACTCTATACCGGTAACGACGGCAGACGTCAGCCGCTACTTGTTGTTCACGGCGAAAGCTCCGGGAGGTAATTCATCTCACTGTTTGTGCTTTCTTCCACCAGCCGAAAGCTCTCTTTGTAACAGGGACAGCAGACTACTTATTCCGTTCATCGCTTTGTTTATTGAATATAACACACATTGTAGCCTGCGCCACTTTGTTTGTCAAACGGAAATTGTCTTTTGTTACGTGATGTCCCTGCTTCACTAAAAAGCTGCTCCGCTTTTTTACGGAGCAGCCGTTCAAACTTGTTAGTCTTCCATCGTCGATAAATCGCCCGTTGGCAGATCAAGCTCCCATGCTTTCAAGACGCGGCGCATAATTTTGCCCGAGCGTGTTTTCGGAAGCTTGTCACGAAACTCAATTTCACGTGGAGCAGCGTGAGCCGCAAGGCCTGTTTTAACAAATTGGCGGATTTCTTCCTTTAAGTCATCCGATTGTTCATATCCGTCACGAAGCGCAATAAATGCTTTGATCACTTCTCCCCGGACCGGGTCTGGTTTTCCAATCACACCTGCTTCGGCAATAGCTGGATGCTCGACAAGCTTGCTCTCTACTTCAAATGGGCCGACGCGTTCACCAGCTGTCATAATGACATCATCTACGCGGCCTTGGAACCAAAAATAACCGTCTTCATCCATGTATGCGGAATCTCCGGATACATACCAGTCACCCGGCATAAAATAAGATTCGTATTTGGCTTCATTGTTCCAAATCGCCGCCATCATAGACGGCCAGCCTTTTTTAATCGCCAGATTGCCCATTCGGTTTGGCGGCAGCTCATTACCCTGGTCATCTACAATCGCTGCTTTCAGTCCAGGAATTGGTTTACCCATAGACCCCGGGCGAATATCCATTGACGGATAGTTACAAATCACTTGAGCGCCTGTTTCTGTCATCCACCATGTATCGTGAATGCGAAGGTCAAAAACTTTTTTACCCCAGCGTACAACCTCCGGATTTAATGGCTCTCCTACACTTAAAATATGGCGCAGGGACGACAGATCAAACTTTTTCACAACTTCGTCACCAGCGCCCATCAGCATGCGGAAAGCTGTTGGCGCACTGTACCATACGCTTACTTTATACTCTTCAATCGTTCCATACCATGCCTCCGGACTGAAGCGTCCCCCAACGATGACGTTTGTAGAGCCTGTCAGCCATGGGCCGAAAATGCCATAAGCTGTACCTGTTACCCAGCCCGGGTCCGCTGTACACCAGTAAACGTCATTCTCCTGCAGGTCAAGCACCCACTTGGCTGTCTGATATTGCTGAATCATTGCATTATGTACGTGCAGAACCCCTTTAGGTTTTCCGGTCGAACCAGATGTGTAATGAAGCAGCATCCCATCTTGACGGTCTACCCATTCAATCTCAAACTGGTCTGATGCTTCTTTCCACTTTTGCATAAAATCTATTTGCTTTTCGTCCTCTTCTACGCTGTCGGACACGATAAATACTTTTTCCAGTTTCGGCAGCTCATCCACTGGAACACGGCTTGCAAGCTCCGGCGTCGTAATAATCATGCGCGCCTCGCTGTCTTCCAGACGGTCCCGCACAGCGCCTTCCATAAATGCTTCAAACAACGGCCCTACAATAGCGCCTGCTTTAATAGCCCCTAATGCTGCGAAATAGAGCTCCGGGGAACGCGGCATAAAAATAAAGACACGATCTCCTTTTTGAAGATCTCCGTATTGCTTTAGTACATTGGCTGCTTTGTTTGTATTTGCTTTCATCTCTGCGAACGTGTATTGCTCATTGCGGCTGGCATCCCGGTAATAAAGCGCCACTTTTTCCCCTTTTCCAGACTCGGCATGACGGTCAATCGCTTCATATGCCGCATTTACTTTACCTGTCTGGGACCAGGAAAAAGCTTTCTCTGCTTCTTTCCAATCAAAAGAGGCATACGTTTGATCATAATCTGCTAAATTATAATTTCCCTGTACAGCTGATAGCGCTTCCAATTTCATAAACCGATTCCCCCTTTTGTATGATGAATGCTCCCTTATTATATAACACATCCAGATTTTTCACAATTTATACAAAATTAAAATTATGAAGATTGTAAGGATTCTATGAAAATTTAGTGAAAACGCTTTATTTATTGTTTATTTATGTATATGGTTAGGATAGAAGATTTATGAAGGCGGTGACCTAATGGAACATATCAAAACCTACTATTCAAAAGAAATACAAACACCCGGCGGGACACTGATTATAGAAGGTCCTATTGAGCCGGAACAGCTTGCAGAGTACAAGTTCCATGAAGGACTGGTAGCATTTCGCCAGCCTGACCAGCAGCTTGAAGCTCTTATTGAAATTGCGGGTCTTCCCGAAGGGCGGATTATTATTGCGAGAAATGATCAAACGATCGTTGGGTATGTTACTTTTTTGTATCCCGACCCTCTAGAGCGGTGGTCGGAAGCAAAACTTGATAATCTTATTGAGCTTGGCGCGATTGAAGTAGCACCGGATTACCGGGGAGCCCGGGTTGGCCAAACGCTGCTGCACGTTGCCATGATGGACGACCAAATGGAGGAGTATATCACCATTACCACTGAATATTATTGGCATTGGGATTTAAAAGGAACCGGTTTAAATGTATGGGAATACCGTAAAATTATGGAGAAAATGATGGGTGCCGGCGGACTTGTATGGTACGCAACAGACGATCCGGAAATCAGTTCTCATCCTGCGAATTGTTTAATGGTCCGAATTGGTTCAAGAGTAGATCAGGAATCAATTCAAAAATTTGACCAGGTGCGCTTTATGAACCGCTTTATGTATTAAGAAAGGAGGGCTGCAAGTGGTTCTTGAAGAAATTATGAAAATTCATATACATACACTTACCCCTGATGATACGATCGGGGCCGCTCTTCAGCTTTGCCGTGACTATAAAATCCGTCATATCCCTATTTTAGATACAGATCATACATTGGCCGGACTGGTGACTGATCGAGACATAAAAGACGCGACACCCTCCATTTTAAAACAAGAAAACGGCTCTGAACAATTAAACAAGCCGCTCAGCCTTATTATGAAAACAAATGTGATTACAGGACACCCGCTCGATTTTGTTGAAGATGCCGCTGCAACCTTTTATGGGCATCATATCAGCTGCATGCCCGTTGTCCAAAACGGCAAAGTGATTGGGCTGGTGACAGAAACCGATGTTCTTCATACCTTTGTAGAACTTACGGGTGTTAACCAGCCTGGTTCACGTGTCGAAGTCCGTGTGGAGAATAGGGCAGGGGTTTTGTATGAGATTTTACATGTGATGCATCATCGGAAGGTAAATGTACAAAGTGTTCTTGTTTATCCGGACCGCACAGCCGCAACACATAAAGTGATTGTTTTACGCATTCGAACGATGAATCCGATCGGCGTTATCGACGATTTGAAAAAAGAAGGCCATGAGGTGCTTTGGCCAAACATGCCGGGGATTCGTTCATGAACCATGATGCCGTTTTTATTTATTCCGATCAATTATTGCGATATCGGTTTTCAGAACATCATCCCTTTAATCAGTTTCGTCTTACGCTGACCCTTGATTTGCTTCGTCACCTGAATGCATTGGGCGACAGCCAGATCATTGAACCTCGTATGGCAGGAGATGAAGAGTTGACGCTTATTCATGACCATGAATATGTTGAAGCAGTAAAAAAAGCGGGACGCGGTGAATTGCCTGAATCAATCGGTGAAGGGTTCGGTCTTGGCACAGAAGATACACCGATGTTTAAAGACATGCATGAAGCAAGTGCTTTTCTGGTCGGTGGCGCTTTGACCGCGGCTGACCAGGTGATGACCGGCCGGGCCAATCATGCCATTCATCTAGGCGGCGGCCTTCATCATGGATTTCGCGGAAAAGCGTCCGGCTTTTGCATTTATAACGACAGTGCCGTTGCGATCAAGTATTTGCAAAAAAAGTACAAAGCACGGGTTTTATATGTAGATACAGATGCCCATCACGGCGATGGTGTACAGTGGGCTTTTTATGATGATCCGGATGTGGCAACATATTCGATTCATGAAACAGGGCGTTACCTTTTCCCCGGAACAGGCAATGTAACAGAGCGAGGACATGGACAAGGCTACGGTTATTCTTTTAATGTACCGCTCGATGCATTTACAGAAGATGAGTCCTGGCTCGCTTCCTATGAAACGACACTGCGTGAAGTGGCGCACTTTTTCAAGCCGGATGTGATTTTAACGCAAAACGGTGCAGACGCCCATTATTATGACCCGCTAACGCACTTGTCCGCTACGATCAATATTTACAAGCATATTCCGGCACTGGCCCATGAGCTCGCTCACGAATATTGTGATGGCCGCTGGATTGCGGTTGGCGGGGGCGGCTATGATATATGGCGTGTTGTTCCGCGCGCTTGGTCCCTGCTATGGCTCGAGATGAGCGGACAGCAGCATCTTGCCGCAACATTTCCAGAGGGCTGGACGGCAAAGTGGCAGCCGAAAGCACCGCATCCCCTTCCCTCGTCCTGGGCGGATCCGCCTGATATGTACCCTGCTATCCCGCGAAAAAGCGAAATTACAGAAAAGAATCAGCTGACGGTGAACAAGCTTCTTTATCCGCTCCGTGATCAAAAAAAATAACCGGACAGGCACAGTTTGTTTTACACTGTGCTTGCCCGGTTTTTATTGTTTATGCTGTTTTTCTTATGCTTTCGTTGATCCGCGCTTTTCAATGCGGTGCGGCAATACCACGACTGGATTTTCTACTTCTTCCTTGTTCATCAGCTTTGTTAACAAACGCATTGCAACGGCACCAATATCATATAGCGGCTGCGCAACCGCTGTCAGTTGAGGACGCACCATCAGAGACAGCTTTGTTGAATCAAAGCTGACTACTTCAAGATCACCTGGAATAGACAGACCTGCTTCTTGAGCTGTGTGAACAACACCAAGAGCCATCTCGTCATTGTAAACAAATACAGCTGTTGGCTTTTCATCTGCTTCGCTTAGCTTCTCCCATGCTTCAATTCCAGAATCATATGTGTAATCGCCTTCTACAACAAGGGATTCATCGTAAAGACCCGCTTCTTCAAGCACCTCTTTGTATACCGCAAGCGCATATTTTGTGTTGATCACATCGTGGAACGGGCTGGCTACGTAAGCAATACGCTTATGGCCGTTTTCAATTAAAGACTGCATTACCTCACGAGCGGCCTCTTTGTAATCGATATTAACAGAAGCTGTTTTTCCGGATGTTTCAACAGACCCTGCCAGCACAACCGGTACTGGTGAACGGTCAAATTCTTTTACATGCTCTTCTGTAATATGATTGCCCATAAAAATAAGGCCGTCTACTTGTTTGCCAAGCATCGTTTGAATTAAATGCATTTCTTTTTCTTCATTTTGATCTGAGTTGCTTAAAATAATGTTGTACTTATACATAGTCGCAATATCTTCAATTCCGCGTGCAAGCTCTGCATAGAAAATATTTGAAATGTCAGGGATGATTAACCCGACAGTTGTTGTTTTTTTGCTCGCCAGCCCACGTGCAACCGCATTTGGACGATAGCCTAAACGCTCGATTACATCATTTACTTTCTTTCTTGTTGCCGGTTTCACATTTGGGTTTCCATTTACTACGCGCGATACTGTTGCCATCGACACGTTTGCCTCTCTTGCTACATCATAAATCGTAATATTCATCGGGTAATAGCTCCTTTTCGTTTCTTTCTCTCTATATTAACGAAAAAAGGCTCCTGTGCAAACACAGGAGCTCTAATTTTATGCTTTTACCGGTACAGATTTTAAAATCTCATCATAAAATTCATCAAATTGTTGCAAATTCATCTGCTGCGCTGCATCAGACAGTGCAACAGCCGGATCCGGATGCACCTCTGCCATAATTCCGTCTGCCCCGATTGCGATACCTGCTTTTGCTGCCGGAAGAAGAAGATCACGGCGTCCAGTTGAATGCGTAACATCCACGAAAACAGGAAGATGCGTTTCTTGTTTTAAAATGGGCACCGCGGTAATGTCAAGCGTATTTCGCGTAGCACGTTCATAAGTTCGAATGCCCCGCTCGCAAAGGATGACTTGATCGTTTCCTTGGGCAAGAATATACTCTGCCGCATTAATAAATTCATCAATGGTAGCCGCTAAACCGCGCTTCAACAAAATAGGCTTTTTCACAGCTCCTGCTGCTTTTAAAAGCTCAAAATTTTGCATATTACGGGCACCGATTTGAATGACATCGATATAATCACAGGCCGTTTCAATATCAGCCGGATTGACAATTTCGCTGACAACGGCAAGGTCAAATTCATCTGCTACGCGCTTTAGAATTTTCAGCCCCTCTAAGCCAAGTCCCTGGAAATCATATGGAGACGTACGCGGCTTGTAAGCACCGCCACGGATCATTTTCAACCCTTTGCCTTTGATCGATTTTGCCACTTCTGCTACTTGCTCGTATGATTCAACTGCGCAAGGTCCAAAAACAAACGTAACATTGCCCTCTCCTACTTTATGGCCCCGCACCGTCACAACAGTATCTTCCTGCTTTTTCTTTCTTGAAACAAGAAGCGCTTTTCGATGATCATCTTCTTGAAGTTCAAGACCTGCTTTGAAAATTTCTTTGAAAATATGTTCAATAGTGGAACGTTCAAACGGTCCATCGTTTTTATCTAGTAAATTATTAAGCATAGAGCGTTCACGAACTGGATCATAACGGTTAACACCCTGTTTTTCTTTGATGCGCCCGATTTCTTGAACAAGTTCTGCCCGTTCGTTAATTAACTTTAGCAGCTGGACATTCATTTCATCCACTCTGCTTCTTAACTGTTCTAGTTCCTGATTGCTCACATGTCTCATCCTTCCACACTGATATAATCGAAATATTTCCTCAATTCAAAGCAAACAAATGCCGTTTTCAATTTTTAATTACACTTATTATAAATCAACCGTTTGGAAAAGTCACGATAATTTTACTTTATCACCAAAACGCTTTTAAGCATTAAAGCGAAAAACCAAAAAAACCCAAACGGATTTCGTTTGGGTTAGACTTATAGAACGGAAGCAAGCTGGTCTTTTGTGATTTTCCAATGAGATTCATTCCACTCCGGTTTTCCATTTTTAAAATAAATCACCTGAGGAGATTCATGTCGAATATCCGTCACCTGAGCAATATGATTGGATAATTCCCGCGCTTCCTGGACCGCCAGGTAGACCCCCTGCTGACCAGAATCAGGGTCTTTTATAAATGATTCGTATGATTCGTATGCGGCAGCACTGATGGGACATGTGGTACTATGCTTTAGTAAAAAGAAAGGCTCATTTCTTTCCAAAAGTTCTTCAAACTCCGCAATATACATAATCTTCTGCATCCTGACAGCTCCTTTTTCAAAATGAAAAGCCGGAACTAGTCCGGCTTATTCTTATTTGTTGTTAAACTTTTTATTTGAGTTGTTATTTCTGTTGCCGTTGTTATTGTTGTTGTTGTTATTTAAACCGCCGTTTTTCTTTTTTTCATTAATACCTTTGTCAGCTGGTTCCACCCATCCGGCAGAAGTAGCATTCGTTGATGCTGTTGTGCTCGAAACCGTTGCTGTTGAGGTTGATGTATTGCTTGATGTGTTGCTGCTTGTTTGATTTGAATTATTTTTTGCTTTTTCTGCTTCGTCAAACGCTTTTTTTGTTTCATCAAGCTTTGTTTTAGCTGTATCAGCTGTTGTATCTACTGTATCTTTTACCGCTTCTGCTACGCTGTCTACAACCGATTTTGCATCTTCTTTTTTCTCATCCAGCGATGCCGAATTCATTGTTCCAGTTCCTGAGTCAGCATTGTCAGATGACTTCATGGACTTCACTTTATCCATTAAAGTAGAAGATTTTTCCTGAACTGCGCTTGTTAAAGAAGATGTTTTATCTTTTGCCGTATCCGTTAAGCCGCTGGCACGCTCTTTTAAAGAGCCGGCCTGCGAATTTAAGCTGCTGCGCAGTTCTGTACCTGATTTGGGTGCAAACATCAAAGCGGCCGCAGCACCAACAACTGCACCAAAGATAGCGCCTGTAACAAAGTCTTTCGTATTCATCGACTCTTCATAATCATAACGGTCTGTACTCAAATCAAAGCTGTCATATTGAGGCTGAGCCTGAATTGGGTATTGAGGTGAATTAACCCCATTCTTTTTAATATTAAACTGATCATATGTGTTTTTAGTTCTCATGGGTAAACGCTCCTCTTCAAATTTAGTCGTTATGCTTTACTTTTTAGTCATTCATATGTCGTTGTTTTTGTAAGCTGGGGCTGGTAAAGCTTCCGTACGTCCTGCTGGGGACGGGGAGCCTGCTGTATTTTTTTCGTCCTGTTTAAATTTGTCAACCAGCTGCTTTATAACATTTCCCCATTGCACAGCTTGAGAAATTTTGTATTGATTTTTTTCTACCTGGGATGCAACAGTTGTTGTCACCTTTTTCAATGAATGGTTCAAGTTATGAACAGATGAACCAACATCCTTTACAGCATAAACAACTGTATTCAGCTGCTCCGTTTTATGCTGAACATCCTCAGCCAGCGCATTCGTTTTATGTAACAGTTCAGCCGTTTCCGCTGTCACATTTTTCAATTGCCCTTCTAGGCGGTCAACTGTACGGGATAGAGTATCAAGCGTGTTATCGACGGATTTTAATGTTCTGGACAAATTAAGGACCAGAATTAAAAACGCGATAGCCGCAACTGCCGCACTCAAGTAAAGAATAATTTCCACTCCGGGACACCTCCAACGTTTGTTTATGTAATAAAATTACCCTGTGCCTATGATTATAAACACTAATTTTATTATTTCTTTTTTTACGATTAAATTTCCTGCTTTTTGCACAAAGTTTCGGGAAATCGTACAATAAAAAGGATTAGGAGGATGATTTTATGAAAGATTCACGTATTCAAACATTAGCTGCCAATTTGATCAACTACTCCTGCCGAATACAACCCGGTGAAAAAGTATTGATTGAAAACTTTGGTCTGCAGCGCGAATTGGTCACTGCTCTGGTAGAAGAAGCATATAAAGCTGGAGGATGGCCCTACGTGCTGTTAAAGGACCATAGAGTAGACCGCTCGCTTCTGATGGGTGCACAGGAAGGCCAGTTTAACCTTATGGCCGACTTTGAAGCGAATGTAATGAAGGAAATGGATGCTTATATTGGTCTGCGGGCCGGTGATAATATAAATGAGCAAGCTGATGTGCCGGCAGAAAAAATGAAAATCCACAGCAATACGATCGGCAAAAAGGTACACCGTGACATTCGGGTGCCGAAAACAAAATGGGTTGTTCTTCGCTATCCGACATCTTCTATGGCGCAGCTTGCCAAAATGAGCACAGAAGCGTTTGAAGATTTTTATTTCGATGTATGCAACTTGGACTACAGCAAAATGGATACAGCAATGGAGCCGCTTGTAGCGCTCATGAACCGCACAGACCGCGTACAGATTAAAGGACCTGGAACAGATTTAACTTTTTCCATTAAAGATATTCCTGCTGTTAAATGCGCGGGCCAGCTGAATATCCCGGATGGTGAAGTATACACAGCGCCTGTGCGTGATTCTGTGAACGGCGTCATTTCTTTTAATACGCCTTCTCCTTATAATGGCTTTACGTTTGAAAACATAAAACTGCGGTTTGAAAACGGGAAAATTATTGATGCACACGCCAACGATGTTAAACGAATTAATGACATTTTTGATACTGACGAAGGGGCTCGGTTTATCGGTGAATTTGCCATCGGTGTCAATCCTTATATTCTTCATCCGATGCAGGATATTTTATTCGATGAAAAAATTGACGGCAGCTTTCATTTCACGCCCGGTGAATGTTATGAAGATGCTTATAACGGCAATCATTCGAATATTCACTGGGATATGGTCAATATTCAGCGTCCGGAATACGGCGGCGGTGAAATATGGTTTGATGATGTATTGATTCGAAAGGATGGCCGGTTTGTTCTTCCGGAGCTTGAAGGCTTGAATCCAGAAAACTTAAAGTAAAAAGTGAATTTGCCCCACAAAAAATGCCCGCTGCCGGGTAACGGCAGCAGGCATTTTTCGTTAAGCAAGCTGTTCTTCATAAGCAGCCTGGAATTTTTGAATGTCCCCAGCGCCCATAAAAATTAAAACGCTGTTTTCATGCTTTCTTAAAACCGGCGTGCCGTCTTCTTTTATAAGCTGCGCGCCTGGAATTTTTTCTTGAAGATCTTCAATTGTGAGTTTGCCATGGTTTTCACGGGCTGACCCGAAAATATCACATAAGTAAACCGCATCTGCTCCATTTAAGCTGTCTGCAAATGCATCGAGGAAAGCCTGTGTACGAGAAAACGTATGCGGCTGGAATACAGCTACGATTTCACGGTTTGGATATTTTTGGCGTGCTGCATTAATCGTTGCACGAATTTCAGTTGGATGGTGCGCATAATCGTCAATCAGCACCTGCCCTCCTGCCTGCTTCTCAGAAAAGCGGCGTTTTACACCCGAGAATGTCAGCAGCCGTTCTTTTACGATGTCTGTATCAATATCCTCATAGTGGCATAAGCCAATAACCGACAGAGCATTTAAAACGTTATGATCGCCGTAGCCGGGGATGCGGAACGTCGCATAAAATTCATTCCGGACAAACACATCAAAAGTGGTTCCTTTTTCGTCAAAAGACGTATTGCGTGCCTGGAAATCATTTTCATCGCCAAAGCCATAAAAAACAACCGGTACGTTCGCTTGAATGCCCTGCAAATACTCGTCATCACCGCATGCAAAAATACCTTTTTTCACCTGCATGGCCATTTGTTGAAAAGCAGAAACAACATCCTGCACATCGGCAAAATAATCAGGATGATCGAAATCGATATTCGTCATAACGGCGTAATCAGGCGAATAAGATAGGAAATGACGGCGGTATTCACATGCCTCAAATACGAAATAGGCTGCATCTTTTGCTCCGCGGCCTGTTCCATCTCCAATCAAGTAAGACGTTGGCGCCGAGCCGCTTACAACGTGTGCCATCAAGCCGGTTGTAGACGTCTTCCCGTGTGATCCTGTAATCGCCACGCTCGTAAAGTTTTGCATAAAATCTCCTAAAAACTTATGGTAGCGGATCACCGGCACGCTCATTTCATGAGCGCGTTTGATTTCTTCGTGATCATCTCCGAAAGCATTTCCCGCAATAACCGTCATGCCTTCTTGAATATTATTTTCGTTAAATGGCAAAATTAAAATGCCTGCTTCTTCAAGCGCTTTTTGTGTAAAAAATGTTTTTTCTACGTCAGATCCCTGCACAGTATACCCTTTATCGTGAAGAATATGGGCGAGGGCGCTCATTCCAGAGCCTTTTATTCCAACAAAATGATAGGTTGTCATCATTAAACCTCCAGCATTCTCTAGCCTTTTACATGTAGTATATGTATTCCCGCCTCATTTGAAACGGAAGGCAGTCAATCATTGCATTTGTCCATTATAGCATTTTTTTCAGAGTGTGACTATTCTTCAAAAAACCGGTGCATATGCACCGGCCGGTTAATTTGATTCTTCGAAATAAGTCATCAGCTCTTCTTCCGAAATCAACACTTCCCGCGGCCGTCCCGCCCGCTGTCCAGAAACAAGACCTTTTTCTTCCATTATTTCAATCAGGCGGGCAGCGCGATTATAGCCTACCTTTAAATTCCGCTGCAGCATGGAAGTCGAAGCGCCTCCCTGGCGGACTACCAGCTCACAGGCTTCTTGAAACAGTTCATCTTCTTCCTCATGAACGGCTGCTTTTTGCAGTAGCTCTTCCTGCTTAAACAAATAATCGGGCTGCTGCTGTGCTTTTGCAAATTGAACCACTTCATCAATTTCCTCATTGGTTACAAACGTTCCCTGCAGACGGACAGATTCGCTCGCGCCGTTATTTAGGAACAGCATGTCCCCTTTTCCAAGCAGTTTCTCCGCTCCTACTTTATCTAAGATCGTGCGCGAGTCAATTTGTGAAGAAACCGAAAAGGCAATCCGCGTGGGAATGTTCGCTTTAATCAAACCTGTAATAACATCTACAGACGGGCGCTGGGTTGCCACAATCAAATGAATACCGCAGGCGCGGGCTTTTTGGGCAATCCGGCAAATCGACTCTTCTACATCCCCTGGTGCCATCATCATTAAATCTGCCAATTCATCAATCACTATGACCAAATACGGTAGATGCGGTTCATTGAATTCCGAGGCTTTTACTTTTGCATTGTAAGAAGCCATGTCCCTTACACCTGCATGGACAAAAAGCTGATACCGCCGCTCCATCTCTTCTACCGCCCATTTCAATGCCGCAGTCGCTGCCTTTACATCCGTGATCACCGGGCTCGCTAAATGCGGAATGCCATTATACGGCGTTAACTCAACCATTTTCGGGTCAATGAGAAGCAGTTTGAGTTCATGAGGCGCTGCTTTGTACAAAAGACTCACTAAAATGGAATTAATACAGACGCTTTTCCCCGAACCCGTCGCACCGGCAATGAGCCCGTGCGGCATTTTTTGCAAATCCAGCACAACCGGATTTCCGGCAATATCAAGACCCAGCGCGGAAGCCAGCGGTGAAGAGTGTGATTGAAAACGGCTGTGGCCGATAATTTCACTGATATAGACCGGGCGGCTTTTTTCATTAGGGAGCTCAATGCCGACCACCTGGGTGCCTGGAATTGGTGCTTCAATTCGAATCGTCCGCGCGGCAAGACTGCGTTTAATATCGTCTGTTAAACTAACAATCTTGCTCACTTTAACCCCAATCGCTGGTGTTACTTCAAAGCGCGTAATAGACGGGCCAGTGGTTACTCCGGTTACATGTGCATTAATATTAAAGCTTTTCAATGTTTCATTCAGCAAAGCTGACTTCTCCTGTACCCAATTATCGTCAGCTGATTCCTGTGCCGGCGGTGTTAAAAACGAGAGCGGCGGGCGATTTATTTTCTCTGGGATCACCGCCGGTTCCTGTACAGGCGGCTTGTCCTCTTTGGCTTTGGCGTCAGGCACATTGGATGGAGCAGAAGCGGAATGGGGCTGCTGCTTCAATGCCGGCTTGGGCTTTGCAATTTTCTCGCGATCTTTCTTCAGCATGACAACGTTAAAAGGGGAATGGCGCCGTTCTCTCGGCTTTTCTTTTTGCTCGGAAGACATGCTCTTTTCTGGATAAAGGACGGCCGGCTTTTGTGCCGGCGCCTCCTCTTCCTCCCTCGGCTTTGGTACTTCCCGTCTTGGCACCTCTTGTATAGGTGCTTCCTTCTGCCGTTCAAGCGGACGCTTCGCTTGCTCTTTTGAAAACAGCAGAAGCGGCTCATTCCTTTTTTCCCGCTCTTCGCTGCGTACACTGCGTATATCTTCTTTCACCGGCCGGGACCGAAACCCATAAATAGGTGACGGAATCTCTGTTGGCTTAAACGGACGCGGTGCAACACGCGATGCTCCTGACGCAGAAGTATACACGGGCTTGTGTCCCTGCTCACTCCTCGATGATTCGGCCGGCGCCGCGGAAGCAGGCTCGTGCCGGGTGATGCGCGGCGAGCGGCGTGGATTTTCCTCATGCCCGCTCCGCTTTACAGTCGGATACCGGTATGCTACACGCGTAGAAAGCTGCTGCACGGATGGAAGCGAAGGAATGGCGCGCTTCTGCTCAAAAGAAGCAGGGGCTGGAGCCCGGCGCGGCGGCTGCTCTTCCACCGGCTCTGGTTTTGGCTCTTCAACTGTATCAGCATCGACTGGTTTCGTTTCATCTACTTCAATGATTTCAATTTCTTCTCTGAAATAGGAGAGAATTTTTTTAAACAGACTCATTTGTAATCACTCTTTCTCCTTAAAGTCTTTTTCATTGTACCAACTATACACGATTTGTTAACAGAAAAACGAAATTTTGGGAAAATAGATGGGGATGAAAAAGAACCGTCCGCTAAAGACGTTACTCTTTATGCGGACGGTTTTTCGCTAAAATAAAGATTGGTTCAAGGTGTCCTTCTTCATACACAAAAGAAAGAGCGGTGATCGGAACACGGCCGGCTGCGAAAAAGCTCATCGCCATCTGTGCCAATATGTCATAGCCTGTTTCATTCCGAATGTCCCCAATAATGAGTACATCCCCATGTGGAATAGAAACCGTCATCGCTCCTTCTATTTTCTCACTCATTTCCTTTAAAAACCGTTCATTTAAAATACGAGTGGCATCATAGCCATCATTTGAATTCAAGAAATAAAACACATTTCCCGCTACTGTATCCTGTTTCATCTCAAGCGTCAGGGAGCGCAGGTTAAAACGGGCTATTTCCCGTATTTGCTCTGCTGTCCATCCTTCTTTTTTCATGAGCTTCTCATCGATCAGCCGATAAGTGGTGCCAAGGTCAACCGCATAATATATACGGGTTTCTGCTGTATGTTCATCCCAAAAAAGCGGCACACCTTCCTCCGCCTCTGTTGGAAAAGAGGCGGCCCGGATTACCGGAAAAATCTGCTTTTCTTTTTCTTCTTTTTGCCCGGCTCCATCGAATGCATTTAACGCTTCATTTACATAATAAATCGTTTCCTCAGCTGCTTTTTGAACATTGCCTTCAAATTTAGCCAAAATGCCACCCAGTGCCACTGTAACGCCTTTTTTCGTTTCACTGTTTTCAATCCGCATTTCTTCTTTTTCACGGTCGTATACGATGGTTCGATTCGGCTGTTTAAGCGTTTGTTCAAGTTCTCTTTTTAATTTCATGGTAGACATATCAGTCTCCCCCCATCTTTAGTATTGCTTGATCGTATCAACCACTGCTTTATCCATACTGGTGACCAGTCGAACGAGCAGTTCTTTGGCTGCATCATAATCGTCCGTATGAATAATAGATGAATGTGTATGAATGTACCGGGAGCAAATACCGATCACGGCACTTGGCACGCCGCTTCCTGTCGTATGAACACGGCCCGCATCTGTACCACCGGGCGATACGAAATATTGGTAAGGGATGCTGTTTGATTCTGCCATATCAAGTATAAACTCACGCATACCCCCGTGCGTCACCATAGAGCGGTCAAAGATACGCAGAAGAACTCCCTTGCCGAGCTGTCCGAACTCCTTTTTATCCCCTGTCGCGTCATTGGCCGGGCTTGCATCCAGCGCAAAAAAGATATCTGGGTTGATTAAATGGGCAGCGGTTTGTGCCCCGCGAAGACCTACTTCTTCTTGAACGGTTGCGCCTGAATACAGCATGTTAGGGACTGTTTTTCCACGAAGCTCTTTGAGCAGCTCAAGCGCCAATCCGCATCCATATCGATTATCCCAGGCTTTCGCCATGATTTTTTTCGGGTTTGCCATTGGTGTGAATGGGGAGACAGGCAAAATAGATTGACCCGGCCTAATGCCAATCGCTTCCGCATCTGCTCTGTCGTCTGCTCCTACATCGATCTGCATGTGCTTAATCTGCATCGGTTTACTACGTTGATCTTCCGTTAACAGGTGCGGCGGTGTGGAAGAAATCACCCCTTCTATCGGACCATTCTTTGTGTAGATGCGGACTCTTTGGGCCAGCATGGTTTGATTCCACCAGCCGCCAAGCGTTTGAAAGCGAATCATTCCATTATCGGTAATCGCGGTTACCATAAAAGCAACTTCATCCATATGGCCTGCTACCATCACACGCGGCCCATTTTCATCTCCGTTTTTCACCCCAAATATGCTGCCAAGGTGATCTTGAATAATAGAATCAGCGTAAGGCTCCATTTCCTTTTTCAAAAAAGCGCGCACGGCATGTTCATTTCCCGGTGCACCCGGCAGTTCTGTCAGCGTTTTAAACATATTTTTGGTTTCCTGATTCATTTGCTCCATTCCTCCCGCTTTTCTTTTGTTCATTATACCGAAAATAACGCTCAAGGTGGACTGAAGCGCATTTTAGTTTTCAGTCCTTTCGTCTTCTTGTATACTAAAGAAGCAATCAACTAGATAAACAGGGGGTTTCAATATGGTAAAATGGGATCGAACCGCTTTTTTGATCGGCGCAGCCGCTGGAGCAGCCGCCGCCATTTTGATTCAAAAACAAACGTCCAAATCAATGAATATTCCACCTGAAAAAGTATTGAAAAAAGTAAAAGAGACCTTTAAACAGAATGGACCGGTCGATGGTTCCTGGATTCAAATGAAGCCGGAACAAATTGACAACAATGGATTTCCTGTACTCGTTTATAAAGGCGGTATTTCCCGCCCTGGCGATTCCGGAAATACACAATTTGAATTTTCAGCAGATGCAAAAACTGGCACACTGTTAAACGTGCAGCCTGTATAAAACAAAAATCCCAAACGGGTTCGACCCGTTTGGGATTTTTTATGGACGCGGCTGGAATCGGGCCTCCGAACGGTAAATTCGCTGGCCTTTTGCCGAGAATTTTTCTTCATATTCAGTCATCACATTTCCTTCAAAGGAGCTGTTGTGCAGATCCAGGCTGACAAACGTTAACAGCATACCATATTCGGAAAAGCTTTTTAACGAGAATTCAAACAGCCCTTGGTTGTCAGTTTTAAAATGCACTTCCCCGCCCTCAGGCATAAGGGATTCATACAAGCTTAAAAACGTCTTATAGGTTAAACGCCGTTTGGCATGGCGGCTTTTAGGCCATGGGTCAGAAAAGTTTAGATAAACGCGGCCTACTTCCCCTTTTTCAAAATAATTGAGCAGCTCTGCTCCATCTACATTAAGCAGTTTCAAGTTAGGAAGGCCTGCTTCAATAAGCCGGTCAAGCGCCGTCACAATGACGCTTTCATACATTTCAATCCCGATATAGTTAATATCAGGGTTTTGTTTTGCCATCCCTGTTACAAATTGGCCTTTTCCTGTTCCTACCTCAATATGGACCGGATTGTTGTTGCCAAAAATTTCATGCCAGTGCCCTTTTGCTTCCTCAGGATTTGGAATAATATATTGTGGATGAGCGCTGATTTTCTCGCGCGCCCATGGTTTATTTCGTAAACGCATCTTGCCTGTTCTCTCCATTTCCAAATAAATTATGCTCTGCTTCCAACAGCTGATGCAGAGAAGCTAAACCGCGGTTCATATCGTGGAAGCGGGTTTTTTCACGGTTCCACTCAATAGATGAAAGCAGCTGTGCCGCCGCATACCATTTCATGCGGTGAAAGAAATCTGGTGTTAATGCCCAGCCATATTGATTGAGCCACTCGGCCCAGTTTTCCCGTTTCACATATCCAAACAGCAATGTGCCAATATCCATCGCCGGATCGGCAATCATGGCGCCATCCCAATCAATTAAGAATAACTCGTCCTCGTCAGAGAGGAGCCAATTATGATGGTTTACATCCGTGTGACATACGACAAATTGATAATCTGGCACATTTGGCAGACCCTCTTCTAAAAAACGAAGCGCATCTGAGACAATCGGATGGGCAGATATCGAATGAACTTGGGAACGGATATCAGATAAAGTAGCTGCCGGCAGTACAGGCTGTTTTCCAAGCCGTTTGAGCATGTTTAAAAGCGGTTTGGATGAATGAATTTTCCCCATCAGCCGGGCAACACGATCTGACTCCATTTCTTCCGGCCCAAGTTCCCTGCCATTCATCCAATGCTGCGCGGAAATCACATCGCCGTTTTCAAGCCGCTTTGTCCAAACAAGTTTTGGGACAATTCCCTCAGCTGAAAGCATAGCAAGAAAAGGAGAAGAATTCCGCTTTAAAAACAGCTCCTGTCCAGCATGGCGCGCAAAAAAAGCTTTTCCCGTTACGCCTCCGGCAGGCATGATTTCCCAATCTCTTCCCAAAAAGTGTTCCAAAAACCTCACCTTTTTCATAAAAAAAAGACAGCAGCCGCTTCGAGAAACAATCGCTGTCTTTTTTATTACTTGTATCGTTCGTCTATCGTCTGACATATTGTATCATGAATCGGCGCTTTCGGCCAGTTCCTTTATGAAACATTCTATCTGACGTAAACGGCACAGCTGAACGGCTCTACTGAAGCGTCTTGCTTCACCGTTTGAAGCGGCTTTGTTCCAGCTTGAGTACCTGAAACGATCTGGTGCCATTCTTCTCCTTCCGGAAGTGCAAAAGTCGAAGCCATTTTGCCCGTATTAAAGCTTAAAACCAAATCTTTCCACTTGCCGTACGAGCCGACATCCTTCAGCCAGACAGTTAGTGTATCTGCATTGGCCGGCCATTTAACAATATGATAGCAAATGGCTTCTTCTTCTCTAAGACGCAACGCCCCCGTTGATTTTCGGACTTCTATCAGCCCTTTCACGTATTGCACATGGTCTACAAATTCACCACGGCGGCGCCAATCCATTTGATTAATGATGTCGGAGCTTGTATAGCTGTTTTCAACTCCATGCTTTGTCCGGCAAAATTCCTGTCCGGCATGCAGGAATGGAATTCCCTGAGAGAAAAGCACAATGGCGGTGGCCAGAAGATGCCTTTTCTTATTGGTTTCCGTATCTCCTGGAAAGCAAGCTTCAAGCTTATCCCATAGTGTGTAATTATCATGACATTCTACATAGTTGACAGACTGGGCCGGCGAGTGAAACAACCGGTCCACACCGCTGCATCCGACATTGGCCGTCAGTGCGGCAAAGGCATTGTCGAGCATCTTGCTGTTTCCAAACGCAAAACCGGTTTCAAACAGCTGAAAGGTACTTCCCTTTATGGAGTCACGGAACCGGTCATTGAAAAAAGCAATCTCCGGCAGTGCATGTTCATTGCGAATCGCCGCTTTTTCCTCGGCGGGCAGCGCAGTGTTTAAGTCCCATCCTTCTCCCAGCAGAATAAGACCTGGATTATGACGGCGAAGACGGCTGGCTGCCTGCTTCATCGTTTCCACATCAATCAGTCCCATCAGGTCGAAACGAAATCCATCAAGATTGTAGGCTTCCATCCAGTACTGAAGAGAATCTAAAATAAATTTGCGGCCCATTTTCCGCTCTGATGCAAAATCGTTTCCGCACCCTGAACCGTTCGAAGGCATTCCGTCGATTCCCTGGCGGAAAAAGTAGCCCGGAACGAGCTTTTCAAACGAGGAAGTCTCCCGAACGAATACATGGTTGTACACCACATCCATGATGACTCGGAGCCCTTTTTTATGAAATGCTTCGATCATTTGCTTCAGCTCTATTGAACGTGCATACAAGTCAGCTGGATTGGAGCTGAAGCTTCCTTCCGGCACGTTAAAATAAAGAGGATTATAGCCCCAGTTGTAGTTGGCGGAAAAATCTGTGTCGGATACACCAAAAAAATCGAAAAAGGGCATCAGTTGTACATGGGTGACACCGAGCGACGCAATATAATCCAATCCAGTCGGCTGCCCGTCAGGACTCTGTGTCCCTTCCTCTGTCAGCCCAAGATACAAGCCCTGGTGCTTAATGCCGCTTTCCCGCTGGCTCGAAACATCACGAATGGAAGCTTCGTAAATAATCGCATCGAGCGGAGAAGAAAAAGGAGGGAGCTGGTTCTTTTCCACCTTCATTTTTTCATCATCGACAACACGTGCCCACTCGCTGTGAACTGAAACCATTTTTGCATAAGGGTCCACCGCTTCATGCCAGATATTATTGACCCGCACCTGGTAATGGTAAAAAAATCCTTCTGCATTTCCGTTTATTTCCGCTTCAAATGTACCGGATGGTCCTCTTCTCATTGGCATATAGCGGAGCGGGGCTTCCTCTGTTTCTTTAAACTTCACAAAAGCTTCAGTTGCCGTCGGTGCCCACACGCGAAAAGAGGTTTTCTCCGGCGTGTACATGCTTCCCAGCCTACCTTCGTAGTAAAAGAGCCGGTCGAATTCTTTCGTCCGGATTACACTGCCCATTTGCAAATCGGTACGCATAAGGCGTTCATCTAAAATAACATGCTCCCGGCCAAATTCCGGCATTTCTTTTAAGCGGCACGTGTATTTTATTTCTGCATTCAATTCCTGCACGCTCACAAGCTCCATTTTCGTTACGTTGCCCCCGCTCTCAATATAAAAAGCAGAAGACTTCCCTGAATAATAATGCTTTGGAAGCAAAACAGCGACTTCGGTCAGTGTATCTAAATATGCATTAAACGGACGGGTTGAAATCATTTATATCTCCTCCTCCCATTCTGGGCGGCGCAGGCTGATCGAATCTGCATGTGTAAGCAAAACTTTTGCTGCTTTCAGCTGAATCGTTTTCAGTGGTGAAGACAACTGTCTCATTTCTTGAAACCAGTGGGGAAATTCACGCTTATCAATGTAATATATGTCTGCTGGTGCGGACGGGTCATCAATGTAGCCGTTTCGAGATAAAATCGCTTTTCGAACGGGGATATCCACTTCATGATGCCGGAGCAGTTTTTTGACGATCGTTTCTGTTCTCGCCAATGAAACGGCAGGACTTAACACTTTAGATTCCTTTTCTCGAAAACGCTTCATCCAAAACCGGTCAGAAGAACCGGTAAAAACCGCTTCGTCCTGCTCTTCCAAAAATGTAAGGCACCAGACCTGCAGCGGTGTGATCAATACAATGTCCAGCTCGACAATGGCTTTTTGAAAGCGGAAAACCGGCTTATACAAAATAAGGAACGTATCCGGCAGACGCATCGCTAAAAATTTCAGCTGCTCATCCACATAATATTTGTGGTCGAGCGGTGATTGATGCAGCAGCGTTGAACTTGCCCATTTCACTTGAAAAGCAAACATTTTATCAACGAATGCTTTTTTTGCATCCTCTTCTGTTTGTAAGTATGTGAATTCTGATTCATTCATTGAAAACAAAGCTTCATTTTCCTGCAAAGGCCCGGGCTCTGTTTCTACCCGTTTTTCTTTTTTAGAAAACAACCCCCGGAGCAAAGCATGCTTTTCCTTTGGTTCTTCCAGCAGCCAATTTCCCTCTTCGCCGGGTTCTGTATGTATTATTCCCGTGCTCCGCTGGTATTCCCACTGGTTATGAAACTTTTCCCACTCTCCTTTTTTCAGCCGAACATACCGGGCTGGGTAATGGAAAGGGTCTTGTTCATATCTTGAAATATAATTTTGAAGCTTAATTAATTGCGCCATGGCTCTTGTTCCTCTCCTGACCCGCTTAATAGACAGGACCATCTTTTCACGTACTTTGGACCCTCTGCCCTTTTCGTTTCATACAAAGCAATTTCAGCTGCAGGAAAAGACGGCCATTCCGGAAGTACATCTGGCACATACGGCTTGGAACCCGCCCATTTTCGCGCAGTGGTAATATGGGGGCGAAACGGTTTTTCATCTATGGAAATTCCTGCTTTCCGGCACGCAGCTGCCACCCCTTTTTGCACATCGAAAAGAGAAGAAGGCCCATTCGTTCCAATCCAGAAAATACGTGGAGACGTTTTTTGGCCAAACGCACCAAATGACGTCAGTTTAAGTTCGAAAACAGGTATATGTTTTATGTTTTCCTCTATAAACACGCAGGCTTTTTCCAGATCCGAAAGATCAGCTGCGCCCACAAATGCCAATGTCAAATGGTAATCCTCCTTATGGACCAGCCGTTTAAAAAGCTCATTTCTTCCTTTCATTTCATCCGCAATCGTTTCTTTCACATCATTGGGAAGAACAAGTGCAAAAAAATAATGTGGCTGCATACCCTACACTCCTTTTTTCGACCAATTGTTATTTTTAGTTTACCAAAAACCCGCAAGAAAAGTCGTCTTTTCTCATCCACTGTATTTCGATTGGAATTGTTCGAGTAATGTGCTTTAATTGAACAAAGAAAGGGTGACGTTTGATGAAAGTTGCTGATAATATTGCCAAACTGATTGGCGACACACCGCTCGTAAAGCTGCAGCGTTTGTCACCTGAACATGGAGCAGATGTATACGTAAAATTAGAATTTTACAACCCGAGCAGAAGTGTAAAGGACCGCGCTGCTTATAACATGATTATAGAGGCAGAAAAATCAGGAAAGTTAAAACCGGGAGCTGTGATCATTGAACCGACAAGCGGAAATACAGGCATCGGTATTGCCATGAACGCGGCTGCCAGAGGGTACAAAGCCATTTTGGTAATGCCGGACACGATGACAAAGGAACGCATCAACCTTTTAAAAGCATATGGTGCAGAAGTCGTTTTGACGCCGGGAGATGAAAAAATGCCTGGCTCCATCCGCAAAGCACTGGAGCTGGCCGAGCATATTCCAAACAGTTTTATACCCATGCAGTTTGATAATCCCGCTAATTCGGATGCCCACCGTGGCACGACCTCCTCGGAAATTTCCGAAGCTGTAGAACAGATTGGCAAGCGGTTTGCTGCTTTTGTGGCAACTGCAGGCACAGGCGGAACAATTACGGGTACAGGGGAAGAACTAAAAAAGCAATTCCCTGATTTAGCTGTTTATGTCGTAGAGCCGGCCGGGTCCCCTGTTTTATCAGGCGGCCAGCCTGGCCGGCACAAGCTCGTCGGTACGAGCCCCGGGTTTATCCCTTCTATTTTAAATACAGAGGTTTATGACTCGATCTTTAAAATTACGGATGAGGACGCCTATGACATTACCCGCCGCCTTGCTGCTGAGGAGGGGATTTTGGTCGGTCCATCTGCCGGTGCTGCATGCTTTGCCGCGATCCAAGCGGCTAAAGCTTTGTCAAAAGATGATATAGTCATTTGCCTCGCTCCAGATACAGGCGAACGGTACTTGTCTACGGATGTATTTCAAGACGAGTAAATGAGCTTTCCTCTAAAAAAGAGACGATAAATGAAGCTGGCCGGACTGCGCGCCCTTTAGGGCAGTGTGGGATCTTCGTCCGGCAGTCTTCACTTAGTGATGTGGAAGATCAGCAAGCAAGGGCTGACTAGACCTTTTTTCTTTTTTACACAGAAAGATATACAACCTTATTCACTCTATACAATCTCGTTGCAAGCCACTTGGCGGCGGGAGGGCGGCGCAGGCTCCTATGGGCTCAGCGCCTGCCCCATGGAAAGCGGAGCTGCCTGGACGCCGCCGGTCTATCCCATTCATGTGCACAGTTATCCATATCATTTGTCTACAATCTGAAAGAACCCTGCCGTTATGACAGGGTTCTTTTTAATTCTTTTTTCCAGCAAGCTCGACAATAGCCCGTGCGTAAATAGCCGCTGCCCGGAACAGATCATCCAAAACTGCATATTCATCTTTCTGATGGGCAACGTCAGCCCGTCCAGGAAACAAGGCTCCAAACGCAACGCCTCTTTTTAAAGCCCGCGCATATGTACCGCCGCCGGTCGAAAGCAGCTTCGCCTCCTCGCCGGTTTCCTCTTCGTACACTCGCTTTAGCGTTTGGACAAATGGATCATCCGGCTCTGTATAATGCGGAGGATTGTTGTCTAAAACCTGTAGTGAAACAGGAGAAAGAGATTCCTTAAGCTTGTGTATTTCTTCTTCAAATGAAAAAGAAACAGGATATCGAATATTCAAGCCGATTTGCGCTGTTTGCTGCTTTTCATAGGAGAACAAAGCCGCGTTCACTGTAACATCGCCCATTTCCGCATCGGTTAAGGCAATGCCTAGCTGGTGCCCCCGTGTATCATCCTTGAAATAATCTACAATAAACTGCAAATAAGCAGAGGCAGCGGGATCAATCGCTTCCTTGACTAAAAAATCGGCCAGGAACAGCGCAGCGTTTTGTCCATCCTTTGGTTCCGCTGCATGAGCAGATACGCCATTCATTTCGAGAAAAACAATTCCTCCGTCAATATAATAAGAGCCTTCTAAGTCGTTGTCTTTTATATACTCTGTATAGTTTTGTAAAAATAATGTATGCTGCTTTTCAATCCAAACGGCTGCTTTTGCATAATCCGGAACCATATTATACCGGCTGCCTGCCTTAAACGATTCGATTTGGATATCAGCTTGTCCGGGCTCCGGAACGGTCAGGTCCAGCTGAACATCCGCAATCCCTTTTTCTGCAAAAATAATCGGGAAATCTGCATCAGGCGCAAATCCGACTCCTGGCATTTCTTCTGTTTTAAAGTAATGCTCCACGCATTGCCATGTACTTTCTTCATCAGTCCCCACAATCATTCGGATCCGCTTTTCGAGCGGAATGCCTAATTCCTGAACGGTTTTCATAGCATAGTATGCTGCAATAGTCGGTCCCTTATCATCAATCGCCCCGCGTCCAAAGATTTTACCGTCCTCTACTTCTCCCTTAAATGGTTTATACGACCAGCCGTCTCCCGGAGGCACAACGTCTACATGGCACAAAATACCAATCAATTCTTCCCCTTGTCCCATTTCAAGGTGTCCGGCTACGTTTCCTGTGTTTTTTATACGGAAGCCGCTTTTCTCGCCCAGTTCAAGCATAAAATCAAGCGCCTGCCGTACTTCCCTTCCGAAAGGAGCATCTTCTGCTGCCTGATCGCTTTTCACACTTGGAATTTGAATTAACGACTGCAAATCCTGAATCAATTCGCCTTCGCGTTTTTTTATTTCATTTCGCCAGTTAATGGTACGCATAAGCATTCCTCCTTTTTTCATTTTACATGGGAACCGGCATTTTAACCAATTTCTTTACAAAAGATTTATTTTTCATTTTTTTTACCAAAATACGTACATTTTTTTTGTTATCAGGCATAATATTATTAAAAAAGGGTAAATCTCTTGTAAATTAAGCTCTTTTCCCTAGCATAATCTCTATAAATACAGTACACTGTAATTGTCAGACAGTTTAGCGCCTGTTAAACAGGTGCAAGGAGATGTCTGAATCAGCTTATCATATTATCATTTCATGTCTCCTGCTGTCGTTATGTCTCATGGGAAAAAAGATGAGGGAGTGGTATTTTGAAGCCTACTACAAATCGGATGCTGACTCGCATAAAATCCATCTATATGTTCATTAAAGAAAATGGAACTGTGACAACGCAGGATATTGTAGATGAATTTGGCATCACCCCGCGAACCATTCAACGCGACTTGAATGTACTGGCTTACAACGAGCTTGTTTTTAGCCCCACACGTGGGAAATGGACAACCACAGAAAAGAAAGTTCGGATGACATCATAATGTTTTTATCAAAAAAACGGCTGCCTTTTCAGGCAGCCGTTTTTTCAGCTTTCACGCAGTAAAGCAAGCTCTTCCTCTGTTACTTCCCGGTACTCGCCAAGCTCCAATTCTTCGTCAAGCAAAAGACCGCCCATCGATAGTCTTTTTAAATAAAGCACTTCTTTACCTACGGCTTGAAACATTCGCTTTACTTGATGAAACTTTCCTTCCGTAATCGTCAGCTCAATCTCCGACTCCTCGCCTGCTGATAAAATAACAAGCTCTCCCGGCTTTGTATGATAACCGTCATCAAGCGTTACTCCTTCTTGAAAAGCTGCTGCATCTTCTTCCGTTACATGGCCGCGGATGCGGGCAAAATATGTTTTAGGGACATGATGCTTCGGCGAAAGCAAAGCATGGGAGAGCTGTCCATCATTTGTTAAAAGAAGCAGCCCCTCTGTGTCTTTGTCAAGGCGGCCGACGGGGTGCGGGTCGAAATGCTTATGCATGTCATCAAGCAGGTCCACCACTGTTTCGTCCCGCTTGTCTTCTGTTGCTGAAATCACCCCTGCCGGCTTGTTCATCATCAAGTAAATAAATTCACGGTATTCAACCGGCTCATCAAACAGCATCACCTCATCTGTTTGGGGATGAACGTGCTGCTTTGCATCTTTTATTACTTTTCCATTCACTGTTACGGCTCCCGATTTTAACAGCTTTTTTACTTCTTTGCGGGAACCGATGCCAGAATTGGCCAGCCATTTATCTAAGCGCATAGCGTTACTCCTTTTATGCTTTTTTCAAGCGTAGTTTTCGTTTAATTCCATCCAGCCTTGAACCGAATACCTCATCAAGCAGGCCAAACTTCTGGCTGAGCACAAAGTAAACAACGGCTCCAGCGCCAGCACAGATGATGGTAATCAATAAAGCAGGACCGTCCGATTGTGCCGACAATACGAAAGACAGCACCCCGTAAAGGGCCATCACAACCACAGCCATCACTACGTTAAACCCAATAATTAAGCCGATTTTTTTCGCAAGCGGGCGAAGTGAGTAATTGGCATAAAAACGGATGACAACCAGATTGATGATAATAGAAGTGGAGTAGCCGAGTGCAGTCGCATAAACAGCCCCTTCTGTTTCAAACAATTTAATAAGCGGAATATTTAAAGACAGCTTAACCAATATGCCGGTCAATAAACTTAAAACTGTAAAGCGCTGTTCATTAATTCCTTGTAAAATGGCTGCCGTAACGGAAAATAGGGCAAATAAAATCGCAATTGGTGCATACACACGAAGTACGTCTGTGCCAAGCGCACTCGCTTCATAAAAAATGGTATAAAGCGGTTCTGCTAAAAGCGCCATACCGACCGCCGCAGGAACCGTTAAAAAAAGCAGTACTTCAAAGGTTTTATTCAGCTGCTGCGTGACAACATCCATTTTTCCCTTTACAAATGAGCTCGTGACCATCGGAACAAGTGTCATGGCAAATGCAGTGGCAAGGGAAACGGGAATAATGACAAGCTTCTGCGTGCTGAAATTTAAAATCCCAAATGCCGATACTGCCTGGTCGGCTAAACCGATTTGAGACATAGCGCGGGAAAAGGTTAACTGGTCGACAAGCTGGTAAAGCGGAATCGCAATGCCGACAAAAATAAACGGAATTGCATATACGACAATTTCTGAATACATCCCAAATAATGAAACTTTTGCTTGTCCTTTATCCTGCTCAAGGAGCTTGTCCAAATGCTTTTTTCGCTTGAAGAAATACACGTACAGCACAATGAGCCCGAACACCGCACCGATAAAAGCGGCAAATGTCGCAACGCTGACCGCTGTTACGACCGATCCGTCCATCACATAAATCACAATATAGGCTCCAGCCAATAGAAAAGCAATGCGGGCGATTTGCTCTACAACCGTTGAAACGGCTGATGGCCCCATTGATTGATGCCCCTGGAAAAATCCGCGCGTGATGCTCATAAATGGAACGATAATCAAAGCAAAGCTGACTGCGCGTATAACGGTCGTGACGTCCTCAATCGTATAAGTCGTCTCTTCCCCATTTAATGATAATTGTGCAAAGAAAGGCGCAAATGAGTACATAATAAGAAAAGCAGCAAAACCGGTCATCAGCATAATGACCATGCCCGATTTAAACAGCTTCCTGCCAACGGCATACTCTTCTATCGCATTATACTTTGCGATGTATTTAGAGACAGCAAGCGGAACTCCTGCAGTGGCAATACTGATAAAAATCGTATAGGGCACGTAGCCATAACTATACAGCGCTGCCGCATCTTCCCCTCCGATAATACTGTAAAACGGGATAACATAAAACAAGCCAAGAAATTTAGATATAAACGTGCCAAGTGTGAGGATAAACGTCCCTCGGATCAAATTGGATGACATACATTGAATCCCTCTTTTTCTCTTTAAACATCACTTGCTAGTGTACCTCTTTCTCTCGTGTCTGACAATTTTTTTCGCCATCTGCTATAATGAACAAAGTTCGAACAATGAGGTGACTATATGTATGACGTAATCGTCGTGGGCGGCGGACCAGCCGGCTTGATGGCAGCGATTGCCTCCGGCCGTGCAGGCGCACGCACACTGCTTATTGATAAAGGGCGTAAACCGGGAAACAAGCTGCAAATTTCCGGCGGCGGGCGCTGTAATGTAACAAACCGCCTGCCTGTTGAAGAAATTATCCGGCACATTCCCGGTAACGGCCGTTTTTTGTACAGCGCTTTTTCTGTGTTCAGCAATGAAGACATTATCCGTTTTTTTGAACAGCTCGGCGTGAAGCTGAAAGAAGAAGACCACGGACGAATGTTCCCGGTCTCAAACCGGGCGCAGGACGTTGTGGAAGCACTGCTCGGTGAACTTAAGCGCGTTCGGGTCGATATGCGCCTTGGCTCGCCTGTTGACTCATTATTGATGGATGAGCAATATATACGCGGTGTCCGTCTGGCCTCCGGCGAAGATATTCATTCGAATGCAGTAGTGCTGGCAACAGGCGGGAAAGCGGTGCCGCAGACAGGCTCTACCGGCGATGGCTATCCATGGGCCCAGCAGGCAGGCCATACCATTACCGAGCTGTTCCCGACAGAAGTACCTATTACGTCAAAAGAGCCGTTTATTGTAAACCGCTCTATGCAGGGGCTTGCTCTTCGGGATGTCGGCTTGTCGGTGCTCAATAAAAAAGGCAAAGTGCTTGTTACTCACCGAATGGATATGCTATTTACTCATTTCGGTTTATCGGGTCCTGCTGCCCTGCGCTGCAGCCAATACGTCGTGAAAGAAGGCAGGAAAAACGGGTTTCCCGTTCAAATGGCCATCGATGCGTTTCCAGACGGAAATGAACACGACGCGGGTGTTGCCATCCGCAAAACGATAAAAGAAGAACCGAAAAAAGCAGTGAAAAACAGCTTTAAAAAAATGGTGCCGGAACGATATCTGCACTTTTTGCTCCAGCAGGCCGGTATTGATCTTGATACACCTGGAAACGGATTATCGGAAGCGTCCATCCGTGAACTCGCTTCTCTTTTCAAGTCATTTAAAATGTCCGTTCACGGAACATTGCCAATTGAAAAAGCGTTTGTAACTGGCGGCGGTGTATCCGTAAAAGAAATCGAGCCCAAAACGATGGCTTCTAAAAAGAAAGACGGCCTTTTCTTCTGTGGAGAAATACTCGACATTCATGGCTATACCGGCGGCTACAATATTACGGCGGCTCTTATTACCGGACATATTGCCGGCACTAATGCAGCAGGCGTTCGGTAAATAAAAAAACTGTGCGGACTCGCTCCGCACAGTTTTTTATTTTTTCGGTGCTGTTTCACCTGCATAGTTCAGCATGCCGCCTGTCATGTTTGTGGCTTTAAAGCCGTTTTCAATGAGAAAGCGGGCCACATTCTCAGAACGTACACCTGAACGGCATACGATGATATAGTCGGTTTCTGGATCAAGGCGATCCAATTCACCAGGAATGGTTCCCATGACGATATGCTCTGCTTCCGGGATCATGCCTTCTGCAACTTCATCTTCTTCACGAACATCGATCAGGGCTAATGTTTCGCCGTTTTCGAGTTTTTGGCGTACTTCTTCTGCTGTAATCGTTGGAATCATATTCTTCATCCCCTCAACATTAGTTCGCTACAACGTTCACAAGCTTGCCCGGTACAGCAATAACTTTGCGAACCGTTTTACCAGCCAGCTCCGCTGTAAACTGTTCGTCCTGCATGGCTAGTTCTTCCAGTTGTTCACGCGTAGCGTCTTTAGATACCATACGTTTTGCTTTTACTTTTCCATTCAGCTGCAAGACGATTTCGACTTCGTCATCGACAAGCTTTGACTCATCAAATTGCGGCCATGCTTCGTACGTCACCGTCTCGCTGTGGCCGAGCTTTTCCCATAGCTCTTCTGCCAAGTGCGGAGCAAGCGGTGATAGAAGCTTCACGAATCCTTCTGCGTATTCTGTCGGAATTGTTTCGGCTTTGTTCGCTTCATTTACAAATACCATCATTTGTGAGATGGCTGTGTTAAAGCGAAGGCCTTCATAGTCTTCCGTTACTTTCTTCACGGTCTGGTGATACACTTTCTCAAGCGCTGTATCTCCTTCGCCTACTTTTGATGTTAACGAACCATCATCTGTCACAAGCAAACGCCAAATGCGGTCAAGGAAGCGGCGTGCCCCTTCTACTCCGTTTGTGCTCCAGGCAATCGATGCTTCAAGCGGGCCCATGAACATCTCGTAAAGGCGGAGTGTGTCGGCACCGTGGCTTTCCACGATTTCGTCCGGATTAACGACGTTGCCTTTTGATTTACTCATTTTTTCATTGTTTTCTCCAAGGATCATTCCCTGGTTAAACAATTTCTGGAATGGCTCTTTCGTATGAACCACACCGATATCATACAGCACTTTATGCCAGAAACGCGCATATAGCAAGTGAAGTACAGCATGCTCTGCTCCGCCGATATAAATATCAACCGGCAGCCAGCGTTTTAAAAGATCGGCATCCGCAAGCGCTTCTTTGTTGGTCGGATCGATAAAGCGCAGGTAGTACCAGCAGCTTCCCGCCCATTGCGGCATTGTATTTGTTTCCCGGCGGCCTTTTTTGCCTGTTTCCGGATCTACGACATTCACCCAGTCTTCGATAATAGCAAGTGGTGATTCACCAGTGCCGGACGGACGAATTTCCGTCGTTTTCGGCAATACAAGCGGCAGCTCTGATTCTGGAACAGCTGTCATTGTACCGTCTTCCCAGTGAATAATTGGAATTGGCTCACCCCAGTAACGCTGACGGCTGAACAGCCAGTCACGAAGACGGTACGTCACTTTTTTCGTACCAATACCTTCTTTTTCGAGCCAGGCGATCATTTGTGCAATTGCATCTTCCTTGTTTAAACCGTTAAGGAAGTCTGAATTAATATGCTCGCCGTCTCCTGTATAGGCTTCTTCTTCTATATTTCCGCCGGCTACCACTTCCTTGATTGGCAAATCAAATTTCCGCGCAAACTCATAGTCCCGCTCATCATGTGCCGGAACGGCCATAATCGCACCCGTACCATATGTGATCAATACATAATCTGCGATCCAGATCGGCATTTTTTCACCGTTTACCGGGTTTACGGCATAAGCGCCTGTGAAAACACCGGTTTTGTCTTTGGCAAGATCGGTCCGCTCCAGATCACTTTTTGATTTGACTCCATCAATATATTGCTCGACGGCTTCTTTTTGTTCCGCTGTAGTAATTTTTTCAACAAATGGATGTTCGGGAGCCAAAACAGCATACGTCGCTCCAAACAGCGTGTCTGGACGCGTTGTGAATACCGTAAATGTTTCGTCATGGCCGTCAATATTGAACGTTACTTCTGCTCCTTCAGAACGGCCAATCCAGTTACGCTGCATATCTTTAATGCTCTCTGGCCAGTCCAATTCCTCTAAATCTTCGATCAAACGGTCCGCATAAGCCGTAATTTTAAGCATCCATTGACGCATTGGGCGGCGTTCAACCGGATGGCCGCCGCGTTCCGATTTCCCGTCAATCACTTCTTCATTTGCAAGAACCGTTCCTAGTGCCGGGCACCAGTTAACCGGCACTTCATCTACATATGCCAGCCCTTTTTTATACAATTGAAGGAAAATCCACTGTGTCCATTTATAATAATCCGGGTCTGTTGTATTGATTTCACGATCCCAGTCATAAGAAAACCCGAGTGATTTGATTTGACGGCGGAAGTTATTAATATTTTGTTCTGTAAATTCGGCCGGGTCGTTTCCAGTATCAAGCGCGTATTGTTCTGCTGGAAGCCCGAATGCATCCCATCCCATTGGATGAAGCACATTGTATCCCTGCATACGCTTAAAACGGCTTAAAATATCCGTTGCCGTATAGCCTTCCGGGTGTCCAACGTGAAGCCCGGCGCCTGATGGATACGGAAACATATCCAGTGCGTAAAACTTTGGCTTATCCAAATCATTGTTCATTTTAAACGTTTTATTTTGTTCCCAATGGTGCTGCCATTTTTGCTCGATCTTTTTATGATCAAAATTCATGTTGAAACCTGCCTTCCGTTTATGTACTGCCGATCGAAAACTGAATACGCCGCCCTTTGCGGCCTTTATCGTAGACCTAATAGAAAACTCCTGCCCAGCGAGTGGGACAGGAGAGGTTTTTCTCTACCCAAAATGGAGCATTAGTCCGACGGCTTTCTTCATTAATCTTTACCTTTCATTTTAGAAAAATTCCAGCTAATATGCAAGCGCATTTTACCCGCTTCCCTCTTCATGCTACAATTTAAAACGAGCTTTAAAGGAGGAATGAATGATGACAAACCCGTTTCCGTACGCAAGCGACGACAGACGGTATCATACATGGAATTACCATTTGCGGCAGCACTTCGGTCATAAAGTATTTAAGGTAGCACTTGACGGCGGATTTGACTGCCCTAACCGCGACGGCACGGTTGCTTTTGGCGGCTGTACATTTTGCAGTGCAGCAGGCTCAGGTGATTTTGCCGGTGACCGGGTTGACCCGCTGGAAAAACAGTTTCATGATATAAAAACAAAAATGCACGAAAAATGGAAGCATGGAAAATATATGGCGTATTTCCAGGCATATACGAATACACATGCGCCGGTTGAGGTGCTTCGTGAAAAATACGAGACGGTCCTGAAGCAGGATGATGTGGTTGGTATTTCGATCGCCACTCGTCCGGACTGCCTTCCGGATGACGTTGTTGACTATTTGGCTGAATTGAATGAGCGTACGTATTTATGGGTAGAACTCGGCCTGCAGACCGTTCACGAAAAAACAGCCCGCATTATTAATCGTGCCCACGATTTTCAAACCTATGTGGAGGGCGTTGAAAAGCTGCGCAAGCACAACATCCGTATTTGCTCGCATTTAATTAACGGCCTGCCGCTTGAAACTCCCGAAATGATGATGGAGACGGCCCAGGCTATCGCTGATTTAGATGTACAGGGCATTAAAATTCACTTGCTGCACCTCTTAAAAGGGACACCTCTTGTCAAACAGTATGAAAAAGGCATGCTGGACTTTTTATCGATGCAGGACTATGCGAAGCTTGTTGTAGACCAGCTTGAAATCCTGCCGCCGGAAATGGTTGTCCACCGCATTACGGGCGACGGCCCAATCGAGCTGATGATCGGTCCAATGTGGAGTGTCAATAAATGGGAAGTATTGAATGCCATTCATGCCGAAATGCAAAAGCGCGATACGTGGCAGGGCAAGTTCTACAAAGGAGCTATTGTGCAGCCATGACGCTAGATGGAATTTTGCCGTTCGCGCGGCTTCTCATTCAAAAAACCCTGTCAGATGCCCCATGCTTTGTCGATGCTACAGCCGGCAATGGACATGATACGGTATTTTTAGCCGGGCTGGCCGGCGAAGACGGCCGCGTTTTTGCGTTCGACGTTCAAGAACAGGCAATTCATAATACAAAAAAACGTGTAGCAGAAGCGGGCTTCTCAAACTGTGTTTCACTGTTTCATAGCGGCCATGAAGAGGTCCGAAAGCATATTCCAGACTTCTACCACGGAGGGATCAATGCGGCTATTTTTAATCTCGGCTACCTGCCAAAAGGTGACAAATCAATCATTACCAGACCGGATACCACTATTGAAGCCATCCACCAGCTGTTTGATATGCTTAAACCCGGCGGTTTGATTGTACTCGTTGTATACCATGGCCATACAGGCGGCGCTGATGAGCGGAATGCGGTAGTTGAATTTGCTGCCGGTCTTGACCAGCAGCGGGCGCACGTGATGCAATACGGCTTTATCAACCAAGTAAACACGCCTCCTTTTATTGTCGCTATCGAAAAACGTCCGGCCATATAAAAAAGCTTCCTCCTTTTAAAAGGAGGAAGCTTTTTTACAGATTGAAATATCTTATTGTGCAGGAGATCACTTTTTAACCATCAAATACATAAAATAGGGAGCGCCGATCAATGTGACAATAATCCCTGCCGGTACAGAGGTTGTAAACGGCAGCAGGCGGCCGATCGTATCCGCCCCAAGAAGCAGCAGGGCACCGATGACCGCTGCAGCCGGCACAAAATGCTGATGACGAGGTCCTGTTAATCCTCTTGCAATATGCGGGGCCATCAAGCCGATAAACACAATGCCGCCGCTCACTGACACGGCTGCTGATGCAAGTGCAACGGATAGGAGCAGCAGCATAATCCGCTCCCTGCCGACTCTTACTCCAAGCCCCGCAGAAGTGCCTTCATTTAAGTTTAATAGATTCAATACATTTGATTTCCACAATACGGCTGGAATCAAGATAACCAGCCATGGCACCAATGCTTTTACAAAGTTCCAGTCATTACCCCATATATCACCGGCAAGCCAGCCGGCGATAAATTCGTATTCGCGCGAGTCAAACTGTGAAGCAAGGATCAGCATGATGCCCGCCATTGCCATCGCCATGCCGACTCCTGCTAAAACAAGACGAATCGGATCAAGACCTTCTGTTTTATGATAGGAAACTGCGGAAATGATGAGTGCCGTCACCATGCCGCCAATAAATGCGAACAGCGGCACCATATATAAAAATGTTGAAGACTGCGGCGTAAAGATCAACGCGTAAATGGTGACCATCAAGCCCGCTCCCGCGTTAATGCCGAGAATTCCTGGATCGGCCAGCGGATTGCGGGAGATACTTTGCAATATCGCGCCTGAGACGGCCAGCGCCGCTCCGGCAAGCATCGTAATCATCATGCGCGGCAGACGGAAGCTGTATAAAATAAGCTCTTCTCTGGGTGTCCCATTACCGAGCAGCGTTTCTAGCAGACGCATCGGCGGAACAGCTGCTTTTCCCGACGCAGCACTTGCTATAAATAAAACAACAAGAAGTACAACTGACACGGTGAAAACGCGCCTTGCTCTTTTCTTTAAATGATCATTCATTGTGTGAGCCGCCCCCTTTTGCGAATAAGATAAAGGAAAAACGGCACGCCGATAACAGAAATGACCGCGCCAACCGGTGTTTCGAATGGCGGGTTAATCATACGGGCTGCTGTATCAGCCAGCACAAGCATCATGCTTCCGAAAAGAGCTGAGCCAGGAATAATCCACCGATAATCCGTTCCGACAAGCGCCCGGACTAAATGTGGAGTCATTAAGCCAATAAACATAATCGGTCCCGCGACAGAGACGCCCGACCCAGAGAGGATAAGCACGACCAAAATTAAAATCACTTTTACAAGCGTTGTCCGCTGTCCGAGCCCTTTAGCCATTTCCTCACCAAAGCTTAAAATAGTCAACGATCTTGACAGCAGAATAGCGGTCAGCAGACCAATTCCAACGACCGGAGCCAACACTTTAAGCTGAGGCCAGCTTGTTCCGGAAACACCCCCGGCCTGCCAGAAAGCAAGGTCCTGTGACAGCTGAAACATAAGGGCGACACCTTCTCCAAGCGCCGTTAACAAAGCAGAAATGGCGGCCCCTGCGAGTACAATGCGCAGCGGCGAGAAGCCCCCTTTTTTGATTGAAGCCAGGCCGAATAATAAAACAGCTCCGACAGCTGCGCCAGCAAAAGAAAAAAGAATAGCCATTGTATAAGAGCTGGCAGAAAAAAAGGCCAGCATACAGGCAAGGCCAAGACTTGCACCTGTATTCAAGCCAAGCAGGCCCGGCTCCGCCAGCGGGTTACGTGTAACCCCTTGCATAATAGCTCCTGCTGTTCCAAATGCCGCTCCCGTCAGCGCCGCTCCAATCTCCCTTGGCAAACGGATGCCCATAATAATTTGATCTGCTTTACGGCTTGGATCAAATGAAAAAATGGCCTCCCAAACCGTTTTCAGCGTCAGTTCTGCTGCCCCGACCGAAACGGACAACGCCAGACTGATCAATAAACCTGCAAATCCTGCTAAAAGAACGAATACTCCCGTCTTTGGACGGGAGCCTGCTTGTAATTCACTTATATGATTCATACGGATCTTCCCTTTATTGCGCCGCTTTTTTCGTTAAAGCGTCTACGATAAAGTCAAGTTCTTTTTCAACTGAGATTGGATCATTGAAGTAAAAAGAATCCGAGTCGAATGTGATCACGTTTCCTGCTTTCACAGCCGGAATGTTTTTCCAAAGTTCTGTTTCCATAAATGTTGAAGATGATACGTTGGCACCTTCTCCAACGAAAATATAATCACCTGCATATTCTGGAATCGCTTCAGCCGAGATGGCCTTATAGCCTGGTCCAAATGCTTCCGCTTCTACTTTTTCAGGGGCCTTCATGCCAAGAGCCTGATAGATGACTTCTGTTCCACGGCCCCAGTTTTTGCCGTATACATACGTGTCTTTGCCGAATGTTTCAACCACAGTTGCTGTGGCATTTGTTCCAATCGCCTCTTGAACCTTTTTCTTCGCTTCTTCTGCTTTCGCATTCCATTCATCTACCCATTTTTGGGCTTCTTCTTCTTTGCCTAAAATTTTGCCGATTTCAAGATGCTGATCAAGATAATTGTATTTCTCGTAAGACAGTCCGACTGTTGGCGCAATTTCTTTGTATTTCGCCATGTTTTCGTCTCCTGTATACGTAATAATTAAATCTGGCTCTAAACCAATCAACGTTTCATAATCATCTGGGGCTACTACTTTTGCATCTTTTAGCTTATCACCTAAAAACTTGCTTTTAGCAGACCAGTCTGTAATCGCAACAGGGGTTACACCAAGCTCCAGGAAATTCCCTGGATACGTAGCAGCCATGACAGCTACCCGTTCTGGTTTGGCCGGAATCTCAATGTCACCTTCTTCTGATGCATATGTACGTGTTTCTGCTTCTGTATTTGATTTCTTTTCCTGCCCGCTTTCTTCTTTCTCCTGAGAACACGCGGCTAGGAAAAGAGCACTTATGATCATAAGCAGCGGTAAAACTGAAAATAATTTGCGCTTCATGTTGTTCGTCCTTTCTAAGTGAAAATGATTATCAATAACTAGGTAAATCTTATCGAAAATGATTCTCATTGTCAACGTTATTTTTTTAAAAAAGCTCCTTTTACAGGAGCTTTTTATTACCCACCGCCTCAGCAAGTAATTGAAAGGAGCGTTTCTTTTTTTCAAAATCAAACAAGATCGTCACAGCCATGATCTCATCCGTCCCGCATTTTTCCGCTAATTCCTCCAGCTGCGTTCGAACAGTGTCCGGTCCTCCCACAATCATACGCTTTCGGTTTTCTTCAACATGCATCCGCTCAAACTTCCCATATGAGTAAGACGCTGCTTTTTCCGGTGAAGGTGTGCCGGTTGAGCGAATTCCCTGCCCGGTCATCATCAGGGACAGATCAAGGCTTCCCGCAAGAAAATCAGCTTCCTCATCTGTCTCTGCACATACAAGAAAAACGGCCACAGCGGATTTTGGCTCCTTTAAATGAGAAGACGGCTGAAAGGTGCGCCGGTACTCAGCCAGCTCATCGGGCCCCCCGTCGCCATTAATAAATTTAGCAAATACGTAAGGCAGCCCTTTTTGGGCAGCGAGCGCTGCACTGGACGGGCTTGAACCAAGCAGCCACACATCAGGCGGTACTTCAAGAGCAGGAGTTGCCCTGACACCAGAATACGGATGGGGAACAGGCTGATCATACAAATAAGCGAGCACATCATCAATTTGTTCCGGAAAGCGGTCTTTTTCCCGCTTCCGGCCATTCGACAGGGCAAACGAAGCCCTCGGCATGCCGCCTGGTGCCCGCCCTACACCTAGATCGATTCGCTCCGGAGCAAGCGCAGACAGTACTTTAAAATTTTCAGCAACTTTATAAGCGCTGTAGTGTGTCAGCATCACACCGCCTGAGCCAAGCCGAATGCTGTTTGTTTTTGCTGCCAAATGGCCGAGCAGCACCTCTGGCGAAGAGCCGGCGAGTGTATCTGCATCATGATGCTCAGATACCCAAAACCGTTCGTATCCAAGTTCTTCCGCCCATTGAGCCAGCTCTACCGTTTCCTGAAGAGCTTTCATGGCGCTTTGTCCTTCCGACAAGGGAGACTGATCCAATATACTAAGCTTCATATGCCCTCTCCTTTTACCGGCCGGCCTGGCGCATTTTCCGGTATGTTTTATAAGTTCGGCCATTCCAATAAAAGAAAATACTGGCCGCTCCAGCCGTATGGACAAGCTTGCGGCAATGTCCACGCACGCTTTTTTTGCCAGCCGCTTTTTCTTCCGATAAGTAAACAGCCACAATGCCCTCAATTAAAAATGAGTGAAACTTAGCGTGCGGCAGCCGTTCGGTTCCTTTCTTTGCCTGGCGCAAGAAGTAAAGAAATCGTTCCATCATTTCTGTTTCGCTGTTGTAGTATGTACAGAAATTTAACTCGCCATCTTCCATATCTTCTTCCTGGTCAATAAAATAGTCGAGCAAAATGTGAATGCCCTGCACATATGGGAAATAGCAGTCACGCACCATTTTGGCGTATGTAGGCGTAAACGCCGGCTGCATCGCACAAGACATTAGGCAGTATACACCGACTGTCGAACCCGTGCAGGCAGCAAACTCATACCATTCCATTTCCGGTAAATCCACTTTGTAACTCTCAAACCAGCGAATCAAGCGCTCTTCCCGCTCTTCTTCACGAACATGCTTATGAATCTGCAATTCGCTGTAATAGCGGCTTAAATCCAGCACATGCGGTTTTGCCGCTGCAAAGGAAGGTGTTTCTTCCACCACCTGGCGGCAGCCATCAACCAGTGCATCTAAATAGCCGCCATCATTCTTGGTTTCACGAAATCGATAATAATCGCTTTTAGGCTGGCCGGGACAAAAACAGTCACGCAGCGCTTCATGAAGCGCCGCGAAATCATTTGGATCAAATGATGTGGTCTGGTCGCATAAATTATCGAGATAATCACAAATTAATTGATAAGGCACAATAAAAGAGATCGCTTCTTTTTGGCTATTCCCGGCCAGCATTGAAATCACACCGCCTGCTTCGCAGTGAAAGTATTTTTTTTCATATACGTCCATTGCCTGCTTGCGCAGTTCCGGATTGGGTATTTGTTCCGCCAATGCCTTCCATTTGCTCCACTCCGTTTTCACAGCAGGGAAAATGGTTTTATATATTTTTCGCATTAACAGGAGCGAATTCGTAGGGACTGTCATGTTCTTACCTCACTTTTCCATAATAAAACCGAGTGACCGCAATCGGTTGTGAACAAAATCAAGGGCATATTGAAATACATCTTCCCGCTCTGGTTCGTTAAAAATTTCATGATAAAGGCCCGGCCATTCCTTATATTGCAGCTCGGACAGCTCCAGCTTTTTGGCAAATGAACGGGCTGTACTTCCGTCGGTGATCCGGTCTTCTCCCGCCTGCATAATCAGGTGGGGAATATCTGGCACTTCTCCCGGTCCAGCTGTTGCGATTTTGATGGCCTGCACAATTTCTCTGTACCACCGAACCGATACTTTCCGGACAAACAAAGAGTCTTCAGCATCAAAAGCCCAAATTTCTTCGTTCCGGGTCGCCATTTCAGACGTAATGCCTGAATCAAATTTCAAGGACGGGGTCATTGAATTTAAGCCGTGTGTAAGCACATTTAAATGCTTAGGCGGCACATGTTTCATTTTAAATAGAGGAGACGACATAATGACCCCAGCGATCTCCGGCTTTTCCTCCTGTAAATAGCGGGTAATCACAAGCGCACCCATACTGTGACCCAGCAAAAACACAGGGACGTTAAATTGATATGCTGCCTGCACCCAATCCGATAATTCATTCGTATATTCTTTAAAAGATGAAATGTGGCCGCGTTTTGCACGTGAAGTCATTCCCTGCCCAGGCAGATCTCCCATGACAACATGAAACCCGTTTTGCCGCCACATTTCAATAAGCCAGCCGTACCGGCCATGGTGTTCAAGGGCACCATGCACCATTACAATCACGCCTTTTGGCTTTTCTTCACATTCCCATTTCCACATAATGCTCTCTCCTTCAAAAAACGACAACCGTTTTTTCTATTATACAAATCTTTTGCTGTTCGATAAAATAAAACGGTATAACAGACAAAAAAGAAAGGGGCCTAAACCATGATTTATCCGTATAAAGATAAACAGCCGGTGATTGCTGAATCCGCTTTTGTTGCGGACTACGCAACGATTACAGGAGATGTCGTGATCGGCGAACAATCCACTGTTTGGTATAACACCGTTATACGTGGAGATGTTGCACCGACGATCATTGGCAGTAAAGTGAATATCCAGGACAATTCCGTTCTTCATCAAAGTCCAAACAACCCGCTCGTCATTGAAGATGCAGTGACAGTTGGCCATCAAGTGATCTTACATAGCTGTAAAATTCGAAAAGGCGCCCTAATCGGCATGGGATCCATTATTTTAGACAATGCCGAAATCGGAGAAGGTGCATTTATCGGCGCGGGCAGCCTTGTACCGCCGGGTAAGGTGATTCCTCCAAATACAATGGCCTTCGGACGGCCTGCTAAAGTAGTGCGAAATGTAAATGAAGAAGACCGCAAAGACATGGAACGTATCGTGCGTGAATACGCTGAAAAAGGCCAGTATTATAAATCTATTCAAGCATAAAAAAACCATGCCCAAATACTCGGGCATGGTTTTTTTTTACTTCGCAGCTGCTTTCAATGCTTCTGCTTTATCTGTACGTTCCCACGGAAGATCTACATCCGTGCGGCCAAAGTGGCCATACGCTGCTGTCTGACGGTAGATCGGACGGCGAAGGTCCAGCATTTTAATAATGCCTGCTGGACGAAGATCGAAGTTTTGACGGATTACGTCAACAAGCGCTTCTTCCGCTACTGTTCCGGTTCCGAAAGTATCAACTGAAATTGACACCGGATGTGCTACACCGATTGCATAAGCAAGCTGTACTTCACATTTGTCCGCAAGGCCTGCTGCTACGATGTTTTTCGCTACATAACGTGCTGCATAAGCGGCAGAGCGGTCAACTTTTGTTGGATCTTTACCAGAGAATGCGCCGCCGCCATGACGTGCATATCCACCGTACGTATCTACAATGATTTTACGGCCTGTTAAGCCTGCATCCCCTTGAGGTCCGCCGATAACGAAACGGCCCGTTGGGTTAATAAAGAATTTTGTTTCCGCGTCGATTAATTCGGCTGGAACCACTTCATTAATTACTTGTTCGCGAATTTCTTTTTGAATTTGCTCAAGTGTTACTTCTGGATGGTGCTGCGTAGAAATAACGATTGTATCAACACGAACAGGTTTGCCGTTTTCATCGTACTCAACTGTTACTTGCGTTTTACCATCTGGACGAAGGTAATCAAGTGTCTCGTTTTTGCGCACTTCTGTTAAACGGCGTGCCAATTTATGAGCAAGTGAGATTGGAAGCGGCATAAGCTCTTCTGTTTCGTTACACGCAAAACCGAACATTAAGCCCTGGTCTCCGGCACCGATTTCATCAAGCTCTTTATCCGTCATTTGGCCTTCACGCGCTTCAAGAGCTACGTTAACCCCTGCTGCAATATCAGGTGACTGTTCATCGATAGATGTTAAAACCCCTGCTGTTTCAGAGTCAAATCCGTATTTTGCACGAACATACCCGATTTCTTTTACCGTTTCACGAACGATTTTTGGAATATCCACATAAGAAGTAGTGGTAATCTCCCCTGCAACAAGAACAAGTCCAGTTGTTACAGATGTTTCCGCTGCCACGCGGGCATTCGGATCTTTGTCAAGAATGGCATCAAGAATCGCATCGGAAATCTGGTCACAGATTTTGTCCGGATGTCCTTCCGTTACGGACTCTGATGTAAACAGGCGGCGCTGTTTTGTCATGAAAAAATTCCTCCTTAAAATCAGTGTGTGTACGGTACTCATTTCCCTCAGGTGATCCAGAAAATAAAAAAACTCTCCCGGCATTGAGAGAGGAAAGGTTGTTTTCACTCGGGCCTTTCACTCTTATCGTCCAAGGCTGATCCTTGCTCAGGTTTAGCACCTTGTCCGTAAAGTACGGCAGGTTGCTGGGTTTCACAGGGCCTGTCCCTCCACCAACTCAGGATAAGAGTATCCGTTCAAGTGTCAATGTTACGAAATATCGCGCTTCGTGTCAACCCGTTTCTCTTTCAAAAAGCAAACAATTTTTAAAGATGCTTTTTTGTGTATCCCGCTTTTCTTCCTATTTAATTAATTCACATATTTAGTAGCATGGCCTAAAAAATATAAAAATATACGAAAAATTTCATCCAATAGTATAGACTATTCTTTTCAATGTGTTATACTAATTTCAAGTTAATCAAACACATTAAAACTTAAATAAAGGATGGTTGTACATGATGAACTCTTTAACTGTTTCCAGCGAATTAACTGAGCTGCTCAAAGGCTCCAATATTCTCGTTCAGCCTTCTGTACCGGTTCTTGTAGAAAAGGTACTTCAGCGCGGCGAAGGTGTTTTAACCGCGTCCGGTGCTGTTCGCGCCGAAACAGGCAAATATACAGGCCGCTCCCCAAAAGACAAGTTTACTGTCCGGGAAGCATCCGTTGAAAACAGCATAGACTGGGGTTCAGTCAACCAGCCGATTTCTGAAGAAGCATTTAACCGCTTGTATGAAAAAGTGGTTTCTCATTTAAAAGAAAAAGATGAACTGTTTCTTTTCAAAGGCTTTGCCGGCGCGGATCAAAAACACCGCCTTCCGATTCAGGTTATAAATGAATACGCCTGGCATAACCTGTTTGCGCACCAATTATTCATTCGTCCAACAGAAGAAGAGCTTAGAGCACATGACGCGGGCTTCACTATTTTGTCAGCGCCTTCTTTCCAGGCGGATCCTCTTACAGATGGCACAAACTCTGAAACATTTATTATTGTTTCCTTTGAACAGCGTGTTATTCTTATTGGCGGCACAGAATATGCCGGTGAAATGAAAAAATCCATTTTTTCTGTGATGAACTACCTTCTGCCGCAAAATAACGTACTGCCAATGCATTGCTCAGCAAACGTCGGCTACGAAGGAGATGTAGCCCTGTTCTTTGGTCTTTCGGGTACTGGAAAAACGACGCTTTCCGCTGATCCAAACCGCCGTTTGATCGGCGATGATGAACATGGATGGTCCGCCAACGGAGTGTTCAATATTGAAGGCGGCTGCTATGCAAAGACAATTGGCCTGACACGCGAAAAAGAACCGCAAATTTTTGATGCGATTCGTTTCGGCTCTGTTCTTGAAAATGTTGTTCTTGATTCTAAAACACGGGAGCCGGATTACGACGATAACACATTAACCGAAAATACACGGGCCGCTTACCCGCTTCAAGCCATTGATAATATTGTAGACCCGAGCGTTGCCGGCCATCCGAATACGATTATTTTCCTGACTGCAGATGCGTTTGGTGTGCTGCCTCCAATCAGCAAACTGTCGAAAGAACAAGCAATGTACCACTTTTTAAGCGGATATACGTCTAAACTTGCTGGTACAGAACGCGGTATTACAAGCCCTCAGGCAACGTTCTCTACTTGCTTTGGGTCACCGTTCCTGCCGCTGCATGCAACGGTTTATGCAGAAATGCTCGGCAAAAAAATCGATGAGCAAAATGTGCAAGTTTTCCTCGTGAACACAGGCTGGACAGGCGGCGAGTATGGAACTGGCGAACGAATGAAGCTTTCCTACACGCGTGCAATGATTCAAGCTGCTCTAGAAGGCGAATTGGCGCACACACCAACTTATAAAACAAAAGTTTTTGGCCTGGAAATTCCGCTTCATGTTCCAGGTGTGCCGGATGATGTTTTGATTCCGCGCAAGGCATGGGCGGATGAAAAAGCCTTTATGCAAAAAGCGCAGGAATTAGCAGCAAAATTCCGGGAAAACTTCAAAAAATTCAGCGGCATAGCAGATGAAATTGCCCAAAAAGGCGGTCCGCTCCTTTAACCCATACAAAACGCCCGAAGGATCAAAATCCTTCGGGCGTTTTTACTTTTCGTCTACACTCATAAAGCCCGAGGGATTGTCTCTCAGGCTTTCATTTTTAATTCGTTGATTTCAAAGAAACGAGCGTATACGTAATGGTCGTTTTCTCCTGCTGCCATTCTACTTTTTTTATGAGGGCGGTACCGCTTTGTTCGCTGTCCTTTGTTTTAAACACGGCAATTGGAATATCAATTGGATACAGCCGGTAGCCGTCTTTTTGAAGAACGAACCGATTTTCTTCCTCCCGTACTTCATTTCCTTTTGTGACAATCATCGTATTTAGTTCCATAGGCATTCCCATAATTTTAGTCCCCCTTTATCCATTTTGCAATGTAACCGACAATCTGACGGTTTACCGCAGGCGGTATGTAATGATCATATTTATCCAAATACATCGTGTCTGCATGCGGCACAGCTTCTTTCAGCCGGTAAGCATGCTCTACCGATACATTCTTGTCACTGCGGCCGTGAATAATCAGCACGGGCGCTGTAATCTGGCCGGCTTCTTCCAGGGGTGTCCGCCAGTCGTACGCCTCCGGCACTTTTTGGGGCGTTCCGCCGATCACACGCTTCATCATTCGGCGCATATCCTTTCTTTCTTCATACGTAAGTTTCATGTCGGATACGCCGCCCCATGTAACAAGTGAAGACACCGGCCGGTGGATGGCTGTCCAAAGAGCCATGATGCCGCCCCGTGAAAAGCCAAACACATGAATCCGGCCATTTTTTACACGCGGATGATTTCTTAAAAGGTCAAAAGCGCTAAAGGCATCTTCGCGGTCTTCTCCTGCGAAGTCTTCATTTCCTTCTCCGCCGCGATTGCCTCTGTAAAACGGTGCAAAGACAATAAATCCCTCTGCTGCGAATTCGGCGACTCTTGACGGCCGGACCATGCCAATGCCTTTAATACCGCCTCGCAAGTATAAAAAACCTTCGTACGATTCCTGGTCAGCCGGCTCCGCTAAAAAGCCTTTTACTAAAAGACCCGCAGACTTATAATGAACCAGGAAAAGACGCACATGTGGATTTGGCGATGGGTACGGTATACACTCCATTAGACCAGCCCCTTTCTCCTTACTTCTGATAACGCGAGCGGAATCATTTCATCTTTCATTAAAAAGGAATAATGAGCTCCAAAGCGCGCCTCGAGCAAATCATCCTTTTCTATATATGGACCGTCTGTTTCTAAATAATCTTGTTTCTTTTTTATATCCGTTACGTGCGCAAAAAAAACCGCTTTTAAAAACGGCTGCTCTGGTGCATGAACATAATACTCACCTATGAAGTGCAAACCGGATATCGCGGCCCCCGTTTCTTCTGCCACTTCCCTGCGGGCTGCTGCTTCAAGCGTTTCACCCGGTTCTCTTTTTCCGCCCGGACATTCAAGACCTCGCACTTTATGTTTTGTTAAAAGCCAAGAATGCTCGAGTCGGCATAAAACAAGAACGTGAGACGGCACCCTTCCAAACGCTCCTTTTGTAAACACCATCGTAACAGGATAATTATTTTGATCGGTAAAACTGTGCAACCGGCATCCCTCACCCCTGCTTGCTTTCTCTCTATTATACGTTATTTCTCCACTTTTTTATATGTTGTCGTGCGTCTTCATCTCCAAGTTCATAGATTTTTTCGTATACGGCCATCATATAGTCGTCATATCGGTCATTGTTTTGATCTTCATGATACGGAATAGCCGGAACGTGCGCCCGCCAAAACGAGCCAAAATCCTCCCGGTTCATTCCATTTAATAGCTCACGCAGCGACTGTATTTCCCTATCATTAGCAAAAATACGAAAATTCCATGGGGACACATCCGGCTGTGATTGAATTTCTCCATTCGCGATTGCAATATAGTAAGGCTGTTTTTCCACGTCAATCCCTCCTTTTTACAGCATGTGCGCTTTTTCTTTTCTTCATTCAATAAAAAAAGTTGGAATATGATAGCGTTTTCATGTATAACTATATATATATTCTTAAAAAGGAGGCACAGCGATGAAATTTGTAAATGAATTGTTTGAGCTGTATCGCGGCCGGCTGCAGGGAACAGAAGACGACCTGGATATGATCACGCTGACCGTTCTTGGTGAAATGACTGAGACAGATATCCTGTCCATCATTGGAGAAATGCCGAATGAAGAACTTGCCTGGCTGTTCCGCGTTTATTTGTACGAAGGATTAAAAGAAAAATTCAACCAGGATCAAATACCTGCCGACCGAAACCGCCTGCTCCATTAATACATAAAGAAAAAACGGAGAGGACTCACTCTCCGTTTTTTTGTTTCCTTTCATAAAAAAACCGAGCTCTTATCAGCTCGGCTTGTTCATTATTTTCCTAGGAATGATTTAAGCATCCAAACATGCTTCTCCAGGCTTTGGTGGATCGCCAGAAGCATATCGCCTGTTGTTTCATCGCCTACTTCAGCGGCTAAATCCATTGCCTCTTTTAATTCGCCAGTCAGTGTTGTAAAGTCATTGACAACTGACTGTACCATTTCTTCCGCAGATTCCTGCCCTTCTGCTTCATTTACCGTTGCCAGTTCAAGGGATTCACGAAGCGTTGCTACCGGCTTTCCGTCCAGCGCCAAAAGACGCTCAGCCAGCTCATCAATATGCCCGCTTGCTTCAGTGTATAACTCTTCAAATTTTGCATGCAGCGTAAAGAACTGGGGTCCTTTTACATACCAATGATAGTTATGAAGCTTTGTATAAAGCACCGTCCAGTTTGCAACCTGTTTGTTTACGCTGCTGATTAGCTGTTCTGACATAAAAGAATCTCCTCCAACATTTTCAAATTTATCTCGACCTTTTTAGTATACCACCCTTATACAGAACTAAACAAAAACGTGATACACTATGAAAAAAAGGAGGGATTTCCTTGTCGGATATGATGATGGTCCTTATCGTTTCTGTGCTTGTTGTTCTCGTTGTACTGGCTCTTTCCTTATTCACCATTCAAAAAGGATACCGTTACAAACACACGATTGATCCGCCAAAAGAAAACTCCACATATGAAAAACAGGAGGAAAAATGAAAAAGCTATTCTTGTTTTTGATCCGCTTTTACCAAAAAGGAATTTCACCGCTAAAGCCGCCTTCATGCCGCTTTTATCCGACTTGTTCCCATTATGGGCATGAAGCCGTTCAAAAGCATGGAGCCCTAAAAGGCGGGCTGCTTGCTGTTATTCGTATTTTAAAATGCCATCCATTTCACCCTGGCGGCGTAGATTATGTGCCCGAAAAGTGGCCGCCAAAAAAAAGAAATTGAATTAAGCGGAATGAACCGCTTTTCGCTGCTTTTCTATTCGCTTCCGGCTGACTCCGAAGCCAATGCCTGGTTCCTGCGACAAGTGAATCCGGCCGTTTTGAACAAAAATGCCAGGCTCAATAAAATCTTCTTCCCAGTAATAGTCAGTGGAGACGATGTCACCTGGCATCGTAAATCCTGGAAGCGAAGCAAGCGCCACATTGTGTGCGCGCGAAATGCCAAATTCAATCATTCCGCCTGCCCAAAGATCGATATTCTGTTGAAGGCAGTAATCATGGATGCGCTTTGCTTCCGATATTCCTCCTACCCGGCTGAATTTTACATTGATCACCCGACAGGCCTTCATTTCAACCGCACACTTGGCATCGTGGAAAGAACGGATGCTTTCGTCTAAACAAACCGGTGTCTTAAGCTGGCGCTGCAGCTTTGCATGGTTCCACATGTCGTCTGCTTCAAGCGGCTGTTCAATCATCATCAGCCCATACGTATCAAATGTTTTTAAATAATCGATATTCTGCAGCGAGTAGGCTGAATTGGCATCGGCCATCAGCGAAATGTGTGGGTATGCTTTACGAATCGCTGTCAGCATTTCGATGTCGGAGCCCTGGCTGATTTTTACTTTAATGCGCCCATATCCAGCTTCTACATGAGCTTGTATACGTTCCAGCATGTCGTCCGTTGTTTTCCCTGAAGCAACCGCTCCGACCGAAATGGATGAGCGCGTTCCGCCAAGCACTCCAAAAAGCGGCTGATCCAGCTTTTTAGCGTACAAATCCCATAGTGCTGATTCTACACCCGCTTTAGCCATCTGATTGCCCCGTACAGCCCAAAAAAGGGACGATGCATCCGCCGGATGAGAAATATCATGCTCTTTCAGCAGCGGAAACAGCACGTCCTTTATAATGTGCCACTCTGTGGCCACCGTTTCTTCCGTGTACCATGGCGTAGAAAAAGCGGACGCTTCTCCCCATCCTACTGTCCCATCCTGGTCTTCTACCTCAATGATAATCGCTTCCCGCTTCGTGACCGTTTCCAAGTGTGTGTAAAACGGCGCTTTCAGCGGCATTTCAACCACATGCATCGTGAGCCGCTTAATGTTCATAACGCTCACTCCACTGCCTCGCCAGTTCACGTCGGAGCAATTTATTTGCCGCATTTCTCGGCAGGACTTCTACTTCAATAAAATAAGCCGGCACTTTAAAACGGGCGAGCTTTTTCTGACAGAAATGCATCAGTTCCGCTTTCGAAACTGGAGATTGCGCCACATAAAAAGCAGCGGGAACACTTCCCCATTTCTCATCCGGCACACCCGCCACCCCGGCTTCTAAAAGGGCTGGATGACTGGTAAGGACGGACTCAATTTCGGCCGGGTAAATATTTTCACCGCCAGAAATAATTAAATCGGAACGACGGTCCAGTACATATAAAAATCCTTCTTCATCAAGCCGGCCGATATCTCCAGTCCGAAACCAGCCATTTTGAAAAGCCTGCTCGTTCGCATCCGGGCGGTTTAAGTAGCCTGGCGTCACGTTAGGGCCGCTGACCCAAATTTCCCCCTCTCCTTCTCCATCAATATGGATCGCGCATGGAAACAAAGGCTTGCCGGCGGAACCGATTTTCCGGAAAGCATCTTCTGGTGCGAGCGTTACAATTTGAGAGGAAGTCTCAGTCATGCCGTACGTTTGGTAAACAGGAATCCCTTTTGCCTGGCACGTCTCCAATATGGAAAGAGGAGCAGGGCCTCCGCCAAGAAGAACACAGCGAAGCCGGGCGTGGTACGCTCCCTCGAGTGTATGCAGCATGGAAGAAAGCATGGCCGTGACAACTGAAATCATAGTCACTCGCCCTTCTTGTAACAGTGCGTTTACATAGTTCGGATCAAATTTTTCGATGAGACACACTTCCATCCCATACAACACGCTTTTCATTAAAATAGAATACCCTGAAATATGAAATAGAGGCACCGTACAAAGCCAGGCATCGTCCGAGTGAAGACCAAGATTTAAAGCCGAAGCTGTCGCGCTGGCATAATGATTGCCATACGTCTGTTTAACACCTTTTGGCCGTCCTGTGGTACCAGATGTATACATAAGCGAGCAAATGTCTTCTAAAGCAAACATTTCACGCTTGTTTTCTTTCGCTGCTTTCCCGAATGAGGTAAAACATAAAGGACGTATATCTGTCACAGAATGAGCTTTATCCTGATGCTCCCCGTCATACAGCAGACACACAGCATCGGCATCTTGAAGCTGCCAGGCCAGTTCTTCTGCGGCCAGACGGCTGTTTAGCATCACTGCTGCAGCGCCGATCTGCTGAAGAGCATGAATGAGAAAAACCGTTTCCGGACGATTTCCTGCCAGTACACCGCAATAGTCGCCTTTTTTTATTCCCGCTGCCTTCAATTGATCTGCCAGCACGGATGCTTTATCGAACAATTGTGAAAAGGTCCACGTTTCGTCATAAAAAGCAAGAGCCGTTCGCTCAGGAGTTAAAAAAGCACGCTGCTGAAGCCAGTTTGGCATATTCATTATGGTCATCCTTTCCATTTAAAAAAAGAGTGTCCGGTATAGGACACTCTTTCGATTTCGTTACGGGAATCTTGGGAACTGGCCGAAGTCCGGATCGCGTTTTTCTTTGAATGAATCCCGTCCTTCTTTTGCTTCATCCGTTGTGTAGTAAAGAAGCGTCGCATCACCTGCAAACTGCTGCAGGCCTGCAAGACCATCTGTGTCCGCATTCATAGCCGCTTTGATAAAGCGAAGCGCCGTTGGGCTCTTTGAAAGCATTTCTTCCGCCCACTGCACCGTTTCTTCTTCTAATTTTTCAAGTGGTACAACCGTGTTTACAAGACCCATGTCCAACGCTTCCTGCGCATTGTACTGACGGCAAAGGAACCAAATTTCACGTGCTTTTTTATGGCCGACGATGCGTGCCAGGTAGCCCGAACCGTAACCAGCGTCAAAGGACCCGACTTTCGGTCCTGTTTGTCCGAATACAGCATTGTCCGCTGCAATCGTTAAATCACATACAACGTGAAGCACGTGGCCGCCGCCGATTGCATAGCCTGCCACCATTGCGATTACCGGCTTTGGAATAACACGGATCAAACGCTGTAAGTCCAGCACGTTTAAGCGTGGAATTTGGTCATCTCCTACGTATCCGCCGTGGCCGCGCACTTTTTGGTCACCGCCGGAGCAGAATGCTTTTCCGCCTTCACCGGCTAAAATAATAACGCCAATTTTAGAATCGTCACGCGCATATGCGAATGCATCGATCATTTCCGTGACTGTTTTCGGACGAAATGCGTTATGTACTTCGGGACGGTTGATCGTCACTTTGGCAATGCCATTATACGTTTCATACTTAATGTCTTCGTATTCGCGTTCTTTTACCCAATTAATTGCCATTTTGTTGTCCTCCTTTTTGATTCAACAAAAACGTCTTTACTATTGTACCAAATTTTTCGCGCTGTTCCACATGAATTGCATGGCCTGCTCCGTCAAATTGAATCCATTCACAAAATGGAAGCCGCTCCTTCATCCGGCAGGCGATACGTGTAAATTTTTCATCCTGCGTTCCTGTAAGCAGCAAAACAGGCATGCTAAGCATCTGAAGCCGGTTCCAATACGATGGCTGGCTGCCGGTTCCCATCAAACGAAGTGACGACGCCAGCCCTTCTGCCGACTGGGCCAGGCGCTCCCTCCGGACCTTTTCTTGAACAGCCGCTGGCAGTTTTTTCTGCGAAGCAAACATGGGAATATTTTCCCAAAAATCAACGAACGAGGCAACGCCTTCCTGTTCAATTCGCTGAGCCAGTTTTTCATCTGATTGCCGCCTTGCTGCACGCTCTTCTTCACTCTCGAGCCCTGGTGAAGTGCTTTCCAGCACCAAAGACCGGACCGCTTCCGGGTAAAGAAGCGCGAGAGCCAAAGCGAGGCGGCCGCCCATTGAATAACCGATAAGGTGAAAAGAAGAGAAACCGGCGTCATTCATCATCTTTTTAAGAGATTCAGCTTCTGTTTCCAAATCTGCTGACAAACAGTTTGTTTGTCCATGCCCGGCAAGGTCGGGCATCACAAGCTGAAAGGGAAGATGCTCGTCCAAGCCTTTCCATGTAGAAGAACTTCCCGTAAAACCATGCAGCAGTAAAACCGGCTCTCCTTCGCCTTTTACTTGACGAAAAACGGTCATTGAATCACCTGTTTTGCAGCTGCAATTGCTCTTTGCCATAACTCCCGGTGAATCGCTGTGTTTTGGGAACGATCCGTTAATGCTTCTAATATGGTGATTCCGTCCCGTTTCACGGACAGCTCTCTTTGAAGCTCGCCGCTGTTCTCAATTCGAACGTAGTGGCAGCCGTAAAGTGCAGCTGCATGATCAAACTTTAAGCCCGACGGAGTGCCGAACAGCCTTTCAAAATGCTTTCGTTCCCCCGCCTGCGGCAAATAAGAAAAAATGCCGCCGCCATTGTTGTTCATAATTAAAATGGTCATCGACAGACCATTCATTTTGGCCGCCAGCAAACCATTTACATCGTGAAAAAATGATAAATCTCCCATAACAGCATAAACCTTCTCCCCGCTTGCGGCAATGCCAAGAGCTGTAGAAACAAGTCCATCTATACCGTTTGCCCCACGATTTCCGTGAAGACGAAGAGTTTGTTCGCCTGAAAATAAAAAGGAATCAAGATCCCGAATCGGCATACTGTTTCCTGCAAAAACAGAAGAGCCCGATGGCACTGCCTCTAAAAACTGCCGAAACAATGAACCTTCGTCCATGCCTTCTGCTTTTTTCATCTCCGAGCGGGCTGCTTCGTTTACGCTCTGCCATAATGCGTACCATGAAGAGCGGCTTCCTTCCAATCTCTGTATCATTTCATGGCAAAAAGAGGCTTCATCTACATTCACCATATGGGTCGCAATATGGGAAGGATCACGCCATCCTCCGTCTGCGTCTACAATTACATGCACCGCATCCTGCTGACGCTTCATATATTGCATAAGAGATTTTGAGACCGGCAGCGCACCAAACCGAACGATCGCTTCTGGTTTTAACGCGTCTTTCACCTCATCATCACGTAAAAAGGCGTCATAGCTGTCAATCACTGTTTTGTCCCTACGAAGCTGCGAAAGCGGATCGGCTACAACCGGCCAGCCTGTTTTTTCGGAAAGCGAAAGGATCGCTTCTGACATCTCCGGCTTCACAATCTCTCCCGCTACAATAAGACCTTTTTCGACTTTGAGTGCTCCTGCTACATCATCCAGCATAATCGGATCCGGCACCTTTCTGCCAGAAATCAGCCGAACAGGAGCAGGTATTTTGATTCGTTCGAAAATACCATCATAATCCGGTACGAGCGGCTCACGGTAAGGAAAATTTAAATGAACCGGTCCTGCCGGTTCAGCAAGTGATTCAAAAACCGCCCGGGCACCCTGTGTGCGGACGTACTGCAACGCAGATTGATCTGATTCAGGAAGAGCCATTTCTGCAAACCATTTTGCTGTATGACCGTATAAGTGAAGCTGGTCAATCGTCTGCGGAGCGCCAACATCCCGGAGTTCAGGCGGACGGTCTGATGTCAGCACAATAAGCGGAACGCGTGAGATTTTCGCTTCTGCTACTGCCGGCATGTAGTTGGCCGCCGCCGTGCCGGATGTACAAAGAAGCGCAACAGGATTTTGTGTGGCTTTAGCCAGCCCAAGCGCAAAAAAACCCGCCGACCGCTCATCCACTTGAATAAAAGTGCGCAGCCGAGGATGCTCTTCCATTAACAGCGCCATTGGTGTCGAACGGGAGCCAGGGCTGATGACCGCCTCCTTGACTCCCGAACGGACCAGGCTGTCTATAAAATGTGCATTGTATTGTGTCATGTTGTCCTGATGATTATTCATTGCCGCCTCCGATCGCCCGCAGCATCGGCCGCAGCTTCATGTTTGTTTCCTCAAGCTCCATCTCCGCAACAGACTCCGCCACTACCCCACAGCCTGCATATAAAAATGCTTCGTTCTGTACCAGTAACCCAGAGCGAATCGCCACCGCAAACTCACCATTTTTCCGATAATCCATCCAGCCAACCGGCGCTGCATAGAAGCCCCGGTCCATATCCTCCAGTTCACGGATCACACTGAGTGCTTTTTCACTCGGAAGTCCGCCAAGTGCAGGAGTTGGATGAAGTGCCTGAACAAACCGCAGAATAGACTCGTCCTTGTCTGCTTCTCCGATGACCGGCGTATACAGATGCTGAATATCTCTTACTTTCATTACGACCGGCGCATCCGGCACAGCCACGTAATCGCACATTGCCTGCATTTCCTCCCGGATCATCTGCACAACATAGTCATGTTCCATCCGGTTTTTATTATCATGCAGCAATGCATCCGCTAATTGCTCATCTTCCTGCTCTGTTGCACCGCGGCCTGTTGAACCGGCAAGGCACGTTGTTAAAACGGTTTGTGCCCGTTTCTTCACAAGCCGTTCAGGAGAGGCACCTAAAAAACAGCTGTCCATTGCTTCAATGGAAAAAACGAAGCTGTCCGGCTGTCCTTCGTCCAAGCGGCGAAGAATGCGGTCTGACGAAATAGTACCGTCAAAAGCAGCGGTTGCTTTGCGGGCCAGTACTACTTTCTTCAGATCGTCATCTGCTTCAATTCGATGAACCGCAGCTTGAACGGACTCCTTCCACGCTTGGGTATCCCCAGCACGAAGTTCCATTAATACCGCTTCTTTTTCGAATGAACGCTTCAAATCTGACAAAATGGCCTGCTTCCGTTCTTCAATTTGATCAAACAACCGGCCTGACTCTACATCTTCGCACATCATATTGACGGTTACATATGTTTCACCGCCATAAACCGTCATCATTAATTCCGGCACATAAAAAAAAGACGGCGCAAAGCGGGACCACTCTTCTCCTTGAGGGCGAAGCGGATCAAATGAAAAACCGCCAAATGCAACGGGCCCTGTCCCGTAAATATCATAGGGATTATGGATGGAAGCACGCTTCATCAGAGCATCCCACTGCCCTTCCACATCCTCAAACCGCTCGGCTTTGCTGCTTTGGATCGTCTGTACGCTGCCGAGTCCCGCAATCGTTCTTTCCCCATCACGGTCTTTGAAATAAAACCGTTCTCCTTTGTACCACTCTTTTCCGTTTTCATAAAAACAGATCGGATCGCCTTTTTCCACTTTTTCTACATAACTGAATAAAGTCGAACCGTTTATTTCGTTTATAAAATCAACAAAGGCCCCTTTAAGCGGGTGCCCCTTTATCATAGCCAATGAAATCCCTCCATTGTGCCGACCACACAGGGTCAAACTTCTTTGGCCCCTTAAGGCACTAAGACATTGCGGCTTTTAAACCGCGCTTTATGTTTCCTTCTTATTATATACCACTTGTGCTACATTTTCATTTCCGAAAAACGATGTTCGATTTTTCGGAAAACATTCAAGATTAATATCCTATTGAAAAAGGATTGACACTTTTGGTTCCGTTTTCTACACTTGATGAAGGACATTTGTTTATTTGTTCACAATGAAAATTGGGAGAGAAGAAGAATGAATCAAACCCCTTCCGCTGACACTGGCTTTCAAATATGGTGGCAGCTTATGCGGCCTCACACGTTAACAGCTGCGTTTGTTCCTGTTTTTCTTGGAACGGCGCTGGCTCTGGCCCATACAGACCTGCATATTCCGTTGTTTCTAGCGATGTTGATTGCCTCTTTGCTTATTCAGGCAGCAACAAATATGTTTAACGAATACTTTGATTTTAAGCGTGGCCTTGATACAGAAAAATCGATCGGTATCGGGGGCGCTATTGTACGCAACGGTGTTAAGCCGAAAACCGTTCTTTATATGGCTTTCGCTTTTTTTGGCATCGCGCTTTTGCTCGGTCTATACATTTGTACCGCTTCTTCATGGTGGATCGGCTTAATTGGCATCATTTGTATGGCTGTCGGCTACTTGTACACAGGCGGCCCCCTTCCGATTGCTTATACACCGTTTGGCGAATTGGCATCCGGCGTTTTTATGGGCGGCATCATTATCTATATTTCGTTTTATATTCAAACGGGTTTCCTGTCTACAACAGCGATTTTATTTTCGCTTCCTATTATATTGCTTGTTGGCAGCATTAACTTATCCAACAATATTCGTGACCGTGTTGGCGACAGTGAAGCCGGCCGAAAAACAATGGCTATTTTAATTGGCCATGACCATTCGGTTTTCGTTCTTGCTGCATCTTTTTTCATCGCTTTCTTGTGGGTGATTGTTTTATTATTCACAGATTCAGGTTCCCCTTGGCTGTTTCTTTCATACTTGAGCATCCCAAAAGCCATAAAAGCAGTGAAAGGCTTTAAAGGCAAAGGCGGGGAACCTCCGTTTCAAATGATGCCGGCGATGAAGGCGACCGCCCAGACCAATACGTTTTACGGCTTCCTTCTTGCTTTCGGCTTATGCATCAGCTACCTTTTTTAACCCGATCAAACAATCGGGTTTTTTTCTATGTCAAAACGGCTATAGAGTAGGATATAGATGAAAGGATGAGGCAACTTATGCTTACACAAGAACAGTTAAACGAACTCAAACAAGAATTGCTCCGTCAAAAGGAGCAGCTGACCGGCCGGCTGGAGCATGATAACGATAATGAGGATGTAGGAGAGCTGTCTTCTTACGACAATCATCCGGCGGATACTGGAACGGAATTGTATGTACGGGAGCGGGATATGGCCATTGATGATCACAGCCGGGATGAGCTGGATAAAGTCGAGGCTGCTCTTGCGGCAATGGAAGATGGCACATACGGCATTTGCAAAGAAAGTGGTGAGGAAATTCCGTTTGAGCGTCTTCAGGCAGTCCCAACTACCCTTTATTCTGTAGATCACACACCAGATCAAGAACCTGAAACCGACCGTGTGCCGGAAGACCGTCTCTCCCATCCGGATGACGGCATTGACAGTTTTAGTGATGCAGCAAGTTATGGAACTTCAGAGACTCCTGCTGATTTTGTAGAAGACAAAGAGAATTATAACGAACTGTATAAAGAAGACCGTGATGAAGACAATGAAAATCCAGCGACGTAACGTCGCTGGATTTTTTTAAATATGCCAAATGCCTTTTGCGTATTCCTGAATCGTACGGTCGCTGGAAAAAACGCCGGAGCCGCTAATATTGTGAACCATCATTTTACGCCAGCGTTCCGGATCGTTTGTATAAATCCGGCCTGCTTCTTCCTGGGTTTTGCAATAAGACTCAAAATCTTTCAGCACAAAATATTGATCATTCTCTCCAAGAAGAGAATCATAAATGATATTAAACAAGCCTTTATCATCAAGCGTACCATCCACAAGCTGGTCAAGCGTACGGCGAATGAGCGGATTATGGTGATAGTAATCCATCGAACGGTAACCGCCTTCTCTATCATACGCCATCACTTCTTCTGCTTTTAAACCGAAGATAAGAATATTTTCAGGACCTGTTTGTTCTAAAATTTCTACATTCGCTCCATCAAGCGTGCCGATGGTAATGGCTCCGTTCATCATAAATTTCATATTTCCAGTACCGGATGCTTCCTTGCTTGCAGTAGAGATTTGTTCACTAAGATCTGCTGCTGGAATGATATCTTCCGCCAGGGACACGCGGTAATTTTCCATAAACACGACAGTAAGCAGCCCTTTTGTGGCCGGGTCATTATTCACCAGGTCCGCTACCGAATGAATCAGTTTAATGATTCGTTTCGCATAAAAATAGCCCGGTGATGCTTTTGCTCCAAATACAAAAGTGCGCGGTGGAATCTGGTAAGAAGAATCTGCTTTTACCCGGTTATAAAGAGAGAGGATATGAAGCACATTTAACAGCTGCCGCTTATAAGCATGAAGACGTTTAACCTGCACATCAAAAATCGAAGACGGATCGACCTGAATGCCGTTTTGATCAAAAATACGCTTAGCTAATATTTCTTTCCGCTTCATTTTTACATCCCACAGCTTTTCCTGAAATGCTGCATCGTCAGCATAAGGTGCGAGCTTAGAGAGCTCTGCCGCATTTTTGTGAAAACCGTCGCCAATCGTCTCTGTTAACAGGGATGTAAGCTCTGGATTTGCTTTTAACAGCCAGCGGCGGTGGGTAATGCCATTGGTTTTGTTATTAAACTTCTTCGGATAAAACTGATAAAAATCGTTCATTTCACGATTTTTTAAGATTTCCGTATGAAGGCGTGCTACTCCGTTCACACTATGACTGCCGGCAATGGCTAAATGAGCCATGCGAACTTCCCCGTTAGCGATAACGGCCATTTTTTCAATCCTTGACCAATCACCCGGATATTTTTCCCACAAACTTCTGCAAAAGCGTTCATTAATTTCTTCCACAATCATGAAAATACGCGGCAGGAGCGGTTTAAATAAACGAATCGGCCAGCGTTCCAGCGCTTCCGACAAAGTAGTATGATTCGTATAAGCAAATGTTTTTTCTGTAATATGCCATGCTTCTTCCCACGAAAGCTGATACTCATCAAGCAAAAGACGCATCAATTCTGGTATAGCTAATACCGGATGAGTGTCATTGATATGGATCGCTACATGTTCATGAAGCTCCTTTAATTCCCCGCCAGTGCTGAGAAAGCGGCGTAAAATAGAACGGATGCTCGCAGATACTAGAAAGTATTGCTGCTTTAAGCGCAAAATCTTTCCTTCATCATTGGAATCATCAGGATATAGAAACTCAGAAATGGCTTCTGTTTCCCGTTTGTACTTGAGCACATCATGCATCGGTGTCATGGTAGACATTTCTGCGCTCCATAATCGCAATGTATTAATGGTTTCTCCGCCATAGCCTACAACAGGCATATCATGTGGGACAGCTCGTACATATTCTGCATCTACATGACGAAACTTCATTGCACCGTCGCGCTCGATCACATCGACACTGCCCCAAAACGGGACATCGACTGATAAATCAGACTTTCGTATCTCCCATACATAACCGTAACGCAGCCAGTTTTCCGGCAGCTCCATTTGAAAGCCGTCGACCATTTTTTGTTCAAACAACCCGTGTTTGTACCGAATACCGCATCCATGTCCCGGTAAATTCAAGGAAGCCAGTGAGTCCAGGAAGCAGGCAGCAAGGCGGCCTAAGCCTCCGTTGCCAAGCGCAGCGTCCGGCTCAATCTCCTCCAGCTCATGAAGCGGAATATTTAAATCTGACAGCCACGAATCCAGTTTTTCATGTAACCCAAGATTAATTAAATTTTGTCCAAGCAGGCGTCCGAGCAAAAATTCTATGGACAAGTAGTACACCTGCTTGTTGCTTTTTCGATAGCGTTCATTTGTTTCAATCCACTCGCTGCTGATGTATTCGCGAACCATGCTGCTGAGCGTAACAAACTGCTGGGAACGTGTAGAATCTTGAAAGCTGATGCTATAGGACTGTTCCAAACGTTTTTTAAACGAGTCCTGAAATGCTTGTTTATCAGAAAACATGACTTTCCCTCCTGTTGGATACATCCTCATAGAGCTTCATATATTCCTTAGCAGATTGCGACCAGCTGTAATCCGCCTGCATAGCATGCTCGACAATTTTCGCCCATACTTCAGGCTCTTCATGATAAAAATGCAGCGCCCTGCTCACGGTATGCAGCATATCATGGGCATTAAAATTACTGAATGAAAATCCGTTCCCTGCTCCGGTTTCTTCATTGTATGAATGAACAGTATCATTTAACCCCCCTGTTTCTCGAACAATAGGCAGCGAACCATACTTCATGGCAATTAACTGGCCAAGACCGCAAGGTTCAAACTGGGAAGGCATTAAAAATAAATCAGAGCCTGCGTAAATACGATGGGCCAGCTCCTCATTAAATCCAATATAGGAGCGGACTTTTTCCGGATACACCCATTCCATTTCACGGAAAAAGTTTTCAAACTGGGCTTCACCGCTGCCAAGAAGGATAAATTGCACATCTTCCTGCATGATTTCATGAAAAACATGTTGAATGAGTGACAGTCCCTTTTGCTCTGTTAAGCGGGATATAAGACCGATAACCGGAACATCCTCACGAACAGGCAGATGGAAAAACTCTTGAATCCGGCGCTTGTTCTCCGCTTTCCCAGCCATATTTTCAACACTGTAGGGTTCAATCATCTCATTGGTTTCTGGATTATATATGGAGTAATCTATCCCATTTAAAATACCTTTTAAATCACCCTGACGTTCCTGCAGAACGCCTTCAAGCCGCTCTCCAAAATATGAATTTAAAATTTCATTTCGATATGTCGGGCTCACAGTCGTAATCGCATCGGCAGCGACAAGTGCGCCTTTCATAAAGTTTGTATTGCCATTAAACTCAAGCTGGCCCGTTTGATAATGCTGGCTATGTAAGTTTAATAAATCGGTTACAGCTTCAGGAGGGAAAATTCCCTGGAACATTAAATTATGAATGGTGAACACGGTCCGTATTTTTTCATATCCCGGCCGGTGCTGATGCTCAACTTTGAGCATAAATGGAATCATGGCTGTGTGCCAATCATGACAGTGAAGGATATTTGGGAAAAAGTCCAAATGACTTAAAGAATCCAAAATCGCTCTTGTAAAATAAGAAAAACGCTCTCCGTCGTCATAATGGCCGTACAAGCTGTCCCTTTGGAAATAGTAAAGATTATCTATGAAGTAGTAAGTAACGCCATCCTGCTTCAATTCAAAAATGCCGCAATACTGATTTCTCCATCCAACCGGCACAGTAAAAACAGCGACTTGTTTCATTTCCTGTTGATATTTTTGAGGAATCGTGCCGTATTTCGGCATGATTACCCGCACATCCACTCCCATACTGGCTAATTCTTTGGGAAGGGCCCCTGCCACATCGGCGAGGCCCCCTGATTTGATAAATGGTACACATTCTGAAACAGCAAATAAAACCTTCACGAACTGGTCACCGCACTTTCAACAGATCCTTTTTTAATGACAAGCGGCTTTTCCGGCGTTCCGCGCAAAATAGCCCCATCTTGTACTGATACATCTTTATCAATAATGACGTGCTCCAGCACGCAATTTTCGCCTATCTTACTTTTTTGCATAACGATGCTGTCTTTAATCGTCGAATTTTTGCCGATGGCTACGCCACGAAAAACGATACTATGATTAACTTCCCCGCTGATGATGCAGCCGTTGGCAATCATGGCGTTCGTAACGTGTGAGCCTGCGAGATAATTGGTTGGCGGCTCGTCTTTTACTTTTGTATAAATAGGCTGAAATTCATTAAACAGCTCGCTCCACTTGTCTTTTTCAAGAAGCTGCATGCTTGTTTGGTAGTAATCGTCCACTGTCTTGATCCGTTGTAGGAAGCCTTCAAATTCGTATTGGCATTTTATTAACGAAGAAGATGCATCTTCAACTGCTGCCCGTACAGATTCATATCCTGTTTCATTACGCTGGTCAATTAAGTCAAGCAAGAGCTCTAACGAGAGAAGATAAATATAAGTTGATTCACCTTTATGGGTAACTTCCAAAACATCACAGTTTTGCTTTATAAACCGGTCCAACACAGGAGCAAAATCCATATTGGCTACTGTCGTGCAGTTTGAAACGATCACATACTTTTGATCACTGCGGTGGAAGTAGTCAAGGTGCTCCGACATACGGTCGAGCTGCCCTTCTTTTGTTGGTGAAGGAAAGAAAAACAAGCCATCGCGCTTACGATTCAAATCCCAATCTTTCCCTGAACCTAAGTGGTCCATTAACGAGCGGTAAGGAGATCTCGGAAAAATTGCCACACTCTGTACTCCTGAATTAACCATATTGGAGAGCACAAAATCAATAAGCCGGTACCGGCCCGCGAAAGGGATTGCCGCGGGGGAGCGGTAAAGGGCAAGATCGCCCATTTCCCCTGGAAGCATAGTTGCATCAATAACACCAAGCATCGATTTTTTCATTAGGCTTCCTCCACTTTCGATTGTTGTTCAGTGTGCTCCATTAAGAATTGTTCCGTCACCAGCAAAATATCATTGGAGTCGTTTCGAATAACTGTATTTTCTGGTATTTCAAGATCGCCCATCACGATCGCGCGCTCAATATAGGAACCGCGTCCGATACGGGCATTTGGCATAACTACACACTCTTTGAGTACAGCCTCTTCTTCCACTTCTACCCCCTGGAACATGACTGACTGCTCGATCACCCCGTCAATAATGCAGCCTTCATTTACAAGCGAATGCTGAACTTTCGCCTTTGAGCCGATAATTTGTGGCGGCTGATTCGGATTCACGGAATAAATGCGCCAAGAGTATTCAAATAAGTTTAGATCCTGCTTTTCGTCAAGCAGATCCATATTGGCTTCCCATAAGCTTTTTACTGTGCCGACGTCTTTCCAGTAGCCTTTAAATGGATAAGCAATCAGCTTTAAATTATCTGCCAGCATAGCAGGGATAACGTCTTTTCCAAAGTCATTGGATGAGTCAGGATTGCTTTCGTCCATTTCCAAATATCTTTGGAGAACAGACCATTTAAAAATATATATGCCCATTGAAGCCAAGTTGCTTTCCGGTTTTTCAGGCTTTTCATCAAAACGGGTTACATTGAAGTCCGCATCTGTATTCATAATGCCAAAACGGCTTGCTTCCTCCCATGGCACTTCAATAACAGAGATGGTTACGTCTGCTTGTTTTTCGATATGGTAATCAAGCATTGTATCGTAATTCATTTTATAAATATGGTCACCGGATAAAATCAGGACATATTCCGGATCATATTGCTTGATATAGTTTAAATTTTGATAAATCGCACTTGCTGTTCCGGAATACCATTTTACTTCAGACGACTCACTATAAGGGGGAAGAACGGTTACCCCGCCGTTTTTACGGTCAAGATCCCAGGCACTTCCAATTCCAATGTATGAATTTAAGACAAGCGGCTGATATTGTGTAAGTACACCGACTGTATGAATTCCTGAATTGGCACAATTGGAAAGCGGAAAATCAATGATCCGATATTTTCCGCCGAATGGCACTGCTGGTTTTGCAAGGTTCTCCGTCAGTTCTTTTAAACGGCTTCCTTTTCCTCCAGCCAGAAGCATTGCTACACATTTTTGTTTTGCCATGTTAGTTCCTCCCTTTTTCGTCTACGCGGCGCAGATAAACTGCCCCAAATGGCGGTATATTTATTTCTACAAAAGCAGGCTGTCCATGAAACGTGTCTGATACCGTTTCGATAGAACCGTTATTTACCTGATTTGACCCTCCATACAATGCGCGGTCACTATTTAATACTTCTTCATACTGCCCTGCTTCCGGAACACCTACTTTATAATCACTGTACCCGTATTCACCAAAATTACACACGATGACGATCGGATTTCCCTCTTTGTCTTTTCGTATAAAAGACAAAATGCTTTGTTGGTGATTGTGAACATCAATCCACTCAAAGCCTTCCGGACTGTGATCACGTTCAAACAATGCAGGTTCTGCTTGATAGCAGTGCAGCAGTTCTGTGAAATAACGGTTGAAACTCTGATGCATGTCGTAATCGGTTAAATGCCAATCCACTTCCTCCAGATCCTTCCACTCAGAAAAAGGAGCAAGCTCGGTTCCCATAAACAGCAGCTTTTTGCCCGGATGAGCCATCATAAACATCAGCAATAAACGCAGTTGTGCGAACTTTTGCCAGTAGTCACCCGGCATTTTATCAAGCAAGGACTTCTTCCCATGAACGACTTCATCGTGTGAAAAAGGCAAAATATAATTTTCCGAGTAGGCGTACATCAGGGAAAAAGTCATCAAGTGATGTTTTTGAGAGCGCTCGTTCCAGTGTGTTTCCATATATTCAAGCACATCATTCATCCAGCCCATATTCCACTTGTAATTAAAACCAATGCCGCCTTGATGTACGGGAGCGGTTACTTGCGGCCAGTCACTTGAATCTTCTGCAATCATAAGCGCTTGTGGCTTAAATGAAAAAACGGCTTTATTTAATTTTTGCAAAAATGCGACGCCGTGTGGGTTTGCTTCTAATCCGTCACGGTTAGGCCAGTAAAATATATTTGATACTGCATCGACACGAAATCCGTCGATGTGGTAATACTCCATCCAAAAAAGAGCATTTGAAATTAAAAAGCTATGTACTTCTGTTTTACTTAAATCGAAATTGGCTGTTCCCCATACATAGTTTTCACGATCCCAGCTGTTTTCATATTCATAACTGAAATTTCCGTCAAAATTATGCAGGCCATGAGCATCTTTGCAAAAGTGACCAGGCACCCAGTCTAAAATAACTCCAAGCCCCGCACGATGGCATTCATCAACAAAGTACATAAAATCTTTCGGCTCTCCATAACGCCGTGTAGTTGCAAAATAACCTGTACTTTGATAGCCCCATGAGCGATCAAAAGGATGCTCTGTTATCGGCATAACCTCAATATGAGTAAATCCCTGTTCCTTCACATGTGGAATCAGCATATCAGCCAACTCTCTATATGTGTAAAGGTCATTTTCACCTTTTCCTTTTCTTTTCCACGTACCTAAATGCATTTCATAAATAGCCAGTGGCTCCTCATAAACAGAGGATGATTCCAAGCTGCGCAGCCATTCTTCGTCACGCCATTGATAATGATCAAGCGTTTTCACTACGCCGGCTGTATTTGGACGAAGTTCTGTCATAAAAGCAAATGGATCGGTTTTATGCATAACTCTGCCGCTTTGTGCAACAATTTCATACTTGTACAATGATCCTTCCAAATTACGTGGAACTTCTAAAAACCATACTCCCTCAGCAGATACCTGATGCATTTCATACCCTAGTCCATCCCAGCTGTTAAAATCACCAATTACTCGAACCTTTCTTGCATTGGGAGCCCATAAAACGAAGCAGGTTTTTTCGTTTTGGACGTGCGCTCCAAATAGTTTGTAAGCTTTGAAAAGATTTCCCTCATGGAATAAATGGAGGTCAAAATCGCTTGGATAAAATGTTTCTGATGACATGGTCCACACCCTTTATTTTATGTATTCTTGGTGAAGTGAAAAGAGGAAAATGCGGATAACTCCGTATTTATAATTGAATTATTGTTTAGTATTCTTTAAAAAAACAGATTTCCCTTCTTTATTTGCATATTTATTTATTATCTTCCCTTATTTTTTAAAAAATAACACGAATCCTTATGCTAAAATTTTGCAAATAAAAAAGCACCCGGAAGTTAAAATAACTTCCGGGTGCTTTTCGCTTTTAAATGACCCCTACGGGATTCGAACCCGTGTTACCGCCGTGAAAGGGCGGTGTCTTAACCGCTTGACCAAGGGGCCATATGGCGGAGAAGGAGGGATTTGAACCCTCGCGCCGGTTACCCGACCTACACCCTTAGCAGGGGCGCCTCTTCAGCCTC
>NZ_JAKGCR010000059.1 GCF_022668875.1 Domibacillus sp. PGB-M46 | reverse complement strand
GGATACTATGTGGAACCAACCATTTTTGACAACTGCACGCCGGATATGGCCATTGCAAGAGAAGAAATTTTTGGCCCGGTCATTGCCCTTTTAAAAGCGGAATCTGTGGAAGAAGCGCTGAAGCTGGCGAATGATACCGAGTACGGCTTAAGTGCTTCTATCTTTACAGCGAATATTGGGCATTTATTGTCCTTCGTCAATGATATGGAAGCGGGGCTGATCCGGGTAAATGCGGAAAGCGCCGGGGTTGAACTTCAGGCTCCATTCGGCGGCATGAAGCAGTCCAGCTCATATTCCCGTGAACAGGGAGAAGCAGCGAAAGAATTCTTTACATCGATTAAAACTGTATTCGTTAAATAAGACGGTTGTTGAGAAAGGAAGAAGGAAAGTGTGGATCGTAACCGTTTTTTCTGAAAAACAGGTACGCATGTTTGAATACAGTTGTGAGAATGATGCAAGATCGGCAATGAAGAAGCTATCAGGAACCGCCTTTTTAACCAATGTAATCTAAAAAGGTCTAGCACGACAAGGTTAAGCTTGTCGTGCTTTTTCTATATTGATGTAAGTTATGCCTGTCAACAGCTTGATACATCGCTTTTATAAAGATGCGAGGCAGGTTTCAACAGGGTTTCCGCTTGTATCTTAAGTAGGCCTGAATGTTGGTTGACTGCATTTTTCGTTTGATATGAACTATAAATCGAGAGAAAATCTTTATCTTTCCACATGGTCTTCGAATGATGTGGATGAAAGTCTACACTATCTTCTTCTCCTGGATAAAATTCAAAATGAGTTATGTATCTTATTGACTTATAATTATATTTGTCTTACAATTGTACAAAAGGATAATTTGGAAGTTAATAAACTAAGGTGATGAAAACAACATTACAAGCATTTAGAAAGTTAATTTGTTAAATATGTATTTGTTTCTAAGCAGATGATTAAACAGGAATTTGATCTAATTTTTTATTTAATCATTTTCAAAACCAATTAAAATTTTAAAGAGTTTTGAAAGGGATTACAAAAAAGTAAGAATCTTGTTAAGCAGGAAAAGCTTAAGCAGATTATTCTTAGCTGAGTCCTAAAAAGGGGGTTAAACAAGAATAATTTGAAAGCGGTTCCACTTAAAATTAATTAAACGTATGATGAGAAATCTAAATTGTATTTAATGCAACAACTTAGTTAAATCAAATAATGGACGGGAGTCGGAATTCATGATTTTAAAGAATGTGATAGATTTAAGGAAGAATATAACAAAACATCAGGAAGATATGCACGAATTAGCAAATTATAAAGGAATAGCCCATCCGGATGTTATAAAAGCCAGCCAACAATTAAACAAAGAAATTGTAAGGTTACAAAAAATTATTCAGGAAATTCGTTTCTTCTCATAGTGAATAGCTCTTAATAGATATATCAACATATCGATGTTTGTAAGCGTCAATTAAAGTTATGTTTACGCAATGCTGAGAAGACAACTAATTTTAAAAAATAAGTGGATGAGTATAAAATAATGTTTAGCAGGTAAACTGTATCCTTTGAATATTCAGCTAGCAGCTAATTATGTAGAAAGCTATTTGATTGAATGGCAGTAAAAACATTTTACTTTATGAGCGGGTTCGTTAAGGAAGATAAATAAAAAACTTAGCCAGCAGGAGTGAACCTAATCATAAGCGTATTTAAACAAAAGTATACCTTTGAATAGGTATACTTTTTTATTAGGGTTCACATAAGTTTGCTTTACGCGACATTCACTTTGAGCACCAAATACTTCACTGACAGGTTAAAAAAATTCTAAAAAAGAAAATAAATCATTCAAAAGCGGTCATTTGCGAGACAGTACCACAGGGTATAAACGTTCATTTTATTTTGCAGGTTGACCAATAGTTGATCGAAACGGTTGATTTGTATCATTATTCAATTTCCATTGTTTTTTAAAATATTATATGTTATATTGGCCTGGAACTTATTAAAGATATTTAATAAGTTT
>NZ_JAKGCR010000058.1 GCF_022668875.1 Domibacillus sp. PGB-M46 | reverse complement strand
CGGGAAAAAGCAAATCAGCCAATTAAAGTGGGAGTAATCGGTGCCGGACAGATGGGCTTTGGCATGATCGGGCAAATTTCACGTATTCCGGGTATGAGTGTAACCGGTATCAGTGACATTAATGTGGAAGCAGCCCAAAGAGCGGCAGATTACTATAATGCACAGGCAGATCGAAAAGAATCGATTGTCGTATCCAATGATTTTCGTGAAGTAATTCAATCCCCACATGTTGAAGTCATCGTAGATGCTACAGGCGTTCCGGAAGTTGGGGCCAACATTTCGCTTGAAGCGCTGCGTTCCAAAAAACATATCGTGCTTTTAAATGTTGAAGTAGACATTACCATCGGTTCTGTGATGCATCAATTGTTTACAAACGCGGGGCTTATTTACACGGGATCAGCTGGTGATGAGCCTGCTGCAGTGGTTGAATTATATGAATTTGCAAAAACGATGGGCATGGAAGTATTAGTTGCTGGTAAAGGAAAGAATAATAAATTAAATGTCACAGCCAACCCTTCCACTGCACAGGAGGAAGCAAACCAGAAAAAAATGTCTTCTCATATGCTGGCTGCTTTCCAGGACGGCACGAAGACAATGGCTGAAATGAATCTATTGTCCAACGCGATTGGGTTTGTACCGGATGTAGTGGGCATGCATGGAATTGCCGGAGACCTTGATTCCGTCATTAAGGATTTGGACGTTAAAGAAAATGGCGGCGTATTAAACAGTTTTGGTGTCGTCGAATATGTGGATGGCCTGGCGCCTGGCGTATTTGTCATCGTAAAAGGCCAAAATGAAGCGGTAGCGCACGAACTGAATTACCTGCTGAAGAAAGGTGACAGAGAGCACCACATTTTGTACCGCCCCTATCACCTTGCCAGCTTAGAAACGCCAATCACGATTGCTAAAGCAGTACTGCAGCATGACTCTTCTATCCACCCGATCGGTACGCCGATTTCCGATACCGTTGCCGTTGCCAAAAAAGATATCCAGCCGGGCGAAACACTGGACGGAATCGGCGGTTATGCGGTTCGCGGTGTCCTGGAAACCCATCAGGATATGAAACGGAACGGCCATATTCCTATCGGCCTGATCAGCGGAAAGGTTGTGGCGAAAAAAGCGATTAAGCAGGGCCAATTCCTAACAATAGATGATGTTGAACTGGATCCAAGCACAACAGTCTGGAAACTAAGAGAGCTTCAAAATCGTTTATTCCCGGAAGATGGCCTGCAAAAAGAGCTTCTTTCGAGCATCATCACACTGTAAGAAATCATCTGCCATAGCAGATCATGCTGGACAACTGTATAACGGGCAGGGAGGGTACGCCCATGGAAACATGGCCCCCTGCTCAATCAGCATGTTAAAGGGGTAAGCATAATGACGTTTATTGAAGACCGGCGGTCTCTCGTAAAAATGGCACACATGTATTACGAAGAAGGCGCCACACAATCAGAAATTGCAAAAGAAATGGGCGTAAGCCGCTCATTGATTTCAAAATACTTAGCAAAAGCAAAAGAACAGGGCATTGTAGAAATTATCATTCATGATGATATAATCCATCCATTTCGCCAGCTGGAAATGCAGGTGGAGCGTTCGTATGGCATCCGGGAAGTGATCTGTATTCCCAGTTTTGGCGGGGAATCGTCCAAAAGCCGGCTTGGTGCCGCAGCAGCAAAATACTTGCAACGTATTATGCAGGATGGCCAGACCATTGGGGTTTCATCTGGAACAACTCTTTACGAATTTGCCAAAGCATTCACCTCAAGCCAGGAGTATCCATCTGCCGTGTTTGTTCCGTTAGTAGGCGGCATGGGAAATGAACGGGTGGATATTCATGCGAATCATATTGTGGCCACGCTGGCCCGCCAGTGCCATGCCCAGTATAAACTGCTTCATACACCTGTAATGGTTGATTCTAAAGAAGCAAAAGAAGTATTTAAACAGCAGTCTTCGATTAAAAGTGTATTTGATCTTGCGGAAAAAGCAGATATTGCCGTTGTAGGAATTGGCGGCAAGCCGCAGCACTCAACGATGGTGAAATCTTATTTGGGTGAAGAATATCAGAATCTGTTTGCGGATCAACAGGATGTGGGTGACATTTGTTATAACTTTATCAATGAAGACGGATCTGTTTCGGAAAATTCATGGAATGATCGAACCATTGCATTTGACGTAGAAAAACTGAAGGACCTTCCACTTGTGATTGGCGTAGCGAGCGGGAAAGAAAAAATAAAAGCGATTCAGGCCGCATTAAAAGGCAGATTAATTAAAGTACTGGTCACCGATGAAGAAACGGCCCAGGCACTTTTAGAGGAAAAAGATTAATTTCACCACTGGAAGGTGCAATTAATCATTGTAAAGGAGCGATCATCGAATGTGGGGTTATCTTCTTGCGGGATTCGTCATCATGTGGCTGCTTCAATTTTACCTCACAGCAAGACAAATGAAGCATTATCAGATGACGGTACGTCGGATGAGCAAACGAGAAGGAGGCTATCTCGGCGTTGGCGTTGAAAAGAAAAAACTTGGTTCCGGAACGGTTCTTGTTTTGGTAACAAATGAAGAAGGCATTGTGGAAGAATGCCGCGTGATGAATGGAGTAACAGTTTTCGCGAAATTTAAAAACCATGATAGGTTTACAGGTAAACATATTTCAAGCTTGTATGATGAAAAGTGGAAAAACCCACTTAACATGGCAATCGAAAAAATAAAGCATCAGATGAACGCGCCAACCACGATCTAGGCCTCAGCATACATGAGCAATAAAGAGGAGGAAATAAAAATGGATTTCTTAGTGAAATTCGCGGAGGGGTTTATCGGAATGTTCGAAAAAGGTGGAGAAACCTTTATGGACATGTTCACCGGCATCAT
>NZ_JAKGCR010000057.1 GCF_022668875.1 Domibacillus sp. PGB-M46 | reverse complement strand
GTTACCGTTACTGCTTCACTTACATTGCCCGCTTCATCAGTTGCCGTTACAGTGATTTCTGTTCCAGCTGCCTGCTTTGGAATACTAACACTGAACTTCCCATCTGTTCCAGCTTCCACCGTACCTAGTTCGGTTGTTCCGATCTTAACCGTTACAGTAGACCCTGCTTCTGCTTCCCCTGCTACACTTGTCGATTGGTCTGTTACTTCGCTCACCGTCGGTGATGCTGGAGCGGTTATATCTTTTACTGTTACCGTTACTGCTTCACTTACATTCCCGGCTTTATCAGTGGCCGTTACAACAACTTCTGTTCCCGCTGCCTGCTTTGGAATGCTAATGCTGTACTTGCCATCTATTCCGGCTTCTACAGTACCCAGTTCAATTGTTCCAGTCTTAACCGTTACAGTAGAGCCTGCTTCCGCTTCTCCTGTTACTTCCGTAGATTGATCAGTTACTTCATTCACAGTTATTAAAAATTCATCTTTAATTAATTCTGTTAAGTAAGGCTCATAGATAACTTTGGCTAAACTAAAATCATCGTAAAAATCATAGATACCTTTTTCAATTATCGTTTTATCACTACTCCCCCAATAATTATTGGGGGCATCTACTTTAGTGTTGTATTTTGCCTTTAGATTAAATTCTTTATTATTATAAATGTTGTTAAATGTTATTGTTGATGCCTGAGTATTATAATCTGGTACCCTATTAATGATTAGTCCTTTATCATTATTTGAAATATCATTATTGATTATACTAACTTTTGCCCTAGCATCTACCCCTATTAAATTATTTTGTATTTTTGAGTTAAGTATATGCGTATTATTTGAGTTTTTATCTATGCTTATTCCAATATTACTATTCTCAATGTTACTATTCTTAATAAGAATATCAGGAGTAGTTCCAAAATAATTAAGCGTGAAAACTTTTATCCCTGTCCCTAAGCTTCTAACAACAAAATTCTCAATTAGGTTTTCATGACCATCTATCCAGACACCGTCTTTCAAATGTTCTACTTTACAATTATTCAACTTATTATTTTCAGCACCGTCCTCTATATAAAGAGCATAACTTGCAAAACTGTGTACTGGCTTAATATTACAGCCATTGATAAGATTTTTATTGCCTCTTATATTAACTTGATTAAAGTCACTGTTAGAGAAACTATTACTATCTCCGTCTATATGTACCGAGGAGTTAAATAAGCTGTTCGAAAATAAATTGTTTTTACCCTTCAAAGACACTATATAATTATTAAAACTGGTGTAATTAAGTGTATTATCGTTTGATTTTAGAGTGAAATAAATATTATCGAAATTAACCATCTTGTCCTCGGTTCCCTGAACAACAATTTTCCCCTCTACAGTTAGTTGTTTTTTTAGAATTGTATCGCTTATTATTCTGACACCTTCCTCAATAGTTAACGTAACGCCCTCATCCACATACACATTCCCACTTAAATTATAAGGGCTACCCTCTTTACTCCATGTTGTATCTTTACTGATAAGTCCACTTATTTCAGTTCCAAAGTTTTCTTCAGCTAGTATTTCTACTGGTATGGCAAAAAACATAAATAAAAAGCAGAGAGTAATTACTTTTTTCATTTAAATCCCCCTAATATGTTATTTCTTCATTCCAATTATAGGTTAATTTTTCCTCAATTGGAACGATAAGTTTGTGTTGTTTTACGTTACCTGCTTTTGTATGCAATTATATGTATAGGAACTTGACAGCCTATTTTGATTTCTCTCTTGGTTCTTCCGCTAATTATCTACCCAAAATAAAAACAGGAAGAGCGATAGCCCTCCTATTTTTACATCGTAAAATATTATTTTATATTCTTATTATGTGGCACAGTTACGATCGCAGTTTCAATTGCTTCATTCCCAGCAATGTCTGTAGCTTTATAAGTGACAGTGTAAATCCGGCCATCCTTTGTAAATCTTTCCGCACGTAAATCGAATGAAACATCAAGTGTGCCATAGGTAGCTTCTTGGATATCAAATGGCTGGTCATCCCTGTTATACCCAACATCATTTTCACTGCTTACAATCGAAACGAGTTGTGTCTTGTCAATCCCGGAAAGCGAGTCGCTTTCTATTACGTCAGCATTTATAGTCATCATTTTGTGATTTGGTGACCACAATTCGCTTTTATCAAGCATTATCTCTAACAATGGGGCTGTTTTATCAATTTTTACAGAAAGCAACTGTTCTTCTTCGGTGTTACCTGCCGCGTCTGTACTACGATAATGAAATGTTGTTTTTCCTTCAGTAGAAATAGTGACTGGCTGACTGTATGGTTTCCACACAACTCCATCGTAGCTGTACTCTGTTTTCTCTACTTCCGAAGAGTTATCTTCTGCCGTCAATTTTACGGTTACGTCTTTATTCGTCCAGCTAGTAGCTGAAGATATCGCTTTTGTTTTTGGCGCTACTTTATCGATTTTTACAGATTCAAAACGTGTCTCTTCCATATTCCCAGCCACATCTATACTTCGAAAATAGATTTTTGTTTCTCCTTCAGCAGAAATTGAAATTGGCTGATTGTACAATGTCCATGTGACTGCATCATAACTGTATTCTGTTTTTTCTACTCCTGAAAAGTTGTCTTTCGCTTTCAGTTCTATTGTTACATCTTTGTTTGTCCAGCTTTTCTCAAAAGGAAGAGTTTCTGTTAAAGGAGGTGTTTTATCACTCACTATAACTTCTTTAGCTTCACTAATATTACCTGCTGCATCTGTTGCTGTAATCTCTAGCTTTGTTCCTGCCATTTGCTTTAATATGGTGACCACATAGTCCCCACCAATCGTTGTGGTTGCTGTTCCTAATGTGGTAGTTCCTGATCTCACGGTGATTATTGAACCTTTTTCTGCTGATCCTGTAATACTCAATGAAGCATCAGTTACTTCATTCACTGTTGGTGCTTCTGGTGCAACAGAATCTTCGTTTTCATTATTTACGGTGAAGCTAGTTGTACTTTGGTCAGGTAATCTCGTGCCTGTGATTATAACCTCGTTCCCA
>NZ_JAKGCR010000056.1 GCF_022668875.1 Domibacillus sp. PGB-M46 | reverse complement strand
GGAGCGGCTTACGCGGCAGACGGACGCTCGGTCAACAACGTACTAGGGTTCCCGGGTATTTTCAGAGGCGTATTGAACGCAAGAGCAAATGATGTCACGCACCCAATGCTGGTTGCCGCAGCGGAAGCGATTGCTGCTTCTACGAAACCAGGAGACCTCGTTCCTCATCCATTAGACCGGACCGTTCATGAACGGGTAGCAGCCGCAGTGGAGCAGGTTAGTTTAAATTCTTTAATAGTTCAAAGTTAACTGCACTATTTTAAATGAACAAACTAAGAAGCCATGAACGATTAACGGCGATAAAAATATAAGTTTTTCACATGGAAAATCCCTGCTGGTACAGCAGGGATTTTTATTATGTTATTTCATTTTAAAGGCTGTTAACGTATGTTGAAGCTCTCCGGCTAACTGGGATAAGGAAAGAGTAGAAGAAGAAATTTCTTTAGCTGTCGCCGTCTGTTCCTGTGTCAAAGAAGAGGTTTCCTGGCTTAAATAGACAGCTTTCTCTGCTGTTTCTTTTGTGGAGTCCGTGGCTTGTACCATTTGGCGGCTGATCGTCTCAATTTGCCCAATCGAAGCCGTGACTTCGGCTGCTTTATCGGAAACATGAGGAATCGAAGCTTCAATGTGACCGAACGATATGTTGACATTGTCGGTGTACGTCAACCCGGTTAAGACTTCTTCTGTACTTGTGTGGGAAGAAGGGTGGTGCCTAAAAGCAAAATAAAAGTGGCTTTTGGAGACGATGCATCTGCGTCTTTAATCTTTTATTAAGGGAGCTCGGTGAAAATTTAGTGAAAAGGATAGAAGGGGTCTGTTCTTTTGAAAGGACTATTTCCGCTGAGCAACGAAAAGCCCATGAAACGGCAGCAGATTCTAGCCTTTGTTTGCTCCGGAAGTGCGGGCTTTTAGCTTTTGAATAAGGAATATGTTTTTGCAGAAAATAAGCTTAAAGAAAGGAGGGGGCTGTCATGACAAAAGAAAAGCAGCAAGTAACGCCTGTTCGTAATTTTAATATGAATGATTATCATAAAAATGACGAAACAGCAAAAGGGCTGGCTACAACCCATGAACAAGTGAGTGATCTGTACAAAGAGGGAGAAGTAGCGCCGTCAAAATACGAAGAAACACTGCCGAGAAATTCTTCAAACAAAACAGAATAACCTGTACCTGACAAAAAGGCAGCCATTCTCGGCTGCCTTTTTGTCATCATAAAATATCTGCCTGGACGCATACTGTTATCTTCTTTTGGCCTGAGCCAAATACAAGGATACCAGCGCATATTATGGCAAATAATGAGGCAATAATAAGAAGAAAATGAAGACAAAAGGCAGGTTCTTCTATTGGAACAATACGATGCAGTAATTATTGGAGCGGGACTGGCAGGGTTGACCTGCGGTTTAGAATTAGCGGAAAAAGGACAAAAGGTGCTTTTATTAGAGGCGGAACCTGTTGTAGGGGGGCGGACTTCATCTTATATAGATAATGGGATGAAAGTGGAATCTGGGTTTCACCGCTATATCGGCTTTTATTCTGAAATGCCTAAAATGTTACGAAAAGCGGGGATTCAATTAAATGAGATTTTCACGTGGGAAGAAAAAGTAGAAATACGGGTGAGAAAAAAAGAAAAGCTCATTACCTTAGGCGCTGCACCACTGTTTGGTCCTAAAAAAACAATCATGGGCATTCTGGGAAATAACGAATTGCTTCCGCTGAGAGACAAGCTTTCCCTCGTCTCCTTTTTTTTGAGCGGATTAAAAGATCTTATTACAAATCCTAAGAAGCTGGATGCCTGTAATATCCGGGACTATGCAATAAAGCACAAGGTCAGTGAAGATGCCTTTCACAACGTTATTATACCTTTTAGCACCGGCCTTTATTTCTTACCGCCTGAGCGGTATTCCGCTTATGTTTTTTTTGGACTGCTTGCTCCAGCCATTAAACGCTTTTATAAAATGCGCATCGGCGCTTTTTTAGGCGGTATGACAGACGTAATGTGCCAGCCGATGGCGGAAGCGATTGAAAAAAAAGGCGGTATTGTCAAAACAGATCATAAAGTCTGTAAGCTGCACATGGACGGGCAGAATAACATAACAGGTGTTGAAATGGAAGACGGGAGAACCTTTTATGGCAAAAAAGTAGTCGTAGCCACAACCCTTAATTCTGCCAAACAGCTGCTGAAGCCTTTGTTTAAAGATCATCCATGGTTTCAGCCTATGTTCGAGCTGCCGATGATGTCCGCAGCAACACTGCAAATGGAATTAAAAAAGCCTGCTCTCCCAAAAGATATTACAACGTTTGGCCCGCGGACTTCTCTCATCAGCTTCGCCGAACAGTCCCGTTCTACATTTCGCCATGTGCCGGGAAGGTTATCCATTATTATGTCAAATCCGGAACGTTTTTTAGAAATGACTCCAGAAGAAACATTACAGGTGGTTGTAAAAGATGCAAAATTGTTAGGCATGGATTTTGGAGAGGATATTATCGATTATCGCCAGATTAACCATTACGATGACTTTCATTCTCTTGAGCCGGGCTGCCACTGGATGCGGCCTGAACAGGTTACACCGGTTGAGGGATTATTGCTTGCCGGAGATTACACCATGCAGCCGTATTTTGCCACGATGGAAGGAGCCGTTGTGTCAGGACAAAAAGCAGCTCGGGCGATTTTATCGGCTAAAAAGCGCTGAATGCCCCTTTTATCTGCGAGCAGGAAAAAATGAAGATAAGAGAAGAGGTGGATACGTGGAGATATTAACATATATAGCGCTGCCCATTTACCTTATATTATTAGGTTATATTCTCACAAGACTTTCCGGCAAAAAAGCGGTTTCGCAAATGCATAGTTACGATCTTGTTTTTGTGACCGTTCTCGGTTCAGCTATTTCAGAACCGATAGCCCAGGACAGTGCCTGGAAAGCTACCTGGTACTCGCTTGCAGTTGTTTTATTTTATCTTTTACTGTCCAGGCTCATTCTTATTAACAAGATTAAATCTGCGTTGACCGCTACACCTACCGTGCTAATACGCGGGGGAGATATTGATAAAGACGGACTAAAAAGCGTCAAAATGACTATTGAAGAATTGCTTGGAGAGCTTCGGATTAAGGGTTTTGTAAACCCTGCAGAAATTGATATTGCCCTGATGGAAGAAACGGGAAAGGTAAGTGTTATTCCTAAAGTAAACAATCCCGATAAACAATCAAGTGATCCAGAGTTCACCCCAAAACCTGCTTTCGTTTCGATTCCAATCATTATAGATGGTGAAATCCTGCATCATAATTTAAAGTTTGTGAATAGGGATGAGAATTGGCTTTTTGATCAGCTTCAGCATTGGGGTATTCGCAAACAAGACATTAAGCACGTTACACTGGCTGTTTTTACACAGGACGGGAGTTTGCAGGTAGATAACGATAATACTCACGATCATGAAAAAGGGATTAACAATTACAAGCCCGGAAATGAAAATTAAAAAGTCACAGCTTTATTTTTGTACTGAGGGAAGAAGGTGAGCATACAATCAAAAAATATACACTTATTTTTAAAAACTTCTTGTGCTGATGAAAAATAAATGTTAAAATATTATTCGTCTCCGAGACAGAAGAAATGAATGCAAATAAACAATAGAGAAACATTGTTACCTTTGACAGGATGCAATGAAAATCAGTTGGCTTTGCAGACGTACCAATTGTGCTTTAAGTAAGTGGCATAACGTCTTGTGTTGGGGGATATGAAAAATATATTGACTTAGATGACAGCAGGTGTTATGATTATTTAGCTGTCGTGGAGATGGTAAAACGAATTGAACATTGAAAACTGAACAAAATCAATAAAAACGTCAACGTTTTAAATTTTTATCTTCCATTAAAAAC
>NZ_JAKGCR010000055.1 GCF_022668875.1 Domibacillus sp. PGB-M46 | reverse complement strand
GAATTATATAGTTGTAGTTTTTTAGTAAGAATATTTCAAGATAGAGTTATAAGACTTGTGACATCATTTTCGTTAAATGCTGTAAAAAAATTTATATTCTTCCTCCTTTCTTTAATTACTTAAGATACCTATCAGTTAACTTCATCACCGACACCGGGCTTGGCTGCTACTATGATATTTTGTTTGACCAGCTTTTCTTTAGTTGAAAAATTTTGAACAGCTCTAAAAACAATCTCGTTTCCTCCGCCGGCAGGTGAAGGTCTGCTAATTCTATATTCTTATTTGCGAACTCCGGATTAGTTTGTTGAGAAGAACAACCAAGTGCTAACAGTAGGAATATTTTTAGTTTTTTCAAATCTTTCACTTAAATCTTAATATTTGAACATGTTTGTGATTTTTCCCACCCGAGAATTTTGTTTATAAAACAAAAATGGAAGCACTTACAAAATAATGAGGAGCTATAAATCTAGTTCAAAACTGAACACCACCTCTTCTCTATTTATTTTTTCTTTCTTATTCTAAACTTAATACTGATTTATATTTGTACATGTCTCCACGATAAGAAGAAGCACCTGTTAAAACACAGCCTTTTTTTACTTTTAAGTCAACACTTCTATATAAAATTGGCGAGCCTACGGAAACATCAAGAATTTTTGAAATCTCTTGACTAGCAAGAACTGCTTCTATTTCAATTTCTCCTTCGGAAAGGGACATATTAAATTTATTTAAAAATAAATGCGAGAAAGAATAATTAATATATTCTTCATCAGTAATTTGTTCACCATACTTTTTTAAAAGATAACGGTTATCGATAACAACTGGGATACCCTCTGAAAGACGTAAACGTTTTACTTGATAAACCTCTTCTCCAGGTTTTACCCCCAATTTTACGTCTATTCCTTCTGGACAAGGTACGGATCCCCTATATAGCAACTTAACATTAAAGTTTTTTTCTAAGTACCATCCTTGAAAAAAAGTATCCAATTTAGCAATATCTGTTTTTAATTTATCTTTACGAACAATAAATGTGCCTTTTCCTTGGATACGTTTTAAAAGACCTTCTTCTACAAGCAATTGAACGGCCTGACGAATAGTCATTCTAGAGACATCAAACATTTTTATTAGTTCATCATCGCTTAAAAATTTTTCTCTTCCTTCTTTGTACATTTCATCTACTTTTTTTCTTAAGCTATCTGCAATTTGAACGTACTTTGGAATAAGATTATTATAATTACTCATGCCACCCTCCTAGGGATTATATTAAATAACATTTCACTCCGATTCATCTATACATCTAGATGATTTGTTTTATATTTTATAGTTCCAAAAGTTAAGAGTCAATATAGTTTTCTGAATTTTTAACTTCCTTTTAGGATTAAAAGCAAAATAATACATGGTATCCCAATTTTTGTCCTTCTTACGGCTTGGTTAATGACACTAGGATATGTCACCACTTAAGCCGTGACAAACGGAACTAAAAAACAGTGTCATCACTTTTAAGGTATGGCTACTCAGAAATACAGAAGGCTCATGATTACCTTGTTTATAATCATGAGCCTCTTTCTTATTTGTTTAATATCTTATTAAACAAATATATAATTAAAAAAGTTCTCTTTTCGAGATCTTTTCTAGGAGGAACAATATGAATGATAGGATGTATTACCTTGCAAAAGATTCTTTTGATTATTATGTGTATGGAGACACTGACGACGTGATGATTTTTACAGGAACCAATACAGATATCAAGTGGGACTTACGTTTTTATTTAGAAAAAAGATGTGTTAGAAGCTGTGAAAAGTATTTATAAAAGAAGATCGACAATTGTAATGAGCTTGTTTTGTTGTGAATAATTAAAGGGGCTAAAAAAGGCCGTCTATCCCCTCACCTATCAAGTGATGGATCTGCTTTATCAGCATGTGAGGACAGATAACCTGCATGTTGAAATGATCGAGGACCGCTCCTGGTTCTTTATATGAAAAACACAATCCTTCGCAGAGATTCAGAAGAACTGGACGCCAGCTTGCACAAGGCCGCATTCAGTATAGTTGAGAGCAAAAAGCAATAAGTAATGAATAATGAATTGGAAGAAAATAAGGTAATATGCAGGAAGTAGCCAGGGATATAATTGAAAAAGTTTAGAACCATGATAAAAACGGTTCTTTAAATATGTAATTACTGTTTATTTTACAAAACATATTTGAATTTTACATACAGTGCATTTGTTTATAATTACCTTTATTTTTTGCAATTCATTAAATTGACGATTAATTTAAAACTTAAAAATGTAAAAACAGCTGTGATAAATAAACCGCGGCTGCAAGTTGTAGGCTTTGTTGGCAGCTATTAGAAAATAAAATAACCGTTAAGCAAGGTGATCAGCTTAACGGCCTGGTTGAATTACTTTTTACTGATTGATAATTTTGTTGATACGGTAATGACAGGCATCGCTTTTTCTTCTACACACATCGTTCCTGGCAGATCCGCATGATCTGCTCCATTGAATGCAATCGTGCAGTGGCCAAGCTCGCTCACTGTCTCATTTACTTTCCCGCCGACAAACGTGATTTCATAAGACTGGTCGTCAAATGAGAGAATGTCGCCCGCTTCGATGGTGCCTTCCAAGGAAACTACCGTATGGCTTACGGCGATGTCGCGCAAATCCTTGGGCGCGCTTTCATTAAAAAGAATGAGCATCTTCTCTTCCGCAAACATTTCCACGTCTGCACCAAGCCCTGTAACTGTTGACTGATAGATTGTTTTCAGTTGTACACTCTCTTGAACACTCATCATTCTACCTCCTGTTTATTCATACATACCGAAGCTTGCAAAATAAGCAATCACAACGGCAAGCGGTCCCGTAATTAAACGTGACATTAAAACAGCCGGCACCCCGACTTCTACGGTTTCCGGTTTTGCTTCTCAAAGGGTTAAGCCTACTGGCACAAGATCTCTGTGCCTGCCTGCGGGTTAATCGCAAACAGAGACGGAAGCCTGTATTTCTTTTCTCTCCACATCCAAAAAGCTTTCCGTTTTTCCTCCTTGTTTTATAACGTTCCATCGCTTTTGATTTAATACAATTTCTTTTGTATCTTCAATAATAATTCTCCTTAATTATAATTGTTGCGGTACAATTAATCAATAAATGTATAAAAAAATTATACACTAATAAAAATGCATTTCGTTTTATTCATCTTTTCTCTACTTTTTCAAGCTTTCTAAGCAAAACAATATCCTCATTCTCGAGTCTACTAGCCGTTAATAGAAATATTCTCTTCTTATTCAAAGGGTGTTTAGCTTAACAAAAGAACAAGTAAGGAATTTTCTAATATATTTTCGATAAAGTAAATCAACTGCCCTCCGAGAAGTGGATAAGGTATCTATCCAGCCAATCCTTACATTCCCTGCGTAAACCTGAAAAAACCGGCTAGTTGGTTTGGAAAACCAATGGAATTGGATTGATCAGGACTACTCAAACATAAAAAAAAGACAAAGTAGCTCTCAAACGAGAGATTTGAGAACTACTTTGTCGACAGCTGTTATAAAATAACCGTTAAGCAAAAGGATTAGCTTAACGGCTCGTTGATGGTTATTTTATTTTTTATTGATAGACAATTTTGTTGATACGGTAATGACAGGCATCGCTTTTTCTTCTACACACATCGTTCCCGGCAGATCCGCATGATCTGCTCCATTAAATGCAATCGTGCAGTGGCCAAGCTCACTCACTGTCTCATTTACTTTCCCGCCGACAAACGTGATTTCATAAGACTGGTCGTCAAATGAGAGGATGTCGCCCGCTTCGATGGTGCCTTCCAAGGAAACTACCGTATGGCTTACGGCGATGTCGCGCAAGTCCTTTGGCGCGCTTTCATTAAAAAGAATGAGCATCTTCTCTTCCGCAAACATTTCCACGTCTACACCAAGCCCTGTAACTGTTGACTGATAGATTGTTTTCAGTTGTACACTCTCTTGAACACTCATGATTCTACCTCCTGTTTATTCATACATACCAAAGCTTGCAAAATAAGCAATCACAACGGCAAGCGGTCCCGTAATTAAGCGCGACATTAAAACAGCTGGCACCCCGACTTCTACGGTTTCCGGTTTTGCTTCCCCAAGGGTTAAGCCTACTGGAACAAAGTCTGCGCCTACCTGCGGGTTAATCGCAAACAGGGCTGGAAGGGCGAGGTTTGGCGGGATATTCCCCTTGCCGATTTCTACCCCGACGAGTACACCAACGACCTGGGCAATCACGGCCCCCGGCCCGAGCAGCGGCGATAGGATCGGCACGGCGCAAATCACCGACAGAACGAGAAGCCCGAAGATATTGCCGGCAAGCGGCGATACAAAGTTGGCAATGATATCACCGATGCCTGTATAAAGGATAATCCCGATCAAGGTGCTGACAAGCGCCATAAATGGGATGATGTTTTTCAGCACCTGCTCAATCGTTTCACGGGCAGCCTGGTACAGCACCCCGATCACGCCGCCCATCGAACGGCCCAGCTTTTCGATAATGTTCTGCTTGCGCGGTTCGCCATTGCTGGTTTTCATCTGCGCGACTTTCTCGCGCGCTTCCGCTTTCAGCTGCTGGGCATTTTTCGGATGAGCCTCCGCTGTAACAGACGGTGCCGGGGCTCCGTCTGCTGGCTGAATGTCCGGCTCTCTGACGCCGGAGACGAAATTGTCTTCTTTAATAAATTTCATTAATGGCCCGGATGGCGAGGTAGGGGTTAGGTTAATTGTCATTACACCCATTTTTGGATAGACGCCACAGCGTGCTGTGCCCCCACAGTCGATGAGAACGCATGCCATTTCCTCTTTTTCAATCGATGTTTTAAAGCCGTCAACGGCTTCCGCACCGGTTAATTCGGCAATACGCTGGGCAACCGGGTGGATGCCGCCGCCAGTCACGGATACAACATATTTTTTCTGCTCGTCGGGCTGGATGACAAGCGGCCCGCCCCAGCCATTGCTGCCTTTGTTAATTTTCACTGCTTTATATGATGGATTTACTGCTTGATTTTCAGACATGTACTTCTCCTCCTCTCTTCATTAGTCCGTTACGGAAATCCCCTGGCGTTTCATCATCGTAATGGTGATGCGCTCTGTGATAATCCCGCGGATTAACATTACGACCAGCCCGACAATAAAGAACCGGATCGCCAATGGCCCCGTTGAAAGGCCAAGCGTTGTAATACCCTGTGCAATTCCCATGTAGATAAACAGCTCTGCCGCATTTGCATGCGGGAAAAGCCCCGTGATCGG
>NZ_JAKGCR010000054.1 GCF_022668875.1 Domibacillus sp. PGB-M46 | reverse complement strand
ATTGCAGAATTGACAACGTCTGTAGATGAAAAAGACACTAAGATTGCAGAACTGACAACGTCTGTAGATGAAAAAGACATTAAGATTTCGGAATTAATGAAGTCTATAATGTATCATAAATTTTTAAATATCAGAGATCTAAGTTTGTTAAAGGTGGAAGATGTAAACCGAATTATGGGGTTTGAAGGGGAACAACGCGAATATATATACCGATATGAATGGGGAACGCTTGGTAATAACGTTCGTGTTGATTTTCTGGATAATGGAAGTGGATATGCTACAAGTAAAGGATATAGCAACATTACTCAAGAAGGCTTAACAATTTTACATCAAGACTCCCTTGATCAAATTGATTTAGGCATGACGTATGAACAAGTAGCTAATATATTAGGGGCTGCGGGCACAATAATCGAAAGTAACTCAAATGGTATAACAAGAATTATTTGGCACCATAACGGATAGCATACTAATGGATTAATAGAACCACGTATTTCGATACGTTTTAGCGATGGAAAAGTCACAAATAAAAGTAGTGATTATTTGTTCACTATTGTTGAGTAAATCCTTTCCTTTTTTAATTTCAAAAATATCCTTAATATTTATAAATCGAAGATCTAAAAAATTGGGCCGTTAAAAGCTTGTTGATTTTTCATGTCATTCATTTTTATAAAAAAAAGAAATTTGTCTAAACTCTAAGCCTTGGCTAATACCAAGGCTTTTTTGAATCATCTCCTGTTTTATGGCGAATTATTTAGTAAAGTATAGCGAGTCCAGTAGCTATATTTAATACTGAAAGGAAGTTAGTGATATGTGCATTATTTCCGAGCAACCCAACTGCCTAAAATCATTCGTATTTTGTTGCCAAATGTAAAAAGACCGGCCACAGCCAGTCACAAATACTTCTTAAATATCTTCTTGTTTGAACCTCGTCAATAATCCTTTCTCCTAGTCGCGGCCAAGCTTCACAATATAAATGCACTACACTGCGCATATGTGTTATTCCTACATGATCGGTCTCCTGTATTTCTTCTCGACAGAATAGACAAACTATAAGGATTTTCTCTTTTTATATATGAGCTCTTTTATAATAAATTAGCAAACTAGGATTTTTCAGAAATTTATGTGCTTCAATAATATTTATAGATACTAAGATAAATAAAAACCCATATATCTAAAAATTGGATTTGATGGTATTATGTGTAAAAGATAATAGGTGATTTTATCGAGAGAGGAAGATTGATTTGTTCAAAAGAATATTAGCGCTTTTCTTTCTTTGCTTTGTAATTACAGAAATTTTTAGTTTTGTGCCAATACCTTCAGCTAATATTGCAAATGCAGAAACATCTAACGTACTTGAAGGGGTTGTTAAAGAGGATCTTCATTTAACAAAAGAAAACTCTCCTTATTCTATTAATACAAGAATACAAGTAGCTGACGGAGTAAGTGTAACCGTAGATCCTGGAGTAGAAATCAAAAATGGACAAATTCAGCTTTTTGGAACTGCTAAGCTTGTGGCTAAAGGAACAGATGCTGAAAAGATACGTTTAGAAAACGTAACAATTAATGCAGACAATTGGAGCAAAGCGGGTGTGGAAATCGAACATGCTACCTTGCAGAAAGTGAATTACTATTCTTTCCTGTCAGGAGCTCTCATTGTAAGAGACAGTGAGGTACACAGCAGCAATTTTAAGCTGTATGAGCCATCAGAAGCTAGCTACCTTGAAGGGAACTTATTCACAGACAATAGCGCTTTAAACATCACATCAACAACTTCTTTGGCCTTGATTAAGAACAATACTTTTAAAAACAAAAATACTGTACCAGATATCACTTACGATTATACAAATAAGACTAAGCAAAACGTGCAGATAGTAGGGAACAATTTTCTGGTTACCGATAAAACAGTAATCCGTATTGAAGACGTGAACTCTGGGGATATCATCAATGCACAAAGCAATTACTGGGGGACGATCGACACAAAAATTATTGACTCCATTATATTTGATGGAAATGATGATTACAACTCTAACGCTTTCGTCCAGTATGATCCCTATTTGACAGAATTTAACACGAATGCTCCAGTAGCTTTAATGGATCAAGAAGATCAAGCAGATTTGCCAAAAGATGAAGAGCCTAAATTGCCAAATGTGCTTGAAGGGATTATTAATAAGGAGCTGCACCTTACAAAGGAGAATTCTCCTTATTCTATCAATGAAAGAATTCAAATAGCTGATGGAGTAAATGTAATTGTAGACCCAGGAGTAGTAGTTAAGAATGGACAAATTCAACTCTTCGGGACTGCTAAGCTTGTGGCTAAAGGAACAGATGCTGAAAAGATACGTTTAGAAAACGTAACAATTAATGCAGACAATTGGAGCAAAGCGAGTGTGGAAATCGAACATGCTACCTTGCAGAAAGTGAATTACTATTCTTTCCTGTCAGGAGCTCTCATTGTAAGAGACAGTGAGGTACACAGCAGCAATTTTAAGCTGTATGAGCCATCAGAAGCTAGCTACCTTGAAGGGAACTTATTCACAGACAATAGCGCTTTAAACATCACATCAACAACTTCTTTGGCCTTGATTAAGAACAATACTTTTAAAAACAAAAATACTGTACCAGATATCACTTACGATTATACAAATAAGACTAAGCAAAACGTGCAGATAGTAGGGAACAATTTTCTGGTTACCGATAAAACAGTAATCCGTATTGAAGACGTAAACTCTGGGGATATCATCAATGCACAAAGCAATTACTGGGGGACGATCGACACAAAAATTATTGACTCCATTATATTTGATGGAAATGATGACTACAATTCCAACGCTTTCGTCCAATACGAGCCCTATTTAACAGAATTTAATATAGATGCGCCAAAACCTATAGTGCAGAAGCCATTCGTAAATGAAGTTACTGACCAATCAACTAGCATTACGGGAACAGTTGAGGCAGGGGCAACTGTAACCATTAAAGCAGGAAATACTCTATTAGGTACAGTAAAAACGGGATCTGAGGGAACTTTTGATATTAGTATACCAAAACAAGAAGTGGGCATAACTTTATCTGTAACTGCAATTGATGAAGCAGGCAATATTAGTGAAGCAACAACACTAGTAGTAGTTAAAGAAATTTTTTACAAACAATTAGAAACAAGGATAAATGTTCATCCATATTATAACTTCACTGTTAAATTTAATAATGAGTTAGACAAATCCACAATTACTAGCGACAATCTCTACGTAAAATACGGCTCCAATATTATAGAGGGCGTAGCGGTTTCTTTGAATTCGGATAAAAAATCAGTTACTGTCGCTGCTCCTGCCATGGGATATAAGCGAGGAGAAACATATGTTATTTATGTAAAACAAGCAGTGAAATCAGCAACCGGGAAAGAATTAAAATTGCCTGTGAAAATGAGCTTTACGGTTAGGAAGTTGCCAGGAACTTAATAGGAATTACAAGAAACGTCTTTCAATATTCTGAAAGACGCTTTTTGTATATAAAAAGACAAATCCTAGTCAGTTATAAATACTTTTTTGTATATTCCGAAAGGAACCTTCATCAATAATCCGCTCACCTGGTCGCGGTTAAGCACCGCAATATAAATGCACAACACTATGCAATTGTGTGATCCCTATGTGATCAGTCTCCTGTATTTCCTCCTATGAAAAAAGGGAAATCCTAATCAATATGATATGTCGTTGTATATAACTACCTTGATTGCTCATCATTTATTTAAATCAACTATACCTTTTTGCGTAGGAAATAATAAACTGTATATCTAAAAATTTCATTTGATGATATCCTGTGTAAAAGATACTAATAATATTATTGAGAAAGGAAGATTTCTTTGCATAAAAAAATATTAATTATTTTTTTACTGTGTGTTTTATGTATTGCTAGCTCTACGTCGATATTGTTAGTAAGTACTGTAAACGCAGAAAGCTTAAACGTAGTAGCAGAAGATTCTACAGAAGGTACAATAATAGCTGGTGGCATAATAAATACTGAAACAACATGGACAAAAGAGAATTCTCCGTATATTTTGTCAGGAGATATTCAAATTGGATCTAGTCTCACAATTGATCCCGGAGTAGTAATTATAGGAAACGAGAAAAAAATTTCTATTTTTGGAGAATTAAATGCTTTAGGAACTGAAAGTGAAAAAATTAGAATTATGAATACAAAGCTACACGGAGGCAACTCCTCGCAAAACGGTCTAATTAATATCTCGCACAGCCAGTTGATTAACTGCTCATTTGCTTTATACCAATCGGGGATCCTCACCCTTAAAGATTCGTGGGTTGATAATTCTTTAAATAATGTGTCATATGAAAAAAATTATATTGGTAGCGCAAGCGATTCCAGCATATTGGAGAGAAATATTTTCTCGAAAAGTTTACCTTTTGTAGTTGGTAATAGTACAATTTTCCGCAATAATATTTTTAATAACGTAGCACCTTTGGAGGTGTATGGATTCGCAGGAATTAAGTTTGAATATAATAATTTTTTTGCAACTCAATCTAATACCTTGAAGTTATCTCACAGTTTTTCTCAATTAGAAAGTGCTAAGAATAATTTTTGGAATACACTTGATATAAGAGAAATAGAAAATTTGATTTATGACAAAAATGATGATCTAAATTTAGGGTATATAACATATGATCCAATATTAAGTGAGCCTCACCTTGATACTCCATCCTTAATTAAACCAACACCGCCTATTGTAAAAGAATATAGACAAAATGATTCATTTCTAAAGGGTTATATAGAGCCAGGGTCAATAGTTATATATTCTCAAAATACAGACGCAAGTACAGAATTAACAATAACAAAAAATATATTTCCGGATGCCAATGGCGAATTTATGATACCAATGACAGAATTATTAGTAGATAAAGAAATTACTATTCTTTCATATAAAAATGGTATTTATAGTGCTCCAACAAAATTAATAATAAATGATATAACAGCTCCTATTGCTCCAACAATAAGTAAAGTAACAGACCAATCAACTAGTGTAAATGGAATAGCAGAAACTGAATCACTTGTAACTGTCAGAACAGGGGCAACTGTATTAGGCACTGCAACAGTTGGAATCGATGAGAAGTTTAATATTAGTATTCCAAAACAGGCAGCTGGAACAACTTTATCTATTACTGCTACTGACAAAGCAGGGAATGTAAGTGAAGCAGCAGAAATAATGGTAGTAAAAGAAATTGTTTATAAACAGTTAGAAACAAAAACAAATGTTGATCCTCATTATAATTTCAAAATTAAGTTTAACAATGAATTAGAGGAATCCACTATAGCACAAAATAATATTTACGTGAAAAAGGGCTCCACTGTGGTTGAGGGAGTAGAGCTTTCCTTAAGGTTTGATAAAAAGGAAGTTAAAATTATGGCTCCTGCTGAAGGATATGCGCCAGGGGAAACTTATGTCATCTATGTAGAAAGCGGAGTGAAATCAACTTCAGGTAAAGCATTGAAGCAGCCTGTGAAAATGGAGTTTACAGTTGCCCCTTAAAAGTTAAATTAGTTAAAGAAAGCGCCTTTTGAAAAATGAAAGGCGTTTTTTTAAGGAGAAGAATGGTTATAGCCAGTTACAAATACTTCTTAAATATCTTCTTATACAAGCCTTCATCAATAATTCTCTCACCTGGCATTGGCCAGGTGGATTGTTAACACTGAATCAGACAACTTTAATATCACGGAATGAATGTCTAGGCGATTTGATCAATTGTTCAAATAAACAAGGAAGACGATCGTTAATCCGCTTATATTCTTGTATCATTTGAAACACTCCTCATATTTTCACTAACCGAGTTTTTTTCACGCCGATATAATTCCTCAAGGATCTCTGCGGCAATGTCCTGCATACCCTTGCCTGTCTGTTCGCCTTTTTTCCGCAGCCAGCCCTTAACATCTACGGACAACCAAACTGACAGTAATCCTTCTTATAGTTTTAACTTAAAAAAGATTATGAGTTAACTTATTTGTTCCTCAAGGACTTTTCATAGAAAACTTTCAATTATTTTGGCATTTACCCTTTTTCAAGTGATTGATCAAAGTAACTGGATTCAGCTGTGGTTTATAAAGAATTTTTTTGAATCTATATCTTTTTTAAGCTCTTTCATAATATCGAGAATATTTAGCTAGCATACTAATATGTATATAAC
>NZ_JAKGCR010000053.1 GCF_022668875.1 Domibacillus sp. PGB-M46 | reverse complement strand
AAACACGGGGTGTTTTTAATAGAAGATAAAAATTTAAAACGTTGACGTTTATTTTGTTCAGTTTTCAAAGATCAATTTCATCTAATGCCTCAAGAGGCAACTAATTAATCATATCATATATAGAAGCTTAGGTCAACAACTTTTTTCGAAAGTGTTTTTTCGATAAATTGTCATAAACAACAAAAGCTTATATCATCATGCCGTATTTCATTACGACAGGATAAATATCATATCATATAACCACTTTATTAGTCAACAACATTTTTCGATTAATAATCATTAAAGAAGAAATGTTGCTGTTTTTCATCGCTGTATTAGCGACGGATAATAATATACCATGTATGAATTTCTATTTCAATAGCTTTATTAATGTTTTTATTACCTAAATTACCTTTTTGTTCTCAATGCGATTCACCATCTTTAATGATGAATCGATGAATGAACTGTATTTTTCATGGAACACTATAGATCCAGTTTAAAAAAGCTTTTGCTCTTAAGAGCAAAAGCTCAGAATGTAGAAATGATTTCTACCTGGCGTCTTTTTCGATGCAACAAAATTGCATTTATGTTGTATTAACTCTTTAAATAAATAGTTCCGTTAACCAAAATACTTTTATGAGTTTGTGGTGAATTTCAAATATTTATCACCCAAAATAGTAATGTTTATATTCCACCTTGGGTGCATGACTAAATTGTTATCTTCATCAAATTCTAAAGCTATATGGATTTCATCATCTTCATTTGTAAGGATAGCCATTCTCTTATTTTCAATATCTACATACGGTTTTAAACTTTCCATCATATCTATTTGCCATTCAAAAAATTTCATTGAATTTATCTCCCAACTATTCATTCACCTTACTTCTGCTCTAAATTACTTCCACACCAAGGGCAAAATTGAATAGCAATGAACGAGCTGCTACCGTCATGAATAATTAATCCAAAGTTCTTTTCCTTTTCGTCGCAATAGATAAGCTGATCTGGACAATCAAAGGGATTTTCATGAATATCACAGTTAAAAGTAGCGTGATATTCTATGTCCTTACAACAATACATTTTCATTTCTTAAACACCCAACCGATTAGTTAAATAATATTATTAGAATACGTAAAAGCATAAATATACAATCTGCTTTTTTAGTCAATACAGCAAGCATTTAACTGTCATATTCAGTGACAAATAAACATTTTTAGGTGTCACACTGAATGACAAAATGGCTTTTTAAGTGTCATGTTGTGTGACAAAATCAAAATTTCAAGATATCACGAAAACACGAGGCTCTGCCTAGTCTAACACTGAAAGTGATAGCACGTTTTCCTTATGCTCTTTCTCGCTATTCAGCTTTCTACGCTATTTTTTTCGTACATGACAGGGACTGTTTTCATATCGAGTTTTTTGGCTACAACATAGCGCCGGTATCCGTCTATCAGCATACTGGTTTCACGGTTAATCGTAATCGGCTCATCCAAGATTCCGGCCTGTTTCACATGGTCCATAACCAGCTGCGTCTTGTAAGCGCTCGGCTGAAACTGCAGAAATTCTTCCGGCACCTTGATCTGATCCAACGAAATAAAATCTTCCGTCCCCTCAGGCCCTTTTGGCTCCTCTTCTGCTTTCACTTCTTCTTTTTTCTCGAGTTCTTTCTCTTCTTTAACTGCTTCTGCTTGTTTTTCCGCAATCACAGATACTTGAAAGCAAACCACACCGATCTCACCCGGACAATCGTCCACTGGAATATCTAATGTAGGCTCTCCCTGCACCAAAATCTTCTGATTCTGAATGTTTTCTTCTGTTAATCCAGCTTTCTTTAACTGCTTCTGGTTGATGAAAACGGTATATGTAATGGTTGAACTTTTCGGAAGACCCTTTGGGGCTGCTGGAGAACCGTTTTCCTCCATATCGAATGTATAGAAGTTCTTTTTTGATCGTAATGCACTCACTGGCTTGCCCGTTAACGTAATTTTATGTGCCATACTTTTCTTCTCCCCTTTAGCAGATTAGTATTTTATTGCACTGCAGTATAGAAGTTTATTTAAGCATTTATCAGCTGAATAGACGAGAAAAGAAGTCTTTTTTCTTCTCCATTTGTGCTTCCTTTTCTTGCTGCATTAATTTACGATCCCAAGCTTCCAGCTTATCTTCTATGTACTTTTGCTGTGGGGTATCGTGTTGATTGATTTCATTTTTATATTTTGTTTTATAGAGAGAAAGAGCATAAGGAAAACGTGACCCCACTTTCAGGGTGGTACTAGGCAGAGCCTAGCGTTTTCGTGGGTACGCAAAATTTCCATTTTGTCAAAAAATTAGACACTTAAAACAGGATCACTGTCTAATTTTTTGACACCTAAAATAATGCATTACAACTCAAAAAAGAATATCAAAAAACAGCATTTGCTAAAAAAAGACATGATTCTTTTTAAGAAAAAACATACTGGCTGCGTTTGCTTTTCGGCTTTCGGCAGACCGGTTCTCTCTTTTTTCTAGTAATGGTTTTTGATTATTTAGTAAGGAATTTCCTCAATCAAATAATCTAGATCTCGTTCTTCCTTCGCCATCAATTCTTGAATTTCTACACGCCAATTTTGTGTACTGCCTGCTGATTCTTCTTCCTGATTCTCAAGCCAGTTAAAGATAGACGGATGGCTGGCAAATGTCTCTTGGCGTTTTTGGTATGTAAACATTTTAAGAAGGGTTCCATAAAAATAGCCTTTAAAATCTTTCCGGATTTTCCGGTGTTTATGGGCATAGATCGTTTGTTTAAGTGCATCAATTACAATATCTGTGTACTGTTTCAGTTCATGTAGCAAATCAAACTGGCGATAAACAAGGGCAGCTTTTTTCCAAAGATCATAAATATCTTCTGCATCACTAAAGAAAGGCTTTGTCGTCTTTACAAATTCATCTGGAACAACTTTCGGTGTAAAAGAATCATCCAGACGTCTATACGTAATATTAATATTAGTTTTTGAATTCAAAGAGATTTTGAATTCATGCTCCCCGTTTTTGTTTTCCGCATCTGCGTCCTTATGCGGTTTTGGAATTTCATCTAGTCCCCGTTTATTATTTTCATCCTCGTTTAGTTCCGCTGTTTCTGTTTCAACCGGCACAATCTGCACAAAGTTAACGGTTTGCTGGTTTTTGTAGTAACGCTTAGTCGGCAGGATTTTAACGATATCCATATCCGCTAATTTTTTCAGCCATATCCCAACTGTATCCGGTTTTTTCAACCCTAGATCTTTGGCTGCTGCCCGCTGCGATTGGAAAGACAGTCCGGGGAAATTCCGAGAGAGATCCCGTAGGTGGTCTAGCAGACGGATCAACTTTCTCTTCCATAAATCCGATAAGTCGCTTTCTTGAATAGTTTTTATATGTTTATTTACAGACTCTCGCATAGCAGGTATGTTTTTAAACGTGGCATAATTACGTTTGTCCACGCGATCAAGCATAATTGTAATCATCAATTGGCTCCTTCTGGACACAAAAAAGAACACTTGCCCGCCGCAACGTTTCCCTGCAGTGCAGAACAGGAAAAGGATACGGCAAGACAAGCGCTCTTTTAAAAAATACAGAAGAATCCCTTGAACTAACAGTTTATATACGCTAAAATAAGGGCATAAAATTGTTAGTTCTAAAGAGTCTGAGCAAGTGTGTTGCCGTGAGTGTTGGTCACGGTAATACGGTATAAATGGAGCGCCAACTCCTTTATACAGCTTAGGCTTTTTTTTGTTCCGTTCATTTAATTTAAGGCAAGTATACCCGATTCAATGAGGTTTAACAACAACAAGTTTTCTAAGCTTTTCTTTTCATTTTCACCCTCTTTTTTATACTAATCTTGCTTTTAAAATTAATGTTAAATTTAAAAGCAAAATCAATGTTAAAATTAACATTGATTTATTTTTAATAAACAATGTGCAAAATTCAAATAAAAATCCAGTAATAACAACAGTTCAACACGATTTTATCGCGGTAATTAAAATTAATGTTAAAATTAAAAGCAACATTAATTTTAACAGATGCTTTTTATGTTAAAATTAATGTGGAAATCAATTTTAAATTTCCTTTTAAAAGGAGGAATATAAGTGAAAGTAATCGCTATTAATAATAATAAAGGCGGTACATTGAAAAGTACGACTGCTACGAATTTAGCAGGTGTGCTCGCCACAGAAGGACATAAAGTTTTAATAATCGATTCTGATAACCAAGCAAACGTTGCCCTTAGTTTTGGTGTTAATCCAGATGAGTTGAATTATGGATTGTACAGTGTTTTGATTGAACAGCTTGATCCGGTAGAAGCCATTATCAACGTGCATGAAAACATTGATATTCTTCCTGCAAATGATGATCTGATTCAGTTTGATTGGGAAGTAATCGGTAATAAAAATAAATACAAAGAACCTTTTTTAATCATGAAATATACTTGCGAAGTTTTGAGAGAACAGTATGATTACATAATTATCGATACACCTCCTTCCTTATCATTAATGGTAGGAAACGTATTTGCTTTTGCTGATGGAGTGTTGATTCCTTTTTCACCGGAAAGCTACAGCATGCGTTCTTTAATGAAGGTTCTTGATACCATTTCAAATTTTGGATATACCTTTAATTCGGATTTAAAATTGTTGGGCGTGGTAGCTACTATGGTCAATTACCAAACTACACTTCACCAATATGTTCTACAGGAAACACGGAAATACTGTGATGAAAATGATATTCGCTTGTTTGATACGTACATACCGCGCAGCATCCGATTTGCTTCCTCTGTAGCGTTTCAGGGTAAGCCGGCAACATTACTAGAAAAAAGAAACGACATGGCCAGTAATTATTTTGAATTATGGAAGGAGATAAAAGGAAATGAGTAATAAAAAACAAAACCCTTTACTAAAAGCTGCAGCTAGTTTTAATAGCGTATCTAACCCTCCAAATTTAGATAATATATCGAAAAAAACATCGAAGAATACAGCTAATGATGGTGTGGAAAACAACTTAGAAAGTAAAGAGGATGTTAAAATTAAAAGTAATGATGCTGTTAAGGATCCAAAAAGCGTATTAGAAGATCTATTAAGCTCTACTGAGAAAGAGAAAAAGCGACCTTTAACAGTGTATTTGGATCAGGATGTCTGGGACTTGTTAGATGAATTTGCAAAGCCACGGGGGAAAGGTGCTAAATCTGAAGTAGTGAATCAGCTTCTTAAAAATACTTTCAATCCAAAGTAAATGAATAAAATCAGTTAATAATTAAAAGGCCATAAAAAAGAACCTCGATAATTACGGAGGTTCTTTTTTATAAAAAATTATTATTTGAATTTAGCACATAGTGTTTTTCATCAACAATCTTTATTTTTTGCTTTATTATATTCAGCATAAATAGTGGATCTGGGTACGCCTGTTATTTTAGATATATCCGAAACCGTCATTTCTCTTTCTTCTTTTGTTTTAAATAATTCAAGGGCTTGTTCAATGTTGCTGGCTGGTTGCCCCTTCCTCCCCATTTTTTTGCCGTTCTTCATGGCTCTTTTTCTTCCCTCACCAGTTCGGGAAACAATCATATCACGCTCAAATTGTGCGAAACTGCCCAGTGTATTGAAGAGGAGCATTTGAAAAGGATCATCTTTTGCATTCGCTTGGAAGGTCATATTGTGGTGAAGAAAAGTAATACTGATGTCACGCTCAAGCAGCTCATTTACAATTTTATTTAAATCCAAAATACTTCTAGCCAAACGATCAATTTTGGTGACATAAATATGATCACCAGCACGAGCATGCTTAAGAAGAGCTTCTAGCTCTTGTCTGTCAGTTCCTTTCTTGCCTGATATCTTTTCGATAAACATCTGATCTTCTTTTATACCTGCTGATTTCAGCGTTTCAATTTGGGTTTCTAGGTCCTGCCCAACGGTGCTGACTCGTGCGTACCCTAATTTCATTCATCTATTTTCCTTTCTTAAACGGTTACTGCCTTCCCAGATACTCTTTAAAATCTTTACTGTCCCTTATCTGAACAAAATACTTATACTGTATTATAACTTTTTGTCTAAAATATTTAAATATTTTAGACAAAGTTTTTAGACTATATTTTAGACGTTAAGACAAAAGGAAAAGCAGCTTGTTAGCAGCTAAAAAGAGGTCGTCTAAAATTTATAAATTTTAGACGACCAACCAAAAAAGCGCCATCCTTTATCAATAAAGGAAGGCGCTTTTTATTACGCAGTGGATCCGGTATTCCGGTAAACAAAAAAAGGACAGCTTTCGCTGTCCTCTCTGCTTGCCTGGCGGCGTCCTGCTCTCACAGGGGGAAACCCCCAACTACCATCGGCGCTGAAGAGCT
>NZ_JAKGCR010000052.1 GCF_022668875.1 Domibacillus sp. PGB-M46 | reverse complement strand
CTCTACTAACTGTTGATAGATTGACATCCTTATAGCCTCCCAGAACTTTTGATGATGTAAAGCTTCTAACATTTGTGAAGAAGATTCATCTTTTTCTTTATTAATGACATATGTTAACAGCTTTATCATTTGACAATTCGTATCTTACAGGATTCTGAAAACTCTGTCAAACAATTATTTTTAATAAGGGAGAGCTATCCTTGGCAAAGAAGCCAACACAAACTCGTTACCTTTGCTTAGATTCTAGTTTCGAAAATGGTTAATAAATAAAAACACTATGATAAAATGGGTGAACAGTTGTGAAAGATACACAAATCACCAGAAAGGAGAACAACCATTGCTTGCTGCTGAAAGAAAATTGAAAATCATTGATTATGTACGAAAACATAGTGTAGCTTCAGTGGCGCAGCTTTCCCAGGACTTTGGTGTCCACGAAGCAACCATCAGACGAGATTTAAGTGAAATTGAAAAAGAAGGGCGTTTAAGAAGAACACACGGTGGAGTAGTTCTTGTAGAACGGGTAAGTTCAGAACCTTCTTTCACGGTCCGTGTCAATGAACGTGTTGAGGAAAAAACGTCCATTGCTGAACGTGCGATAGAAATGATCAACGAAGGAGACAGCATTATTTTGGATTCAGGAACCACAACTTTTCAAATCGCCCGGTTGTTGTCTGCCAAATCGAATATTACCGTTGTCACCAACGACATTAAAATTGCAGCGGAATTGCAGAATAACAAAGATATTAAAGTAATCGTAACGGGAGGTGTACTTTCTCCTGAAAGTTATATGTTAAACGGCCTTTTTACAGATCATGCCTTAAAGAAGCTTCATGTGACGAAAGCCTTTATTGTCATTCCAGCGATTCATCCAAAGCTTGGATTAACTCATTTTGATGATCAATTTGTTTCTGCTAAACGCAGTATGATTGAATCGGCCGAGCAAACGATTGTGGTAACAGACCATACAAAACTCGGAGGTGTGTCTTTGCACAATGTAGCGCCTGTTGCTCAAATTGATGTGTTGATTACAGGAAAAGAAGCCTCAGAAACTCAAGTAAAACAATTTCAAGAAGCAGGGGTAACGGTTTATACCGTTTAATCTCACTCATTTTTTAAAGTGCAGAAGGTCTTCTGCACTTTTATTTTTTTTATAAATGTTTATAAATGTTCATTTTTAATAAAATTTTGATTGATTTTGTTCGTTTTGTGCTTTATGATGTGAACTATCACAAATTTTCAGACAAAAAGGAGTCTACACATGAGCACTGTTTCAGTTTCAAATTCAGTAGAACAATTAGCGATCAATGCCATTAGAACATTGTCAATTGATGCAGTAGAAAAAGCGAAATCTGGCCATCCCGGCATGCCGATGGGCGCTGCTCCGATGGCCTACACGCTGTGGAGCAAGGTGATGAATCACAACCCTGCCAATCCTGAATGGTTTAACCGTGATCGTTTTGTTTTGTCGGCAGGACATGGCTCTATGCTTTTATACAGCCTGCTACATCTTTGCGGCTATGACGTATCACTTGAAGACTTAAAGCAGTTCAGACAATGGGGAAGTAAAACACCGGGACATCCGGAATACGGCCACACGCCCGGTGTTGATGCGACTACAGGTCCCTTAGGACAAGGCGTAGCAATGGGCGTAGGTATGGCAATGGCAGAAGCGCATCTAGCTGCAAAGTATAATAAAGATCAATTTGCCGTGGTAGATCACTATACGTATGTGATCTGCGGTGACGGAGACTTAATGGAAGGCGTTTCAGCAGAAGCTGCGTCTCTTGCCGGTCATCTGAAGCTCGGCAAACTTGTGATGATGTATGATTCTAACAACATTACGCTTGACGGTGAAGCAAACCTTTCTTTTTCAGAAGATGTAGGAAAACGCTTTGAATCGTACGGCTGGCAAGTGTTAAAAGTATCCGATCAGCATGATATCCAAAGCATCGAGCAAGCGCTGCTGGAAGCGAAAAAAGAAACAGCGAAACCAACATTGATTGAAGTGATTACGACATTGGGCTACGGCAGCCCGAATAAAGGCGGAAAAGGCGGCCACCAGGGAACACATGGCTCACCTCTTGGCAAAGATGAAGCTGCTTTAACAAAGGAATTCTACCAGTGGCCGCAAGAAGATTTCTTTGTTCCTGAAGAAGTGAGAGCTCATTACGAAGAGATCAAAGCAAAAGGGATAGAAGCAAATCAGCAATGGGAGGTTTTGCTTGCACAATATAAACAAACCTTCCCTGAACTTGCTCAAAGCCTTGAACAGGATCTGCAAAACGGTCCGCTATATGTGCAAGACGAAACATTGCCAGCATATGAAGTGGGCACAGAGATTTCTACCCGTATCGCTTCAGGCCAAGTATTAAATGCTCTTGCTCAGCAAATTCCAAGCTTGCTTGGCGGTTCTGCCGATTTAGAATCATCGACTATGACCCATTTAAATGGATTAGACCGGTTTGCGCCAGGTCAGTATGAAGGGCGTAACGTTTATTTCGGTGTACGGGAATTTGCAATGGGTGCTGTGTTGAATGGTCTGGCACTTCATGGCGGTGTGAAGCCATTTGGCTCTACGTTCTTTGTTTTCTCTGATTACCTTCGCCCGGCCATTCGCCTGGCTGCTTTGATGAACTTGCCGGTGACATATGTTTTCACACATGACAGCATTTTTGTCGGCGAGGATGGTCCGACACATGAACCAATTGAGCAACTGGCTGCTTTGCGTTCGATTCCAAATATGACGGTGCTTCGCCCGGCCGATGCCAATGAAACGGTTGCTGCCTGGAAATACGCAGCGGAAAATCAAAATGGTCCAGTGGCACTTGTTTTGAGCCGCCAGAATATCAAGGTAACGGTTGAACGGGAAACAGCCCTAAACCAACTTGCAAAAGGTGCATATGTTTTAGCAGGTACTGAGCAGGCTGAGTATGACGTCCAGCTTATGGCAACAGGATCTGAAGTATCACTTGCTGTTCAGGTAAGAGAGCAGCTTGTTCAAGAAGGAATCAGTGCACGCGTTATCAGTATGCCATCTTGGGAACTGTTTGAAAAACAGACAGCAGAATATCAAGACAGCATTTTAACGGGAGATAGTACGTTAAATGTCGCAATTGAACTTGCATCGCCATTTGGCTGGGCAAATTACGTGGGACGAAAAGGCTTAATTGTCGGTATTCCAACGTTCGGTGCCTCTGCACCAGGCGCACAAATTGCCAAAGAATTTGGATTTACAGTAGAAAGCATTGTTTCTCAAATTAAGAAACGCTTGTCCTAATTATTTATCATCACTTTAAGAAAAGAGGAAAAATAATGAAATTCTTTTTGGATACAGCAAACCTGGAAGAAATTAAACGTATTGTAAAACTTGGACTAGTAGATGGAGTAACAACAAATCCTTCTATCATCGCGAAAGAAGGAGCAGATTTTAAAACACGCATTCAAGAAATTTGTTCGATTGTCAGCGGTCCGGTAAGCGCTGAGGTCATCGGTCTTACAGCGGAGGAAATGATTCAGGAAGGCCGCGAAATTGCTGCTTGGGCAGACAATATTGTCGTAAAAATTCCAATGACCGAAGCAGGGCTGGAAGCAACCTATCAATTAGCGCAAGAAGGCATTAAAACAAATGTCACTCTCATTTTTACGGAAGCCCAGGGGTTAATGGCTGCCAAAGCAGGCGCTACATATATCAGCCCTTTTATCGGAAGACTGGATGATATCGGGGCAGATGGTGTCAGCTTGGTTCGGAACTTAAAAACAGTACTGCAAGAATACGGCTTTGAGACAGAAATCATTGCAGCAAGCATTCGCAATCTGGATCACCTTGTTCAGTCATCTCTTGCTGGCGCCCATATTGCAACTATTCCTGGCAGCATTTTGCCGTCTTTATGGAATCACCCTCTTACAACGTCCGGCATTGAAACATTTATGAAGGACTGGGGAAAACTTCAAGGCACGCTTAGCTAAAAAACATACGTTTATTTTGAGCATACTGAAGACAGTCAGGAAGATGTAACATCCTGGCTGTCTTCTTCACATATAGGAGGAAATCAAATGAAAATTGTCATCGCTTCTGACCATGGAGGTATTATAATCCGTCAGGAAATTATTTCTCTTTTAAAAGAAATAAATCTTGAGTACGTAGATCTTGGGTGTGACTGCACTGCCCCTGTGGATTATCCAGATTATGCATTTCCAGCAGCTCAAAAAGTTGCAAATGGAGAAGCAGACCGAGGCATTCTAGTATGCGGGACGGGAATTGGCATGAGTATTGCTGCAAACAAAGTGAAAGGCATCCGCTGCGCGCTTGCCCATGATACATTTAGTGCAAAAGCAACGAGAGAACATAACAATACAAATATGCTCGCACTCGGTGAGCGGGTGATTGGTCCAGGTCTTGCACGTGATATTGTGAAGATTTGGCTTGAAACGCCATTTGAATCAGGCGGCCGGCATGAAACGAGAATTAATAAAATCAAAGAAATTGAAAAGCAATATGCTTAACTAAACAAAAGAGAAAGTTTTGTCATGAAAAAGACTACTATTCTTCTGACGTTGATTCAAAAGTGATCTTTCGATGACGGTCATAGAGCGGTACGGCGTGAAAGTGCAACACCACAGAGCCGCTCTATATTTGGTTTCGGCGGCTCTTCCGAAAGTTCCATGAGTATGCAAGAAAACAAAGAAAACCCTCCTTATTTTTAGAAATAGGGGTTAATAAAAGTACTGGAAACAAAATTACAGGGAGTGAGGAGTGAATGCCACATGCGCAAGAAGGATATCGTTTATCTTTTATCGGGTTCTGTTGGAGAAACCGCTGAGTTTGTTGTGAAAGCGGTTACCGAACAATTTGTTGGAGGAGATCTTGAGATTCGTCAAAACTTTTATGTTGATAAAGAGTCTGATATAGAAGAGATCGTTACGGAAGCGAAAGAAACGAATTCGATTATTGCCTACACGTTAGTTATAGACTCTTTAAAAGATTACTTTAATAAACGAGCAAGTGAAGAGCAGATTCTAGCGGTGGATTTACTCCATCCACTGATGAATGCATTTATAACAAAGTTTAATAGGGAGCCGCTTTGTGAGCCCCGCTTGATACGAAAATTAGATAAAGACTATTTCCGAAAGGTAGAAGCGGTGGAATTTGCGGTAAAGTACGATGATGCCCGTGACATCAAAGGCATTGTAAAAGCTGATATTGTATTAATTGGGGTATCGCGAACATCCAAAACACCGTTATCTATGTACCTGGCTTATAAAGGGTACAAGGTAGCGAACATACCGCTCGTTCCTGAAGTGCCGGCTCCCGAGGAACTGTTTAAGGTTCCTAGAAATAAGTGTATTGGTCTTGTCATCACTCCAGAGAAGCTAAATGTTATTCGCAAGGAACGATTAAAAACATTGGGCTTAAAACCAGAAGCAAATTATGCCCAGTTCGAGCGAATTCTTGAAGAGTTGGACTATGCTGAAAGAGTGATGAAACGAGTAGGGTGTCCTATAGTTAATGTTTCCAATAAAGCGATTGAAGAAACAGCGAATTATATTATGGGCATTTTAAACATTGAAATGAGTGTTTAATAGTGGCTGGAATGGTATACATCTTTGATGAAGGATAAAGAGGTTTTTAACTTAAAAATAAAAGAAGGAAATCAATATGTCAAAAGAGATTTTTGTCATCAAAAACAAAGAAATAACTAAAGTTTTTGAGGAAACAACTAGACAATACCTGGTAGGAAATCTAGAAAGACCTCAAAAATTAAATCACTTTAAAGATAATAAATTAGAAATTGGCATCACATCTTATAAGGAGCCTAACTGTGAAGCACCACATTATCATACCCAAGCATATGAATATCAATATATCATTAGTGGAGAAACAGAATACATCGATATTGAAAATGGGAAAGAATACATTTTTTATGCAGGAGACTTTTATGTCACACCTCCGGGCGTTCAATATGCACAACGTTCCAGACCAGGAACAACAATTTTCTTTATCAAATCACCACCTGGTGATGATAAGGTTGTTATAGAACCATCAAAAGAGATTACGGCATGGATGAAAAAGGTTAGCGAATAATAACATTCTGTAGCAGCTAGTAATAAGGCCGCATGGTGAAGTTTTGATAACTAATTGTTGCTTAAATGTATTTTTCTTCCACACAGCATCCCCTTATGACCTGAAAAATAATTGCCCTTTATGACATTAAACAGTCACTAAATGAAAGTTAAATCCAAAACCCCATTAAGTTTAATATAGAAATAACTTCAAAAATTTAGACAAATAACACCTTTAAGTTGAAAATCGGTATCGAAAAATACCTCAAAGCAACTTGAAGGTGTTTTTATATGCTGCTTCTTATATCGGGCTAAAAATTTATTGTGAAGACGATAAGATGCTGTCCAAAACAACTGAATATGAGCACCTGAAAGAGATAATTGGATAACACAATCCAAGCTGAACGAGGATTACCAGTTTTCTTTCGTAGGAGAGCTTCAAGGTCCTAAAAAATTAGTAAGAAAATTATTGACAGCCCTTTCATTACCTTGTAAGATTGATCTAACAAATGTTAATAGATTTATCATTTGTGAAAATTGAGTTTAAAATATAATCAAATTCACTAATGTTAATTATTTAAAACCAATACACGTATTCACTATAGGAGGATATAAGGGATGTCAATTTATCAACAGTTAGTAGAA
>NZ_JAKGCR010000051.1 GCF_022668875.1 Domibacillus sp. PGB-M46 | reverse complement strand
AAATATATATTAATTAGAAAGAAGTTTATAAATAACTAGGAGATACATATGGACAAATTAATCATACATAATGGAAACAGTCTACTGATTCCCGAGAACAGGGAAGAAGCTATTTCTGCGCTGATTGATCAGAAAGACCGTGCAGAGAGGGAAGGGAAGCCAGATTTTTACTATTTTAACGACCGGGATATGCTGCATTACTTTTTATACCGGGAAACCAATTTAAACAAAAAAGCGAATCGTTCCAAACGTACAATTCGGGAGTATGAAAAAGAATTACATATGATGATTAAACAGATGCTTGAGAATGGACCTGTGATGCATTTAGATTTGGATATCGTGGATGATTCCTTGTTTAAGAGCTTAGAAAAGCGGCACCTTCGCCGGTACCAAAAGTGGGTGGCGGAAGACAGCCCGCATGTACAGAAAAGGGGAAGCTATTCACCGGCCACACTTGAAAGAAAAACGGTTATTTGGAAAAGCTTTTTCTCCTTTTTATTTAAAAGCGGTTATATCCAAAAGCCGATCCATGAAGAACTGCTGACCGTTTCGGTCCGTTCTGAAGACCGGCCGAACCGCGATTTAGGGCCGCGTGAAGTAATCCAGCTGCTGGATTACTTTGAGGAGCGAAAGCAATACATTGCTTTTTCCCTTATTCATGTACTGGTCAGCACCGGCATGCGGAATGAGGAATTATGCCGGCTGACACTGGCCGATGTGCAGTATGACAGCATTTTAGGACATCATTATTTGTCTGTCACGGGAAAAGGAAACAAGAGGCGGGAAATTCCTTTAAAAGAAAAAGTGCTGGAGAGCATCCTTCAGTACCGGAAAGCGCGGTTTCGTCCGGTTACTTTTCCGAACAGCAGTGAGGAAGCGCTGTTTGTTACAAGTACAGGAAGGGCATTTAAACCAGACGGACTCGCTCATTATTTGAAAAGAGTGATCAAAGAAGTAGACCTGCCTTTCGTTCATTCCGGCCATATTAAATTAACAGCCCACGTATTCAGACATAGTTTTGCCATTATCTCTCATTTAAATAAAGCAGATGTCTTTTCTATTATGAAGGCACTCGGGCATGAAGACATTCACACTACAATGATTTACCTGCAAAAAGTTCTTCATAGAGAACAGCATGTCATTCATCAGTGGTCTAGTGAATCACTTGGCAAGTATATATAAGAACTTCGTCACAATAAGAAAAAAACCGTCGAAAAAGCTTGTTTTCTAAGGAAAACAGGCTTTTTGTCATCCCTTGTCCGGTGTCATTTATCCCCGTTTATAGACTTTGAAATGGTGGAAAGGTAGATAAAGGATCTTATACAAATTTGTTCGTTTTCATGGTATAATGATCCACTCTGGTAAATCTTTGCTTTTTCGTGAAATTAACTGTATTATTTATATTAGTACAGTTAATACAGACTTTCCTTCATCCAAAAAAAAGAATTATATAAAGGGTTGTCGTATATAAAGCTGGAAACAATATTTTATTAAATTTATCTAAGAAGGTGTAATGTATGTGCGGATTTGTGGGTTGTATGCACGCACGGCCATATAGACAAACAGAAGAAATGGCAGAAAACTTTAAAAAAATGAATGCCTTGATTACCCATAGAGGACCAGATGATGAAGGTTACTTTATGGAAGATCATGTGCAGTTTGGGTTTAAACGGCTGAGTATCATCGATCTTGAATGTGGACACCAGCCGCTTTCGTATGAAAACGACCGTTACTGGATTATTTTCAATGGAGAAATCTACAACCATGTTGAACTTCGGAAAGAATTAATGGAAAAAGGATACGAGTTTGCGACGGAATCCGATACAGAAGTGATCATTGCTTTATATAGCGATATGAAGGAAGAAGCCGTGAAGAGACTGAGAGGAATGTTTGGCTTTGTGATCTGGGACAAGGTAGAACAGCAGATCTTTGGAGCGCGCGACCATTTTGGTATCAAGCCGTTTTTCTACCTTGAGCAGGAAGAAAAAACGTACTTTGCTTCTGAAAAGAAAAGCATTTTGTCGGCACAAAAAGGCGAATTAGATGCCAAGTCTCTGCAGCACTACCTAAGCTTCCAGTACGTTCCAGAACCTGATACGATGACCGAAAACGTGAAAAAGCTTGAGCCTGGCCATTTCTTTACGCAAAAACCTGGACAAGCCATGAAGATCCAATCTTACTGGAAACCGACATTCCGCCCGATTAAGTCAACGGAAGACCAGATTATTAAAGACATTCGCAATGTGCTGATTGATTCTGTCAACGTGCATATGCGAAGTGATGTGCCGGTTGGTTCCTTTTTATCAGGTGGAATTGACTCTTCTTTTATCGTGTCACTGGCGAAGCAGGTAAATCCGGATTTAAAAACTTTTTCAGTCGGCTTTGAACGCAATGGCTTCAGTGAAGTAGATGTAGCAAAAGAAACAGCGGATGCGCTCGGTTTAGAAAATATCAGCCATATTATTTCGCCGGAGGAATTTGTACAGGAGCTTCCTAGGATCATCTGGCATATGGATGATCCATTGGCAGACCCTGCGGCCGTTCCGCTTTACTTCGTAGCACGTGAAGCGAGGAAACATGTGAAGGTAGTGCTATCCGGGGAGGGAGCGGACGAGCTGTTCGGCGGCTATAATATTTACCGTGAGCCGGAATCTTTGCGCATATTCCAATCGATTCCAGGACCGATGAAAGGCGCACTGAAAGCACTGAGCGGTATTCTGCCGGACGGCTTCAAGGGAAAAAGCTTTATCGAGCGTGGCGCGACACCGCTCGAACAGCGGTATATCGGAAATGCGAAAATGTTTGAAGAAGCGGAAAAAAGAGCCCTGCTGTCCCAATACAAGCCGAACATGGGTTATACAGATGTAACTGCCCCTATTTATCGCCAATCAGCTGACTATGATGCAGTTACGAAAATGCAGAACATTGACATTCATACGTGGCTTCGGGGAGATATTTTACTGAAAGCCGATAAAATGACGATGGCGCACTCGCTGGAACTGCGCGTGCCGTTTTTAGACCGAAAAGTATTTGACGTAGCGTCATCCATTGCGACAGACCAAAAAATTAAAAACAATACAACGAAGTATGTACTGCGCAAAGCAGCGGAAGGTATTGTGCCGGATCATGTTGTAAACCGTAAAAAATTAGGATTCCCGGTACCAATCCGCCACTGGCTGAAAGATGAATTATACGACTGGGCCGTGAACTTAATTCAAGTCAGCGGAACCGACTATTTGTTCAATAAGCAGGAAGTTCTGCACCTTTTACAGGAGCATGTCGGCAATAAAAAAGACAACAGCCGTAAAATCTGGACGATTCTTGTGTTTATGATCTGGCACCAGATTTATGTGGAAGAAGTGTATGATGTAGAACAGGCATTTGTGATGGAGCCTAAAAAGTACCCTGTGTATCAATAAACATAAAAAGAAAAGCACTTAGGCAAAAGTCTAAGTGCTTTTTTGCATATATAATGCGTTTATGGAGCTTTTTAAGAAGCAGGCTCTTCCTGCAGTTCGCGCTGAAGCACTTCTCCCAAGCGCTTCATTCCTTCTATAATCCGCTCTTTCGGCATATTAGAGTAATTTAAGCGCAGTGTATTTTTTTGCTGGCTGTTTGGAAAGAAAGGAATACCTGGCACAAATGCTACATCATTTTTCAAACATTCTAAAAAGATTTTCCTTGAATCAACTGAATCCGGAAGCTCGACCCAAATAAACAATCCGCCTTCAGGCTTGCTGTGAGAGACACTTTTAGGGAAAAAATGATTAATGCAGTCAAGCATTGTGGTGCATCGTTCTTTGTATACTGCTTTAATTTTTTCAATATGAGCTTCTATATCATAGAGCTCCATGTATTTTGCGGTAATTCGCTGAGCAAAGCTGTCAGAGTGCAAATCAGCGGTCTGCTTAAACGCTACGTATTTTTCAATAAAACCTTCGTCGGCACAGATCCAGCCAAGCCGAAGTCCCGGCGTGAAGATTTTTGAAAACGTGCTTAAATAAATGACTCTGCCTTCTGTATCAAAATGTTTGACTGGAGGGAGAGGTTCACCGGAAAAACGCACCGCTCCATATGGATTGTCTTCCACGATGAGCACATTGTATTGATTGGCAAGTTCGATTATTCTTTTTCGTCTTTCGAGTTTCATTGTTCGGCCAGTCGGGTTTTGAAAATCAGGTATGGTGTAGATAAACTTAGCGTTAGGATGCAGCTGCAGCTGCTTCTCCAACGCTTCCATGATCATACCGTCTTCATCCATATCTACTTCCACAAAGTTGGCATCATACACTTTAAAGGCGTTGATCGCAGCCAGATAGGTGGGGCTTTCGCAAAGAATAGTATCTCCTTCATCTAGAAGCAGTCTCCCTGTCAGGTCAATCGCCTGCTGTGAACCGGATGTAATGATCACCTGCTCTAGGGAAGCCTGAATGCCGATGGCATTCATACGCTTGATGATCGCGTTTCTTAAGGGAATATAGCCTTCCGTTGTACTGTATTGAAGAGAGGCCGGCCCGTCTTCTTTCAGTACAGCTTCACAGGCTGCGTTTAATGCTTCAACTGGAAACAGTTCAGGCGCCGGTAGACCTCCAGCAAAGGAAATAACCTCTGGCCGTTCCGTTACCTTTAAGATTTCGCGCGTTTCTGAAGACTTAACCCGGCTCGCTCTTTTAGCAAATTTACTTTCCATTACTACACACTCCACTTTTTGGTTTCTCACTTATCAAGTCCATAAGGATAGGGGAAACGTTATTTTATGCATAAGCTTCAAAAAGATTCTATTGCTAATAATATACATTCATTTATCATTCTGGCAACCATAATAGACAAAATATTATTTATTTTTTGATTTATTTGATAACTTATTCATCGAATTATAAACTATATTTGTATAGTAAAAATCACATCATCATGAGAGCGTTCTGAAAATCCATAACGTGAAAAGCATGTTTTTTAAGAGAAAATGGATGAAACTAAAGTAAAGGCTCCCTTCTGTGCGAGAACTTTGGCTATACACTTCTCATGTGATTCAGCATTTTTATATGGGGTTACTCCTATTTGTTATCATTGAATAATAACAAACGACAAAAGACAGCCAGGCGGAAAGCCTGGCTGCGAAATGGTTTCGGTTCTATAGGAGTTAGGTTTTGAAACTAACAATATCAGTATGAACCTTATTGTGGTAATTTATACACAAAAAAGAATATATTGAAAAAGAAGTAACGTTTACTTCTTTTTGATGATGCTCAGCTTTTGTAAATACAAATAAAACCAGTATCCTAAAAGATAAGGCAGGAGATACGAAATAAAGGTCCAAAAAAGATTCCACCCATTTCCGTATACAACTTTACCCATTAAAAGGAACAGCCCTTCAAGAAGCGTTGTGAACAGAGCGATTCCAAAAACAATCACATAGGGCTGCTTTGTTTTTTGAACAAAGTAAATCATATAGCAGCCTAGAACAGGAAAGATGCCTAAATTACAGGGATACGTAGCGAAAACATTTAGTTCAATAAAAGGATAAAAACGCCAAAAACCAAAATACACACCCAGCCCATTAACAATAAAAGCTACAACAGCAGCAAAAGGAGCAATCAATGGGATCAGCTGCTTATCTTTTGGATGAAGGTGCCACAAAGCAATAATCCACGGTATGGCCAGCAAAGTCATAGAGAAGTACATGTCGCCCTAACTCCTTCATGGAATGCAGAATGGTAAGATACCTAATGTATGCGCTTTAAACAGGCAGGCAGTAAAGAATGTATTGCCGATTCACTTATGAAGTAACCTGTCCGTTTTTTTAATCACTATACCACAATGAGGAAAAAAAGTCGGCTTATGTCGAATGATGGAGGAATAAGTTTTCTGAATTTTGTTGACAACAGAGAATATGGAGCGTAAGGCAGCCAATAACTATTAACAAAATATGAGAATTCGATGACGAGAAAGAGTAGCTGTGACCATCTTATCTACAGAGAGTTGACGATTTGCTGAGAGTCAACGGTAAGACCACAGTGAAAATCCTCTCCGCGAAGCTAAGCTGAACACAGATTAAGCTTTGACGGATTTCTGTCGTTAAAAAGAACGCGTATGATGGTACGTAGTGAGAGATAAAGGAAAACCACCACTAATGGTTTTTTTCTTTTTATCCGTGTTTATTTGTTTATAAACCCGATTCTGCGCAGCATCAGAATCGGGTTTTTTAATTCTAAAAAACGAGGTGAGACCAATGAAAGAGACGGCATTTGAAAGAGAAACTCGGATCAGGACAGTATGGAAAAAGAAAGGGACATTTCGTCTGTCCATTACAAACAGGGAAGGCTAGGAAACGTTTGTGGGCCGCCTACTTCCAATGGTCTGCCGCATGCCGGCCACGCATTGGGAAGAACAATCAAGGATTTTGTAGTCCGCTACAAAACCATGTCCGGCTATCGGTTCATTCGAAAAGCAGGCTGGGATACACACTAGAGCTAGGAGTAGAAAAGCAGCTGAAGATCCGCGGAAAAGATGAAATTGAACAATACAGTGTTGAATCTTTTATTGAGAAATGTAATGAAGGTTTTGTTTTTCATTTGTTTTGGTTTTTATCATTTTTCTCATCAACCGAACATTTGTTTTATACCTAATATACCATTTTAGCAATAGAGCTTTCAAGAAAAAAGAATGACTGAAAGAGCAGCAATTCATCCACCACTTAGCAAGCCTGAAGTGGGGGGGTGTTCTCGCCAAAGATGATAAAATATAATAGTTATTTACTCTAGATACATGAGATATTTTCAATATAGTAGACTAAAT
>NZ_JAKGCR010000050.1 GCF_022668875.1 Domibacillus sp. PGB-M46 | reverse complement strand
GGCGGAATTGGCAGACGCGCTGGACTCAAAATCCAGTTCCTTCACGGGAGTGCCGGTTCGACCCCGGCCGCCGGTATCATTTAAAGCAGCTTCTGTTTCTTTTCGAAATAGAAGCTGCTTTTATATATAAATAAATATTAGTACTTGTCCTTATAAAAGAAAAAGCTGTCTCCAGTGCTGGAGGCAGCTTTTTTTATTTAAACCGTTAGTGAATCCAGCAGGCTTTTCACATTTTTGAACTTATAGCCTAAATCACGCGCAACGGCTTCAAAGGTTACATAGCCGCCATACGTATTTACACCGCTTTCAAGGGCTGGATTTTGTTTAATAGCCTGCTCAAAGCCTTTATTTGCGATTTGAAGGGCGTAAGGTACCGTAACGTTGGTTAATGCAATGGTAGAGGTACGCGGAACTGCTCCTGGCATATTTGCTACAGCATAATGAACAACCTCATGTTTTTCATAAGTCGGATTTGTATGAGTTGTAATACGATCTACTGTCTCAAAAATACCTCCTTGGTCAATGGCTACATCCACGACAACCGAGCCTGGTGACATTGCTTTTACCATTTCTTCTGTTACCAGCTTCGGCGCTTTAGCACCCGGAATTAAAACGGCACCGATAACAAGATCGGATTCTTTTACAGATTCAGCGATGTTTAATGGATTTGAGATAAGAGTTTGAACACTTGCGCCAAAGATTTCTTCAATCTGGCGAAGACGATCTGCGCTTAAGTCAATGATTGTAACGTCTGCTCCGAGCCCAACGGCAATGCGGGCTGCATTTGTACCAACCATACCGCCGCCGATAATGGTTACACGGCTTCGTTTTACCCCTGGAACACCGCCGAGCAGAACGCCTTTTCCGCCGTTATTCTTTTCTAAAAATTGAGCCCCGATTTGCGTAGCCATTCGACCGGCAACCTCACTCATTGGTGAAAGGAGAGGCAGCGTGCCGCCTGCTGTAACGGTTTCATAAGCAATACCGGTTACACCGCTGTCGACTAGCGCTTTTGTAAGTGCTGGTTCAGCTGCAAGGTGGAGGTAAGTAAAAAGAAGAAGGTCTTTACGGAAATATTGATATTCAGAAGCAAGCGGTTCTTTTACTTTCATCACCATATCTGCACGGTTCCAAACATCTCCTGCTGAATCAAGTACTTGAGCGCCGTACTGTTCATATTCTGCGTCTGTAAATCCGCTTCCTAAGCCGGCTCCTTTTTCGATCATGACATCATGTCCTGCGGCCACAAGTGTGGCAACTCCTGACGGCGTAATAGCCACACGGTTTTCATTATTTTTAATTTCAGCTGGGATCCCAATCAACATCACGATCATCCTCTCGTATTTGTTGCCTTTATTGTAGGAGAAAAAGAAAAAAATGACATCGTTTTGAATGTTAAAAAAAATGAAGATCATTTGTGGAAAAATACAAAAGGGAAATGCTCTTTGTTTATAACGGAAATCTTGTAATCGGTTACTAGCGCTTTATTACCGTATTTATTATGTGTTTTAAACAGTATTCAATTCACTGAAAAGAGGTTCGTATAAAGCTTCGAATAATGAAAAAACATTGTGAGAAAATCTAACAATAGAGAGGCAGGGAGAGAAAAAGAGGAGGCTGATAATAAAAAACCGCCTCTGCTAAGGCGGTTTTTAAGATGAAAGACCGGTAATCAAGGCAAGATAAAGAGAAAAAACAAGCAGCATGCTCATGAAAAATGTAATGCCCGCTTCTTTTTTCCGATATCCCCAAAAGCCAATTGCTAAAAAAACAAGGGCAAGAAACATAAATAGCATATTTAATGGTGACCAGCCAAGCTGCAGCGGCAAAGCAGACGGCAGGGAGCCGTTGTAAAAGAAAGCGAATAACGGTGAGTAACGGCCTTCGCTGACTGCGTGAGGCGGCTCTTGCTGGCCAAGAAACGCTGTTGTGCCAAAGATCAATAATAAAATAAGGCTTTCTGCTTTTATCCAGGGCTTTGGGTGAACGTCCCGGCGCTCTTGCAGTTTTCGTTTGAAAAGAAACCCATTTATAAACGCAAACAGCAAAATCGGCAGAACCAGTAAGTGCTTGATTAAAAGTGCCTGCCCATAATTAAGTGACCAGTCATTTGCATAGTCACGAACGTCTAAAATGATGGTCATCATCCAAAAGCCAGACAGAGCGGTGAATAACAAACAAATAGCAGCTACTGGCGAAAACCATTTTAAAAAAGCGAGCCAGTTTGCTTCATCACGTGCAAACCAGCCAGCCATAAGCAGCAGGCCAGCCCAAACGGATACTGCTGTAAAATGCACAGCATGGGAAAGGACACCGGTCCAATCGGTTAAAGAAGCGGCATGGCTCGACCAGCTGATCGAGCCAATCAGCAAAAGAATAAAACCGAGTCCGCCAGCTGTAAAACGTTTATCTGTTAAAACAGGAAATGTAAACAAGTACAGTGCGAAAAAAAGTGCAACAGCAAGAGTGAATGCCCAAGCCTTCCCGACCGTAAATCCTAGAATGACCGTTTGTGCCACAGACATTACGCCGCTTCCTGCCGCAAGTTCCAGAATCAATACAGCTGCCGGCACAAAAGCAAAAAGAGCGACACCGGCTATAGCCCCGTAAAGCCAGCGTTCTCGAACGAGAATCGCTGGCTTTTTATGCGCAGGAACAAGCTGTATAAGGAAAGCGCCCATTAATAAAGAAAAACAGCTGTATAAAAGGGTTTCCGACGCATAAAGCACAGCCATTATTTTTTTCCTTTTCTCATAAGCAGAATAACGGCCAGCAATGCGGCAGCTACGATCACACCGATAATAATCGGCATGGAGGAAGAGGATCCTTTTTCTTCCTGCTGTACATCAGCAGCGGGTTGTTCCTCTGTTTGATCTGTTGTTACTTCTTCCTCCGGCGCTGTTTCCTCCGCCGGCTCTTCCGCCTGCTCGGCTGCAACCGTAAATCCATAGGTTCCTTCGATTAAGTGCCCATCTTCACCGACAATCCGCCAATCAATCGTATAAGAACCGTTTTTCAGCGGTTCCGCCGCGGACCCGCTTAATACATTGTTCTGTACTTGAACCTTTTCAAGCGGAACCTCTCCGGTTTCATTTTTCAGTGTGAAGCTGCTTCCCTGTTCAATTGGCGTTTCAAATGTCAAAGAAAGATCCTGAATCGGCTCTTTTACAGTGTCCCCGTCCGCAGGAGAAGAACTTTCCAATCCCGTATGGGCGGATACAGCAGGCGAAAACAGAAATAATAAGCTAAAAAGGAAAACAAATATTTTTTTCAATTGATTCACCTCAATTCATAAATGGTTCATAAATACTATACCACTGTTGAAAACAAAACGAATGAAAACCGCTTTGAGATCACAAAGGTGTCAAAAAACAAAGAAAAAGCACACAAACTGTTCACAAAAGGAGTAGGGGAAGTCTGAACTGGGAAGTAAGTCTAAAAAAGACGAATGAAGAGAGGAACGATCCATGCACATTCCATTTAAACAATTACCTGCTGTTTCTGCCATCCATCTTTTTGGCCCGTCCCGTCCTGACATCTCTGGAGTTACATACAATTCACAGGCAGTAAAGCCCGGTTTTGCTTTTTTTGCTATCGCAGGGGAGAACACAGATGGCCATGATTATATTGAGCAGGCGATTGATGCCGGTGCATCTGCTGTAATTGGCACCGATGAAGAGATTCTTCATTCGTTTCACGAGCGGTTTCCAGCTGTTACATTCGTTTCAGTAACGGATTCTCGTGCGGCTATGGCTCATGTGTCGGATTATTTTTATGAACATGTACAGGAACGCCTCATCAAAGTAGGAGTCACGGGCACAAACGGTAAAACGACAGTGGCTACGTATGTGCAAAGTTTATTCAACCTGCTTCATATTCCATGCGGCATGCTCGGGACAACCGGGATTTGGAAAGCAGCTGAAAAAATGCCATACAACAAAAGCACACCGACTACGCCAATGTCCTCAGACATTCATTTTATTTTTAAGGAACTGCACAGGTCGAATCATGAAGCGGCAGCGATGGAGGTTTCTTCTATTGCACTCGACCAAAAGCGGGTGGAAGGCATTTTATTTGATATAGCCATTCATACCAACTTTTCAGAAGAGCATTTGGAATATCATAAAACAATGGAGCATTATAAGCAGTCTAAGCTGCAGCTTTTTGAGCAGTCGTCAGTCGGTGTGGTGAATCTGGATGATGCAGGCATGTCAGAGGATATTCTCAAAGCAGCTAAAGGCCGTCTTATTACGTACAGCCGCGAACCGCTGTCAGGAGCTGATTTAATTTGGACAGACTGCCGGCATCATGAGGAAGGCATGACATTTCAACTGTTGTATACCGGGAAGCCATATGCGATATCCGTACCGCTCTACGGAGAATATAATGCCGGAAACCTTACAGCAGCGGTTGCAGCCGCTTTGTCTCTTGGAATCAGTATGGAAGAAATCGTTTCTGTTCTGCCAAACATGAAACAGGTAGAGGGCCGTTTTCAAGTGATTCACGGACCGGACAACCGGAAAGTCATTATAGACTATGCTCATACGCCCGTAGCTCTTGATCAAATTTTAACTGAAGTACGGCGTATTCCACATGCTCGCTTGATTGCGATGATCGCGGGCATTGGCATTCGAGACTTTGGGAAAATGCCCAAAATGGCACAGGCGGCAGAAGGAAAAGCAGAGGTAATCGTCGTAACGGTAGATCACCCGGGACCCCATAATCCAAACGACATTATTGGACGTGTAGTCAGTGGGTTTTCAAATCCAAAAGAACTCATTTTGACGGCTGCCACAAGACGGGAAGGTGTGATCCGGTCACTTGAGGAAAGCAGGCCGAACGACATTATCCTGCTTACGAGTGGCTGCATCAATGGCTGTCAAATCGTAGCAGGAAAGCATATTCCTCATTCAGACGAGGCAATTATTAATGAGTTTTTTAACAGTGCTTCATTCTCACAGGCAATGAAATTTGGTGCAGAACAAAGTGGGTATGTAGCACAAAGCCAAAAAAGTCTATTTTAAATTAACGAAATTAGATTTTAGTTAAAAAACCGCTTAGAAGACAGAAATTATTGTCTCCTAAGCGATTTTTTTTGTTTATTTATACTTCTGCAAACTAAATGTTTTTTTATGTCTGAGAATATACAGAGCATTGAATGTTAAAGAATAAAATACTTTATCGGTTCTATTTTAAAAAATACGATCTACCGACGATTGAAGCAGTACCTTCTCTTGGTTTCTGCATATAATTACAGGGAACTTTCTAAAACAGGAGGAGTAGACGAATGAATAAAGAAATTTTAAGTTCATTAGTTGGTAAAGTCGTTAAGGTCAATAGAGGCGGCCATGATTCTCGAGTTGGACAATTGCTTGCAGTAGAAGAGGATTACTTTGTGCTTCTTACAAAAGAAGATGGTGTTCTTTACTACAAAGGCCACCATGTTAAAAGCTTAACGGACAATACGAAGAAAGGTCTCGAATTCAACCTCCTTGTTCCTGAAGATTTTACGTATATCGCTGGAAAAGTGTTCACAGACGTTTTGAACAATTTAAAGTATAAATGGGTGACAATTAATCGGGGCGGGCATGAAAAATATCAAGGCGTACTCGATGAGATTAATGATGATTATGTCACAATTGTTTATAATGAAGAAGTTATTCGTGTATCGACGTTCCATATTAAAAACATTAGTTACGATTTGAAAATTGAGGATCCAGATAAAGATAAAAAAGAAAAAGAGGATGAGAAGAACAAGAAAGGATCAGATAAGAAAGAAAAAGAGGAAGAAACTCAATAAACAGAAAGCAATAATTATTCGTAGCAATCATCATAAAAAAAGAAATCGGAGTCTCTTTGAAATGAGGAATGGGATAAGCAATTATGTCATATTCTCTTCATTCAAAGGGACTTTTGTTTGATAAAAGGGTTTTTAACCTGTGAGGGGGGGAAGAAATGTCGAGCCCTTTTTTTTCTGATGCACTTAGACCATTTATTGGTTATTCGGTAGGTGTCTTCTCAAATGATGGGATACTTATAAAAGGAATAATGGTCGATGTAAAAAAAGATTATTTAATTTTACAAATTACAGAAGAAAAATACATTTACCATCACCTCGCGCAGATAAAGTCTGTTTCAAAAAATGCAAAAGATATGCAGACAAATACGGTTACTAAGAATTATTTAGAGGCGGAACAGCTTCATGAAATTTTAGAACAGTGTAAGTATAGCTGGGTAACAATCAATTGTTATAACGATCAGTTTGTTACAGGCTTTTTAAGCCGGGTCTTTGATGACCATCTTATTCTCATTAGTGGGGAAGAAAAAATAATTGTGCAAAATGCATGCATTATCAATATATTCCCAGGTGTTCATGAGCTTGCTGATACTGAAGAAACCGAAGAGCAGGAAGAGGAGCCTTCCACTCAGATGGAAGAACAGAAAGAAATAAATAAAAAGGAAGTTTCCTTAAACAGCTCAGAAGAACCGGAAGAGCAGAAAGAAGAACCTGTCGCTCAGATGGAAGAACAGAAAGAAATAAATAAAAAGGAAGTTTCCTTAAACAACTCAGAAGAACCGAAAGAGCAGAAAGAAGAACCTTTCGCTCAGACGGAAGAACAGAATGAAAAAAATGAAGAGGAAGCTTTCTCCAACAGCTCGGAAGAACCGAATGAGCAGGAAGAAGAACCTTTCGCTCAGACGGAAAAACAGAATGAAAAAAATGAAGAGGAAGCTTTCTCCAACAGCTCGGAAGAACTGAATGAGCAGAAAGAAGAACCTTTCGCTCGGACGGAAGAACAGAATGAAAAAAATGAAGAGGAAGTTTCCTTAAACGGCTGGGAAGAACCGAAAGAGCAGAAAGAAGAACCTTTCGCTCAGACGGAAGAACAGAATGAAAAAAATGAAGGGGAAGCTTTCTCCAACAACTCGGAAGAACCGAATGAGCAGGAAGAAGAACCTTTCGCTCAGACGGAAAAACAGAATGAAAAAAATGAAGAGGAAG